>NZ_QAVX01000018.1 GCF_003121485.1 Dyella sp. C11 | reverse complement strand
CCAAACCACCCCAGCCCCCATCCAAAGAACACCCACCCAAAGATCAGCGACTGCGCCAGATAGTTGCTGAAAGCCATTCGCCCAAGCGGCCCGACGCCGGCAAGCACCAGGCCGGCTCGCGTAAACGTGTAAAGCGCGATAACCGTGGCGCCATACCCAATGGCAAGCACCACCGGGCCAAGGGTGATCAAGACGGAGACGAGCGCCGCCCAGTCATGCCAGGGCGATGACGCCGAGGGCGGTTCAAGCAAGCTCATGCCGAACCCGCCGATCAACCCCACGATGGCCATGCCAACAAGCAATCGCCGATGACGCTCGGGTTGCCGCACCAGTCCCGTGCGCCACGCGAGTACACCAAGCAGAAACAAGCCAAACGTTCTCGGCGCAATGAAGATATGCAGCGGGATAATGCTGGGCACTTCACTCAAGTTGTATTTGACAACTTCCAGCCACGAACCATGCGCATAGACCGCTGTTGCGGTTTGCACGCGATCCTGCAGCCACGCCTGGCTTGGCCAGAAAAAGTCGTCGGGGATGAAGAACGGGAGTGCGGCGTAGAGGGCTAGGCCGAGTGCCGAGGTGATGACGAGCACTCGCGTGGGGAGATACAGGAACGGCAGCACCAGCAGTCCGATCAGCGCGTACTCGGTGAGGATGTCGCCGTTCCAGATGAAGCACAGATGGATAAGGCCGAAGGCCAGTAGCGCGAGCAGTCGCCGCAGTAGCAGAACGAATCGGCGTGGCCGCGTGGCGAGTCGCTCGAACTGGATGGCCAGGCCTACGCCGAACAACAGCGAGAACAGGGCGAAGGCTTTCAGCTCCATGCCTATGCTCACGATGGCCAGCACCGCTTGGTCCAGCCATGTTCCCGTCTCTGAGGCCGGCAGGAACTGCTGGAAAATCGATACGCGGAATTCGTAGATAAGGTTGACCGACAGCACGCCGAAAAGCGCGACGCCGCGCAGCACGTCGATGGCGGCGATGCGCTGCTCGGGGCGAACGGGTTGTGCGTCGAGGGCCGGGGCTGGCTTCATGTTGCCAGCCTCACGTGTGGGTCTGGCCTACCTGGTGGCCGCCACTGGCTTCTGTCGTTGCTGCAACACCTGCGCAAGCGGCAACTCCCAAATCCCCGATTGCCCGGTGTAATACACCGTCTTGCCGTCCGGCGCGAGATGCGGGCCCCATGGGATGTCTTTGTTGATGGCGTCGCCGAGGTCGATGGGTTTGCCCCAGTGGTCGCCTTCACGGAAGGCGATGCACAGGCGGCCCAGGCCGCCTTTGACTTTGCCGTAATCGAACACGATGAAGGATTGGTCGGCGGCTACGGCGGGGTCGTGGATGGAAACGGTGGCGTCGCCGACGCCGGCGCTGGTGGGCGGAAGGTAGTGGCCGTCGCGATAGTCGGAGCGCCACATGTGCATGATCTTTGCGTCGGTGTCCCAGCGCAGGAAGTAGAGCGTGCCGTCGGCGGCGAGGCTGGCGAAGTCGATGAAGGCGTCGTTGTTCACCACGGGGCCGAGCCACACGGGTTCGCCCCAGCCATCGCCCTTGCGTTCCACTTTCCAGATGTTGGCGCCGGGCGCGGCTTTGCCGCCGCCGAAGTAGTTCTGCACCAGCGGTTTGCCGTCGGGTGTGATGGGGCGGTCGGAGTCGAACAGCAGGTAGCTGCCATCGGGCGCCACCAGCGGATCTTGATCGAACCATTGGCCGGAGAAGCTCGCCACTTGCGGCTTGGTCCAGGTGCCATTGACCTTGTGCGAGATCAGTATGGTTTTGTGCGGGCCTTCGCTGCGGTCGAAGAACACCGTGTTGCCGTCGGGTGTGAAGGCGAGCGTGTCGTCGCTGTCGGCATTGATGATGCCGTTCAATGTCACCAGCCTGGGCGTGCCCACGGCGGGTTCGGCGGCGAATGCACGTGGTGCAAGCAGGTATGCGCAAACGGCAACACACAGCGAACAGGCGATCAGCGGCGCGCTTTTCATGAAGTGACCTCGCGAGTGAACTTTGAACGGGTTTTGCAACGGGTCCAAGCAACATGCGGGTCGCCAACATGGGGCGAGCCGTGCTTCCTTTCGGGTGAATCTCCTGGGCGGGCAGGTTATGCCTGGATGGAGGCGCGTCACGCCTGCCGGAAGTCACCCGTTTGAGGTGTGAAGAATCGGGGTTTGGGGCGCGATGGTTTGGCGAGGGCGCGTTTGGCTGCGCCCGAATGGCGCGTTGCGGCGTTGAATCACCATGGTTCCGCTGGGTGTGGCGCACCGTATGCAATACGGCGCGCCACAGGGGCGATCAACAGGCGTGCGAGTACCTCGCGTCGGTGCGTGGCCGACTAATCCATGCTTTGACAGTGCGCTGCGCGGTTCGCGCTGTCCGTACTGGTCGGCCTTGCGCTCATCGATGATCCGCCCGTCTCTGCATGCCGTCCCTGCTGTGTCGCATGCAGAGTCACGCGTCGCCGTCCGTGGGCAGCGCGGTTGTCACCTAAGCGGGTCGAGAGCGTGGGAAGCGCGGCGCCGTGCGGGCGCCGTGTCAGGTTCGCCCTATGCGAACTGTCGGGGATGGAAGCGTGGTAGTCGTCTTGCAGGAAAGACGCGCGTGCGCGTGCCGTATGATCCGGCGTAGCCATGATCAACTCCTTATCAGTTGTTGATGGTCAGCGGGTCGTGTGGGCGGCTACCCATGCGACCCGCGCTACTTGCAGCATTGCTGCTGGCTGCCCGCAAACCCCGTCCGAAGACCCCGCGAGCAACGCGACCAACGTAGCAAAGGCGGCTCACGCGCGATGTAGGGATTCATCACTCTCGCTATCGGGGTGAGCGTCGCATTGAAGTCAGTGCTGTTGCCTTCTGGCTATAGAAGTTGAGGCGCTTGCGCTTCTCCGTCAACGTTTTCGCCTTCCCGCCACTGGATACATTGAGTGATCTCGGCGTTCGCTCAAGGGTGTTGTCTGATTGTGGCCCTTCAATGCTTTGGGTAGAACCGCCTTTCGGTTCATCACAAAGACGAAGGGTCGCGCTATGCCTGCTTTGTACCTGCCGCCGAGGGTTGGCTCATGATCGGTGGCGTCATTCGCTTAGGAGATAAGACCACGGGTGGTGGCTATGTCATCACGGCGAGTGGTTTGAATACCATTGTTGAAGACAAGCCCACTGTGTTGATGGGTGACAAAGCCACATGCGCAACGCATGGCGGCGTTCGAACATTTATCGAGGGATGCCAAAGCTGGTTGACCAGCGGCAAGGGCACCGTGATCGAGGGGCACAAGCTCAGCTGCGGATGTCACGCCATCAGCACGGTGCCTGATTCCTTTGTTCTGGAAGACGTCACCGGCGGATCTGGTGCCGCGATGCTTCGCTCGGCGGCGCAGGTCATGGGTCAGGAGGTACAGGAAGTTATCGACGGTGGCCGCGCACATACCCGCTGGTTGCTGGTGCGCGATAGCACAACGGGTGATCCGTTGCCCAACCATCCATTTATGGTCGATGTGGATGGCGTCATGCAACACGGGCGAACAGATGCGCAGGGCTATGCACAGGTGGTGGCGCCTGCGCCAACAACAGTTTCCATCCATGCGGCCTTTGTCTCGCCAGCGCGAGGCCTCAACCCCGAATTCGGAGCGTAAGCATGAGTGACTACATCCTCAGGCACTGGACGAGTGCCACGACGTCGGTGGGTAGTACGAAAGACGACGCGGTTGAGATCACGGTAAACAATCGGGCGGCTACCAGGCAGGCCATCATCGATTCGCTGGCCAAGAAAGGCTATGTGGTGGCAGAGCGCTCAGCCTGGGGTGCCAAGCCAAACAAGCCTGAGGCTAAATCCTCGCACTGGGACTACACCGACATCGTGCTGCATCACGCTGGGCGTAGTTATTCCTGTAGTGCCGGTATTCAAGGCGCTGTCGAGCAGATGAAGAGGGCGCAGGAAACTGATATGTCATCCAGCCAGCACTTTGAGGACATCGGATATCACTACGGGATTTCCTGTGCGGGTGACATCCTAGAGGGTCGCGATGTTCGCCTTGTCGGTGAGCATGTGTCTTTTGGAAACACGGGCAAACTGGGGATCGTTCTTTTAGAGAATCTAGCGGTGGCAGGAGAGGGTTGGACTCACGAATACAGCAAAAAGCCATTGGAGAAAAAGGCTCGCGATACGGCGAACATCGCCCGGGATGCAACCGCTTTTAATAGTCAAATAGCCCCTGTTTCACAAACACGGGCGCTTCAGGCGCTGGTTGAGACGTTGCGGACATTTTTCAATATAAACAGCTTGGGCGGCCACCGGGAGTATCAAATGCTTGTGGGTGCCGGGGGGCGGGCTTGTCCGGGCAGATATGGCATGGACGTCGTCAACTGGCTACGGCAAGTGAGTGGACTTTCGGCGCCGTGAGGAACTTCATCGTTTGGCTCATCGTCACCGTTTTATGTATCGCCATGTCAGGGTTGGCGTGGCGCTATTTTTATGGAGTGGAGCTAGTTCCTGGCGATCATGAGACAGGGACAATCAAGCAGGAATTCCTGAAGCACGCGCGAACTTGGCAATACGAATTTCGCAATCCAGCATTTGAACATCACGATGTAACTCCGCTAGAGAAGCTCTCGGCGAGACAAAAAGCAGTGCTGATTGAGTTCTGTAAGGTACGTTACGGCGTAAGTGTTGCTGAGTTGTGCTATCGACAATTTTGCCAGGGAGAGCCGCGGGCTAGCGATGGTTGTGCTCTGTATTTGGCCCCTTTCAATGTCAAGGAGGCAGGGAACATTGTGCGGAGACATCATGAATAGTTGTCGATTGCGTGCCGTCGCGTAATGAGGAAAATTTTTGCGTTGGTTGCCGTTACGGCTCTATTGCTTGTTTTCGCGGAGATTGTTTGGCGTTACTTCTACGGTGTAGAGCTAATTCCTGGCGATCATGAAGTGGGAACAATCGCGCACGACTTCCTAAAGCATCAGCGGACTTGGCAATACGAATTTCGTAATCCGGCTTATTCCAGATATGACGTTGTGCCGCAGAGCGACTTATCACCTTCCGAACGGGCAGGGCTTATCGAGTTTTGCAAAGTGCGTTATGGCATTGCGGACGTCGAATTTTGCTATCGAGAGTTCTGTCGAGACACTGTCGGTGACCATGGTGGTTGCGCCCCGTACTCAGTGCGTAGCCACTCCGAGTCAGAGTAGACCGGGAGTCCGAAAGGTGCATGGAAATAGATCGGTCGCCAAAGGGTGTTGAGCGAAGAGCGCCTAGCAAGGAAATGGTTGCATCTTGGGGTGATGCTCAAATGCGTGCTTGTGGTTCTTTCGTTTGTCACAGCCACCATTGTTTGGCACTACTTTTATGGTGTCGAGATCTTCTATGAGGAGCATGAAACGCAGGGAGTACCGTTTCTGAAGCAGCGAAGTACTTGGCGGTACGAGTACCATAATCCCGCCATTACTGGTTATGGAGTGACACCGATGAATAAGTTGTCGCCTGCTGAGAAAATCGCTTTCTTAGATTTTTGCGCCGTTCGCTACGGGACCGAAGACATTGAGCTCTGCTATCAGGAGACATGTAAGGGCACCTTGGAAGTGGATCTCACGGATGGTTGCGAGCCTTATTCGGTGGCTGGTCGCGCGAGACGGCGCCAGGCTAGCGCGCCCTTGCAGCGTAACTAGCCGTCAAATGATGGATGGCGAGCGAGTGCCTGATTAGCTGGAGCGGTTGCCGCTTGCAGTTCATTCCGTCAGCTGTGTGGCTGCACCCGCAATGATCAATTTCATGCTTTCCTTGTAGCGTCGATCGAATTGATCGAACAGCACGGCGCCGGCCTTGCGCATGAACGGAAACTTGGTGGCATCCAGTTCGCTGTTGCGCTGTTCCAGGTCGTAGTCGGGCGAGCGTTCGCCGGGGCGCGGGAACACGGCTTGTTCTTCCACCACAAAGCTCAGCGTGAACATGTAGACGGTGCTCATCAGCACCACGGCCTGGCGATGGGTGAGGCCGGCTTGCACCAGGTGCGAGCCGATGTGCTCGGTGGTTTCCTGGAACAGGGCGTTGGTAAGGCGTGAGCCTTCCACCATGCGTCCGCCATCGCGGACCTTGAGCAGGTGCTTCCTCAGGCCCTGGCCGAAGGCCATTACCCAGGCAGGCCAGTCGCTGGTGTTCCTGGTGGGCACCAGATCGTCGCGCGCCTCGGCCAGCACCAGGGTGGCCATCTCGTTGATCAGCGCCTCCTTGCTCTTGAAGTGCCAATAGAGCGTGGGCGCCTGAATGCCTAGCCGTGTGGCCAGCTGGCGCAGCGTGAGGGCTTCCAGTCCAATCTCGTCCAGCAACGCCAATGCCGTCTGAACGATGAGCTCACGATTCACTTTCATGGCAGGTTCTCCTGATTGCAAATCAAATCTAACACGGTTAGAGTGAATCTAACAACGTTAGACTTTACTTGGAGGTGGATCATGAAAGCAGCAGTGGTTTTTGAAGCGGGGCAATCACCCCGATTCGCGGATTTCCGCGAGCCCGTGGCCGGTGCCGGGGAAGCATTGATTTCGGTGTGCGCCTCGGCGTTGAGCCAGTTCACGCGTTCACGCGCGGCAGGTACGCACTACAGCGCCAAGGCGCAGTTTCCCGTGGTCGCCGGGTCGGACGGCGTGGGCGTAACGGCGGATGGTCGCCGCGTGTACTTCGCCTTGCCCGAAGCGCCGTTCGGCGGCATGGCCGAGCGTGTGCCCATGCCGGCATCGCGTTGCGTGGACATACCGGCCGGCATCGACGACGTGACGGCCGCAGCCATCGCCAACCCGGGCATGTCCGCGTGGGCGGCGCTGGTAAGTCGCGCCGGCATCAAGAAGGGCGACGTGGTGTTGATCAACGGCGCCACCGGCAGCGCGGGCACGCTGGCCGTGCAGCTGGCCAAATACCTGGGCGCATCCAAGGTCATTGCCACGGCGCGCAACAAGGCGGCGCTGGAAAACGTGAAGGCACTCGGCGCCGACAAGGTGATTGCGTTCGACCTTGACCATGACGCGCACGGTGCCTACGAATTCGAGGACGCGTTGAAACAGCAGTTCGCGCAGGGCGTGGATATCGTCGTCGATTACCTGTGGGGCAAGAGCGCCGAAATCATCATGACCGCCATTGCCAAGGCCGTAGAAAACGGCTCGCCCGTGCGCTTCGTGCACGTGGGTGCATCCAGCGGTTCGGAGATCGTGCTGCCCGGCGCCGCGCTGCGCTCCTCGTCCATCGTGTTGATGGGCAGCGGCATCAAGAGCGTATCCCTGGCCGACATGCTGGCCGCGGTTCGCGGCGTGTACGAGGCTTACGGTGAAGTCCACCTGCAGATGGCGACCAAGGCGGTGCCGCTGGCCGATGTCGAGCGGGCGTGGACGGCGGATGCGGGGCGGGCGAGGGTGGTGTTTGTGGTTTGAGCAGGGTGGTATGCAGCGGTCGTGTGGACACCGTTTCATTGCCTGATACCCGCAGGGTGATCGGGTTCACAGGATTCGCAAGAAATGACTGCCCGACGCCGCGAGGTCACCAACCTGACATAAGCCACCCCTAGGTTCCCCGCACCACACTTTTGCGGGGAACACCATGTCGCGCCTTGGCTATTGGCTGCTTGTTGTTGGCTTCTTCGTTTCCGGTGCATCGTACGCGGGCACGGCGTGCCCGAATTTCTTCGTTGCAGGTTCCGCGCCCGCGCTGGATGCATCGCTGCTGAGCCGCACGACGGAGGTTTGCCACACCGAGTACGTGTTGTTTGCGTCGGGTGTGACCAAGGGTCCGCTTTATTCGGCCGAGCATTTGACGGCTGCGCAGATTGCGGGCGCCAATTCGATCAGTCGCAGCGGCTCGTGGCACCAGGAAACCGGTATTCCGGCGGCCGATCGCTCGCAGTCCTCGGACTATACGAACAGCGGTTATGACCGCGGTCACATGACGCCGGCAGGTGATCCCTCGACGGTGGCATCCGAAGACGAAACGTTTTCCATGGCCAACGTGGTGCCTCAGCTGCATGTACTGAATGCGGGCGAGTGGGAAAAGATCGAGGAATACGTGCGCAACCTTGCCACGCAGCGGGGCGAGGTGTACGTGGTGACCGGCCCGGCATTCGCCACGGATTCGGTGCCCACCATCGGCAAGGACGCGGTGGCTGTTCCGGCTTATACGTGGAAAGCCGTGTATGAGCCGGGCGTGGGTGCGGCTGCCTTTCTTTGCACCAATGTCACCAACTACACGTGCGCCGTCGTCTCGATGGATGACGTAAAGACGATGTCCGGTGTCGATCCGTTTCCGTCGCTGTCTTCATCGATGAAGGCCAATCCCATTGGTTTGACGTTGCCGTAAGGCACCATCGAGCGTCACGTTTCATGGCGCAGGGCGAGTGGTGATGCTCGCCCTGCGTTTCGCGTGATGTGTGGTGACGGAATTTAAGGGCGACGCACCCTCGTGTGCCTGGCAAGGGTGCCGGGCCACCCCTTATGGCACTGGGTATGGTGCCCGCTGCTTGCGACAGTGCGCCCGTGGGTCCGCTACCGGAGACGCGCGCATGCGTCGTGCATTGAAGATTGTCGCAGCACTTTCCATGGCCATGGCTTCGTCCAGCGCATCGGTGGCGCTTGCTGCCGAAGCGCCCAAGCCGGTTTCCGTGCCGCTGATGGCCTGGTCGAACGGTCACGACACGGTGCCTGTTTTCATCAACGGCGTTGGGCCTTATCCCTTCATCCTCGACACGGGCGCCGACGGCACGGCGGTGTATCAGTGGTTTGCCGATCAGATCAAGCTGCCGAAGGTGGAGGGTGCGGATCAGGACCTTTCCGGGCAGACCGGCTCGTCGCGCGTGTCGATGTATCGCCTGGACACGCTGGCGCTTGGCGGCGTGCAGAAACGCATCGATCAGGCGTATGCGTTGCCGGCCAGAAAGGACTCGGGTGGCCAGGCCGGCGTAGTGGGCAATGATGTGATGGACGACGCGGTGGTGGTTTTCGATTTTCCGTGCCGCAAGGTCACCATCTACCCCAAGCCGGTGGATGCCAGGAGCCTGGCTGGGCCGAATGCGCATGCCCTGCATACCGGCGTCGATGAAGGCAGTACGCTGCTTACGTTTCCGGTGTCGCTCAACGGCGTGACCGGCACGGCCATCCTGGATTCCGGTTCGCGGCAAACGCGCATCACGCAGGGCTTTGCACGCAAGGCGGGCATCGATCCCGCGTCTGCGTCGTTTCACGATGATGCGGCCATTTTCGGTACAAGCATGAACGAGCTCGTGCCGCGCACGGGGCCGGTCGGCGAGCTTCAATTCGCCGGCATGACGTTGAAGAACGTCACGGCGCAGGTGATCGACCTGCCGGTGCTGCTGCAGGACTTCCACGGCGAGCCGGCCATGCTGGTGGGTGCCGACGTGCTGGGTCGCTACCGCCTTGTCTACGATCACGCGGCGCGCAACATCTGGTTCGATACGTCGAGCTGCCAGTCGCAGTAACCGGCGCCGTTGGGTGGCGCTGATTGGCGGCTGTGATGTGCAGCCTTTGTCATATTCACGCCAGCGAAACGCTTGCCGAAAAGGCGCGAACATTCGCAAGAACATGCCCGGTTGGCGGGCATGTTCTGTGCTACATTTTTGATCGACTCACGGGATTCCGTCCCGTCGTGTTCACGGAGATTTTCGAGCCACGTTTTACCGCGCTTTCACGGGCGGTATGTCCAGCCAGATTTCCCGGGAGCGCAAGCCATGGCACTCACCCGCCGCGAGTTCATCAAGTTCACAGGATTGGGCTTGGCCGCCTCAAGCCTCGGCATGCTCGGTTTTGGGGAGTCAGGCGTGGCGCAAGCCGCTGCCGTTCGACCCTTCAAGCTGGCCCATGCCACCGAGACGCGCAACACCTGCACGTACTGTTCGGTGGCTTGCGGCATTCTGATCTACAGCATGGGCGACCGCGCCAAGAACGCGCTGTCCAACATCATCCATATCGAGGGCGACCCGGATCATCCGGTGAATCGCGGCACGCTGTGCCCCAAGGGCTCGGCGCTGCTCGATATTGTGCATGCACCTACGCGACTGAAAGCGCCGCGCTACCGAAAACCGGGCGGCACGGAATTCGAGGAAGTGTCGTGGGATTTCGCACTCGACCGCATCGCGCGGTTGATGAAGGATGACCGCGACAAGAACTTCATCGCCAAGAACGCCGATGGCACCACGGTCAATCGCTGGATCAGCACGGGCATGCTGGCGGCGTCGGCGTCATCGAGCGAAACCTCGTTTCTCACATGGAAGGTGATGCGCTCGCTGGGCGCCGTGGTGTTCGACAACCAGGCGCGCGTCTGACACGGACCGACGGTGGCCAGTCTGGCCCCATCATTCGGTCGCGGTGCAATGACCAACACCTGGCAGGACATCAAGAACGCCAATGTCGTGATCGTGATGGGTGGCAACGCCGCCGAGGCGCATCCGTGCGGTTTCAAGTGGGTCATCGAGGCCAAGATCGAGAACGGCGCGAAACTCGTCGTGGTCGATCCGCGCTTTACGCGCACGGCATCCGTGGCCGACTACTACGCGCCGATCCGTCCGGGTACGGATATCGCGTTCCTCAGTGGCGTCATTCGCTACCTGCTGGAGAACGACAAGATCCAGCACGAATACGTGCGTTCGTACACCAACGCCAGCCTGATCGTGAAGGATGGCTTCGGCTTCGAGGACGGCCTGTTCACCGGCTACAACGAGGAAACGCGCAGCTACGACAAGACCACGTGGGATTACGACATCGGCGAGGACGGTTTCGCCCGTATCGATGACACCTGGCAGGACCCGCGTTGCGTCATCAACCTGCTCAAGAAGCACGTTTCCCGCTACACACCGGAAATGGTGTCGCGCATCACGGGGACGCCGCAGGACAAGTTCCTGCATGTGTGCGAGTTGATCGCCAGCACGTCCGCGCCCGA
This sequence comes from Dyella sp. C11, assembly GCF_003121485.1. GTDB lineage: Bacteria > Pseudomonadota > Gammaproteobacteria > Xanthomonadales > Rhodanobacteraceae > Dyella. The sequence goes on along the minus strand of NZ_QAVX01000018.1, from coordinate 95,240 downwards.
CAAGGCCATGACCAGCCTGTTTGCCTTGGGCTGGACGCAGCACTCGGTGGGCGCGCAGAACATCCGCAACATGGCGATGGTGCAGCTGCTGCTGGGCAATATCGGCGTGGCAGGCGGCGGCATGAATGCCTTGCGCGGGCATTCCAACATCCAGGGCTTGACCGACGTTGGCCTGCTGTCCAACCAGATGCCCGGCTACATGAACCTGCCCTCGGACAAGGAGACGAATTTCGACGTCTACATGTCCACCCGCGGTTTCAAGCCGCTGCGTCCCAACCAGATCAGCTACTACCAGAACACCCGCAAGTTGTTCGTGAGCTTCATGAAGGCGCTGTATGGCGATGCGGCCACCCAGGAGAACAACTGGGCGTTCGACTGGCTGCCCAAGCTGGACATTCCGCTGTACGACATCATCAAGGCGTTCGAGATGATGAATGCCGGACAGATGACCGGCTACATCTGCCAGGGCTTCAATCCGCTGCAGGCGTTCCCGGATCGCGGCAAGATCCGCCGCGGCCTGAGCAAGCTGAAATTCCTGGTCACCATGGACCCGCTGGACACGGAAACCTCGCGCTTCTGGCAGGACTTCGGCCCGCAGAATCCCGCCGACTCGGCCAAGATCCAGACGGAAGTGTTCCAGCTTCCCGTGACGTGCTTTGCGGAAGAAAACGGTTCGCTGGTGAATTCCGCGCGCTGGTTGCAGTGGCACTGGAAGGCGGCGGAAGGCCCGGGCATCGCCCGATCCGATATCTGGATCATGAGCGGCATCTTCCATCGCCTGCGTGAGCTGTATCGCAAGGAAGGCGGCGCCTTCCCCGATCCGTTGCTCAACGTGACGTGGAAGTACACCGATCCGCTCAGTCCGGACCCGGAAGAGCTGGCGAAGGAAATGAACGGCCGCGCGCTGGCCGATCTCACCGATGCGACCACCGGCGCCGTCACCACGGCCGGCACGCTGCTCGATGGCGTTGCGCAATTGCGTGACGATGGCACCTCGGCAGCCGGCTGCTGGAGTTTCGCGGGCTGCTTCACCGAGAAGCGCAATCAGATGGCGCGGCGCGACGCCACCGACCCGCGCGAGCAGGGCATTGCGCCGAACTGGGCATGGGCGTGGCCGGCCAACCGCCGCATTCTCTACAACCGCGCGAGTGCCGACCCGGCGGGCAAGCCGTGGAACCCGGCCAAGCCGATCATTGCGTGGAACGGCACGCGCTGGGCAGGCATCGACGTGCCTGACTACACGCCCACGCTGGACCCGGCCAAGGGCGCCAGTCCCTTCATCATGAATGACGAAGGGCTGGGTCGTTTGTTTGCACGCAAGCTGATGGCGGAGGGGCCGTTCCCCGAGCACTACGAGCCGATGGAATCGCCGGTGGAAAACGTGCTTCACCCGAAGGTGAAGAACAACCCGGCGGCCCGCGTATTTGCCGACGACCGCGCCAACTTCGGCAACCCGAAAAACTTCCCGTATGTGGCCACCACGTACCGCCTCACCGAACACTTCCATTTCTGGACGAAGCACGCGCTGATCAACGCCATTCTTCAGCCGGAAGAGTTCGTGGAAGTGGGCGAGGTGCTCGCGAAGGAGAAGGGCATTGAGCAGGGCGGCTGGGTGAAGGTGTCGTCCAAGCGTGGCGAGGTGGTGTGCAAGGCCTATGTGACCAAGCGCATCAAGCCCTTGATGGTGGACGGCAAGCACACGCACGTGATTGGCGTGCCGTTGCATTGGGGCTTCACGGGCCAGGCCAGGAAGGGTTACGGCGCCAACACGCTCACGCCTTCCGTGGGTGATGCCAATACGCAGACGCCGGAATTCAAGGCGTTCCTCGTCAATATCGAAAAAACCAGCGCGCCCGTGCCGGCCTGAGGTCATCGCCATGTCCGATCTGCAATCGCAAGATTACGTACGGCGCTCCGCCTCGACCATGACGCCGCCCAAGGCGCGCAGTTATGAGGACCAGGTGGCCAAGCTCATCGACGTGAGTCGATGCATTGGCTGCAAGGCCTGCCAGTCGGCGTGCATGGAGTGGAACAACCTGCGGCAGGAAGTGGGTCATTTCGAGGGTTCGTACCAGAACCCCAACGACCTGAGCCCTGACGTATGGACGCTGATGCGGTTCGCTGAATACGAGAACGAGCATGGCAACCTGGAGTGGCTGATCCGCAAGGACGGCTGCATGCACTGCGAAGATCCGGGCTGCCTCAAGGCCTGTCCTTCGCCTGGTGCCATCGTGCAGTACGCCAACGGCATCGTCGATTTCATCAGCGACAAATGCATCGGCTGCGGCTACTGCGTGAAGGGCTGTCCGTTCGATATTCCGCGCATCAGCAAGACAGATCACAAGTCGTACAAGTGCACGCTGTGTTCGGACCGCGTGTCGGTGGGGCTGGAGCCGGCGTGCGTCAAGGCATGTCCCACCGGCGCGATCATGTTCGGCGCCAAGAGCGACATGAAGGACTGGGCGCAGGAGCGCATTGTCGATCTCAAGTCGCGCGGCTTCGAGAATGCCGGTCTCTACGATCCGCAGGCGGTGGGCGGCACGCACGTGATGTATGTGCTCCACCATGCCGACAAGCCATCGCTGTACTCGGGCCTGCCGGACAAGCCGCAGATCAGTCCGGTGGTGGAAGCGTGGAAGGGCATCATCAAGCCGCTGGCTGTGGCGGGCGTGGTGCTTGCGGCGCTATCGGGCTTCTTCCACTGGATCACGGCAGGTCCGAACGAAGTGACCGAGGAAGACGAAGCCGAAGGCGAGCGCGTGCTCGACGAAGCGGAGAAGACGCCATGAGTCGGCCCAAGACCGTCATCATCCGCTACACCATGGTGAACCGGATCAATCACTGGATTACCGCCATCTGCTTCGTGCTGCTTACGCTCTCCGGCCTGGCGATGTTTCATCCGCTGCTGTTCTGGTTGTCGGAGCTGTTTGGCGGCGGGCAGTGGATGCGCGCGGTACATCCGTGGATCGGTTGCCTGCTGTTGCTCAGCTATATCGGCCTGATCATCCAGTTCTGGCGCGAGAACCTGGTGCGTCGCGACGACATCGAATGGATGAAGGAAGTGAGGTACGTGGTCGTCAACGACGAGGAGCACGTGCCGCCGGTGGGGCGCAACAATGCCGGCCAGAAATTCGTGTTCTGGTCGATGACGTTCCTGATTCCGGTGTTGTTCTTTACCGGCCTCGTCATCTGGGAAGTCTATTTCGGCGAGGCCACGTCCATTCCGGTGCAGCGCGTCGCGGTGCTGATCCACAGCCTGGCTGCGATTGCCGCCATCCTTGTCTGGGTGGTGCATGTCTACGCTGCCATCTGGGTGCGTGATTCAGTGCGCGCCATGACGCAGGGTTACGTGACGCCGGGCTGGGCGTGGCGGCATCATCGCAAGTGGTTGTGGGAACTGGCCTCCGGCCAGCATGGCAAGACCAGCATCAGGAAGCGCCCGTGAAACAGGCAGGTACGCCGCCCGAAGGTAAATGGACCGGTCCCTCGCATGCAGGCGTCAAGGCGCCTGACCCGATTCTTCTGCCCGATGCATCGCGGCGTTTCGCGGCAACGGCGCAGCGCCTGGAGCGGCTCGCGCCCAACCACCCGATGGAGCCGTGGTTGCGATTCATGGCGAGCGTGGCGCGTGCACAACATGAGGCCGTCACATCGGTGGCGGCTGCAGGGCCACCGCGCGCCGATGTCATCGCACAGGCTGTCGACGCGCGTTTGCCGCCGCTCGCCGCGGATGGCCATCGTCGTGCCGCTTCATGGCGTGAGGGGCTGACCTTGCTGCTCGATCGCATCGACAGTGACGGTGTGCCACCGGCCGTGCTGGATGCGATGGCGCAATTGCGCGCCACCGATGCGGAGGCGCGGGAACGTCTGGCGGATCGATTCCTGCGAGGCGGTCTTGTCGCTGCGGATGCCGGCGCCGCTGTTTTCGTCGCTGCCGCATTGCAGGTTTACTTCACAGGCTTGGCAGCCAGCCTGTCGGCCGGTGATTTGCGCCTGCTGGAAGAGCGCTCGCTGTGCCCTTGCTGCGGCTCGCCATCGGTAGCGGGTGTGATCACCGCAAGCGGCATCACGCCCGGCACGCGGTATCTCCAATGCTCGCTGTGTTCCACCGCGTGGAATCACGTGCGTGCGGTATGCATTACCTGTGGCGGCACGCGCCACCTGTCATTGCAAGGCATCGAAGGCGACGAAGGCCTGGTAAAGGCGGAAACGTGCGATGACTGCCATACGTACGCCAAGCTGTTCTATCAGGTGAAGGATATGCAGATGGATGCGGTGGCGGACGACCTCGCCTCACTGGGCCTGGACATTCTGGTGATGGAGGCCGGGTACGCGCGCCACGCGCCCAATCCATTGCTGCTGATGGGCGAGGAAGAAGCCGTCGTCGACGAAGAACCCTGAAACAACGCCACACTTCTCCCTCTCCCCTCCGGGGAGAGGGCCGGGGTGAGGGGCGGGTGCTCGCCAAATCGCTTCAACTCTGCCGCCGACATTGCCTCGTCAGCGCAAACCCAACACCGGCGCCAACGCCCCCGCCAGCAACCCCACGCAAACCACACCCACCGTCACCATGGCCAGCACACGCCACGGAAACGAGCGCGCAAGCATGGCACGCGACGGCAGGCTCACCGGCGGCAGCGTCACCAACAGCGCCGCCGCAGGTCCCACGCCCAATCCCAGCGCCAGCATGGCCTGCACGATCGGCACTTCGCCGGCCGTGGGAAGCACGCACAGGGTGCCGGCAATGGCGAGCGCAAGAATCCAGAGCCATTGGTCGCCGACGCCCGGGCCGATGTGCGGAAACATCCATGCGCGCACCGCGCCAAGCAACAGCACGATGATCACGTACTCGGGAATCAATCGCAGCGCCATCTGACCGAAGATGCGTGCCCAGCGTGTGCACACTTGCCCCAAGGTAAGCGGCTCCGCTTCCACGGGCTCCACGACAACGGCAGTGACCGGTCCGGCAAGGCGATTGGCAAGCCAGCCCAGGCCGAATACCAGCGGTATGCCCAGTGCGATGCGGAGCACCGTCCAGTTCCAGCCGAGCACGAAGCCCGTGAATATCAGTGTCGCGGGATTGAGCGTGGTGTTGCCAAGCCAGAACGCCATGGCGGCGCCGGGCGCGGCCTGATGCTTGCGCAGGCCCACGACCACGGGCGCGGCGCAGCAGGTGCACATCATGCCCGGCACGGCGAGGATGCCTCCCGCCATCACGCTGCTGAAACCCCGGCCGCCCAGTGCGCGCTGCACCCAGTTCACCGGCAGCAGGGCCTGTATGCCCGAGCCAAGCAAAAGCCCAAGCACCATCGCCTGCCAGATGGCCTTGCCGTAGGCGAGCGCATAACCCAGGGCCGCCTGCCACGACGGTGCGGGCGGACTCGCCGCGTCGCCCATCAGGATGGAATGTCCAATCGAGTGCTGGCTGGCCGCGACAAACGCGCGACCGTAGTACGGGTGCCACTTCACATAGAACAGGCCGGCAACGGCCAGCAGGACAAACACCAGAAAGCGCACGTTGCGCGCGGTGTGCACGGCAGCAGTCATGACTACCCTCGCAGGCATGGTTGGCACATCACGGCCCAGACTGGGCACGACATTGCCCACCAGGAACCGCACGCGGGCTGCGCTGCGGAGGGGCAGGGAACCGGATGGCGGCAAGCGCATCCGGTGCGAGCATCATGCTACGGCTTGGCGATGTCGTCACCTTGTGACGCGCGGGCGCCGCCTTGACCATGCCCGGTCTGGCGCCGCAGCATAGGTCGCATCCCAGCCTTCGTTGCCCCGCTTCACCGGACGGGCAACGCCACAGGACAAGCGCCATGGCCGAACCCGAGGTGTCCGCGCTACGCCAGCTGCCCGCCGTTGCCACGGTGCTGGCAACCGCAGGGGCATCGCTGTTGCTGGAGCACCACGGACGCATCGCCACCACCAACGCCATCCGGCAGGCCGTTGACGAGGCCCGCGACGTACTGCGCGTGTCGCCCGGAAAGGCGCCCGATGCCGACGCCCTGGCGCAGCGTGCCGGGGAGCTGCTCGAGAGTCGCACGCACCGCCTGCGGCCCGTGTTCAACCTGACCGGCACCGTGCTGCACACCAACCTTGGCAGGGCCGTGCTTGCGGAGGCGGCCATCGAGGCGGCGGTGGATGCCATGCGCCATGCCGTGGCGCTGGAGTACGACCTGACGGATGGCGTGCGCGGCGAGCGCGACGATCACGTGCGCGAGCTGCTGTGCGAGCTGACCGGCGCCGAAGACGCCACCGTGGTCAACAACAATGCGGCCGCCGTGTTGCTTTGCCTCAATACGTTCGCGCTGGGTCGCGAGGCCATGGTGTCGCGCGGTGAGCTGATCGAGATAGGCGGCGCCTTTCGCATGCCCGACATCATGGCGCGCGCCGGTGCGCAGATGATCGAGGTGGGCACGACCAATCGCACGCACGCGGCCGATTATCGTGATGCATTCAATGAGCGCACCGGGATTGCGCTGAAGGTGCACACGTCGAATTACCGTATCCAGGGCTTCACGGCCGAGGTGGGTGCGCGCGAGCTCGCGCCCATGGCTGATGCCGCTGGCGTGCCGCTGCTCAACGATCTCGGCTCCGGCAGCCTGGTCGACTTGTCGCGTTATGGGTTGGCGAAAGAGCCTACGGTGAGGCAGGCCGTGGAAGAGGGCGCGTCGCTGGTCACGTTCTCCGGCGACAAGTTGCTCGGCGGACCGCAGGCGGGTTTCATCGTGGGGCGTCGTGACCTGATCGCGCGCATCAACCGCAATCCGCTGAAACGCACGTTGCGCGTGGACAAGATGCGCCTCGCCGCCATCGAAGCCACCTTGAACCTGTATCGCGAGCCGGACCGTCTTGCTGAGCGGCTGCCTACGCTGCGTTTCCTGGGTCGTGCTCCGTCGGACATCCAGGATCAGGCGCAGCGCCTGCTGCCCGTTGTGGCCGCATCGCTGGGCCATGCTTTCGTGGTGGACGTGGACGATTGCCAAAGCCAGATCGGCTCCGGTGCACTGCCGCTGGATACGCTGGACAGCGCGGCGCTGCGCATTCGCCCGCAAGGCAGCCAGCGCGCGCTGGAACGCCTGGCTGGCGAGTTGCGCGCACTGCAGCGCCCGATCATTGGCCGTGTCGCCGACGGCGCGTTGTGGCTGGATCTGCGTTGCCTGGACGTGTCGGACGAGGCCGCCTTCATTGCGTCACTCGCGCAGCTTGATGTCGAAAGCGTGGCTGCGCACGGTTCATGATTGTCGGCACGGCGGGTCACATCGATCACGGCAAGACATCCCTGGTGCGCGCACTCACCGGCGTGGATGGCGACCGCCTGAAGGAAGAGAAGGCGCGCGGCATCACCATCGATCTGGGGTTTGCCTACCTGCCCATGGATGACCAGCTCATCCTTGGCTTTGTCGATGTGCCCGGCCACGAACGTTTCGTGCACACCATGGTGGCCGGGGCCAGCGGCATCGATTTCGCGCTGCTGGTGGTGGCGGCCGACGATGGCGTGATGCCGCAAACGCTGGAACATCTGGCGATACTCGATTTGCTCGGCATCAGGCGCGGTGTCGTCGCGCTGACCAAGGCCGACCTTGTCACGCCGGAGCGTTTGCGTGAAGTCACCATGGAAATTCGCGAGGTGCTGGCGAGCACATCGCTTGCGAATGCCGATGTGATGACCGTGTCTTCCCTGTCGGGCATCGGCATCGATGCGCTGCGATATCGTTTGGTGGCTGAAGCGCGGGATTTCCAGGAGCGAGCTGCGGACGGCCGCTTTCGCATGGCCATCGATCGCGTGTTTACGCTGCCTGGCATTGGCGTCGTGGTAACGGGTGCCGTGTTGTCCGGCACGGTAAGCATCAAGGATCAGGTGCTCATCAGTCCGTCCGGGCTTTCGGCGCGCGTGCGTTCGGTGCATGCGCAGAATCGCCCCACTGGCCTTGGGCGCGCCGGTGATCGTTGCGCGCTCAACTTGGTTGGAGAGGACATCAGCAAGGATGCGATCCATCGTGGTGACATGGTGGTGGACCCCTCGCTGCACGCGCCCACCGATCGCATCGACGCCCGTGTGCGGCTGCTGTCGGACGAACCCAAGGCCATCGGTCAGTGGTTTCCCGTGCGACTTCACCATGGCGCCGTCGAAGTGGGCGCGCGACTGGTTCTGCTGGAGGGCGACCAACTTGCGCCGGGCGGCGAGGCGGATGTCCAGTTGGTGCTGGATCATCCGATAGCGGCGGCTGCGCTCGATCGTTTCGTGCTTCGCGACGTTTCCGCGCGGCGCACGATGGGTGGCGGTCAATTCATCGACTTGCGCGCGCCCTCACGGCAGCGACGCACGGTGGAGCGATCGGCCCAGCGCAGCGCATTGGCTCGGGCGAGCGCGCCTGATGCATGGGCTGCGTTGCTTGAAACGCCTCCCTTCGCCTGGGATTTGGCGGCATTCGGGCGCGACCGCGCGCTGTCCGCCGCCGGGCTCGATGACATCACGGCAGCGTTGTCGCTGGTGATGTTCGAAGCAGCCGGGCAGCGCGTCGCCATGACACGCCCGCACTGGCTGACTTTCGTGGATAGCCTGATCTCATGTCTTGAGGCCTTTCACGCCAACAACCCTGATGCCCAGGGCATGGGGCGTGAAAAGCTGAGGCTTGCGTTGCGCACGCGCCTGCCCGCGCCGGCGTTTGCCCTGGCGCTGCAGCACTACGACCTGGCGACACGCATCGTGCGTGACGGTGCCTTCGTACGCCTGGCCAGTCATTCGCCGCAATGGCCCGCGGGTCGTGAAGCCCTATGGACGTCCATCGCGCCGCGGCTCGGTGGCGACGAACGATTCCGTCCACCCCGCGTGCGCGATGTGGCCAGCCTGCTGCGATACCCCGAACAGGATGTTCGTGACGCCCTGAAATTTGCCGCGCGGCTCGGCTTGGTGGACGAAGTGGCGCACGATCACTTCTTTCTGCGCGACACCATGCACGAGATGGTGATGATCGCCGTTGACGTCGCTGCGCAGGCCGAGGACGGCCGATTCACGGCAGCCCAGTTTCGGGACCGTCTCGACAACGGCCGTAAAGTCGCCATCCAGATACTGGAATTTTTCGACAGGCAGGGTGTTACGCTCAACCGTGGCACGCTACGCAGAATCCAGGCGCGGTACGTCGACCTGTACGGCCCCGCCACCGTTGCAAGCGCATCGCATGGAAGAGAATCGTCTCCGGTGGGGCGTCCGGACTTCAAATCCGGGTGAGGCAGCCAGACTGTCTCGGGTGGGTTCGACTCCCATTCTCTTCCGCCACCTTGCAGTGGCTGCTCACACGACGTCGATGCCGGGCTCGCCAGCGGTTGCGGTGCCGATGATGCTTGCGGCGGGATAACCTGCGGCTTCGATCAATTGGCGGATGGCTTCGGCGCGCTCCGGCTTGCACGCCGCCAGCAGGCCGCCGGAAGTTTGTGGATCGGTGAGCAGCGCGCGACGCCAGTCCGGCAGGCTGTCCGGCAACACCACATCGTGGCCGTAGCTGTTCCAGTTGCGCTGCGACGCTCCCGTGATGTGGCCGGCCTGCGCGAGCGACTCAGCCTGCTTGAACCACGGAATGCGCGGCAGCTGAAGGGTCAGGCGCAGACCGCTGGCGCGCGCCATTTCCATGCCGTGTCCCAGCAGGCCGAAGCCCGTTACGTCGGTGATGGCGTGGACGTCATCGTCCTTGGCCAGTTCGGCGCCAATGCGATTGAGCAGCGTGGTGGAGGCAAGCATCTCCTGATAGGCGTCGTCGGGCAGCGCCTGCTTCTTGAACGCGGCGGAGTAAATGCCGACACCGATGCCCTTGGTCAGGATCAACGCATCGCCAGCACGCGCCCCGCCATTGCGCCGGACCTGGGCGGGGGAGCACAGGCCGATCACGGCCAGGCCATAGATGGGTTCGGCGGAGTCGATGGAATGGCCACCCGCGACCGGGATGCCGGCATCGGCGCAGGCGGCATCACCACCGGCAATAATGTCACGCACCGTCGCCACGTCCATCTTGTTCAACGGCATGCCGAGGATGGCGAGCGCCATGATGGGCTTGCCGCCCATGGCGTAGATGTCGGATATCGCATTGGTTGCTGCGATGCGCCCGAAATCGTGCGGGTTGTCGACAACCGGCATGAAAAAATCGGTGGTGGCAATGACGCAGGTGTTTTCATCGACCTGCCATACCGCGGCGTCGTCGCTGGATTCGGTGCCCACCAGCAGGGATGCGAAAGGCGCCATGGCGGGCTTGTTGGCAAGCAACTGTTGCAGCACGGAAGGCGCAAGCTTGCAGCCGCACCCGCCGCCATGGGCGAGATCAGTCAACCGAACGGACGTCATGCCAGGGCCTTCGATGCGATGGTCTGTGGGCAGCATAGCGAAATGCGTGGGCGCGAGGTGTTGCGAATGTCGTGCAGCGATGCGCGGCAAGGTGTGCGCGCCCATTTCCCCTCACCGTCATTCCGGCGCAGGCCGGAATCCAGCGCCTTTATGCTCGGTTGTCGCGAAACGCCAAGCCATGAAGGCCTTGCGCTACGACCCAATACCACCGCCACTGGATTCCGGCCTGCGCCGGAATGACCGTGAGGGAAACATGTGCTCGAGGTGGCCTAACGGGACGTCCAGGCGCACTTGAGTGCGTCAGTGCGAAGTGACACGATCCCAGCGATGAGCAGCACGACCGCCGATGCCAGCACACTGCGCGACCTGGCCCGCTTGCGTCGCGTTCGCGACCGCATGGATCGCGAGTACGCGCAGCCGCTGGATGTGGAAGCCCTTGCACGTGGCGTTCACATGTCGGCAGGGCACCTCAGCCGCCAGTTCAAGCTGGCTTACGGCGAGTCGCCTTACTCCTATCTCATGACGCGTCGCATCGAGCGCGCGATGTCGCTGCTGCGCCTTGGCGACATGAGCGTCACCGATGTGTGCTTCACCGTGGGTTGCTCGTCGCTGGGCACGTTCAGCACGCGCTTTACGGAATTGGTGGGCATGTCGCCGAGTACTTACCGGCGACAGGAAGGGCAGGCCACGCAGGGCATTCCTTCTTGTGTGGCCAGGCAGGTGACGCGACCGATCAGGAATCGAGAAGCGTCGGCCGGCGAGCCGGAACTAGACTGATCGCCGTTGTCAATCACCAAGAGACTGCAGACATGGACATTTCCATCCACTCGAGCTTTCTGCCGCAGAACGATCCGGATGCCGCGCTGGCGTTCTATCGCGATACGCTGGGCTTCGAAGTGCGCAACGATGTGGGCTACAACGGCAAGCGCTGGATCACGGTGGGGCCTGAAGGCCAGCCCGGGACGTCCATCGTGCTTTATCCGCCCGAGGCCAGCCCCGGCATCACCGACGACGAACGCCGCACCATCGCCGAGATGATGGCGAAGGGCACGTTCGGCATCATCCTGCTGGCCACGAAAGACCTTGCCGGCACCTTCGAGCGGTTGCAGGCCCGCGATGCGGACATCGTGCAGGAACCGACCGATCAGCCGTATGGCGTGCGCGACTGCGCCGTGCGCGATCCGGCGGGCAACATGATCCGCATCCAGCAATTGCGCTGAGCCGATTCATCGACCTCTGAGGGCCACGGGAGCACCCATGAACGCATCGGAACGCATTGATCAGTTGATCGAAGGAATCACCGACTGGCGTGGCAAGACATTTGCCGATGTGCGCAAGGCCATCCTTTCCGCCGACAAGGCGATCATTGAAGAGTGGAAATGGAAGGGCAGCCCGGTGTGGTCGCGCGACGGCATGATCGCCGTGGCGAATGCGCACAAGGAGAAGGTGAAGATCACTTTCTCCCATGGCGCCAAGCTGGATGATCCGGACAAGCTGTTCAACGCGGGGCTCGATGGCGGCACATGGCGTGCCATCGATCTTTACGAAGGCGACAAGCTCGACAAGGCCGCGCTGAAGCGTCTTGTGCAGGCGGCCATCGCGTTCAACCAGGCGAAGCTGAAGAAGAATGCGCCGGCCAAGAAAGCGGTGGCCAAACGCGCCGCAATCACGCCAGCCAAGACGGCGCCTGCGAAAAAGGCTGCCCAAAAGGCGACTTCGAAGACCGCCAAAAGCACGCGGACGACAGCCAGGGCCAAGGGCGGCTGATATCTCCCGTCGGAAGGGTTGGATCATGGCTCTGCCGGGAATAAAACTGACGGGCGGGGTGTCGTTGCTACGGATGCCTGGTGCTGGGGCAGTCGCGCACAGGGTGCGCTCCCACAGTGTCGATTGGTCTTGTGGGAGCGCACCCTGTGCGCGACGTGACGCGCGCGACGCGTTGCCGCACCGATTAAAAGGGTGCCGAAAGCGGGCGGGCATGCGATCATGTCTGGAGCCTACTCAAGGGTTGGGAAAGGGTTGATCACGCGCAGGACATCACGGCGTTTCGTTGCATGGCTGGCTGTTGCCGCCATGTGGCTGCTGGTGGCTGCGCCCACGGTTTCCCGTGTACTGCCCGCTTGGGGCGTGGCGAGCGCCGATGCGTCGCACGCCATGCATGGCGACGCCATGTCCGGCATGCCGGGCATGGAAGGCATGGCCATGCACGACATGGCCAGCATGCCGCACGCCCCGCAGACGCCGGGCGATCCGGTCCACTCCATGGACCAGTGCGGCTATTGCGTATTGCTGGGCCATTCGCCGCTGCTTTCCGGCGGGGTCGTGGCTCTTCTTCTTGCTGCGCCGCTGCCGGCGCCCGCACCAGCCGCAACCTTTGCTGCGTCGTGGCATGCGCAGCCATTGCTGAGTGCACATCCGCGGGGGCCGCCATCCGCTCGGCTGGGATGACGGTTTGAACGAAGGGTGCCTGCGCCTGCAGGCTGCCGTTCGTCTTCGATGCAAACACGGGGGAAGGGCAGAGGCTCGCCGCACGGCGCCGCCTTGCCCATGCTCCGTGTCTGCCTGCGCCCACCAGGCGTTGCGTTGCAACGCTGGCACAACGGATTCATGTCATGCGCTTTTCCCTGATGCGCGGAGCGGCCCTTGGATGGCCGCTCTCGCTGCTTGCTTCTTCCCTTGCCCTGGCCGTGGATGGCCCGGCACCGGCCCCCTCTGAAAGCGAGGTCACCAGTCTCAAGGCCGTCAAGGTGACGGCGGACACGCAAACGCTTGCGGCACCCGGTTTTCCCGCCACGTTGGCGGCGGTGCCGGCGGAGCGCGTCGAGGCCACCATCAATGCGGTGGATGTGGAGGATGCGGCGAAATACCTTCCCAGCATTTTTATCCGCAAACGCAACTACGGCGACACGCAGCCGGTGCTTGCCACGCGTACCTGGGGTCTCAACTCCAGCGCACGCACGCTGGTTTACGTGGACGACATTCCGATCTCGGCCCTGATTGCGAACAACAACACCATCGGAGCGCCGCGCTGGGGCATGACCTCGCCCGAGGCCATCGACCACATCGACATGATGTACGGGCCGTTCTCGGCGGCGTATGCGGGCAACGCGATGGGCGGCGTGATGCACATCGTCACGCGCATGCCCGACAAGACCGAGGTGACCATCAAGCAGACCGAGGCCGTGCAGTCGTTCGACCTGTACGGCACGCACGACAACCTCAGCACCAGCCAGACCAGCCTGACGGCGGGTGGGCGCAGCGGCAATCTCGGCTGGTTTTTCGGTGCGAGCGCGATGAACAGCTTCAGCCAGCCGCTGTCGATGATCACGGGTGCGACGACTCCCGCCGGCACAAGCGGCACCGTCCCGGCACTCAACAAGCTGGGGCAGGTGGCGAACGTTTACGGCGCGGGCGGCCTGCTGCACACGCGCATGCTCAATCTCAACGGCGAACTGACGTACGACATCACGCCGCAATGGAAGGCCACCTATCTGGTGGGTTACTGGAGCAACCATGGCCAGTCGGATACCGACACTTATCTGTCCGACGCCAGTGGTGCGCCCACGTTCGGCAAAGTGGCGGGATTTGCCAGCAATACCTATGACCTCAGCGCGCATCACCTGATGCAGGGCCTGTCGGTGAAGTCGGATACCAAGGGCGACTACGACGGCTCACTTGTCGTGACCCACTACGCCTTCCTGAAGGACAACCAGTGGCAGCCAGCCGGCGTCACCACAGGCACGGACGTCACCACCAATGGACGCCTGGCCAGCTATGGCGGCACGCAGTGGTCGACGGCGGACGCCACGGGCATCTGGCGTCCGCAGGGCGTGGGCGGCGATCACGAAGTGTCGCTGGGGGCGCATGCCGACCAGTACGAGTTGAACAACCCCACGACCAACCTGGCTGACTGGCAGGACCCGTCGAGCCTCACCACGCTGTATTCGACGGGGCGCGGCAAGACGCAGACGCAGGCGCTGTGGCTGCAGGACGCGTGGCGGTTCGCGCCCGACTGGCTGTTGACCCTGGGCGGCCGCTACGAGTGGTGGAAGGCCAGCGATGGCTACAACTTCAGCGGCAAGACGGCCGTGCAGCAGCCTGTCGAGAAAGCGGACGGCTTTTCTCCCAAGGCCACGCTGCAGTGGAACGTCGCGACGGATTGGCGCATCACGGGTTCGCTGGCCAAGGCGATTCGCTTTCCTACGGTGGGAGAGCTGTATCAGCTGGTGCAGACGGGCTCCACGTACAGCGTGCCCAATCCCGACCTGAAGCCGGAAACGGCGCGCAGTGGCGAACTGGCCGTGGAGCACGCCATTGAGCAGGGCATGTTGCGCGTGTCGCTGTTCCAGGAAAACACGAAGAACGCACTGGTCTCGCAAACATCCACCTTGCCCAACGTGGCCGTGCCGGTGACGTATGTGATGAACGTCGGCGAGCTGCGCAACCGTGGCATCGAGCTGGTCGCGCAGAAGGACAATGTGCTGATTCGCGGGCTGGAGTTGTCCGGCAGCGTGACGTTCGTGGACTCCACCATCCTGTCCAACGACAGTTTTGCCAGCAGCACGGGCACGACATCGGCTGGCAAGCACGCACCTTACGTACCTCGCTGGCGTGCAACCGCAGTGGCGACGTATCGGCCCGACGCCGCTTGGGCGTTTACGCTTGCGGGGCGCTACAGCGGGAAGCAGTACTCGACGCTGGACAACACGGACGACACGCCGCACGTGTTCGGCGCGTTCGACAAGTTCACGGTGTTCGACGTGCGTGCGCACTACCAGATCAACGACCATCTGGCAGCGTCGTTCGGCATCGACAACTTCACCAACGAGAAGTACTTCCTGTACCACCCGTTCCCGCAGCGCACGTATGTGGCGGATCTGAAACTGAGTCTGTGATGGCGCGTGGCGTCCAGTCGCGCACAGGGTGCGCTCCCACACAAGCTCGGCTGTGGGAGCGCGTCTTGCTCAGTGGCAGACGAGGACGGGCACGTCGGCGCGCAGCAGTACCTTGTGGGTTTCGCTGCCAAGCAGCAGGCGGGTCATGCCGCGCCATCCGTTGGAACCCATCACGATAAGGTCGGCGTGCCGGTCCTTGCACGTCTGCACGATGCACTCGTACGGCTGGTCGCCGAAATCGGCCACGCTGTCGAACGGTACGCCGGCGGCATCCGCCATGGCCTTCACCTGATCCAGATAGCGCTGCGCATTGACCTTGGCTTCTTCGTTGTAGGCGAACTCGGTGGCGGCCAGCACGGCGCCCATGTACGAGATGGTGTGAAAGGGTGACATCACGTGGATGGCGGTGACCTTTCCCTGGGTCAGCCTGGCCTGTTCGATGCCCACCTGGGCGGCGCGCAGGGAGAGTTCGGAACCGTCGACGGGGATGAGGATGTGCTTGAACATGAGTCCCTCGCTGAAAGCCGCGGTGCGGCGTGGGAGGTGCAGGCCAGTGCGCCAGGCAGCGTGGCGCATGCGTCGTGCAGCGCCCGTCATGGGCGCCGGTGCCAGCTTAAGGTGGTCGGTAAAGGCGTGTCGGCCCTGGCGTCAATACGCCACATGGCGGTGCATTTCCGGGTTGCCGGCGTGCACGTCATGCCAACGCAACGTGGCTACACTGGATGCAAGGAATCCAAGGGAGGCCAGGGTCATGTTCAAGAACATCCTTCTTCCAGTCGACGGCTCCGAGCATGCATTGAAAGCCGTCGATACCGGCATCGAGTTGGCGGCGAAGCTGGGGGCGACCGTTTTCGGCGTGCATGTATTGCCGCCCATTTCCACGGTGTCCTTCATGTCCGAGCTGCTGCAGCACAACCCGTGTCATACGCAGGCGGCGAAGGCGAGGGCGCAGACCTTTCTCGATGAAGTCGTTCGACGGGCCGACGCAGCGCACGTGCCATGCGAAACCGAGATTGCCTGCGACCTGAGGCCGTACGTAGCCATCATTGCGGCAGCAGCAAAGCATCATTGCGACCTGATCGTGATGCGCTCGCGCGGCCAGGAGGGGCTGGAGCGCGTATTGATCGGCAGCGTTCCGCACAAGGTGATGCTGAGCTGTGACACGCCCGTGCTGGTCTGTCACTGAGCGCGAAAGCCTCGATCAGATCTGGTCGGCGGGCGGCACCAGGTGATGCTTCACCTGGATGGCATCCAGTCGATCGCATACCCAGGAACGATCGCTCGGTTCGGCGCGTTTCTGGATGGCATTGGCCATGCTCATGAAGCTCGCCCAGAAGTCGTTCGGGGCGGGTTTGCTGGTTACCAGGCGCGGCACGGAGTCATCCAGCGCGTCGAGCATCTGGTCGAGTTGGGCGGTGGACTTGACCATGAAAGGAGCGTGCGCCGCCGAAGATCAATGCCGCGCGAAAGTCTTACTCAAAGTGTCACGACGGCTTAACGGCCTCGGATGCAACGTTGATTTCCCCACCCGGGACGAGGCGGTGCCTGTATGGAATGGGATCGCGACAATGACCTGCTCAACCGTGCCTGCGACGAACTGATCGAGCAGAACACGCTGTTGCAGCAGGAAATCGAGTTACTACGCGCCCAGTTGCGCCGGCATCCGACCGGCGAGCTACAGATCCGCGAGTGCCGCCGGCAGATGGACGAATGGCAGGAAAGCACGCACGCCTGTGCGTCCTTCTCCCCGCAGGAGATGCCGGCCTACTGAACGTCCAGCACGATCTTGCCGATGTGCTGGCTGCCCTCCATGGCGCGATGGGCATCGGCGGCGCGAGCCAGGGGATAGGTAGCGTGGACGAGCGGCAGGCAGCGTCCTTCGGCCAGCACAGGCCAGACGTGTTCCCTCAATGAGGCGGCAATCGCCGCCTTTTCCTGTGCCGTACGCGGCCGCATGGCTGAGCCGGTCACCACGGCGCGCTTGGCCATGATGGCGTGCAGGTTCACGTGATCGGCCACGCCGCCGCCCAGGAAGCCGATGAGCAGCAGGCGTCCATCACGTGCCAGCGTGGCAAGGTTATCGGCGAAGTAAGGGGCGCCCATGATGTCCAGGATCACGTCCGCGCCACGGCGTTCCGTGCGCGCCAGCACCACCTCGGCAAACGATTCCTGCCGGTAGTTGATGGGCTCGCCGCCCAGTTCCCGGATCGCCTCGCATTTTTCGCTGCCGCCGGCCGTGGCAAAAGCGCGGATGCCAAACTCACGACACAGCATGAGCGCCGTGGTGCCGATGCCGCTGGTGCCTCCGTGGATGAGCGCCACGTCGCCGCGGCGTGCGTGGCCCAGCTGGAACAGGTTTGCCCACACCGTGAAGAAGGTTTCGGGTATGGCTGCGGCCTGCTGCATGGAAACGCCCTGCGGGACCGGTAGCACCTGGCCGGCGGGCGCCACGCAGTATTGGGCATAGCCGCCGCCATTGGTCAGCGCACACACGCTTTCGCCAAGCGTATGCGTGGTCACGCCTTCGCCGAGGGCAGCCACGGTGCCCGCCACTTCAAGGCCGGGAATGGGGTTCGCCCCAGGCGGGATCGGGTAGTTGCCTTCGCGTTGCAGCACATCGGGTCGATTGACGCCGGCGGCGCGCACATGGATCAACACCTCGCCCGGTCGCGGCACCGGTACGGGTGACTGCCGCGGTTGCAGTACATCGGCGGCACCGGGTGCGCTGATGTGGATTTCGGTCATCGTCGCGGGGAGCGAAGGACGCATAAGGCGCTCCGGCATGGGCGGTTCAAGGATGTGCGGCGCGGGCGTGGCGTCGGCGTTTGAACCACCAGCGTAAGGACAGGACGATGACGATCAGGAGAAGAACGCCGGCCACGCTGATCACCTGAAGCATGCGGGCCTGGCTATACATCAGGAAGCGGCCTGACTGGCTGTAGAAGCCGTTGAACGAGGCGAGCACCTGGGGAAGCCTGGCCAGGTCGTCTTTGCCCAGCGGCAGCGGCGCTTCGTCCGGATGCCAGTTCGAGCCCATCGGTTCGAGCTGCCCATGCCGGTCCAGCTCGATGTGACCGCCAAGCACGTACGTCACCGGGCGATCCCGCAGGTAGTCATTGATGCGTGCGGCGCTGGCCCGGTCCGCTGCAGGGTCGTCGATGATCAGGCGGCCGGGAAGAAAGAAGTCACCGGTGAAGACGAGTCCCGTGTTCGCGTCGTAGAACGATACGTGCGACGCGTAGTGGCCTGGCGTGGCAATCACGTCGACCACCCGGTCGCCCAGATCGATATGCGCTACATCGTCGGGCCACTGTTTGAAGCCGAAGCCTTCGGTTACGTGAGGGAGGTCGGTGCCCATCACCGTGACGTCCGGTGCGCCGGTGAATTGCGTATCGCCCGAGCGGTGATCGAGATGGCCATGCGTATGCGCCACCAGCAAGGGCATGCGCTTGCCGTCAATCTGCGGCAGCAGTCCCAGCACGGTGGCAGCCAGCGGCATCTGCTTCGCATCCGCGATATCGCCGGTGTCGATCAGCAATGCGCGCGATGAGCCGATGAGCAGGTAGACAAACGGGCCTTCGTAAGTCTGGCAAAGGCTTTCGCGCAAGATGTAAGTGCCCGCGTCGTAACGCTGCACCTGCAAGGGACGAGCTGGGTGGGCCTGACAGTTGGCAGCGCCGTTGTCCCACGTGGTGTTGATGTTGCCGGGAACCGGGGCGGCCATCGTTGGCATGATGAACAGCATGGCCACGCAGCAAAGCACGATCAGCGGATACTTCATCCTTGCCTCGACGGATCGGGGCGCGACCGGGGGATCGCGCATGCGTCGGGTCCGATGCGGGTGACGGCTCCAGGGTTTAAAGCCCGTGGAAAATCTCGCCTGGGCATGGCGTTTCCTCGCCGTCATTCCACTAGGCGCCCGATGCCCCTCGTCGTCATTCCGGCGAAGGCCGGAGGCGCTTTTTCAACGGCCGCAGGGCCGGTCATCCAGCGCCTTTGGTTGGGCATGAGAAAGGCACTGGATCCCTGCCTCCGCAGGGATGACGATCAAGGACGTACGCCCGATGCCCCTCACCGTCATTCCGGCGAAGGCCGGAATCCAGTGCCTTTGGGTGGGCGTGAGAAAGGCACTGGATCCCTGCTTTCGTAGGGATGACGATCAAAGTCGTAAGCCTGCCACCCCTCACCGTCATTCCGGCGAAGGCCGGAATCCAGCGCCGTTGGGTGGGCATGAGAAAGGCGCTGGATCCCTGCCTCCGCAGGGATGACGATCAAGGACGTATGCCCGATGCCCCTCACCGTCATTCCGGCGAAGGCCGGAATCCAGTGCCTTTAGTGGGGCGTGAGAAAGGCACTGGATCCCTGCCTTCGCAGGGATGACGATCAAAAGCGCAGGCCACATACCCCTCACCGTCATTCCGGCGAAAGCCGGAATCCAGTGCCTTTTAGTGGGGCGTGAGAAAGGCGCCGGATCCCTGCCTCCGCAGGGATGACGATCAAAGACGTAAGCCTGCCACCCCTCACCGTCACTCCGGCCTTCGCAGGAATGACGATCAGGCACTGACATTCCATCGCCTTGAATAACCTTCCATTCAAAGCTGATTGACAGGCATCGCCGGGACAGTGGCGTCGATCGAGGCCGGGTCGAGTCGGCTTTTCAGCCAATGGTCGACGGTGGCGAGCGGGCAAATGTCCTTGCCGGGGCAGGGCGCCAACGGAAGTGCATGACGAACCAGCGCCGCATCGCCGGAAAGGTCGGCCTGTCGCAGCGCCTCCAGCGTCGGCATCCAGCTGGATACCCGCACGCCATAACCATCCTTGGCCTTGACCAGGTCGAACACCAGGGCGCCGCCAGGCGGATAGTCGTCGGGCTGGCGTGTGTCATGCCAATCCACGCCGAGCACGCCGGCCAGATTGGCCAGGTTGGTGTCGTGCCCCACCAGCAGCACGGCACGGCTCCCCTTCGGTGAAAGCGGTGCCACGCCGGTTGTCATGCCTGCGGACTGCTGCAGCGTCGCCATCACGTGCGCCAGCAGATTGGAGCCGGCGTTCGATGCCGACGGCATGCTCTTCTTGGCCAGGGCAAATTGCAGGTTGTGCAGCGTGATGATGCGACCGATGGTGGCCGCATCGCCTTTGCCCCAGGCCACCTTGTCCGGTGCGACTCCCTGCGCGTATTCCAGCATCAGGTTCTCGCTGAGGCTGCCGGCGGACTTGAGCGCCTTGGCGCGCGATGCGGCATCGTCATGGGCCGGATCCAGCAGCAGCTTGCGCTGCTGCTCGCGTGCATCGGCAAGGCACGCTTCGCCGTTGCAACCCAGTAGCAGGGTTTGCAACTCGACGAGCGCCGGTGGCGGCCATGCGGAGGGCGCTGCCACCGGTGCGTCGTCGTCTTTGGCGCCGGATGGGTTGTTGAAGTGGAATAGCGCGTTGTTCTGTTCGGGTGGCAGGGCCAGATAACTGGCATGACACTCCGGCTGCAAGCCCTTGGCCAGCGCTGCGCCGCTGCCGCGATTGCGTGGCGTGCTGTCGGCGATGATCAGCCACGCATCGTCGCACTTGCCGCTGCCGAGGCCGTCATTCACGAGCATGCGGCGAAAGCGCTGACCCAGCGAGGTCATGCCTTGCGCGCCGTGTTCGGTAAGGACACCTGGCGCAACCGGCCATGCCGTCCACGGTCGGTTGGCATAAGGCGCCAGTTCCTCCGGCGAACTGGTGGGCGAACGCACGCCGTGCCGCATCACGATCACGCGCGTCACCAGTGTTTCACCTTGGGCGAACACGGGAGCGCAGACCAGCATCGCCGCGAGCAGGCAGCCGCGCAAAAGCGTGGAGCGCTTCATCGATACGCCGCTCACAGCTTCACCGACAGGTCGAGAAACACGCCGCGTCCCGGCAGGCCGAAGAACAGGGGCGCGCCGCTGACGGCCTGCGTGCCGGCATAGCCGGTGATCTTGTGCACGTTGAACAAGTTGTTGATGTCCACGCTGGCCGACCAGCCCTTGGCACCCCAGGGGCCGTGATCCGCGCGGTAGCCGAACGCCGCATCGGTGATGAAGTAACCGGCGATGCGCTGGTCGTTCTCGAACACCGTATTGCCGTTGCTGTCGGTCACGTTGTCCAGGCCGTACTGCTGCCCGGCGAACTTGCCCATCAGTGAACCGAAATAGCCGAGCGGGCTGCTGTAGAGCAGGCCGAGTGCCGCCGTGACCTTGGGCGTGGCCGCCACCTGCACGCTGGAATTCTTGTACGTGGCCTTGTTGTAGCTGGCGTTGCCATACAGGCTCAGCGTCTGCGTGAGCGCATACGTGCCTTCCACCTCCGCGCCCTTGTAGATGGCTCCACCGGAATTGACGTACGTCATCTCGTTGCCGTTCGACGTCGCCACCTCGGTCTCCGTGAGGTAGTTGGAGAAGTCGATGTAGTACACATCGGCGCCGAAGGTGTATTCGCGCGTGGCGTAGGCCGTGCCGAGCTGGTAGTTGGTGGTGGTTTCCGGGTCCAGCGCGCGCGAGCCGTTGACGTAGATCACATCGATGGGCGGCGCCAGGAAACCCTTCGCCACTTGCGCGTACGCGCTCCATTCGTCGTTGATCTTTTCGTGCGCACTCAGCGAGGGCAGGGTGGCGCTATAGGTGGCTTCGGCATACGCCGGCGTGGGCGGCGACACCTTGTTGAGCGGCGCATCGAGCTGGCGCGTGGCTTCCGAGTAGCGCATGCCCGGGCTCAGCGTGAAACTGTCGGTGACGTTCCAGTCGTATTGCAGGTAGGGCTGCACGGTATCCGTGCGATCGCTCAATTGATAGTTGTACGCAGGGCCGTACTTGGTGCCCGTTGGCGCGCCCGTGGTTTCGTCAATCGGAAGCTGATAGCGCGCATCCAGGTTGCGCTCCAGCCACACGCCCGTCTGCAGTTCACCCGGGCCCAGCTCGCGCGCCAGGCGAAGCACGTCGCCGAAGGCATGGAAGCCGTTGTCGGCCTGCTTGCCGGGTACGTCGGTGGCTGCCTTGCTGAGCTTCTTGCCCTTGGCGTCATAAAAAGTGACGCCATTGTCGGCGGGGTTGTTGTCGCTGGCGTCGCTGGTCTTGCGCGACCAGTGATCGAAGCTGTTGTAGTAGACCTTGTTGTCCACGCTCCAGTCGCCGATGCGGCTGGTGATGCCGACGTAAGTGAAGCTGGAGTAGTACGCGGCGTTGTTGTAGCCCTTGTACGACTGCAGCGTCGGATCGTTGGTCAGGCCGTAGCGCCAGCCGACCTCGGCGATCTCGTCCTTGGTAGCGCCCTGCACCGTGTTCTGGTGTTCCTGGTTGTAGCTGGTGACAAAGGTCAGCTGTGTTTCTGCACCAAGGTCGGTAATCGTCTTGACGAAGAGGTGCTCACGGCGATCGTCCGTGCCCTTCAGGTAGGTGTCGCTGGCTTCCTTGGATACATCGGCGAACAGCTTGGTGTTCGAGCCCAGCGGTTCGTCCACGCTGACGCCGCCCGCACGCGTGTTCCAGCTGGCGACGGTGAGATACGCCGTCACGCCGGATACGTCGCTGGGATCACGCGAACGCAGACCCACCGTGCCGCCGAAAGTGGCGTTGCCGATGGTCGAGCCGCCGCCGGGGCCGCGATCGATTTCCGCCTGACCGAGCACATGGTTGTTGAAATACGCCGACGTCGTGTGATGCAGGTCGCTCGCATCACCGAACGGAATGCCGGCGAAGGTGATGTTGAACTGGCCGTCCTGGAAGCCGCGAATGCTGATGTTCTCGCTCTTGCCCATGCCGGGGCCTTCCGGCGATACCACGGTCACGCTGGGCGCGTACTTGATGATGTCGTCGAAGTTCGAGTTGCAGCGCAGGCCATCGCGAATGAAGCGCTCGTCGATCACCGAGGTGGGCTGCACGGCATCCCGCGGCGCCGCACTCGGAGCCAGCGTGTTGACGGCGTTGGCGTGCACGCTAATGGGCGCAAGCTCGCGCGTGCCGTCGTTGGTGTTGATGACGGGCATGCCGCGCGACGCGTCAGCGCCCGCGGCTACTGCCTTTCCCGCGTTGGCGTCCCGCACGATGGTGACGGTGGTTGGCGTGACGAAGCGATAGCCAAGACCCGTGCCCTTGAGCAATTGCGCCAGCTGTTGCCTGGGTTCAAGCCCGGCGGACGCGCCACTGCTGCGCAGGCTGTCGGCGACATCAGGGCTGTAGACGACCTGGAGGCCGGTGGTTCGTGCAAACTGGTCCAGCGCCTGGTTCAACGGCATCGCGGCAATGGCCGGTGCCGACGATGTATTCGAGGTCTGTGCAAACGTAAGAGCCGGGGGCGTGCTGCCGAGCAGCAGCGCAATCTGGAGAGCGAGCAGTTTCCGCATGGTGCGTCTGACCTTCGATGGAGTGAACATGGGGCGACGAGGCCATCACGCCTCGCCGCGGCATGCCCATCTACGAGTGTCGAGCGAACCCATTGGGTACCGCTTTCTTCATGAATTTTTTCTTACAGCCTGCGTGTGCGCCATCGGTGCACGCACGATGCGCACATCATCCGGCCCGCGAATCACCTGCACGTCAGGCAGCGTAAGCAGGTAGGCGACAAACGAATCCATGTCGCGTGCGTGGAAGCGCCCGGAGATAAGCGTGGCGCCGATGCCCGCATCTTCGATCAGCAACGGGTGGCTGCTGTACGCGTTGAAGCGACGCGCCACGTTGGCCACGCTGGCGCGCTCGAAGTGGATGTCGGCAGGCAACCAGTGCGTGCTGCTGGCGAGATCGGCGTGGCGATCGACAAGATCCAGCGAGCCATCCACATGCATGGTGGCCTCCTGGCCTGCCGTCAGCTCCGTGAGGGGCGAGCGATCCGTGGTTGTCGCATCAGCACTCCACCGGGCCTGGTCGCGCTGCCAGACCTTGACCTTGCCACTGATCACGGTGACGCGTCCGCCATCGTCGGCGTAGTGGGCATCGAAGACCGTGCCGATATCCTGGAGCTCGTTGGCACCCAGGCGCACACGCAAGGGGCGCGCGGGGTCATGCGCCACGTCGAACAGGGCGCCGCCGCGCAGCACGTCGATACGGCGCTGGGTGGGGCACATGCTGACGGCGACGATACTGTCGCGGTCCATCTGCACGGCCGTGCCGTCCGGCAGCGTGGCGCTGCGCACGGCGTTGCCTTCCGAGGCGTAGCTTTCCCAGGGCGGCGGTGGCGAAGCCATCCATGCGGCGCCACCGATTGCTGCCACGACGACCGCTGCAACGGCTTGGGCCAGCCATGCCATGCGACGGCGACGCGGCGTGAGGGTGGGTGCGGGTTCCGGCACGCGCGGCACGTTCAGTGGCACGACGGAGGTGTCGCCGGCGGCCAGTTCGCACAGTTGTTTCTCGCTCAATGGGTCCATGGCGCTGGCAGCACCAAGGTCCCCATGCAGGTGCGCCATGGCCAGGTATTCCGTGACGTGCAGCGGCGATTCGCGCAGCCAGGCGGTGAATGCCTGCTGCTGCGATTCATCCAGGCCTTCCTGCTGGTCGAGATACCAGCCTGCCGCTTCCTCGGTGGCGCGGCGCTGGCGTTCGGCGGCTTCGCGGTGGCGTGCGAAATCAGTCATAGCGAGCCATCCCGACGCGGCATACGGCCAGCGCCTTGACCATGTATTTCTTGACCATGTGCGTGGAAATATTCAGTCGTTCGCCGATCTCGCGATAACCCAGTTCATCGCGGTAATGCATGACCAGCGCCGCGCGACATTTCGGCGTGAGCCGCATGATGACGGCCGCCAGTCGTTGCCGGCGCAGGTCGCGATCGACGCCGGCCGCCGCATCGCACGGCGTGAACAGGCGTTCCAGTACTTCGCTCACTTCATCGCCGGTCCTGGGGCTGCGTTGCTTGCGCATCGCGTGCTCCTTCACCAGGTTGGCCGCGACGGTGAAGAGGTAAGCCTCCGGCTTTTCGATAAGGTCCGTGCCGTCACGATCCGTGCGCAGCAGGCGCAGGTAAAGCTCTTGCACAAGATCCTGCGCATCCCACGCGTGCGCGGTGCGCTTCAGGAAATAGCGGTTGAGCGTGTCGTGCTGTTCCTCGAACAGCTGCGCCAGCCCTGCATTGGAATCGGCGGTCACGTGCACTCGCAGCGCCGTCGACGCCCGTCGTCGGCTATGGGCCCAGATTCACATCGGAAACTAACGCGTATTTGTGACGACTGCGTGAAAGTGCCCGGCAAAGTGTGATCGGGAATGCAAAACCATGGTGTCGGGTGTGCTGCAGGCACTTACTGGCATGCATGGACTGAGGCAGAGTCGCGCGGCTGCATGGCGACCGCTGGTCGGCGTGCAGTGTCGATCGGACTTGAGCGATGCCGTCGGCATCTCGGAATAGGGGATCACTATGGAGGGAAATCACATGCATCATGCATCGAGCCGTAAGTTGCGCTGGCTGGCCGTGAGTCTGCTGGCCATGTCGGTGATGTCGCTGAATGCCATGGCCGATAACGGCCTCGCATCCACGGGCCTTGGCCAGTCCTGGCCCAATGCCACCGACGTCAGCGCCAGCCCGCATTGGCACGTCTATGTCTTCCAGCGCAACGGCGTGCGCTACGTGCAGATCAACGACCTGGGTGGCAAGGTGCGCGCCGCGTTCGCTGCCGCATCGGGCACGTTCCTCGCGCTGCCGGTGGGTGCCGATGCCGCACGCGTGGCGACGCCCGACGAGCCGCTGCCGGCATCCGGCAACACGAAGGGCGACATCGTCTATCAGGACAGCTCGGTGAAGGTGATGGTGGCCACGCAGGCCGATGGCACCGCGACAACCTACGTTGCGCAGGGCGATTGCCACGATCCCGTCGAGTGCAGTTCGCGCATCAACTGATGGTGCCTTGAGAGACGCCGGAGCGCTTCCGAAGCGAAGCGCTCCGGTGAATCGATGCGGTGCGCAGCGAATCGTGCAGCAGCAAGGTCACGCTGACACCCTGGCCGATATCGCGCAGGTGTACGTCGCCGCCGTAGATGTGCGTGCGGTCGCGAATCGACGAAATGCCCAGGCCGCTTGCGCCCAGCAGCGTCATGGCCTGTTTCCACGGCTCGACATCACCTTCGTGCATGCGCGGCTGATCGGCCTGGCCGGCGGCGCCGGGCACGCGCAGGCCACTCAGGCGCATCACCACCCAGCGCTGGCCGCGCGTATGGCCGCCGCGCAACTGCAGGCGCACGTCCTGCATGGTGCCGCGCGACAGCACGTACACCAGCACTTCGCAGGCGAGCCGATAGAGCGCCATGTGCACATCGGGCGCGAGCTGGCTCAATCCGCGGCCCGAAAGCTCGCATTGATAGGTGGCGCCTGCCATGTGGATGGCCTGCGCGAACGGCCCCTCGCGCAGCGTGGCCGGCACGCCGCGCTCGCGCCAGCCGCGGGGGTAGAGCGCATTGGCCAGGCGATGCATTTCGTGCTGTGCCAGTGCGACCTGTTTGGCGTACGTGCGCTCCTCGTTCGAAGGCAGCACATGTCGAAGACGGTCCAGCAGGCGATTGTGGTTCTCGCGGATGGTGTGGCCGATATGTTCAAGCGTGTCCGCAGCCTGCCGCAGGCGCAGTTCCTCAAGATAAAGACCTTGCTGCGCCAGCTGGAAACCCCGCAGCGTGTCCATGTTCGTGGCCTGTTCGGCATGCACCTGATGCGCGATGCGCGAGCCCAGCATCAGCAGCGTCGTGATGGCGAAGGCAATGAGCGCCTGCGCCTGGATCACCCCGGGGTCGCGCACCATGGACGACGTCAGCGTGACGGCAACGCTTGCCAGGGTGCCACCCAGTGCTGCGCCTTGCCATCCATGCCGCGAGGTAAGCCACACCACCGGCAGGAACATGGCAATGCGGAACACCTGCATGCTGTCCCCCTGGCTGCTGAAGACCAGCCCCATGAGCACGAGCAACGGCGTCAGCACACCGATCAGCATGTCCTTCACCAGGCGGCTGCGCCATAGCGACACATCGCGCGTGGCGATGGCCTGGCGTGTCTGCCACAGGAAAATGGCGAGCACGGCAGGCGCAATGGCCAGGGCGCCAAGGTAGTTCCCGAGGAAGTAGCCGAAAACAATGGGCGCGTCGACCTGCGGAAGCGCGTCCGCAGGCGGCATGCGTACGGCCGACAGCACGACCGCATCGCCAATGGCCGTGAACACGGCGCCGGCGAGAATCACGCCAAGCAACAGGGGCATGTTGATCTGATGCGCACCCAGCAGCAGTCGTGCGTGGCGTCGGGTCCACGCCACCACCGCCATCAGCGGAAGAATCGGCGGCACGGCGGCCAGCACCGACCAGCGCCAGCCAAAGTCATCCGCGCAATGCCACGCGTGATAACCGAGCGGAATCATTTCGCCGACCAGCAGGGCGGGCCAGTAGCGATAGGGAAACAGGAGCAGGCACGCCACGCGCAGCCCGGCGGGAAGATTCCAGTGCGAGACGGAGATGTTCCGCAGCAGCGTGTAGCCGATGGCGTATGCCGCGCACACAGCCATGTGGCGGCCCCAGGCGCGCGGAGCGATTGCTTCCCCCATCGTGCTTCTTCCCCGTGGTTGCCGTGACTCCCCAGGCTCACGTGGGCCTGGGGTTATGTGGTGCCGCGAATGCCTCGCGTGTCACCACCCCATCTTTGCCAGGTTGGGTTTCGGCGATCCCGCCGGCGTTGCTCCGGGCTGTTTCACCATCCTGGATCATCTATTGGGCTGCGCCACGACTTGAACCCTGCACACAGGCGCTGCCTTGTTACAACGTTACGAACTTTTGCATAAAAGTCGGTGACGTTCCGGTGAAGGGTGTCGCATTGTGATGCACTGCAAGTACTTGCGATGCCTCATTCAGGCGCGCCGCCATCGGGTTCATGCCGCGGAAGCGCCATCGCCGCGGCGACTGGTGATTTCCACCCCTTCACGCATCGCCTTTGTCACCGGCGTGTTGGCGACAATCTCCAGCAGTCGATCCCACTGGTCGTCCGTCAACGGACCAGTGGCGTGCAATGTTCGTTGCACGTGCAGCTGCCCGTCGTCATCGCGGTCCAGGCGAAGCTCCGCGCGAAATTCGCCAAGGTCCCAGCCCTTGCGCTGTGCATACATGCGCAGGGTGATGGCGGTGCAGGCCGAAAGCGCGGCAAGGTAGTAGTCGAATGGAGCCGGGCCAGCGCCCTGGCCGCCAAGTGCAGCTGGTTCGTCGGTATCGAGCGCGAAATGGCCGGCGCGAATGTGATGAAGATAATTGGCGTCCGTCGAAACAATGGTGGCGATCGATACTTTGGGCATGACTAACTCCGGGCAGTGCATGTCTGTCGATGAGGCGGCAGGTTAAGTGCCGATGCCCGGTTCGCCAAGCAGCGGGTCTCGAATGCCCCGGTGGCAATTGGACAAAAGTAGATGCCGGGAATGAGGGTTTGGCCCGCTTCTGCGCTGCGCGTCCATGAGACGCAGCGATATAATTGGTCCTGTCTGTACGCGCCGCCGCCTATGGCCTGTTCTGCTGCAACCGACCATCGATACGATGATCAACAGGCCGCCGCGCGCATCATTGCGCTCCACTTCCGGATGATCCCGCCATGCGTTCCCTTGTTCTGCCCGCCGCCATTGCGTTGAGTCTCGTTCTTGCCGGCTGTGCCACCAG
Organism: Dyella sp. C11; assembly: GCF_003121485.1. GTDB lineage: Bacteria > Pseudomonadota > Gammaproteobacteria > Xanthomonadales > Rhodanobacteraceae > Dyella. The sequence continues at coordinate 66,393 of NZ_QAVX01000018.1, read as the reverse complement.
CCGTGGTTTGCACACCACCGGCACGATGACCGATGCCAGCAGCCTGAAGTCCGAGCGCAGTCTTGCCGATGTGCAGCTGAGTCCTGCCGCGTGGCCGGCGCAGGACTGGTGGGTGGGCTATGGCGATCCGCAGCTCACGGCATTGATTGAGGAAGCACTGAAGAACAACCCGAGCCTTGACCAGGCGCAGGCACGTGCGCGTCAGGCGCAGGCCGTGGCCGACAGCGTGAACGCCGGCCGCAAGCCGCAAGCGAACTTCGATACATCCATTACTGGCGCTTACCTCTCGAAGAAGCACCCCATTTATCCGGAGTACGTGCTCGGCACGTTTGCCTGGAGCAAGTCGCTCACGGCGGATTTCTCGTGGGATCTGGATTTGTGGGGCGGCAAGCGCGCGGCGTGGGAATCTGCACTGGGCCACAGCCGCGCGGCAGAGATTGAAGCTCACGCCGCCCGCATCGAGTTGTCGGTGAACGTGGCACGTGCGTATGTGCAGCTGAGCTATGCGTTCTCGCAGAAAGATGTCGCCGATGCCGAACTTGAACGCGCCACCCGCTCGCTGGATGTCACGCACAAGCTGGTAAAGGGCGGACTCGACACTCCGCAGCAGGAACATCTGGCCGACTCGCAGGTGGCGGGCGCCGAGCAGCAGAAGGTGGCGGCGGATCGCGCCATCGATGCAGCGCGCAGCAGCCTTTCCGTGTTGCTGGGGCAGGGGCCGGATCGTGGCCTGAGCATCGAGCGCCCGCGCATGGCCGATCGCGGTCCGGCCGTGGTGCCGGACAAGTTGTCGGTCGACCTGGTGGGACGTCGCGCGGATCTGGTTGCCGCGCGCTGGGAAATCGAAGCGGCCAACAAGGAAGTGACGGCGGCGAAGAAGGATTTCCTGCCCAACATCAGCATCAGCGCATTGGCGGGTTTCGTTGCCGTGGGCGGCAGCACCAACGTGCTGTCCATGCAGGCCAAGGAATATGCGTTTGGTCCCGCCTTGAGCCTGCCGTTGTTCGATGGCGGTCGTCGCCGCGCGCATCTGGCCGGCGCCGATGCCGAGTACGACGCCATGGTGGCGCGCTACAACAGCCTGCTGATCAGCGCCTTGAACGATGTGTCGGATCAGGTATCCGCGCTCACCTCGGTGCGCCAGCAGATCGTGCTGGAGAAGCGCGCGGTGGATGACGCGCAGAAAAGCTGGAACGATGCGATGCGGGCCTACCAGGGTGGCCTGAAGGGCCCGCTGACGCCGCTCACCAGTCGCCAGCAGTTGCTGACCGCGCAACAGCGCCTGGCGCTGCTCGAAAGCCAGCAGACCGATATTTCCATTCGCCTGATCGAGGCAATGGGCGGCGGTTTCGATGGATCGGGCGACGTCGCCGAAATGAACAGTGCATCGAACGCAACGCCGCAGGCGTCGACCACCACGGACACGGCTCGCTGATGCCCTACGAACTGCACGCCATCGACTCGCCCGTCGCCGACGATCACGAAGCCATTGCCGCGCCGTTGCGTGCTTACAACCGAAGCAAGGTTCCGTCGCTGGACATCCAGCCACTGGTGATTGCGCTGCGCGATGAACAGGGCAACACCATTGGCGGGTTGTGGGGCGAAACCGCACTCGACTGGCTGCACATCGACCTGCTGGGCATCCCTGAATTCCTGCGCGGGCAGGATGTGGGCACGGCCATCATGCATCGTGCCGAAGCCATCGCCCGCGAGCGCGGCTGCATTGGCGCATGGCTCGACACCTTTGCGTTCCAGGCGCGCGGGTTCTACGAAAAGCTCGGCTACAGCGTGTTCGGCGAGATTCCCGATCACCCGGTGGGCGGCGCACGCTACTTCCTGCGCAAGCGGTTCTGATTCAACGCAGAATCTCTACCAGCAGTATCCACGCGCCATACATGCCGCCAAGGAAAGAAAACAGCACGCCCGGCACCAGCCAGTAGAGGCCGCCGCCCACGCCCAATTCCAGCGACACGGCCATGGCCAGGAAGGGCAGCGTCGCCAGCTGGGTCATTACGGCGCGGGTGATGATCCAGTCCTTGTGCTCGCGCCAGTTCCAGTCCGCGCTGCCCTGGCGCAATTGCCGGTACTGGAGGTGGGTGGGAACCAGCCACGCGAGAAAGCCGATGGCCAGCGCCACCCACCCGAACACACGCTCAGGGATGCCGGGAACGAGGCCGACGGTGGCGATCAGCAGCACGTTGGAAAGCTTGCAAAGCGCGTCGATGGCCCGGCTGGGCAGAATCGGGTTGGCGAGGATGCGCGTCAGGTTGATCGAGATCGCCACGAAAAGCAGCCCGGTCAGCGCGGCAGCAGCCCCCACTTCTGCAGCCAGCAGGGTGGCCCAGCCCGTCAGGTCGTAACTGTGCATGGCGTCCCCTTGGTGCTCCCGTGGTGAACATACAACGCCTGCCGCGCGGGTACTGGAAAACCGCCTCGCAGACCCCATATTTGTTGCCTTGAGTCCCCACACCGGGAGGCGTGCAGCAATGGCAACGGGCTGGGCAGGCGATGGCGCCGTGCAAGACCAGATCGACGCGACCGTGAGCGATGCGGTGAAGCGCGCACGCAGCCGCCTGCAGCAAGGGCCTGGTCTCAGTCATTGTGAGGAATGCGACGCTGCCATTCCGGAGGCGCGGCGCAAGGCCGTGCCCGGCGTGCGGTTGTGCATCAACTGCCAGGCAGCGCACGACAAGGAAGAAGCCGCTTTCGCCGGCTATAACCGTCGCGGCAGCAAGGACAGCCAGCTGCGCTGAACAGCGGCTGGATCGAAGCGCCGGTTTCACCCGATATCCACGTTTTTGCCGCGCTGCAGCGGGGTTTCGGTCTTGACACATACCGTCACGGCGAGGGTCAATGCTGCCTTTCGTCGACTCAGGATGTGTCTTCGCATGACCCCGTCTTACCGCTCGCACCTGTCTGCCGTTTCCACCGCTGGTGAGGTGCGCCGATGAGCAGCCGCCTCAGTCCGCTGGCCGGCAAGCAGGTACCCGAATCGCAGCTGGTCGACGTCACCCGCCTGCGCGACGCCTATATCGATCTGCGCCCGGACGTAGGCGTGGCGAGCCAGCGCGTGGCGTTCGGCACGTCGGGTCATCGCGGCAGCTCGTTCGACCGCAGCTTCAACGAATGGCATGTGCTGGCCATTACCCAGGCCATCTGCGAATACCGCGCCGGCAAGGGCATCGACGGGCCCTTGTTCATCGGCATCGACACGCACGCACTGTCGCAGCCCGCGCTGGAAAGCGCGCTGGAAGTGCTGGCGGCCAACGGCGTGCAGGCCATGGTGTCCAAGGGCGGCGAGTACACGCCCACCCCCGCGATTTCGCACGCCATCCTCACCTATAACCGCGGACGGACGAGCGGCCTGGCGGACGGCATCGTGGTGACGCCTTCGCACAATCCGCCCGATGGTGGCGGCTTCAAGTACAACCCGCCCAATGGCGGTCCCGCCGATACCGACATCACCGGCTGGGTGCAGAAGCGCGCCAATGCGCTGATCGAAGGCGGCCTGCGCGAGGTTCGCCGCATGCCGTACGCGGACGCGATGCTTGCATCCACCACGCATGAGCACGACTTCCTCGATGCCTATGTCACGGACCTGGCGAACGTCATCGACTTCGATGCCATTCGCGCGAGCGGCGTGCATCTTGGTGTCGATCCGCTGGGTGGTTCGGGCGTGCACTACTGGGCGCCGATTGCCGAGCGTTACCGTATCGACCTCACCGTGGTCAGCGATACGGTGGACCCGACCTTCCGCTTCATGAGCGTGGATTGGGACGGCAAGATCCGCATGGACCCTTCCTCGTCGCATGCCATGCAGCGCCTGATCGGCTTGAAGGGCAGCTACGACGTCGCCTTCGCTTGCGATACCGACCACGATCGCCACGGCATCGTCACGCGCAGCACAGGCCTGCTGTTGCCCAACCACTATCTTTCCGTGCTGATCGACTACCTGTTCCGCCATCGCCCGCAGTGGCGCAGCGATGCCGGCGTGGGCAAGACGCTGGTGAGCACGGCATTGATCGATCGCGTGGCCAAGCGCCTGGGTCGCCGTCTCTACGAAGTGCCGGTCGGCTTCAAGTGGTTCGTCGACGGCCTGTTCGATGGATCGCTGGGTTTCGGCGGCGAAGAAAGCGCCGGCGCGTCGTTCCTGCGTCGCGACGGCGGCGTGTGGAGCACCGACAAGGACGGCATCGCCGCAGCGCTGATGTCGGCGGAAATTACAGCGCGCACGGGCAAAGACCCGGGCGAGCTGTATCGCGACATGACCCGCGAACTGGGCAACCCCGTTTCCGAACGCGTCGATGCGCCGGCCAACACCGAGCAGAAGGCGAGGCTGTCCAAGCTTTCGCCCGACCAGGTAAAGAGCACGCAGCTCGCCGGCGAAAAAATCGAGGCGGTGCTGGATCGCGCACCGGGCAATGGCGCACCCATCGGCGGCATCAAGGTGGCATCGGCAAACGGCTGGTTTGCCGCGCGTCCTTCAGGCACCGAAGACATCTACAAGATCTACGCGGAAAGCTTCAAGGACGAGGCGCATCTGCGCCAGTTGCTGGAAGAGGCGCAGGCGATGGTGGATCAGGCGCTCGCTTAGTTATAGGCGGTGTTGCATGGATAAAGGCGCGCTCTATGGGGCGCGCCTTTTTCGTTTTTCAAACATGAAAACATGCCCGCAAACCTTCGAAAGTTCTCCTATCCCTCACCGTCATCCCGGCGAAAGCGGGGATGCACTTTCAATGACCAAAGGGCCGATCATCCAGGGCCTTTTCGTCTTTGAAGTAAAGGCAGAGGCACTGGATTCCCGCGTCCGCGGGAATGACGGTGAGGCGAAGCGATTGCCCTAGCAAGATCGTCGGCAGACCCTCAAGCCGGCGACGCCTTTTTTTCAAATATGAAAACTTGCGCCCAAATTCTTGAAAGCTTCCCTATCCCTCACCGTCATTCCCGCGCAGGCGGGAATCCAGCGCCTTTTCGTCTTTGAAGTAAAAGCAGAGGCACCGGCCCTTCGGTAGTTGAAGAGCGCCCCCCGCGTTCGCAGGAATGACGGTGAGGCGAACTGATCGCACTCGCAAGCTCGCCGCCAGACGCCTTCAAACCGGCGACGGATTGCGCTCCGTGAACCCCGCCTGGTGCCAATACGGATACGCCGGCGTCACCACACTCGCCGCATCCAGCTTGGCCACCTGTTCCTTGTTCAGATTCCAGCCGACAGCGCCAAGGTTCTGCTTGAGCTGTTCCTCGTTGCGCGCACCAATCACCACGGTCGACACCGTCGGGCGTTGCAACAGCCAGTTCAGCGCCACCTGCGGGATGCTCTTGCCAGTTTCCTTGGCAACATCGTCCAGTGCATCAATGACGCGATACAGATAGTCGTCGTCGATCTGCGGACCCTTGTCGCCGGTCTTGTGCAGGCGGCTGGTTTCGGGCAACGGTTGGCCGCGACGGATCTTGCCGGTAAGGCGGCCCCAGCCCAGCGGGCTCCACACCACGGCGCCCAGCCCCTGGTCCAGGCCCAGCGGCATCAACTCCCATTCGTAGTCGCGGCCCACCAGCGAGTAATAGGTCTGGTTGGCGACATAGCGCGGATAACCGTAGCGGTCGGCCACGGCCAGCGACTTCATCACATGCCAGCCGGAGAAATTGGACACTCCGACGTAGCGGATCTTGCCTGCGCGCACCAGGTCGTCGAGCGTGGAAAGCGTTTCTTCCACCGGCGTCTTTGCGTCGAAGCCATGCAGCTGGAACAGGTCGATGTAATCCGTTCCCAGGCGCTTCAGCGCGGCATCGCAGGCCCTGAGCAGGTGAAAACGCGACGAACCCACGGCATTCGGGTCTTCACCGGCGCGGAAGGTGGCCTTGGTGGAAATAAGCACGCGATCGCGGCGACCCTTGATGGCTTCGCCGAGCACGGATTCAGCGGCACCGTCGGAATAAATGTCGGCGGTGTCGAACATGGCGAGGCCGGCATCCAGGCAGATGTCGATCAGTCGCTTGGCCTCGGTGACATCCGTATTGCCCCACGCACCGAAGAACGCGCCCTTGCCGCCAAACGTGCCGGTGCCAAAGCTCAGTACGGGAACCTGAAAGCCCGCTGCGCCCAATTGCCGAAATTCCATGCGGGGATACCTCTATGTGTGGGGAGGGGGAGATGTTCCAAAGTTCAACAGTACGGAACTATGGCCGCCGAGGCAAACGCGGGGGCTCATCGTGGTCCGTGGCTCGCGAGGTTTTCGTGTGTGCTCGCAAGGCAAGGCGTTTCCATCAGGGCGGGTGAGCTCACAGGGCACCTCTGGCACGGGCAGGGACAGGGGCAGAGACATTGTGGGAGCGCACCCTGTGCGCGACTCGTGCGCCAAGGTTCACCGCCATGTTGGTGGCCGCCGTCGCGCACAAGGTGCGCTCCCACAAGAAACACATGCCCAAACTTGCTGAACTTGTGCCCGAAAGCACACGCCCTTTTGCGTTGCAGCAAGCATCCCACCGCCAAAGCGGGTTAGAGTCCGGGCAGGCTTGAGTCGCTGGTCGCCGGGGAACCGGACCAACACGCGGCCTTTTTTTGGCAACTGAGTTTGGATCGATCCAAGTTCGCAAAAGCAGGCGCCGAAAGCGGCTTCTGCGGGGAGAGGTAGGCATGGGGCAGGGCTTGTCGGAACGGCAGGGGCTTCGCCGCGTTCTCGCGGCAGCATTGGCATGTGGTGTTGCGCTGGTCGCGGGTCTGCCGGCCCATGCGCAGGCATCCGCCTCACCTGCGGACGAGGTCAATCCGCTGATCGGCAGCCGACACGGCGGCAACACATTTCCTGGCGCCGTGATGCCGTTCGGCATGCTGCAGTGGAGCCCGGAGAACACGCGCGGCAAGCACAACCGCACCGCATCGCCCAGTGGCTACCTCTACGACGCGCCGCGCATCCGTGGCTTCAGCCTTACGCATCTATCGGGCGCCGGTTGTGCCGGTGCAAGTGGCGACGTGCCGTTCATGCCTGTCACCACGCCCATGCAGGGCTCGCCGTCCGCTGATCTCGCTGACAAAACCTACGCGGTCGACTTTTCGCACAACGACGAGCATGCGAAGGCTGGCAGCTACGACGTGCGCCTTGCGAATGGCGTGCAAGTAGAACTGGCTGCCGCCACGCGCAGCGGCATCGGCCGCTTCACGTTTCCCGCTGGCAAGCCGGCAAATCTGCTGATTCGCACATCCGATTCCGAAGTGGGCAGCAGCGACGCGAACGTCAGCATCGATGCGAAAGCACGCACGGTCAGCGGCTCCGTCAACAGCGGCAACTTCTGCGGCTATCTGGCCAAGGCCGATCAGCGCAGCTACTACACGCTGTATTTCGTTGCCGAGTTCGACCAACCCATCGCGTCGACGGGCGCCTGGCATGACGGTGATGTACAGGCCGGCAAAACCTCGGCCCAGGGCGGTACCGGTTTCGATGAAAAGGGTTTTCCAACACCAGGCAAGGGTTCGGGTGTGTGGCTGGGCTTCGATCCCGCCAAGGGCCCGGTGCAGGTGCGCGTCGGCATTTCCTATGTGAGCCTGGCGAATGCGAAGGCGAATCTGGTCGCGGAAATTCCCGCGCAGCAAACGCTGACCCAGGTGCAGGCAAAGGCACGCGATGCGTGGAACGATGCGCTGGGGAAAATCGCCGTTTCCGGCGGCACCAGCGATCAGCGCACCACGTTCTACACGGCGCTCTATCACTCGCTGCTCCATCCCAACGTATTCAGTGACGTCAATGGCGAATACCGCGGCTTCGACCAGCAGGTGCACAAGGTCGAGGGCACGCAGCGCGCGCAGTACGCGAACTTCTCCGGATGGGATGTCTATCGCTCGCAGGTGCAGTTGCTCACGTGGCTGTATCCGGATGTGGGTAGCGACATCGCCCAGTCGCTGTTCAATCAGGCAAAGCAGAACAACGGCGAATGGGATCGCTGGACCCACAACAACGGTGGCACGCATGTGATGAGTGGCGACCCGGCTGTGCCATCGCTGGCCGCCATCGATGCGTTCGGCGGCCACAACTTCGATCTCAAGGGCGCCTATGCGTCGCTTGCGAAAGCCGCCACCGTGCCAACCGCGCATGATCTTTCCGACGAAGGCTGCAACGTGGAATGCGTCGGCCAGCGTCCTTCGCTGGATCAGTGGCTGAAGCTGCACTACATCGCCACGCAGTCGCATGCCTGGGGCGGCGCAGCGGAAACGCTGGAGGATGCGACGGCTGATTTTGCGCTCGCCCAACTCGCCGCGCGTGCCGGTGACAAGGAAGGCGAGCAGGTCTTCCTGAAGCGCGCCGGCTATTGGCGCAACCTGTTCAACGCCAAGGCGGCTCCTGAAGGCGGCTATATCCAGAACCGGAACGCCGATGGCAGCTGGCCCGCGTTCAAGCCCGACAGTGACGACGGTTTTGTCGAAGGCAGTGCCGCGGTGTATCTGTGGATGGTGCCGTTTGATGTGCGCGGCCTGTTTGACGAGATGGGCGGCATCACCAAGGCATCGGCACGACTGGATCGTTTCTTCCACGACGACAAGGGCCAGTGGGCGTTGACCGAAGCGGGTCCGCTGCATGCGGAACTCAACAACGAACCGTCCGTGGGCACGCCCTGGCTCTACGCATTTGTCGGTCAGCCGTCGAAGACGCAGGAAGCAGTGCGCATCGTGGTCAACACGCTGTGGAAGAACACGCCGGAAGGCATTCCCGGCAATGACGACCTGGGCGAGATGTCATCCTGGTACGTGTGGTCGGCGCTCGGTATGTATCCGGCCATTCCCGGTCGCGGCGAGCTTGTGCTTGGCAGTCCGTTGTTCACCCATGCGGTGGTGCATCGTGCACAAGGCGATGTGGATATTGCTGCACCACAGGCCACCACGCAGTCGCCGTTCGTGCATGGCTTGATGGTGAATGGCCACGCGCATGATGCCCCGTGGTTGCCGGCAAGTTTTGCTGAGCATGGCGGCCATCTGGAATTTACGCTGAGTGCTCAGCCGGACACGACGTGGGGCAGTGACTTGGCCAAGGCACCACCGTCGTTCCCGCCGCCGAAGTCGTGAGGAATGTGGCTTGCTCACCGTCCAGCGTAAACACGCCCGGCCCCTCACCGTCATTCCAGCGAAAGCTGGAATCCAGTGACTTTGCTTTTCCAATCCAGCCAAAAGGCCCTGGATTCCGGCCTACGCCGGAATGACGGTGAGGGGGATTAACGGCAAGGAAAGCCGGGGGCGCAGTGTCGAGCGGGTCTTGAAGAAGACCGGCAACAAACCAAACAAAGCAGGGAGTGGTAATGGCTCACCGTCCAGCGCAAACCCGCCCGACCCCTCACCGTCATTCCGGCGAAGGCCGGAATCCAGCGCCTTGAGTTGGTCAGGGCGCGGCCGTTGTTTCCGTCATCGGGTTGAGTGACCGGAGCGTATGCCTGCATTTCTCCATCAACGTCTGTATCCCTCACCGTCATTCCGGCGAAGGCCGGAATCCAGTGACTTTGCTTTTTCAGCCCAGCCAAAGGCGCTGGATTCCGGCCTACGCCGGAATGACGGTGAGGGAGTGTTGACGGTGAGGAGGCCGCGATCGTGAGGGATTGGCGACGGTGATGGAGTAGTAGTGGTGATGACGGAAGGCTAAGGTCGACGCAGTTTTAAGCGTCCCTCGAAATACACAAGCAACAAACCAAACAAAAGCAGGGAGTGGTAATGGCTCATCGATCATCGGTCAACGGCACGAAGCGGGTGCAAGCCATGCGTCTTCGCACCATCAGCTTTGCCATTGCCTGCAGCATGGCCGCGGCTGCGCATGCCGCACCGCAAAGTTTCGTCACGTCGTTCGAGCCGAGCGACGCGCAACCCGTCAAGGCCAGCACGCAAGGCTGGCGCACGAGCGTGGTATCCGGCCCCGGCAAGGAGGAATCCCTCACCTCCAAGCCGGGTGTCGGCTTTACTGGTTTGCATAGCCTGCGCTACGACGCGGATGCGACGAGCGATGGCCGCGAGCGCCGCATCACGCTCTATCGCGTGCAGCAGCCAATCACCGCGGCAACCCATCTCTCCTACGTGGTCTTGCCGGCCGATGCATCCGGGCAGGCGCGTGGGTTGGCGCAATACGTGGCCGTCGATCTGGTCTTCGCCGATGGCTCGCGTCTGTCGGCACTCGATGCCAGTGACCAGCACCGCGTTCGCGCCAATGCGATGGCACAGGGTGCGGCGCGCATCATGCACGACAACCAGTGGAACGCCGTTGATATCGACGTGGGCGCGGTGGCTGCCGGCAAAACCCTGGCCGCCATCGAACTGGTGGGGCAGGCGCCCAAGGGCAGCGATGCCTTCCACGGTTACCTCGATGATTTGCGTTTGGGTGATGTTGCCGCCGACGCCGCCAATGCAGCGCCCAACACCTATGTCGACACGCGCCGCGGCACGAACGCCAACGCCCATTTTTCGCGTGGTAATAATTTTCCCGCCGTGGCACTCCCGCACGGCTTCAATTTCTGGACGCCCACCACGCAGGCGGGCTCCGATTGGATCTACCAGTACCAGGACCACAATGGTCCGGATAACCATCCGCGCATCCAGGCCTTTGCGCTGAGTCACGAGCCAAGTCCGTGGATGGGCGATCGCCAGACGTTCCAGGTCATGCCGGCGGCTGTCGCGTCAGGCGCGCCTCCGCTCGATCGTGACGCGCGCGCGCTTGGCTTCACGCATGACCACGAGATCGCACGAGCCGACCTGTACCAGGTGACGTTCGACAACGGCATCACCACCGCGATGACGCCCACCAACCACGCGGCCATCATGCGTTTCACCTTCACCGGTGATCGCTCGCAGCTGGTGTTCGACAACCGCAACGACAAGGGTGGCATCGAACTGGATGCTGCGCATGGCAGCATCAGCGGCTACTCCGACGTGGCGAGCCATTTGTCCACCGGCGCCACGCGTTTGTTCTTCTACGCAACGTTCGATCGTCCCGTCACGGAAAGTGGGCGCCTGACCGGCCAGGAACGGGATCACGTGGCGGCGTGGTACGGCTTCAACACGTCAACGGATAAAACCGTGACGATGCGCATCGCCACGTCGCTGATCAGCCTGGAACAGGCCAAGCGCAATCTTGCGCAGGAGATCGCCGCGAACGACACGTTCGACAGCGTGCAGGCGCGCGCCGCCGCCCGCTGGAACGAGATGCTCGGCCATGTCGAGATTCCGGGCGCAAGCCGTGGCGACAAGGTGACGCTGTACTCCAACCTGTATCGCCTGTTCCTGTATCCGAACGAGGCCTTCGAAAACGTGGGCTCGGCCGAGCACCCCGACTACCGTTACGCCAGCCCGTTCTCGGCCGGCACGGGCAGCAACACGCCCACGCAAACGGGCGCACGCGTGCTGCCTGGCAAGCCTTACGTCAACAACGGCCTGTGGGATACCTATCGCACCGCATGGCCGGCGTATGCGCTGCTCACGCCCAGGCAGGCGGGCGAGATGATCGACGGCTTCGTACAGCAATACCGCGATGGTGGCTGGATTGCGCGCTGGTCGTCGCCGGGCTATGCCGATCTTATGGTGGGTACCAGTGCGGATGTCGCCTTTGCTGACGCGTGGAACAAGGGCATTCATAACTTCGACGTGCGCTCGGCGTATCAGGCCGCATTGAAGGACGCGACCGTTGTCAGCGACATCGCCGGCGCGGGGCGCAAGGGCATCGAGCGATCCGTGTTCCGTGGCTATGTGGACAACAGCACCGACGAAGGCCTGTCGTGGTCGATGGCCGGTTATCTCAACGATTTCGGCATTGGCGAGCTCGCGCAAACGCTATCCACCACGCACGACGCGAATGACGCCTACGGCTCGCATTACGCGGATGATGCGCGTTACTTCCATAGTCGCTCGCTCAACTATGTGAACCTGTTCGATGCATCAACCGGCTTCTTCGTGGGGCGCAAACCGGATGGCTCGTGGCGCATCGATGCGCAGCACTTCGATCCGTTTGCGTGGGGTGGCGACTACACCGAAACCAATGCCTGGAACATGACCTTCGAAGGCGTGCACGACGGGCAGGGCCTGGCCAATCTCTATGACGGCGTGGAAGGGCTTGCCAAGAAGCTGGATGCGTTCTTCGATGCCGGCACCGCGTTCAACACCGGCGCTTACGGCGGCATCATCCACGAGATGCTGGAAGCCCGCGATGTGCGCATGGGCCAATACGGCCACAGCAATCAGCCGTCGCACCACATTCTCTACATGTACGACCTGGCCGGTCAGCCGTGGAAGACGCAGGACAAGGTGCGCGATGCACTGTCCCGCCTCTATGTCGGCAGTGAAATCGGCCAGGGTTATCCGGGTGACGAAGACAACGGCGAGATGTCCGCGTGGTGGGTATTCAGTGCGGCCGGCTTCTATCCGTTGCGCATGGGTACGCCTACCTACGCCATCGGCGCGCCGTACTTCCCGCACATGATCATTCACCTGGATAACGGCAAGACCATCGACATCCGCGCGCCGGAGGTCAGCGATCACAACCGTTACATCCAGGGCATGACGCTCAACGGCAAACCCTACGACCGCAGCTGGCTGGCGCATGCCGATCTCTCCAATGGCGCCGTGCTCGATTTCCGCATGGGCGGCAGTCCGTCCAAGTGGGGCAGCGGGAATGGCGATGCGCGCTTGCCGTCACTGACCACCGGCAGCGGCGCGCCGGCGCCGCTGGTGGATCTCGCCGATCGCAAGGGCTCGCAGGTCACGGTGAAGGGCGATGCCAATGCCGCGCACGCGTTGAGCGACAACACCTCGGATACCGAAGCGACACTGCAGGGTTCCGATGCCGTCGTGCAGCTGGATATGGATCAGGCACAGCAAGTGTCGATGTACACGCTCACCTCATCAGCGAAGACCGGTCATGACCCGAAGAGCTGGACGCTTGAAGGTTCGACGGATGGCGTGCACTGGGTAACGTTGGATGAGCGCCACGGAGAAGCTTTTCCGTGGCGTCGCCAAACGCGTGCCTTTGGTGTGGCCAAGCCGGCGAGCTACGCCCACTACCGTTGGCACGTCAATCATGTTGACGCATCGGGCGTCACGTTGTCGGAAGTGGAATGGCTTGGGGCGGTTCCCGCACCCTGAGGCGATGTCCGCAGAAATACCATCGGCGTCGCGGGAGTTGCTCCCGTGGCGCTGATGCCATCGTTTCAGCGACGACACTGAAAACTAAAGAAAGCGAGACGGCAATCGCCACTCACCGGAGTCGCTTCGTTTGCGCCCGCCGTCTCTTTCATGGGCATCCACGGTTTGACTGTCGGATGATGGCAGTTCCAGCGCAGCGCCTCGTGCGGTGCCTGTGTGGTGGTGACGCAGCCGATTGTTGCTCTCGAAGTTGCCGCTAAAAGCGAATGTGGCCGCCGCCAATCAACTGAACGTTGATCAGCCTACGGCTCCCAAAACCATGGTGGATATCGAGACGCGGCTCGGTGTCAGGCTGCTCAATCGAAACGAAGTCAAGCTCACTTCTGAAGCATTGAACACAAGAAGTGAACCAGGCCCCGTTTCCCGGTGAAGCAACTCCGGCTCTCCGTTTCGCCTAAGTCGAAAACAGCGAACTGCCGTCAATCGTCCATCAGACGAATCTTAAAAACGGCGCTGCACAAACCATAGTCATCACACAGCGGCTCACCACGCGCCTGGCTTGCTGGCAGTGATTTTTTTCTTTTGACACAGAGCAAGCGGTTTTCCGCAACGCGCTTGGCGCTTCCGGCATGCGCGCTCTGTCGTATCGCTATACGCGTGCAACACAGCGACATCTCAGCGTTGGTGCACTGAACGAAAAGAAGCCTGGTTGCCTCATGGCAATACAAGACTCCTCTGATGTTTCAGGTGGAGGGCGGTCCTTAGCATTTGCAGGGTTGGCAAGAGCCACCTTCTTATCTATCAGAGAGACCGTCATGAACAAGACCTACCGTATTGTGTGGAACGCCGAAACCCAGCGTTGGGTGGTGGCTTCTGAGCTGGCCAAGAGCCGCAAAAAGTCCGGCGCGACAAAAACGCTGCTGGCTGTCTCGGGCCTCTTCCTGGCGGCAGGTTTCGCCGGCCGGGCGACAGCCGCCAACGGCATTTACATCAACGGCGCCACGGACAGTAGCTGCTTGCTGGTGTCCGACAACAACAGCACCGGCACCATGATGAATGCCACGGGCACCGGTTGTACGGCCTACAACACCCAGACCAATGGCGTGCTGTTCTACGGCTCCTCCGCCACCAGCGGTACGGATAGCTTGTCGATTGGCAACACGTTGTACGTCAACAGTGGTCGCATCGTCCTTGGTGATCAGGTGACCAAAGGCTTGATGATTGGTGATGCAAATACCTCCGCGGGCAACTGGGCGGTAGCCATCGGCCTTGCGGCAAATGCCGCTGGCGGCGAGGGGGTTGCTATTGGTTCGACTGCCGTTGCATCGGGCGGTCAAGGTGTCGCCATTGGTGCAAGGAACATCGCCAGTGGCGGCAACAGTACGGCCCTGGGCAACCAGGTGGCTGCGGCAGCTGAGGGCTCCATTGCTATTGGTGGAAACGCTGAGAGCGACTTGGCAGCAGTGGGGGCGGCCGCGGGCACGCAGATTGTGGCGGTCGACGCGGCCTCGGAGCATGGCATTGCAATCGGCACTCGTTCGCAGGTCATCAACTCTGCAAGTGGCATTGCCATGGGGCGTTCCGCCCTGGCGAGCAATGCGGCCAATGGAATCGCCATGGGCAATAGCGCCAAGGTTACCGGAACTTCTGCAGTCGCCGTCGGCTATAGCGCTTCGGCGGTAGGCCAGAACGACGTAGCCCTGGGTGCGAGCGCTATTGCCAACAGCACCAGTACAGTTGGCTCGGGCGCAACGGCCCTGGGTTTTAAAGCGGAGGCGCTTGCGGCCAATTCGGTCGCCATCGGCAATGAAGTAACGGTCTTGAGCGGCGGTGGCATTGCCATCGTTGGCGGGCAAACGGCTGACTTCCATGTCAACGACGCTATCGACGCGAATTCCGGAAATTCCATCGTTATGGGCACCCGGGCACAAGCCATCACTGCGCCAAGCGGCATTGCCCTGGGCAATCTCGCGAAAACGATGGCAAACAGTGGCATTGCCATCGGTGTGACCAGTGCAGCATATGGCGCCAACAGCATTAGCCTGGGCTCTGGCGCTGGCGCTGTTTCCGATGCCACCGCGATAAGCCACGACAACATTGGTATTGGCACCAGAGCGTCGAACGAGGTCAAGGGCGACAGCAATACCGCCATGGGTTTTAACGCGGGCCAAAGAGTCACTGGTTCCAACAATACCGCGCTGGGTACGTCTTCGGGCACCAATGTTACCGGCGGCAACAACTTCGCCCAGGGGTACTGGGCCGGTAGGAATGTCACCGGTGACAACAACATCGCCATGGGTGCCTACTCGGGTTCCTATATGACGGGCTCATCCAATATTGTGATGGGTGACAACGCGAACTCGGGTGCACCTGGCGGACCGTTGACCGTCGATCGCACGATCGCCCTGGGTTCCCGCGCGACTGCTATCCAAAACGACGCCCTTGCCATCGGCAGCAGGGCCTATGCTACTGCTGCCAATGCCATTGCCATCGGCAGCGATGGCTCTACCGTTACACAGGCTCAGGGCAATTACAGCATCGCCATCGGCAGTCAGTCGGCCGCCATGAAGGACCTCAGCCTTGCGGTAGGCAAGCAGGCAGGGGCCTCCGGTGTGAGTTCGACAGCGATCGGTGAAGGCGCCAAGGCCAGGGCTACGGGTGCGTCTGCGTTGGGTTCGCAGGCGACTGCGGCCGCAACCAATGGCACGGCCCTAGGTACGAACGCGCATGCCGACGTGCAAGCCGGCGACGTGGCGCTGGGCGCAAACTCGGTGACCGCGACGGTTCAAAACACTTCCAGTGCCACCATCAATGGCACCACCTACAAGTTTGCCGGCAGCGCTGCTACCAGCACGGTGAGCGTGGGCACCGGCGTTGCCGGTGGCGAGCGCACGATTACCAACGTGGGCGCCGGCCGCATCAGCGGCAGCAGCACCGACGCTATCAACGGGTCGCAGTTGGACGCGACCAACAGGGCGATCGATACGCTGGGCAACACGCCGCTGACTTTCGCTGGTAACACCGGCACAGTGACCAAGAAGCTGGGCGAGACGATGAGCCTCCAGGGCGCCGCGACGACGGTGGGCACCTACTCGGGCGCCAACTTGAAGACCGTGGTGGACGCCAACGGCGTGCTGCAGGTGCAGATGGCCGAGTCGCCGAAGTTCGGCAATGTGACCATCAACAACGGCAACACCGGCAAGATCACGGGTGTGACGGCAGGCGAGGTCAGCAGCACGAGCACGGATGCGATCAATGGTTCGCAGCTGCACAAGGTCGAGCAGACCGTGAACGCCGGCTGGAACATCAGTGCGCAGGGCGCCAACGCCACGAAGGTCGCCCCTGGTGAGACGGTGGACCTGAGCAACACCGATGGCAACCTCGTGGTCAAGAAGTCCGCGTCGAGCGACGACGTCACCTTCGACCTGGCCAAGGACATCCAGGTCGACAGCGTCACGGCTGGCAACACCGTGATGAGCAACACCGGCCTGACCATCGTGGGTGGCCCGAGTGTGACCATCGACGGCATCAATGCCGGCAACAAGGTGATCTCCAACGTGGCACCGGGCGTGGCGGGTACCGATGCGGTGAACGTCAATCAGCTGAATAACCTGGGCGAAAGCACGGCGGCATCGCTGGGTGGTTCGTCCAGCTATGACCCGACGACCCAAGCGGTCAGGGCTGGCTTGAGTGTGGGCAACAAGACGTACAACAACGTGCAGGATGCGCTCAACCAGGTGAACGACACGGCGTCGGCCGGTTGGAATGTCACTGACAGCGATGGCAAGACGGCCAAAGTTGGCCCGAACGGCAAGGTGACTTTCAAGGGCGATAGCAACGTCAAGGTCAACCAGACCGGCGCGGATGATGAGGGCGTGGTGGAATTCGCGCTCAACAACAAGCTCGATCTGGGCGCTGATGGCAGCTTGACGATGGGCAACACGGTCGTGAACAACAACGGTCTGACCATTGTTGGTGGCCCGAGCGTGACCGTGAACGGCATTGATGCTGGCGGCAAGAAGATCACCAACGTTGCCAACGGTACGGACCCGACGGATGCGGTTAACGTCAGCCAGCTCACCTCCACGGTGGAAGGTGCCAGGGTGCGCTACCACAGCGTCAACGACAACGGCGTGCAGCACGACAATTACAACAATGAGGGTGCCACCGGTGTTAACGCGATGGCGGTTGGCGTTCGTGCGGTGGCGGCTGGGGCTTCTGCCACGGCACTGGGCGACAATGCCAAGGCCAGCCATGCCAACGGCGTGGCGCTGGGCGCGGGTTCGGTGACCAGCGAGGCCGTGGCAACGACCCATGGCACCATCAACGGCAAGACCTATGACTATGCGGGTGCGGCGCCCACCAGCACGGTGAGCGTGGGTTCGGAGGGTAATGAGCGCACCATCACCAACGTGGCGGCGGGGCGCGTGACGGCCGACAGCACGGACGCCATCAACGGTTCGCAGCTGTATGCGACCAACCAGGCGGTGGAAGGCCTTGGTGTGCGCATGACCACTGTGGAAAACACGGTCAACAACATTACCGAAAACATCTCCAACATCACGACGGGCCAGGCTGGCATGTTCCAGACCAGCAAGGATGCGACGGCGCCGGTCCCGACGCCGTCGGGCAAGAATTCCGCTGCTGGTGGTTCGGGTGCTACGGCTGCGGGTGACAACAGCCTGGCTGTTGGCAACGATTCGAAGGCCACGGCTGACAACAGCGTTGCCCTGGGTAACGGTTCGGTTGCCGATCGTGCCAATACGGTGTCGGTGGGCTCGGCAGGTAACGAGCGTCAGGTCACCAATGTGGCTGCGGGTGTGCAGGGTACGGACGCCGTCAACGTGAGCCAGCTCAAGGCTTCCGAGTCGGGTTCTCTGCGGTACGACACGAATGTCGACGGTTCGACGAACTACAACTCGGTCACGCTTAACCCGGGCGGTAGTGCAACGACCATCCAAAACGTGCAGGCCGGCACGGCGACGACGGATGCCGTCAACGTGGGTCAGCTCAATGAAGCCATGGGCAGCACGCAGAACTGGGCAAAGAGCTATACCGACAGGCAGATCAATACGGTGGCTAAGAAGGCCAATGCTGGTACGGCCTCGGCCATGGCTACGGCAAGCGTGCCGCAGGCTTATCAGCCTAACCAGAGCAGCGTCGGTGTAGGTGTGGGTAACTACCAGGGCCAAAGCGCCATTGCGATTGGCGTGTCCACCATCAGTGAGAGCGGGCGCTACATCCTCAAGGCAAGCGCCACTGGTTCTCAGAAGGGTGACTTTGGCGTCGGCGTCGGCGCGGGCATGGTCTGGTAAGCACACTTTTCAGCCCCTCCGTCATGGACGGAGGGGCTCTCTCTCATTTCCCATTTTTCGATATAGAGGTTTTCAATCATGGTCATCCACATTCGATCCATGAAGTTTCTGTCGCTGGCGTTGGCGGTGGTTGTCGGGCTTTCGGCTTGCGGCAATGTAAGCAAAAACGTCCGTCAGGACGGCCAGTCTGCCGATTCGCTGCACTGGCCTGCCATGACCGACACCACGCCCATGCATAAAGGTGGAACGTTTCCGAGTCTCGATAGCCTGGCAAAGATTCATGCGGGCCTAAACAAGCAGCAAATCGCTGACTTGATCGGCTATCCGCACTTTAGCGAAGGCGTGTGGGGCGTGCGCGAGTGGAACTACGTGTTCAACTTCCGCGATCCGGCCAATGGCGACATCATCAGGACATGCCAGTACAAGGTGCTGTTTGATCAAGACAAGCTCGCGAAGAGCTTCTACTGGCACCCGAACAACTGCGCCGTACCCGCCACCGCAAACGTGCTGGCGCCGGCCGCCGCGGTTGCGCCGCAGCCTGCACCCAAGGCTCAGCGATTTGAGCTTTCGGGCGACACGCTGTTTCCCTTGGGCCGGTACCGTGTGGAAGACATGCTTCCCGGTGGTCGCGAACAGCTGGATAACGTGGCTGCCAGGCTGAGGGAGTCGCCGATGTCTCAGGTAAAGATCATTGGCCACACGGACATGATCGGTGACAGTGAAAGCAATATGGTTCTTTCAAGGAATCGTGCTGAGTCGGTTCGCGCCTATCTTGTTTCCCATGGCGTGGCACCCGAAGTGACCATGGCCGTTGGCATGGGCAAGGCCCAGCCCGTTAAGCAGTGCGACACGCGACTGGACCGGGCATCACTTGTTCAATGTCTGCAGCCCAACCGTCGCGTTGAGATCGTCGCTACGGGCGTGTCGTCGTCGACATCGTCTTGATGATGTCGATGCACCGCGAGGCTTGGTGAGTGGCGACTCTTATTTTTGAAGACCTTAAGGTTTTTGAAGAACCTAAGGTTTTTGAGGACCCTAAGGTTAAAGATACCGGCATGGCACCCAATGCGCTTCGCGATGCGGGGTTGATTTTTGCGCGTGCCATAGAGTCAGGCCTGGCTTCCGCCATATGGGACAAGGCATCGATAGTCGCCAGGCAATCGGTGACGCGCGAGGCGTTTGTCGATCGGGTGCGAATGGACGCCCGTTCGATGGGGGTCGCCATTCGCCGCGAATGGCGAGGTATGCATCTAGGGGAGGTGCCCATGGGACTTTGGGGTGCCGGCTGCTACGCCACCATTGAATTCAGAACGACGTTCAGTGATCGCTCTACTTGCCGCGAAATAGTGTCGTTCCGTGAGGACGAAGACTGCGTATGGCGTCTTGCCGGGTGGGCAAGGTTAAGTGGGCCATTCGCCGGTGGCGGTGAGGATCGAGTCCGGCCGCTTACATAGAAGATCTGTCGTTCACCCATTTGATCTAACGATTTTTAACTCGGAGTAAAAGTTTCTTGAATTGGTATCTGAAGGTTCTCAAACAGCATTACGCTGACTTCAATGGCCGCGCGCGTCGCCAGGAGTATTGGATGTTCGTGTTGGTCAACGTCTTGGTCATGGTTGTGCTTGCAGTGCTTGCCAAAGCTGTGAGCGTCTTAGGCATCCTCTACCCGATCTACGCCTTGGCTACTCTGTTGCCGACATATGCGGCAGGCGTTCGTCGCCTCCACGATATTGGCAAGTCGGGCTGGCTCCTGTTGCTCGCATTCGTGCCGCTTGCCTGCTTGTACCTGGTTTACCTGCTCGCGCAGGATAGCCAGGCGGGTGCCAATGCATATGGACCCAATCCGAAAGCGTTGTAATGGTGTCAAAGGCCGTGTTTCGTACACGGCCTTCGGTGCCATGAACAAGGTATGCCTTATTCTCGCTACTTTGGTCAGTGGCATGAACGTCAGAATTCGCATGCGATCCTCTTCTGACGTGATCCTTGAACGACGAGCCGCAGACAGCAGACTGCGGCCTTCAACCTTGAAGCGCACCAAGCACGACGGTGTTCAGACTTCAGGCTTTGTGATCCGTTGAAATTTTAAAAAGAGCTGCTGCGGCGCACGCGCAGTGTCTTGCCGTTTTTTTTAATTGAGCATGTATGGAGGGATGATGTTTCTTCTTGTCTGGAGAGGCTGGGGCATTCTTGTCCTGCCAGTTGCATTGATGGGAACTTTGTTCGGCGAGTGGCTATGGGGTCTGCTTGGCATGCAGAGAGGCGCGCTTGTCGACGATGTGCTTTGGTGTGTGATGTCCTTTGGATGTGCCGTGTTGTCTTGCTGCTGGCTGCATCGCACGCTTGAGCGGCACGATAAAGGGACGTTGGTCATTGACGAGGCCACGGGTAGTCAGTTGCTCATGAAGCGTGGTGACAGCTTCTTCGGCATTTCCGTAAGGTGGTGGACGCGCATCGTCGCAGCCCTCTCCATTCTCATGCTGATTTCGATTGTCTACAGACACATCAAGCCATGATGGGAAGGTGAGCCATGGCGGGGAAGGGCGGGGCAGGGCGTCGTTCGGTTCGCAGTGCGTAAATTATTTTCTCGAAGACTGCGCTTGTCCTGGTTTGATGCATTCATTGAAGAAAGCCAGGTCTTGCTGCCTGGAAAGCATGCGCCAGATCTGCATCTTTTCCATGTGCGGATTGGTACGCCACCGACTCCTTGGATACCTGATAGTGTCCATTGGGGATCGGGGGATCTATCGATCGAAGCAGGCGATGGTTCAGATGCCCACCGCCGAAGAATTCGAAGCCCTGCAGAAGGCGTTGGCCGACGCCAAGGCCAACGGCGTCGAGCCGTACCGGTACCTGGTAGCCCTCTTCAAGAAGCTGCCACTGGCGCAGACGGCCGAAGACTACGAGGAATTGCTACCTTGGAACATCGATCTCTCTAGATCGTAGTCGCCCCATGTTCTTCATAGAGAGCAGCGCTAAATTTGGCTGACAGACAGATGAGCTTTGACCTATACCTGCAAAGATTCGACGCCGGCAACTCGGCACAGGTGGACCGTACGAGGGTCTTGTCCGTTTTGAGAGCCGTCTGTCAGGACCAGCCTGACGGGTTCGGCTTGTATTCGGTTGGGTTTCCAGACGGCTCGGCACTTGAGCTGTCGGCTGAAGGGCTGGAGTCGGAACATGATTTCACGGGGTGTGTTCTTCATTTGCGCGAATTCACCGGCGCGACCATCGACTTCGTATTCAACGTTGCAGCCCTAGGTGACATGGTGATCTTCAACGCCCAGGGGAGGGACACACCAAAAGAGCCCTTGGTCATTTTGACCGCCCCGGCGCAACAGCAACATCTACCCGACGAGGTAGGAGATCATCCGGTTGTTTGTACGTCACCGGCCCACCTGGCTCAACTGCTCGGTGTAGCAATCGAAGGATGGGAAGGCTTCCGCGATGCGGTTCTTGCGGGCAACTCAGGCAGAGAGTGAGGCGCAGCAGATGCCCAAGCACCAGGCGCCGGACCAAGTCCGAGATCCACTCCTCTGACATATCTTCCCATTTGCAGTAAGTGGGAACATAGGATCTCAGTTCGCCGACCAGCGAGGAAGGGCGCGGTTAAAGGACCGCTTACGAACAGCCAAATCGAAGAACTGTTACCACATCGCTGGAGCGCGCCAAGTGACATCGCGCTATGTCGCGCGAGAGCAAAGACCCTGGGGCATGGCGTCGTGATCTTCCAGACCACCTCAACATCATTGCTCGTGCCCACTCCGCTTGGAGATCTTCAATGTCGGGCGCAAGTCAAAGGCTCGCCGTCCCCGGAGGTTGTTCTGGCGGCGCAGCCGATCATGCCTGCCCTGCCGCCGGGGATGGCAGTGGATGGCTGTGTCGGGGTCGTCCTCCGATGCGCTGCTTCGGCAGGCTTGCGCGGAATCACATTCGAATGCGCATGGGCAAGGGCAAGGAGCACTCCACGATCATCAAGTCCCAGCGGGGGCGAGTGTTTGGATGCTCAAGAGTGGGACGACGGCGAGCATGTTGTCCTAATAGGGACCGAAGATCGCGACCAGTTGCTGGCAAGGCTAAGCCCGTCGATCGTGCTGAGCGACTGGCCGGATGCGTATCCGGTCGAGCATGCAGATTCGGGTCTGGTGGTCACCGTCGATTCGGTCCCTGCGGCGAGTAGCGTGTCGCTTCACTTCGTCATCGCGTGGAACCGCCTTCCAGAGCCGAAAGACTGCTCATGTTGGTACGCAGTCGATGTTCCCCACCAACACCTCTTGTCATTGGTCTGCACGGGTTACCCCACGGGCACCGGTGAACTGGGCTGGACTTGATCCGACATCTGGCCGGCCGGATGGAACATGCCCGAAGTGTGCCGACCGCCCTCGCGTTCAGCAAAGACGCTCGCCGTAGCTAAGGTGGATTCGCAAGACGCCTACGGCGAGCCCAGGATGCGCGAGCGCTAGAGCTAGAGCTAGATCGAGGCAGTGGGGTTGCAACTGAGCCGAACAGGATCGAAGAGTGGGCGTCGAAGAGTCTTGGAGACTTCTTCAAGACGCCCTGGAATCAAAGGATGGCTCAAGCCTTCTTGCGCTTGAACAACCGGGCGATGGCGGCACCGATGGCGACGAGACCGACCACGATGAACTTCTTCAATGCCAGCAGCATTAAGCCCAGTTTGGTGAGCAGGCCGGCCTTGGCTGCGATACCGCCGGCAACCAGTGCTGCGATGCCATAAGCCGCAACCTTGTCCGTAGAGGCGTTGTAATCAGCGTAGCGCTCACCGTCATCGAACTCAGCCATCGCGACGACTTTTGGCATATCGGCGCGCACCTTGGCGAGCTGGTCGATGTGTGCCACAGCATTGAGTGAAAGATAGCCTTTGCGACCCAGCACGCGAATCGCATAGTTCAGCGTGTGGCCGTCATCGGATCCATCAGCGCTTTTGAACTTGAGGTCGCGCGCCCAGAAAAGTTTGTGCGTGGCAGCGTCGTAGTGGGGCGGTTCGGCCCAGCCCACCAGCTCGACGGCGGGGTAACCCCGCCTGACGCGGTCGGGGTTTTCGTCCCGCGTCGCTTCTTGCATGTCCTTCAGCATGTCGTCGTAGTCGATTTCGGCGGCGTCCGCATCGGACACATAGCCTTCGTCGACGAAGGTGACCACCACCGCCCAGTTGTCTTCATCGAACAGGGTGTGTGGATCCGTGTCGGGCAGGATGATGCCCAGCACATCGCTGTCAGGCGGATTGTTCCAGGCCTCGGTGAGTACGCGCTGAGCATCCTTTGCCGGCAGAAAGCTATAGCCGTCGGCAAGCTTCAGTGTGGCTTTGGCACCCGGTAAGGCGACGGTGCCGGTTTTCGGGTGCAGCGACGCGATGAATTCTTCCGTGCTTTGATTCTCGGTGTCGGTGGGCGTGGCAAATAGCGGCGTGGTGAGAGTAAGGGCAGTGAGTAGCCCGAGCGCTGACAACAGCGTCTTGCGATGCATTGGGGATGGCCTTGAATGGAAGTTGCCGCGAAGTTTCATGGCTCTGGTAGGCCGGCACCTATCAGGCGAATCTGATTTGCCTTTACTTGTGACGCACCGCGGCGAACTTGACGGTCTATCCCATGCATGGGGCCTTGGTGTGGCCTTCAGATGCTAAATGCCATCGGTCTGGCATCCGCCATAACCTTGAGGCGTGTTAGCCAGCCTGCTGGTGAGCGAGCTGGACCGCCCGGACCTGTACGTAAGGCACGCCTGTGCAGTCGTGATTGGTGTGGCGGCCGGTGGGTATGCAAAGCCGTTGAAGTGACCTGGGCCCTCAAGGGTGACGCTGGTGAGGGCGGGGCGTCGGTACGGCGCAATGTGCTGCGGAAGACAACGGGCCAGCAAGCGCTAACTTGCAGGCCCGTCACGACATCATTCGTTGCAGGCGATATCGATGCAAATGGCGGCCGCGACAATAAAGGGTCGCAGCGGTGAATCTTGCGCGACTTCATTATTGACTTGAACGGTATAGCTGTCCCTGCAGCTTAGAAGTTCCTGGAGAATGCCTTCGCCTTTACCTTTGGTGATGAACGTGGCTTCCCGATCGCCTTCTTTAATGCGGAAATCCCAATCCGCCCAGTCACCTTGAATGGCGGCGAGCTTCTGGCCAGACCTGCCCAGGATTTCGAACTTGGCGGTTATGGGTGAGAAAGACTGCTTGATGACACCGATGGGTTGATTGTTGCCGTCGAGAACCTCGATGTTGGACAACAGGAACGACATGCCTCGCTTGATGCGCAATTGAGGCCTTCCGTCGGTGCTCACCAAGGTGATATCGAACGGCGTGTGCCTGCGATAACGCCGATCTATTCGACACATTTTGGTAAGGAATCCCAACGGTGGTTCCGTTGTCTTCATCACGATCTCGCCAGTTTCACCGCAGTGAAAGTCATAGGCGAATGCGCTGGACATCCAAAACAATTTCTTGGGTTTTAGGAGTTGCTTGACGTGAAACCGGTTGTTTTTGAAGATCGAGTGCATGGTGGTCATAAGTTGACGAGCCTCAGGGCGCGAGGTGACGACATGGGCGTCGCCATGAAGGAGTAGTCATCGGTGTTTCGACCTGATGACGCCTAGGAGCAAGAGAGTGAAGAGGCCGCCAAGCGTGGCTGCGCCGTAATGGTTCCAGAAGCCACGTTTGGCATCGGACATGGAGTATTTTTCTTCCAGCGTCTTGCGTGTGTCGTCGGGTAAGTCGCCGTAAGAGTCCTGATCGACTGCCACGGCTGACAACGTGCAGTTCCAGGTCCAAACGTCAGCCCAGAGCACGCCGAATCGATTGCACCGATAGCCCAGGCTGAAGTCCGAGGGAAATTCGTCGGCCAGGTCTGCGGGTAAGGGGGCCACCTCAAACAATTCCTCGCCAGTGTTGAAAACTAGCGGGACTTTTGCGTGCGCGGCGAGTGGCGAAAAGAGTCCTGCCACGAGAAGCAGGGCGATCAAGGAAGAGCGGGGTAATTTCATTGTCGTGTTTTATGGTTAGAGGAGTTCGAGGTTCAGAGATCGCAAGGTATAGATGCAATCGCCCGAGAAGAATCAGATGAATCTGAAACCCGCTGAAGCGCGGATGTGCCGGGAGGCGTGATGCGCACCCCGTTACGCCGCTTCATCACGGATGTAACAAGCAGAATAGACGTCCAAATCAGTCGTAATGCTTGACTCTTTCTTGAAGGCGACTTGGGTCGTAATGACAAGACGCTCGGGCCCGCCAGGCCCAAGGGCAAATGAGTCTGGATGCGGACATTTTTTTAGTCGCCGAGATGGGCGTGACGTTGAGCGCACTGGAGCGAACCGCCTGGAAGCCTGTCAGCTTCAACGAATCATGATCCAGGGTTGGCGAGCTCAGTCGACGTCGTCAGCGCCCTTTGCTATTCGGTCTTTTCATCATTTCCATGCCGGGCGGGTTCTCATGCGCCGATCCAGGACTTTTCCAGTGCGCCGAAGGGGGGCGCTGGAGATGGATCGTCGAGTGGCGCATTGTCCCGATTGAACTCAAGCATGAACTCCCTTGGTTCGTTCATGCGCGCCTGGTGGCGCGCCGCGACCGCTGGATATTCATCAGGCCATTCGCCTGTACGGAGAAAGTCATGCCTCAGCTCTTTGGCATGCCTCATCTGCTTGAGTTGCCCTGAAGTCATCATCTAGCGAGACGACTAATACTCTTGACTTGCATGCCAAACCAGGACCCAAACACTCACACTCCGCGTCGCGAAAATGGCGATACAAGGAAATCGCCAGAAGCACCAGGACCAGGGCGATGATGTCCCACGGCAGTTCGTAAGACACAAAGCACAGCAACGCTCCACTTAAGACAATAATCCAGGCCAAACGAAGCCAAGTGTTCATGGTGAATCCTTCCGTGGCGTAGTCGCCTGGAACTTGGATGCGTGTCGGCGCACAGGCGCGACAAAAAAGTGGCACCGATGCTGGCATCGGGTTTTTGTTGCGCTTTAACAGGGCTTCTTGTTGTGTTGCCGGCCTTGTCGCTCGATCAATTCAAGAAGCCGTTCTCGTGTGCGTAGGCGTAAAGTTCTGGATCATTCTTCAGGCCAAGCTTGTTCATCGCGCTCATTTTTTGATGGCTGATGGTCTTCACGCTTCGCTCACGTTTCACTGCGATTTCCGAGATAGTCATCCCGGAAACAAACAGCCTGAGCACCTCAACCTCCCGATCGGACAGACTCGCAAGCCGCCCGGCACCCTGTGATTTGTTGTTGTTGAAAAGCAGGCGACCCATCGTTGGGCTGAGGTATTCCTCTCCCGCCGTCACAGCTCGAACGGCATTTTGCAGTTCGCCAATGGAGTCAGCCTTGCTGATCAGGGCTCGCGCGCCGCGGTCCTGCATGGCGCGGATGAGTCCAGGATTGGACAGCATCGTCAAAATCAGCACGGGAAGCCGGGGCTTCGAGTGTACGATGGCATCGATCAGGAACAGGCCGTCCTCGACGGTTCCGCCTGGCATGCTGAAATCGGTAATGACCAGATCGCAAGGCGTGTCTTTGAGAGTGGCCATGAGCTCATCGGTATTCGATGCCTCGCCGACCACTTTCACCTGGGGCACGCGCTCCACTTCCATGCGAACGCTGCTTCGCACGATCGGATGATCGTCTGCAATGATGACGCTGATGACCACGATGAGTCTCTACTTCTGAAGGGCTGAATGACTAGCTTAGTGGCCGATGTTGCTGATGGGGCTTGTGGTGAAAGCAATTGAGATGACTCTGATGGATGGCGTGCCAGGGGCTTCCTAAGCTGACGGTTTAGTCGCTGTGATTCCGGGGATCTGCCATGTTTCATCAACGCTTGATGAGGCAATCACTGACACGAACACGAAGGTCAGGCACGCGCCGTTCATGGCTGCTTGCCTGCCTGACGCTGTGTTTCATGCTTGCATGCACAGCCGCCAGCGCGACCATGCTTGCGTTGCCTGATCCGGATGTGCGCCTGACCCAGGAAGAATCCGATTGGCTTGCAGCACACCCCGTAGTGCAGGTGGGTGTGCTGTCGACCAACCACTTTCCGGTGGAAGCGTGGGTGGCCGGCAATCCCGAAGGCATCGGCGTCGATTACATCAAGCTGCTCGCGAGCAGGGCGGGCCTGCGCCTTCAATTTCGCCCCTTCAGTAATTACGAAGAAGTGTCTTTTGGCGACAACAAGATCGACCTTCCCTACGAAGTGCTCGTGGGGCAGCCCTTTGGTGCGAGCAAGCGCTTCGACTATTTGCCGATCTATGCGGAGAGTCCGTTCGTCATGGTTTCGCCCAAGGGCGACCTGAAAATACGAAAGGAGGCCGACCTGGAGCGCGCCAGGATCGTGATTGAACGTATCGGCAATCCCTATACCGCTGTGATCAAGCATCGCTTTCCGAATGCCACGCTGGTTTTCTCGGACGACGCGCGGCAGGCCTTGGACATGGTGGCGCAGGGTCAGGTCGATGCGTACATCGGTGGCTCCGCGCATACGCGATGGATGCTTGCCGAGCGAGAGCACGACGACTTGAGCGTGATCTCGAAGATATCCGACCTCAGGAACATCGAACTGTCGGCGGCTGTCGTCAAGGGGCAGCCGATATTGACGTCCATCTTGAAGAAAGCCGCGGCGTCCTTGAAAGAAAGTGATCTGACGATACTGCGCACGCGCTGGGGGTATGGCGATGACATCAGCACACCTATTGCACGCGGACGGAATCTGTCGGATGCCGATCGAGCATGGCTTCGTAGCGTGGGAACGTTGCGCGTTGGCTACGAAATCGATCGCTACCCTTACAGCTTCATGGCCAAGAATGGGACGATGGATGGACTGTCCAATGATTATCTTTCGATATTGAAAAAGGAGCTTGGTCTTCGCCTGGAATTCGTGCCCGCTCGAGACTTGGATGAATTGCAGCGGCGAGTGAGTGCGAACGAGGTCGATGTCGTCGCGGCCGCCATGCCGGCGGATTTCGGCACTTCCGAGATGACATTCACGCGGCCCTACGAACGTTTCCCGGTAGTGATCGTTGCGCGCATCCATGGCCTTGCCATCGCCGGGCCGGAAGATTTGCGAGGCAAGAAAGTGGCCGTTCGCCAGGAGGCTGGATTGGTGGCGGGGCTTCGGATGCTGTTGCCGCGCACCACCCTGGTTCCCGTGTCGAGCAATGAAGCGGGATTGAGCGCGCTCGAAAAAGGCGATGTCGCCGCTTACATTGGAACCCTGCCGGCCATCGATGCGCTCATTCGGGATCGCTATGCTGCCACCCTGCGCGTGGTTGCACCGGCCGGGATGGATCAGGACTTTTCATTCGGCGTGAGTCGCGACCTGACTCAATTGTCGATACTCATGGACCAGGTCATCGCCAGCATGAAGGATGGCGACCGGCAGGCCATACGCAGCCACTGGTTGCGCACCGATTACAGCTACGGCGCCCCCTGGCATTGGGTGGTGATCGGGCTGCTCATCGCGGGCGTGGTCGTGACCTTCATAGGTATCGCCTACAAGCGGATGCGTGATGCAGAAGGCCGGGCGCGTGCTTCCGAACAGAGGCTGGTCGATACGAACGAGAACCTTCCCGGCGTCGTTGTGAGATTTCGCGTGGGCGACGACAAGGCGCTTCATTACGAATACGTCGGCGGCCCCACGATGAAAATATTCGGCCTGGCAAGCCAGGACATGCTGTCCGGGAAAGCCAGTCCGTTTGACAACGTCGTCGAAGAAGACCTGGTGCGAGCGGATGAAGCTCTTTCGCATGCCATCAGGGAGGGGCGATCGGAGGCCACCGAATTACGCACGCGGATCGACGGCAATGTTCGTTGGGTGCGTGTGGTGGGCGGCGAGCCCAAGCCGACCGGGCAGGGCGATCACTTCTGGAGCGTTTACTGCGCGGATGTAACGGCCGAAAAGGAACAAGAACGCGCCCTGCAAGAGGCCAAGGCGACGGCGGAAGCTGCTGTCGCGGCCAAAGGTTCGTTTCTCGCCATGATGAGTCATGAAATCCGCACGCCCATGGCTGGCGTGGTCGGCCTGGTTGAGCTGCTTTCCAAGACTCCGCTGAGCAATGAGCAGGCGCACATGCTTGGCATGGCGCAGGATTCGGCTGTCGCGCTTCTTCAGATTCTCGATGACATTCTCGATTTTTCCCGCCTGGAGGCGGTGGATCTTGAGTTGGAACCGGCGTCGTTCGACCTTCGGCAGTTGGCGGACAGTGCCATCGGCACGTTCGCGGCGCGCGCGCAGCAGAAGAGCCTGAAACTGTACCTCGTGGCCGACTGGCGGTTGGCTGCGGAGTATCTTGGCGACGCCAATCGCATTCGCCAGATCATCAACAATCTGCTCAGCAACGCGCTCAAATTTACCGAACAGGGTTACGTCAAGCTGCGTATCGAAATGGCCGGCGAGGAGCATGGGCGTCAGCGCCTGCGCTTCCTGGTCATGGATACGGGCATCGGCATTTCCAGTGATCAGCTCAAACGGCTTTTTCAGCCGTTCATGCAGGCCGAAGCATCGACCACGCGCCGTTTCGGTGGTACCGGCCTGGGTCTTTCCATCTGTCGCCGGCTGGCCATCGCCATGGGTGGCGATGTGCAGCTTTACGGGCTGGAAGAGGGTGGCGCCCAGGCGGTCTTTGAAGTGGAGTTGCCGGTCGCCAGGCCGGCGGCCGGTCTGCCTGAATTTTCAGCTCGCCGCGTATTGGTGTGCACGACGGATGCGAGATTGGAGCGTGAGCTGGCCAATGCACTGTCAGCGATGGGCTTCAGTGTGATTGAGGTCGATGCCGACGATCTTATGGAACTGTCCGCTGGTGATGCCGACCTGTTGATCGCCGAGGCGCCGCTGCTTGAAAGATTGGCACCGCTTCCCACCATGCCTGTGATTCGCGTGCTGGCCGATCCCGATCCGCGGGGCTACTACGTGGAGAACGGCAGCATCATGCTGTGTGGCTGCCCGTTGCTATGGCGCGCCACGGTGGACGCGTGCCGGCTGGCCCTGGGTGTGCCGCTGCCTGCCGACGGCCAGGGTGAGAGCCCGGTAGATCGGGCGCGCTCCGGCCACATTCTTGTGGCGGAAGATCACCCCATTAATCGTGCCGTGATCAGTCGCCAGCTTGATTTGCTGGGTTATCCGCACACCGTCGTCGAAGACGGCCAGCAGGCATGGGAGGCACTGCAAAAGCAGCGCTTCGACCTGCTCATCAGCGATTGCCACATGCCGATACTTGACGGGTACGAGTTGGCGCGACGAATCCGTGATGTGGAAAGCCATGGCTCTTCACACCTTCCCATCGTGGCGCTGTCTGCGAGTGCGCTTCCCGAACAGGTGGAGAAGTGCCGGGCGGCCGGCATGGACGATTTTCTTGCCAAGCCCGTACAGCTGAAGGAGCTCGAAGCCAAGATCCTGCAATTTTTCAACAAGGAAGACGCTGTGCCGATATCGACCCCAACCAAGGATGATGATCGCCTGGACTATCTCTCGAAAATGTTCGGTTCCGAAGAGCAGCTGAAGCAGCTGTTGGAGGGCCTGATCCTTACGGGGCGCGAAGATGTAATCAAGCTTGACGAGGCGATGGCCCGCGGCGATATCCATCAACAGCATGAGATGATGCATCGTCTGGTTGGTTCACTGCGGTTGATCGGCCTGCATCTCGTGGATACCCATTCGGCCGACAGCATGGCGGCGCACCGGGATGAGGTCGTGGCGCAGCTCGGCGGACTCAGCAAGCTGATGGATCGACTGAATCACAAGCTCTGACCGAGGAAGTGAGGCGCTCAATATCTTTCAGGCCGTTCCCGTGGCGCCCCGGGCGAGTGCAGGGCATGATGCCGCGGCGCTCAGGGAGAGCATGCATCATCACGGACGTGAAAACGCCCCGAGTTTCTCGGGGCGTTTTTTTGTGCGTGGTCATTCCATGCTGACGTGTTTCCTGGCATGTCGCGCGGTCATCGTGCGATTCGACAATCGTCCTGCAACCTGACAAAGCTTGCTTGCCATTCGCGCCTAGTCTCTCGCCACGGCCTGCTGCCCGGGCCATTCGCATAGACAAGTGAGATCAAGCATGCGCGCCAGACGTTGCCACCCCAATGGCTCAATGACACCGGTTGAGTCCATGCCCTTGCCGTACGGTTACCCTGGCCCGATCGAGCAGCTGTGCGGCGGTGCGTGGGCATCCGGCATGTTTGCCCAGGCGTCGTCGCCCATAGCCATTCCCGCCATTGGCCTGACCCTGTGGGAGCGCAAGCCTCCCGCGCCCATTGAGCGTGCGGTGTCCATGATTGAAACCGTGCACGCGCCAGGTTTCGGACCTCCGCTGCATCGCCATCCCGAAACGGAGGTATTTCGCGTACTCAGGGGGCGCTACGTGATGAAGGGGGGGCTGCGCGTCTTCGAGGCCAAGGAGGGCGATGTCATCACGGTACCCGGTGGCGTGGCACACGCCTTCATGAATGCCGGTGACGAGCCGGCCAGCCAGCTCGTGCTGATCATGCCGGCGCTTGATGTGGACGGTTTCTTCAGGGGGCTTGCCGATGTCATGAAGTCTGGCAAACCTGAGACTCGCGCGCTGGCCGAGTTTGGAAAGCAATGGAACGTCGACTTTCTCGGGCCGCCGCTAAAGCGGGGCGAATCGCTGGCGGCCCCACTTTGATGTCAGTGTCATGCGGCATGGCCCGCATGACGGTCCGAAGACAAATTGCACGCCGGATTCACGACCGCCGGCTGCTAATAGCAGCAGGTCAATGGCCGCGACAGGTGGGGTATGAACATTCGTGTTGTCATCGGTCTGCTGATCGCGCTGGTGACGGGCGACGGTATGGCACTCCAGGTAGAGAATCCTGCGCCGCCGTCGCAAACACCCACGGCAGCGGCGGCCGCCAGGGAGTCCGCACCGGCATCGCAAGTGCACAACTCGGCGGATGCTCAATTGCAGGCATCGGTGCGCAAGGCGATCGCCAACGACCCATCCCTGTCCGACGATGGGCATCACGTCAATGTGATCGTGGCGGAAGGCGCGGTGGTGTTGCGTGGCA
The DNA here is from genome assembly GCF_003121485.1 of Dyella sp. C11. Lineage (GTDB taxonomy): Bacteria > Pseudomonadota > Gammaproteobacteria > Xanthomonadales > Rhodanobacteraceae > Dyella. The sequence continues at coordinate 33,961 of NZ_QAVX01000018.1, read as the reverse complement.
AGGTGAAGAATGACGCAGAGAAAACGCGCATTGATTCCCTCGTGCGGCAAGTATCCGGCGTCAAGGAGCTCACCAACGAACTGGACGTGAAGCCGCTCGGTTCGCCGGGATAACGTTGTCGCCGTAACGGTGCCTGCACGTGGTGCCGGGCACGATCCGTGCTCTGTGCCCAGCAGAGGACGTGCGTCATGCCATTACTTGATCCGGTCCTTCAGGACAGGATGCATCGTTACTGGAACGCGGCCAATTATCTGACCGTTGGCCAGATCTACCTTCGCGACAATCCCATGTTGGAAGAGCCGCTGACGCTCGACCACGTCAAGAAACGGTTGCTTGGACACTGGGGCACCACGTCGGGCCTGAACTTCATCTACGTGCATCTCAACCGGATCATCCGGCAGCACGACTTGAACATGATCTACGTGATTGGTCCGGGTCATGGCGGTCCCGGGTTGGTGGCGAACAGTTACCTGGAGGGTTCGTACACTGAGATCTACCCGCACGTGGGCCGCGACCGCGAAGGCATGCGGCAACTGTTCCGCCAGTTCTCCTGGCCGTACGGCGTGCCAAGCCACGTGGCGCCGGAAACGCCGGGGTCCATCCACGAAGGTGGCGAGCTGGGCTATTCGCTGTCGCACGCGTACGGCGCGGCATTCGACAACCCCGACCTTATCGTGACGTGCATCGTCGGCGACGGCGAGGCCGAAACCGGCCCGCTGGCGACGAGCTGGCATTCCAATAAATTCCTCAATCCGGCACGCGACGGCGCTGTGCTGCCGATCCTGCACTTGAACGGATACAAGATCGCCAATCCCACAGTGTTGGCGCGCATCGGCGATCGCGAGTTGAAGTACCTGTTGCAGGGCTACGGATACGATCCCATTTTCGTCGAGGGCAGCGCCCCCGCCGACATGCATCCCGCGTTCGCGGCTGCGCTGGATACCTGCATCTCGCGTATTCGACGCATCCAGGGCAGGGCGCGCAAGGCGGGGGCAGGAAGTGCGAAACGGCCAAGTTGGCCGATGATCGTGTTGCGCTCGCCCAAGGGTTGGACCGGCCCCGCTTTCGTCGACGGCCTGCCTGTCGAGGGCACGTGGCGCGCTCACCAGGTGCCGCTGTCGGATATATCCAAGCCCGGTCATCTGGAAATTCTCGAACGCTGGATGCAGAGCTACAAACCGAAAGCGTTGTTCGGCAAGGAAGGCACGCTGATTGACGAGCTTGCCGAGTTGGCGCCGACCGGGCAACGGCGCATGAGTGCCAACCCTCACGCCAATGGCGGCACACTGCTCAAGCCTTTGCGAATGCCCGACTTCCGCGAACACGCACTGGTGTTCGAAGGCCCGGGTGCCATGAAGGCTGAAGCGACGCGCAACATGGGGCGCTGGCTGCGCGATGTCATGGCGCTCAACAAGGACGAGGGCAACTTCCGCCTGTTCGGTCCAGATGAGACGGCATCCAATCGTCTTGAGGCGGTCTATGAGGCATCGCCCAAGGTGTGGCTTGCCGATACCGTCGATACCGACATGAATCTCGCGCCCGATGGCCGTGTGATGGAAATGCTGAGCGAGCATCAATGCCAGGGCTGGCTGGAAGGCTATCTGCTGACGGGTCGCCACGGCCTGTTCAATTGCTACGAGGCCTTCATTCACATCGTCGATTCGATGTTCAACCAGCATGCCAAGTGGCTGAAGGTGACGCGCACCATGTCGTGGCGTCCCCATATCGCATCACTCAATTACCTGCTCAGTTCGCACGTGTGGCACCAGGACCACAACGGTTTCTCGCACCAGGACCCGGGGTTTATCGACCACGTGGCCAACAAGAAAGCGGAGATCGTACGCATCTATCTTCCGCCGGATGCGAACACGTTGCTGTCGGTAGCCGATCATTGCCTGCGCAGTCGCCACTACGTGAACCTGATCATCTCCGGCAAACAGCCGGATTGGCAGTGGCTGGATATTGAATCAGCCATTGCGCACTGCGCAGCAGGTGCCAGCATCTGGCATTGGGCAGGCCACGAAGACGATGATCCCGACGTGGTGATGGCATGCGCCGGTGATGCGCCGACCGTGGAGACGCTTGCGGCCGTCATGATCCTGCGCCAGCAGATTCCCGGACTGCGCATCCGCGTGGTCAACGTGGTGGACCTGCTTGCCCTGCAGACGTCGGACGAGCATCCGCATGGCATGGATCACGATGAGTTCGATCGCCTCTTCACCAAGGACAAGCCGGTCATTTTCGCCTTCCATGGCTATCCCGGCATCATTCACCGACTGACGTACCGTCGCCGCAACCACGACAACATTCATGTGCGTGGCTACAAGGAAGAAGGCACCACCACCACGCCTTTCGACATGATGGTGCTCAACAACCTCGATCGCTTCCAGCTGGCACTGGATGTGGTGAATCGCGTGCCCAGGCTGGAGCCCATGCGTGCGGAGGCTGAGCAACGGTACTGGAACGATATCGAACGTCATCGCCTTTACGTCAGCGAGCATGGCGTGGATCTGCCGGAAATCCTCAACTGGCAATGGAAGGCTGCATGAACGTCTTGACGTTGAATGTTGGTTCTTCTTCGTTGAAGTTCGGCATTCATCGCGTGCAGCAAAGGCAGGCCATGGCCGTCGCGGAAGGTGAGATCGATACGCGCGACGGCCAAAAGCGCCTTCTTTTGCAAGATGAATCTGGCCAATCCACCGAACATGCCTGGAACGGCGAGTTGGATGACGATTCGCTCAGGAAATTGCAGCAGCTTGCCGGCGATGAACCGTTCGGCGCCGTGGCGCATCGCATCGTGCATGGTGGCCCCGCACTTCGCGAACACAGCCTGATCGATGCGGAGGTGCTGGCCCGCATCGAGGCCGCGGCGAGTTTTGCGCCGCTGCATGTGCCGGCCGCGTTGCGTTGGATACGCCATGCGCAGAAAGCACTTCCGAATGCAAAACAGGTGGCCTGCCTCGATACGGCCTTCCATCATCCGCTGCCCGATCTGTCACGTGTTCTTCCACTTCCGCGTGAGCTGCAGGCCAAGGGCATCGAGCGCTACGGATTTCATGGGCTGTCCTGCGAATCCATCGTTGCGCAACTGGATGTCATGCCCGAGCGGCTGATCATCGCCCATCTCGGTAGTGGCGCGAGCCTTACGGCCGTGCGCCGGGGCAAATCCGTGGATACCAGCATGGGCATGACGCCCACGGGCGGCATCATCATGGGAACCCGTCCAGGCGATCTTGACCCGGGCGTGATGCTCTTTCTGATGCGCGAAGGGCATGCCGGCCCGCGCGAGCTGGAAGACCTGCTCGAACATCGCTCCGGCCTGCGGGGCATTTCCGGGGTAAGCGCAGACATGCGTGCGCTCCGCGAGGCGGCAGGCAACGCATCGGCCGAGCTCGCGCTGGAGCAGTTCACCCTCTCGGTGGCACGCGAGGCCGCGGCGATGGCGGTGGTGCTGGGCGGTATCGATCTATTGGTGTTCACCGGCGGCATTGGCGAGCACGACGGCGCCACACGGGAACGCGTCGCCGCATGGCTGGCCCCGTGCTTTGGCAACCTCCGGACCAGGGTGCTTCCGGCCCAGGAGAACCATGTGATGGCGCTGCACGCGGCCCGGCTCGCGGCTGCCTGACCCTTGACGATTCCTTGCGTGCCACGGTGCCACGCTGTGCGCTTTCTGGACTCGGGCGGCTGGCATGAACAGGCAATTCGATGCGGTGGTCATAGGTGCCGGGCAAGCCGGCCCGTCATTGGCCCAGCGCCTGGGGCAAGCTGGCCGCAAGGTAGCCCTGGTGGAACGCAAGTTGATGGGTGGCACCTGCGTCAATACCGGCTGCATACCCACCAAGGCCATGGTGGCCAGCGCTTACGTGGCGCACTCAGGGCGACGTGCCGCGGACTACGGCGTTCATGCCGGCGATGTCAGTGTGGACATGGCCAGCGTGTGGAAGCGCACGCGGGGCATTTCCGAGAAATCACGCAGCAATGTCGAAAATTGGGTGGCTGGCATGCCCAATGTCACGTTGTTCCGCGGCCATGCCCGATTTGAATCTCCGCACACGCTGCGCATTGGGGATGAGTTGATCGATGCGGAAAACATCTTTCTCAATGTCGGTGGTCGCGCCGTGGCGCCGGATTTCCCCGGTGCCAACGTCGTGCCTTATCTCACCAACGTAGGCATCCTGGATCTGCAGGAGCTGCCTCAACACCTGGTGATCGTGGGCGGCAGTTACATCGGCCTGGAGTTCGGCCAGATGTTCCGCCGATTTGGCGCCGAGGTGACCATCGTGGAGCGTAATCACCGCTTGTTGCCGCGCGAAGATCCGGATGTTTCCGCGGCGGTGGTCGATATCCTCCAGCGCGAAGGCATCACGTTGCACCTGGGCGCGGAGTGCATCGAGCTGCAGGGTGGGGCAGGCAAGGTGTGCGTTATTGCCGAGTGTGCCGAGCCTCGCATGGAGGTGCACGGAACCCATCTCCTGATGGCGGTCGGGCGGCAGCCGAACACGGACGACCTGGGCCTGGACAAGGCTGGCGTGGAAATGGACGACCACGGCTACGTCGTCGTCGACGACCAGTGCCGCACCAATGTGGAAGGCATCTGGGCCATGGGCGACTGCAATGGTCGTGGCGCGTTCACGCATACCTCCTACAACGATTACGAAATCGTTGCCGCCAACGTGCTGGACAACGAGCCGCGCCGCATTTCGGATCGCATTCCCGCCTACGCGCTGTACATCGATCCGCCGCTGGCACGCATTGGCCTCACCGAGCACGAAGCCCTTCAGCATGGTTACGACGTGCAAGTGGGTGTGCGACCGATGACGCGCGTGGGGCGCGCCATCGAACGCGGCGAAACGTTGGGTTTCATGAAGGTGCTGGTCGATCGGCAGAGTGAACGACTGCTAGGCGCCGCCATTCTCGGTGCGAGTGGCGACGAAGCCATTCATTGCCTGCTTGACGTGATGTACGCCGACGCGCCGTTTCGTACGGTGACCCACGCGGTGCACATTCACCCGACCGTCTCGGAATTGCTGCCCACCACCTTGCAGGATTTGCATCCGGCGGCGGATACGGCAGCCAAATGAACATGTCTCGGCACCAACGGCGAGGAATGTCATATGAATCACGAAAATACTCTGCAGACTGACTTGATAAACACAGGCCGCCGTCATGTCCTGCAGACGTCCATCCTTGGGGCTATCGCCATGTCTACGCCGGCGTTTACGGGCGCGGCCGAAAGCGGGGCTTCACCGATCATCAATGCGGCCCAGCAATACAAGGCGCGATATCTCACGCGGCAGGTAGGCGATGTCGAGGTGTTTTATCGTGAGGCGGGGCCAAAGGATGCACCGGTCATCCTGCTGCTCCATGGATTCCCCACGTCGAGCCACATGTTCCGGCAACTGATGCCGTTGCTATCGCAGGACTATCGGTTGATAGCTCCGGACCTGCCGGGATTCGGCCAGACCAAATCGCCGCCGCGTGGACAGTTCAACTACACGTTCGACAATCTCGCCAAGGTGACGGAAGGCTTCATCGACGCCTTGGGCTTGACCCGTTTCGTGATGTACATCTTTGACTATGGCGCCCCGACGGGCTTGCGCGTTGCTGCCGCGCATCCGGAAAAAATCGCCGCCATCATCACGCAGAATGGCAACGCCTACGTCGAAGGCCTCAGCGATCAATGGGGCGACTGGCAGACTTATTGGCGCGAACCCCCGCCGGCACATCGCGAAAAATGTCGCTCATCCCTGTCACCGGACACCATCAAGCACTGGCAATACCTCACCGGCACCGATCCGACCTTGATGCCGCCTGATGGCTACACCCTGGATATCGCCTACATGGCGCGACCGGGCGCGGAAGACATCCAGCTTGACCTGATCCTGGACTATCGGACCAACCTGGAGCGCTATCCCGCGTTCCACGACTACTTCCGAAAACATCAGCCGCCGTTGCTGGCCGTGTGGGGAAAACACGATCCCGCATTCATCCCGGCGGGTGCCGAGGCGTATCGAAAGGACATCCCCGACGCCGAGGTGCACTTCCTCGATACGGGGCATTTCGTGCTGGAGACGCACTCACCAGAAGTGGCGTCGTATATGCGCGAATTCCTCGCTCGCAAGCTAAAGCGGTGAGGGCAGTGCCAATCCGCCGCGGCAGCGGCTAAGGCAAGGCGTGATCGAGGGTGTGCCGGACGGAAGCATCTGGAACACTTTGTCCACGCATGCCCTCCATCGGCATGGTGACGCGCACGCACAGCCCATGGCCGTAGGGTGAATCCAGCAAATGGATGGAGCCCGCATGAAGCTCCGTCGCGCGCTGGACAATGGACAGACCAAGGCCATAACCATCGCCACGCGTTGACGTCTCCCGATGAAAGCGCGCGAACACGGCCTGGCGCCGCTCCGCTGGAATGCCAGGTCCGTTGTCGACCACTTCAAGAATGGCTTGGCCCTGTTCATGACGGATGGCAATCTGCACCATGCCGCCACGCGGCGCATGACGCAGGGCGTTGTCGAGCAGGTTGCGGAGCAGGGCCGTGATGGCGGCGTCGTAGCCACGGATCAGCACGGGCACGTCGCCTTGCTCAAATCCCAGGGAGGGCCGCCTAGCACTCCCTTGAATTTCCGTGGATATCAATTGGCCTGGAGATGTAGGCCCGTTCTTTCTCAATTCGACGGAACCGAAAGATCTATCGCGCCTGCTACGACGAGATCGCGCTTCGTCGCGCGCCGCTGAGGGCACTTACTGAGGGCATCATGGGCGCTTTGGGTGGTCAATTAGGGATGGTTATCGCGGGCAGGGAGCGTTAGGTGCCTTTGGTGGTTCCTTTGGACGGAAGGCGGCGAGGTCTTCCTAACCAACAAATGACGGCAACCGGCACACTGAGTGCCCCCCAGGCAAGTGCTTTCCAGGCCAGTGACTCACCGAGCAGCGCTGCCAGAAGGCCAGACATGGTCAGCAACGCCAATAGAATGGGAGCCTTCCAGACCCTGAGCGTCGTCGATGTCGCGCTCACGATTGCGATGCCTCCAGCGTCGTGGTCGCTTCGTGGGCGGCGACAAGGTGCGCGAGCCTGGCGGCATGTGTCTTGCGCCTTGCAAGCCACAAGTACAGGCCACTGCCAAGCACGATGATGGTGATCAGATCGAGCAACGCCCAAATGACTTTGAGCGGCAAGCCACCGTAATCACCGAAGTGTAGAGGCCTGGAAACCTCCAGTGCACGCAAATACCAGGGCATTTTCACCACAGCGCTGAAGGCCCCCGTGCGGGCATCGACCAGGATGGGACTCATCAGACGCGAGGTCAGCGTCGTGTCGCCCTGTGCCCAAAACAGATAGTGGTACGGACTGCCAAACGGATTGCCCGGATAGACGATGCTGGTGATTGCCATGCCGGGGACGGCGCGTTTTGCAGTTTCAAATGCGGCCTGCACCGATGGCAGCTCATGCTGAGGCGGCACGGGCTTGCCTTCATACGCGCTCAGCATGTGCTTGACGTCAGTTTGCTGCCACAGGCCGAACAACGGCGTGGACAGCTCGTTCATGAACCCCGTCAGGCCAACCACCAATGCCCATGCCAGCGTGACGATGCCCAGCAGGTTGTGCAGATCCAGCCATTTCAGGCGTGCCGCACGTCCACGTCGTACAGTGCCAAAATCGAGCTTTTTCATGAAGGGGCCGTACAACACCACGCCCGAGACAATGGCCACGACGAACAGGAGCGCCATCATTCCCAGGAACAGCTCGCCGGGAAGATCCACGAACAGGTCCGTATGCAAGGCCAGCATCACGTCCATGAATGTCTTGGGTTGTTGGCCGGACGGCTTGGATGTTTCCAGCACCTGTGCCGTGCGCGCATCGACACGAATGAAGTGCATCACATCCGGATCGTCTTTCATGGCAGCGAACGACGGTGCCATCCAGATATAAATCTGTGGCTCGTCATCATCGGCATACATGGACGCAAGCACTTCGTTCGGATACATGCGATGGCCAATGGCTGCCAGTTGATCAAAGCTGGCACGCGGCGCGTCGGCAGGCAGATCCGCGTATTGATGCGGCTCCAGCCAATGATCGATTTCTTCGTGGAACACCAACGGCAACCCGGTCACGCAGATCACCAGCAAAAAAAGCGTGCAGATCAGGCTCGTCCACTTGTGGACGACGTACCAGCGCTTGAGTGATCGGGCTGCGGTCATGGTGATTACCAGTCGTAGGTGGCGCTGGCGTAAACGGTGCGTCGCACACCGAAGTTGCAGCTTGTGGCACTCCAGCACGACGACACGTACTTCTTGTCCGTGAGGTTGGCGACGTTGAGCTGGAGCTTCAGGCCGTGCAGCGCGGCGTCGGCGGCGCCCAGGTCATAGCGGATGGCCGCGTCGAGCAGAGTGAAGTCAGGCACCTTGAACGAATTGACGTCATCGCCATACGTTGAGCCGATATAGCGCACGCCTCCGGAGAAACCGAGGCCGTTGAGCGCGTTGCCATGAACGGTGTAGTCGGCCCACAACGAAACAGTGTTCTTGGGGACGGCGTATTGGTACTTGCCTTGCACGGGCGCAACCACGCCGTCGACGCCGGTGTCGTAGGTCGGTGTCTTGGTGTACTTCGAATCGGTGTATGCGTAGCTGGCGATCAGGTTGAGGTTATCCGTCAGGCTCAAACGATCGGATAGCTCCACGCCGCGCGATCGTATTTCGCCCACCTGCACGATGAAACCCGGATTCGCAGGGTCCGATTCGGGCACGTTCTGTTCGGTGAGGTTATAGACGGCAAGCGTCACCAGATTGTTGGAGCCAGGGGGCTGATACTTGATGCCCGCCTCGTACTGCTGGCCAGTGGTCGGCACCGCGGCTGTACCCGCGGCGGTGATGGAGCCGAATTGGGGCTGGAAGGAGGTGGAATAGCTCGCGTAAGGCGCCATACCGTTGTCGAACAGATACACCAGTCCCGCGCGCCAGGTGAACTTGTGGTCGGGCTCATTGGCAATGACCAGGCTGGGGTCCTGGCTGGTCTGGTTTTCCTTGATCCAATCCTGACGCGCGCCCAACAGAAAGCGCCAACGATCAAGGCTGATCTGATCCTGCAGGTACACGCCGGTTTGATGGGCGTGATTGTCTTCCGCACTGAACGTCGACGGATCCGGACCTTGAATCGGGACGCCATAAACGGGGTTGAAGATGTTGATCGGCTGAATATCCGCGAAGCCGTACTGCCAGTTTTCGTTGAAGCGCGTGTAGTTGAGGCCAATCAGTACGTCGTTCTTGAGTGACCCCAGATCAAAGTTCGTCTTCAAACGATTGTCGATGAGATACGAACGCGAGCTCATGTGGCGCACGAACGTATAGCGATCGCGCGACTCACCGTCCGGCTCGACACTCTCCGGCCAGATCATGTTGGCCTCGTTGCGGTTGTCGGTGAAGCGCGCGTTCTGCTCGAATTCCCAACGATCGTTGAAGCGATGCTCGAACTGGTATCCGACCATGCCCAGCCGTTGCGTGGCCTTGTTGAAGTTCGGGTCACCCGGCGAGAAGTCGGACGAAATCTTGCCCAACGGGCTGTAAAGCACCGAGCCCAGGGCCGGCACGCTCGAGTAGTCGCCCATGGCCGGGCTGTAGGTGAAGTTGCCTAGCAGGGTTAGACGGGTGTCGTCGCTTGGCTGCCAAGTGATGGCTGGCTGGATGCCATAGCGCTTGTGCTTGATCCAGTCGGTCTGCGTGTCCTGCGTGAGGCCCGTGCCGGTGAGGCGATACAGCCAGTGATTGTCCTGGTCCAGCGGTCCGCTGAAGTCAAAGCCTGCCTGGTAGCGGTCGTAGTTGCCCACGCCCAGGGTGACCTCATGCAGCGGCGTGGCCGTGGGCTGCTTGCTCACAATGTTGACGATACCGGCCGGGCTGGCCTGCCCGTAGAGCACGGATGCAGGCCCGCTGAGCACTTCCACGCTCTGATAGAAATACGGATCCACGAAGCCGTTGCCGTATGTGTCGTCCTGTAGTCCATCCACGTAGACGCCAGGGTTGAAGCCACGAAGCTGGATGCTGCTGGCACCCCAGAAGTTCGACACCGTGCCTTCGTTTTCGGGAATGACGCCGGGCGAATAACGCAACGCCTCGTTGAGGCTTTGGGGTTGCTGGTCATCGATCTGCTGACGCGTCACCACCGAGATGGACTGCGGCGTTTCGATAATGGGTGTGTCGGATTTGGTCGCCGAGCCGCTGTTGCGTGCCACGTAGCCGATCGTGGTGGTCTGACCGCCCACCGTCACGCCCGCCAGCGTTTTCGCATGCGAATCGGCAGCCGCGGCCGTAGCGAGGACGTAACTACCATCCGCCTGAAGGGACGCCTGCAAGCCAGTATTGGCAAGCAGCGCCGTTAATCCTTCGCGAACGCCATATGTGCCTTGCAGCCCAGCGCTGGATTTGTCCATCACAAGCTTCGCGCTGAAGTGAATCGTTGTGCCTGCTTGGTGTCCGAAGGCATCGAGGACGCTCGATAGGGAACCAGCCCCAATGTTGTATCGCTGGTTCTCTGTGGGTGCGGCGATCGCCGTGTTCGCCAGGGCGGCGCCCGCTATCAGCGAAGCGCTCAACGTCCAAGACAACGCTGCCCGCAGCGCGTGACGACGACCCGCGGGCCATGCCCGCATCATGCGACTTGCCATGCCTATCCCCTATCCGTTTTATTGCGAATGATTCGCATTATTGATCAGGAGTGGGCTTATGGGAAGCATGGGCCGTAGAACCACGTGTGTCGGTCACTCATCACCACGCGTACGTTGCCTTGGCAATGAAGCTGCGCCGCAAGCCGTAGCCGCAGTAATTAAGATTCGCGCACTCGGAGACGTACACCTTGTCGAACAAATTTTGTGCGTTGAGCGAGAAACGCCAGCGCTGCACGTCATATCGAATCGCTGCGTCGAAGAGCGTGACGGCGGGAACGCGCAGTGTGTTTTCCAGATCGCCATAGAACGAGGCGACGTAGCGCACACCGCCGGCCACGCCAAAGCCGCGAAGCACGCCCTGCTGGAAACTTTTGTCCAGCCACACGTTGGCCATGTTGGTGGGAACGTTGGTCGGGCGATTGCCCTGCGTGCCATCGTTGTTGTGTAACTGGCGGCCATCCATGTACGTGTAGCTGGCGATCAGGCTGAGTCCGTCACCAAGATCGCTCACGCCGGACAGCTCCACACCGCGTACGCGCACCTTGCCCGACTGCACCTGAAACTCCGGATGATCGGGATCTTGTGTGAGTACGTTGCTCTGCGTCAGGTTGTATACCGACGCCATCAAATAGCTGTTCTGCCCCTTGGGCTGAAATTTCAGGCCTGCCTCGTAACTCTTGCCCAAGGTCGGGTTGAACGGCGAGCCGTTGAAGGCATTACCGATGGACGGCGTGAACGACGTCGACGTGCTTACGTACGGTGCCAGACCGTTGTCAAACAGATAGACCAGGCCAGCGCGGTAGGTGAACTTGTCCGAGTCCTGAGTGGTTCGGGCATCGGCGAGCCGATCGGTCGTTGCGGTACTCGACCAGTCCTGGCGTCCACTCAGTGTTGCGACCCAGTTGGCCCAGCGCAACTGGTCCTGTGCGTACACGCCAAGCTGCTGAATGGTGTGTGCCGCGCTGTAGTCGACTGCAGGCAAGTCAATGGTGACGCCATACACCGGAGCGAAAATGTCGATCGGCGGCGCGGATGCATCCTGTTCGGCCCAGCGATCTTCCGAATGCAAATAATCCAGACCTACCAAGACCGTCTGGCGCACGGCACCCGTATCGAAGCGGAATTCCACCTGGTTGTCTGCCGTCACCACGTCGCTGCTGGCGATGGCCTTGAACGCATAGCGATCCATGGTGCGCAGATCGTCTTCCAGCCCGGCGTTGCCGATGATGTCGTAGTCCAACCCGGCGTGTGCGTAGCGCACGTTCTGGCGCACGGTCACCGTGTCATTGAAACGGTGCTCAAATTCATAGCCGATGGCGTATTCGTGCCGTGCAAAGCGATCGAAGTTAGAGTCACGATCGGTGAAGTCGGTGGGAATCTTGCCGTTGGGGTTAGGCAGCAACGTGCCTTGGGCGGGAAGGTCGTTGGGGAGGTTGTTGGCGTCGCGATAGCTAAAGTGCGTGAGCACCGTCAGGTGCGTGTCGTCGGATGGTTTCCACGTCAACGACGGCGCGAGGAAATATCGCTTGTCGCGAGCATTGTCCACCTGCGTGCCCGTGTCTCGTGCCAGCCCGGTCACGCGATACAACCACTGGCCGCTGTCGTCGACAGGGCCACCCAGATCGAACGAACCTTCCGCGCGTCCGTAACTACCCGTCGCTACCGACACCTCGTGCAGCGGCGTGTCGGTAGGCTGTTTGCTCACCGCGTTGACCATGCCGCCTGGGCTCTGGGCCTGCCCGTACAGCACGGAGGCAGGACCACGTAGTACCTCGACACGCTCCAGGCCCTCAGTCTCAATGACGGGGGCCAGCACGGTGAAGTAGGTCAGGGTGGAAAGTCCGTCCAGATACGGGTTGGCATCGATGAAGCCGCGCACGGTGTAGTAGTCCGTCTCGGTGACAAGACTGCCGTTGGCTTCGGCCATGACGCCAGGCGTGTAGCGAAGTGCTTCGCTCACGCTTTGAACGGCGCGCGCATCCATTTGATCGCGCGTGATGACGGAGATCGATTGCGGCGTTTCAATCAGCGGCGTGTCGGTCTTGGTGCCGGCCGTACTGTCGTGTGCCACGTAACCGGTGGTGAGGCCGGTGACATTGACGGCGGCCAGCGGCGTGACACCGCGCTTGGCTTGGGGGGCGCGCTGCACAATGAGCACGCCGTCCTTTTGCGTGGCGACCAGATCGGTTCCGGCCAACACCCGCTCCAACGCCTGCCTGGCGGTCAGGCGTCCGGAGATCGCCGGTGCCGCCAGGTGACTGACCAGCGAAGGGTCGACGGCCAGCGGCAACCCAAGCTGTTGCGCCAAATCAGTTAACGCCGGCCCCAGCGGTCCCGCGGCGACGGAAATCTGCACCGTGCGGCTGGCGTCGATCTGGGCGAACACTGCTGAAGGCAGCAAGGCCCCGGTCAAGCAAATCGAGAGGGCCAGCGGCAGGGCGAGTGGGGCGGGAAAACGCATGCAGGGAGGCTCCAGGAAATGATAAAAATGAGAAGCATTCCCTATAAGACGCACGACCCGGCCAAAACCTGACATGGGGGTATGCCGGCCAATGGGGCCTTTATCGGCTCGACTCAATCACGGTGGTATCGCCGCGTTTGCTCAGGCGCACTGCCAGCACGTGAGGTAGCGCATGCGCAAAAACCTCCGGCTGACGGACATCGAAGCTGCCTGTGATGCGGAGCCTGGAGGCCCTGCCGTCACCCAGCGCCAGATCGGTTGGCCCATAGCGTTCGAACTCCGCGAGCGCCGCTGCCAGGGGCGTGTCGTTGAAGTTCACGTGGGACTGGCGCCAAGGAGCCACGGCGCCTGGTGGTAGTGCATGCACGGGCCCCGGCTCACCGCGTCCGTCCACGTTTACGGCCTGCTGCGCGAGCAGGTCCACGGTGGCCAGGTTTTGCACGCGCACGTGCCCCTGTTCCACGGCAACACCCACACCCGCGTCCTGTAGGCCGCTTTCTGTATAGCGCACGGAAAAACGTGTGCCCAACACAGTCACGCGCGTTCCACCAGCGTCGACCTGAAACGGGCGCGAGGCATCGTGTTCGACTACAAACATGACCTGGCCGTGGCTGAGGCGCACATCGCGATGATGTGCGAACAGCGACACTTCAATGTGGGTGTCGGTATCCAGCACAAGGTGGCTGCCATCGGGAAGGTCGACCTCGCGAACCTGGCCGCGAACGGTATCGATCTTTGCCGTGTACGTCGGCGCGTTGTTCTGTTGCCAGAACACGGTACCCGCAAGTGCCATCAACGCGATGCTTAAGACCGAGCCGGCGATCATGGCAACGCGACGGCGGGGAATGCCTGATGAGCGCTGCGCCGATCGCCTGCCTACGTACGATCGATGCGAATCTGCAGGACGCAAAGCATCAATACCTTCACTTGAAAGGTCATCAAGACCTTTCCACGTGTCGCCCATGCGCGCGAAGGCACGAGCATGCTCTGGATCATTCAACCACTCCCGCAACGCGGAGCGCTCCCGTGGCGATAGCCCCTCGCGTTCGCGCAGCCACCAAGCCGCTGCCTGCTCATCGAGCGGGGCATCGGTGACGACGGGAGGGCGTGATTCAGGCGGCAGTGTGGACATGATGGCGAGGGCAGAGGCTACAGAGGTGACGCGCCAGGACGTGGAAACCTGACATGCCTAATCGAGTCGGTGCAATCGGTCATCGCAGGCGCGACAGGCTAGCAGTGCACGAATCACATGTTTCTCTACCGCATTGCGGGTGATGCCCATGCGCGTGGCAACCTCTGCATGGCTCAACCCATCGAACTTGTGCAGGATAAAGGCCTCCCGACAACGCGGAGGCAATTGCGCAATGGTGTCGAGCATGGCTTTTGCGTGCTGTTGAGAGGCCAGCGCATCGTCCGGAGCGTCGCCCGCCGGAAGATCGGTGTGCTCGTCGATGTTGTCGTGCCGCCGCACGGCCTGCCTGCGATGGCGGTCCGCCAGGAGATTGCGGGCAATCCGAAACAGGAGCGATCGGTTATCGCGCACGATCTCGCCACTGTGACCCACGCTAAGTAAACGCTCATAGGCATCCTGCGCCACGTCGTCCGCGTCATGGCGGTTCCGCAGGGTGGCGCGGAGAAAACCCAGCAGCTCTTTGTAATGGGCGTCGATCAACGGGGTGAGGGCGTAAATGCGAATGGCTCGCATTATCCTTGATTTTGCTGCCGAGCGTATCTACTGCCGAAGATCTATCGGATGGCTGGTTTGGTCGCGATTTCGGCGATGAAGCTCTTCGCACACAAGGGCGGGTCCAATGAGATGCCGATGGCGATGCGAACGCCGTCAGCCTCATGCGTGAGGTATCGCTGGACCTGGCCCGCGGGTGCCATCGGCAGGTCATACAGGCCATCGGCGGTGTAGCGTGTCTGAAGTGCCGTCGCGTCGATGCAGCCGGCCGGGTCTGTCACGATTTCCACAAACTGGGGGACGCCAGTTTTCGTCGTGGCGACCCGAATCTGAGCGACGACGGTCCCCAGGTAAGTACCACCGGGGAAGGTAATCTGAGTGTCATGGGAGGAGCCCTCCGATACGATGCCTAGCGCGGAGGCGATTTCGCTCGCCGACATCGTCTGGCGGCCTTTGACCATATCCGCTGCTCGGTCAAACAGTTCGGTATTGGGATAGGGCGGGCTGACGGCAGAAGCGCCGCTTGCCCAAGCTGCGCCGATCACGAACGCCACGGCTGATCGCTTAACTGAAAACATACCCATCCCGTTTTGTGAAAGGCCGCAGGATACCGACAACTGCCGTCTCAATGCGCCGCGCAGGTGTGGTCATCCCGCAGTGCAACTTGCCCGACATGGGCCAAGCGCCACACTCGACCGGTCACAGGTGTCCTGCCCCCCCCATGGGTGCGCAGGGTGAAACGGGAAGTCGGTACTGCGTTGCCAGGTGGTCAGCTCGTATCGGCGCATCTCGCGCAGCTACTCTTCATCCAGATCTTGCGCGCGCATGTGAAGACGCCCGATCAGGCGCCCGCGGGCTGGCTGCGAGGATTGGCCGACGAACGCGTCGCTCCGGCGCTTCGATTGATGCATGGTGAGCCGGCGCGCGCCTGGACGCTGGAGCAGCTCGCCAAGGCATGCGCCATGTCGCGCACGACGTTCGCCTTTCACTTTCGCACGATCGCGGGTGTTGCTCCACTTACCTATCTTGCTCAGTGGCGCATGCGTCTGGCCGAACGCGCGTTGCGAGAAGGCACGCAATCGATTGGTTTTATAGGTCAATCGGTGGGATATGCGTCAGAAAGCGCATTCAGCAATGCCTTCAAGCGGAGCAGCGGTCAATCGCCTCAGGCGTTTCGGCGCGCCACTGCAGAACGCGATTCGGTAGAATCGTGAAGTGCTGGCGATTCAACGTCCTTGGAAGTAGGGGGCGTAAGCGCTGCATCCTTTGCCAACCGTAAAGCCCCAGCACGCATACCCATGCTAGAACGCGTAGCGGACACGACCGTACCAATAGGCACCGTTGCTGCCGATGGGCGAAATCACGTCGTAAGGGAAGTTGCCGCCGTAGTTGATGTCGCTATCGGATCGCGTGGGGTACTGATTGGTGATGTTGTCGCCGCCCAGCGCGAAGCTGAGGCGATTGGTGACGCGGTATTCCACCTCGGCATCCAGCTGGAAGCGCGGCGCATAGGTCTGCGTCGGGATGTAGCCATCGCCAAAGTCAAAGACACGTGTGGTGGCGCCCTGGCGCGTCACACGTGCCAGCAAGCCCCAGTGCTGATTGTCCCATTTGGCCGTGAACGTGCCGCGCTGGCGAGGGGCAGCATCGGTCAACGTGTTGCGCGCTTCGACGCCGAACAGCACATTGTCCGCGCCCGCGGCGATGAGCGCTGCCGGCGTGGCTTCCACGCTGCGGATCTGCGTGTTGTTGTGGCTGTAGGCAAGCGTCAGCAGCAGCGAACCGTTGGCGACCGTCGCGTGGTAGTTGCCCACCAGTTCGGCGCCGCGCGTAACGGTATTTACGGCATTGGTGAAGAACTGCACGCTCTGCACGCCAGCCACGCCAAAATTCTGCAGGATGTACTGCTCAAGCCCGTCGTTGTCGATGGTCTCCGATAGCGTTACCCGATGGTCGATGGCGATCTGGTAAGCATCCAGCGAGAAATCGAAGGCATTGCCCAACTGCCCGGTGATACCCAGGCTGAAATTGCGTGACTTCTCTGCTTTGAGCGGTTGCGCGCCAAGATCGCGCGCCAACGGATCGTTGACCGACAAGATGCGGCCTGTAACCAGCTTGCCGTCTGCGCCATAACCGGAGGTGGTGGCTTCGTACCCGATCTGGCTCAGCGATGGCGCCCGGAAGTTGTTGGAAGCGGCACCGCGCAAGGCGAAGCCGGGCGTGAATTCCCAGCGCGCACTGAGCTTGCCACTCCAGTTGCCGCCAAAGTCGCTGTAGTGTTCGTAGCGGCCGGCAGCGTCAGCAAAGAATGTGTCTGTGATGTCGCTGGAGACTTCGGCATAGGCGGCCTGCACGCGACGCGAGAGATCGGCCGCGTCCTGCGGCTGCAAACCGCCACCCGCTTGCGCGCCTGCGGGTGCATCGAAGGAGCCCACGGCATACGATGCCGGATCGCCAGCGCCCGTGCGGAAGACTTCGTAGCGGTATTCACCGCCGATGGCGAGCGTCAACGGCCGACCTGCCACTTCCAGTTGCCGGTTCGTGTCGAAGTTGGCCGTACTCTGGTTGAACGCATAGTCACCGATGTGGAAATAGGTGGGGCTGGCAGCGCCGAGCGATGCGTTGAGCGAGTCGCGAAGGTCGTAGTCGAAGGCATTTCGCCCCCAGTTGAGGCTGCCGTCGTAGTTCCATTCGCCCCAGTTGCCGCGGATACCGCCAGCGGTCTGCGCGTCGCGGTTGTGTCCGATGGATTGCGGCAGATAACCATCCGGATAAATCGACGGCACGTTGGCGTCGCTGTCCGGATAGCGGAAATAGTTGTCGCCTATGGTGTGGCGCTGCGTATAGGTGCCAAACCAGTAGGCCTGAGTGTGGTCGTTCAACGGCAACTCGCTGTTGAACCAGCCGTTGTAGCTCTCGTTGGGCGGGTCGCCGGCGGCGTAGTTGCGCTGATCGCGCAGGGCAAGATTCGCCGGGGTCTGATCGGCGATGAAGTCCGGCACGGTGTCGTAGCCCGCGCGATTCGTGCCCGCATGGTGGCTGGTTTCAACGCCCGCGTGGAAAAAGCCGTTACCCGCGAGTGTGGTGCCGAAATCGGCGGTGGCATAGCCGCCCTGGTCGTCAGTAATCTCGCGGTCAGTCGGACGGAATTTCGTGTGATACGCACCGTAATCGGCGGTGACTTCGCCGCCGGTCGGCGCGTCCTTCAGGATGATGTTGATAACGCCCGCGATGGCATCGGAGCCGTACTGCGCACCCGCGCCGTCGCGCAGCACTTCGATGCGCTTGATGGCACTGATGGGAATAGCGTTGAAATCCACCGGTGTGGTGCCGTTGCCGATCTTTGTATCGGTGTTGACCAGCGCGGAAGTGTGGAACCGCTTGCCATTGACCAGCACGAGAACCTCGTCCGGCGAGAGCCCGCGCAACTGCGCGGCGCGCACGTGATCGGAGCCGCCGGAGTTGGACTGGCGCGGAAAGTTGAACGACGGCAGCAGCACCGCAAGCGCCGCGCCCAGCTCGCCATTGACCGCGCCAGCGTTGCGCAAATCCTGCGCCGTCAGCACATCTACCGGCACGGGCGAGTCCAGCGACGTGCGGTTGCTCGCCCTGACGCCGGTAACCACGATCTGGTCAAGGGTCTTGGCCTGGCCATCGGCCGACTGGGCGTGCGCAAAGGGAGAGGCGAGGGAGCCTGCAATAAGGGCGGCCAGCAAGCGGACGCGCGGACGCGCGGCGAGAGTCGTCGACATACGATTTCCTTTTGGATGCATCGATCCACAGTCGCGGTCGCTGGGCCGCAACGCGTTGCGTAGATCAGAAGATTGGAGTGCGGGGTGCTAGAGGCGCGTCAAGCCGAACAACATCGCCGCATGGTCATGCCATGCGGCGTGTGCAGGTCATCAAGATTCAAGATCACCGTGTTCGACACACTTGCTTCCCCGGTACAGCTGGCAGTGGGCCCGGTCACGCGCAGCGACCGGTAGTTATTTGTTGCATCGCGCAAGATATCTTGTCAATACTTTGCGAATCAGTGACAACGAAAATGCTGTCTATCCATCTAGATGTCCAAATTCGCATAAGGAAATAGCCATGAATCATTTGCGTCTCGCGTCGGCGGTTTTGGCGTCGGCATTGCTAAGCGGTTGCGTCGCAGCGAGCCGTCCTGCCAATGCCACGCTGCAGGGTGATCCGGCGCATCCGGGTCAGACGCAAGGCTGGGTGGATACCAAGCTGTATTTCGGACTGGGGGCTGCCGGCGATCCGTCGAGTGGCGTCAGTGAGCAGCGTTGGCGCGACTTCCTCGATACCGAAGTGACACCCCGGTTCCCTGATGGCCTGAGCGTGCTGGATGTCTACGGTCAATGGCAGGGCAAAGGCCAGTCCACACCGGAGCGTCTGCGCTCCAAGCTGTTGATCATCGACTATCCTGACGGCGCGGAGAATCGGGCGAAGGTGGAGGCGATTCGCGCCGCGTGGAAGCAGAAAACCGGTGATCAATCGGTGCTGCGGGTGACTCAGTCTGCCGAGGTGTCGTTCTGAGATGAGTGCTGCACGTTCGCAACGCTGGTTGTCTCCAGGAGACGTCAACGGCTTTCTTGGTTTGATCGTCGACAACGTATCGATCATGGCGTTTCTGGCCACGGCGCTGATCGGCATCTTCGGTTTTCCCGCCGATATCGTTTTCCTTCGTATGTTTCCTGGCACCACCATGGGCGTGCTGCTGGGCAATCTCGCTTATACGGTGATGGCGCGACGCCTGGCGAGGCGGGAAGGGCGCAACGATGTCACGGCCATGCCGCTGGGTCTGGATGCACCCACCAGCATCGGCATGGCGCTGCTGGTACTTGGCCCTGCGTTTCTTCGCTTCAAACAAGGCGGGCTGGACGAGCACGCGGCGGCCATCGCCACCTGGCAACTGGGCATGGCGGCGCTCGTCATCATGGGCGTACTGAAGTTTGTGTTGTCTTTCTTCGGCGATCTGGTGCGCCGGCACGTGCCGCGCGCGGGTCTGCTGGGCTCGATCGCTGGCATTGCCCTGGTGTTGATGGGATTTCTTCCGCTGATCGAGATACTCAAGGTGCCCGTGGTCGGGTTCGCCGGGCTTGGCATTGTTCTCTATGCGCTGGTGGCGCGAGCGCGCATGCCGCTTGGCTTGCCCGGCGTGCTGGTGGCCTTGGTGGTGGCAACGGCCCTGTATTACGGGCTGGGATCGCAGGGTTTGTTGGGCAATGGATATCACACGCCCGCCGCGTGGCAATGGCGTATCGCCTTTCCCACGCCCACACTGCAATGGACGGGGGGACTTTCCACCGCCACCCCTTATCTGCCGCTGATTTTGCCCTTTGGCCTGTTGATGGTCGTGGGTGGCATCAACGTGACGGAAAGTGCGCGCGCGGCAGGCGACGACTACCGCACGCGCGATATCTTGCTGGTGGAGGCCCTGGCAACACTGGCTGCCGGCTTCTGCGGTGGCGTTGCGCAGACCACGCCTTACATCGGCCAGCCCTCCTATAAAGCCATGGGCGCGCGCAGTGGCTATACGCTGCTGACGGGGTTGGTGGTCGGGCTTGGCGGCGTGCTGGGTTATCTGTCGAACCTGGTCGAGCTGCTGCCCCTATCGGTGCTCGCGCCGATTCTGGTGTTCGTTGCGATCGGCATCACCGTGCAGGCCTTTGAGGCCACGCCAACGCGATACGCGGCGGCGGTGGTATTCAGCTTTTTTCCTGCCATTTCTCGCATGGTCACGATCAAGCTGAGTGACCCCACGTACGTATCAAGCGAACACTTCAGCGCGCTGTTTGCTGCGCACCAGAACGGCATTTCCGAGCTTGCCGTCATCACGGTACTTGGCAACGGCTTCATCATCACGTCCATGATCTGGGCGAGCTTCCTCGTGGCCTTGATCGATGGCCGCACGCTTCGTGCCGCCGTCATCCTGATCTTCGGTGGCGCGTTGAGTCTGTTTGGCGTGATCCATTCGGTGCTGCTCGACGGCGGCATCTACACGCCGTGGTCGCTCGATGCGCCGTCGCGCTTCCTGGTGTGGCAGTTTGCCGGCGCCTATGTCGTGTTGGCAGCTGTGCTGCTGTTGTTGTCGGCGGTCAGGCCTGGCAAGAGCGACGATGCGAATGGGCAGGGAGTCCAACCGCATGGATGATGATCCCGTCTGCCGCATGAGGAAGAATGGCATTGACTCAGCCTGAGGCGCGAATCTCACTGGCGGCAGCAAGACATGCTCCCACGCTGTTGCTCGTGGCGGCGACGGTCCTGGGCGTTCTCGTGGGATGGGGGTGCAACCGGCTGTTATCGACGCCGCAGGCAGCGAATGTATCCGCCGGTCTTTCGATCATCACGGATATCTTTCTTCGTCTCATCAAGATGATCGTTGCACCGCTGGTATTCGCCACCCTGACATCCGCCGTGTCGCGCATGGGTGGCGCGGCCGAGATTGGGCGGGTAGGGCTGCGGACACTGGCGTGGTTCCTGGCAGCTTCGTGCGTTTCTCTCGCTCTGGGTATGGCGATGGCACACTGGCTTCAGCCGGGTGCCGCGTTGCATGCCTTGCCTGACTTTGCGCAGGGCGCCACGACCGGTGCCAATGACCCGTCCAATGGCGGCGTCTCGCTTACCGACTTCGTCGCGCACTTGGTGCCTCGATCCATCGCCGAGGCCATGGCGAACAATGAGATTCTCCAGGTCGTGCTGTTCTCGTTGCTGTTTGGCACCGCTGCCGCGTCGCTGAAGGAACGGGTAGTTACGCTGGTCGAGTGGATCGAGCAGCTCGCTGCAGTGATGTTCCGGGTCACCGACTACATCATGAAGTTGGCGCCATTGGCCATTTTCGCCGCACTGGCCAGCTCGATCTGCCTGCATGGCGTCGGCATCGTGGGCACGTACGGGCGATTCGTAGCGGGCTTCTATCTCGGGCTCGCCGTGCTGTGGGTGATTTTGTTCGGTGCGCTCAGCCTGATCATCGGTTCGCGCAGCCTGCGTTTGCTGGCAGGCATCCGGCAGACCGTGTTGTTGGCGTTTGCCACATCATCGTCAGAGGCGGCCTATCCGCGCCTGCTCGAGCAACTGGTGGCATTCGGCATACCACGTCGCATCGCCAGTTTTGTGCTGCCGTTGGGGTACTCGTTCAATCTCGATGGCGCAATGATGTATTGCACATTCGCCATCCTTTTCATTGCACAAGCTTATGGCGTGGAGCTGGGAGCTGGTCAACTGTTTGCGTTGTTCGGCCTGCTGTTGCTCAGCACCAAAGGTTTGGCCGGTGTACCGCGCGCGGCCATCGCCGTGATCGCGGTGACTTTGCCGCATTTCCATCTGCCGGATGCCGGAGTGGCATTGGTGTTGGCGGTGGATCACATCCTGGATATGGGCCGATCGGCCACCAATATCGTCGGCAACTCCATCGCGGCCGCAGCCGTTTCTTCTTGGGAGAAGCGGCTGGATGTACCGCCAGCGGACGAGTCGACGTAGTCATTGCCATGCGTTGTCACACGCATCCTCACCATTAGCGAGGCCGTATGCCTGCCATTGCTTATCTCGAATGTTCCCGCTGCCACACACGCCTGCCGGCAGATGTGCCGCAAACCTTGTGCACGCAGTGCCCTGATTCACCCGCAGGCGCGCTGTATGTGCGTTACGACCTTACGCCGCTCGCTGGGACGTCACCTCAAGTCGTGGTTAGCGCCGGCGATGCCACCACGCCGTGGCGTGGTATGTGGCGTTATCGCGCCGTGCTTCCCGATGTCGAGCCGGTGACGCTTGGCGAGGGCTGGACACCCATGTTGCGTAGCAAGCGGTACAGCGATCTTTTTTTGAAGGAAGAGGGCGCCAATCCCACGGGATCATTCAAGGCGCGTGGCCTGGGGCTGGCCGTGTCCATGGCACGGCACTACGGACTCAAGAAGCTGGCCATTCCTTCCGCGGGAAACGCCGCGGGTGCACTGGCCGCTTACGCCGCAGCGAGCGGCATCGAAGCGCACATCTTCATGCCTCGGGATGTTCCTCTGGCCAATCGGGTGGAGGCGGCGGCCTATGGTGCCAGGGTGACGTTGGTGGATGGTGTCATTTCCGACTGCGCCAGCATCGTCGCCGAACGCAAAGCCGAGGAGGGTTGGTTCGATATTTCCACGCTCAAGGAACCTTTCCGCGTGGAAGGCAAGAAGACCATGGGCTACGAACTGGTGGAACAACTTGGCTGGGAGTATCCCGACGCCGTTTTCTATCCCACGGGCGGCGGCGTAGGCCTTATCGGCATGTGGAAAGCCTTTGACGAGCTCGAACAGTTGGGCTGGGTGAAACCCGGCAAGCGTCCGCGTATGTTCGCCATTCAATCCTCGGGGTGCGCGCCCGTGGTGAAAGCGTTCGATGAGGGCGCCAGCGTCAGCCACATGTGGCAGTGCCCGCACACGGCTGCGTCTGGATTACGCGTGCCCAAGGCTTATGGCGATTACATCATTCTCGACATTCTGAGGGCTTCCGGTGGCAAAGCAGTGGCGGTCTCCGACGAAGACACGTTTGCATCACTTCGCGATTGGGCCAGCCACGAGGGTGTCTTTCTTTCGCCCGAAGGTGCTGCCGCTACAGCCGCCTATGCGCAACTGATCGCGTCGGGCGATCTGGTGTCATCCGATCGTGTCGTCATCTTCAATACGGGGGCGGGGCTCAAGTACACCGATGTGATCGCCAGCGCGCTTGGGCTGTCTCACGGCGTGAACCAGTGATTGCGTAAGCACTGAAGTATTTGAGGTGTTCTTGCGTTGCGATGCCACTGATAACACGGCGTTGTAGCGATATGCGCAATGCTCATGAGGCAAGGGGATTTCATTCGCCTCCGGCTGGGGTATCTATAGATCCAGATTTTCTTCGGGACGTACGTCGTTGTAAAACCGGTGAGGTGCCCTGCGTTCGGTCGAGTACCCCCTCGAGGCTCGACCAGCGAAACGGATGGCCGTATGGCCATCCGTTTATTTTTTTGAGGACTTCGCATCGAAGCGCCGTTGGGAAGGAGCGCATCCGCCCCCGTGGCGCCTGCGAAATTCGCATAAGCCACTAGCGGACTTTTAACGGAAGCTGTGGTTGCCTAAGAGTCGAGTACGCCAACATTGAGAGTTCCTTCTATGCACGACGCGCTCGCCGCCTCCTTTGAGGCATGGGGTCAACGAGTTCTTTCCGTTATCAGTCGCTGCATCAATGCACAGGACGAAGCCGACGTTTCCGTCGTTGGCCGCGCGCTGTCGGCGGCGTCGAGCTGGGAGGGCTGCCCGCGTGCTAGCGAGTTGTCTGTTGACGGCGCGGTGCCGGCTTACCGTCGCATTTCGTTGGGTGAACCCGGCGCTTTCGAGGCACTGCTTATCCTTTGGCCGCCAGGCCACGCGACGCCGATCCACGATCATCAGGGGCTGTGGGGCCTGGAATACGTGCTCGATGGCGTGCTTGAGGTGGAGTCGTTCAAGCTAACACCGAGCCCGGACATCCATCTGGAGCCGCAACAGACGCTTGTCGCCGGCGTCGGCGACTACCTGGTCTTCTCCGACGCAGACTATGCTCACCGGTGCCGTAATTTTTCCAAGAACCGCGCCGCGCTGACGCTGCACGTTTACGGCGGCAGTTTAGATGCCTATCGCAGCTTTCATGCCACTGAGGACGCGTGGTCCTGGATGCAGCACGAGACAGTTAGGGAAAAGGCGTCCTCATAACTTATGGGTCAGTTCTGCGAGGCCATCATTAGAACGCCGCTTGAGGCATTCGTGCGAAACAGAGCGCGGAGCATCGCAAGTAGCGTGCCAGCACTGCGCTGGCGTCGGTTCCACAATTTTACATAATATACATTATGCGAAATCTTATGGCCGTCCTGCTGGCTGGCACGGCTCTCGCTTTCTGGCTGTCCCTGACGCACGGAAAGCGCCAATGCCTCGCCGCCGTACCCGCTTAAACTGGTTATACGACAACGATTTGCAGCAGTTCACAACGCCTACCGGCCAGACTATCACGCTGCTGCAAATCGCCCAGCTTCTGCAAGATCAAGTCGAATCGCGTCACGATTTGGCCGGCCCGTGGACGGGCTGGCGTATCCGTCAGAACCGACTTATTCCACCCGGCGAAACCTTCCGAGGGAGCCAGATCACACCAACGAATCTCAGGGCGTTTGCTCGCTGGCTTGCGAGCTATCAGGGCGAACAGGCTCAATTCGAATTTCGCAGCCTGCCAAATAATGAGACGGGCCCTCAACTGGCTCCCATCGGCCCCCCGTCTGACGATAGACCACACCTTTCCAGCACTTCACACCGCCCTCTGCACCCGGCTGAAGCTTCAAGTGCGTATTCGCATCAACCAAGCGATCCGCAGCGTCATCAGCAAACGCCTGTAGCGCCGCGCGCTCCGCGTCCGAAAGTTGTTCGCCTGGACGATTACCGGCAGCAGGCTTGATAGCAGGCTGCGCCACTGGATCAGAATCAGGGTGCCACGCCCTGTAAGCCGAATAGCCCATTACCACAGCCACCAGCGTCAACAAGCTCAACACAACGTCCACCTGTCTCATAACCGCTCCCTGTCCCTTGCGGACAGGGTATCAAAAGCGGGTTTGGCTGGAATGTTCACCCGCTGGGATTAATCGCAATGCCTGGCTGGGCGATTGTCCGACTAGGCGAACTCTCTCTCGAGAGCGTGACCGGACATGCGTCCAGCAGAAGCCGTCAGTTCGCCTTTTTGCCGCCGCCCCAAGGGTCACTGTTCCAAGACTTAGCGCCCGGAGGCTGATACGACGACGCGCCCACGCCGGGCGTCCACGCACGACCACCGCCGGCATCACTCACGCTTGCGGTAGGCGAATCACCACCCATCGAACTCGTGAGCTTCGGGCCCTCGGAACGAATGTCCGCAATCTGCTGCTGGCTGTAGCGGTTCGCGTCGTCCACAGGCCACGACGTCACGATCATGGTTTGCTGATCCTTCCCTACTCCCCACGTCAACTTGATGCCATAGGGCTTTCGCTCCACGGCGACACCAAGCGCACGCACCTGGGTAACCGTCAAACGGTCCACAACGCGCGACTGATCGGCGCGCCACTCCACAACGCCATCAAATTTCCCGTCGCCCAGATCGACGACGGCAGCAAGACGCGGCTTTGCCTGATCACTCAGGCCCCACACGTAAGACGCCTCAGCCGGCATGTCCGGACGCCTCGGCTTCACCACAGCAGCAACGGCCTTCCCGGCAATGGGGACACCCGTAGCGGCCACCGCAGGTTTACCCTGCGTCACGGCAGCAGCCTTGGGAGCCTCGGCAGCAGGCTTCGGCTTGGCGACGAAATAGCGGGAGTACGCCCAACCACCGCCAATAAACAAAACGGCAGCGATGATGAGCCAGGGCGTGACGCTGGCCCACACATTCATGCCGCCTTCCTCATAGACCTCGGTGTTCTCGGTGCCCGGCACGTACCCGTTATAAAGCGGAAAAATAGCGGGATCGTACGTCTTCGTTTTCTTGCCCACCTTCTCGAACTTATCCGGCGCCACGCTGTGAAAAAACGTGGCCAGATACTTCCCTTTCATACCCACCGCGGTGAGCTTCTGGAAAACCGTTTTCCTTTCTACACGAGCCCGCAGCGCCGTGTGCAGGCGCTTATACCACTGGCTGATTAGCAGAATGTCCATGCCGTAATGACCATGTTCGGCAAAGAACTTCTCTACGTCTTTGGGCAACGCCTTGAAGCCCGCCGGGTAAAAATCGTGACACTCGTCAATGATCACCAAAGAGTTCGGTTCGGCAATCTGCTGGATACGCGGCATGTCCGACTCAGGCACATGGATAAGCAATGCCTCGACATCTTCAACACGCAAACCAAGGTGCGCGGCGATCAGGTCATGCTTCAGACCATTGAGGCGGGCGAACACTTTTCGACCTTTTTTCAAGGCCGGAAGAATGTGGGTGAGCACGGCATCATACGACTTGCCAGAGCGAGGGACGCCTTCGTTAAAAGCTAGCATGGGATCACCACTGGAAAGCTGTGAGGAGCTTTCGCGTCACGCGAAAGGTGTAGCCAAGGCCAAGCAGAGCGAGACCAGCGCCAATGCCCAGGCGATCAACGAAATAACCCAGCGTGGGCGATAGCTGTCCGAACAAATGGCCCAGCGAGTAATCGCTCATCCACTGAGGAACGGGAATGTTTTTGGCTAGCTCCGCAATGGCATCGAGAAAGCCCTTAACGATCTTCAGTGAAAGGTCGTGATAGAAGCCGCTGATCGCATCCCACACCTGCTGGATGATCGAAATCAGCCAGTTCTTTATGTCGGTGAGCCAATCCATCAAGAGTCTCCCAGCGCGATCTGAAAAGCCACGTACGCGCACACGATCAAGATGACGACCTTCGCCAAATCCAGCACGTCGTCAGCCTCAGGCCGGCAGTAGAAATCAAAGGTCTGCTCCGGCAAGCACTAAAGAACGTCTCAAGCGATGTCCGATACGGGTCGGAAGCAGACGGCCGCCTACCCCTGACAACAACGTCCAATCGGTTCTCTGCGCGCGATGAGTCAGAGGCTACATCTGGAATTTAATAAGCCGATGGCGGCGCCCCTGGATCTTTGAGAATCCGAGTGCGATATATGAAAGACAACCCATTGCCAAGCAATCGGCTTTTGGGGTTTGACGTCTTCACCGAAATCAATGGATGTGAGCACAAATGGCAAGTACGAAAGAAGTTGGTGACGGTGGCGCACGCCGCGCAGCTGCTCTGCTGGGGGTTGCTGTCTGTGGGGAAGTTTCCAATGCGTCCATGGATGAGGACGCAGCCAAGGTCGATTTGCATCTGACTTTTCGAAACGCTTTTCGCCCTGGGGAGCTAATACCCCTTCGTTGTCAAGTAAAGAGCGGCTCATCTTACGGACGGAGGACAAAAGAGCACATTTCGCTCAGTGTGGACGGTGACACGAAGGATGCATTGTCGGGTTCAGGGACCCCCGGACTTATCGCGTGGGTACCTCCTGCTCCATCGGATAGGGTCTACTGGTTCGCATCAGATCCCCGGAACAAGCGAAAGGCGTCGGTGAAAGTCGGCTTCAATGACTACGTTCGGCCATCGCTTCGATATGACTTGAGTCGCCTGGCCATTTATGCCACATGGACCCACAGGCACGCGCGCCAAACAGTCCGAAAGAGCGACGAGGACAAGATTCTACCTTTGGCATAGGAGTCTGTTAGTGGTCTGGGTTGGGTAGTTCTTTCTCATCGTTGACTAAGCGAATCCGAGCCTTACTTGAAAGCAATGCCGGCGGGATAAGCAAGATGCACACGGCAAAGTCAGATCGTCGGCTTCAGGACTGCAGTGCCCTGACCCCTGCCACCGGGAGCCCAAGTTACAGCGATGCGCCCCCTCTACCCCCGATAACTTGACCTAATCACCCTGCGCCAATGTCCGCTACGGGTCGAGGGCGGACATCCGTCGCGTCCTGAGGATGCACCGATAACCAATCCCTGACTGAAGCGCTCCAAGCGAAACCCGCACTTCTGCGTCAGGTAAAAATTGCCGCGAGCGCGGCCAAATGAACACCTTCGACATTATCGAACGAGTTCGTCACTCACACCGTATGTCATGGCTGGAAATGAAGGGCAGCATATAAGCCCCCTTCTTTCAAACGTGACTCACGCGGAGATCTTCATGATTCAGCGGACTTTTCTTGTCACCGGTGCAACCAAGGGCATTGGCCGTGCAGTTGCCAATCGCCTTGCCGCTGCCGGACACCACATCGTTGGGCTGGCGCGGAACGCCAATGATCCGTCGTTTCCTGGCACATTGGTCGCCGTTGATCTTGGCGACCGCGAGGCGACTGCTCGTGTACTGAGCGAGCTGGTAAACCGGTTCTCCTTCGATGGCGTGGTGAACAATTTTGGCTATGTAAAGTTGGCCAGAGTGGATGAAGTGGATCTGGACGATCTGGAAGCCTCAATGCGCCTGAACTTGATCCCCACGATACAGACCGTGCAAGCCCTTCTTCCGCAGATGCGCGCAAAGGGCTGGGGTCGCGTGGTAAATGTCACAAGTCTGGTAACGCTGGGCATGCAGCAGCGCACAGCCTACGCCGCTGCAAAAAGCGCGATGAACAGCTTTACGCGCACATGGGGGCTGGAGTTGGCTGAAACAGGCGTTACCGTCAATTCGGTTGCCCCTGGTCCGACGGAAACTGAACTGTTTCGCCAAAACACTCCCGAAGGAAGCGATGCCGAGCAGCGTTTTCTTTCGCTCGTCCCCATGAAGCGCCTCGGCAAGCCCGACGAACTCGCCGCCGCCATTGCGTTCCTCTTGTCAGACGACGCCGGCTATATCACTGGACAAACGCTGTTCGTGGATGGCGGTGCTTCAGTCGGCAAAGCCGCAGCTTGATCCCAGTCGCAACCACTTGTGAAGGCGGATCGATGGTATCCGCCCCACATCTTTGAGCCGTGCAAATGGCGGGACACCTCAGCCGGTCATGGGCAGCGCCGCATCACACCCCCCGCACGGAGCGCACATTGAGCGCTGGTTCGCGCCAAAAAGCATCATTTTCAAATCGGCGAAAGAGGTCCGGCGGAAGAATGGTTTGCCGCTCGACCCTTGCAACTTTGGGACGTACATCATGAAGTCCCGGCGTCCCGGCGCGAATGTCGAATTCACTGGCGCTATAGATGACGTTGTTGAAGTCGTGTTGAAACCATGGCTCGCCGATGAACTCGTATACGGCTGATAACGCACGAGCGGGATCATTCACGAGCGTCTCGTACTGCAGGATCATCAGTTGCTCTGCAGCGAATTCATCGAAGAACGCTTCTTTGACTGCGTTATACGCGTAGCCAACGAGCCCCTCTCCGCCCACCAGCGCTTCAGCACGCGAATAAACGGTTCCCCCGGGAACGAAGTTGAATATCGCAGATGGCAGCAAGGCATTGTGTCGAACGAGCTGCTCAATGCTATCCACCACCCATGGAACGTGCCGAACGCAGGCGACAATTCGTGCACCAGGAAGCAGTTCGCGCAGCGCCCTGAGCTTGCTGCACCACAAGCGATTTGTATCAAAGACAACGTCCTTGTCGAGATTGTCTTCGTAAAAGTTGGAGAAGAGTCCTCGCAAGACACGCTTTCGTTGCGCATCGCCTATGAACACGGAAAACTCGTTTCGTCCGCTCATCTCCCCAATCAAGTTGTTGAACAACCCGCCCACTGGCCCGCTCATGTTTGCGTGAAATCGCGGGTTTTGTCGCAGTAGTGCTGCCAGGAGCGTTGATCCAGACCTTGGAAGGCCCGAAATGAAGTGGAATTTTTGGTGCACGGGCTGATGTTCTCTACGTTTCTTGAAGCATTCTTGATGTTTGCGTTCGGGAAATACGGCAACGACTTCATTGATTGAGCTGCGAGAGGGGCGCCAAAGCAAAAATCGGCACCCCTCTTTCGATAGAACTACCAGTGCTTGGTGAAGCCAAACGCCAGCGTGTTGTCATGCAGATGACTGGCGAACAGCCCGTTATAGTTCAAATAGACATCCCACGAGGTAGCAACCTGTGCACTGACGTGAGCACCAGCGGTCACCATTCCTCGGCCCAGAGTGGCGCCGGGATAGTCAAACAACGTGCCATCCTGCGCAATCAATCGCACCGCAGGTGATGTGACTGAACGCGCGTCGTATCGGTAGCCAACGGTGAAAGTTGGAATGTAAGCAACATTGTCCGCCTGGAACGCGCGACCAAAAGCTACTTCTGCAAACGGTTGCAGTTCGGAGTAAGTCGTTCGCGCTCCGCTGACCGCGAATGCCGGCGCGAGCGAGTTGCTGCTGTGCACGCTTTCTTCAAATCCGTCCATTCCTTGATGGATATAGAGCGCCCCTAACTTGGGCTCCCATT
This sequence comes from Dyella sp. C11, assembly GCF_003121485.1. Lineage (GTDB taxonomy): Bacteria > Pseudomonadota > Gammaproteobacteria > Xanthomonadales > Rhodanobacteraceae > Dyella. The sequence goes on along the minus strand of NZ_QAVX01000018.1, from coordinate 3,270 downwards.
GCCACGTGGCCAGTGAAATCGGCCAGGATGCTTGTACGCCAGCACTGGTTGTGTTGCCACTGGTATCCGCTGTGGCGCGTCCAATACCGGTGCTTCGGTCCGCGCGATAGTGGTCGTGCGCTTCATCCACAGTCGCAGACAACACCAATGGGCCAGCATTGCCGAAGGCGTAGATGCCTGCGTGCGCTGAATCGATATTGCCGCGCCCGCCAAGCGAATCGTTGGCATTAATACGCCCCAGGCCCGCCTCAAACCCAACATGCACTAGCCCCAGCTCACGGTCCGACCCGGCAAGTAGATGGAAGCCCGTCGCGTTCGCGCCATTGTCGCCGGTCAATGACAGACTGGAACCCGCGTATTGCATCCAAAGATCCGGCCCGCATGCGTCGTGCGTGAGGTTGGCCGTGCTGGCGTTTGCGTCTTTGCCACACGCTGCATCGAGATCCATTAACGAAGCATCGAGCGCCGACGAGAGTACCTGTTGGTCAGCAAGGTTCGCAGCGCGCATCAGATTTCCATAAAGCGCGCCATCCAGCGGTGCGATTCGTTCTGGCGTCGTAGCCGGAGGTGGCGTAACGGGCTGAGACGGGGAGGAAGGAGACGACGGCGGCGGTGTTGCGGGCGGCGCGACCGCGCCCAATTCAAGCACGACCTGGCCGCCGCTATACACGAGCTGCGGGCTGAGTGCAGAGGGTGCAAGTCCAGTGATGGACGTGGTGCCAAACGTCCCGCTGATGGCCTTAGCCTGCAGGATTGTGAAGTCGGCCTTGGTGTATGTGCCGGGCGCGTAGATCAGATTGATGGCCCCTGCCAAGCTGGCCGTTCCAGTGACTAATAGCTCTGAGGTTTGCGCCGGTGTCACATCAATCTGCAGCAGTCCGCCTGGGCCCTGTGTGTAGTTGCCATTGATAGTGAGCTCGCCGGTTGAGCCCCCCGGCCAGACCACGCCGTCGCTGGCGACATCGCCATTGATCGTTCCGTGTCCGCGCAAGGTTCCGCTTGCGCTTACGGTTACACCGCCCTGGATCGCAGCAGACTCATGCGCGCTATCGCCCACCTCCAGCGTGCCCGACGAAATGGTGGTGCCGCCGCTGTAGGTATTGATGCCATTCAGTACCAGCGTTCCACCGCCCTGCTCCGTCAAACCGCCGCCACCTGCAATCACGCCGTTCAACGTGAGCGTGTTGCCGTAGGTGTCGAACGCGCCACCAGCATTACCTAGGGAGATGGCGCGGCTAGAGCTGAAGCTCGCCGTGTTTTGTAGCACGCCTCCATCGAGCGTCAACGTGCCGCTGGACGCGCCCAGGCTTGCGTCTGCCGCAATCGACAACGTTCCCTGCTTGACTGTCCAGGGGGTGAGGGCAGAACTGGCGCCTATCAACGACCAGGTGCTGGCTCCGTCTTTCTCGTATCCAGTAAACCCCTGATATTGAACAGCGCTGCCCACCGAGCCAATCTGGGAGACGTCAAAGTTATTTCCACCCGTAGCGTTAGTTGCACCACCGAGCGTCAGCGTGTCACCGCCCTGCACTGTTCCACTGGTACTCACCACGTTTCCGGTAATGACCGCCCCCGCAGTAATCACCAATGTGTTGCCGCCACCCGAAAAGTCGATGGCATCGGCAAGGGTCCCGGCACCACCGTTGGCTCGGCCACCGGAAATATTTCCTGCAATGATGATGGTGACACCGCCCATGCCGTTGATGGCGGCCCCACCAAGGCCCGGATTGCCGTCAACGCCGCCGCTGCCCAGCGCGCCACTGCCGTTGCTTCCGCCAGTTCCAGCTGTACCTGCGGATCCGCCGTTGCCACCGGCCACGCTACCATTGTTGGTCAGGCTAAACGCCGAACCGCTGATCCCACGGCCACCATTACCACCCAAACCACCTGCACCGCCATTACCCGGTGTACCGCTGATACCACCGTAGCCGCCCCCGCCACCGAGGCCGCCTGCGCCGCCGCTGCCACCCGAGATGGAGCCACTGTTGACGAGCGAGAAACCCGCTGCGTTGACACCATCACCGCCGAGACCACCCGTTCCGCCAACGCCGCCCGTGCCATTCCCGCTTTGGCCAGCCACGCCCGAACTGTAAGAGCCGCCAGATCCGCCAATGCCACCGTTTCCGCCAGTGATGACGCCCGCGTTGGTCAGTGTGAATGCCGAGCCAGTGACGCCGCTTCCGCCAGCACCGCCCGCTCCGCCAATGCCACCGGTTCGACCGCTTCCACCGTACGTTCCGTAGCCGCCATGGCCGCCGACACCGCCAGAAATTTGGCCGGCGACACTGTTGGTCCCCATGCCGCCATTGGTAAACACGATGCCGGCGCCACCGCTGCCGCCAACGCCAGCAACACCGCCGATGCCGCCCGTGCCGCCGTAGCCACCAGCGCCACCAACAAGGAGGCCACTGTTGCTCAGCGAACCGCCCTGATCAAACGCCACGCCTGCCCCGCCCGCGGCACCGTAGCCACCATTCCCGCCGTTGCCGCCGTAGTGGCCTCTGTATGTGCCGTAGCCGCCGACACCACCCGAAATCGTGCCGCTGTTATCGAGTGAACCGCCTGCGACGAACGACGCGCCGATGCCGCCGGCAGCACTGTTGTTGCTGGGCCCAGCGTAACCACCATAACCACCGTTGCCGCCTGCGATGCTGCCCGCATTGCTCAGCGCCCCTCCCGCCAGGAAAGTGACGCCATCACCTCCGATGCCGCCGAAGCCTCCTATTGCGCCTGAGCCTCCGCCACCGCCAGCACCGCCCAGGCCACCAGCAATCGCTCCGGTGATGGTCAATGCGCCGTTCGCACTGAAGACGACGGCCGAGCCGCCAGCCCCACCATTTCCACCGATGCTTCCTTGGTAGCTGCTGTAGCCACCTTGACCGCCATTTCCGCCGCTGATGGTGCCCGAGTTATTGAACGCTCCACCCGGGGCGAAACTCGCGCCCGTACCGCCGCGCCCACCATCGCCAGCAACACTGTAGTTGTACCAGTTGTAGGCACCTGCTCCACCGGTACCGCCGCTGCCGCCAGCTAAGCTGCCGCTACTGCTAAATGAACCACCAATCGCGATCGTTGCGCCATTTCCTCCAGCGCCACCACCGCCGCCATTGCCACCGCCTGCCCCACCATTACCGCCGTTGCCGCCAGTGAAGTTGCTGGCGATAGCGGCTGGATTTCCGGATATGCCAGTGAGGTTCGCACCATCTCCGCCTGCACCCCCGCCACCGCCACCGCCCAGATAGCCGTGCCCCCCGATGCCGCGAGTGCACC
>NZ_QAVX01000017.1 GCF_003121485.1 Dyella sp. C11 | reverse complement strand
CCCTCCACGATCAGCCGCGAGATTCAGCGTAACGGCGGTCGCGAGCGGTACCGAGCCAACGGCGCCGATGTGCGCGCATGGCATTGCGCCTGTCGGCCCAAGGTCTGCAAGCTGTGCATGCACCCCCTGTTGGCCAAACGTGTCGCCAGCAAGTTGCAGCAACGATGGTCGCCGGTGCAAATTGCCGGTTGGCTAAAGAAGCGATCCAAGGGCCATGAGGAGCGTCGGGTGTCGCACGAGACCATCTATCGCAGTCTCTTCATTCAAGCCCGTGGCGCCTTGAAAAAGGACCTCCTGGCGCATCTCAGGCGTCCGCGAACGATGCGTCGATCACGCCACCACACGCAGAAGACGGCCCATCACGGTCAGCTCACCGACATGGTGTCGATCCGGGAGCGTCCGGCAGAAGTCGAAGATCGCGCCATACCAGGTCACTGGGAAGGTGACCTGTTGATGGGCAGTCACCACAGCCAAATCGCCACGCTGGTGGAGCGTCGTACGCGCTACGTCATGTTGGTCAAGGTACCCAGTAAAGACACCAAGACCGTGATCGATGCACTCATCAAGCATGCGCACAAGCTTCCACGCGAACTGTATCGGTCGTTGACCTGGGATCGCGGCAAGGAGATGGGCGAGCATCGTCGCTTCACACTGGCGACGGATATCCAGGTCTACTTCTGCGATCCACAACACCCGTGGCAGCGCGGCTCGAACGAAAATACCAACGGGTTGCTCCGCCAATATTTTCCTAAAGGCACTGACCTGTCAGGCATCTCGCAAGCTAAGCTTGATGCTGTTGCACGACAGCTCAATGAGCGGCTGCGCCAAACGTTGGACTTCGATACGCCGGCCGAACGATTCCAGCAATGTGTTGCGTTGACCGGCTGAAGTCGCAACCCAAAGCGGACAGTTTCAGCCTGACAATCAACGCTGGAGACGGAGAAAAATGACATCGAGTCGATTCGCCGATTTGGCCTTAGTGTTGGTGGCAGCAGGCTGGCTTCTCTGCTTCTACGGCGTGATGTCTCAACTGGGTGACCCATCGCCGACAACGCCTTCGTCAGTCATCGAGGCACACAGGCACACATCCATCGCCATTTTGCTCGTGGGTGTCCTGTGCCTGGTCAGTTCCCTGTGGTTGTCGGGACGCTCGTATGTGGAGGCAATGAAGCGCTCCCTCATGGCTGCGGTCTTGGCAGTCGCTCCTGTCGTCGCCGCTTTTGTAAGCCTGTACTAGTAGGCTTTGATCTGTCCGCTTCCGACCCACGGCGGACGTTTCAAAACGGGGCAGGGGCACTCCTCAAGCGACAGCGTACTCACCCATGCGGATAGCCGGACGGATCGGCAGCGTGAGGTCGCCGGCGATGAGCTGCAGTTCGCCGTCCTGGATCAGGCATTGCAGGCGCATGCTCCGCTCGCACAGGGCAGCCAGTTGCTTTATGTCGGCGTGGTCGATGGCGAGCACGCTGAGGTTGTCGTGGCGGGTGAGTGTGCTGGCGATCTTGCTCCACCAGACGTCGACGGCATGGCCGCCATAGGCCAGCACCACGACGTGCCGCGACTGGTTGCAGGCTTTGCGCAAGCGTGTTTCATCAGGCAGGCCGACGTCGATCCACAGCTCGATCTCGTCGGTATAGGCCTTGCGCCACAGGGCCGGTTCGTCGGTGTCGCTGAGCCCCTTGCCGAACTCCAGCCGTTCGTCAGCATAAAGCGCAAACGCGAGCAGGCGCGCCATCAATCGCTCCTCGGTTTCCGACGGATGCCGGGCGAGGGTCAATGCGTGGGTGGCGTAGTAGTGTCGATCCATGTCGCTGATCGACAGTTCGGCCTTGTGGATGGTGGCGGTGAGGGCCATGGGGGCACTTGAGTGGGCGTAAAGCCACCATTTTACGCGGCTTTGCCCCGGGAGCGGAAAGACACCCGGGGCCATGCTAGAGCCGCCCGTGTTGCGGCCATGCCAGGAGGTTGGCCGTAGTCGTCCATCAAATGCAGAGTCGGGCTCACGCCGTTGTCTGTGTCGCCAAATCTGCCCGCTGTTCCGATCAATCCGTCGGCGTGGGATAACGAGCTAGCATTGGTCCGCTTTCGACCCATAGCGGACGTTTTAGCATAGCGGGTGGGTTCCGTTTGATACCAATGATCAGGGGGGTATTCCATGCGTATGAATGATGAAGGAGGTCATCTTTTTTCGTTCAGTCGATGGATGCTTTCGCTCTTGCTTCTTGCTGGTTTCGCGTCGCCGTCATTGTCGTCTGCTGTCGACGCCCCCACGAATTCCGGCGTTAGTTCATGGGGCGGTCCAAGCGGAATAGCTGAAGGTGATTCCTACGTGCAGATCGCAGTCCGTACGATCTATGTGGAAGACAGCCGCCGGACGCGCAATAGACTTGTCGTGGAGCTGGCCCAGTGGGTGCGCAAGCATTCTGAGCAAGTGTCTCGGGCAGACATTGACGCGTTGGCATTTCAGATGGGTGATGCCGACGATGGAGTGCGACTATGGACTGCCGGAGCGCTGGGGTCCCTCGGTGCGCGAGCTGGAAGTGCTGTCCCTATCCTTCAGGAGGATCTAAGGGATCGGCCGTGCGATTTTCGACCAGCAACTTCCGCAGGGGCCATTCGGTTGGCGTTGGTGCGAATCGGAGTTCAGCCCACTTACGCGCCTTGTCTAAATTCGGGGCCATAGAAAAGGTCCGCTTCCGACCCAGAGCGGACATCGAAATGAGAGTGTGGACAACATGCAGATATTCGAGTCGCAAACGGATCGGCAATCACTAGAACGGTTTGGCCAAGAAGCTGTCACTTTGCTGCATGACGGCAATTTTCGGGCAATGGCAGAGCGCTTCGGCTACGCCCTTGCCTATGGGAGAGAGCCGGCAAACGCGATTGAGGCAGATCTCATCGCCAGTTTATCCGAGGACGGGGAGTTCCCTGGCGACATCGCCGCATCGGTGGTGATCAAGTACTTCGAGGCCGATGCGACAGAAAGCACCGGATTGGTAGCGGCCGTTGAATGCATCACCCATGTCGCCGACGGCTCGGCAGTGCTTCTCGCGCTTGTTATCACTGGAAGGGGCGTGGATCGGTATATCACGCTGGAAGGAATCGATCGGGTCCGCTAGAAATGCTCGGTAAGGTCCGCTCCCGACCCGAAGCGGACACTCAAGAAAGTAGGTGGCATAGCGCCTTTTCAGGTTTTCACTAAGGCCTTGAGCGCGCGCTCTATCCCCTTTTCAAATCAGCCAATCAGAGGTTGCCGACATGGAGATCGTCAAGTTGAGGGAGCGCGCTGGATACGTGTCTGAGTTGGCGAAGCTGCATTTTGACGCATGGGGGTATCTGCGGCCGCATGAGACGTTGAGCGAGCGAACGGCTCGCCTGGATGAGACGTCCCGCGCGCTGGATATGCCTACGGTTCTTATCGCAGTCGAGTTCGGCCAGTTGCTCGGTTCCGCTACGCTTCAAGCCAGTGACGGTTTGCTGCCGGACATTGAGCTGACGCCTTGGCTGGCCGGTGTCTACGTCAAAACCGCGCATCGGTCGCGGGGAATTGCCGCAAGGCTGATTCGTGAGATCGAGACGCTGGCGTTTGCGAAGGGCTTTTCAACCTTGAATCTCTGCACCCATGATCACGAGGTCTACTATGCCGGCCTTGGTTATAGGACCTTAGCCACCCAGGACTTTCGGGGCGAGCCAACGTCCATCATGGCAAAGGCCCTCGGGTAGGTCCGCTTTCGACCGGAAGCGGACATTGAGCAAGAGATTGCCGGACTGGCGCCCTTCGCAGTCGTTGCGGAGGATCGGCTTTTTTGGGGGAGAATAGGTATCTATGAAGCACCGGTTTCCTGGGTGGTTTCCTTATCTGCTATTGGGCGTCTTGGGCGGAATAACTGGGGCCTGCACTGTTGCGATACTTGGATCAGAGGCAATTTATGGCGTAGGCGCCTATGTAACACTTGGTTTGTTGGCAGCCGCTGTCTGCGCGCTAGCGTGGAGCTTCCTGTATGCCATTCGTTACAGCGTGCAGGTGCGCCCAGAGGGTGTCTTAATCACTGGGGCGTTCCGAATCCGCACTATTCCTTTGGACTCCATCGCACAGGTCATCACTGCGAGTGCTCCTAGAAGTGGCACGGACTCGTGGCTACTAGATAAGGACGACACATGCCTTGCAAAGCTCGCCGGAAGTCTGGTTGGGTTCGAGGTCCTTCTTGTCGAGTTGGGGCAAGCGTTGCGCCCTTATCAGGTGCTTTTCTATCGGCGGGAAAACTTCGGGCCGTGGCAAATGCAAGTTGCCGGCGACTCACATTGGGTGCCTTATGAAGCACCGCGTTTCGCAAGGAAAAGCGGGCGCCGCATGATGATCGCGACCGTCTTTGCCCTTCTTCTGATAGTCATAGCTGTCATGCTTTCAAGACGCTAGGAAACGTAAATTCTGGCCGATCTTTAACGGTGTCAGATGTCCGCTTCCGACCCAAAGCGGACCCCCAAAAAATCAGTTCATCGCAAGAAATCATGGCCCGTGGCCAGTGGTATTTGAGCTGGCAAGCATTGCCCGGATTTGGGCGTCCTTGATACGTTGCGATCTCCCCAAACTGTTAAGGAGTTTCGATGGATTCGACGAGCCAGGCAGTTTATGAAAATCGTATCAAGAGCTTGGAACGTTCACTGCGCTGTACGCAATGGACGATGGCCGTCCTGTTGATCGCAGTGATATTCCTCGGCCTCGCTTGGTACGGGGTTGGCGGCATAACGCAGCGTCAAGTCACGACTAATCGCGTGGTGGTGGTCGATGACTCGGGTGCCGTGCGTGTGAGGCTTGGGCAGGACAAGCAGGATACTAAGCGAGCCAGTCGCGCCGCGGGCATCGTTCTTTACGATAAGGCGGGGCACGAACGTGGCGGCATGGCGACTATGGACAACGGTCGTGTGGCTTTTGGTCTGGATGCGCCCAATGTGCCTGACGGCAAGGAGTCCGACCGTGTTGGCATGATGGTGGACGCAAAGGGCCACGTGATGTTTGCCGTAGCAGACAACCAAGGCGTCCCTGTTGTGATGATGAAGTCTGCCGATGCCGGCGGAACGTTGCAGGTGATGTCCGCCACGCCGGATCAGAAACAAGTCGACGTACGGACGCTCGGGGTGAAGGGAGACACCCAGTCAACGATGGGCGGTGGCTGACAGAGCATAGGTCCGCTTTCGACCCGAACCGGACATTCGGGAATGTCCAGAATCTTACCCCTTCAATCGGTGAACGGAATCATGTCCGACCAAAAGAGCCAAGCTGAGGTCTTTGTGTACGGCCTAGTTCACGGGCTCGTTACACCTGACGAGGTGGGTCGATGGGCAGAGGGTTTGCTATCAGCGACTCCGGCACCCGAGAGCTGGATCATCGAGTTGTGCACAGGCGAGGAGCGAAGCCCTAAGGAACTAATCGCCACCCTCCATACAGTTCCTGGCGCGTCTAACCCGGCTGACGTGAATGCGGGTGTGAACAATCTGCTTACGAGGAAGAACAAGCCTTTTGAGCTGTTTGCACCCGAACTGTTGCCGCCATCGTTCGTCTCCCCTCTAAGGCTTGTCCAGTACGCGCGGACGGGGCATTTTCCTTACGACCCGTCCGTGTGGTTCATTGATGCCGCGTCAAGCCACGCAAGATCACTGCTCAGGCACGTGAGGGACGTCAATCCGTTATATGTGCCGTTCGCGAAAGTGGGCGATCGATTCCTGAGCTTTGATTCCAGCGCCAAAAACGGCGTGGTAGTCGTAGACATCGTTGAGCGGATCGTGGCCCAGCTTGAAAGCGCCGCCTCTTGGTTTGACTCATACGAACAGCGGGCAAACGAGATTGTTTGGCACCTGGACGTGCCGGGATAGTTGAAGATCAAAGGTCCGCTTTCGACCCATAGCGGACGTCAAGGCGAATGAGGATGGGCGGGTCAGGAGACAGTGGAGCGACGATGAATTTGACTGCTGCAATGACGCTGGCTTTTGTCGCGATTTTCGGCCGCTGGTACTTGATGCTGGTGGCCGGGAGGGCCTGGAAGGGTATTTCCAAATCTCATCCTGAGTTCGCAGCAGAGCTTTACGCATCCGGTTTGGACATGGCTTTCTATGGCATTGGTCCCCTTAACTGGAAGCCGCTATTTCGGCACCCCGTGCCACACGATATTGAGTCAACAATAAGGCGCTTGCGGCGCGTAGTTCTGACCACCGGCCTGCTCGGCTTGGCGGCGCTTATTTACGTGCCTGCAACCTTCTTGCATGAGGCCATGATCGGCTAGGGCGCGTCCGCTTCCGACCCGTAGCGGACATTCATGACGCCCCTATCTATCGTGTAATCGATTTCCTCTTTTACAAGGATGAAAGATGCACTTGTCCGACGCCCGCAGCGTTTTCATGCGGAAGCGGTTCTGTATTTCGTTACTCCTTCTCGTGCTTGTGCTGGCTTTGACGGGCCAGCATCTTCAGGCCCAAGCGATTCAGCCCAGTTTTCGTTGCGGACCAGCCAACAGTGCCGTGGAAAGGACTATCTGCTCCAATACGGTGTTGGCGCAACTCGATTCAGAACTCACGCCACTTTATTCGTACTTGGTCGCTCATGTGACCCCGGATGAGCGCAAGAGGCTAATTTCGGAACAGCGCGAGTGGTTGGCGGTTGGCCGCGTCAAAGGCTGCACTGATTCGGGGCTCGCGCCCTGTATGGTCAACAACTACAGTTTGCGAATTACCGCTTTGACTACGAAGCGCAACAGTCTTGGCGAGGATGGCGGTGATGAATCGCTCGGCGATGGCGAATCGACTGCCATTGGAGGTGCTGAATTCGGCTGCAAAAAGGACCAGGTGACCCTGACCTTCCCTGATGATGATCCGTCGTTGAATCAGGCTGGCAGGGGCGTACTAAATGCGACCTACGTGGATTGTCGCTTCTCCGATGGTGCAACCATTCGAGTGAAGTCTGGATACGCATTTCCTCCCATGCCATATGGGTACTGCGGATTGTCTCCACCCTTGAAGCTCAGTGTGTGGCTGAACCATAGAAAGGTTGTTTCGGAGATGGTGTTTACTGGCCAGTGTGAAGAACCTTTCGCGGAATCTTTGTCATTCAACGAAAAGGGCGCAAGCTACTGCCTGAAGACGAGACCGAATGGCGATGCCGATCTGCCAGAGCGCTTCAAGGCAACGAATGAATTGTGTGGCGGCTGGGCGTTTGATCAGGCCAGTCCGCTTGATGTTGTTGAATTTCCACCCAAGGGCAAGAAGCCCGCGGAAGTCGGGAGCTTGACGCTGGAGGCGAGCGGGCCAATGAGCACAGTGTGTGCGGGAATGCTCGTTCTTGATTCCAATGGCGAACCTTTTGTTCCCGATGGTCTGCCAACGCCAGCATGGGTGACGCAAGATGTGCATGCATCACAACCTGATACGTTGTCGGACGATGGGTCAGTTAGAGTGGCCACGTTCGACCTAACCAATACGGGCCGTACGAGCAGGGTCTATTCAATGGACGAGAATAAGCCGTTCTTCGATGGGACGGCTTTAGGTACCGGTGGAAACGATGTTCTTGCCAAGCCGTTTAATCCCGAAAATTGGGATGACGCTGTTGCAGAAGGCATTTATGTGTTCCAGTTTGCACACGCAAGCGTCTTCTTCGCGCTTGGCAAAACGCACATGTTGCTCAATCCCGTGAACCACCTGGAAGACCCAACGGTGATCGCCTTGAGAGGTCAGTCAGTCGTGACAGAGTGTACGTTTCATCGCACGCAAGAGAATTTTTGAAATCTCAAGGCAGTCTCCGAACTGCTTGGCGGTGGCGCTGTCCTTCAGGGACAGCCCGCGTCTGCTTTCTGCCCGTCTACATGTCTGCTACGGGTCGAACGATCTGAAAGTGGATGCATATGACCCCAATGTCCGCTTCCGACCCATGGCGGACATTCGCCACCAGGTGGATATGGCAGGGAAAGCGATGCGAACGTTTTTATGCCTGCTGGCACCGGTTTACGCGTTCTTCGTTGGACTGTTCACCACTTCTATCCAGAACGGACGAACGTTGGGTTGGAGGCCGGGCAATCATGACCATTGTGAATCAACGAAGCGTGTGTGCTTGCGGGGCATCGGGGACGCATGTCCATGGTGTGTTGCTGGCCCGTTTCTTTTGTCACTGCACGATCTGTCAGTCGCTGTACAAGCGGCCCTGGGCAGACGTAATGGTCTTCCGTCCAGGCGCCATCACCGTCTCTGACCCGAACAGGCTGGCGTTCCGTCGCTATCGCTCGCTGCCCGCGCTGAATCGCGGGGTGTGCTCGGCCTGCGGGTCGCCGGTGGTTGCCCTTACGCCGGGGCCGTCTGCCTCGGGGCTTGGCTTTATGCCTGCGGGCACGTTTGAAAATCCCGGTGAATTGCCTCCGCCGACACATCACATTTTCTACGATCGCAGGGTGGCGGACGTGGACGACGCGCTGCCCAAGATCCATGGATATTGGCGCAGCGAGCTTGCTGTCGGCAGCTTGGTGGTGCGGGGCCTTCTTGCAGCGAGAAAGCTGTCCTGAGTCGAAAACCATGTGCTCTACGTTGCGGCGTGCGCGGGCACTACGCCGGAACGTAAGTCAGCCTGACGATGTTCTCGTCGATCATTTCGTTTGCCACGAGGCGCAGCGGTGGTCGGGCAGCGGCGAAGAACGGTTTGCCATGCCCAATCACCACGGGATGTATGTAGATGCGGTACTCGTCGATCAGGCCAAGATCGCCAAGGCTGCGTGCAAGCTCGGGGCCGGCAACTTCAATCTCTCCTTTCAGCTCGGCCTTTAGCTCTCGAATCACCGCTTCCACGTTGTCGGCGACAAGGGTGGCATTCGGCCCAACGGATGTCAGCGAACGTGATACGACCCACTTGGGCTGTTTGCGCCACGCGACGGCGTACTCGTGTTCGTCCGCGCTCCACTCGGGAGAATCTTCGTCCCAGTAACGCATCACCTCGTACATGCGGCGGCCGTACACGCTGCCCGTCTGATCGCGCACCTGCTCGATGAAGTGACGGAAGAGGGCCGGCGAGGGCGACATGGCCTGGTGGTCAATGTAGCCATCCAGGGACTGGTTCAATCCGTAGACAAGCTTTGCCATGGAACCTCTCCATACGGGGAGTTTCAGCCTAGTGCGGGTCACCGCAGCGCGGCGTGAGGATCAAACATAGGCCATTCGCCAGAGCGACTTGCGCTAACACCTGCTCGCGGCTTCCGGTGCACAATAGCCGGGTGCTCAAGGGAGATGCTCATGTCCCGATGGTCGCGAGTTTGCCATGCGCTATTTTTCGTCGCTTCGTCTGCGCTGGCGGACGAGGTTCACCAGCACGGTGTGCCCGAAGCGTTGGGCGACGTATCGTTTCCGGTCTCGTGCGATCCGGCGCAACAGCAGCCGTTCAATCGCGCCGTCGCACTGCTGCATTCCTTTGCGTATACCGAGGCCGAGCAGGCGTTCCAGGACATCACCGTGAAAGATCCCCACTGCGCCATGGCGTATTGGGGGCTGGCGATGGTGCATTTCCATCCGGTGTGGACACCATCGCTGCCGCCTGACTCGTTTGAACAGGCACAGAAGAACATGCAGCAGGCGTCGCGGCTGGGTGCGGCGTCGGATCGCGAAAAGGGCTTCATTCACGCCGGCAGCGTGCTGTTCCAGGCGACTCCAGGCGTCAAGACGAACCAGCGCACGGAAGCCTACGAACAGGCGATGGGGCAGGTGGCCAGCGACCATCCCAAGGATACGGAAGCGCAGGTGTTCTATGCGTTGGCCATGCTTTCCAACGTATCGTCCACCGACAAGACCCACGCGAAGCAGAAGCAGGCCATCGCGATATTGCAGCCGCTTTTTCGCGCACATCCCGATCATCCGGGGCTCGCGCACTATCTGATCCACGCCTGCGACAGCCAGGAACTGGCGCAGCAGGGTCTGCCCGCTGCGCGCGTGTACGCCAAGATCGCGCCTTCCGCACCACACGCACTGCATATGCCTTCGCACATCTTCACGCGGCTGGGGCTGTGGGACGATTCGATCCAGTCCAATCTGGCCTCCAAGCAATCCGCGCACAGGCATGGCGATGCGATGGGCGAGCTTCACGCCATGGACTATCTGGTCTATGCCTATCTGCAGGAAGGCAAGGACGGGCAAGCGGCGGGTGTGGTCGAAGAGATGAAGGCCATGCCTGCGCTGGACATGAACGAGTTTGCGATTGCTTATGCAGCCACCGCCATGCCGATACGCCTGGCGGTGGAGCGCAGGCAATGGAACGATGCGGCGCAGGTGGTGGCCTTGCCCGGCGCTCCGCCCTCGGTCCAGGCCATTGCGGTGTGGGCCAGAGGGATGGGCCTTGCGCGTACCGGCCACGCCGCCGAAGCCAGCGCTGAAGCCCAGAAGCTCCATCATCTGGAAAAGCAGCTGCGCGATGCCGGTGATGACTATTGGGCCGTCCAGACGGCCGTACTGGCCGATGAGGTCACCGCGTGGTCAAGCCAGGCCAGCGGCAACACCGACCAGGCGCGCTCGCTGCTTCAGGCTGCTGCCGACCGCGAAGACAGCCTGGAAAAACGACCGGTAACGCCAGGCCCCATTCTTCCCGCGCGCGAGCAACTGGGCGATCTGCTCGCGTTGCAAGGCCATCCAGCCGACGCGAGCGAGGCCTATCGTGCCGCCCTGATCCAGGCGCCCGGCCGGCGCGGTGCGCTGCTTGGCGAGGCGCAGGTCGATCAGCGTGCGCACTGACGTAAGCCCAAGGCGCGCTGGTGATTCGGCATGCGCGACGGGGCAGGGCGAAACGCACGTGCCCATGTCTGCTTTGGAGTTGTCTTCCCGCTGAGGATGCCGCCATGCCAGTACAGAGTGATCACCATGCCGATCCGTGGCCTGCGCTTTCCTACCCGGATTTCGTGGGAACGCAGTACCTGCTCCACATGGGCCTGCAGGCTGTTGGCAAGCTGAAACTCGCATCGCCCTTCCAGCCGCAATGGTCGGGCGTACCCATGTGGATAAGCGCAACAGGGCTGACCACGGGGCCCATCGACTACGATGGCGGCGCCTATGAAGTCCACGCCGATCTGATTCGTCACGAATTGATCTGCGTCACCAGCCGGGGCGAATCAAAGTCCTTCAAGCTGGCGTCCATGTCGGTGGCAGAGTGCGTGGCGCGTCTGTTCGCCCTGCTCAAGAGCGTGGGCGTGGATGTTTCCATCAACGTGATTCCGCAAGAAGTGGATCACCAGACGCCATTCGACCAGGACACGCAACATCGCCCTTACGATCCGCTCATGGCCAACCACTGGTGGCGCATCCTGCTGAGCACACAGCGCGTCATGCGGCATTTCAGGGGATGCTTTCAGGGGAAGATGCAGCCCATTGGCCTCATGTGGGGCACGCTGGACATCCGTGATGTGTTCTACAACGGAAAGCCCGCGTCGCCTGCGCCCGACGCAGACTACATCCGTCGCAATGCCATGAACGCCGAGCTGGTCGAGTGGGGATGGTGGGCCGGCAGTGCCGCGTACCCGAAGCCCGCGTTCTACTCGTTTACCTACCCGCAGCCCACGGGTATGGAAGGCGCCAAGGTCAGCCCTGCCAGCGCCCACTGGAACCCCACCATGGGCGAATTCATCCTGGATTACGACGATCTGCGCGCATCAAAGCATCCTGACGAGGATCTTTTAGCGTTCTTCCGTTCCACCTTCGACGCCGGTGCCACGCACGCGCACTGGGACCCCGCCCTGGTGGGAAGCGGAAAGCCCACGTAGCGGAAGCGCGCCCGGGCAGACGCGCCCCCGGAAGCTGGCCGCACAGGAGGGCCGTCCTTTACCGGGCCATGGCAAGGCCCCATCATCCCCGCAGGGGGCGCATCGGGGCGTGGCCAGGCCATGCCACCCGGGGCGTCGATGACAGACCGAATCCGCCGCATGCCGTGTGCCGTCCATCAGCCACTCAAGCCGCGGCGATTCAACCCGGGCCATACCGATCCATGAACCACAAGCGCCTAACCCCGCACTCGGCGGACGGCTTCACGCGTGCCCTGCTGCTGGCCATCATCGTGCTGGGGCTGGTGAGCACCTTGGGCGGCTGGGCCATCATGGGCATGCGGCACGTGCTTTCCCCCGTATTGCGGGGCATGTTCGGCACGTGCACCGTCGTTCTGCTGGGCCTGTTCGTGGTTGCGTGGCGACGCCTGCTGCCCGCGCGCACCATCGGCCTGGGTTGCCTGTTGTTCGCCGTCAGCGTTTGCGCGCTGTGCATGGTGCTGCGTTTGTATTTTCCCGTTTATGGCGCCGCGCTGGATCTGCAGCCGCTGTACCTGTGGATACCGGTGCTCTACGTGTTCGCCTTCACGCTCACGGGCCACAAGACCAGCCTCGGTATTTCGCTGGCCGTCATGTCGCTGTTCGCGCTCATCAGCCTGCCTTACCTGGTGCGTGACATCGATGGGCCCTACGCCAACTTCACCTTGCAGCTGCATACCGTGTCTGCCGTGCTGGTTGCCGCGCTGTATTTCTTTTCAAGCTACCAGCGCCGCCTTCATCTGGCGGAATTGACCGTGGGTGAGCTTGCCGAGCTTTCCAATACCGACGAACTCACCAAACTGTGCAACCGCCGCCGCATGGCCACGCTGATCGATATCGAGCTGGAGCACCGTCGCGAACGCGGAACCCACTTCGCCGTCGTGCTGTTCGACATCGACCACTTCAAGAAGGTCAACGACAAGTTTGGACACAGCGCTGGCGACGAGGCACTCATTGAACTGGCCACGCGGGCACGACAAGTGTTTCGCGGCATGGACACGGTAGCCCGCTGGGGCGGCGACGAGTTTGTCGCGCTGGTGCGCAACGTCGATCTCGCCGAGGCGCTGCATATCGCAGACGCCCTTTGCCGACATGTAGCCGCCAAACCCATGGATGGCGGCCACGGCATGACCATCAGCTGCGGCACGGTGATGGCGCAGGACGGTGACAACGTGGACAGCGTGCTTCAGCGTGCGGATGCGGCGTTGTATGCGGCCAAGCGTGCGGGTAGAAATCGCGCCGAAGGCGTGCCGCTGGTGTCGTGAAAGAGCAGCGCCGTCCAGAAGCATTGAGTGTTGAGAGAACGACGCGTCACAAGGAGGTAGACCATGCGCAACGTGTTCTTGCTGATGGCCGCAGCGGCACTTCTGGCTTCATGCTCGGACCGTCCCCTGCGGGGCGCCGCTGACCCTTCGCCAGACGGAAAAACCTATCTGGCCATCATGGACGACAACGGCGGGGCCTGTGGCCCAATCAAGGTTGACGGTCAGGTCTGGACCCACAAGATAGGGGAGCCGGCTGCCATTGAGCCGGGAAAGCACTCCATCGAATGTGGAACCGGCATGACATTCGATATCCCGAGCGGCACGGTTTTCAAGTTCGACTACTGGGGGCCGTGACCCTGCTCAGGATTTTGTTTTCCTTGCAACAGGTCCAAACCTCAACAGCTTTAAGCCAGGGGGAATAATGAAGTGGGGAGCTTTGTTGCTTGCGTGGCTTGCCGCATTCAACGTCTTCAAGATCATCACGGCGTTTCGGACCGGAAAGATTGGCATGTATACGAGTTCGGAAAGTGGCCAGGGCTATTCCCGATCCCAAGAACCCTGGGGCTTCTACCGCGCCATCGTCCTTCTGGCGCTTTTTACCCGTGTGTTGGTGCTTCTCGCCCTTTTTGATTTTCTTGAACCAGGGAAGTAATTGCCCCGCACCCAGAGCCAGCATGACCACCGCCACAACCGGACCAAGCACATGCCCATTCCCGCCACCGTCGGTGCCTTCGCCATCGTTCCCAGCAACGACCTGCAAGCAGCGCTCCCTTTCTGGGAACGTCTGGGTTTCACGCGAACAGGCGGCGATGCCAACTACGTCATCATGACGGGCTGGGGTTGCGAGGTGCATTTGACGCAGGCGGGGACGGGCCCCTGGGCCGTTCCGGAAGCGCACAACCCGTTCGGTGTCTTTATTCGCACGCCGGATGTGGATGCCATTGCCGCGCGCGTGGACGATCTGATCATTCGTCCCGGTGGCGTGCTTCGGCATCGCGAATGGGGTTTGTACGAAGTGGGGATATGCGGTCCGGATGGCCTGCTTGTGCGTATTGGTTGGCCTTCACGGCTCATGCAAGACGGCAGCAGGGACGCGAACGGCTGACGGTAATGGATGGCTGGTCCATCCCATGCTTCGTTGTGTCGCACTGATCGACACCTTCTGCACTACCGTCCAACGCGCAAGTGGATCGCGCAGCACGGCGATATATCCCTACATCCCACCCGCGCGTCCTTTGCTACGGTCGTGGTGTTGCTCGCGGGGTCTTCGGACGGGGTTTGCGAGCAGCCGCAGCAGCCATGCTGCGAGTAGCGCGGGCCGCATGGGGCGCAACCCACACGACCCGCTGACCATCACCAACTAATAAGGAGTTGATCATGGCTACGCCGGATCATACGGCACGCGCATGCGCGTCTTCCCATCAAGACGACCACCTCGCTTCCATCCCCGACAGTTCGCATAGGGCGAACCTGACACGGCGCCCGCGCAGCACCGCGCCTCCCGCACTCACGACCCGCTTGGGTGACAGCCACGTTGTCCACGGACGGCAACGCGGGCCTCTGCGTGCAACCTTCGGCATGCCGGGGCGGGCGGATCATCGTGAGCGCGAGGCCGAGCAGCACGGCTAGCGCGAGCCGCGCATTGCACTATCGGCAAGGAGCACTCGCCGGCCAACTTCCGGCGTGAGGTACTCGCGAGCCCGTTGATCACCCCTGTGGCGCGCCGTGTTGCATGCGGCGCGCCACACCTGGCAGTGCGTGATCAAGCACGGGAACGTTCGAATGCGAAATTCGGCTCCGGCTTTCCGCGTCAGTGTGGTTCAACGGATGCCGTGACGTCCGTGCCCGTCTTGCTGGCACATGACTTCTCCCACGCCGCTTTTTCCTCCGCCATGTCGGCGCGAATGAGTTCGTTGCCTGCGGAAAGCACGGCCGTGCCGGCATCCATGCTGCCCGACGCGTTCCGTGCGTGATAGGCGTAGCAGACAACACCGTCCTCCATGATCGATGCGTGATCCAGCGTGTAGCTGTCCGGGTTGGTCTGCGCCTGGCGAAGGGCGATGTTTCCAAGCGTGGCGCGGCGAACGGCTTCCTCGGACCTGACGTAAGCGTCATCCTGATGGCGTTCCTCCGATGAGCTGGCCATGCTCGCATTCGCGTGCTTCTTGTATTGGTGGGCCGACCACACGGCGAAGACAGCGCCTGCGATCAATAGCGCCCCAACGACTATCACGCCCGTCGATCTGAAATTCGTCAGACTCTTTGCCATGTGCGTATCGCCAGATGAAGGTTAGTGGCCTGATGCACTCGCGTCCCCGATTCACCACTCAGTCGCTGATCTTCTTCACGTCATCCGGCTTCCACGTCTTGTCGAAGAACGCCTGTTTCGGGCTATAGAGACGGAAGATGATGAAGTAGCCCTTGTTGGGCAGCGTGCGCACCCAGTTGTGTTCCTTGCCAGCAGGCGCCTTGGGGCCGAAGTAGAGATCGAAGGAGCCATCCGCGTTCTGCACGGGTTTGTCCATGGAGTTGAGTGAGGGCAACGGCTGTCCGTTCTCCAGGCCCGATGCGTTGATCGGGTCGTACACCGTCACGGACCAGAAGTTGGCCGCAGGCACATTGGGCGGTAGATGCAGCTGATAGGTGTGATCGCCCCTCAGATAGTTGCCTTCGGCATCGCGCCACGCCGATGGATACTTCGCTCCCTTTTCCACCATGTCCACCACCATGCCGGGGCTGGTGGCATAGGCCGAGGTGAAGTACGCGTCGCGTTGCACGAGGTTGGTGAACGTGCCGCTGGATTGGAACTCGGGGTTCTGTCCGGCAAACACGTTCTCCCACTGGCGATCCGGGTAATAGCGGCCGCCGGGCTGGTTGAGTAGCTCATCCCAGATTTCTACCTTGCTCATCGCAAACGCTGTCTTGGCGGCCTTGTCGAGCAACTCGCGTTGATGTGGCGTGGGCTGGAACGGCTGGCCTTTGGCGATACCGATGGCGGCCATCATGCCCCGCCAATCCATGTCGGCCGGGTCCACGGTTTCCTCATCCACGAAACGCTTGAGCATGTCGAAGTACGTGCCGTCGTGCGGGAACAACATGAAAGCGGGTGTCTTGGAGCCGTCCGGGAATTTCATCGCCGCCGCGCCAGTGGGCTTGTTGAGCGGGTAGATGCGAGTGCCGGCAATCAGCTTGTTGGCCGGCCCCAGATCCTTGGGATCGGTGAAGAACCCGCGATAGAACACCAGCACGTTGTTGGTGCGTGAGCGGAAAACAAAGTAGCCCGCAGGCGTATCGCCCTTGTAATCCCACGGCACCAACAAGTACTTGCCACCCTTGCCACCATCAGGACCGGCAAAGCCGAAGTCACCCATGAAGGTGTGGTCGTTGAGGGTCGGTCCCGTGAGCGGCCGCTGGTAGAAGTCATCGAAAATGCCCTGATTCTTCGGTGGCACTTCCACCACGATGGGACCATCCTTCGCGAGGTTCACGTAACCCATCGCATAGAGGCAATCGGAGTTCGGCGTAGTCACCTTGGTCTTGGCGTTAAGGCGTTCCTTCCACACGGGTAGCACGTTGTAGCCCGCGCCGTACACCTTCTCGGAACCTTCCTTCATCGCGTAGATGTTCACTGCCGGCAGCGCCCACAGATACACCTGCACGGCGCGCTGGAAGAACAACTCATCCCTCAGAAGATCGGCCGACTCCTTGGTCGGGAAGTCGCCGGCGAACGGTGCATTGGCAAGCGCATCGTGTGAAGCCGCGCCCGACTGTGCCTGGGCGCATGCGATGGGCGCAGCCAGCGCTACGAGCAACGCGGCAGAAAGTACGTGCAGGCTCTTGGATCCGGGTAACGAGAGCATCACACCACCTCCTCGAAGTCAGGCATCTTGAATGACTGGTTGTTGAGCGCGTCGGTGACACCGTAAAGACGCATGGCAGGCAACGGCCGTTTGCCGCGCGTCGGTATCCAGTTCTCTTCAAAGCCCGCAGGGGCTTTCGGACCGACATAGATGGTGACGCCGCCATCGGCGTTCTTCTTCATCTTGTCCATGTCGTACGACGAGAGCGTGGTGCGGTTTGAATCGGTGTAGATGAAGGAGAAGGTGGCGCGGTCGTACACGGTCAGCGCCCAGAACTGCTTCACCGGCATGTCCTTGGGAACATCCACCTTGTAGAGCTTGCCCGCTTCCAGCAACTTGCCGTTCTTGTCGGCCACTGCCATCAGGTATTGCGTGGCGGGAACATCCGCCAGCACCTTGGGCATGTACGTGCACCAGAAGTATTCGGCTGCACGCTCGATAAGGTCGATGCGGTCGTCGTAGACGAAGGTGAAGCGCTTGTTTGCGTCCGCCTGCAACAAGGCGACGTAGTGGCGATCTGGCCAGAACGCCTTCTTGAATACTTGCGTGTCGTACCAGTACTGAAGGTAGTACCACGCGTCGATGGCGGCCTGCTTCAGGATTCCCTTGGTTTTTTCGTCCGGGTTGAAGGGCTTGCCCTTTTCAATACCCAGCGACACCAACATGCCCATCATCACCTTGTCCTGCTCATGCACAGGCTCAACGGTCATGATGTCGTGCATGTCCTCGAAGTGTCGCTCGTCGTAGAACGGCAGTGTGGGATAGCGTTCGTTGATGGGATCGATAAATCGCTGCTTGGGTGGGTTCTTGTCTTCGGACAGGTAGTGCATGCGAAGCCGCTGCGCGTACGTGTAGGCGTCGGCAGCCGTCTTGCCCGGCGCGGGCACGGAGCGGAACGCAAACGCGATGCGGTAGTTGGGGGATGGCACATGGATGAACCCCGGCGGGATCGCTTCCTTGTAACCGGGGGGCGTAAAGAGATACCTGCCACCCTTGCCTTGATCGAGGCCAGCCGGGCCCACGTCAGCAATGGTGAACTGCCATGCGTCGACCACCTGGCCGTAGAGGCTCCCATCCGGTCCAGCCGCAGGCACGTCCAATACTGCCGGGCCTTTGCGCAAATCCGTAAACGACGAAATGTAGGGCGTCGTGGCGTTGGCCGTGATGGCTTCCAGCTTCGGCGTGGCCGGCGCCGAGTAGACGATGATGTCGTTGTCCTTCAGCTTGAGCGTGTCGAACGCTGCGCGGCGGAAGGAGTAGATGGCGATAGCCGGCATGTTCCACAGCACGGCTTCAAACGCGCGGTGGTATTTGATCTGTGCATCGAAGTCGGTGACGGAAGGTTTCGATCCCGGCGGAGGTTGCCCTCCAAGCGGTTCGCGGTCAGCAGTTGCCGCTGGCATGGTGATGCTCTGTGTGACTGGCTTCGACGCGGCGGGGGCAGACGCTGACGCTGTGTCCGCGAGGGATAGGCCGGTGGCCGACGCAAGCGCACCGGCAGCGGTCGATTTCATGAACTGGCGACGATCCATGGGTATGCCCCTTTGCGGTGGCGACAATGAGGGAGCTTTTGGTATCCGAGAGACCAAATCGGGCGAGAGCGAATCGTTATCCCTTCGCCTTAACGACAGGCGGCGGCGTCCACTGTCCGCTGGTCACCGCTTCCTTGGGCCAGTAAGCACGCACGTAGAGCGAGAAATCACCCTTCGGCGACGGCAACCAGTTCGCGCGCTTCTCTCCCGGAGGAGGTGTGCTCTGTACGTAAATGGTGAGCGAACCATCGGCGTTGAGCTTTAAATCCTTGTTCTTGGTGCCCACCGAGTAGCGTTTGATCGCGTTGGGCTCGAAGAAGTGCGTGTCGTTGTAAAGCGTGAGCGACCAGAAGCCGTTGACCGGCGGCATCTCGTCCTTGGTGAAGGTGACCGTGTAGTTGGTCTTGCCGTTGAGGCGGCCGCCGGCTTCGTCCAGGTCCTGATAGAAGTACTTCGTTTCGTTCGGCTTGTTGACGAAGATGTTGGAGCGCGCCACGGCCGTGCGCGTGAAGTAATCCGTGCCGAAGGCTGCGCCGTTGTTCTGGGTGGTCCAGTTGGCGGGCAGGGGAATGCCGTAATTGCGGAACTGCAAGAGTGGGGTGACGACCTCTGCGTCAGCCTTCTTGGCTTCATCGAGCATGGCGGCCTTCAGCTTCGGGTCCTTGGCTGCCGCGTCCAGCACGGACTGGATCTGCTGATACCGCACTTCTTCGCCCGGCATGGGGGGTGTGTCCTTGAGCACAACGGGAAGCTCGTCAACAAACTTGGCCGGATCAACCCACTTGGTTTCACCGCCGCCCTGCGTCGGCGCGGGAATGGTGGGGCTCTTTGTCCAGTCGTGTTGCGTGGCCTTGCCGTCAAACTTGGATAACGGATAGACGTCGATCTGATTGACGAAGTGCTGCACCGCCTTCAGGTCTTCCGGCGTGTCATCCATGAACACGCGCGGTATCACCACGCCCGTGTTGGTCTTGGCGCGGAATACGCCGGAGATGCCCTTGGGCACTGTGCCATTCCAGTTGGGGCCGGCAAGCAGGTAGAAGCCGGGCTTGGTGCCATACATCTTGCCGAGGTCGGCAAAGCTGTCGGTGCGCGTATCCACCACCTGATAGACCCAGAATCGGTCGCCAAAATCAGGCACCTGCACAACGACAGGTTCGACGTCCAACGAAAGCAACGCGATGCCGTAGCCCACATCCTGATTGGGGCATGCCACAGCGCGTTCGGCAGGGTCGACGTAGCTGTGCAACATGCTCAGATGATTGGGTGGCGCCACAGGCACCGTGCCTCCCAGCAATCCCGGTTCCTTGAGCTGTGAAAAGACCACGCGGCGGCTGTAGACGTTGATCATCGGCCACGCCCAAAAGAAGGTGTCACGCGTCACCATGCGCACGTAGGACTCGGTCATGCGCGTGTTGGCTACCGGGCCTGGAATGGGGCTTTGCGCTGGGGCTTGCGGCGGCGTGGTGGCTGCAGCGATAGCGCCTACTGAAAGCGCTCCTAAAGAGGTGGCCAGCAAGGTAAGGACAACGGCGTGGCGAGCATTCGCATGACGCATGGCAGAAGCCCCCAATGGCAAGGAAGGTCTGCTTATCAAATCACGCATATAGGATTTTTCGCGTCCGTAAAGTACGAACAAAGGCTTGCGTAAAACTACCTATGCCTTGCGCTTTCGCGAAATCAGATGAGGCGCTGGCTGGTGGCCGAGACGGCAAACGGCTGCATATAGCTTGCTCGGTTCAACCCGTGTTCGTGGCGTGGGTGCCCGCTACGTAGTTTTACTCGTCATATGGCCGTGCATTTACGCTTGAAGCTCGGCTTGGCCGGGCAGACGGTAGACGGGGTCGGGTCCACTCGCTCACCGGATGCTCTATGCGCTGGTTATTGAAGCTGGCCATGATCTTCGCGCTGTCACAGCCAACATGGGTGTCGGCAACCGAAGGCGCGCTTGGGCGCTCCATTACCGGCGCGCAAATCACTTCCTACGTTGGCATTGTTCCGCCGTCGCCAGGGCTTCAGGTATCACTGAGTTATGTCTACTACTCAGGCACTGTCGGTGGCGCCAGGCAGGCGCCCGTGGGTGGCTTGCTGGCGGTGGATACCAAGGCCACGGCCAACCTTTACGCGGCGGCGCTTATCTACGTGTGGAACACGGGGCAGGGGCGCTGGAACTTCGCGTCGATGTTTACGCTGCCCTACATGACGACCGATGCCACTGCCGATGTAGCGTTCGCCGGACGAGCCGTGCGAACGACCGATAGCTCTTCGGCGCTGTATGACCTGTATTTCGCGCCGGTGATCGCGAGCTACCACGTAAGCGAGGTCGAGCATTGGTCCTTCGGCGTTTATGTGTACGCGCCCACGGCCGATTTCCAAAAAGGCAAGCTGGCGAACGACGGCCTCAATGTCTGGACGACGTCGCCAGCCGTGGGCTACACGCATCTGTTTCAGCAGGGCACGTTCGAGTTCAGCGCGCTCGCGGGTATCGATATCTATTCCAGGAATAACGCGACCGACTACCAGAACGGCTCGGTGTTCCGGCTGGATGCGCTGGTGATGAAACGTCTCCCGAATGGCTGGGGTTTCGGCGTCGATGGTGGCTGGATCTATCAGCTGCAGGACGACAGCGGCCCCACCGCCAGGTTGCTCAACGGCTTCAAGGGTCATGCGCTCGCCGTGGGTCCGGCCATCGAGTACGCCAAGACGTGGGACAAGGACAAGACGCTGAGCTTCAACCTTCGCTGGATGAAAGAGTTTGATGTCACCAATCGCGTGAAGGGCGATCCGCTGGTGCTGGTGGTCAATATTCCGATGTAGCGCTTGTGCAGGAGTGAGGCCGCATGAAAGTCAGATCGCTGATATGCGCTATGGTGTTTGCGGTGTTGTCGCTGTTGTATGTGAATGCGGCAGCACAGGCAAGTCGCGAGAAGCCGAGCATCGTCTTCATCCTGGTCGACAACCTGGGCTACGGCGAACTGGGTGTTTATGGTGGCGGCGTGCTGCGCGGCGCGCCCACGCCACGTATCGACCAACTCGCGGCAGAAGGTTTGCGACTCACGAACTTCAACGTGGAAGCGCAATGCACGCCGACGCGCTCCGCGCTGATGACGGGCCGCTTCTCCTATCGCTCGGGTACGTACGCCGTACCGATGGGGGGACAAGCTGACGGCCTGACGCAATGGGAAATCACCATGCCGCAGGTGCTTTCCCGCCAGGGTTACGCCACGGGCATGTGGGGCAAGTGGCATCTGGGTAGCGAGGAAGGGCGATTGCCGCATCGCCGGGGCTTCGACGAATGGTTTGGCATTCCACGCACGTATGACGAGGCCATGTGGTCCGCACAAACGGAAAGCGGCGGGCTCACGCCGGCCGTGGGAAGCAAGCAAGGCTGGGACCCGTCGATTGCGCCACTGGAACCGATCTATGAAGCGCACAAGGGTGAAAACGCGAAGCAGGTAGCGCAGCTCACCATGGAAACGCGACGGACCATGGAGGCGGAGATCACCAAGCGTGCCATCGCCTTCATCCAGCGAAACGCCGCGGTCGGCAAACCGTTCTACGCGTATGTGTCCTCATCGATGGTGCATATGCCCACGCTGCCGGGACCCGACTTCGTGGGAAAGACCGGCAATGGCGATTGGGCCGATGTGCTCGCCGAAATGGATTACCGCACGGGGCAGATCCTGGATGCGATCAAGGACGCCGGCATCGCAAACAACACCATCGTGGTGTTTGCCAGCGACAACGGCCCCGAAGGCACCGACCCGTGGGAAGGCGACAGCGGCCCATGGCGCGGCACGTACTTCACCGCGATGGAGGCGTCGTTGCGTGCGCCCTTCATCATCCGCTGGCCAGGGCACATTCCTGCGGGGCGCGTAAGCAACGAGATCGTGCACGTCGTCGACATGTTCCCCACGTTGGCTCACGTGGCCGGCGCCGAGGTTCCCAAGGATCGCCCCATCGACGGCGTCGACCAGATGCCTTTCTTCCTCGGCAAACAGGAAAACTCAACTCGCGACGGGTTCCCCGTGTATGTCGCCGACAAGCTCTATGCGGTGAAGTGGCGCAACTGGAAGATGCACTTCATCTGGCAAGTGAACATGTACGACGCGCCGGAGGTTCTCGCCGAGCCGCGCATCTTCAACTTGCTCGCCGATCTCAAGGAGGAGCGCAACGTGGCGGTCAAGAACACGTGGGTCGCGGCGCCCATGGGCAAGATCATCGCGGAGTGGCAAGCGAGCTTGAAGAAGTACCCGCCGATACCGATGGGAACGCCTGATCCTTATCGCCCGGGGAAGTGAGCTGGCGGGACGTAACAGATGAACCCTCCGCGTTAGTTCGACCTAATCGCTGTGTTTTATCCCACAGCCATCAGCTTGATCAGGTTTCCGCTGTCATCTTTGAAGAAGACGCATGCGGAATACTGCGCTGAAGAGGGATAGATCTTTCGATCTGCGCAGCAATAGATCGCAAGCTATAACGTTTCATCGCAAGAAATGAGTTATCACGGTTGATGCCGTTCGCGCCGCATTGAGCGCTGCGCCTATCGAAATCGACAAAGCGTGCCGCCGCGCGGAGGCAGACGCTTGGGTGATCTGTGCCCAGGCATTGGGTTCTCACTGGTTTGGAGGATGTTCCAATGAGCGATTCCGCAAACGTGAGCATGACGATGCGAAACCTGATAACGGAAAACGGCCCTGCCTTTGTTGACGATCAATTGCGTCGTCATTTACTGAAGATAGGGGCGATAGGGGAGGGTGATTCACTCGCCGCACTGATGGTGCGCGGACGAGGCACGGAGTCCGCGCAAGAGCAATTCGACTTTACACACGTCGAGTGGTGGTTTGCGCATCCACGGTTCTACAGTAAGCCAGTCATGGACGCTTCGGGCTATACAGGACCTTATTCGCCGGTGGCTGGCGCGTGGCACTTCGAACAAGCCAATGGCTGGGACAGCTGGTTCAATTTTGTCGTTCGCCCCGACGGTGGCTTCTACGTTTTAACGCCCGCCGCCCGCATTACCGGATCGCACAAGGCGGGGATCGAAGGCAATGAATCCGTCGCCGCCTGCATTGATTCAAGCAATGGCGTAACCACGTATCCGCGGTGGTTTGACAATTTTTGCTTCGTGGTTCAATGGACCAACGGGACGGAAGGCGAATACCAATGCTCATGCGATCCCTACGGCACCGCGATGACTGGCACCTTGACCGACAGGAACACGCAGCAGCAAATCGGATTTACTGGCTCCCGTACGGGACCATCGACGAAATTGGAGCCGGGAGGGTGGCCGGTCAGCAAACCTGCACTGAGGGTGCCGACGATCGAAGTGACATGGGTCGTGCACGCTAACGATTGGCTTTACGACGAGGTTGTCACGGGTACGGGTTTCATTCCTGGGGATGAAGCTCTGGTCTTCTTCAACGGCAACTACTACGAATCGGGCCAGCTCGGTTCAGCAGTGGTGGATGACACCGGCGGGTTTGTATGTCACCGATACGGCAGGAAATTGAATTGGAGTCCGCTTACGTATTTTGCCTTCGGCGAAATATCCGGTTACACGGGAACCGTATGGATCGATTCGACGGCGCAGTTCGACCATAAATGATGTGCTGCGCCGTCTCGCCCAAGTTCGGGCGAGGCGGCGCAGGGTAAGGGCTCTTTGGCCTCAAACGGGCGGCTTTCCTGGAAAACTGGTGGACACGCTAAAAGTCTCTATGCGATCGGTCATTGATCAGACGATCGGTGGCCCATAATCAGGATCCATCTTGCCTGAAGTCGCTTTTCGATCCGAGGCGGACTTGGTGTAGTCGGTCTCAAAGGCGAAACATGATCTACGCTTCCTATTCGGTGGCCATCTCAATTTGCAGCTCCATCTGGCGGGCCTTTTCCTGTTGCTCCGCCGTCGCTTGAGAAGGTTGGATCTTGAAGGTGACGTGATCCAGCTGACCGGTGAACGGGAAGGGCCCTTCGTATTGCGTGGACACGGCTTCACCGGTGTCTTCACCGATGTCGAAGGTTTCAGTGGCGCCGTAGCGGTAGGGCACCACGTGGTTGAACTTCATCTTCCCCTCTTCCTTTCCATTGACCACAAGACGGCCCGTTCCGCCTCCGCCAATGGTCTTGTCTTCCTGGGTGTACTCAAAGATGGCGGTTACCGTGCCCTTGGGTAACGGGTCTTTTGATGTGATGACGTCACGCTCGCGACCGAAGAAATTGTTTTCGTAAACCAAGTGATTGTTCTTGACGAACAAGGTGTATCCCGCGCTGCCACCCGCGGCCACGATCACGCCTTGTGCGCCCTTGTCGGGCATGCTGAACACCGCCGTGATGCTATGCGTTCGCGCCTTTACGTTGGGGGCGCTACCTTCCGGAATACGCACCGACCCTGGATAGAACGTCATTTCCGAGCGTCCCTGCGTGAGGCTGGGCCGGTCGGGCACATTGCCTCGCTCGGAGAAGCGATCGTCCATGGGGTACACATGGTTCTTCTTGGCTTCGCTTTCGAACAGCGCCTGCATCTCTTTTAGTTTGGCTGGATTCCTCGCGGCCAGGTCGTCTGCCTGGCTGAAGTCGTCATTGAGGTTGTAGAGCTCCCACTTGTCGTTTTCGAAGTCTCCCTTTCTTCCCACGAGAACCCAAGGAATGCCGTGGCGTGCAGAGGCGATCCAGCCATCGTGGTATATCGCGCGGTTACCCATGATTTCGAAATATTGAGTGTGATGGCGGCTCGGCGCGTTCTTGTCGTTGAACGTATAAAGCATGCTCACGCCGGATAGTGGTTGCTGCTTGATGCCGTTGACATACGCAGGTGCCGGAATACCCACCGCCTCGTACACCGTCGGCGCCACGTCCACCATGTGGTGCCATTGCGAACGCACTTCGCCGTGCGCTGCTATTTTTTCCGGCCAGCTGATCAGGAACCCGCTACGTGTTCCTCCGAAGTGCGAGGCAACCTGTTTGGTCCATTGAAACGGCGTATCCACCGCCCATGCCCAACCCACGGAAAAATGGTTCTCGTGCTTGGGTCCGCCGATCTCGTCGATGACCTTGAGCATGCTGGCAACGTTATCGGGGAAGCCGTTCTGCGTGCCCATGTTGTTGATGGTGCCGTCCAGGCCTCCCTCCGCGCTCGCGCCGTTGTCGCCCAGCGCCACGATGACGAGTGTGTTGTTGGCGTTGGGGCTGTGGGCTACGGCGTCCAATACGCGCCCGACCTGCTCGTCGGTCTGCGCGCCATGAAGCCCGCGAAAACTTCCATCTGTCGTTCGTACAACCGTTTCTGATCAGCGTTGAGCGAATCCCAGGCCGGAAGCTCCGCCGGGCGAGGAGTGAGCTTGGCATTCGCCGGAACCACGCCGAGCTTCTTCTGGTTCTCGAAGGCTATCTCGCGATACTTGTCCCAGCCCATGTCGAACTTGCCCTTGAAGCGGGCAATGTACGATTCAGGGACATGATGCGGCGCATGCATTGCGCCGGGTGCGTAGTAGACAAACCAGGGTTTGGACGGAGCCACCGACTGTTGTTGGCGAAGCCACGCAATGGCGTGATCGGCGAGATCTTCATTGAGCGTATAGCCCTGCTCGGGGGTTTTGTTCGGCTCAACGGGCACCGTGTTCTGGTAGAGCTGCGGGTAATACTGGCTCGTTTCGCCACCCTGGAAGCCATAGAAAAAATCAAAGCCCTTGCCTGTCGGCCAGCGGTCGAAAGGACCAGCAGAACTGGTCTCCCAGTCAGGGGTGTCGTGCCATTTGCCAAAGGCGGCGGTGCTGTACCCGTGGTACTTGAGAACCTGGCCGATCGACGCGGCATCTTCTCCCCAGATGCTGTTGTAGCCCGGAAAGCCCGTTGCGCCCTCGGTGATGCTGGCCATGCCCACGTCATGGTGGTTCCTGCCACTGAGCAGCGCAGCGCGCGTGGGCGAGCAAAGCGCCGTGTTGTGCATCTCGGTATAGATCAGCCCTTCGTGTGCCAGCTTGTCGATGTTTGGCGTCGGAATGATGCCGCCGTAGGTGCTGGTTCCCGCGTAACCGAGATCATCGATGAGGATGATGAGTACGTTGGGCGCGCCCTTCGGCGGGGCGATCGGTTGCGGAAAGTCGGACTTGGAATCCTTGTAGGTCGTGCCAATGGTTCCCTTGAAGCCAGCCGGCGAAAGAGGGAGTTGAGTGCCAGCAGCGGAACTTGATGCGGAGGCATCTTTCGCGGTCTGACTGAAGGCAGCGACTGACCAGACGAGTGCCACGATCAAGAAGGACAGAAACACCTGTTGACGGAACATGGTGATGCTCCCGGAGCAGGACGCGTGCACGAAAGTACCTTCTGACAGGTACCAGGAACCTCATGATGCCCCTGCTGCCCGCAGGCCCAATACCGTAGCAATACGGTTCGCGCTTGAGTATTTCTACGATGGGACTGGCGTAGCGGGTGAAGTAGACAAGTCCGAGCGCTCGCGGTGGCGCGAGGCACGACGGAAGCTGTCATCCCTCAGTTGAGCGCGACACTCACTCCCACTGATTGACCTCGGCGGCCCAACCACGCCTTTCGGTGAGCTCTATCACGAAAGCATCGACGCAATGCAGGCCAGGGTTTGGATGGCCTTGCGGCAGAGGTGACGCGATGTACGCTGTGCCCATGGACGGGGCTCGACGCGCCGATGTGCATCCGGGAAAGACACGATGCCGTGGCGGTCTCCAAGGGGGCAGGGGTGGACAACGCGATCGAATTCCATGCGCTTCCCGGCATTGTCGCCGGCCGCGCGCGAGGTGGCCGTGCCGAGCAGCAGGATGACCTGGTCTGTTTCCATGACGCGGCGACCGGGAGCTATCTGCTGGTGCTCGCCGACGGCATGGGCGGGGATGGCGCGGGCGAGCTTGCGTCGCAGGGCGTGATCGATTCGGCGCGGCGCCTGTGGGACCAGGGCACGTGGCGCGAGCAGCCGACCTCGCTGTTCCTGGAGTCGCTCTGCCAGGCCGCCCACGCCGAACTTCGTTGCCGCCAGCAACAGGTGGCCCGTGGCGCGCCTCATTCGACGATTGTCGCCTTTCTTGTCAGGGACCATCGCATCGCGTGGGCTCACGTTGGCGACAGCCGTCTGTACCGCTTTCGCGGCCGTCGCCTGTTGGGATGCACCGAAGACCACAGCCTGGCGCAGGCCAGGCACCGGCTGGGCGAGATCACGGCGGACGAGCTGTCGACGCACGACGATCAGCAACTGCTGCTGCGCGGGCTGGGCGGGCCCGACGCGCCCGTGGTGGAGCACGGCAGCGGCGTGTTGAACCACCGCGACGCGTTCGCGCTGTGCAGCGATGGCCTGTGGACGCAGTTGAAGGAAGCGGAGCTGGCGCGCTTCGTCCAGCGCGCTGACCAGCAGCGGGCGTTGCGCGAGGCGATCCATCTGGCAGTCGAACGTGGCGGCGCAAAAGGGGACAATGTCGCGTTGAGCTTTGCGCGCCCATCGTCTGGTGGGTTTTGGCCTTCGCTACGGAAGGCGATGTTGTCGGCCCTGCGACGAAACGATGCGCGGGCCACCCTGCAGGACGAGGCATGAGTTTGAAGGTTGCGGTGGGTTCCCGGTGGCACGTCGCCCGATGCGCGACGCCCGGGTTGTGCGTTGCCCTGGTGATGGGCGCGTCGGGCTGCACGCAGGTGGGTGCATTGAAGTCCAAGGTGGGCAGCGCTTTCAGCGGTACGTCGGCGAACGGCGCGGCCGCGTCCACCGCGTCGGACAACGAGCAGCCGCTGAGCCTGAGCGTTATCACCGGCACGTATCTTCAGCACGGCCGTTATACGGAAGGCGAGCAGCAGTTGCGCCGCTATCTGGCCCGCTACCCGAATGATCGCGCCGCGCAGAACCTGCTGCGCCAGCTCACCGTGGACCCCAAGGTGGCGCTGGGCGCGAGCTCGCGCAATTACGTGGTGCAGCCGGGCGACAGTTACAGCACGCTGGCCGCGCGCGATCTAGGCGACTCCAACCAGTTCCTGGTGCTGGCGCGCTACAGCGGCTCGACCAACCCTTCCGCGCTGCACGCGGGCGACACCATCCTTCTGCCGGCGACGACACGCAATGCGTCGGCCGGTGGTGCACCGACGCGCGGCGCGCCGCGTGGTGCCGTATCAACGGCTGCGGCGCCGGCAACGCCTGCACCGTCGGCCGATGAGTCATCCGCCATCAAGGCCCAGCGATTGCAGGCGGAGAGCACCGCGCTTTTCAAGCAAGGCCAGAAAGACCAGGCGATGACCCGCCTGGACGAGGCGCTGACGCTGGACCCGCACGTCAAGCCGGCAGGCGACCCCACCGTGCGTGCACAACTGCTGGCGTCGTACCACGAACGTGCGGTGGTGCTCTATCGCGACCAGAAGCTGGACCAGGCCATTGCACTCTGGGATCGCATTCTGGCGGTGGACCCGGGTTACGAGCGTGCCGTGATCTATCGCGCGCGTGCGCTGGAATTGCAGCGGCGCCTCAATCAGATTTGAGTCAGCACGCGCCGGTGTCCGGCGTCACTCCGAGGGCGGCGATACGACCAGCGTGGGTTGTTGGGCGCTCTGTGCCGCCGGGCCGGGCGCGGGCTTGGCATCGCCGGGATGGCGTGATTCCAGCGCGTGGGTCATCAGGTTGAACGAGGCAAACAATTGCCCCAGTTCGTCGCGACGCGCCAGGCGGATGCGGTGCCGATATTCGCCGCGCGCCACGCGCATCAGTGCGTCGTTGAGCATGGCCATCAAGGCCAGCGGCTGGCGGAACAGCCAGTAGGCCGCAGTGATCAACGCCAGCAGCGTCACCAGCAGTACGGCGATGATCACACCCAGCGTGGTGCGCTGCGCGGCAACCAGCGGCGCGTTGCTTACGCCAAGGCGCAGTTCGCCAACGGTCTTTTCCTGGTAGCGGATGGGCACGTCGAACACCATCATATTGTCCAGCCCCGCTGGATGGCCGACGTAGCGCTTCACATCGGGGAACGACGCCAAAGGCTGCGACTCGCCGGCGTCATCCAGTGGCCGTCCCAGGTCCGACGATTGCGTGCTGGCCACCACCTTTCCCTCGCGATTGGCGATGGCCAGGTAATGGATCTGCTGGTTGCGCGATACGTCCTGCACCAGCGCGCGGGTGGCCGCTTCGTCGCCCAGCAGCAGGTTCTCCGCCGATTCGCCGGCCACGATGCGGCCCAGCGAGCTGCCGAAATCGGTGGCCAGGCCGTTCACCGCAATGTTCTGCTTGGCGTAGATGCCGGCCAGGCCCAGCAGCAACACCAGGCACAGGATGGCGCCCAGCGTGCCGATCCAGCGCAAGCGAAGGGAAATGATGCGCGTGGCGATGGGCGTTTCGTGCGTGCGCTCGTATTCGCGCCGCGCAAGGCGCAGATCGTTGATCACCTCGGCGCCGGATTGATAGCGCGCCTCCACCGTGGGCGCCAGCAGCGTGCTCACCACGTCGGTCAGCAGGGCAGGCGCGGCGGGATCGAGCGGTGTCACCTCGGGATGAGGGTGGCGCTGCCGCTCGCGGATCAGCTGCTTCATGTCCGGCATCTCTGGCCAGGGCAGCTTGCCGGTGATCAGCCAGTACAGCACCACGCCCAGAGAAAACAGGTCGCTGCGTTCGTCCGCCGGTTCGCCGCGCAGGCGTTCGGGCGCCATGTACGCAGGCGTGCCGCCGACGGGCAGGTTGCCGGTGCGCGTCTTCTGACGTGCACGACGTTCGGCGATGCCGAAGTCGCTGAGCTTGGCGTAGTGCCAACCATCCGCCAGCATGATGTTCTCGGGCTTCACATCCTGATGGATGATGCCCTGGCCGTGCGCATGATCCAGCGCCGCGGCCATCTGCGACACCAGCTCGATCGCCATCGGCAGCGGCGGCAAGCCCTCGCGCGCGACCATGCTTGCGAGCGTGTCGCCGGGCAGGCGTTCCATTGCGATGTACGGACGTCCGTCGTCGGTTTCGCCGCTGTCGAAGATGGTGACGATGTTGGGATGCACGAGCTGCCCCGACGCCCGTGCTTCCAGCAGCAGGCGACGATCGGACCCGGCCGCCGAGGCGGCATCGCGGTGCAGGCACTTGATGGCCACGGGTCGGTCGATGCCCGGGTCAAAGCCCGCATAGACCACCGCCATGGCACCTTCGCCCAGGATGCCGTCGATGCGGTAGCGACCGATATGGCGCGGCAGCTCGGCCGTATCCATGACGCTCAGAGCAGCCACCACCACAGCAGTGCACCCAGCCCGGTCAATGCCAGCGCGCCGGTCAGCACAAAGATGCCCACCGGTCGGCGTGCGTGTGACTCGTGCGTCAGGAAAACAAATTCCACCTGGCCAAAGCGGATGCGGTCACCGTGCTTGATGGTGGCTTCGTGCACGCGCGTGCCGTTGACGAACGTGCCATTCGTGGACAGCGTGTTCATCACCACGTAATGGCCCTGCTGGTTGATGATCCACGCGTGCGCCGACGAAACGCTGGGCTCGTTAACAACGATGTCGTTGTCGTCGCGGCGCCCGATGGTCTGTCGACCGGCGCGCAGGGAGAAGCGGTGGCCTTCCAGGCCCATGCTCGTGCCCTGCAGAACCGGCTCGCGCGCCGTGGCATGCCCGTGAGCGGAGGCGCCCGCTTCGGCCGCCCATTGGCTGAGTTCCCCGCTGGAAAACAGCTGGGTTCCCTGGGTACCGGCAAGCCGCTGCCCGGCCGTGGTCGATGGGGTGTGACGAGAGTTTTCCATCGAACGCCTTGGCTAATGAATCGCGCGAGTTGCAAAGTTACCGAATCGGCCAAAGGTGCACAAACTTGAGTTGCGCACCCACCCCTATGCCTTTCCTGTCCCTTACAGCTTGCTTGGTTGAGCTGATGCCGGCGTGAAAAAACGGTGGAAAAGGGGCGGGGTTATCCCTCCCTGCGCCTGTCTGGCGTTAGCGGTGGCAGGCGGGCTGTGCGTTTGGGCGCGAAGGTCGCGGCAGGCGACGCTCTCGGGATAGGCCGTGTGAAGGCCGGGCCAGGTGCCTGGCCATGGCCACAGCCGTGCGCGGCACTGCGATGGCGGCGAGTGATCGGCTACGCTCGCGCCCAGCCATTTCATTGACCGCAAGGGATTCGCGTCATGCATATTGAAGTGCGTCAGGTGCACCTTCGTTCGTTGAAGGAGTTCGCCAGCCATTATCTGATGATCGTGCTCAGCATCCTTACCGCCCTTGGGTTGGAGGCATGGATCGAGCATGTACACCATCAGCACGCTGCCGCCGAAGCCACGGCAAACATCGAGGCGGAGATTCGCGAGAATCTTGTGCACGTCAAGGAGAGCCGCGACCACGATTTCAGTCGCATGCATGCGCTGGAAAAGATTCGCGACGGTCTGGTTGCCGATCTCAAGGCGCACGCATCCATAGTGGATATCAATCGCCATATCCACGAGGCCGACCCCGACGGGCTTTACCTTGACTGGCGCTGGCCGTCGCTGCGTCGCGAAGCTTGGGACGTTGCCGTAGCCAATCAGTCGGCCGGCTGGATCAACAGTGATCGCTTGCGGCGCTATTCCAGCATCTACGCTGCTCAAGCCAGCGAGTCCGCCATCATTATCCAGGACACATCCAGCGTGTTCAGTGGCCAGCGGATGGCGGACATCCTGGTCGACATGCAGATGGACGACTATCAACCCCGCGAATTGCTGCGCGTCGTCAACCAGATGGCCGGCGCCGCCAGCGAAGCGGGGCATGGCCTGGACATTCTGGCCACCCGCATGGACGCAGCCTTGTCCAACGGAGCCGACTCGGATGCGCACAAGTTGGCATCGAACTGAGCGGTAGCCTTTTAGGGCCTTCCGAACGTGCAGTGCGGATAAGTTAGGTTCGCTTTCGACCGAAAGCGAACCTTAGTGACTTCTGGCAGAAGCCATTGAGGCGAGGTGCTCCTTAGGCTTCGATCAAACGGCCGAGAGGGACAAATGCAATGCTCATTTCCAGGAAATGGATTTTTGCTTTGGCAACGTGCATCTGTGCTGCCAATGTATGTGCCGAGGATTGGAACGACTACAAGCACACATCGGATAGCTCCCTTGTATGGCGACGGTCAGACCACAAGGCGCTCACCCTCAATTCCGAGGGGAACAAAGGAATTGAAGTAATGAGTGTTTCCCCCGATGGCCTTTGGGGTTTGCATAAGGGCGACCGCATAACTTCGTTGAACAACACACCCGTTTATCTGGTTAGCGATTTACTCGAAAAATTGCCGCGAACTGATGAAGACACTGCGACTCTTGGTGTCGTCAACAACGGCAACGCTCGGACAGTCAGTGTTACCAGCGAAGCCTACAAGGCGCTCAAATAGAAGATGCAAGACCTGGCGTGGATCCGTCGAAGGTCTGCCTTCAACCCAAGACGGACATGCCTTTAGTACCCGACCTTTAGTACCCGGCGACAGATCCACCGAATTCGTCACCCATCAGTCGAGCGCGACACTGACTCCCATTGATTGATCTCGGCCGTCAGGTCGGACAGTTTCTGACGCACCAGCCCAAGCGCGTCACTTCCCAGTAACAGATGCGCTGGCGGCGAAGGGCTGTCGATGACATCGAGCATGGCCTTTGCTGCCTTGGCAGGGTCGCCGAGCTGCTTTCCGCTTTTTTCCTGGCGAGTGGCGCGGATGGGATCGAACAGCGCGTCGTAATCGGGAATGGAGCGGGGTGTTCTTGCCATGGAACGACCCGCCCAGTCCGTGCGGAACGAGCCGGGAGCGACGGCGGTGATGGCAATGCCCAGCGACGCCACTTCCTTGCCAAGCGTTTCCGATATGCCTTCCAGTGCGAACTTGCTGCCGCAGTAGTAGGCAATGCCGGGCAGGGTGATGTATCCGCCCATCGACGTGATGTTGAGGATGTGTCCCCGACGACGGCGACGCATGTACGGCAGTACCGCCTTCATCATGGCGACGGCGCCGAATACATTCACGGCGAACTGTTGTTGCATCTCCGCGAGCGGCGATTCTTCCAGAATGCCCTCATGGCCGTATCCGGCGTTGTTGATCAGCACGTCTATCGGGCCCACGGTTTCTTCGATGTCGGCAACCACGCCGTCGATCGCATCGAAGTGGGTGACATCCAGTACGCGGCCCACGGCTGTCCCCGGGGACAGCATCTCGAATTCGCGCAGCACCTGCGCATTTCGCACGGTTCCGACAACGCGGTTCCCTCTGGCCAGGGCCTCTTGAGCGAGTGCCCGGCCGAACCCGCTGCTGACTCCGGTAATGAGCAAAGTCCTGGCGGTTGCCATGTTGGTCACTCCTGAAAGCGGAAGAAGGGTGCACAATACGCATCAATGGCCTTCGTATTGAGGCCGGTTTGGCTCATCTTCTTGCCTATTTCTATGAACCGCGATTTTTCAGGTCCTAAGCGGCAGGCGGCTCCGGGCGAAGCAACCCGGCGCATGATTGCCCTCGCCAGGAAGCTGGCGCCTCAGGAGGGGTACAACCTCACAGCCTTGCCCGGCGTCCGCATACTGCGTTCGGATCGCGCCCTGTCGCGAACGCCAGTGCTGTACGACCCCGGTATCGTCATCGTGTGCCAGGGCAGCAAGCGGGGCTATTTCGGCAAGCAGGTCTACCTGTACGACCAGCAACACTATCTGGCGGTCGCGGTGCCGGTTCCTTTCACGATGGAATCGGACGGCACGCCGGAGCATCCGTTGCTGGCCATCTATATGCATCTGGACTTCCAGATGGCCGCCGAGTTGATGATCCAGATCGATCGTCATCAGGCGACTGTCAACGAAGACTCACCGCAGAGCTTGATGTCCAGCCCGATGGACCCCGCACTTCAGCGTTCCGTCTCGCGCTTCCTGGAAGCGATGAGCCAACCGCTGGAGGCGGCCATACTCGGGCCGGGGCTGCTGCGCGAAATTTATTTCCGCGTACTTACCGGCGCGCAGGGACCCGCCTTGCGCTCGGCGCTGGGGATGCGCGGTCAATTCGGCAGGATAGGGAAGGCGCTTCGGCGCATCCACGACGCCTACGCCGAGCCGATGCATCTGGCGGAACTGGCCCTTGAAGCGGGCATGAGCGTGCCCTCGTTCCACAGCCACTTCAAGGCCGTCACGCGCACATCGCCCATGCAGTACGTGAAGTCCACCCGCCTGCATCAGGCACGCCTGTTGATGGTGCGCCAGGGCATGACAGCCGAGGCCGCTGGCTATGCGGTGGGTTATGCCAGCGCGTCGCAATTTACGCGCGAGTTCAAACGGCTCTTTGGCCTTCCCCCTGTTGCGGAAGTGAAGCGCATGAGGGAAAACTTCGCCATACCACCTGAGCAGGCGGCGTCGAGCTATGTTTCGTCGCATTAGAACTGTTGAAAGAGCAGGCTGGCTTGGGAGAATTCAGATGTCCGCTCTCGACCCGTAACGGACAATTTGGTCAAGGCGCCCAGTAGAAACTTGGAAATGGATATGCGCCCGACCATCCGTGCGATTTATATGCGTGCGATCAAGAACGTCGCGTCTGAGACTGAATGACCGGTTGAAAACGTCCGCTTCCAATCGATAGCGGGCCTACCTCTTAAGGAGACAGAAAGCTGGAGCCGCTGCCTGTAGATCGCTCCCCGGAGCTGATAACTGAGTTTGCACAGATGGCAGCGATTTGCGGCTGGAGGAGCTCGACTCTGCGATCTTTTTGCGCAGCCAACGGCATATCGCCGAGTGATGCGCTTTCGCAGTGGCCACGGGGGATTCGCAGTGTGGCGTGGCAGTTCAATGCGCATGCCGATGCGATGATGATCGCTTGCGCCAACGCACTTGGCGCGCCCGCACTTTCAGGGCTCATCCTTCGCAGGTTTGCCGACAACGAACCTTTGAAAGGGGCGGTGAGAAGTCTTGCACGGTCTGACGCCATGCATCCGTTCGACACGCTGGAAAGAACCGCCCAGACGGCCCGCGCCATGTGGCAATGCTTGGGACTCTGCGGCGCAGAACAGCGTCGCCCCAGTCGGCTTCGCATCTGGGGAATGACGATCATGTACAGCGTGTGTGTGCTCGTATGGTTGGCCGACGGTACGAGATCCCAGAAGGCCGTACGTTCGTCTGTCCATCTCGGCGTCAGGTTGTTGGGAGAACATTGAGCATGAACTGGGATGTTCTACCCGCTGATCCGGAGCAGCTGCGGCTCGCCAGGTGTTTCGTCGATGCGGTGCCTGCCTGTGGTGTAAGCCGGAGGGCGCTGGCACAGGCTTCGCGCGAGGCCTTCAGCGATCCAGCGAGATGGACGGCGTTCTTTCCTGATGGCCCTACGGGCATGATCTGGTTTATCAGCGACGTCTCCGATGCCAGCATGCACGCGATCTACGCTATGGAGCCAGCCCAGTGCATCGCTGATGTCATTGGCGAGCGTTTCGCCCAGAACGCGGAGCTCAAGCCTTTCGTGAGGCGGGTGATGCAATATGACGTATTGCACCCGTTCCAGGCACTGGCACGAATGCAAAGGACCGCCAAGGTCATGTATGCATGCAGGGCCCGTATTGAGCGCCCAGGCTTCATTCGCTTGGCCCTGCTCAATATCTTTTATACGGCGCTTGTTCTTTTCTGGCTGTACGATCGGTCACCACACGACACCCGTACGAAAGCGGCCACGGATGCGCTCATGCGCTTGCTTCGAACATGACTTCGTGCGGTTTATGAAGGCCGGCTTGAAGCGTTCGATGTCTGCTTCCGATCCAACGCAGACCTTCAAGACATGACGAGGCGCTGAGCCTGTCCTCACTCGTCACGCAACTTGCGGCGCTTGCATGCCGGAGCGTGCTTCAACAAGCAGAAGGGAGCAGGGCACAGATGGTGCCCTGCTCCCCGAACCCGCTTACTTCTTGTCGTGCGCTGCCTGCTCGATCAGCTTGGCGACGACAGCCGGCTTGGAGACGTAGATGGCGTGGCTGCCCGAGGTTTCGACAACAGTCGAGCCTGCGCGCTTGGCCATCATGTGTTGCGCCTGCTGCGGAATCATGTGGTCGTCCATGGTGACGAGGTACCAGCTCGGCTTTGTCTTCCAGGCCGGCACGGTCACTTGTCCGCCCAGTGCCTGGACGCCCCACGGCACCTGCGAATCTGCCATGAAGCTGGCTTCGGGGGCGGAGACGTCACCCGCGAAGGCGGCGGCGAACTTCGCGCGGTCCAGGAACAGGAAGCCATCCTGGGGAGGCAGGATCGGCGGCTGCGAGGCGCCCGGGGGCGGGTTGGCGATCAGGCTCTGCACCGACTCGCCGGTGTCGGGTGCGAAGGCGGCGATGTACACCAGGCGCTGCACCTTGGGGTCGGTGCCGGCTTCGGAAATCACTACGCCGCCGTAGGAGTGGCCCACCAGGACAACGGGGCCGCTCTGCTGCGCGATGGCGCGCTTGGTGAAGGCGACGTCGTCGGCCAGCGTGGTGGTCGGGTTCTGGACGATAGTGACGTTGTAGCCATCCTTCTTGAGGATGTCGTACACCTTCTGCCAGCCGGAGCCATCGACGAAACCGCCGTGCACCAGCACGACATTCTTGATGGCATCCTGGGACGCGGGGGCCGTGTCGTTGGCGGCGTGAGCGGTGGCGGCAAGGGTCATGGCGGCCAGCGAGGCGAGGGCGAAAGCTTTGATCTTCATCAGAATCTCCAAAGGTTATTTGACGAAACGAAGCGGGATATAAGGAGGACGGTTCGTGCTGTCGACCTTGGAGCAAAGCTTGCGCGCCGGGGTTTGCTCCAACCATCGGTTGAATGACCGAGGCGGCGGCGGGAAAGGGGGCGCTATGCTGCCTGCCCATGAAATCCCGATCTGACACAGCGGTGTCCGCCGTCGCCCTGCTCGACGTGATCCGGTCGATCGCGTTCGTGGGCGACCTGGCCATGGGTCAGCCCACGAGCCACTCACCTCGGGCCGCCTGGATCGCCGGGCAACTGGCCAGGGTGGCCGGTGCGGATGCGCTGGCCTGCGTCGACGCCACCACCGTCGCGTTGCTGCGTTGGTCCGGCTGCACGGCCAACGCGCCCGAGTTCGCGCGTCTGGTCGGCGATGACGTCAGCGGAAGAAAGGCCCTGCTGGCCATCCAGTCCGAGGGCAGCAGTTTTCGCGCGGGCACCAAGGGCAATGGCTCGGCGTTTCATTCGTTGTCGCGCATCCATTGCGAAGTCTCCGGGGATGTCGCCAAGGCCCTGGGTTTGAGTGAGGCGGCGCAGTTCGCGCTGCGGCATCTGTTTGAAAGCCACAACGGCGCGGGCGCACCGGATGGCTTGCAGGGCGATCAGATTCCGTCGTCCGTCTATATGGCGACGCTCGCCGGCGACCTCGACATTTTCAATCGCCTCTACGGTTTTGAGCGGGCATGCCAGTTGATTGGCCAGCGCGCCGATGTGTTGTATCCCGTCGGCCTCTCATCGCTGCTTATCGAGAACGCCGCCCAGTGGCTGGCCGAACTCGAAAACGATCCGACGATGGCTGGCGCGTGTTCGCTTGATGCAGCGTTCGCCGGTCGTACCACGTCGCTGGAAATACTCGCCGACATCATCGACCTGAAACTGCCTTGGATGACGGGACATTCGCGGCGCGTGGCGCAGCTGGCGCAACATGCGGCGATTGAACTTGGGCTGGACGACGCCCGCCACCAGAAGGTGTATCGCGCTGCCCTTATCCACGGCATCGGCCGCGCCGCCGTACCGAACATGGTGTGGGATACCCCGGGAAAACTGATGGAGTCGGAATGGGAGCGCGTGCGTCTGGTGC
Organism: Dyella sp. C11; assembly: GCF_003121485.1. Taxonomy (GTDB): domain Bacteria; phylum Pseudomonadota; class Gammaproteobacteria; order Xanthomonadales; family Rhodanobacteraceae; genus Dyella. The sequence goes on along the minus strand of NZ_QAVX01000017.1, from coordinate 70,259 downwards.
CCTACTGGACGGGACGCGCCGCGCGACAACTCGGCACCCTTGCCGTGGAGGCGGACATTGCTTCGTACGCCTACGAAAGGCCGGATGGCTCCGGTTACTACCGCGAGGCCAGGACCGGAACCATTCCTGTCGAAGGGCGCATCCTTTCGGCAGCGGCCGCCCTGGCCGCCTTGCGTGAGGGACGTCCCTGGCGAGCGGCGCTGGAAGAGGGCGCTGCACGCGCGTTGCTGGAGTCCGAAGCCGCCGCCGGCCGACACGACGCGGACGTTGTTCGCGCACTCCTGAAGAAGCCAAGGGCGAGCAGGAATACAGTGCCCGTCGCGCCGATCACCAGCCTGCTGACGCAGCGCGAGCGCGATGTGCTGCGCTGTATCAGCCTTGGCGCCAGCAACAAGGAAGTCGCCAGGAAGCTGGCGATCAGTCCCAGTACCGTACGCACGCATGTCGAGAGCGTGTTCCGCAAGCTGGAGTGCACCACCCGTGCTGCAGCCACTTTGAAAGCATCACAATTGGGTCTGCTTTAGATCGCCCCTGCGCTCATGGCGTCTTGCGCGGCCACGCAAACCACAGGGCGACCACGACGGGAGTGGCCAGTGCGAACCAGCACAGTGCTTTCCATGCGAGATGCTCGCCCCATAGCGCCGATGCCAGACCGAGAAGAGTCAGGGCGCTTATGGCTACGGGGGCACGCCATACGCGCCATGACAACGATCCACGCATCATGAGCGCTCTCCGCTCGCCTGGTGTGCGGCGACGAGGTGGGCGAGACGATCGGCATGCGCTTTTCGCCGTGCCACCCAAAGGACAAGGCCGCTGGCCAGCACCACGATGGTGACGAGGTCGAGCAGTGCCCACAGGACTTTCAGTGGAAGTCCGCCGTAATCCCCGAAGTGCAGGGGGCGTGATACTTCCAGTGCGCGGAGATACCACGGCATCTGCACGAGAGCGCTGAGTGCCCCCGTGCGTGCGTCGACCAGCACAGGACTGAGCAGGCGCGATGTCAGCGTGCTGCTGCCCTTTGCCCATAGGAGATAGTGATAGGGACTGCCGAATGGGTTTCCCGGATACACCACGCTCACCACCGTCATGTCAGGTACGGCGCGCTGTGCCGTGTCCAGTGCTGCCTGCACGGACGGCAGTGCATGTTGCAAAGGCACCGTGTGACCTGCGTAAGAGGCGAGCAGTTGCTTCACGTCGGTCTGCTGCCACAGTCCAAACAGCGGCGTGGACAGTTCATTCATGGTGCCCGTAACGCCAACCAGCAGCGCCCAGGTCATGGTGACGATGCCCAGCAGATTGTGCAGGTCGAGCCACTTGAGCCGATGAGAGCGCCCCCGGCGTATCGTCCCGAAGTCCAGCTTCTTCATGAAGGGGCCGTAGAGCACGATGCCGGACACGGTGGCGAGGATAAACAGCAACGCCATCAGCGCGAGGAACAACGAGCCCCGCAGGCCCGCGAACAGATCCGTGTGCAAGGCGAGCATCAGGTCCGTGAACTTCCGGTGCTGTACGCCCTGGTTGCGGGTCGTCTCCAGCACCTGTGCCGTGCGCGCATCGAAACGGATGGAATACATCACGCTCACGTCCGCCTTTATCGCGGCGAACGACGGCGCCATCAGCACGAACACCGCCGGCTCGTCGTCATCGGCGTACATGGATGCAATGACATCACCGGGGTGCAGCGCCAGCGCTTCGGCGGCAAAGCGGTCGTAGCTTGCCGTTGGCGTATCCGCAGGCAGGGATGCGTAGGCGTGCGGCTCCAGCCACTGGTCGATCTCGTCATGGAAGATCAGCGGGAGTCCTGTTACGCAGATCAGCAACAGGAAAGCCGTGCATATCAGGCTGGCCCACTTATGGACGGCGTACCAGTGCTTGAGAGTGCGAGTGGCGGTCATGAAGACATCCGTTATCCATGCCCCCATCGCCTGGCGAATGGGGGCATATACCCGATGGGCCGGCTGTTGATGGCTTTACCAGCGGTAGTTCGCGCCGACGATCACCATGCGACGCGATCCGTAATTGCAGGCATTCTGCGAATACAGGCAGGACGCCACGTAGCGGCGGTCGGTGAGGTTCGAGGCGTTGAGGTAATACGTCCAGCCAAGCCGCTCATAGCGGAGGCCGCCATCGAACACCGTATAACCCGGTGTGCTGAAGGTGTTCTCGCTGTCGCCGTAGCTTGAACCAACGTAGCGCGCGCCCAGGCTAAAGCTCAGGCCTTCGAGGCTGCCATCCTGCACGCGGTAATCGAACCATAGTGCTGCCGTGTTGCGCGGAATGCCGATGAGTCGCTTGCCAAGCTCATCCGTCTGGCGCGTGCTGGTGTTGACCTGCTGCAGGTACGTGTAACTGCCCACCAGGGTCAGCGCATCGCTGAGCTGGGCATGGGCTTCGGTTTCCAGTCCGCGTGAACGAACTTCGCCGGTCACGTACTGCAGCAGCGTGACCGGATCGGTCGTCAGCACGTTCTGCTGCACCAGATGATAAGTGGCGACGCTGACGAAGCTTTGCTTGTCGGGCGCCTGGTACTTCATGCCGAACTCATACTGCGTTCCGGTCGTCGGTGGCGGGGTGCCACCACCATCCAGCGATGCCGTCGCCTGCGGCTGGAACGACGTGGCGTAGCTTACGTAGGGCGCCAGGCCGACATCGGAAACATAGGTGAGGCCAACGTGGGAAGTGAACTTGTGCTTTGACTGCTCGATGGCGGTACCGGCGATGGCATCGGTGGTATCGGAGCGGGCCCAGTCTTCACGACCGGCCAGCAGCAGGCGCCAGCGATCCCAGCTCATCATGTCCTGCGCATAGATGCCCGTCTGCGAGATGCGCGTGTGCTGGTCGGCCGTGATGGCGGGCGCAGCGATGGGGACGCCGTACGTGGGGTTGAGCACGTCCAGGCCGGGCACGCCAAACCAGTTGTAGCCGTATTCCTGCTGGAAAAGCGTGCGCTGATAATCCTGCCCCATGAGTACGTCGTGCGTGACGGGGCCCGTTTCGGCGTGCGCGTGGAACTGGTTGTCGACGGTGAACGATCGCGTCACTTCGTGCATGGCGAGCGCGTAGCGTCCCAGCGTGTGATCAGCGAGGCTTCCATCGTTCCAGGTCCAGCCATTGGCGAACACGCCCCGCAAGGTGTCGCTGTTGTCCATGTAACGCGTGTTCTGGCGGAAGTCCCAGGTGTCGTTGAAGCGATGCTCGAAACTGTAGCCAAGCCAGTATTGCTTGCGCCGATGCTTGTCGAAGTCCGGGTCGCCCGGATCGAGATTCGTGGGGATGGTGCCGAACGGCGCGCGCTGCTCGGTACCCACGTAGGGCAGCGTGTTGTAGTAGCCGGCATCGGGGTCCAGCTGGTATCCGCTCAATATCGTCAGGGAGGTGCTGTCGCTTGGCTTCCAGCGCAATGAAGGCGCAAGCATCACGCGTTTGTCGCTGACGTGGTCGACCTGTGTATCGGCATCCCGCCCCAGGCCCGTCACGCGATAGGTCACCGTGTCGCTCAATGCGTCACTCAGGTCGAACTGCAATTGCTTGCGTGCGTAGCTTCCGGTCTGCACGCCGACTTCGTGCAATGGCGTATCCGTGGGGGTCTTGCTGACCAGGTTGACCAGGCCGCCCGGGCTGGATTGCCCATACATGACCGATGCCGGCCCGTGCACCAGCTCGATGCTTTCCAGGTCGTACGGGTCGATGGCGGACGCGCCGTAGGAAGCCACCGAGCGACTCGGCAAGCGCAGGCCATCAAGGTATTGATCCACCATGAAGCCGCGTACGTACATTTCCTCCAGCCCGCCACCGTCCTGGCTGAAACCGCGTTGCGCGGTAAGGATGCCGGACGTGTAACGCAATGCTTGCGGCACGTTCTGCACGCCTTGCGCGTCCATCTGCGCGCGCGTCACCACGGAAATCGCCTCGGGGGTTTCCAGCAGCGGCGTGGCCGTTTTCGTTCCCGCGCTGCTGTCCGATGCGGCATAGGTGGCCGAGTTCACGCCGTAGACCTGCATGGCGCCGAGTGTTTTTGCGCTGCCGACGGAAGCCGAAGTCTTTGCTGGCGCCGCTGGCCGTGCGTTGGCGGCAGCCGGAACCAGGGTCCACGCGTTGCCGGTCGTCGTTGCGATCGACAAGCCGCTGTTCGCCAGGGCAAGTTCGGCAGCTTGTTCGCCCGTATAGCTTCCGCGCACCGCAGGGGACTGCTTGTCCTGCACCACGGCAGGGTCGATCGATATCAGGTGGCCGCTTCGGCTGGCGATGCGGAGCAACGTGGTGCCCAGGGGCCCCGCGGGCAGGTCGAAAGACAGGCGGCCGTCGGTATTGGCCGCACCCGAATGGCCGTCGCTCGACTGTGCGAGTGCCACGGAGGAAAGGGTCAGCGACAGGCCAAGGCAGATGGCGGCACGCAGTCGGGACTGCGCATAAGGAGGACGATGCATAAGGGGCTCGCGAGGAAAGGAAGGTTCTTCGCTAGCCTTGTGTAACGACCACGGTAAAAGTGTTCACCCGACCGACCCGATCCGGGCGGTATCGATCACTACCAGCAACGGACCGTAGTGCGTTACGTGGATCGGCAATGTCGCCCCAAGCAGGTCCAGCGCCCGATCGGTGTCGTCAAGCGGAAGCACGCCAAGCACGGGCAGGGTCGCGGCCCTTGGGGAAAGGCGGATATAGCCATGGCGGTACGCGCGCAGCGCATCCACGACCTGGGCCAACGGCTGATTGTCCACTTCAAGAAGGCCACGCTGCCAGGCTGCCGAGGCCGTGGCATCACCGGCATAGGGCGTCACGGTTGCATGCTCCACATAGACGCCGAGGCCTTCTGCCAACGCAAGCGAAGAGCGTCCCTGACCAGGTTCGATGGCCAACGGCCCCTCCATGGCCACCACGAGCGCACGCGAGCCTTCCTTTCGAACCATGAAGCGCCCGCCATGACTGAGGATGCGCGCCGAATCGCAATTCACCTGGAATGGCGTCGCCGCCTCCGTGCAGGTGACCAGCATCTCGCCACGCTCCAGGCGCAGTGCGCCGTCGGCCCTGTTCACGATGGAACGTGCATTGAGCTGCAAGGTGTTGCCGTTTCCCAAATCGAACTGGCGGCGTTCTGCGGTGCCCGTGGCAAAGTCCGCACCCAGCGCATCCAGCGGTTCCATGCGCGACAACAGCAAGCCACCGCTGATGCCGATGCCTGTAACCGCCAGCGCGCCGCGTATGAATCGCCGGCGTGGCGGTCGCTCAATGACATTACGCAACGCGCGAGCGGCAACCGGATCAGCGCCGGCCTGGTCACGCAAGGGAGATAGCGCCTTGTCCAGCGCGCCGTGAACCCGCTTCCAGGCATCCCCATGACTGGGGTGCTTTTCCAGCCACGCCTGGAAACGTTGGTGGTCGTCGTCATTGGCATCGCCGGAATTCAGCAACACATGCCATGTCACCGCCTGGCGCATCAGGGCGTCGGTGGAACTCATGCGCGCCATGTCACGCCAGCGCGCAGCATCGTTCGACGGCGCGGGCAATGTGGCGGCGCACGGTCATCGTCGAAAGACCCAGCCGCGCCGCGATTTCCTTGTGCGTGAGTCCATCGATCTGGCTGTAGAGAAAAGCCGTCTTGGCCTTGGATGGAAGGCCATCCAGCGCGTGATCCACGCGCAGCAGCGTCTCGACCAGATCGTTATGTTCTTCCGCGGAGAGCGCCTGCGTCGCCGGCTGAAGACTCAGCGCATCAAGGTAAGCCTGCTCAAGATCCCGGCGCCGCCAGAAATGAAAGAGGATGCGTTTGGCCAGGGTGGTCAGGAAGGCGCGCGGTTCCCGAATGTCGGCCAGGTCGCGTTGCTGCATGACCTGCAGGAACGTTTCTGCCGTCAAATCCTCCGCGTCCTCACGATGGCGAACGCGTGAGTGCAACCGGTGCAGCAGCCACGGCTGATGTTCGCCGTAGAACCTGTGAACAATGGCGTGGCTGGTGTGGGTTCCGGTCATTGGATGATCTGGGTTCTCCTTTGGCCCTTATTGTAAATGAGAAGTCTTATCATTTGCGAACCCTGCGGAGCCCCGGCGCGCCTTGGCAGCTATCGCCCTTGGTAGGGCGGCCGACGCCAGTCTTCCGGTTTGCATCGTAAAGATTTGATGTATCCAAAGGCCGAGGCGGCTGTCCTTTGCCCCCTATCCTTGGCGCGGGCGAGGCTGCTGCCGGGCCTCAGTTCGGGCAGGACTGAAGCGGTCGATTTGCAGGTCTGCTCCGATCCATGGCGGGCACCCGATGCCTTGATCCCCATCATCGGGGAGAACGTGGCCAGATCTTTTTGCGATCGCCTTTCATGAACTGGATGTGCCTTTCGTCGAAGGGTCACATCGTTCTGTGGAAGGTGGGCTCGGGGTCGCCGACAATCCGTTTTCCGACATCGAACTGGCGAGGCATTTCATGATGAAGACGAGTGCAAGAAACCAGCTGACCGGCACCGTGGCCGCTATCGATAACGGCGCCGTCAATGACGTCATCCAGCTGGATATCCAGGGTGGTCAGCGATTGACGGCCACCGTTACTCATGAAAGCACGAAGACCCTGGGGCTCACTGTTGGCAAAAGCGCATTCGCCTTGATCAAGGCTTCCTCGGTGATCATAGGCGTGCCTGACGATTCAACGCGACTGTCTGCGCGCAATCAGCTGAAGGGGACGGTTTCCAACGTCAAGCGTGGCGCAGTAAACGCCGAAGTCAGTGTCCAGCTGGATGGCGGCAACGTCATCGTTTCGATCATCACCAACGGGAGCCTCGATGCGCTCCAATTGCATGAAGGCATGACCGTCGTGGCCATCATCAAGGCATCGAGCATCATCGTGGGGACGTCCGATCCCTAGGAGCAAAGCGCCTGCCAGGCTGTCATCGCGCGAGATCTCGCCTGATCCGCATGGGCTCTGCTGATGAGCGTTTCGCCTGGGGTCTGGGGGCAACGAGTGATGTTGGCGGTGGGCAGCACATCGATGCCCTGTCCCCGAGGGATTCAGCGCCTTGGCGGACGCGAGTCGGCACCCAGAGCAGGCGGATCAAGGCTGAAACGGGCAGCTCGCCGGGGCGTACTTGCTGCCAATGATTGAATCCACCGTGCAGCTCCAGCCGCCGCTGGTATCACGAGTCCAGGTAATGGTGCCCTTGTCTATGCGGGATTGGACGTGATTGCCAAGTTCGGCCGTGACTATGCCGTGGCCCGCTGCGTCCTGCGGAAGCTGGATATGCGGTACGCCCGTGCCGGGTGGCAGCGTGGCCCCAATCTGTGACCCTCCTTGCAGAATGTCAGAACCAACGATGGGGGTCGTGTCGCACTGTCCCTGGGAGGTTCCCAACTGGACTTTGCCACTGGTTGCGCAGTCTTCCAAAAGTATCCGGGCGTCGCTGGCTTCGCTCACGGCTCGTGTCACCTGCGACTTGATGACGTAGGTCTGGTATTGCGGTACGGCGATGGCGGCAAGGATCGCAATGATCCCGACCACAATCATCAATTCGATCAGCGTAAATCCCTTCTGCAAATTCTTCATGGTGGCCCCCTGTATTGACCCACTAACGAAAACTAATGCGTGGAAAGCGTAAGTTTACCCGGCGCACGCCCATCAAAAACGCGACACCCGTTACTTGTCACTCCCAGTGCACGCCTGGCGACTGGCGCGACAACCAAGGCGAGGCGAAAGTCGACCGTGACTGGGTTCACCCAAGTTTTCTTGATCAAATCACCACAACCGCAAGGATCTCGATGCCAACAACGGGACGGGAAAGTTGTCGTTTCGGTGAAACAGCCTGGCTGGCGGGTGGTGGAGCTATGCTGCTGATGGTGTGTTGCAGTGGTGCGAACCGAACCCCCGCTGGCGGGTGACATCCGGCTTTCGGGAAGGCCGACGCGGTTTCACGCATCGCCAAGCATCGGTTCCGGCGAAGGCAGGCGCAGCGCGCGGAGCTGTAGCGATGGTCACATGGAGGTATTCCGCCCAGGGGCAGCGAAGATATCGTGGGTGGCGCGGAGCTTGTCGGTCAGATGGACGCAAGTACGGATCAGGAAACGATTCGCTTTCGATCCATGGCGGGCAATTTCTCCATAACCTTATGTCGATTCCGCAGGCGCTCGTTCGTCGAGTACGTAAAGGTGACCATGCCGGCCACCCTTCACGCCAAGGAGACATTCATGTCCTACATCGATGGTTTCGTGATCGCCGTACCCAACGCCAACCGCGAAAAGTTCATTGCACACGCGGCCAAGTTCGATGCCATTTTCGTGGAGTACGGCGCCATCCGGGTGGTGGAGTGCTGGGGCGACGATGTGCCCGACGGCAAGGTCACCGATTTTCGCCGCGCCGTGCAGGCGACGCAGGATGAGTCCGTGGTGTTCTCCTGGGTGGAATGGCCGGACAAGGCCACTCGCGATGCTGGCATGGCGAAATTCATGGCAGACCCGCGCATGCAGGACGCTGCGGACTGTCCGTTCGACGGCAAGCGCATGATCTTTGGCGGCTTCAAGTCGGTGGTCAGCTTGCCGAAGTAGGGCGACCTTTGAGCGGTGGCAGCGAGGGGCGACCCCATCAGGCAGGAGACCGTATGAGCATCGACGAACAGATCAAGGATTACTTCGCTGCCCAGTCGGAACCGAAGCGCAGCGACATGAAGGCATTGCACGGCTTCATTCGGGATCTTCTGCCGAAGGGCAAATTGTGGTTTCTGGATGGCAAGGATGCTTCGGGCAAAACCGTGTCCAATCCCAACGTGGGATACGGAACTCAGACGCTGAAATATGCCAACGGCGATACCAAGGAGTTCTACCAGATAGGCATCAGCGCAAATACCACGGGAATTTCCGTCTACATACTCGGCATCGAAGACAAGAAGTACCTGGCGCAGGCCTATGGGAAAGACCTCGGCAAGGCCAAGGTCACCGGGTATTGCATCAAGTTCAAGGCGCTCGGCGATATCAACGTAGAGACACTGAAAGCGGCGATGCAATACGGCATCGATCAGACGGCCATTTAGCGCGGTTGTTGGCGAATTCGAGCAGGTCGTGGTGGAGCGGTATCCCAGCGATAGCCAAGATACCGGGTCCATCATCAGGACGCCGCTGCCGTTGAGTGCGCGACCGCCGGAAGGATGAGTAGGCGCTTCCGCTTTTCAGCTGAGTGATGGAAACGCAGCAATGCGCAATTTGGCACCGGCGTAGGGTGTCAGCGTGATGGATTGCGCGGCTTCGTCCGAGGCAGGCTCGGCTTTGGCGGGGATGGGGTCTGCGCTGCCGTCCGTTGCTTTCCAGTCCGGCACGTACTGACCTTGCACTGCCAGCTGCACGGCGGGAGTCGCGCCCGCGAACGGTTTGTCGCCGATGGGATGTTCGCTCACGGTGATGGGCGTATCGGCATGCATGCCGAGGTTCCAGCGCGAGCCGGGATAGATTTGCCAGTCGTTGGTCAGGCCGCGCTTGCGCCAGAGTAGCCAGTTTTCCTTGATCGGCAGCGCATAGACCAGGGCGCCGCGACTGAAACTGAGGGCGCCGTTGAAGCCGCGTTCGAACGCCACGTCGGCGCCGAAGGTCACTTCAATTGTGTCACCGGGCGCCCACGTGCGTTCGATAGTGGTGAAACCCTGAGCGGCGGTCACCGATTCCCCGTTCACCGAGATGCGCGTGTCTTTCGACCATCCTGGCATGCGCAGCCGCAGGGGAAAGCGCAGCGCCTGTTGCGGCGTCACCGTGATGTTGACGGACTGGCGGAAAGGGTAGTCGCTGGTTTGTTCAACGACCACCGGTACGTCACGCACCACCGTCGTCACCGTGCACGGCGAATAGCTCATGGCTGCAAGGCCTTGGTCGGCAGTGGCCATCCACACGCTGTTGGCGAACTTGGGCCAGCCCTGGTGGAAATTGGCCGTGCAGCAGCGGAAGTTGGGTTCAAGCCCGAACAGGTTCGATTCCGGGCCGTCGGTGGTCCATGGGCGGCTATGCAGGCTGCATTCCACCTGGTTGGGCTGCTGGTTGTATTGATGCGACCACATGTCGTCGCTCAAGGCGGCCGGTAGCGCGTTGAACGCGATGCGCTCCAGTCGGTCGCCCAGTGCGGCGTCGCCGGTGATGGCCAGCGCCACCTGCAGCGAGAACATGGTCTCCACCACGGTGCACAGCTCGGTGCCTTGCGACGGGCTGCGTCCGGCCAGATGTTCGTCCGCCGAGAACATGCCGTTGGGCAGGCCGTGATAGGTATCGAGCATGTGCAGCTGGTGTTGAATGGCTTCGCGATCAGAACCGCTGCCTGACACCACGGACCACACGGGTGATGCCTTCAGTGCCTGCGCGTTGTTGACGCCGTGCACCTGCAGGCCGAGGTCCTGCATGAACGCGTCCGAGTTGCCGGCCTTCTTGCGCAGCGCCTCGGCGTCGGTTTTCTCGGTGAAAGGGAAGCGGGCAAACATGGCTTGCCAGTCGTAGCCCTGTTGCTTGAGCAGCTGCACAAGCTGCAGCAACTTGGCATCCTGCGTGCGCTGATAAAGCCACAGCACGGACACCAGCTCGTCCTGCCAGCGCATGCGGCCCCAATCGCTCAAGGGGCGAGCGGGAAGGGCTTGCAGCTGATAGTGGAAGTAGCGCGTCATCAATGGCATGACACGCGCATCGCCGGTGAGCTCGTGATACTGCGTCAGCACCTTGAGCATTACCATGCGCGGCCACCAGTCATCGTTGCTGCGCGGGCCGAACATGCCATTGCGCCAAGGGTGGTCCAGCGTCCAGTCGATGAACCGCATCGCCTTGGCCTTGAGCGGCGCCGAATCCAGCTGCCAGGCAAGCGGCACCAGGCCATCAAGAAAGTAGGGGCCGTCTTCCCACGACTCGCCTTTGCCGCCGAGCCAGCCGCTCTCCGGCCCCACGATGGGCCAGAACTCGTCGAGGTGACCACCCAGCCCGTTTGCCTGGATCTCCAGTTGTCGACGCAACCAGCCGGTGGCCTTGATCGAGCCGGTGGGAAGCAACGCAAAGGGTTGCTGCATCAAGGGTGCCTGCGGGAACGGCGGCGCTTGTCCCGCACGTCCTGCCTGCGCCTTCGCGTTCGACGTGGCGGCTGCTTCGCGCGGAACAAATGTCATCGCGCTCATGGCAGCGGCTACAGTGACGCCTTGCAGGAAAGACCGGCGGCTCTTCGAAAAATGCGGCGGCATGCGCGTGTTCCCGTTTTCAGGTGCGCGCCGAGTGTTGTCTAATTGTCGGACAAATTCAAATGGACACAGCAGTAAGCATCATCGCTGGAAAATTTAGACGTCTAAAATTTGCTGTGCTCCACCTGTCGCTCGCGGCGCATCAGTGTCCACTCTGCGTGTTCGGTCAGCGCCGCATCGCCGAGTGAGCGGAGGATGCCGCGCTTCTCGTTGGGATCGTCAGTGCGATCCAGTGCCGCGCGCGCACCGCTGAAAATGCGCTGCATGAAGCGGTACTGACGGATGAGTTCCTTGTCGGCCTTGCGGTAGGCGTAGGCTTCGCGCACGGCAGCGACAATGGAGAGCACCGCCATGATCATCACCAGCGTGGTCTTGGTGGTTTCCGGCAGCTTCAGCGCGAAGATGGCCAGGAACACGCTGATGGAAATACCCGCCCACAGGCTCACCGCGCCCACGATTTCGGTGAAGTGATGCAGGCCCGCGCTTTCGGCCGTCTTGCGCTCGAAGTAGTGCAGTTGCCCTGACTGGCCGGATTCGCCCACCCATTCGCTGATGACGCGCGACAGCGCATCCGGCTCGGGGCGCGTGGGCGGATGCAGGCCCACGGCGCGCATCACGTTGCGTATCCAGCCCAGCTCGATGTTCTGCTTCTGCAGGAAATTGTCGTGCGCGAACTCGTGGTCGGTGTCTTTCAGGATGCCCGCACGGCGCCAGTACAGCTGGATGCGAAGACCCTCGGCGAGTGCGCGGTAGTCCAGGTATTTCCGGTGCCATTCACGGCGGCCTGCCAGCGCAGCCACGATGCCGCCCAGCGCGAACAGCAGCAGGAAGAAATAGATCATGTGGTCCTGGTGGGACATGTGCGCGTAGAAGGTGAACGCGATACCCATCAGCGCAGCGAGCGTAAAGGTGGCGCGCAGCGCGAGCAGCACGCGCTTCTGGAAGTGCATGGCCAGCCAGTCGGCGCAGCGGAACAGGTAATCGACGCTTTCCGGGCCGGCTTCACTGTTGGACAGCGCGGGGTAGGTGGCTTCGATCTCCGTGTCGTATTTCGCGCAGTCGTTGTTGAACTCGACCATGTGCCGGATCATCAGCGCGAATTCGTCCGGCATCTTTTTTTCCAGCGACACCTCGTCGCCGGTGCGCCAGAGGGTTTGCAGCGGTGTCAAACCGTCGCCGACCGATCCGTTCGATCCTTCGCGCGAGCAGACGATGTGATAAAGCAGATGCTCGTCGCCGCCGCTGAGGATGTGCCGCGCCTGTCGTGGGCGCTCGATGATGCCGGGCAGCGAACCGTGCAGGTAATACTTCACCACTTGCGCGGTGCCGCCGAGTCGTCCCGAATCCTTGCCGTCCCATATGGTGACCAGGATGTGCGCGTGGCTGGCGATGAACACGCCGGCTTTCGCGTATTGGCGGTTGCGCGCTTCGCCGTGGCCTTCCAGTGCCTCGCGGGACTGGCTCTTCAGCAGCGGCAGCCGGATCACGTCGGCCTGGCGGAACAGCTCATCAAAACGTTCGCGGACATCAGCGTCGATGAAGTCTTCGACGTACAGATCGCGGGGCAGGGGAAGCGGAACCACCAGTCGCGCGCCGGCGGCCAGGGCTTCGGTCGCAAAAAGTTGATCGCCGCCTTCGGCCAGCGAGGAAAGCGCCACCAGGGGCAATGAGGGGAACTGATTCTTGAGAAGAGTGAGGAATTCGCAGATGCGTTGCCTGATCGGCTCGATCTCCGACGCGGCGATGTTGCGATGGCTCGTGACGCCGATAACCAAAGGTGTCATGGCAGCTTCCTTTGAGCGTGCTCAAAGTCCCGTCTGGACGTCCATCCAACTTCACCGTCGTCCCTGCGAAAGCAGGAAGCGCTTTTAAAGGGCCGAAGGGCCGGTCATCCAGCGCCTTTGGCATGCAGCCAACGACGCTGGCCCCCTGCTTTCGCGGGAGTGACAAGCAAAAGCCGTTCGCACCGCCGCGTTCCCTTTCCCCGACCCCAGCACTGCCGAATCAGCCTAGCACCAAAAATGTGATGCAATTCACATTATGGTAGGATCTTGCGATGGGCAGAGGGGGCTGCCATTCCTGGCCGGTCGACTCACCGGATGCCTGCCGGCCCCAAGCCACAAGACTGTCGCGGCCAGGATGGCCCCAGCCTCCTTTCGGAGTGCAAGGCGCCATGAGGCAGTCCCCGGCGACACCGGCCTTCCGGTATCGCGCGTTCATCAGCTACAGCCATCGGGATGCGTCCTGGGCAGGCTGGCTGCACCGGAGCCTTGAAACCTATCGCGTGCCGTCGCGCCTCGTCGGCGTTCGCACGGCGGCGGGCATCACGCCGCGGCGGCTCACTCCCATTTTTCGTGATCGCGAGGAGCTGGCCAGCGCCAACGACCTCGGTTCCAAGGTGCGTGAAGCGCTGGCGCAATCGGCCAACCTCATCGTCATCTGTTCGCCCGCGTCGGCTGCGTCGCGCTGGGTGCAGCAGGAGGTGCTGGCCTACCAGCAGCTCGGGCACGGGGGACGCATCTTCTGCCTGATCGTGGATGGCGAGCCGGGCGTGGAGGGGCAGGAGTGTTTCGCGCCTGCACTGCGTTCCGGTGCAACGCCAATCGAGCCCATTGCCGCGGATGTTCGTGCGGGCAAGGACGGGCGTCGCAATGCCAAGCTGAAGCTGCTCGCCGGCCTGCTGGACGTGAGTTTCGACAGCCTGAAGCGGCGCGAACTGCAACGACGCAATCGTCGGCTGACCTTGATCACCGCAGCCGCATTGCTGGTGGCGATGGTGACCGGTGCGTTGGCCATCGTGGCGACAAAGGCGCGCCACGCGGCGGAGTTGGCGCGCGCGGATGCAGAGCGTCGTCAGCATCAGGCGGAAGATCTGGTGGATTTCATGCTCGGTGACCTCAGCGACAAGCTGCACCAGGTCGAGCGACTGGACATCATGGAAGATGTCGACGATCGCGCGATGAAGTATTTCGCGTCCATGCCCACCAACGATGTGACCGACCAGGTGCTGGCGCATCGCGTGAAGGCGATGGAGAAGATTGGCGCCGTGCAGCGTGAGCAGGGGCATCTGGCGGAGGCCATCGTCTCGTTCGAGGCCGCTGCGCGTCTGGCCGCTTCGCTGGCGGAGAAAGCCCCCGCCGATGTTCCGCGGCAAGTGCAGTGGGCGCGCCTGCTGTCCTTCATCGGGCAATCCCACTGGTTCGAGGGCGAGCTGGAAAAGGCGAAGATCAATTTCGATGCCGGAAAACACGTGCTGGAGCGCGCCGCGCCCTACGCCCACGATGATCCGGACTGGCTGTTCGGGCTGGAAATGCTCGACAACAACCTTGGCCACGTACTGGAAGCGCAAGGCCATCTCGACGACGCCGCGGCGCCCTATGCAAGTGCGCTGGCACTCTCGGGGAAACTGGTTGCCATCGATCCATCGCGCGCTGAATGGACGTCCGAACTGGGCGGTGCGCACAACAATATCGGCAAGCTGGCATTGCTGCGCGGCGACCTTGCGCGGGCCATCGAGGAATACGCCGCGGACGATGCCATCGAGACGGCGCTGGCCGCGAAGCACCCCGACGACATCAACCAGCGCGATGCGATGCTCGGCGTCCGGGCCATCCTGGGTCGAACGCTGGCGCTGGCCGGTGCTGACGACGATGGCATGCATCATCTGCAGCAATCGGTGGACATGGCCGAACATCTGGTGGCCGACAACCCGGACAACGACGGATTTCAGGAGGACGTGTCGCGGGGTGCCACGCAGCTGGCGCGCCTCAAGCGCCTCAATGGCGACCTTGCTTCTGCGAAGGAATGGACGGCCAAATCCGTTGCCATCGCCACGAAGCTCGCGCAGGAAAGCCCGACGGATGCGCTGCTGCAGCGCTTCCGCGCCGAAGCCTTGAACGAACAGGCTGCCGAGACCCTGGCTTCAGGCCACGCAGACGAGGCGCATGCGCAGGCATTGGTGGCGATGGACGTACTCAAGCCCTTGCTGGCCAAGCAGCCGCACGAGCGGTCCCTCGTGCTCGACAGCATGGATGCGCAGTTGCTGCTCGCTGCCAGCAGTGCGAATCAAGCTGACGCTGAGTCATGGCGCGCCAACGTGATTGCGCTGGCACGCGGGCAGCTGGGCGGTGGCAACGATCCTCGTCTGGTGGCGCGCGAAGCACAGGCTCGCCTTGCGCTGGGGCATGACGTAGCAGCGCAGCCGCTCGTACAACAACTGTGGAGCAGCGGGTATCGCGATGCCGAATGGCTCGCCTTCCTGCGTCGCCAGCATATGGCGTATCCCGTCAACGCCGATTTCCAGAAGCGGCTGCTGGCGCAGAACAATCGCAATGACACACCTGGCTGACCGGGGCGGCCAGATGGTGGGAGCACTCGCCGGCAAGGAGCGCCATCCTTCACTGACGGGAGTGAGCCATGAAGCTGAGCAACCCCAGCAACGTCGAGATCAACGTGGAGCTCTACTACGATCTCGACCGCGACGAGGAGTACAACCACCTCGTGATCCGCGGCAAGAAGCGTCACCACGCGTTCGATAAAACCGCCAGCGAAGGCGGTCCGCACACCATTACCTGGACGCTCACCGGCAATGCCGCGGGTGGCAGATTCTGCGCGCTCGACGATCTGGACAACCCGGGCTTCACGTGGCTGATCCGCAAGCCGACTGGCCGGATTTTTCGGGACCTGCGCGCGGAAGGAAAACACCGGATCAGCATCCACAACCATCACCACGACAAGCACAGCGAAGGCATGTGGCATTACCAGCTGTTCGCCAAGTTCGGCAACAAGGTCTTCGGCGTGCCGCTCACGTTCGGTTGCGGTCACTCCAGCAATCCCAACCCGACGATCAAGAACACCTGACGGGCAGGGCAGGCGAGCGCTTAACGGCGCTCGCTGCCTTCAGGTGCCGTCGTCGTGCATCACCAGCGGCAGCACGCGACGCAGCATCACTTTCAGTTGTTCCACGTCCTGATCCGGTTCGCGCGTGCTGCGCACGATCAGGCCAAAGAAGATGCAGCGCATCGCCAGCTCGCGCACGCGCAATTCCTCGATGGTGCTGGTGATGCCCATGGCCGCATCGCGTTCCTTCAGCCAGTGGATGAAGTCTTCGCGGGCCACGGCTTCGGCGTGTTCCAGTGCCTTGCCGATTTCCGGATCGCGCGTGGCCGCGGCGGTGATTTCGGAGAACAGCACGGCGCTGCGTGCATCGGCGTCGCGCTGGGAAAACATCATGGCCAGGTCGTCGACGAAGCCGGCGAGGCTGGCAGTGGGCGACAGGCTTTGCAGGTTGCGGCGATCTTCTTCCAGGTTCTGTTCGATCATCGCCAGCACCAGCGCACGCTTGTTCTGGAAGTAGCGATAGCTCAGGCCCGTGCTCACGCCCGCCTGCTGGGCAATGCTTTCCATGGTGGCGGCGTGGAAGCCCTGCTCGATGAAGCGCTGGCGTGCGGCGGCCAGGATGCGAGTGCGTTGCGCGGCGCCGTGTTCCTCGGCGTTCGTCTTGCTGCTGCGGCGGTTGGTGGTCGACGTCACGTGGCTTCCCCCTGGCTTCCCTGATGCGCATTCCCGGCGCGCATTGTGTCAGCTTCGACGTCTCGAACAAACAGTGAATGAATAGTCATTCACTTGTCATGCTCGGTTCCCAGAATCCGCTCGCCAACCACTGTCACGGCATCTATCCATGCCGGCGGTGATCGCCGGGTAAGCCTGCCCGGAAGGGGAACAGCAAACGTCACACCTGCGTGGCCAACGGCCTGCGGGGCGGGGCTCTGCTGCCCTCGGCATCCACACAACACAATCGGGATGACCCATGGTCGACAGCAGGACCGTACTGAAACACTCGCTTCTGGCCTTGTGCATCGTGGCCGGGATCAACGCAGTGCACGCGCAGGACGCGGGTTCGCACGGCCCTTCGGCAAACACCACGGCAACGCCCGCGCCGGCATCGGCCGATGGCGCGGCGGCACCTGACGCATCCGCCGGCAACGCCAAGAACCAGGGTGTGCGTTCCGGTCAGTCGATGACCTCGCTGGAAGTGGTGAACGTGAACGCCGCGGTGAATTCCGGTGGCTTGATGTCGCCCGAAAACGCCGACAAGGCCGAGTCCGATCTCACCGCGCAGGCACTGCGCAAGATGTCCGCCGTGCAGGACCCGGTGCAGGCGATGTCCTCGATTCCCGGCGTGTTCGTGTCCAGTTCCGACCCCGCCGGCCTCACCGCGACCACGGGCTTCATGGTCAACGGCTTCGACGGCAGCCGCCTGTCGTACACGCTCGATGGCGTGCCGATGAACGAAGCGGCCGACTACAACATCTACCCGACCTTCCTTGGTGACACGCAGAACGTCGACGACCTCAACGTTGCTGCAGGCCTGTCGGACATCGACGCACCGTCGATCAGCGCCGAAGGCGGTCACATCAGCCTGATCACGCGCCAGCCGTCGGCCACGCCGGAGCTGTACGTGGAAGGCAGCATTGGCAACAACGATGTGCGCAAGGGCTTTGTGCGACTGGATACGGGGCAGACCGGCCCGCTGCGTTCGTGGGTGTCGTTCTCGCGCACCACGTCGGGCATCTGGCAGGGTCCGGGCGAGCTGAGCAGTTCGCGCGTGCAGGCCAAGTCGGTGCTGGACCTGGGCGGCCAGAACAGCATCAGCATGACGGCGATGTACCTGCGCACCATCGGCAACAACTACTTCATGCCGACCAAGGCGCAGTTCGAGAAGTACGGCTGGGATTACGGCTACAGCGACGTCGCGCCGCAGTACACCACCACGCCGGGCAAGGCCGACAACGCCGTGGCGCAGCTGGCCACCGCCAATAGCTACGTCGGCTTGCAGAACAACAAGAGCGAGGTGAGCTACATCTCGGCGGACGGCGAATTCCAGCTGGCCGACAGGATCAACCTCTCGGTGATTCCGTACTTCTACATGGCCAAGCAGGGCGGCAGCGGCGGCGCCATCTACCTGTCTGAAAACGTGAAGAGCCCGTACGGCCTCAACGTGGGCCAGACGGTGGACCTCAACCACGACGGCGACGCGCTGGATACGGTGCCTGCGTACCTGTACGTGTATTCCAACATCTGGCGCCCGGGCATCAACACCAAGATCAATTACAGCGGCGACAACAACAACGTCACCGCGGGCATCTGGTACGAGGAATACCGCAAGAGCGAGCCGTACACGCTCAGCGCCATCGGCGACAACGGCCTGCCGGTGGATCGCTGGTCGGAAAGCGCGCGTTACCGCCTGCCGGACGGCACGCCCATCGACTATGACAACTATTACGTGAAGTCGGCCTCGGGCAAGGCGTATCTCGCCGACAGCTACACCATCAACGAGCAGTGGAAGGCGAGCGCGGGCATTTCGTACAACCACCTGGCGATTGACGACTACATCCGCACGCCGGGGGTGTATCGCGCACCCAATCCGGTGGTCACCAACCAGAGCGTGCTGATCCACGAGGACTACAGCACGGTGCAGGGCGACATCGGCGTGTCGTACACGCCCGATGACAACAACAACTTCTTCTTCCATTCGTCCACCGGTTACCGCCCGCCGATTGCCAAGGCGTACTGGAGCTACACCGCCAGCAACATCGACACGCTGCAGCGCGTGAAGCCGGAAACCACCTGGACCAACCAGCTGGGCTGGCGCTTCAACGAAGGCAACTTCATGGCCAGCACCACGCTGCTGGACGTGAACTACAAGAACTACCAGACACAGCACTACGACGAGTTCCTGCAGCTGAGCTACTTCAACGCCGGCGCCGTGCAGCAGTACGGTTTGCTGTCCGAAGCCAGCTGGCGTTTCGATCCGCACTGGACGGCCTACGGCTCGTACACCTACCTGCATGCCACGCAGCAGGATGACTTCATCTCCAACACGGCGAACGGCGCGGTGGCGTTGCCCACCGATGGCAAGCGCATGGCGGGCATTCCGCAGAACATGCTGGCCATGTCGCTGGAATACGATCTTGACCACGCCTTCCTGCGTTTCAGCGGCAAGTACAACGGTGCGCGCTACGGCGACCTGTTGAACACCGAGAAAGTGGGCGGCTACACCACGTTCGACTTCAACGCCGGCTACACCTTCAGCGACTGGGGCATGCTCGGCCAGCCGCAGTTGCGCCTGTCGGTGAACAACCTCTTCGACAAGCACTACCTCGGTTACGTCTACAGCACCACCACCAATGCGGTGGCGTACAAGGGCGTCGCCGCTTCGGCACCGACCTACCTGTCGGGCCAGCCGCGCTTCGAAATGCTCACCCTGTCGTTCAACCTCAAGTGATCGCACGGCAGCGTGCCCGATCCAAGGAAGCCTGTTCCATGAAAAAGACTGTTCTTCTGCTCGCCCTGATGCCTGCCTTCGCCATCGCGCAGCAGGCCCAGCCCGCCGCCGCGCCCACTGCCGTTGCCACGGCCAGCGAAGTGGTGCCCGCCCAGGACGACGCCACCCGCCTGCTGCCGCTGCAAGGGGCGCTCAATGCACGTGACCTCGGTGGCCTCAAGGGCGCCAAGGCTGTCGTGCCGACGGGCCGCTTCGTTCGCACGGCGGATCTCGCGCGCGTCACCGACGCCGACAAGTCCACGCTGGCCGATCACGGCGTGAAGCTCGACATCGACCTGCGCACCCCCGATGAAGCCACCAAGGCGCCCGA
Organism: Dyella sp. C11; assembly: GCF_003121485.1. Taxonomy (GTDB): domain Bacteria; phylum Pseudomonadota; class Gammaproteobacteria; order Xanthomonadales; family Rhodanobacteraceae; genus Dyella. Next base: position 50,443 of record NZ_QAVX01000017.1, on the reverse strand, counting down.
TGCGCTGGCCAACGATCCACGCTTCAAGTACGTGCGCATTTCGCTGATGGGCGACAAGCCGCTCGACATGACGCACATGCCGTCGTCGCTGGGCGTGCTGTACGTGAAGGCACTCGACGAGGACCAGCCGCAGTTCAAGCAGGTGTTCGAAACCATGGCCGCGCAGAAGGATGGCGCCGTGCTTTACCACTGCAGCGCCGGCAAGGACCGCACCGGCATGATCTCCGCGCTGCTGCTGTCGCTGGCGGGTGTGAAGCACGACGACATCGTGCATAACTACGCCATCTCCGCCTACTACCTGAAGCCCATGATGTCCGCGCCGCAGACGGCCGCCATGCTCAAGCAGAACCCGGCGCTGGCACCGCTGATGGGCACGCCGCCGGAAGCGATGGCGCAGTTCCTGGATGCCTTGCAGAAGCAGTACGGTGGTGCACAGGGTTACCTGCGCAAGATCGGCGTGAGCGATGCCGACATCAAGACCTTGCAGGCCCGCCTGGGCCAGACGGTGGCCGTGCGCTAAGCACCGGTCGTTCGAATGACAACGCCCGCCGACGTGGCGGGCGTTGTTTCATGTGCGCCTACTTTTTCGCAGCGGCCGCCTGCGCTGCTTCTTCGGCTGCGTCGGCCTTCATGCGCGCCGCATACGCTGTGGCCTCATCGCCTTGCGCGGTGATGTGCAGTGTCACCTCGTCGCTCACCTGCGGCACGAACTTGCCCAGCCCGAACTCCGCGCGCTTGAGCGTGGCGGGGGCGTCGAAGCCCACCGCCGGCATATGCATGCGCGGGGTGGTGCCTACCTTGTTGATGGTCACATCCAGCGTCACCGGCCTCGTGATGCCACGCACAGTGAGATCGCCCGTCACCTTCAGCTGGTTGGCCATGGCCGTGGTTTCCACCCGGGTGCTGTGGAAGGTGGCGTTCGGATACTTGGCCAGGTCGAAGAAGGCCGGCGAGCGCAGGTCGTCATCGAGATCGGGAATGCCGCTCGTCAGGTTGACGATGGGAATGGTGACCATCACCGACGCCTGGGGCGGCATCATGGGGTCGAAATCCAGCGTGCCTTCCACGCGGCTGAACTGGGCGGTGGGGTAGGAGAAGTCGAGGTGGCTCCAGCGAACGGTGCCCTGCGTGTGATTGGGTTCCAGCGTGTAGGTGGTGGCCCAGAGCGGGGCGGTGGCGAGGGCGGCAGCAACGGCAAAGGCGAAACGGCGAATCATGAGGGGCTCCTTGAAGGGGCGCGCGGGGGCGCCCTTGGGTATCCGGCACGGGCTTCAACCCGCGGCGCCAGAGTGGTCCCGGAGCGGCCGGGAAGTCCTGAAAAACGCCCTGAAACGGTCTGAAGAGTTCTGAATCAACCGCCGAAAGGCTTGGTTGTGGGTGTCTGGGCTTGGTGCGAATATCCCGACGCTGCCCCTTCGTGGCGATGCATGGCGGGACTTATGTCCACTGGAAGTGAGCGCCTCACCACGGCGACGCTGCGCGTCGGCGACTGGACCGTCCATCCGCTGGCCGACCAGATCGTGCGCGGCGATAGCACCGTCAAGCTCGAGGCACGCACCATGCGGCTTCTGCTGTGCCTGGCGGGCAGGGCAGGTGAGGTCGTAAGCATCGACGAGTTGCTGGCCGAGGTGTGGAACGGCGTCATCGTCACGCCCGACTCGGTGTACCAGGCTGTGACGGCCCTGCGTCGCCTGCTGGGCGACGACCCGAAGCAGCCTGCCTATATCGCTACCGTGCCGCGCCGGGGATACCGGTTGATCGCCAGTGTCCAGGCGTTGCCTGAAGAGGGCTCCGCATTTGCCGGTGCGGCCGATCAGGCAGCGCCACTGGCCATGCCTGCCGCCAACGCCAAACGACGCCCCGCCATCATGGCGGCCGCTGTCGTCGTACTTCTTTGCATTGCGCTGCCCGCATGGCTGCTGACGCGCCAGGGTTCCACTGCCCATGCCGTCGCCGTGTCACCCAAGACCATCGCCGTGCTGCCGTTCCTGGACCTGACGGATGCGATGAACGAGGAACCGTTCGCCGACGGCATGACCGAAGAACTGATCGACAAGTTAAGCAGCTTTCCCGGCATGAAGGTGTCGGCGCCGACGTCCTCGTTCTATTACAAGGACAAGCAGGTGCAGGTGGCGGACATTGCCCGCACGCTGGGCGTGGCATACATCCTCGATGGCAGCGTGCGCACGTCGGGCAATACCATGCGCGTCGCCGCGCGACTGGTGCGTGCGTCCGATGGCTTCGTGATCTGGTCGGCCACGTACGACCGCCCGCAGGACGACAAGCTGAAAGTGCAGGACGAGATTGCGGGTGAAGCCGCACACGCGCTGACCGCCGCTATCCGATAAACAGCTCGACGTGGTGCGTGCGTTAGGTCAGCGCGACCGCAAGGACAAAGGTACCGGACCACAGCGCCAACTGAAGCAGAAGCACCGGCAGGATGCGTCGCACCGGATGACGGCGGGATGCCACGAACCAGAACATGATGGGTATTTGCCCATACATCAGCATGATGGCGATATGGTCCGCAGTGCCTTCGTCGTGATGCGGCGCATGCGGGCCGTGCTGAACCAGCTCCACCACGATCATCAGCAACACGATGGCCGACATGATGATGGGCATCGCACCATCCCATTGGCGGAGGGGCGAGTGATCCATGCGGGTGGGAAGGGGATGGGGCGCTGGCATGGCGGTCTCTCCAGGCGACAAGCGAAACCATGCCTTCTGTTCATGGCAATCGCGTGGCCGTAGAAGGTTGCCGACGTGGAGGTTGCTACGCCACGCAACGCGGGCTGGCCCTTGTCCCGCCGGTGATGTTCATGGCAGCGAAGGGATGGTCATCCCTTGAGGCGTCATCGCCGTTTCACCTGACAAGGAGAGATGCACGATGAAGCCACGACATGCAGGGGCTGCGCGCACCGTGATGAAAGTGGCACCGGACGGAATACCCACACTGCAGCTGCTGGACGGAGTCGGCAAGGCCAAGAGTGAACTGGCGTCCAAGGGCCTGTTTGAAATCTCGTCTGAGCATCTACTTCCTTCACCGTCATCACCAGCCCTTCGGCTGTTGAAAGGCGCCTCCCGCCTTCGCGGGGATGACGGGCAAAAAATGACGCCTTTCGAGACTCTCAACAAGAGTTCAAACAGATTCGAAGCACTAGCCTTGCCGTTCCCGTGAACCAGGTGCGCTCCCCGTGGTCGATCCTTGGCCAGGGGGAGTGAAGCATGACGCGCAGCTCAGCATGGAAGGCCAAGTGGAAGGCGTCGGCGCAGCGTTCGCTTATCTACGCCGTGCTCGTGCTTTTCCATGGTGCGCTGTTGCTCTGTCTGCTTCGGCCGCCTGCGCCTCTCGATGACCCGCATGTGTTGATGGCATCAACGCGAACGGACGCGTTGCTGGTGCAATGGACGAGGACCGAAGATCAATCACACAGGGCGGATGTCGTGGCGCCATCCATCACCAGGCCTCACACGATCGTCGCGAACAGGGTCGTCACGCGTCACTCCGTGGTCTCGCCACATCCCATCGAACGTGACGCACCAGCCGTCGTTGCCGGACCTTCAGTGCTTGCGGAACCAGCGCCCGTTGCGGCGCCCGACACACAAAGTGCAGGGGATTACGTATCCGGTGGCGCGCTCTTGCGACACGATCAGAACCCTGGCGTTGCGGCGAATCTCCCGGGCTCCGACCGCCCGATGGTGCATGGCATCCAGCTGGCCGATCCGGCGACGCAAGGCATCAAGCCCGTGGTGAACTGGATGCAGCGCCATTTCGGTGTGCCAGACAAGCACTGCATCGACGTGGACGCGTGGCGAATGATGACGCCGCAGCAATTGCTCGATCGGCACATGTCGCCCGATGACGTGGAGAAGGAAGCCCAACGTCATCGTTGCTTTCCCCGCGATGCATGACACTGGTCTGGCATCGCGGAAATGCAGGGCAGGCCGTCAGTGCGCGCCCAGCTTCATTGACAGCTCCACGTCTTCACCGAACGGGATGGACAGATAGCCGTTGGTGGCGGAACGCACGTAGGCCAGATAGTCGGGGCTGTAGTCGGCATTGTCGGCAATAACGAATGCACCGGGCTTCACGCGGCTTTCCACCAGCGCCAGGACTTCTGGGTAAAGCGCCTTGGCGCCGTCGAGCAGCAAGAGATCGATGTGCCCGGGCAGGTCGCGGCTCAGGGTTTGCAGGGCATCACCTTCGCGGATTTCCACCATGTCGATCACGCCGCCTTCCGTCAGGTTGGTGCGGGCGCGCGCGACTTTGGACGGCTCGAATTCGCTGGTGATGAGGCGACCGCCGCCGTTGTCGCGCAGCGCAGCGGCAAGGTGCAAGGTGGAGATGCCAAAGGACGTACCGAACTCCACGATGGAACGCGCGCCGGTGCTGCGGGCCAGCATGTAGAGCAGTTGCCCCGTCTCGCGTGACACGGCCAGCGGCAGTTCTTTCAATTGCGCGTAGAAATGGCGGTAGTCGGTTTTGCTGCGCATCAGGCGCGCGTGGTCTTGCTCGGACATTTCGCGCACGGCGGGAATGTCCATGGGTGAAAGCGCATCCGCTTCGCTGAAGAGGCGGCTTAGCAGCGGTGCGATGGGGAAAGAGGTAAGCGTGGTCATGCAGGTTCTCCGGTCTGTCGTGCGCCATCTGGCGTGCCGGATTAGAATGCGACGAATTCGTCATGTTTCCTATTCGCATTGGAGTGCACGCATGGCCACTCGCCGGAATGCCAGGATTTCCTCGAGAAAACAGCCACAACAGGCGCGATCGAACGAGCTTGTCGCCGCCGTGCTTGAAGCGGCTGCTCAGGTTTTGGCGAAGGAGGGCGCACAGCGCTTCACTACCGCACGGGTCGCGGAGAAGGCGGGTGTAAGCGTGGGTTCGCTGTACCAGTACTTTCCGAACAAGGCCGCGATTCTGTTTCGCCTGCAAAGCGACGAATGGCAGCAGACCACCGACCTGTTGCGCCGCATTCTGGAAGATGCAGGCAAACCGCCATTGGAACGGCTGCGCCGGCTGGTGCATGCGTTCGTGCGTTCCGAGTGCGAGGAAGCCGCGATGCGCGTGGCCCTGAACGACGCTGCGCCGCTGTATCGCGATGCGCCCGAGGCCCGGGCGGCAAGGGCTTCCGGGGAACGTACGGTTCTCACATTCATGCGCGAGGCACTGCCCAACGCCACCGATGCGACCCGTGCGCTTGCTGCCGATCTGGTCACCACCACGCTCAGCGCCGTCGGCAAGGATTTCTCTGAAAGCCCGCGTAGCGCTGCCGAGATCGCCACCTATGCAGATGCCATGGCTGATATGTTCTGCGCCTATCTCAGAAGCTTGCAGAAGGCAGCCCAGACGTCCCCGTGACCGGGTTGCGCGGGCAGACACTGGGCTTCCTGTAACGCTTGGCGGGCATCGTATTTTTCCGTCCGGGGTCACCGGCGCCGGCACCTTCCGGCAAACACGGAACCTTCGCTTTTGTTGACATACGTTTGACGTCCGGTCTGTCGACGCGAGCCACATCCGCCAGCACGTCAGCACCTTCCAGCGCGCCGGTTGGCGCACCGGGAGGGGACGCAGGCAGCAGTCCCGGGGCAAGCGCGGTGGTTTGCGACGGACCTGATGGTTGAGCTGCTGGTGAGTCCGTCATTTCCATGGAGAGTGCGCATGTCTAACGAATCAAAGTGCCCGTTTCCCCACGCTGCCGGTAGCGGTACGACCAACCGCGACTGGTGGCCCAAACAGTTGCGGCTGGACCTGCTGGCCCAGCACTCGAGCAAGTCCAACCCGCTGGACGAGGGGTTCAACTACGCCAAGGCCTTCAAGAGCCTGGATCTGGCGGCGGTGAAGAAAGACCTCACCGCGCTGATGACCGATTCAAAAGACTGGTGGCCGGCTGACTTTGGCCATTACGGCCCCCTGTTCATCCGCATGGCGTGGCATAGCGCCGGCACCTATCGCGTGGGCGACGGCCGTGGCGGCGGCGGGCGTGGGCAGCAACGCTTTGCGCCGCTGAACAGCTGGCCGGATAACGTCAGCCTGGACAAGGCGCGCCGCCTGCTGTGGCCGATCAAGCAGAAGTACGGCCAGAAGATTTCCTGGGCCGACCTGATGATCCTGACCGGCAACGTCGCGCTGGAAAGCATGGGCTTCAAGACCTTGGGCTTCGCCGGTGGCCGCGAGGACACCTGGGAACCCGACCAGGATGTCTACTGGGGCAATGAGAAAACCTGGCTGGGCGGCGACATCCGCTATGGCAAGGGCGTGCCGGGCGACGAGAAGGAAGGCGTGCTGGTGGCCGAGCCGGAATTGCCCGGCAGCGAAACCCGCCGCACCGATGGTGGCCGCAATCTGGATAACCCGCTGGCCGCGGTGCAGATGGGCCTGCGCTACGTGAACCCGGAAGGCCCGGACGGCAACCCCGACCCGGCCGCCGCGGCGCACGACATCCGCGACACCTTCGGCCGCATGGCCATGAACGACGAAGAGACCGTCGCGCTGATCGCCGGTGGCCACACCTTCGGCAAGACGCACGGCGCCGGTCCCGCGGGTAACGTCGGCCCCGCACCCGAAGGCGCGGATATCGAGCACATGGGCCTGGGCTGGGTCAGCACGTTCGGCTCGGGCAAGGGCGGCGATACCATCACCAGCGGCCTGGAAGTGACCTGGACCAGCACGCCCACCAAGTGGAGCAACAACTTCTTCTGGAACCTGTTCGGTTTCGAGTGGGAGCTGACCAAGAGCCCGGCCGGCGCGCATCAGTGGCAGCCGAAGAACGGTGCGGGCGCCGGCACGGTGCCGCATGCGCACGACAAGGACAAACGCATCGCGCCGTCCATGCTCACCACCGACATCGCGCTGCGCACGGACCCCGCCTACGAGAAGATCTCGCGGCGCTTCATGGAGAATCCCGATCAGTTTGCGGACGCGTTCGCCCGTGCCTGGTTCAAGCTCACCCATCGCGACATGGGTCCGCGCGCCCGCTACCTCGGTCCGGAAGTGCCGGCCGAGGAATTCGACTGGCAGGACCCCATTCCCGCCGTCGATCATCCGCTGGTGGACGACAAGGACGTGGCCGCGCTGAAGCAGAAACTGCAGTCGTCCGGGCTGTCGGTGGCGCAGCTGGTCGGCACGGCGTGGGCGTCGGCATCCACCTTCCGTGGTGGCGACAAGCGTGGCGGCGCCAATGGTGCACGCATTCGCCTGGAGCCGCAGAAGGACTGGAAGGTCAACCAGCCTGACGAACTGGCGAAGGTGTTGAAGGTGCTCGAAGGCATCCGCGACGAATTCAACAAGGGCGGCAAGAAGATCTCGCTGGCGGACCTGATCGTGCTGGGCGGCAACGCCGGTGTGGAACAGGCCGCGAAGAGTGCCGGCCACAACGTCACCGTGCCGTTCTCGCCGGGTCGCACGGATGCCTCGCAGGAGCAGACCGATGTGCACTCCGTCGGCATGCTCGAACCGCTGGCCGATGGCTTCCGCAACTACCTCAAGCAGGACTTCAATGTGCCTGCCGAGGTGTTGCTGGTGGACAAGGCCCAGCAGCTCACGCTGACCGCACCGGAGATGACCGCGCTCATCGGCGGCCTGCGCGTGCTCAACGTGCATGCCGGCAAGGATGCCCATGGCGTATTCACCGACAAGCCGGAAACGCTGAGCAACGACTTCTTCCGCGCCGTGCTCGACATGGATACGGAATGGAAGCCCACCTCGCGTCACCTGTTCGAAGGCAGCGACCGCAAGACCGGCAAGAAAAAGTGGACCGGCACGCGCGTCGACCTGATCTTCGGCGCGCACGCGCAGCTGCGTGCGTTGAGTGAAGTCTATGCAAGCACCGACGGCCAGGAGAAATTCGTCCGCGATTTCGTGGATGCCTGGACCAAGGTGATGAACCTGGATCGCTACGATCTGGCGTGATGTGCTTCGTGGCCCCGTTCGACCAGACGTCGACGGGGCCACGCGCCTGGCTGTCGCGCATCGCATGCCTCGCGCAGAGGGCGGGTATGCATCGAAGCGGCAGCTTTGGGCAGCGTGCTCAACCTTTGGCGAGCGCTGCCGACTAAACCCATGTCATTCTTGGCGCGTCGTTCAGCTGCGCGTCGTGGTTTTGCACGCGACATTCACGGGCCGGGGCATTCGCTTGGCTTTATCGCTCCAGTCATGTGTTCCATGACTGACGGGATCGGGCCTTGTCGCAACGGGGCCTGTTGAAGGCTGGCAGCGATTCGTCCTGACAAGACAGGGGAAGTGCGTCCATCGGACGGATTGGCATGTTCCATCGGGAGACGGGGTCGGTCGAGTGCTAAAGGCGTTGTCGGCATGCCTGCTGGCTACATGTTTCGCATGCGTCGCTTATGCGGCACCGGCCACCCTGCGCGTCGTCAGCGACGACAACTATCCGCCTTATCTGTTTCTGGGTCCCGACCATCAGCCACGCGGTTACCTGGTGGACGAATGGAAACTGTGGGAGCAGAAAACAGGCATCCATGTCCAGTTGGTGGCAACGGATTGGGCGGATGCACAGCGCATGCTGCTCGACGGCAAAGCAGATGTGATCGAGATGATCTTCCGCACGCCCGAACGCGAAGCGCTCTACGATTTCACCGTGCCGTATGCCCGCGTCACCGTGGGACTCTATGCCGACTCATCCATCTCGGGCATCGACAGCGTGGATGCGCTGCACGGCTTCGAGGTGGGCGTGGAGCGGGGCGATGCCTGCATTGAACACTTGCGCCAGCACGGCATCACCGCCGTGCGGGCCTATCGCGGCTACACGGACATGATTGCCGCGGTGGATCGGCGCGACGTGCGCATCCTGTGCATGGACGACTACCCGGCCAATTACTACCTGTACAAATTTGGCGAGGGTGATCGGTTCCATCGTGCGTTCGAGATGTATGCCGGGGAATTCCATCGCGGTGTACGCAAGGGGGATCTCGGCACCGTGGCACTGGTCGATAACGGCATGAAGCTCATCACCGATGAAGAGCGCGATGCCTTGCAACGCAAATGGATGGGCCGTCCGGTGAGTTTCACGCCTTACGCCCAGATCTTTGCCTATGCCCTGGCAGCGGTGGTGCTGGTGGGCCTGGCGTTGACGGTGTGGGTATTCACGCTGCGACGGGCGGTGGATCGCCGCACGAAAGACCTGGGTTTTCTTGCCTACCACGATGCGCTGACACGCCTGCCGAATCGATTCCTGCTGGTGGATCGCATCGACCACGCCTTGCGTCACGGCGAAGGCCTCAAGGTAGTCGTGTTCCTCATCGGCCTGGACTACTTCAAGCGCGTGAACGAAAGCTTCGGTCACGCGGTGGGCGACCGGTTGATCGTGGAGATGGCTCATCGCCTGTCCGGTATGGAGCAGGTCACCAATGTGGCGCGCATCAGCGGTGACGCGTTCGCGATGACCATGCAGGGCGCGCTGGAAACCGCAGCCATCACCACCACGGCGGAACGCATCCTGCGCACGGTCGCCAAGGGGTTTGCCTGGGAAGGTCGCACCATTTTTGTCACGGCCAGCGTCGGCATCAGCATTCATCCCGACGACGGCAACGACGGCGCGTCGCTGCTCAAGCATGCGGATGCCGCACTCGGTTTTGCCAAGCGCGAAGGACGTGGCAGATTCCGCTTCTACAACGCCTCGCTCACGCAAAAGGCGCAAGGCTTGCTCGAACTTGGCGAAGGGTTGCGGCGCGCGCTGCAACACAACGATTTCGTGCTGCTCTACCAACCGCAGGTGGATCTGCGCACGGGCAGGGTGGTTGGCGTGGAGGCGCTGTTGCGCTGGCAGAGCGAGGAATTCGGGCTGGTGACGCCCGAGCGCTTCATTCCCTATGCGGAAGAAACAGGCCTTATCGAGCCCATCGGGCATTGGGTGCTGCTGGAAGCCTGCCATCGCCTGGCGCACTGGCGCCGGCAAGGACTGCCCGAATTACGCATGGCGGTGAATCTGTCGCCCAAGCAATTCAGCAACCTGGGCCTGGTGGAACACATTACCGATGCGCTGGGTTCGTCCGGTGTGCCGGCGCGCCTGATCGAACTGGAGATCACCGAAGGCAGCCTGCTCGAATACGGCCCCATGGTGGCCGACATGCTTTCGCAGTTGCGGTCACTGGGGCTGAGTTTCGCCATCGACGATTTCGGCACGGGTTATTCGTCGCTCGCGTACCTGCATCGCTTTCCGATCCAGGTGCTGAAGATCGACCGCTCGTTCCTGGGCGGCGTGCCTGATGATGCCGATGCCGTGGCATTGATCTCCACCATCATTGCCCTTGCGCGCGACATGCACATGCGTGTGCTGGCGGAGGGCGTGGAGAACGCCGCGCAATGGAACTTCCTGCGCGACATGGGTTGCGATGGCGCGCAGGGCTGGTTCATCGGCAGGCCGATGACATCGGATGAGTTCGAGCAATGGCTGGCCGGCACGCCGGTATTTCCGGCGGCCGGCGTATCGCCTTAGACCGTGGCGGCAGCAGCGTCGATCACGCGTACCAGGTCTTCGCGACCAAACGGTTTGGGCAGGCGAAGCACCGTCTTTGCCGTGCCTTCGGGAAGCTCCGCATAGCCCGATGCCAGGATGATGGGCAGGGTGGGCCAGCGCGCCTTCACTTCCGCGGCGAGCTGTGCGCCATTCATGCCGGGCATGGCGTAGTCGGTGATCAGCAGGTCGAAATAGGGCTTCTGCGCCAGTTCTTCCAGCGCGTCGCGTCCCGAGTTCACTTCCACCGTCAGATGACCCAGGTCGTTGAGCACGGCCGACATGGTCATGGCGATGAGCGGGTCGTCATCCACCACAAGAATGGTGAGCGCCCCCGATGACGTCGCCGCCGACGGTAGCTCATCGACTGGTACTGTTTCGGCCACTTCCATGGTCGAAACGGGCAACCATAGTTCCGCCGTGGTGCCCAGGCCCACTTCGCTGCGCAGTTGCAGGCGGCCGCCGGTCTGTTCGGCCAGCCCATGCACCATCGACAGGCCAAGGCCGGTGCCCTTGCCGATGCCCTTGGTGGTGAAGAACGGCTCCATCGCGCGGCTCAGCGTTTCCGCATCCATGCCCTGGCCATCGTCCGTCACCGTGAGGCACACATAGGCGCCAGGTGGCAGTCCGGTGCGGTGATTGAGGTCGATGGTTTCATCCTTGGCCGCGATGATGATGTGGCCACCTTCGGGCATGGCATCGCGCGCATTCATCACCAGGTTGAGCAGCGCCAGTTCCAGCTGGTTGCCATCCACCAGCGTGGGCTGGAGCGACAGGGGAAACACGGTGTCGACGGTAACGGTGGGGCCCGCCGAACGTTGCAGCAGCGTGGTGATGCCCTGCACCAGCGCCTTCACGTCGACCGAGGTGGGACGAAGCTCCTGCTTTCGCGCGAAGGCCAGCATGCGCCTGGTCAGCGCCGCACCGCGTTGCGCGCCGGCCAGCGCATTGCCGAGCAGGTTGAGCGCTTGCGGGTCGTGGGTCAGGCGCGCCTCGAGCAGCTCCAGGCTGCCGATGACGGCCATCAGCAGGTTGTTGAAATCATGTGCCACGCCGCCGGTAAGCTGGCCCACGGCTTCGAGTTTCTGCGACTGGAACAGCGCTTCACGCGCTTCGCTGAGTGCCATGTCCGCGTCGCGACGCGCGGTGATGTCGCGCGTTACCTTGGCAAAGCCCACGTGCTTGCCGTTGTCGTCGTTGATGCGGTCGATGATGGCGTGCGCCCAGAACGAGGTGCCGTCCTTGCGCACGCGCCAGCCTTCGGCTTCGAAGCGTCCCACGTCGGCTGCAATGCCCAGCGCGCGGCCCGGTTCGCCCTTGGCGCGGTCTTCCAGCGTGTAGAACGTCGACAGGTGCTTGCCCAGGATTTCGTCGCGCGTATAACCCTTGATGCGCTGCGCGCCGGTATTCCAGCTGGTGATGCAGCCGTTGGTATCCAGCATGTAGATGGCGCAATCGCCCACGCCCTGCAACAACAGCCGGAACTGTTCCTCGCTGCGGCGAAGCCGATCTTCCGCTTCCTTGCGTTCGGTAAGGTCGCGGGTCACCGAGGCATAGCCGATGGCGACACCGTCGGCCGTCTTCACCAGGTCGAGCACCACGTTGGCCCAGTAGCGCGTGCCGTCCTTGCGCTGCCGCCAGCCTTCGGTTTCCCAGCGCCCTTCGGAGCGCACCTTGGCCAGGGCCAGGTCCGGCTCGCCCCGTTGGCGTTCGTCGTCGTTGTAGAACAGGCTGAAATGGTGTCCCAGCACCTCGCGCGCGGTGTAGCCCGTGCTTCGCTCGGAACCCACGTTCCAGCTGGCGATGTTGCCGTCCAGATCGAGCAGGTAAATGGCGTAGTCGACGACGGAGTCGACCAGCAGTTCGTACTTGTTGTGCCCGATGTCCACGCGCAGTCCCCACGGCCGGCTACGGCCTGAGCTCGTATTGTCCGTCGAGGAAACGTGTAGAGCGTGTCAAAAATGCAAACACCTTGACGAACTCGTCGGTTGAGGCGCTGCGTTTCATCGCTCCTCGCACGGGGAGCTGTGCCAGGTACCGCGACGTGGACCCTTTCGCGACATGCATGACCCCCAGCCGACCGACGTAAAACACGCGGTGGCCAAGCACGCGACGCTCTCGCGTTTTCGACACGTCATCCACGAAATCGGTCGCACTGTCAGTCCACCGCGCGGCACGGCCGCCGATGCATGCAGGAGATCGACCATGAGCGACGACCTGGAAAACCTGTCCAGCAACGCGGAGCCAGCCGCCAGCCAACGAGGCGGTATCGGCTACGTGCTGCTCTGGATACTGGGCGTTCCGTTGCCCGTGCTGATCCTTATCGCGCTTGTGCGCGGCTGCGCCTGATCGAAGGAGCGTCGACATGGCTACTACTGTCTATAGCAGTGCCCTTGGCGAAGAAACGTTCGCACGCATGCGCTGGAGCGCTGTGTTTGCCGGCTGGTTCGTGGCCACCGGCATTGCCATTTTGCTTTATGGCGCGGGCATCGCGCTGGGCTTCAGTGCGTTCGATCCCCACAACGCACAGGCCGCCGCCAAGGGACTGGGTGTGGGCACCATCATCTGGATGGTGCTGGTCTGGGCCGCCTCGCTGTTTATAGGCGGCTTGTTTTCAAGTTGGTTCGATGGTCGCGCTGACGACACCATGGGCAGCCTGCATGGCATTACCGTGTGGGGCCTTGCCATCACGGCGAGCGCATTGTGGCTTGCGATCACCATTGGCCAGATGAGCCATGAGCACGAGCGTCAACGCGATGGCGGCACGCCCTCCGGCATGTCCATGGAAGCCGTGCACAACGAACCCTTGGCCGTACTGCGCACGGATGTGCATCGCACCTTGACCACGCAGCGCGACACGCGCGGTGATTCCCATGCGGACAAGGACGCCGAGCAGGCCTTGATCGGCGCCCTGCTGGCGGGTCACGTGGATACGGCGCGCGCCATCCTGATTGCGCAAACGGAAATGTCCTCCGATGCAGCGACGGCGCGCGTCACCACGTGGTTGCCGGTAGTGAACGCGGCGAGCGACACCATGCGTGCCGATGCGGACCACATCAAGCAATACGCCGCAGCCGGCATGTGGGCGCTGTTCCTCAGCGGGCTGGTGGGCCTGATTGCGGCTGCGCTGGGTGGCTGGATGGGCTCGCGCCATATCCATCGCATCTATCACCTGCGTCGCTACGAAGGTCGTCCGTTCCGCGGGTGAGGGTTGAGGGCTATCCGGCGCACGGTGCGCCGGGCAGCAAGGCAGCAAGGCAGCGGTGAATGAGCGTACGGTCATCATGACCTGTGCCGTCCATATCTCCTTCACCGTTTGTTCCCCTCACCGTCATTCCCGCGAAGGCGGGAATCCAGCGCCTTTGATTTAGCGAGCGAAAGGCACTGGATCCCCGCCTTCGCGGGGATGACGAGCAAGGGAGCGGTTACGCTGAAAGGGCAGAGGGCCACGACACCCGCCTGCACCAGAGCCCCGTTCCCTCAAAAGTTGTACCGCACATCAATACCAATCGTGCGCGGCGCCACGGTATAAGCCTCGCCAAACGGCGCGTAGTACGTCTGCAGGCCCGTCGATACAAAGGCCAGCTTGTTGAACATGTTCTTGACGTACAGGTACGCGCCCCAGCGATTGCCGCCATCTTCCAGGCCAATACGACCGTCCACCATGGTGTAGTTGCCCATGACCGTGCGCGCCGGGTCGGTGGGGCGGAAGGTGGAGTACGACGTTCCCACGTAGTTGGCATCGATGCGGGCCATGCCGCCCAGGCTGTCGCCCATGGGCCAGCGGTAATCCATGGCCAGTGCACCGGTGTACTTGGGCGTGTACGGCACGCGATCACCGGTCTGGCCAAGCACGCCTTGTTCCTCGTAGGTGTTGCTGATCTGGTTCTGCGTCAGCACCGCATCAATGACGTTGAAGTTGGCGGTGATGTCCATGCCGTGGATCGGGCGGTACAGCACTTCCGCCTCCAGTCCGCGCATGCGTGCCGCACCGGCGTTCGTGATGAACTGCGAGGTGCCATCCAGAGTGATCGCACTCACCTGCATGTTGTGCCAGTTGATCTGGTACACGTCGGCGGTGACATACAGCTTGCGGTCAAACCAGTTGGACTTGATGCCCAGTTCGTAATTCCACAGCCAGTCCGGCTTGTACGTGGTCAGGTTCACCGGCAGGTTGATCAGCTGATTGGCGCCGCCGGGTCGCATGCCATCCGCGGCCAGCGCATACACCATCACGTTGGGCGCGAGGTTGTAGGACACGTTGAGCTTCTTCAGCCAGCCGCTCTTGCCCGCGCTCACCGTGGTGGGAGGAATCAGTCCGCCGCCGATCAGCGGGAAGTTGAAGTTGAGGTCGGTGTAGCCGGTAACGTCCTTGGTGTAGTCGTAGTAGCGCAGGCCGCCGGTGATATTGAGATCCTGCGTGACATGCCAGGTGGCCTCGCCATATGCCGCTTTCTGTTGCAGGTCATCGGAAATATGGCGACGGAAGAAGATCTCCGACGGCGACAGCGGGCCGCCCGTGGCGGCGTCTGCATACGTGTATTCGCTGAAGAGCCCGCTCTTGCGCTGGTCTTCGTACAGGCCTGCCGTCCAGTCGAGCGTGTCATTGCTCTTGGAGCTCAGGCGAAGTTCGTTCGACCAGTCGGTGGTGTGGCCGGGGTAGTACAGGTACGACGGAATGTACTGGTCGGCGTTGTAGTAACGGCTCAGCCCCATCGCGTTCACCAGGTACTTGGCGTACTGGAACAGCGGCGTCGAGTCCTGGTTGTAGAAGCTCTTGCGATCCTGGTACGAGGTGACCGCCGTCAGCGTGGCCCAGTCCAGATCCCAGTTGAGCGTGAGGTTGGAAATCTTGGTGTGGTCGCGAAACGGCACCAGCGTCGACATTTCCGAGCCGTACTTCGACGGCAGGTCCACGGGGTACAGCGGCTGCAAGGCCCAGCGTTCGGGGTAGGGCGTCCAGAAATTCGGTTCGGCGTTGGTGGCATGCGTGGAAAAGCTTGCGTCAACCGTCACCTTGTCCGTGGGCTGGTAGCGAAGCATCAGGCGGCCGCCGCCTTCGTGCTGTTCGCCTACGTGCGTCTTGTCCAGCACCACGTTGTCGATATAGCCGCCCGTGTCCTGCTTGTCGGCCACCACGCGCAGCGCGAGCTTGTCCTGGATCAGCGGCAAATTGAACATGGCATTCGTCTGCCACGACGGGCTACCGCCCTTGGTCACGGCATAGCCCGCTTCCACCGAACCGTCCACCTGATCAAGCTCCGGCTTGTTGCTGATGATGCGGATGGCGCCGCCCATGGAGCTGGCGCCGTACAACGTGCCTTGCGGTCCGCGCAGCACTTCCACGCGATCGACGTCGAACAGGTGCAATTCCGGTTGATGGCCGCCGGCATCGCTGGTGGTTCCCACGGAACCGGCCACGGGCGTTTCGTCGTAGTAGATGCCTGTGGTGGGCTCACCCGCTGCGTAGATGCCGCGAATGGAGATGCGCGTCTGTCCTGCGCCGGCATCCTGCACGCTGACGCCGGGCGTGAGCTTCACCAGATCGTTGATGGTCGTGGCGCCGGTATCCGCGACCACTTCGGCAGGAACAGCGGTGATGGCGATGGGCGTCTTGTCGATGGCCGTGGCGTGCTTGGTCGCGGTCACCGTGATCGCACCCAGCGACTTGGCGTCGTCCTGTGATGCGGCCTTGGCCTTGGGTGCCTGCGTGCTTTCCTGCGGGGCAGATGCGTCCTGCGCGTGCAGCACGCCGACGAGCATGCCGCTCGCGATCATGCAGGCGAGCCACAGGGGATGCCGCGACAGTCCGTAGCCGCGATGCTTAGCCAGGTCGACCATGGTGTTCTCTCCTCATGCGATGACGGCGGTTGTCGGCGTGCGTTGTGCCGACCGCGTTTTGGTCAAACGTTGCCCGCGCGGCACACGAATGCGCACCGCTACGGTTTCTGGATGGATAGGCAGGAAGGCACCGTCGCGCCTGTGCACGACGGCGCGGCGCTACCCGGCGGCGTTGCGCATGAACTGCGCGGCGAACTGCACGCAGTTCAGGTAGTCGCTCACCGAAACCCCTTCGTTGATGCCGTGGAAGCGCTCGATGGTGACGGGCGTGAAGTGGTACGGCACAAAGCGCAGTTGTTCGGTGGATACCGGCACATAGTGCGAGGCGTCCGTTGCACCGGTCACCAGGTACGGCACCACCGGCACGCCGGGCGCGACCTGCTGGATGGTCCTGCGCACCAGCGCCAGGCCTTCGCCATCGAGCGGCGAGGTGGGGCTGGGCTCGTTCTGTTCTTCGCCGGGCGTGATATCCACGCGTGGATCGGCCACGACCTTGCGCACATGTTCGAGCACGCTGGCTACCGTGTCGCCCGGCAGGATGCGGAAATTCACCGTGGCGTTGGCAACCGTGGGCAGCACGTTGTCCTTGATGCCCGCGCTGAACGTGGTTTCAGCCGTGGTGGTCCGCATCATGGCGTTGCCCGCCGGTGTCTTCGACAACTGATCGATCAACACCGAACCGAGCAACCAGCGGTTGCGCACCGCCATGCGGGCCGGGAACGGCAACAACGGCGCCAGCGTATCGAGCATGGCGGCGGTGGTGGGTTCCAGGTGGCCCGGCGACTGGTTGGCTTCCAGCCGAACCATGGCCTGGCTGAGAATGCCGATGGCGGACTGCGGCAGCGGCTGCGACGAGTGGCCGCCGTTAGCCTGCACCGACAGCCTGACCGACATGTAGCCCTTTTCCGCAATGCCCACCATGGCGAGGTCGCCCGCCACGCCCGGCATCAATCCGTTGGTGTAGGCGCCACCTTCATCGAGCACGAATTGCGCGTGCACGCCGCGCTCCTTCAGCAGGTCCACGATGGCGACCGCGCCTTGCGCGCCGCCGCGCTCTTCGTCGCTGCCGAAGGCGAAATAGATTGTGCGTCGCGGTTGAAAGCCCTGCTTCAACAACTGCTCGGCGGCTTCGAGCGTGGAAACCAGGCTGGCCTTGTCGTCCAGCGCGCCACGGCCCCACACCACGCCATCGGCCACCGCACCGGACCAGGGATCGCGCGTCCAACGATCGCGCGTGTTGCTGTCCACCGGCACCGTATCCTGATGGGCCATCAGGATGATGGGCGCAACCGTCGATTCCTTGCCTTTCCAGGTGAACAGCAGCGCGCCATGGCCCACTTGTTCCACCTGCAGTGTGGCGTGGACCTGCGGAAACTGCTGGCTCAGATAGCTGTGCAGTGCATCCAGATCCATCGTGGATGGCGGCGCATCGCCCATCGACACCGTGGACAGCCGAACCGCACCGGCAAACCGTTCCACCGCCGCGGCTTCATCAAACGTGAGCGGTACATAGCCGCCCACCGCGGCGTCCACGACCGGCTTCGGTGTTGCCCATGTGCGGCCGAGCACGACGACGGCTAGAACCGCGACAGCCGCCAACAGGCCGCCGCCTCCCACTTTCAACCACTTGTTCATGCAGCCAACCCCTCCCCAGGGTGCCCGTACCGGACGATCGGCGCGGGCGATTTCTCTTCACGCCGAACTTACGGAGCGGGCGCGGGGGCGTGCAACGTGGAAACCTGAGCACTTGGCGGTGCAGGATCGCGTTGGCGGCAAAAAAGGTGGGAGAAAATGCTTCCTGGCAGCGAATAAAGCCGCGCTTTTCGCTGATTCGGCGGCCGGAGCCAAATCTGAGCACCTGCGTCATGATGCTTACGCTTTGCGGCGGCGCGATTCCAGAAAGTTGACGATCAACTCGACCAGCGAATCCTCGAACTCCGGCAGCAGCAACATGTGCTCGTCGCGTTCCAGCGCGGCGCGCACCACGCCCGCCACCGCCTGGGTAAGCACGAAGGCGTCGATGGCGCCCAGGTGCACGTCCGCCTGTTCGCCGTCGGCGACCTGGCCGGCAACGAGCATGTCGGCAAAAATCTTCAGCGGGCGATCCATGTCGCGATGCTGTTTGCTGCGCCACTGAAGATCGAAAAGAATTTTCCGCGCGCGTTGGCGCCCATCGAACGCGCGCAGCTCGTTCTGCACAACGATGCGCGCCCGCTCACGCAACGACAGCCCGGCGGCACCGCTTTCCTTCGCACGCGCGGTGAGTGTCTTGGTGGAGCGGGCCAGTCGGCGGTCGCGCTCGTGCCGCGCCAACGCATCCAGCACGTCCTGCTTGTTGCCAAAGTACTGGTAAATCGTCCCTACGCTGAAGCCCGATGCTTCGGCCAACCGGTTGGTGCTGAACCCGCGTAGCCCCCGCTTTTCCAGCAACTGGATCGCCGCCTCCAGGATCAGCTCGCGCGTTTTCCGCGCACGAGCCTGCGCGGGTACGCGTCGCGTGGCTGGCGTTTTGGAGGGAGCGTCGGTCATGTGGGCCGGGTCCGTGGCGCGCGTTGACCCATTATGGCTCTCCACGACTGCCTCTGCCGAAATGCCGACTTGCGCATCGTGCCGACGAACGGCAAGTTCCGTGCGGCGACGTGCTGGCGCGCATGCGGGAGGCGCCTCAAGACTATCGCGCATCTGCCGATATGCCGCTACGCCGTCGTATGCCCGGATGCCAGCCATCGTGTCCGGGTCGGGAACATTTCAACCAAAGGATGATTTTCAATGCGGGTAGTTACTCTCTCGGACCACACCGGCGACAAGCTGCGCGAAGCGCGAAATCAGCGCGAGGCGGACCATGCGCGCCGCGTCCACATGTACGAAGACGCCGTACGGACATTCGAGAACACACGCGCGGAAAAGCGCGCCAAGGTGGCAGTGGAATGGAAGGCGGGTCGCTACGGTCGTGCGCTGGCAGCCAGCATCGCCGTGGTCGCCAATCTGTTTGATCGTCGTCCGGTCAGCCCGACCATGGCCAGCGCCAGTGATCAGGAGCGTGTGTGGGAAGCGGGCAACGAGGGCGAGGTCGCCGTGCTTGATGCATTAAAGCACCAGCTGGGCGATGACTGGACCGTCGTAGCCGGTTACCACAACCGCAAGGGTGAGGCAGACCTTTTGCTGGTAGGCGATCTGGGCGTGCTTGGCATCGAAGTGAAAGCGGTCAACGGCAAGGTCCATGTCGATGGCGAACGCTGGACGCGTGACAAATACGATAAGTACGGCAATGTGGTGCAGACCAGCGTCCCCATTACCGACAAGCGCGGTCGCAGCCCCGCCCAGCAAATTGGTGAAGTGTGCGGATCGCTCGCGCAATACCTGGAGCAACGCGGGAAGTCGTGCACCATCCTCACCGCGGTCATCCTGGTCCATCCTCGCGCAAGCGTTGGCAGTGTGCATAACCTGCGAGCCAACTTCCTGGGCCGGATCGAGGATCTCGATGTCAGAAACCTGTTCGTTCGTGCGCGTGCGCAACCGGTTCATGGGACGACGCTCGTGCAGGCCATTGGCGCAGATCACGCCTACCATCAGAAGCGCCGCACGCAGGCACGGGATACGCGGCCCACGGCATCTGCCTGAGCGCGATCAGTAACGACCCTGTCGCCTTGGCTTGGCTTCGCCCGCATGAGCCAGAGCTCATGTAAAGCCGTTTGCACCGTCGAGGAAAGCGACGCTTTTGTCGACATGTCCAGCTTGAAGAATTAGGGGGCTATTATGTTTTCGCTGTTTGACTTCATCGTTCGATACCCGTGGCTGGTGGACGCCATCGAGTACACGGCCGCGGCGCTCGCCGTATTTGTCGTTGCCTCTTTCGTGTTAGTCGTTCGTCGCGTAAGGCGCATGAATCGGGAATATTTTGAACAAGCGCAGGCGTTGAGGATGCGGCCTTCGTCGGCGAATCATGACGATGAACTGCATGCCGGTCCGCAATTCGGGCAATGGCAACCCGGCATGCATGGGCATGACTCGTTCCACACCGGACCGGCGGTCAACATCAACGGCATGCCGATGATTCCTGGCACGTCGATTGACGTCACTGGCAAGCCGTACGGTTTCGACTGAGAGACGAGCAACCGCCAAGGTCGTCAACGACCTTGGCGGATACCCTGCAGGCAAGTCTTCGGCGCCAACTCAGCCAAAACTCGGTCCACGTTTCCACAGCTCCGACCACGGGCCACGCGCCGGGCCGCAGACGAAAATATCGGGGTGATCGCGGCTTTCCTCGTTGTCCACGCCGAGGTCGTTGCTCACGTGGCCTGCGACGCGGCAATCGGTGAGCAGACGGTCGATGCCCTCACGCGAGTTGCCGAGCACGATCAGCGTGGTGGGCACGGGGTCGGGATAGCCGCGCAGCCATCCGGAATTGACCGTGGTGATGGGCATGGGCAGGTGATAGCGCGGTCCCATCAACGCAATGGAACCATATTCGCCATAGTTGCCGACCGCGATGCCCAGGTGCGCCTGTTGCTCGGGAGACAACGTATCGCGAATGGCTGCCACCTGTGCCACCAATTGTTCCCAGCCAATTTCTTCGCGCAGGTCCCCGTTGTTCTTGAGCGCGTAATCGCGCAACGGGCCACTGCTGGCCATGGGGACAATGCGCAGCGCCGCGAAGGCACCCACGGCCACCACGCCGATGAAACCCAGTGTCGTCAGGCTCACCCGCAACGTGCGCGAGCGTGCGTGCAACCAGCGTTCGCTCACCACCGAACCCATGGCTATCACCATGGGATACACACCACATACGTAGTAGAAACGACCCTTCGCCAGAAGAAACAGCAACACGGGAATCAGGTACATCCAGCCCAGCATGCGATAGCTCGGTCGGCGGAAGAAGGCGACAAGTCCCGCCAGCCACACCGGCGTCGCGACAAGGTTGGCGTTGAGCAGGAACTGGTTGCTGAGAAAACCTTCCGCGCGTCCCTGCCTGACGTCACGCGCATGGATGCCCTGCAGGAAGTGGTAGGAAACGAAATCGTGCCTGACAAGCCATAGCAGGTTGGGCACGAATACCAGCAGCGCGATCACGCCTCCCATCCAGAACCAGCGGCTGCGCACGTATCGCCGTGCATCGGTCAGCAGCACGCCACCCAGTACGCCCACCAGATAGAACGCGATGGAATATTTGGTCTGAAGGCCAAGACCCGCCAGCACGCCAATGGCCAGCCACCAACGGGGCTCTTCATCACGCAGCAGGCGAACCGTGCACCACGCGATGAGCACCCACCACATCAAGTCGAACGAGGAGTACTGGAACTCCGTCGCCTCGAACATGGGCAACGGCGAAAGCGCAACGGCCACCGCCGTGAATACCTGAGCCAGCCGGCCGCCGCCCAGATCGCGAGCCATCACGCCGCTGACAAAAATCACCAGCACCTGTGCCAGTACGGAGAACGTGCGCAATCCCACCAGCGACAGCCCGAACAAACCCAGGCCGACATGTTCCAGGGCAGCCGTCAGCGGTGGATAGGGAACGAAACCCCAATCCATCTGCTGCGCATCGCTGAGGAATTGCCACTCGTCCCGATGGAAACCGTACTGCCCGTTGGTGAGCATATGCAGCACGCCAAAGAGCAGGGCGATGGCGCCAAGCACCATCAGGTCGCCTCGTGCAGGCTGGGACTCCGTTAACTCCGATCGTGGGACAGCTGCATGGGGCACGGTCATGTGGCTTCCTTGTGGCGAGCTGGGCGGTGTCGATTGACCGGATTACGATAACCAATAGAGACGGTCGGCCCAAATAGTGCCTTCAAAACCGTTCCGAGATGGAGTCGAAGTGAATGGATCAAGGAAGCCGAATCATGAAAGTGGATCACGCGGGCGAGTTTGGCGCCATTTGCATTTACACCGGCCAGATATGGATGGCCCGCTTTCGAGCGCCCGGACTGATCCTGGAACTCATGGAGTTTCGATCGCATGAGCGTCGCCATCGCGCCATTTTTGGTGCGGAACTCGAACGTCGGGGACAACGGCGATGCAGAAGCTATTTCCTGTGCGGAGCTGGTGGCCTCCTGCTCGGCTTGATCACCGGCTTGCTGGGGCGATCAGCTATAGCCGCAACGACGGTGGCAGTGGAGAGTGTAGTGCTCAGTCATTTGGAGCAGCAGCTGGAATGCTTGCGAGACGTTGATCCTGAAGCTGCCAGCGCTATCTCGGCCATCGTGCAGGAAGAAAAGGAGCATCACGATCGGTCAGCCGCGCACGTTGTAGCCACGAATTTCTGGTACCGCACGCTACGCCCTGTCGTCGCTGCGGGTACTGAAAGCGTGATTTGGCTCGGTATGCGACTTTGATTTGCCCTTCGAGGTCTCACAGCCGTATGTGCGGTCATCCTCAATAGGACCCGTCAATCCTCGTGACTACCTATCCGCTCCACGATCCGCCGCAAATGCCCCAGGTCTGTCTTCGATAGAAGCTGAAACGCCGCCGGTGCATCGTCGCGCACCGAGCGGTGTATCTGCTGGACAAGCTTCTGGCCTGCGGGCGTAAGCGATACCAGTTTCGCGCGGCGGTTGTCCGGATGCGGCTGGCGTTCGACCAGGCCGCGGTCTTCCAGGTCGTTCACGGCGACGGTGGTGGCAGGTGCGTCGTTGCCCGTCATGTCGGCGAGTTGCTTCAGGGTCTTCGGTTCATCCGATAGCCGCCGGAGTATGCGAACGCGGCTGAAGGGCAGGCCCGAAACTTCGCTGACTTTTCGACGCCATTCGCCGCGGGTTTCCCACACCAGCGCAACCAACGCTTGCCAGATGTCGTTGGCTTCGTTGTCACCGTTGCCGTGCCTGGTCATGCCGTGGCTCCCGCAGGTGCTTCTTCCAGCAGATGGGCGGCGTGACGCGTGGTGTCGCGCGCCCACGGTGTGTTGGATAGCCACGCCAGCAGCAGCACCGCTGCGCCACCGCCGGTTACCAGCCACCAGAATGGATGTGAGGCTTCGGCAAATCCATCGTGAACGTGCGATCCCAGTATGGTGCCCGCGAGGGCGACGCCCAGCGATGCGCCAATCTGTCGGCTGGTGGAAGCCACCGCCGCCGCGAGACCTGCCTGTGCCTTCGGCATGCCGGACACCGCCGTGTTGGTAATGGGCGCGTTCACCATGCCAAAACCCACGCCGAAGATCACGTAGGTAATTAACAGATAGATCATCGGCGTGGTTGCCGTGAGTTGGGTCATCATCAGGGCGCTGACCACCGTGGCCGTGCCGGAAACCAACAGCGAAGGCAGTGTGCCGTGCGTGCCCACCAGGCGCCCGGAAAGCGGCGAGCAGAGCATGGTGGCCACGGCGAGCGGCAATGTGCACAAGCCGGTATGGAACGCCGAGAATCCGCGTACCTCCTGAAGGTAGAGCGCGTTGAGAAACAGAAAGCCGGAGAACGCCGAGAAGCTGCAGATGGCGATCAACGTGGCGCTGCTGAAAGGCGCGCTGCGAAAAAACCGGACGTCGATCAGTGGTTCATGGCGACGCGGTTCGTAAACGAGCAGGGCGATCAGCGCGAGTAGCGCAACAGCAAACAGGCCGATGATGACCATTGACGCCCAGCCCTCGCGCGGGCCCTCAATGACCGCATACGTCACCGTGGCCAGCACGGCGAATACCAGCAATTGTCCTACTGGGTCCACGCGGCGCGGATGAGGCGCCTTGGACTCGGGGATGTAACGCGCGGCCAACACCCTCGCGGCCAGGCCAATCGGCAGGTTGACCCAGAAAAGGGAACGCCAGCCGAAACTTTCCGTCAGCGCGCCACCAATGACCGGTCCCAGCGCCATCGCCACGCCAGCCACCGCACCCCACACGCCAATGGCTCGCGCTCGCGCCTTGGGTTCGTGAAACGTGTTCGCAATGATCGACATGGCCACCGGGTTGAGCATGGTGGCGCCCAACGCCTGCAGCACTCGAAATGCCACCAATCCCTGGGTATTCGGCGCCACGCTGCACAGCAGCGAGCCCAGCACGAACAGCGCCATGCCGGTTTGAAACACGCGGCGACGCCCGAAGCGATCGGCCATGGAGCCCGCCAGCATCAGCAGGCTGGCCACCACCATGGTGTACGCATCGATGACCCATTGCAGACCGGAAATGGAGGCGTGCAGATCCTGCCGGATGGAGGGCAGGGCAACGTTCACGATGGTGATATCCATCGCGACCATCAGCAGGCTCAGGCAGCAGATGCCGAGAATCAGGTTGGGGTGGGTCGTGGGGCGACCGGGATTGATAGTTGTATTCATGCAACTATTGTTGAATTACAACCATGTCGTGTCAATAGACCGGGCGAACGAGCAGTGGCGTTCACCTCGTCGCAAGTTCTTTCTCAGTGAACCGCGCCGGACTGCGGCATGAATGGTCGCTACAACCTCCACCACGCTCTCACACGCTCGTGACTTGACGAAAGTGAGTGTTGCCCCGCGATGTCACCGTGGTGTCGGTAGGCGACACGCACGACTCGCCAAGCAGGCATCTCAATCGAGGAGACACTCCATGAAGAAGACACTGGTTATGGCGATGGCCGCCGCTTTGGCTATCTCGAGCGCGGCGATGGCACAGGATCACGACCATCCTCCCGGCGATCAGCCGCATCAGGACAATGCCGTGATGCACGAGCGCGGTGCCAAGGAGGGTTGGTACAAGAAGGGCGGCACGGTGCCGCACGAGTATCGCGACAACCGCTACGTGGTAACGGATTGGCAGGCGGAGCATCTGCGTGAGCCGCCCCGTGGCTACCACTGGGTTCGCAGCGACAACGGCGATTTCCTGCTGGTGGCCATCACCACCGGCGTCATCACCGACATGATGCTGAGCCACTAAACGTTTCCGCTTGATGATGTCCGGACCTGGCCCGGCATCTCGTCAAGGATAAAGTGAAGCCACGTCAGGGCTGCCTTGGCCCGGTGGCGACCAGCGGCGCCTCCACCCTCGCGAGGGTGGAGGCGTCTTGTGGTTATTCGACGATATTCGCAGACACGTGATACACGCGACCGCCCCAGCCATCGTTGGGGAACGAGTCGGATACCTTCAGGTAGATGGGCTTCGCACCATTGGTGACCGCGCCGAGGTACGGCGTAAGGTCAATGGTGCGATCCGCCTTGTTCGAACCATCGGTCACCGGCTGCGTTTCCTGAAGCACGGTGGTCCAGTGCGCGTTGTCGTTGCTCACCTGCACCAGGAATTCGGCGTCGATGGTGAGCGTGACTTGCGCCGAGGTGGTATCGACGGGGAAGGGGAAGCGGTACGTGAAGTGGGCGTTGCCATCGGCGAAACGATTTTGCACGCCATTGCTCTGCGAGCCATCGGGATCGAACAGCCACGGGTTTTCATCCACCGTGCCGGTGTCGAAGTTGATGGTGTGCGCAATCAGCACGTCGGCCTGGGTGCTGAAATGAAGCCCGGCGGCAGCCACGTCCGAGGTAATCATGTGATGGCCATCCGTTGCCGAACTCGGCACGGTGATTTTCAGCGGCACGCTGTTGCTGGCCGGAGTGGCATTGCCGTGCGGCTGAACGCGCACGAGGGTCGCTCGTGGGGAAAGTTTCCAGCCCGATGGCGCATCGGTGGTGGCCAAGGCCTGCAGCGGGAAGAAACCCGTCGCTGAGACACCCAGGTCGATGTTGATGGATGTCGCACCCGATGCGGCGGGCATGATCACCGGTTGTGCCGGTGACATGGTCGCGGCCAGCGATTCCCACGGTGTCAGCGCGGGTACGTTGCCGATCAATGCGCTGAGTGCGCTGGCCTGCGTGCGCCAGTCGAACACGTTGGGGTTGCTGGTGCTGGTGGCACCGGACCAACGCGTGCCGAGTCGGCCGGCGGCGTCGCGGTCATTGTTCCAGATGCCCTGGGCCTGCTGGTCAAGGAAGGCGGCGTACTGGCGATCGTGGGTGACGTCCACCAGATCGGTCCAGTAGCGCATGAAGATGCCCTTGAACTGCTTGGCGTTGTCGTCACAGGTTTGATCGACGGCATCGCAGGTTTCGGTCAGCATGCCGTTGGTCACCAGTGCGTTCGCGCCGATGGCCGCATCGGCCAGTCGCCGCACACTCGCCAGGATCTGCGGATCGCGCGTGGCGCGCCACAATTCCAGGCCGCCGCCAATGGCCAGTCCCTGGTTGTACGTCCACACGTTCTGGCCGTTGTTGGTGCACGCGTCGGTGAGGCCGTCGTTGACCAGTCCGTTTGCGTTGATCATGCCGCTGCCCTGGAACCACGCCCACGCTGCGCGGGAGCGCGCCAGCCAGCGCTGGTCACCGGGAATCCGGTTGTGCAGCTCGGCGGTAAGCCGTATCCACAATCCGTTGGTCACGGCGTTCTTGTAGGTGCGTTCGGCGTTCCACCATACGCCGCCACCGCAGGTGGTGGTGTCCCAGTAACCGTCGACGTAATTGGCGATGGTTACCGCCATGTCCAGATACTTCGGATTGCGGGTGAGGTCGTAAGCCTGCACCCAGGTGAGGCCCCACCATTCGGTGTCATCGATGGCGCGGCTGGTGAAGTTGCCAAGCAAGGGATCGCCCGACAGCACGCCCGCCGGAAACACGCCCTTGTCCTTTTCGAAGGTGTTGTCGAGCTGGCCGAGATAACGGCGGTCGCCAGTGCGCTGCATGTAGTCGCCGATGGTTTGCAGGGCCACAGCCGAGTTCCACCAGCTTGAAGGACTCCTTGCCTTGTCGGGCTCTTAGTACCTCATCCTCACGTCGGCAGCGACGCGGGCACGTCCCATGGCGGTTGGACCGTCGGCCAGAGAGCTCGGCCACGCTGCCTGTTCCGTTGCCTGCAAGGGGAAGGCAACGGCTGTTGCCATCAGGCCGACCACGGCCAGCAGTACCTGACATCGCGTGCGTATTGCTTCAAGACTCGTCATCAGAAGCGCTCCTTTCGGATACCCACAAACGGGGAAGGGGTTGCTTCTTCCCCTGGCTGTCCACGGCCGGAACGTGGGCGGTGATCCGACCTGGATACGTGCACCGTCGCGGCCGTTTAGACGGCCGTATTTCTCGTCAGCTATGACGGATCGCTCCCAGGCCTGCGTCCCCAGTCCTGGATTTAGATCGATCTAAATTCAATTCCCAAAAAAAGGTCATGACGCGATGACCCGGATGCAAGACGATGGGCGATACATGCCCTTGTTCGAATGTAACCTGTTTCTGCACGACGATGCTTGCTGCATTGCGGAAGGTCGAGCGAACCAAAAAAATGAGTGTGACGCGCGGCGTGAATGGGATGTCTTCAACGCAGGGCGCGTGGGGGAGCTTGGCAACAAGGCAAAGCGGGAGCGATGGGGAATGGAAAAATTTGCTACCGCGCAGCGTCAGCCAAGTCGCCTGATCGAGGCCACTGCTTTCTCCCTGCGTCCCTTCCAGGAAGGCGATGCCACGTCGCTGTGGGAAGCGATTCAGCAGACACGTCCGCAACTCCAGCGTTGGAGCGGGCTGGGTGACAGCGACCGTTCCATTGAACAAGTGCAGCACCGCATCGCCAGGTGGAGGCTGGATTTCGCCTGTCGCAAGCGACTGCAGTACGGACTGATCGACGAGCGCGGCGCCGTGCTCGGCGGTGCTTCGCTGGAACATATCGATTGGCACACCGGATCGTTTCAGGTGGGCTACTGGCTAAGCGCCGCCGCTTTGGGAAAGGGCCACGCGACCGAGGCCGCACGACGGCTGACGCTGGAAGCGTTCGACACATTGGCGGCGAAACGCGTGGCCATCTGGACCGATGCCGAGAACGTCCGAAGCGTGCACATCGCCACGCGCCTGGGATTCAAGCTGGAGCAGAGGCTTGAGCGTGAGCGCATGAATGCGTTGGGTGAATGGCAAGACACCCTGGTGTTTGTGCGTTTGGACACGCTCGGCCTGTAGACAACGCCTGGTTGCTGCCATGCGCGGCTCGAAATGAGGGCTCTACTTGATCGCCGTTGCCTGTGCGACTGAACCTGTCTTGCTGAGTCGCTCCACCTGCTTGCGTGCGTAAGTATTCCGCGGGTCAACGCGCAACGCCTGCTTGAACGCCTGCAGGGCCTGCGCCGGCTCATCCAGCATGTTGTCGACATGGGCCAGGTCCAGCCATCCATCGCTGCGCTGTGGCGCAAGGAAGGTTTCCAGCTGTGCCAACCCCAGGGCTCTCTGAAGGTCCTGGCGTTGAATCAACGCGTACAGCCAGGGCTCGATCTGATCGGGCGTCAGGCTGAAGTCCGGATGATCACGGTGATAGGCGGTATACACGGCGGCACTGTGTTCAAAACCTGACTGGCCCAGGCGTTGGGCAAAGTCCTGCAGTGACGGGGCAGGCCCCTGTGAGGCGCGATGCGTCATCACCAACATGCCTGCCGGAACGCCTTGCGTTTCCGGTTTGGCACTGAGGAACGACGTCGCATCCGAGTCATTTTTCAAATGCGCGTCGAGGAACGCCAGCGTATATCGCGCCAGCCACGAATAACTTTCGCTGCGCAACTTCGCCGACGCCGGTCCGTGAGGCCGATCGTTGCCGAAGCGCAGGCTGTCGCTGGTAAGGTCATCGTGTTGCATGTCGCGCAGCCAGATCGTGGTGACGTCGGCGTGTCGGATGCGGTCGATGAAGCTCCCCGGCTTGTTGTCTTTCGCCGGGGTGAGCGGATCTTCCTGGTCGGCGAAGAACAGCAAGGGCACATGGATGCGATCCGGCGAAATGTCGGGAGCCATGGCCAGCAGTTTCGGGAAGTAGCGCACCGAGCCGTCGAAATCCACCAGCAACTTGATCCGGTCGTCGGTAGCCGCGGCAAACTTGCTCGCCATGCCGCCCCAGCTATAGCCGAGCACGGCGACCGCGTTCGTATTCACGTTACCCAGCCTGGAGGCTTGACCGATCAGCACGCCGATATCGGCCGCCTGCGCGCGCGTGTTGGCCAAATCCATGGCCATCTGCCCGTTGGTCATGTACGGCAAATGGGCGCCGCGTGAACTGGTGGAGACAACGACATACCCATGACTGGCGAGATACTCGCACAGCACATCGTCCTCGATGGACGGGTTGCTGTCGCTGGGCGCGTAGACAATGAGCGGAAAGGGGCCCTTGGCCGCACCGGCGCCGGCAGTGGCATGCACGGATTGCCGGGCAATGGCTTGGTAGTCGCTTACTGGATCGGCACCGGCCCAGGCGCGAATCTGTTCGTCAATCGCACGCTGGGTCACCGCCGGATCAGTCACGGCAGCGTCTTCACTGGCGACCAGGCCAAGGTAGTCGGTGTAAGCCATGGGTTTGCCCGGGGCACTGGCGGGATACCACACCAGCACCTGCAGCGGTCGTTCGGGCATGGTGGCAACAGGAAGGCCACTTAGCGGGTCGTACCCATTGCCCCAGCTACGACTGCTGTCGAGCAGATGCACCACCTTGAAGCCGATGGCGTGCGGGCCCCACGGTGCACTGAACTGCAGTTGTCCCTGGGCGCACACATGGGTGCAAAACAACAGGACGCAGAGCCCCAGCCAACGTGTCATATGCCTACCTCGTTGCGGACGCCACAGGCGCGAGCGATGTCTCGCGAGCTATAGCAAGCATGGGTGGGTCTCGCTGTCAGCTTGCTTTCAAGGCATCTGCGCAGGGCACGGCGCCATTACTTGCGCATCGGGCTCTCGAAACGTGGAGCGGCATTCGGCTTTCTTCTCGCTCGTATTCATGTACTCGGCGCGTACAACTCTTTAGCGCGACGATCACATCCACTGCTTCATCTTGGGCGAGTGATAGCGGTGCTTGATCGTCCCTTCACCCATGCTGATGGGACAGGCGTGGCGGTCATCTCCGTTGGGACTCGTGGCGCGGCGAAACCACGCGTTGAAGCGCGCCTGCTTTGCACAGGAACAGATCATGCCGGCCCGGATTGAAGACTACGCGATGATTGGTGATTGCAAGACTGCGGCCCTGGTGTCCAGGGACGGAAGCATCGCCTGGCTTTGTTTACCTCGCTTCGATTCGATGTCGTGCTTTTCGTGCCTGGTGGGATCGGAAGATCAAGGGCATTGGCGCGTGGGCCCTGCGCATAAGGGCTATACGAGCAGCCGCGCGTACGTGGATGGAAGCCTGGTCTTGAATACCCGGTTCGAGAACGAAGGAGGCAAGGTCGAGGTGGTCGACTTCATGCCGCCAGGTTTCGATGGCAGTCATGTGGTTCGCATGGTGAAGGGTGTGTCGGGCCGCATGGTCATGCGTTCGAGCATGGTGGTGCGTTTTGATTATGGCGTCATCGTGCCGTGGGTGGCCAGCCATGACGATGGAACCCTTGAATTAATCGCCGGCCCCGATCTGCTGGTGCTGCGTTCTGATGTGGAATGCGAAGTGGCGGAGAACGCCATCTTGGCCACGTTCGAGGTCAACGCGGGTGACACGGTGAGCTTTGTGCTGAGTCACGGCGCGTCATATCTGCCTGCGCCCGCGCCGGTGACACCGGAAGATGTCCTTCAGCTCACGGAAAAATTCTGGAGCGACTGGTCGTCGCAATGCACGGATGCCGGGCAGTGGACCCCGGCCGTACGGCGGTCGCTAGCCACGCTGAAGGGGCTGATCTATGGCCCGACCGGCGGCATGGTCGCGGCCGTCACCACCTCGTTGCCTGAAATGATTGGTGGCGAGCGCAACTGGGACTACCGCTACTGCTGGCTGCGAGATGCGAGCTTTACGCTGCTGGCGCTGCTGACGGCCGGCTACAGGGATGAAGCCGTGGCCTGGCGCCTGTGGCTTATTCGCGCCATTGCAGGCGATCCGGCACAAATCCAGATCATGTATGGCGTGGCCGGTGAGCGTCGCCTCGACGAGTGGACGGCGCCCTGGCTTGGCGGTTACGAAGCATCGACGCCCGTGCGCATTGGCAATGCCGCTGCGCAGCAGTTGCAGCTGGATATCTTCGGTGAAATTTCGAATGTCATGGCCATTGCCATGAGCGACGGCCTGCCCATTTCGCCGCGCGGTATCGAACTTCGCGACGAACTGCTCGATCACCTTGCCGAGATCTGGACCCAGCCGGACTACGGCATCTGGGAAGTGCGAGGCGACCCGCAGCATTTCACGCATTCGAAGGTGATGGTGTGGGTGGCGTTCGACCGCGCGGCCACCTACGAGCTGCGTCACGGCAACACCACCAAGCACGCGCACTACCGCGACATCGCAAACCAGATACGCGACAGCGTCTGCGCGAATGCCGTGGACAAGGAGCGCAACTGCTTCGTGCAGGTTTACGGCGGCCACCATCTGGACGCCAGTCTGCTGTTGCTGCCCATGGTGGGTTTTCTTCCGCCAACGGACGAGCGCGTGCGCAACACCGTGGCGCAGATCGAGCAGCGCCTGATGGTCGACGGATTGGTGCTTCGCTACGAGACCGAATCGGGCGTGGATGGCTTGCCGGCAGGCGAGGGTGCCTTCCTGGCCTGCAGCTTCTGGCTGGTGGAAAACCACGTGATGCAAGGCGACCTGGAGAAGGCCACGACGCTTTTCGAATACCTGCTTTCGCTGGGCAACGACCTGGGCCTGTTCTCGGAAGAATACGATCCGCGCGCCAAGCGGCAATTGGGCAACTTCCCGCAGGCTTTCAGCCATGTGGCGCTGGTGAACGCCGCGTTTGCGCTGGCGAAGTCTCACGCGCAGACCACGGCGGGCGGCTGATATACGCTGATTTGCCATTGCACGCGCCCACGCGTTTAAATGCGAAGGGACGAAGATGGCCTCATGGATTGGAGTGACTGGTGACGGCAAAAGGATGGGCGAAGCCATGGATATTTTTGCTGGTCGCATTCCACGGTAATGCGTTCGCGGAGGGCACTTTCTGCAGCCTGGATCACGTGCGGCAAATGGGCTCTGGCGTGGCGTTGTATTTCATACCCGAAGGCAATGTATTTGTCCGCGTAAAGAAAGCTGGCCAGGGCGTTTCTGCCAACGATCGTATGTACCAGCAGTTGGATGGCCAAATGCACAGGCTGTATCCCAATGCGCTTCAGCCGGAAAAGGCAGCGTCGGAAGTGGTGCTCTTGAGCGGCGAGGAAGCGTTTGTGGGTGGCGGATCACACAGCAGCTGCACCGTTGCTCCCGCTTACAACGGTCATACGTTTGGGGTGGAAATGGAGGCAAGCGTGGGCTTGCCCGGTGCGCCCCCTCAGACGTCATCCCGCTTTCTTCCCGTGAACACGCTTTGATCACGTAAAGGTCCGCGCGGCGCGTGCCCATGGGCCGGCAAGTCTGGCTCATTGGCGCCCAGGCGCCGCTGGGATGGACAACGGAATCCACACGCAGGTCATACCGGTCCTGCGACAGACTTGGTGTAACCTGAAGCGGATCGGCTACGGCTGTGGAGGGCGACCAGATGGCTGCAGAGACCGCCTCTGCTGCGTGGATTGCGTTCGGTACCGTCGAGATCGACACCCTGGGCCATCGCCTGTTCGTCAACGGCGAGGAGGTGGGGCTTGAGCGCAAGGCCTTTGCCGTGCTCGTGCTGCTGGCTCGCGAACCCGGGCGTGTGCTGGGCCGTGACGAGATTCTGGACATGGTCTGGGGGCATAGCCACGTCACGCCGGGCGTGCTCAGCCGCGTCATCACGCTGTTGCGCCATGCGCTGGGCGAGAGCAGCGAAGAAAGTCGTTACCTGCACACCGTGCACGGCGTTGGGTTTCGCCTCGACGCCGACGTTCGATTCGCGGCATCGCGCGAGGGGCTGAACCCGGAAGCGGACAGGGCACTGCGCGCCACGGAAGTTGCATCTGTAACAACTCCGGTTCGCCCTGTTGTTGCGTTGCCGGTAGAGGCATCCGCAAGACCGCAGGCGCCATCGCCGCCGCCCGAGACTCGGCGGTCGGGAAGGCGGGTGCTCGCCGTGGTCGTGGCCTTGCTGGTCCTGGCAGCCGCTGCGCTTGGCTGGCACCAATTCTCGCGTGCACCCGTGAGTGCGGTGCCGGTGGCCGACCTCAAGTCCATCGCGGTATTGCCGTTCGAGAATCTCAGTACGGATCAGGGCAACGCCTATTTCGCCACCGGCATGCAGGACATGATCCTCACCGAGCTGGTGGGCATCGGCGGGCTCAAGGTGATTTCCCGCACGTCGACCGAGAAATACCCCAGCCATCCGGAAGACGTGAAAACCATCGCGCACCAACTGGGCGTGGCCACACTGTTGGAAGGCACGGTGCAAAAGGTCGGCGACCAGGTGCTGATCAACGTGCAGCTGATCGACGCAAGCAGCGGCAACCATCTTTGGGCGAAGGCATACACGCGCACGCTGGACAATGTCTTCAACGTGGAAGGCGAAGTGGCGCAGAACGTGGCGCAAGCGTTGAAGGTGCAGCTGACGTCCGCCGAAACGGCGCGCATCGACACGGTGCCGACATCGAACGCCGCCGCTTACGACCTGTATCTGCAGGCGGGTGTGCATGCCAACCGCGCCTACGATGATCCCATCATGTCGTCGTCCGAATTGCCCGTGGCCATTTCGCTTTACCAGCAAGCGCTGGAGCGCGATCCGCGCTTCGCACTGGCCGATGCGGCTTTGGCGCGTGCCAATATGCAGATGTACTTCTTTGGGCCCGATCGCACCAACGCTCGGTTGGCCGATGCAAAGAACGCTGCCGACCGCGCGCTGGCATTGCAGCCGGATCTGGGACAGGCGCATTACGCGCTGGGCTTGTACCACTACTGGGGGCATCGGGATTACGCCGCCGCCTCCGCCCAGTTGGAACTGGCACGAAAGGCCTTGCCCAACAGCGCCACGGTTGAACTGCTTATTGCTTCGGTGGCGCGGCGACAGGGGCGCTGGGACGAGGCGTTGGCGCTGTTTCGGTCGGCCACAGTGCTCGATCCGCACAGCGAATTCGGTTTCAGCCAGCTCGCCGTGACCTATCAGAGCATGCGTCGCTACGCCGAGGCCGATCAGGCTTTCGGCTCGGCGGCCGCGGTAAGTCACAACCCGGCGGGCGAACGCTTGTCGCAGGCGTACAACGCGCTGGTCTGGAAGGGTGACCCGGCGCCGCTGCATGCGGCGCTGGCGGACATGGTGCCTGGCAGTGCTGCCTACGATGGCAACGTCATGGGCATCTATTTCGATCACTGGCTGAAGCGCGACTACGCCGGCGTCATCAAGGTAGTGGAAGCGGACAAGCGAGAGAGCTGGGATGACACGGACAACATCGCGCTGCCGCGACTGCTGTACCTGGCCTGGGCCCTGGAAGCGGCGGGCGACAAGGACAGGGCGGCGGCAACGTTCGGTGACGTCGCGACGAAGATGCAGGCTGCGCTGGCGACGCGGCCGGAGGATGCCGACCTGCATCTCGCCCTGGGATACGCCTATGCCGGCCTTGGTCGAAAAGCGGAGGCCGTCGCGGAAGGCGAACGCGCCGTGGCATTGATGCCGGTGAGCAAGGACGCGCTTACGGGGGCCGACATGCTGGCCAATCAGGCGCAGCTCTACGTGCGGGTCGGTCAACCTGATCAGGCCATTCCGCTGATCGATCGCCTGCTGTCCATGCCAACGGGCGCCATCATGTCCAGCGCATTGCTTCAGGTAGATCCATCATGGGACCCGCTGCGCGATGATCCACGCTTCAAGACGCTGCTGCAGAAGTACGCCAGGCACGGCTAGTCCGCCGCTTGGCCTGCCTGGTGGCGTGGCTCCCAGGCGCCAGATCGCACACCGCTCTCCTTTCCGTCCCCCGAGAATCGCCGGCGATAGTCCGACGGCGACAGTCCGACGATACGCTTGAACACCCGGCGGAAGTTCTTCAAATCCTCGTAGCCGGCTTTCCCGGCGATTTCCTCCACGCCCAATCGCGTGAGCTCAAGCATTTCGCGGGCGCGGGAAATGCGTATCTGCTGCTGGTATTCCATCGGCTTCATGCCAGTGGCCTTGCTGAAACGGCGAAGAAAAGTTCGCGGTTCCAGGCAGGCCTGCGCGGCGAGATCGGCGACCGAAATCGGGCACGTCCTGTTGCCGGCCAGAAACTGCTGGGCTTTGACGATGGCGTGATCGCCGTGCTTCAGGCGGGGATCGAATTCGCTGTAGAAGCGCTGTTGCCGGCCGGGCGGATCGACGTTCATGTAGTGCGCCGTTTCCAGCATCACGGCGGGCCCGAGCAGGCGCTCAACAATGCGAAGGCCCAGATCCGCCCACGCGAGTACGCCGCCGGCAGTCATCACATCGCCATAGTCGATCACCATGTAATCCGTATCGACCAGTACATCCGGGAATTCCTGGCCAAACTTCTCGTGCAGTGCCCAGTGCGTGGTCGCTTGCCGGCCTTGAAGCAGGCCTGTTCGGGCGAGCACGAACACACCACCGCACACGGCGGCGATGATCACGCCGCGGGCATGCATTTGCCGCAACCATGCAGTAAGCACCGGGTCCTGCGTGTCGTGCATCGCCGCTGGAAGGTTGCCCGGCAGGACGAGCACGTCGGGGTGGTGGTCCAGGCCTTCGTGGGTGTCGTTGCCTGGGCGCACTTCACCGTTATGGCTGCGCCACTGGGTGATCCGGACGTCTGAATGCCCCTTGCCACCATGACGGTTGGCGGCGATGTCGCCGGCATAGCCAAAGAGCTCGCTCAGGCCATGCAGCCCGGTGGCCGAGGTGCCGGCGTCGCACACAATGCCCACCTCGACCACGGGCTTGGCATCGCTGGCCGTTTTGGCCCTGCTTTTTGTCGGAACGGGCCGTTGTTCAGCATGTGTGCCAGGCATAGGCTCGGTCTCCGTTCGCGTCACAACAGACGTCGTTACACCACCGTCCAACCGGTCATGCGAAACCCTGTCGGGTTTGGCACGGACCACCCTTTCTTTCACGCAGGCATGGAGAGTTCGACATGGCTCAGAACCGCACGAAAGAGGCTAGCGCCGGTAGTTCGTATATCACGACCACGGACGGGACGGAGATCTTTTACAAGGACTGGGGAACAGGTCAGCCCCTGGTGTTCCACCACGGCTGGCCGCTGTCGGCCGACGACTGGGACGCCCAGCTGATGTTTTTCCTCGCCCAGGGCTACCGGGTGATTGCGCATGATCGCCGGGGACATGGCCGTTCCACGCAGACCGTCAACGGCAACGATATGGACACCTATGCGGCCGACGTGGCCGAACTGGTGACGGCGCTCGACCTGAAGAATGCCGTACACATCGGGCACTCCACGGGTGGCGGTGAGGTGATCCGGTATGTCGCCCGCCATGCGAATGGCCGCGCCGTCAAGGCCGTCATCATCAGCGCCATTCCGCCCACCCTGATGAAGTCCGACAAGAATCCGGATGGCGTTCCTAAGGAAGCCATCGATGCCATTCGCGACGGCACGGCGAATCATCGGTCCCAGTTCTACCAGGACATCACCATTCCTTTCTATGGTTACAACCGACCGGGTGCGAACATATCCGAAGGCATTCGCCAGAACTGGTGGCGGCAGGGAATGATGGGCGGCATCAAGGCCCACTACGACTGCATCAAGGTGTTTTCCGAGACGGAGTTTTTCGACGACCTGAAGATCATCGACATTCCCGTGCTCGTGATGCATGGCGAGGACGATCAGATCGCACCGTTCGCCGTGACGGGCGCCAAGTCGGTGAAGTTGCTGAAGAAGGGCACGCTGAAGTCGTATCCGGGTTTTCCGCATGGCATGCCGACCACGCATGCGGAGGTGATCAACAAGGATCTGTTGGCGTTCCTGAAAAGCTGATCAGGGATGAATCCATCGCGGCCTTGGGCGAATGCGCCCGGGGCCGCGTGAACCGAAATCCTGGCCTTGGGAGAGCTTCCATGAGTGAGTATCGCGATCTTCGTACGCCGGAAGGTACGTTCTCTGTCTACATCGAATGGCCCGCTGCCACACCCGCGCCCGTCGTCGTGCTGCTGCACGAAGTATTTGGCGTCAACAACGACATGCGGCAGTCGTGTCGCGAACTGGCGGACCAGGGCTTCATTGCGCTGGCGCCCGAACTGTTCTGGCGAAAGGAACGTGGACTCGACCTCAATCACTGGTCGGAGGCCGAATGGAAGAAGGGTCTGGGCCTGTATGACGCCTACGATTTCGACCAGGGCGTAGGTGATGTGGAAGCCGTGGTCGCCATGGGCCGTGCGTTGCCGGAGAGCAACGGCAAAGTCGGCGTGATGGGTTACTGCCTGGGTGGCCTGATGACCTTCCTCACCGCCGCGCGTTCCAAGGTGGATGCGGCCGTTGTCTACTACGGCGGCGGCACGCAAAACCACTTGAAGGATGCCGACACCTTGCACTCTCCCTTGATCATGCACCAGGGCACGGACGACGAATTCATCCCGCCCGACGCGCAGGCCAAGATCAAGGCGGCGCTGGAAGGCAAGCCCAACGTGACCTTTTACGCGTACCCCGGTTGCAGCCATGCGTTCGCCAGGCATACCGGTGTGCATTACGACGCCGACGCGGCAAAGCTCGCCAACGGCCGAACCTACGCGTTCCTGCATCAATTCCTGGGTTAGAGCCTGCAGGAATCTGCGTCGGCTCAATGCATGGCGCGCTTGGCGATGTCCTCCACCCAGGCATCGGAATCGACCACGCTGGTGTTGCCCAGCATGACGATGGTGATGTCCTGGTCCATCACGTGGAGGAACTGCGCCTGGGCACCCATGATGAGTCCGGGGCGCTTGATGACGGGATGTTTGGTGCCGTTGGCCGTGAGTTGGTACGACCACATGCCGTCGCCGTATTCGTCCAGTCCGGGCTTGATCATCTGCTGCAGCGTGGCGGGTGCAATAAGCCGGCCATTGAACAGGGCGTCGGCAAACTTCAGCAGATCACCCGTGGTGGAATACATGGCGCCGGCGGCGTACCAGTTTTCCGGATACGCCGGCAGGTCGCGGGAAAGGACTTTTCTATCGTCGGGATACCAGTAGGTATCGGCGAGCCGGTCCACGATGTCGCCATGATGAAGCACGCCGCTGTCGATCATGTGCAGCGGATCGAGGATACGCTCCTTCAACACCTGCTCGTACGGCTGGCCATACAGGCGCGCGATGATCTCACCGAGCACCACATAATCGGCATTGTTGTAGTTGAATTTTTCGCCAGGCGTGCTGACCAGCTTGCCGCTGCTGAACTGCGTCAGCAATTGATGGCTGGTGTGCGGTAGTTGATAGATGGGAATGCCATCCTTCAGTGCCGTGGCCTGGTCGGTGACGGCGTCAAAACTCGGCAGGCCCGACGTGTGATGGAGCAACTGCTGGATCGTCACCTTGCTGCCCGCTTCGCCCGCGTAGTCCGGCAGATAGGTCTTGATGGGCTGATCGAGGTCGATCCGGTGTTGTTCCACCAGCTGCAGAATCAATGCCGACGTGAAAAGCTTGGTGACGGAGGCGATCTTGAATCGCGTCTGTGGCGTATTCGCAACGCGAAAAGGAATGCTGGCAAGCCCGTAGCTTCGGACCAGGCGCGACCCATCGTGCCACTGCACCATGATCGATCCGCTGTAGTGGTGTGCGTTCGCATACCCGTCGATAAAGTCCGCCACGCTATCGGTCTGGGCGAACAGGCGGGCGGAGCACAGCAGGCAAGCAAGCGCGACGATGCATCGCATAATTCAACCCCGGTCAGATATGGCGGGCGAATCGTGGCGCGCATTCAAGATGGGGCCGGCCGATTCGGGCGATCACATCGAGCTTAGCCAGCCCGCGACCGCACTCCACGTACCTTGCGACGAAAGCGGCCTGGGTGCGACGAACCGGGACAGGGCGGGGATGAATCGCGGCTCAGCCATTTTTCCCGGGTACCGCCTTGTGCCGGTGACCTTCCTTGGGAAGGCTTTACGCCGGATTGCACTAAGATGCGAAACGGGGCGAAAGCCAGGTTCCGCATTCGATCCAAAGCGGACGTGGCGATCTCGGGTTGGCGCGGAGATCGGGGAAGGTGGGGGATGATGTCCGGCGGACGGAAGAAGTGGATACGCGCCAACATTGGCACCTTTCTCCAGCAGTACCAGCGGAAGGCGCAGCGCGGAGTTGAGCCCAATGACCGTCAATATGACCGGGATTTGGAGGGGAAACTGAAGCGGATGAAGCCCGAGGACCTAAGTCGCCTGATGAGCGAAGACGATGACTCTGAGCAGGGTGACATTGAGTAACGCAGGCTGCCTGACTTGGGCTGTTTTGGGTCCGAAGAAGACATTCGCAGAACGAGGTTGATGTGCGACGAATAGGATCAAAAAGACTCTGGAATGCTTTGTTCCTGACTTCTATCGTGATCGGCACCAGTTTCATTGTCGGCTGGAATGCGTTGTTGTACGTGATAGTCCAAAGCCCCTCACGGCCATCCCCGCCCGACCATGTCATTCCTTTCGACAATCACGGTAACTTCGTCTATATCACCCAGCTTCAAAGTGACCTCCTCGCATCGGCCAGTGGAGGGTGGCTTTGGATGATATTTGGCGCCCTGGTCGCGTTTATCGCCGTTACCCGTTCGTTGAGTGACCGGTCGCCTGATTAACTAGGGTTCCACAGTCACATGGGACATCTGTGCGACGCCATCGCTGCGCCATCACCTGCGCGACGGGAGCCGGAGTGATGGCACGACATCGCTGATCGTCGTGCGCACGATGGACGCGTGGTGCTAGCTTTAGAAACGCAACGTCGCCGACACCAGCGCAAGGTTGCCCTCAAAGTGTCGCTTCGCATCGAACTCGGTGTAATAGCGAGCGAGCAATACGATGCCGTGGCCGCCCAGCTTCGTGTTGTAGTTGAGGGCAGGGCCCACGCCGTAAACACGTCCCTTCAACGACCCCAAAAACGCTCCTGAACCACTGTCGGCCGTGACCTGGCGATACGCGTAGCCTGCCAGTCCCACTTCCAGTTGGGGTGTGAAGCGCCGACCGATGCCCAGTTCCACGTGCACTTCGTTGCCACTGCGGTAGTGCGTGGCGTCGTTGGGGCTGTTGATGTCGTAGCCGATGACGGCCGACATTTCGGTACGATGGTTGCCGGGGGCATAGGTCATGGACCAGGACACATCACCTGCCCAACGGTCGTGCCCTATCGATGGCGTGAAGCCCTTCTGATAGTCACCGGTGGGCGCCCACGCGCTGAGTGCGATGGCGTGCCAGAACGAGGAGCCCACGTGCCAGCCCAGGCGGGCGCCCAGGGCCGTGTCGCCTTTGCCCGTGCCGCTCACCGCCCGTTGCCGAACGACCGGGCTGGTGATCTGGCCCTCCAGTCGCAGGTACGCGTAAGGCGTGGCGACAGAGAGCACCAGTTGGCCACCCAGTACCCGGGT
The DNA here is from genome assembly GCF_003121485.1 of Dyella sp. C11. GTDB lineage: Bacteria > Pseudomonadota > Gammaproteobacteria > Xanthomonadales > Rhodanobacteraceae > Dyella. Next base: position 9,881 of record NZ_QAVX01000017.1, on the reverse strand, counting down.
CTTCGGCGCGAACAGCAGCACGCCTGTCAGGCTGTCGGCACGCTTGTCCAGCTCAGCCACCCTTACGCCACCCTGGATAGCACCGCCCACCGAACCCGTGTACTGCGCGGCGGCGATGCCGAAGTACCAGCCTGGCGGCGGGCTGATCCCGGCGTCCAGCGACTGGGCACCCAGCAGGTACATGCCACTGGCACCCTCGGTGGCTTGTGCGCAGAAAGGCACGCAGCCCAGGGCGGCAACGCACGACAGCACGGATAGATAAAGGGCGTGTGGCCGCATACATCCAGGGCTGGTGAGACGACATGGAGCGAGCCGGGCGGACCGCCGCCGGCAACCGCAGCGCGTGTGGCATGCGGGTCATAGATTGGGCAACGGGCGGCGGCTGCGCATCCGTAGAAATCGACACAGGGCTTCCGTAAATCTACCTAGTTTGAGCGGCTGCCTTGCCGACGGGAGTCGCTGCGGGCGAGTACACGCCGGGCACTGTCAGATGCCGGTGCGCCGCCACGGAGAGGGCACTTTTCCCCAGGCTGTAACGCAAATGTTGCAGTGTCGAAACCGCGCCACGAAGCAGTCGAAGAAGCTGCCACGAATGGTGCGGCTTGACGCATACTGCACAACGGGCGCGCAGCGGGGAGGGCATATCTCATGGCCATGCAGAATTCTTCGGTCGAGTATCCGTGGCCGCCATCCGTTGCCGGTTTCGACATGCCCTCGTCGCCCGAGAGCGACGACGGCGGCACCGTGGCCATGGTGGTGTTCCTGAGCAATCGACCGGATTACTACTGGGTGGAGGCGTTCGCTTCCGAGGTGGATGAATTCCGGCTGGAACATCAGTTGCAGGATGTGCGTATCGATGCCCGCTGCCTGGTCGTCACGGGTTCATTCGCGCAATTGCGCACGCTGACCGTCGCATTGCGGAACTTTGTGCATCGGGTATCGCGTATCAGCCTGCAGCGACGTGTGATCAACCGGCTGTCGCAAGCGGAAGTAGGTGCGCCTGCGGATGCAGAAAACGCAGCCGCCGTGCGTGACGTGAACCTGGTGGCGCACATGCCCGCGGTCGCATCGATCCTGGAATCGGTGTCGCGTGAAACCGGCATGCGCTTCGCCACCGTGGCCCGCGTTACCGATACACGATGGACCGCCTGCGCGGTGTACGACACCATCAACTTCGGATTGCGTGCCGGCCAGGACCTTGCGCTCGAAACCACCATCTGCAACGAAATACGCCTGCACGGGCAGACGGTAACCTTCAACCACGCCAGCACGCATCCGGTGTTTTCAACGCATCCGACACCAGCGCTGTACGGGTTCGAGAGTTACATCTCCGTGCCCATCTATCGCGCCAATGGCGAGTTCTTCGGCACGTTGTGCGCGGTCGATCCGTTGCCCAGGCATCTCACCCCGGACGTGGTCGAGACGCTTGAGCGCTATGCGCGGGCCATTGGCGAGGCGATAGACAGGGCCGCGGCTGAAGCGTCTGGATGGTTGCCGACACGTTGACTGCGTGTCGCATGCAGCTCGATACCGCGTGTGCGCCAAGCCTCAGGGAGAAGGGCTGACCGGCTGCGGCTGCGGAGGCGGCGGCACCAGTTTTCCCTGAAGCAGCAACTTCAACGTCAGCACCATCATCAGCACCACGACGATGTTTCCGCCAATGAACAGGTACGGCGCAAGCAGCGCGATCGGGCCCGTGTCGCCGCGCTCGATCAAGCGCAAAGGCGCCGTAGCCAGCGCGGTGACGCCGAAGGTGAAACCCCAATAGCCGGCCGAGAACGGCTGGGCCCTGATCCACGGCAGCATGCGCAGCAGGATAAGCGCCTGCAGCAAGCCGTAGCCCAGCAACGCGTGCACGAACAGGTTGGGCAAACCTTCGGTGAGATTCAGGTACGCCAGCGAGCCCACGAGAGGCGGTGCCAGCTGGATGCCGATAGTGGGACGGATGGCCAGCGGCAGCGCTTCGGCGGTGTAGAGGCGATGCAGCAGCACCGACTCGATGGCAAGCCAGGAAAACATGCCTGCTCCGAACGCCAGTTCACCCCAGCCCGCATAGCCGAGTGCGGCGGACACGGCTGCGGTCACGAAGGAGCCCGCCACGGTGGGCAGATAAAGCACTGCCGTGGTGTGTGCCGTATCCCGGCCGCCTTGCCACAGGCCGCCTGTACGCCAGACAGCGAACGCCACGGTGTAAATCGCACCCAACACGAACAGGGCCATGGCGGCGTCGTGGGAATAGGGCAGCGCGGCCACGGCGATCAGCATGGTGGTCACGCCGATCAGTCCCACGAAACAGCACTGGATGGGATGGCCAAGCTCGGTGGTGGCATGGGATCGGGCCACGATCCATTTGGCCACATAGAGGGCCAGCAGGGTGGCCCAGACCAGGGTCGCCAGCAACATCAGCACCTCGCCCACCATGGCGGGCAGTTGCCATACTCGGTGCGCCACGCGCCATGCGCCGCCCAAGCCGGCGATGCCAAGCACGATGCCAAAGAAACTGGCAGGGACGATCGGTAGCCGGGTCTGCGAAGTCATGGCGTCGCTCGGGTTGGGCTGCGATGGCGCCCATAGTGCGCGACTGCAGGTGTCTCCCGCCAGCCCCAAGGGGAGTGAACACTGGCAACCCGGCCCTGATCGACGCCCGCAGTCGGGGCCTTGTGCCGCGAGGATCAGATCTCAGCGAACGGGGCGTGGTGCCGCCGGCGGAACACCTGATGGAATCCGGGCGTGTGGTGGAGCTGATGACCATCCACGCGCCGCTCTTCCGAAACGATGCGGCCAAGGAAGAACGTGTGCGAACCGATCTCCTGGGCGTGTTCAATCGCCAGCTCATGCACGCGCAACGCATCCGCCACCACGGGGATGCCAAACGTTCTGGATGGCCGAACGGCGAGGGGCAGCGACTGCCAGTCGGTCAACGGCAGCCGGTGATGCTCGCTGAGCTTGTAGACCGTGGCCTTCATGGCGGCAGGGATGCTGGATAGCGCCACGCGCCGCGATTGCAGCATCACGGTGGCGGACACGTTGGTGCTGCGCAATGCCAGCGAGAACAGCCCGTCGTGGCCGAGTGGGCCGATCAGGTCCATGGGAAACATGTTGCGATGGTCTTCCGTATCCACCGAGACAAGCACCACCGGACGCGGGCACAGGTAGGCAATCATCAGTTGCTGCACGGCGCTGGGGGCCATCAGCGCATGCTGTGCCGAGGGATGCTTCAACATCAGTCGGTTTTGCAGCCACGCATTCCATGGGCGGCGCGGCCAGCCTAGACAGCGATGTTCGCCCGCCACCACGTGGTAGACCGCCACAGACGCGCCATCCGATACCACCGAAGCCATGCGTGAAAGCTTGAGCGCACCGATGAGCTTGCCGCTCGTGCTGTCACGGTATTCCAGCGTGGGATGCAACCCGGCATCGATGCTCGTTGCCACCACCAGCGGCTTGAGCGACGCCACGGTGTGATCGTTTGTCACGTCGGCGATGCCGCCTTCCCAACGCAACGTGGCACCGACCACGGCCTGCGGTGGCGCCATGGCGATGGTCGACCATTGCGGCAACGGACGTACCAGCGGTCGTATCCAGTCCTTCCACATGTCAGGTGCGCCGGAACAGAAGAAACATGTAGAGCTGCGTGGCCATGCCCAGGCCACCCGGCATCAGGCGCTCGAAGCGAAAGTGCGGCAACGCTGCGCGGGCCATGAGTCTTGGCGCAAAGCGGTGGATACGGCTTTCGCTTTCGATGGCGTAGCGGCCGTGGCGCATCAGCTTCCATGCGTTGGCGCGCCACCAGCGATAGCGCGCGTCGCCCAGGTAATACGGGTTGAGCATGCTCGCCAGGACAAAGCCGCCCGACGGCACGATGTGCGAGAGATCCTCGAACAGCTGCCGTGGGTCCACGATGTGGTTGAGCACCGCGAAATTCGCAGTGACTGCATGTACGTCGCATGCAAGCGGAAGCGCAACGGGCACGATGGATTTCTGCGCGATCTCGCTCTGGCAATGCTGCGACAGGTAATCGCGCATGGCATCCGAGGGCTCGTACACATAGGTGGGATGTCCCTGGGCAGCGTACGCCCTGGCATCAATGCCCGTGCCCGCGCCGAAATCGAGCACGGTGGCGCCCGCTGGCAGCAAGCTCAAAGCCGTCTTCTGGAACCGCTCGCGCACCCGTTGGTCTGGCGCCGAGCCAAGCATGAAGTCGTGATACTGCGCGCCGGTATGCATGGGGTCCAAAGGCCTGCGATTCGATATCCAGTGGGCATATCTGCCTTTGGTGAGTGCCTGTTCGGTGCCTGGCGGTTGTGTAAAGCGCGTTCCGCGAGGGGCGGCTGTATCCTTTGCCCCGGCTCGGGAGATTCGCCATGACCCTTTTCATCCGCCCGGAAACCACCGCAGATATCGTCGCCATCCATGCGCTGACGACGGAGGCATTCCGCCATGCCGCACACACCTCCCACACGGAGCAGTTCATCAACGACGCCTTGCGCGAAGCCGGCCAGCTCACCTTGTCGCTGGTGGCCGACGACAAAGGCGAGGTGGTGGGGCACGTCGCCATCTCGCCGGTGACGCTGTCCGATGGCAGCCACGGCTGGTACGGACTGGGCCCGGTATCGGTACTGCCGGAGCGACAGAGTGAAGGGATTGGCGCGGGGTTGATCCACGCGGCGCTGGACACCTTGCGCAAGGAGGCTGCCACGGGTTGCGTGGTCCTGGGCGATCCCGGTTACTACGCACGCTTCGGTTTCCGGGCCAACCCCACCCTGGTGCTGCCGGGCGTGCCGCCGGAGTACTTCCAGTCGCTGGTCTTTTCGGGGCCGGTACCCAGGGCGACTGTCAGCTACCACGAGGCTTTTCAAGCCACCGGGCCCAGCTGACATCGTCGCGTTTTCGTTTCTTCCTGCTGGTTCGCAGATTCCGCGCGAGGGCCTGCGAAAACACCGCTCGTGCGGCTAAGCTAGCGCGCTTGTCCGTCTCGATCTGTCCAGAAGTACACGATGAAATTTCGTTCGACCCTGTTGTTGATGTTGCTTGGATTGGGTGTGGCGTCGCCGGCAGCTGCCGTGACTTCGCCGAAGCATGTGGTGCGGATGGGTTCGTATCGCGTGGAGCGCGACGTAACGCCGGGCCGCAACAAGGTGGTGGGCACGTTGACGAACACGGGCCGCGCGCCGCTTCATTCCGCGCGCGTCAGCTTCCGGCTGTTCGACGCCCGGGGCCGCGCCATTGGAAATGCCACCGACACGGTACGCGGGCTCGGGCCTGGCCAGACGTGGAAATTCCATGCCTACGCGCGCGGCAACGTGAGCCGCGCCCGCTTGTTGCACGTCGAAGCGCGCTGACCCTGCCGGCACCCAGCGTTACTGGGTGCGCAACAGTCCATCGCCAATACCCAGGCACAGACGCACCGTTGCCACGATGCGTTGCATCGGCGGGGAGTGCGGTGGCTTGTCACGCGTTGGCGCGGGGGGCTTCACCTTTTCGATGGACGCCAGTCGACGGAGCAGCTCAACGTCGGTGAGGTAACCGTGCAGGCCGAGCAGGTCAATCCATGGCGACGGCATGGGGCGCTCCTTGCGTGGTCGATGCATCCTGCGGGCCATCGACGGTGTCGCCGTGCAGTGGCGTCGCCCGCATCGACGCGCGGGCACACATGCGCTCATACCACGCCGATAGACGCGGCCGGCCTGCCTGGAAGTCGTACACGTTGCGGAATGCGATCCAGCTGAGCGCGGTAGCCAGCGCTACATCGCCAATATCCACATGCACGCCCGCGCCGATCTGGGTTTCCAGATAGTCGCAGGCGCCCACGACCTTGGCGAGATGGCCGTCCCGCATGGCGGGCCAGCGCAGGGCTTCCGGGCGGCGCTCCGCCTCCCAGCGCACCGCAATACCCGCATCCGCCAGTCCCATGGCAACAGCCTGGTTGCGCAAGGCGCGAAAGCGGTTGGCTGGCGTGGAAGGGAACAGCTTGCGCCCGCCATGCAGGCCATCCAGGTATTCGCAGATCACGCTGGAATCGAACAGCACGGTCTCGTCGTCGCAAACCAGCACCGGCACCTTGCCCAGCGGGTTGAGCGCGAACACGTCGTGGTTGCGCAGTGTCGGGCTGGTGTCGTGGTGGACCACCTGGATTTGGCCGGCCAAACCCACTTCGTGGGCAAACACGAGCACCTTCCGCGCATAGGGCGAGTGGGACTGATAGAGCAGCTTCATGGATCGACCGCACCTTGCGTTGCTTGGGTGCGCTTATGCTAGGTTCCGCTGGCGCGGCCAGCCCGCAAGTGTGGGCGTCCTGGCGCATCTTTTCCTCGCCAAGAAAGGGTTTATCGCTGGTGCCTGGTGAACTGGACAAACTCGATCGACGCATTCTTGCCATCCTTCAAAAGGATGCCCGTCGCGCGGCCGAATTGATCGGCACGGATGTCGGTCTTTCCGCCTCCGCCGTGCAGCGGCGCATAGCGCGCATGCGCGACGAAGGCGTCATCACCGCCGAAGTGGCCGTGGTCGACGCCAAGCGGGTAGGGCGGCCCTTGACGATGATCGTGGACATCGAGGTTGAGCGAGAGCGCCCCGAACTGCTCGCCAGCCTGAAGCAATGGATTGTCGCCGAGCCGTGCGTGCAGGAGGCGTGGTACGTCACCGGTGCCGGCGACTACGTGCTGGTTATCGTGGCCCGCGATGTGGACGACTTCGAGGCGCTCATGCAACGCATGGTGGCTGACAACGCCAACGTGCGCCGCTTTAAGACCCGCGTGGCGCTGGGCACGATCAAGCGCGGCATGCTGGTGCCGCTGGATGCCTCACACGATTGACCCGGTGAAGCGACGCCGCGTCTGCATTACGTCGCGTTCGATCCGCGAACGCGGGTGGGGTACCAGCCCGTAAACTTGAACGCACCCACCAGCGCAATCACGATCACGATGACGCCCGCGCGGTGCGGCATCTGCGGCATGTAGATCAGCGCAAGTTCCGCGACAACCATCACCGCAAAGGCCAAGGCCCAGGCACCGCTGATCACGTAATTGGTGTGCAGGAACGTTGGCGTGTTCCACAGCTCGGCTGGGACCTGTTCCTTCGCGTATTGCAGCGTGAACGGCGTGCGCAGCGCCATGGATGCCAGCACGATCAGCAGCAGGCCGGCATCCACGCACACTCGTACGCCGATGACGGAAAGACTCGCGCCCATCAGCCACAGGTAAACAGTAAGGCCGCCGAACAGCACGAATGTGCCCATTTCAAGGATCTTGGGTTGCTTGCCTGGCGTGAGTACATCGCGCAGCAACAGCACCGCAGACACGGCGGTCGCCGCAGCCAGCCCCCAGAGCGAGCCCACCAGGCGGTCGAGTACGGCAAAGACAATAAAGGGTGCAAAGGCGAGCAACATGCCCATGGATCATCTCCGGAAGAATGCCATCCCTGCGTCATGTGTCCTGATGCTCCCAGCGGCCGTATTTCGCGCCGCCAAGAGCGATTAAGCCGCGTCAAAAGCCCTGCTGGAGGACACCTTGGCGTGTATCGCCTCACAATGCCGAACCAGGTGAGGGCGCGACAGCACGAATTGCTTCAGCGGTGTATCGATGTCGTAGAAGTAGATATTGGCCACAAAGCCATAGATGGCCGCATCGATAGATCGTGGCGCGTCGCCGAACAGAAAGTCGCGCTTGCCCAAGGCATCGCTCACCACGCGCAAGTCGGCGATACCTCGCTCGTACACCTGCGCGGGCTCGTAACGACCGATGCCTTGATAGTGATAACGCAGCGCGTTGTATTCGCGTGCAGCCGCAAGGTCGCCTTCGGTCAGCTCGCCGTGCGTGGCAAGCAGGGCGTTGCAGAACAGCGGCCAGTAGCGATCGTCCTTCCAGCGCGAATAGCTCATGGGCCAGTACAAGTCATCGAGCGTGCGGCGCAGAAGAAAGTCCAGGCTTTGCTGTGCGCGCGTAAGACCGGTATCGATAGGCAAACCATAGTGCTGCTTCAGGTACGCAATGATGGCGTCGCTGTCGCCAATGCTCTCGTCGCCATCGACCAGGTAAGGCAGCTGCCCGCGCGGTGCCTGCTTGGTATCCAGGATGTGGCGATGTTCGAACGACATGTCGCACAAGCGCATGAAGGCATACACCTTCAGGCCGAACGGGTTGTTGTCCGCAACGCCGAACAGGTCGGGATACGCGTAGAGAATGGGCAATGTCATCGGGTCGTGCCTTGCGAAGCGTAAGTCAGTGGTGTGTCACACAGGGCGCTCGGCGCGCCGAGGCAATCAGGCGGCCTATTTCCCGACGCCGCGAAGGACCTTTCAGTCATCGAGAGGATGCCACAGGGCAGCCCTGCTCACTTGCGGATACGCACGGTGGCGCCAAGCCGGCGGAGTAACCGCGTTTACCTTTGCGTGTTGCGAGCGTTACCAGTAGTCATGCCACCGGAAGGCTCACGGGGAAGTGAGATGTATGCCGGCGTACGACACCGGCTACGATGGGTCTCCAGGGATGGTTCTTGCCTCATGCAAAGTTGGGAGGGTGGATGAAACAAATTCTAAGCTCGGGAGCGTTGATGCTGGCGAGTTTCGTCGCATCGGCACAGACCAATCTCCCTGCCGTCAATGTGACTGCGCCGTACTCGTCCCTGCACGGCGGCTATCTGATTTCCGGCGACTTCAAGGTCGATCCACGCATGCCCTCCGTGGTGTTCCCCGCGCAGGCGCTGGTCACGGACGACATCCTCAGCATCGAGCCTGTCCATCTGCAGGACAACGAATACCTGATATTGCAGGAGTGCGCGTCTGCGGACTGTCACGAGGCCTCACTCGTCCGCTTCTGGAGTTCCGACGGCATCGGCGGCGACGACACCCGACGCAACCGCGTCTGGATCACTCACGAGAACAAATACTTCATCTGGCTGAAACGCCTGCCGGCACTCACCGGACTCAGTTGCAGCCAGCCGTCGTCCAGGGACGACACCACCCGAACCAAATGCGGCAACCACTTCACCACCTTCCAGCAGGTCAGCCCACCGTTGATGCTCATCCCCACCGGTGAACTGGCGGCCTACAACCAGGACGTGCTGAAGAAAGCCATCCTGGCCGACCCCGTGCAAGTGGTGCAGCAAACGCACGAAGGTTCCACTTATGTGGTGACCTACGAAGGTGGAAGCACCGTGCGTGTGCGGCGTATGCATGCGGCGAAAGATAGTCAGTGACGAAAACGTGGGATATTCATCTGCATCTGTTCACCAGAAAAATATCCCGGCAACTAACTCAATAGAGCAGCCTTGGCATGATTGTCCAAACGGCTATACCCGTTTATTTTCTGACCGCCGCTTCGCTATCTATGGTTCTCTTCGCCTTGAACTTCATTGCTGCGAGGGGATGGGAGGGCGGCGACGAGTTCAGGTACAGCAAGGGTACGCTTGGAGCCGTACTGGTTTCCGCCATGGTGTTTCTTGGTTTTGGCCTGTTCTTCTACTTTGGAGCTTCAGCTGATGGCGCAGCTAAGCTATCTGCAGTAATAGGCTTTGCAATTCCATTGGCCTTCTCTTTGGTTGCGTTCGCCTATCTCAATAGCTATCGCATCGTGACTAGTTCCGAAGGGTTGAACGTGAAATCTCTCTTTCGGGTTAGACACTTCCCCTATGAAAGCCTGGCTTTCCTTAGGGTGATCACCGATAGGAAGGGTGGGCAGACCGTGGTTTGTCGCGATAAAAAAGGCGCTTTGGTGTTCGCCGTCTACACCGGATTTATGGGTGTATCGCAGCTAACCAAGGTGATTCAAGACAGGGCTCCGAGCGGCTTTTTATATCGGACCAATGGGCCGCGCGAATGGGTTGCTGTCTCTTATACCCCTCTCCGAGCCCACCAGCCGCCGGCGGAGGGGGGTGGGGGTCGG
>NZ_QAVX01000016.1 GCF_003121485.1 Dyella sp. C11 | reverse complement strand
CCCGTATGGCAGCGGCGTGCGAGTGGAGGATCAGCCCGCAGGGTGGCTAGCATGGATGCGAGCCAGTTTGTCGTCAGGGCAGGAAGCCCTGTCGACAAACCCCGTAGCCCGCACGCGAACCTTCCGTCCAACGGACGGAAGGCGCGTCATCCGGGGTGCCCTTCTCTTTGGTTACTTTCTCTTGGGCAAGCAAGAGAAAGTGACCCGGCCTCCGGCAGGAGGTCGGAAGCCCGCGGCAGGCGAGCCAGGTTGCGGAGAGGCTTCAATCGAGCGACAAAGTCAAAAGCAAAGTCACTGGATTCCCGCCTTCGCGGGAATGACGGTGAGGGATAGAGACGTCATCGCGAGGATGACGGTGGGGGAAGGGGCGTCTTCGAGGATGGCGGTGCGGGATAGGAGCGTTATCGTGAGCACGCACCCCTCCCCCCCCTCTCCCCGGCGGGGAGAGGGAGAAAAAGCAGGGCGGTCGTTTCAACAGGCCACCTGCGCGCCACTCAACCCAACACCAAGCGACTCACCGCCCATCCAAAGCCTTGCGCCCAATCGCCGGATCATCCGTAAAAAACGCATCCACCCCCGCATCCAGATACGCCCGGATCTCCGCGATCGAACCCGCTTCGTTGAACGTCTTCGGGTCGCTCCCCTTCCAGAAATTCTTCGCCTGGAAGAAGTTCTCCGGCCGGAACGTATAAGGGTGAAGTTCCAGCTTCGCCGCGTGCGCGTCATGCGCCAGTGCGGTGGGTTTGCCCAGCGTGCCATCCGCCGCCAGCGGAATGATCGAACGAATGCTCGGCCCGATCGCATCCGCATACGTGGCAATGTCCCGCAAACCGGCAGGCGTCATCATCTGCGCGAAAGTGAGTTTCTTGCCGGCAGCAACGGTGTCGTAAGGCTCTTCGTTCGCATCACCGAGCAACTGCAGCAGGCGGATGTTCGGGTGATCCTTGCCAAGCTTGCCGCGCAGATACCGCAGGTTGGCGATCTCGAACGACTGGATTTCCACCGGCGCCGTGCGCGTATACGCATGCGCGGCAAGAATGGCGAGCACGCGGTCTTCCATCGGCAGGCCGGCCTTCTGGAAATACGTGCCGTGCTTGATCTCGGGAATGATGCCGATCACGCGACCCTGCGTGGCCGATTCGGTCGCCACGAAATCGATGATTTCGTCCAGCGTGGGAATCTGGAACTGGCCGTCGTATTGCGTGCTGCGGTACTGCGGCAAACGTTCGCGCGCCCGCAACGTCTTCAATTCGTCCAGCGTGAAATCTTCGGTGAACCAGCCGGTGACTTTTTCGCCGTCGACGGTCTTGGTGGTTTTGCGCGACGCGAACTCGGGATGCCGGGCCACGTCGGTAGTACCGCTGATCTCGTTCTCGTGGCGCGCCACCGGCACGCCATCGCGCGTCATCACCAGGTCCGGCTCGATAAAGTCCGCGCCATCGGCGATGGCTTTCCCGTAGGACGCCAGCGTGTGTTCCGGCCGCAGCGCGCTCGCACCGCGATGACCGATCACCAGCACCTTTTTCGCCAGCGGCGCTTCGTTAGCGTGAATGTCGGCAGTCATGACCAGTGCGCCCGCCATCAGGATGATCCAGCATAAACGACCCACGACGACTCCTTTGCGTTTGCCCGACGCGTCGTTGCGACGCGATGATCCGCGCATCGTGACGGCAACGCATGTCGTTTCATTGACATCGCGCCATGGTGGCCGCAACGGCGATGCCAGCCAAGGGACGCCGTGATGTGCAGCCGAGGTTGCCCTCCCCCGCACGGCCAAGCCGTGGTGCTAGCCTGCCGCCATGCGCTGGCGTGTCCTCATGGCGGTATCCCTTGCGTGGCTTGCCATTGCCGCGACGGCGAAGGACGCGCCCACCGGCATGCTGGACGGGGTGACGTTTACCCAGGTCAGCCCGCTCTCGGGCAGTGCCGAACTTGCACGACGCCTGGTCACGCCGCTGAATGCGCGACGCCTGCAGCAGCAGGCATCGGCCCATGGCGTCGCCCTTGCCGATCAACCCGTCGATCCGTCGCGCGAACATTTTGTGCTTTACGTACCTGCGAATGCGCCGCCCGGAGGCTATGCGCTGCTGGTGTTCGTGCCGCCGTGGAACGACGCCAGACTGCCACCGGGCTGGGCGCCGGTGCTCGATCGCCACGGCATGATCCTCGTCACGGCGGCAGGCATCGGCAACGACGCCAACGTGCTGGATCGTCGCGATCCGGTATCGCTGCTGGGCGCGATCAATGTGATGGCGCGTTACCCCGTGAATCCGCAACGTGTGTATATCGGCGGCTTTTCCGGCGGGTCGCGCGTGGCATTGCGGCTCGCACTGGGCTACGCGGACCTGTTCCGCGGTGCGTTGCTCGATGCGGGCAGCGACACCATCGGCGACACGATTCCGCTGCCGCCCTCGGCATTGCTGCAGGCGTTCCAGGCTGGCACGCGCCTGGTCTATCTGACGGGTGCCGACGACCCGGCGCGCCAGGATGCCGATCGACGCAGCCTGCAATCGCTGCGCGACTGGTGCATCGAGGATGTGGATCGTCGCGCCATGCCTCGCACAGGCCACGATCTGGCGGACCCGGCATCGCTGGATCGCGCACTGACGTCGCTGGAAACGCACCATGCGCCCGATGCCGCCAGGCTGGCCGCATGCCGCGCACATGTGGTCGATGCGATGAACCAGCAACTGGACGAGGCCGATGCCGCGCTCAAGACGGGGCACGCGGACCAAGCACGGACTTTGCTCGAATCCATCGACCACCGTTACGGCGGCCTGGCCGCACCACGAAGCATGGCACTGGCGGCGCAGCTGGAACAGGCTGCGCCGCCGTCGCCTTAGCTGAGGGTGGTGGCGTCCACGCGCCCCGCGCGCACCGCTTTCACCAGCGCTTCGTGGTCACGCTCGTTCTGGTCGGCATACGCCACGGAGAACGAGGTGATGGCATCGGCAAAAGCATCGCTCTTGCCGAGATAGGCCGACAGCAATACGGCATCACCCGATCGCACGTGCGCCCGGGCAAGCGCACGCGCGCACAGCCGGCCGTAGCGACGCAGGTTGGGCACGCGCATCACCTCAACCTGTGGCGAAATCTTGGCGTCGCGCAACTGGCGCACATAGAAGTGACGCTTCGGCCCCTGCGTCCAGCCCAGGAACATGTCGCTGGCTGACTGCATCAGGCGCTGACCGATCACTACGCGCTGGCCGTTGTGCTTGTAAGGATTGCGCCCGATGAAGGGATCGATCACCGATTGGCGCGCTTCCTTGAACTGGAGAAAGAGCGGATCGCCATTGCCCGACACCATCAGCAGGATGCCGCAATACGTGCCCACGCTGCCCACGCCCACCACCTTCACCGCCGCGTCCACGATGTCGAAGCGATCGAGCAGCACGCGCCGTTCGGGTGACAGGGATTCGCGGTAGTCGTCAAACGACTTCTGGCGCTCCGCCAGCGGCACGCGACTGAGGATGTCCTCGTCGTGATAAATCAGCGGCGGTTCGTCCTGGATGCGCGGTGGCGAACCGCCGGCCACCGTGAGCTTGATGAATTCCTTCGTGTGCGCGGTGTGCTCCACGGCCTTGCGCACGGTCTTGGTGGCAAGTTTCTTCATCTCCTCGTCGCGCATGCGATCGATGACGTCCTGCAGGTCGATGTGGTCGTACCACGCCTCCAGCAGCGGCATGTCGGCGTACTGCGCCACGTGCATCCGGTAAGCATCGGCAGCCTCCCAGGCGATGTCCTTGGCGTCGTCGCTGCTGAAGCCGTTGGCGCGCGATGCCACCACCAGGCTTGCGCACAGGCGCTTGAGATCCCATTCCCAGGGCCCGATGGTGGTTTCGTCGAAATCGTTGATGTCGAACACTAGGCTGCGTTCGGGCGTGGCGAAACCGCCGAAATTCACCAGATGGCAATCGCCGCAGCTCTGCAGGTGGATGCCCGTGCTCGCCGTGGTGGCGAGATCGCCCGCCATGATGGCCGCCGCGCCACGGTAGAACGCGAAGGGCGAAGCCATCATGCGGCCGTAGCGGATCGGCAGCAGCGTTTCCACACGCCCCTTGGACGTCTCGATCAGCACCTCGACGGGATCGAAACGGTTCTTCGGTGCCTTCCATCCGCCAAGGTTCTTGCGTGGCACCTTGTCGCGAATCTCTTTCGCCAGTGCCTGGCGATCCGCGAGGCTCTTCAGCAGCGTAGCCTGCGTGAGCGGCCCTTCCTGATGCGTGGCATGGGCGTGGCCGACCACCTTGTCGGTCTTGGAAGGCTTGCGGGTGACCTTGGGGGTGCGATCTTCAACCATCGTCGTCGGCATGGGTTCCACCTCGGGGGCATGGCATGACTTGGCGTGAGCGCTTCAGTTGACGCCCGCCGCCCCCAAAGTGGAATAGAAAAACTACCTAACGTGCCGGAGGGGCCCGCGCCTGACCCGGTTCAGTCGGTGAGCGTTTCGTGGCTCGCCACTTCACCTTGCTTCCAGTAGCTGGACGTCTTGATGCGCTGCCGGTCCAGGCCGTGAACATCAATCAAGCGCTGGCGGACCTGGCGAATGCGGGCGTATTCGCCGGCGGCCCAGACAATCCCTTCGCCCTCAGGCAGCGACAGGCTGGCGACGGCTTCCGGCAAACCTGCATCCCCGGCCTGCCGGCACAACCAGGTGATGCTGGCCTGCGCACTCGTGGCAATCTCGACCCTGGCATCGGCGCTCTCCACCTCGATCAACGCGATGATGCGTTCACCCGCTGCCGCCTCTTCCAGCCGGCGTGCCATGGCGGGCAGCGCGGTTTCGTCACCTGCGAGCAGGTACCAGTCCAAGCCTTCGGGAAGGATCGCCGAACCGCGCGGGCCGCCCTGTCCCAGCACATCGCCCACGCGAGCGGCACGCGCCCACGACACCGCCGGACCTTCGCCATGCAGCACGAATTCGATGTCCAGCTCATTGGCTTCGGGGCGATAGCTGCGCGGGGTGTAGTCGCGGCTGGCAGGACGCGGGCGCTCAGGATCGAAGGCGATGCCCTGCTCGGTCACCGTGGGCAGCGAGGGGCGCGCCTCGCCATCGACTGGGAAGAAAAGCTTCACGTGGTCGTCGAACGAGGCGGAGACGAAATCCGCCAGGTCGCCGGTAAAGGTGACGCGGAGCAGGCGCGGCGAGACCTGCGCCAGGCGCTTCACGGTCAATTCGCGCATTTTCAGGGGATGCCGGACGCGCCGGACTTCAAGGGAAACGGGGGACATGGGGGAACCTCGCTGGCAGCGGCCGTGCCGCACCGGTATACTGGATGAAACTCATAGTGAGCCTGCTCAATACTTTTCCATGACCAGCAGCCGCAAGTCAACCACCATCGAACTGGCCGACGCTTTCCTCGCCCTGCATCACCTGGTGCGCAAGCGCGTGGATGCCGCCATGACGGCCGCCGGCCTGTCGCTGTCCCAATCGAAGCTGCTGGCGCTGGTCGCGCGGCTGGCGCCCTGCCGGCCCAGCGACATCGCCACGCACATGGGTTACGCGCCACGCACGGTGACCACCGCGCTGGATGCCCTGGAGGAGAACGGCTGGATCGCGCGCACGCCGCACCCGACGGATCGCCGCGCGCAGCTGGTCAGCATCACGCCGCAGGGCCAGACCAAGCTCGATGAGGTGCAAGGCCCCAAACGCCAGGCGGTAGAGCAGCTGTTTGGCGTGCTGAGCGCGGAGGAACAGAAGCAGCTGCGTGAGTTGATGGATCGCGTGCGCGATCGGGCCGACGATTGAGCACTCGCATCAGTTGAGCGGCGCCGACATCACCAGCCGTTCCACGGGGTAGCCCCGCAGCGACGCCCGATGACGCAAGGCCTCGAACTGTGCGCGCTGCATCTCCGCATCGCGCGACAGCACCCACAGGTAACGCCGACTCGGACTGCCCACGACCGCCCAGCGATAGTCGGGGTCTACATCGAGCACCCAGTAGTCCGCCCATACCCACGGTAACCAGCTCAGCCACGCGGGCGCAAAACGCACCTGTAGCGCGCCCGCCTTTTCGGTCGTACGCGCCACGCCATCGGCGGCATCGTGTCCGCCCTCCTGCGTACGACATGCGTTGTGTACGTGCACCTGCCCATCGGGCATCGCGGTGTACGTCGCTGTGATGCTGTCCACGCACTGACGCTGGAAGAACATCGGCAGGTGGGCTATCTCATGCCATTCGCCAAGATAGCGCTTCAGATCGAGCTGTTTCACCGGTTCGTTGGGCAGCGTTTCCTGCGCGTGCGCCACAGGCATGGCCACGGCCAACCCCATCGCCAACCAGCTTGCCTTGCCTCGTCGCATGCAGCACTCCGCGTATCGATGCCGTTCGCGTGCCAGTGTGACCGACGCAGGTCACGGGCATGAAAAAAGAGGGTGACGGATTCGTCACCCTCCGGATACCACTACGGCAGAAATACCGTGAGGCGATTACGCGGCCTGATCCTGGATATGCGGCACCGACGGCGCGGCGACGTCGCCGATCTCGATGCGGCGCAACTTGTACGCTTCGGGAATTTCGCGCTTGAGGTCGATCACCAGCAAACCGTTTTCCATGCGCGCACCCGTCACCTGCACGTGCTCGGCCAGTTCGAAGCGGCGGCTGAAGGGGCGGTTGGCAATACCACGGTGCAGCACTTCGCCTTCCTGCTCACCCTTGCGCTCACCGGTGACGGTAAGCATGTTCGCCTGCACGGTGATGTTGACGTCCTCGCGGCTGAAGCCCGCCACCGCCATGGTGATGCGGTACTTGTCTTCGCTCAGCTTCACGGAGTCGAACGGAGGCCAGTTGTCGGTGGGCTGCGTGCGTGCGGCGGCGTCAAGCAGGTCGAACACGCGGTCGAAGCCGATGCTGGAACGATGCAGCGGCGAAAAATCCAGAACAGTACGCATAACCATATTCTCCAAAGAGCAATAGATAGACGCCGCGCGACGCGCTGGCGCACCGGCCCCGAAGCGACCGGTCCGGCAAAGGTGTGGCTCGCGACAGGCGATTCAAGGCGCGACCTTCATCGTTCGTTTAGACGTCCATATCGACAGCATGGCACCTTGAAACGGAACGGATTGCCCCAAGGCACATCCGGCCGGGGGGGGAGAAAGTGGCACCGACCTGTCCAGGCCATCCTTTCGTCTTGGGAAAGGAAGCTATGCCGGCCACGCCCATTCTTTCGTCACGCACGCACCGGTACCTTGGCGCCACTCACCGGAGAGCGCCCATGACTCGTCGCAAGCCCCCGATCGCCACGCTGCTCGTCGCTGCCCTTGCCGCCTCGCCTTTTATTGCCGCGAACGCGGCAGACGCCGCACTGGTCAAGCCCGGCACCCTGATCGTGGACCACAGCCTGCCCAAGGCTGTCGCCAGCGCCAACCAGCTTGCGGCACAGCGCTACGACACCTTCTGGAACACCGGTGACGAATCGCTGGCGAAGGCCGCGCTGTCGCCCGAGTTCATCGACCGCACGCCACCACCCGGCCGCGCGCAGGGTCCGGAAGGCCCGTTGCAGGCCTCCAGGACCTTCCGCCAGGCCGTGCCCGACCTGACCTGCGACGTGCAACAGATGCTCGTCGTCGGTGACCGCGTGGTATCGCACCTGCACTTTGCCGGCCACTTCACCGGAAGTTTCAACGGTGTGCAGGGCAAGGGCCAGGCCATCGATTTCATCGCCACCGATATCTATCGGGTCACCGACGGAAAGATTGTCGAGAACTGGCACCTGGAAGACAACCTCACGCTGCTCAAGCAGCTGGGCGCCATCAAGAACTGACGGAGAGAAGAAGCACATGACGTCTTTCAGCCAGCAATCCGTGCTCGTGGTGGGCGGCAGTTCGGGCATTGGCGAAGCCACGGCTCGAGCATTTGCCGACGCCGGCGCCAAGGTCACCATCGCATCGCGCAATGCCGAGCGCCTCGACGCCGCCGCGCGCAACATCGGTGGCAATGTGCGCACCGCCGTGCTCGACACCACCAACGAAGCCGCCGTGGACACGTATTTCGCGAGTGCGGAAACCTTCGATCACGTGGTGATCTCCGCGGCAAAGACCCCGGGCGGCCCGATTCGCGCACTGGCGCTGCACGACGCGCGTGCGGCGATGGAAAGCAAGTTCTGGGGTGCTTATCGCGTCGCGCGGGTGGCGAAGATTCGCGATGGAGGATCACTCACCTTCGTCTCCGGCTTTCTCAGCGTGCGCCCCTCCGCCAGTTCGGTGCTCCAGGGCGCAATCAATGCCGCGCTCGAAGCGCTGGCGCGTGGCCTCGCGCTGGAATTCGCTCCGGTACGCGTCAACACCGTATCGCCCGGCCTTATCGAAACACCGCTGTGGTCGGGCATGAAGGAAGAAGCGCGCGAGAACATGTTCCGCGCTGCCGCCGAACGTCTTCCCGCACGCCGAATGGGCGCGCCCGAAGACGTTGCCAATGCCATTCTCTATCTGGCCGGCACGCCGTTTGCGACGGGATCGACCGTACTCATCGACGGTGGCGGTGCCATCGCCTGATGGCGCGCGTCAAGGCGGATCGGTGTCGTAGCGCGTGACGTCATCGGGCAGCGTTACCCAGGTATGCCGACGGCATTCGTAGACCGAATCCTGGGGTGGCGGAAACGCGGGGTCGGCGAATGCGCCGACTGCCACTGAAACGCGGCCGTCCACGCCTTCTTCCGTGTGGAACACCGTGCTGCCGCAGACAGGGCAGAAACGAAAGCGAAATGACGACCCGTGATCGCCGGTGCGTACGAATTCCGTCGCCTCGCCCGTGACCTTGAAGGGGGCGCCGTAGCCCGCCAGCGCGGCGAACACGCTGCCGGTGCGTTGCTGGCAAGCCAGGCAGTGGCACACACCCACGCCCAGCGGTTCGCCCTGCACTTCAATCCGCAACTGTCCGCAGTAACAGGAAGCCGTTCTGCTGGCCATGCCACGCTCCGTCAGTTGTCCACCAGTTGGCGCACGCGCTCCGCATCGTCCGGCGTCGCAGGACTGTAGACCACCATGCTGAGTCCGGGTGCGTCATCGACGGCGAACACGGAATAATCGAGCGCGATGGCACCCACGCGCGGATGGCGCATGTGCTTGGTGCCCTCGCCTTGTCGACGCACATCGTGATCGCACCACATGGCGGCGAACTCGTCACTCAGTTCGCACATCTCGGCGACAAACGCTTCGACGTCTTTCGATGCACCCACGCGCGCCATCTCCGCGCGAAACGTGGCCACCATGGCGCGTGCATCGCTTTCCCATTCAGTCATGCGTTCACGGATGGCCGGATCGCCGAAGATCAGCCGCAGCGAATTGCGGCGCTCGGGAGGCAACGCGGCGTAGTCGCCGAGCACCTTCGTCGCGGCGTGGTTCCAACCCACGATATCCCAACGCACCGTGCGTACGAAGGCGGGGCTGTACGTCATCGCATCCAGTACACGCTGCAACCGCGGCGTCACGCCGCCCGGCGTGAGATAGCGCACTTCCGGAGGACGATGCTGCGCCAGCAGGAACAGGTGTTCGCGCTCCACGGCGCTGAGTTCCAGCGCACGCGCCAGACGCTCAAGTACATCGGCAGACGGCGAACCGCCGCGCCCCTGTTCCAGCCAGGTGTACCAGGTGGCGCTGACGTTGGCGCGCTGCGCCACTTCTTCACGTCGCAGGCCCGGCGTGCGACGTCGCGACGGACTGAAACCGTACGTCGCCGGATCAAGACGCGCGCGACGATCCTTGAGGAAGATCCCCAACGGGTTGTCGCTGCTTGCCATGCTCAGCCTGTCAGTCGCCATACCGGTATAACGTCACGGCTTCATCGCCAGTGCGCCCTGCGTCGATCATCAGGTTCGGTTGATTCACTCAGGAACTTTATCATGCGTGTCTTTGTTACCGGCGCCACGGGCTTCGTGGGCTCCGCCATCGTCCAGGACCTGCTGAAGGCGGGACACCAGGTGCTTGGCCTCGTACGCTCCGATGCGTCCGCCCAGGCACTCGCTGCCACCGGCGCCGAGGTGCATCGCGGTTCGCTGGAAGATCTCGACAGCCTGCAACGCGGTGCATCACAAGCCGATGGTGTGATCCACACCGCCTTCATCCACGACTTCGCGAACTTCGAGGCCAGCTGCGCGGTGGAGCAGCGTGTTATCGGCGCGCTGGGCGACGCGCTGGCAGGCACGGATCGTCCGCTGCTCGTCACGTCGGGCACCGGCCTGCTGGCTTCCGGTCGCCTTGCGACGGAAGACGACGCCAATGCCTCCAGTTTTCCGCGCGTGGTGTCCGAACGGGAAACCGAAGCGCTGGCCGCGCGCGGCGTGCGCGCTTCCATCGTGCGCCTGCCGCCCACCGTGCACGGCAAAGGGGATCATGGCTTTGTGCCCATGCTGATCCAGCTGGCGCGCGAGAAAGGCGTGTCTGCCTACATTGGCAGCGGCAGCAATCACTGGCCGGCCGTGCACCGGCTGGATGCGGCGCATCTTTATCGCCTGGCGATCGAGAAAGGTGTCGGCGGTGTGCGCTATCACGCCGTCGCCGAGGAAGGCGTGAGCTTCCGCGACATCGCCACCGCCATCGGCCGTCACCTGAGTCTCCCCGTCGTCAGCAAGACGCCCGAGGAAGCCGCCGGGCATTTTGGCTGGCTGGCCCATTTCACGCAGATGGACAACCTTGCCTCCAGCCGCAAGACGCGTGAACAACTGGCGTGGCAACCGGACCACGCCACGCTGCTGGCCGACCTCGACGAAGGGCACTACTTCAGCGCATGACCGCGTAGCGCCATGCCGCCATGCGGCGTGGCGCCTTGCTCAGCGCTTGATGGCGAGCACGCCGTCCAGCGCAAGCTCCGCCTTGAAGCCCGCCTTTTCCAGTCGCCTGGCCACTTCGCGTGGCACATCGCGATCACTGGTGAGCTTGTTGGGGCTGCCGGTGTAGTGGAACAAACGGCCACCACGCCGCAGCACGCGTGCGAGATGGTCGTAGAACACCTGCGAATAGAGCTCGCCGGCAATGCCGAAACGCGGCGGATCGTGCAGCGCCGCGTCCATCGACGCGTCGCCGATCTGTGCGATCGCTTCCGATACGTCGGCATGCGTCAGTTGCAGACGACCACCACTGGACGGTGCCTCCGGATCGGGCGACCACGCATTGAGCGTGCGCAGCCATAGCACGTCGGCGTTCTTTTCGAACGAATGGATGCGTTCGACGCCGGCCTCCAGACAACACGCGGCGAAATAACCCAGGCCACCGCAGGTATCGAGCACCACCTTGCCGCGCGGCTCGATGAGCGCCACCTTGCGGCGCGCGTCTTCGAAAGGCGACTCCTTCGACGTGGGCAGCATCTTGATGCCGTCGATCTCGAATGTGGGCGCGCCCCATTCCGTGGGCACCAGCTTGATCAACGACTGCGAAAACGTGGATACCGAGGAGAAATCCTCGCCATCCCAATAGTAGATCGTGCGGTCCTTCAGTCGCGAAGGGTACGGATATCGCTGCGACTGAAACTGCCAGTGATCGGCGGACAACGAGATGCTTCCGGTGGAGCGCTCCAGGTCCAGCGAGCCCGACCATTCGGTGCGACCGGCATCACGCGCGGCGATCAACGCTTCGCCCAGGGCGCGCGTCAGCAGGGGACCGGAATAATGCGACACAGCGGGAAACCTCCAGAAAGCAGCGCGTGCATTCTAAGGCCTGTCTGCGTCGTTGGCCTCACGCGCGGCGGTTTCTAGGCGTGCATGCCGATGAATACGTAGAACGGGACGTGCGGTGGTACGAAGAACTGCGTGCCCGATATATGGCGGTCGAAACATGTGGCCATGTCGGAATCGCCGTCGCGCCAGGTGCGCACCGCCACGCCCGCCTCATCCAGTTGCGCGACGATGACGAAGGTTACCTGGGCCCCACCCACCGGATGGTTCGGCTTGCATGCCACCACGGCGTTCAACACGGCCTGGCTCTCGGCATCGTGCAAGTTTTTTGCATCCTGGCCTTGCAACGACAACTCGTCGCTTTTCGCGGTGGTGTACGCCTGCTCGAACCCTGGCGTACTGGCGCTGGCGTTTGCGACAAGTAACAGCAAGCCTGCGAGGAAAACGAACGATCCATGCTTCATCACGTCATCTCCGTAAGGAACATGTTGTACGAATCACCGCCAGCGTCACTGCGATGGCTGGCCTGCCGAGTGCACTTGCTCAGGAACATCCGGCGCATCCGGCGGCATGCCATCACCGGAGCCCGGCGCGGGCATCACGGCAATGCCTGGCGCGAACAGGCCGGCCTTCTTCGATTGGCGCGCGGAAAACGCGATCCACTTGCCGTCCGGCGACCAGGTGGGATGCTGCGCGTTGAGCGCATAAGGCGTCAGGCGCCGGACGTTCTTTCCGTCGACATCGGCCACGAATACCGCATACATCTCCGGTTTGGCACTGGCTCGATTGCTCTCGAACAGGACACGCCTGCCGTCGGGCGACCATGTCGGCGCGCGGCCTTCACCCGCTTTCGATTCCAGCGGATGCGCGTCGCCGCTGGCGGAGATCAGCCAGATCTGGTTCTTCGTCTGATCGTACTTTTGCCCCGCGTTGGCTTGCGCCGCCACCACGATCCAGCGGCCATCCGGCGATGCGCTGGCCATGCCGGTGAACAAGGCTGGCCTGATCGACAGGGGCGTGGCCGTGCCTGAAGCCAGATCGAGCTTGCGCAGCGACTGATCGTCGCCGCTCATCTCCAGCAGCGCTTTCCCATCCGGATACCAGGACGGATAGAACGAGTTCATGGCATCCGACGTCGGAATCGCCAGATGCGCATGCGTGCCGTCGTCATTCATCACCCACGTATGGCCCGTGCCGTCGAGATGCATGCCGGTGAAGGCAATGGCATGGGCATGCGACCAGCGCGTGCGCGTCTGCGCCACGGGTATCTCGTCCTTGGCGAACGGCTGCGGCGTGCCGCCATCGATGCCCACGACATACGTTTCCCAGCGTCCGCCGAACAATCCGCGTCGATCGAAAATAAGCCGCTGGCTATCGGGGGAAAACTGCGGTCCGTAATCCACGCCTTCCGGGTCCACGGCCACGAAGCGAATCGCTGCGGTGCCTGGCGACTGCGCATGTACGCAGCCGAACATCATCGCGAGGGGGAGCATGGCCCGACGCAATCCCTTCGGGGTTTTCGACATGCGCATGGGATCTCCTTCTCAACCGCGGCAGCACGCCGACGAAGCAATGCCATCGATCGATGGCCGATCACTTGAAGCATGCGCGCCGCGGCTGACAACGGGTATCCACCGTCTGGCCGAAGCGCGCATCGCTGGTACCTGCAGGCTACTGCTTACTTCTTCGCCGCGATGATTTCGCTGAGATAGTCCGGCGCGCCTTCCACGCGCACCAGGTGTGGATACTGCAGGCCGCCGTGGTAGTCGATGGAGACCTGGCGGAAGCCGCCCTGGTATTTCATCAGCAACTGGATCGGTGCCTTGCCGGTCTTGGCGGCAGCAATGGCGTCCGTCAGCACGTCCTTGGAATAGTCCTGTCCATTCACCGCCACCAGCTCCGCACCCGTGGTAACGCCGGCCTTGAAGGCGGGACCGTTCCAGCGCACGTCATTCACGGCTCCCTTGTCGTTCATGGTCAGGCCGATGGACCAGGTGAAGTTGTACAGGTGACGCGACGGCTGCGTGCGGCTGTTGTACTGCTGCTCGAAGTCGCTCGGCTTGTCGGTGTAGACCAGCTTCCAGCCGGTGCCGGCAATGCCGTTTTCCAGCGGCGGATTCAGCGCGTCGACGTGCGCGTGCAGGAACGCGGCCCAATCGTAAGGCGCTACGCCATTGAGCGTGGAAACAACCTCGTCGAAGTTGTACGTCCGGGTGACGTAGCTGCCGTTGTCCATGCCGAAGAATGCATGCGCGAAATCATCCAGCGACTTCGAATCGTGCGTGAGCGAACGCAGCTTGGCATCCACTTCCAGCCACATCATCTGGCCGGCGCTGTAGTACTCCTCGCTCATCTGCCAGCTGCGGTACGGCAGGCTGGAACGGCGCGCAATGGTGGCATCGTTGGTGGTGTCTTCCATCGTGCGCCACTGGAAGCCCGGACGATTGAGGTCGTAATTCGCTGCCGTCATGGCCAGCGCGTCGCGGAACTGCTGTGGCGACCAGATGCCCGAGCGCGCCGTGAGCACGTAACCCCAGTACTGCGTCTGCCCTTCGTACACCCACAGCAGCGAGTCACCCATCGGCACGTTGAAGTTCGGCGTCCACAGATCATCCGGACGACGGAACTTGCCGTTCCACGAATGCACGTATTCGTGCGCCAGCAGGTCGCGGTCGGGTGCTGCATCGTTCCAGCCGGTGAAGTAGTCGGCGTCGAGGCCGTCCTCGCTGGACTGGTGATGTTCCGTGCCGTTGCCGCCCATCTGGTCGGACAGCGAGAACAGGAAGTCGTAGTGGTCGTAGTGATGCGAGCCGAACAGCTTTATCGCCTGCGTGACGAGTGCGCGATGCACCTTCAGCTGTTCGTCGTTCATCTCAAGGTACTTCGGCGCGTCGGCGACGATGTCCAGGTGCACCGGCGCATCGCCGCCCGGATTCAGATCCACGCGCTTGAAGTACTGGCCGGCGTAGACGGGCGAGTCGACCAGGTTGTTGAACGTCACCGGCTTGAAGGTGACGGTGTCGCCTGCCTGCCTGGCGGTTTCCAGCGCGGTGCCAAGCTGCCAGCCCTTGGGCAAGGTCATGCTCGGTGCAAAGGTGATGCCACGCGTGTAATAGCCCGCCGGATAGAGCGACACCTTGCTCCACTCCATGTCCATCATGCGGTCGGTGATGTCGAAGCCTTCGCTTTCGGTGCGGCCGGAGAGGTACTGGAAATCCACCTCCAGCGAGGTCACGCCCTGCGGCACGTCCACGTGGAAGGCGAACACGTTGTACTTGTCGCGCTTCCACGCCAGCGGCTTGCCGTTGGCGGCGATCTTCAGGCCGGCCAGCATGTTGATCGGACCGGTGGGCGAGTGATCGCCGGGAATCCACTGCGGATACAGCAGGGTCAACGCGCCGGCTTTCACGGGGATGGTTTCGTGCGCGCGGAAGATGCCCTGCGTGCTGTCGCTGGCGTCCACGTGCAAGGTCACGGTGCCGTCGTACTTCACGTCCTGTGGCGGCGGGACATCGTCGGTGCGCACCTGATCGGCACCGACGGCGACGCCGGCCCCCAGGGCAAGCGCAACGGCAATGGCGAGGCGCGAAAACTTGCGACCCGCCGTGCGCGGGAAGAGGACGGAAGACACACGCGACATGGACGGCTCCGACGAGCGAATGGATGACGCGGCAACTTAACCATGGACGCCGCGCAACACCAGCACCCAAGGGAGGCTCTGATCTATTCCACGTAGGCGGCATGACCCCCAGAGTGCGGGCAGCGTGCGAGGCGTGACGCAGCCCAGGCTGGCTGCCTGGGCAAGACGCGGATCGCACGCTGCCCGCACTTTGGGGATCACCCGGAGGGCCGTTTCTGCCA
The DNA here is from genome assembly GCF_003121485.1 of Dyella sp. C11. GTDB lineage: Bacteria > Pseudomonadota > Gammaproteobacteria > Xanthomonadales > Rhodanobacteraceae > Dyella. Next base: position 93,224 of record NZ_QAVX01000016.1, on the reverse strand, counting down.
AGGCGCAGCTGTGCGCCGCTCCGATTCGACAGGCAACCAGCCTGCCTTCATCGTCGCACCACCCATCTGCGCCTTGGCAGAAACGGTGACGCCTATGTGGAATAGATCAGAGCCTCCCTAGGTTGGCGCCTGCGAGGAGCTTGTTGGCGTTTGTGCGCATGCGCGCCACCGGCCCGGACCGTATGCTCGTCACCACCGACCTTCCGGAGATGCGACATGCCCGCCGTCTTCCGTCATTTCGCCATCAACGCCGACGACGTCGGCCGCGCGAAAACCTTCTACGAGCACGTGTTCGGCTGGCGCTTTGATCCGTGGGGCCCGCCGGACTTCTACCAGGTGAAGAACGCGGGTAACGGCCTGCTCGGGGCGCTGCAGGGCCGGCGCGACATCGTTCCCGGCGTGCGCATGGCGGGCTACGAGGCAAGCTTCGGCGTGACCGACCTCAAGGCCCCCATCGCGGCCATCGAGGCGGGCGGCGGCCGCATCGTGATGCCGCCCTACCGCATCGACGGCGTCGGCGAGCTGATCTACTTCGAAGACACCGAAGGCAACCTGGTCGGTGCCATGCAATACGAGCCGGGCGTGTTCGATTGAACGACAACCGCGACGGTTTCGACGTCCGCACGCTGGCCGCCACCTTCCATGCCGGCACGGTACTGCCCGTGCACGCGCATCCGTGGGGCCAGCTGATCTTCGCGTCGTCGGGCGTGATGCAGGTGATGACCGACCAGGCGTCGTGGCTGGTGCCCTGCACGCGGGCGATCTGGATGCCGGCAGGCATCGGACACGGCATCCGCGTGCAGGGCGAGCTGGCGCTGCGCACGCTTTACCTGGACGGGAAGCGCGCGGCTCCCCTGCCCGATGCGCCGAGGGTCATCGAAGTGACGCCGCTGCTGCGTGAGTTGATCCTGCACATCCTGACCATCGGCATGCTCGATTCTCGCCAGCCGTCTCACGAGCGTCTTGCCGGCCTGCTGCTCGATCTGCTGATGGCCGCCCACCCCGAAGACCTGATGCTTCCCCTGCCCGCCGACCCGCGCGCCCGGCGGCTGGCGGACCGCTGGCTGCGGGCACCGGATGATGGCCGTGACCTGGCCCAGCTGGCCGCCGAAGCGGGCGCCAGCCTGCGCACCCTGCAGCGGCTGTTTCCCGACCAGACCGGTCTTACCCTGGAAGCGTGGCGGCAAAAGGCGCGTCTCATCCATGCCGTGACGCTACTTTCCACCGGCGCCAGCGTGGCAGCCGCGGCGCTGGACTGCGGCTACCTCAGCCCGGCCGCCTTCAGTGCCGCGTTTTCCAGGCAATTCGGGGTGTCGCCAGGCCGCTACGGCGCCCGCACGCGCCGGCGCGGAAACGGTGGGCCCTGAGCCGTAGCGGAACTCACAGACCTGTCCGAGCGCTCCTGCCGCAGGCTTGTTGCCATTCGCGTGTAAAATGGTCGTTTTTTACCCAGCAGAATGGTGCAGGTCTCTTCCCGGACGGCAGTCCGCGGCCCCACGTTCATCCGCTTGCTCGCCCGTCTGACGGGCGTCGACGTGGCGCCGTCCAGCCAATCGTTGCCGGACCGGTTGGGCCAATGGCTCGACTGGCGGCAGTCGCTTGCCCTGTCCACGGCGCTGGACAGCCGGCCTTCGGCGCAGGACAACGGCGCGCCGGCCTTCGGAGCGGCCGAGGAAGAGGAGTGCGCGCGCATCCGTGCCGCACTGGTTGACGCCATTACCGCCGACGCGGAATCCGCGGTCGCCACGGACGTCGAGTACGCCGTGTTCCGCCAGCGCTACCAGACCATGCAGCGACGCATGCAATCGGCCACCGGCCACTGGCGGGGCCGATTGCGCGACATGCTCGCCCAACGCAGTGACGATTCCGCCTTGCTCGCCGATGTGGACGCCGCCATGGAACGCGTGCTGAGCCCTCGCGAACACACGCTGCTGGCCTCGGTGCCCACGCTGCTGGAAAACCATTTCGAACGCCTGCGCCAGACCGGGGACGACACCTGGCTGGAAACGTTCCGCAGGGACATGCAGAGCGTGTTGCTCGCGGAACTGGATGTTCGTTTTCAACCGGTCGAAGGCCTGCTTGCAGCGCTTCGCACCCGCTAATTGGGAAGTCATGTTCAGGAATCTTCTAAATCTCGGTGTGTTCCTCGTCGGCCTGGTTGCCGTCTGCTGGATCGGCGTGGGCTACATGGGCTCGAACCCGTTGGGTGTCGCCGTTGCTGCGCTGATTGCCGCTGGCTACCTTGCCGGTGCGCTGGAACTGCATCGTTACCGCCAGGCCACTACCACGCTGGCGAATGCCGTAGCGGACAGTGCCAACGCACCCTCGGCACTGGGCGAATGGCTCGGCCGCCTGCACCCGTCGCTGCGCAACGCCGTGCGCATGCGCGTGGAAGGCGAGCGCGTGGCGCTGCCCGCACCGACCTTGACGCCTTACCTCGTCGGCCTGCTCGTGCTGCTGGGCATGCTGGGCACCTTGCTGGGCATGATGGCAACGCTGCGCGGTACCGGACTGGCACTGGAAAGCGCCACCGACCTGCAAGCCATGCGCGGCTCGCTGGCCGCACCGGTGAAGGGCCTGGGCTTTGCATTCGGCACCTCCATCGCCGGCGTGGCCAGTTCCGCCATGCTGGGCCTGCTCTCCGCGCTGTGCCGTCGCGAGCGCCTTGATGTCGTGCAGCAACTCGACGCGAAGATCGCCAGCACGCTGCGTGTGCACTCGAAGGGATACCAGCGCGAGGAATCGTTCAAGCTGCTGCAACAGCAGACGGCACTGATGCCCGCGCTGGTCGAACAACTGCAGACGATGATGACCACCATCGAGCAGCACAGCCTGACCACGTACGAACGCCAGCTGGCCAGCCACGAATCGTTCCACGCCCGCACCGAAGCCACCTACGCGCGCATGGCCGCGTCGGTGGAAAAGGCGCTGAAGGAAAGCGTGACCGAAAGCGCACGCGCTGCCAGCGCCACGCTGCAGCCGGTGGTGGAAGCCACCATGCAAGGCCTGGCAAGCGAAACCGCCTCGTTGCACGGCACCGTGACGCAGGCCGTGCAGCGCCACCTGGACGGTTTGTCCGCGGGCTTCGAAGCCACCACCACGAACGTGGCTGACATCTGGAACAAGGCGCTGGCGGAACAGCGCGACACCAACGAAACGCTGGCGCAGGATCTGCGCGCATCGCTGGATCGCTTCACCGAGTCTTTCGACCAGCGCTCCACAAGTCTGGTGGAAAGCGTGTCGTCCCGCCTGGACACCACGGTGTCCACTGTGACCGATGCATGGAATGGCGCGTTGTCGAAGCAGGAGGCGGCCAACGCCAGCATGGCGTCGCAGAACCAGCAGGCACTCGCCACCGCAACGACGACGTTCGAGGCACATGCCGCAGCGTTGGTCGGCAGCGTGCAGCAGTCGCACACCGACCTGCAGGCTGCACTGGAATCGCGCGATCAGCAGCGCCTTGCCGCGTGGACCGACTCGCTCGGCTCCATGGCCACGGCCATCAACGCGCAGTGGGAGCAGGCCGGCGAACAGACCGCCACGCGCCAGCAGGCCATCTTCGACACGCTGGCGCAGACCGCCAACGACATCAGCGCCCAGACCAAGGCCCACGCCAGCGACACCATCACCGAGATCTCGCGCCTCGTGCAGGCCGCCTCGGAAGCGCCCAAGGTGGCCGTGGACATGGTCAACGAACTCGCCGCGCGCGATGAGCAGCGCCTCGCCGCCTGGAGCGGCACGCTCGATACCATGGCCACCGCACTCAACGCGCAGTGGGACCAGGTCAACGAACAGGCCGCCGAACGCCAGCAGGCGATCTGCGACACGCTGGCGCAAACCGCCCGCGACATCACCGCGCAGACGCAGGCGCACGCCAGCGAAACCATCGCAGAGATTTCCAGTCTCGTGCAGGCTGCCTCCGAAGCACCCAAGGTCGCTGCCGATGTCGTGGCCGAACTGCGCCAGAAACTCTCCGACAGCATGGTGCGCGACACCGCCATGCTGGAAGAGCGCAGCCGCCTGCTCGCCACGCTGGAAACCTTGCTGGACGCCGTGAACCACGCGTCCACCGAACAGCGCACGGCCGTCAATGCACTGGTCACCACCACGGCGGACCTGCTCGACCGCGTGGGCACGCGCTTCACCGATCACATCGAAGGCGAAACCGGCAAGCTCGAAACCGTGGCCGCGCAGATCACCGGCAGCGCGGTGGAAGTGGCCAGCCTGGGCGATGCCTTCGGCGCTGCCGTGCAGTCGTTCGGCCAGTCCAACGATGCATTGATGGAACGCCTGGAGCTGATCGCCGGCGCACTCGACAAGTCGCTGTCCCGCAGTGACGAGCAACTCGCCTACTACGTGGCGCAAGCCAAGGAAGTGGTCGACCTCAGCGTGCTGTCGCAGAAGCAGATCATCGAAGACATGCAGCGACTGGCTGAGCGCGCATCCGCCGGGACCGAGACGGCATGACCGACGACATCGAGATCGAAGGCGAATCCGCCACGCCCATCTGGGCCGCCTTCGGCGACCTGATGTCGGTGCTGCTGGGCGCCTTCGTGTTGATCCTGGTCGGCGTCATTGGTGTGCAGCTCCAGCTGTCGCACCAGCTGGACGAAGAAGTGAAGCAGCACCAGGCCGAGGCGCAGCGCCGCAAGTCGCTGGAACAGGCGCTTGCCGCACCGCTCGCCGCCGGCCGTGTGACCTTGGTGAACGGTCGCATCGGCATTCGCGGCAACGTGCTGTTCGCACTCAACTCCGACCAGCTCCAGCCGGAAGGCCGCGAACTGCTGAAGAGCCTGGCCGGTCCTCTCACCGACTATCTGCATTCGCGCGACGAGATCCTGATGATCAGCGGCTTCACCGACGATCAGCAGGTACGCGACGGTAACCGCCACTTCGCGGACAACTGGGAACTGTCGGCGCAGCGCGCACTCACCGTTACGCGTGAGCTGGTCGCCGAAGGTGTGCCCGCTTCTTCGGTGTTCGCAGCCGCGTTCGGCGCAGAGCAACCCGTGAGCGCGAACGACACCGACGAAGGCCGCGCCAAAAATCGCCGCGTGGAAATCGCACCCATTCCCAAGCCTTCGGCCACCGCCGCAGTCGCGCATGACTGATCGTCTCGCCCAGGCCCAGGCGACCCTCGATGCATGGCGCGAACAACGCGCCGATCGCATGAATACCGTGCGCTTTCATTTCATGGAAGCACTGGCGCGACGCGCGACGCATCACGAAGGCGAAGCGCGGTGTGTGCTGGAAGACAGGCTGTGCGGCCTGATCGAAGCGTTTGCCAGCGATCTCGACAAGGCCGCGCTGCCGGACGACACGTCGCAGGACGACGAGCCATCGCGAAGCGCGTTGAGCGCACTGATCGATCAGATCAACCGACACGCCCAGCAAGGCAACGGTCGCGCGGGCACACGTGAGGCGTTACCCGCGCTCGACGAGTTCCAGCAGATCTGGTCTGGCATTCGTACCGCGAGCCAGCTGCAGCAGTCGATGCAACCTTCGCCCGAGAATGCCGGCCCTCTCAATGCCGGCACCCTCGTGCATCGCTCGATGTCCCTGATGCGCGACCTCTCTCCCGGCTACCTGCAACACTTCCTCGCCTACGTCGACGACCTGTCGTGGCTGGAACAGATGAACGTGCCGGGGCCCACACTGACCAACGATGCGCCGGCGGCAGCGCCGCGCAAACGCACGCGGAAGAAAAAGGCCGCGGCTACGTCAGCCGATACGCCGGCAGAAGGGCGCCCTGAATCGGATGGCTAAATGTCGATCGATCGGCTTCTGACCCGGTGGATCGACAAGTGCACGCTCAGCGATTCTGGCTGGCGACCTTCGCGCCTTGCTGAAGGCCCTGTTTGAAGCCACCGGCAAAGTCACCCACCGAACCGGCCAGGAACAACACGATGGCTGCCACCAGCAAGAGATTGCGCTGGTTACGGCGATAGCCGATGACCAGTGCGACGACGCCGATGACGAAGCACGCAATTTCCACGTAGATCATCTGCTCTTCCCTGTGATGGAGGCGGACCTGCAGGCCTGCACGGTTTAGCCGTCAAAACGGTATGTCGCCGTCATTGCACCGAAGTGACAGGACGGGTTTCCGGCATGGTGAGGAGCACGGGCAGCACGGCCAGCGCGATCACCGCGATCATGGCGCCCGGCACCGCCGACCAGCCGGTCGTCTTGATCAGCAGTTCGGCGATGAAGGGCGTGAGCCCGCCGAAGATGGCGGTGGCCATGGTGGTGCCCAGGGCAAGACCACTCAGGCGGCCTTCGCCGGGAAACTGCTCGGCGGTCGCGGGCGCGCCTACGGCACTGACGCCACCGGCCACGCACGCAAGCACCACGGTGGCAACCATGATCTGCAAGGTCGAGCCGTGGGCCATCCACGCGAACATGGCCAGCGGCAACGCCGCGCACAGCAGGGCGAGCACCGCCAGCACCGGTTTGCGCCCCACGCGATCGGACAGATTGCCCACCCACGGCGTCACCAGAATCACTGCCACGGCGGCCACCGTCGACAACATCAGCGAGCGGTCTTCGCTTTGCGTGCCGGTGGTGCTGAGGAAGGTGGGCACGTAGGTAATGCCCACGTAGTACGTGATGGAGCCGAGCGCGGAAATGGCAAACGTGCGCAGCACCGCCGCGCGATGAAGACGCAGCGTGTCGCGCACGGGCGACTTGGGCACCGTGCCGCGCGCACGCTGGCGTTCGAAGTCCGGGGACTCCTGCATGGCGGAGCGCGCGACCCAGATGCTGCCCGCCAGGGCTGCGCCCACGAAGAAGGGAATGCGCCAGCCCCACGCGTCCAGGCTTTCGCGACTCATCAGACCCACTGTCAGCGCTGCCACGCCCACGGCGAGCAGTGCACCGATTTCGCTGGCGGCCGATGCCAGCGACGTTATCAAGCCACGGTGACTTTGCTCGGCACCTTCCAGCAGATACGCAACCACACCCGTGTATTCGCCGCCGCCCGAGAAAGCCATGACGCATCGCATGAGCAGCAGCAGATAGCCGGCCGTCGCACCCACGCGCTGGTAGTCGGGAAGCAACGCCGTCACCAGCATCGCCAATGTCATCAACCCCATCGACAACAACAGCGTGTGGCGGCGGCCCAGCTTGTCGCCGATGACGCCGAACACCAGCGCACCCAGGGGACGCATGGCATAGGAAATCGCAAAGCCTGCGAGGGTTTCGAGCAGCGAATGCGCGCCGCCGCCAAAGAACACGCGCGACAGCACGGTGGCCACGTACAGGTACAGCGTGAAGTCGTACCACTCCACGATGGTGGAGAGCGCGGCGATCACCATGGAGGCCCGTGAAATGGTTCCGCCCTGCCCTGCGCGCTTCATCGGCCACCCTCCATCCAGCGTCGTCATCAGTCCGGCGGCGCTTGCGCGCTCCATACCGGCACAAGCCATCGGGCCATGCGTGGCACGCCTTCCAACCGGGGAACGCGGCCCCCGCACCATAACAGCAGCCGCCCGGGGAGGCCGCATCGTGCCTTTTGGAAAAGGCCATGCGTATGGGAAAGAAGGCGCCAGGGCAGCGGAGGAAGATACCTCCCATGCACTGATCCTCTCTGCATGACGCAACCCACTTCAAACTTCTGGAGGCTTGTCATGAACATCAAAGCAATGATCGTCGGTATCGCCATGGCCGCTGCGGTGGCTGCCCCGTTCGTCACCATGGCGCAGGAAGGCGGCCCGGTCGTGGACATCGGCTATCGCCACGGCAATCTGCGTAACGCCCAGGAAAACATCGTGCAGGCCTGGCAGCTGGTGAGCGACGCGCAGATCGACAACGACGACCGTCTCGGTGGCCACGCCGCCCGCGCCAAGGCCCTGCTGACGCAGGCCGATGAAGAGCTGCGCCTGGCCGCGGACGTGTCCAACCGCAATCACTGGTAAGTCCGCGACACCATGGTGCCGACAACGAAAACGCCCGCTCTCGACGAGCGGGCGTTTGCCATTGTTTGAGGCTGGCGTTTCTTAGAGCGCGTCGAGCTTGTCCAGCACCTCCGGCGGCAACACCAGCTCCGCCGCCTTGAGGTTTTCACGCAGATGGGCCACGGAAGACGTGCCGGGAATCAGCAGGATATTCGGCGAGCGATGGAGCAGCCAGGCCAGTGCCACCTGCATGGGCGTGGCGCCCAGCGAAGCGGCGAGGTCCGACAGCCCGGACGACTGGATCGGCGTGAAGCCGCCCAACGGGAAGAAGGGCACATAGGCAATGCCCTGGGCGGCCAGTTCGTCCACCAGTGCGTCATCCTCGCGGTGCACCACGTTGTAGTGGTTCTGCACGCAGACGATTTCGGTGATGCGCTGCGCTTCGGCCACCTGCGCCGACGTCACGTTGCTCAGGCCCACATGGCGCACCAGGCCCTTGCGCTGCAGTTCCGCCAGCGCGTCGATCTGCCTGGCGATGGAACCTTCCTTCGGCGCGTGCACATCACCCATGACGCGCATGTTCACCACGTCGAGCACGTCGAGACCGAGGTTCTTCAGGTTGTCGTGCACGGCGCGTTCGATATCGGCCGGCTCCTGCGCCGGTTGCCACGATGCATCGTCGCCACGAAAGGCGCCGACCTTGGTGACGATAAGCAGATCCCTGGCATACGGATGCAGCGCCTCGCGTATCACCCGGTTGGTGACGTGCGGGCCGTAGAAGTCGCTGGTGTCGATGTGGTTCACGCCCGAAGCCACCGCTTCGCGCAGCACGGCGAGCGCAGCAGCATGGTCTTTCGGCGGGCCGAACACGCCGGGGCCGGCCAGCTGCATGGCGCCGTAGCCCATGCGGTTCACCGCGTGGCCGGCGAAGGGAAAGGTCTTCATGGGTTGCGTCATGTCGATGTCCTCGTGGGGGTGACAACCACTGTGCGCCCGAATGGCCCGTTAGAGAATCCATGCCAATTCGCACGGGCTGTGTGAAAATTTGCACAATGGCCATGGAATTCAACGATCTCGCCGCCTTCCTTGCCGTCGCCCGGGCGGGCGGCTTCCGTGACGCCGCCCGCGCCAGCGGGGTTTCCGCCTCCGGACTCAGCGTGGCAGTGCGTCGGCTGGAGGCCGCGCTCGATGTTCGCCTGCTCAACCGCACCACCCGCAGCGTGGCGCCCACCGAGGCCGGCCAGCGCCTGATCGAGCGGCTCACGCCGGTGCTGTCGGAAATGGAAGCGGCGCTGGATGTGCTCAACGTGTTTCGCGACACGCCCACCGGCACGTTGAAACTCAACGTGCCCGCGGGCGTGGCCCGTGCGGTGCTGCCGCCGATTCTTGCGGCATTCCTGAAGGCCTATCCGCAGATCCGCGTCGACGTGATGGTGGAAGACAACTTCGTCGACGTGCTTTCCGCCGGTTGCGACGCGGGCATCCGCTACGACGAACGCCTCGAGCAGGACATGGTGGCCATTCCCATTGGGCCGCGTGTGCAGCGCTTCGCCACGGCGGCATCGCCTGAATACCTCGATGCGCACGGTCGTCCCACCCATCCGCGCGAACTGCTGGCGCACGCTTGCCTGCGCGGCCAGTTCGCCAGTGGTGCCACGCCGTTGTGGGAATTCGAACACGACGATGAGACCGTGCGCGTGGACCCGACCGGCCCGCTGCGTTCACGCCCCGGTGCGGCGTTTGACCTGGTGATCCAGGGCGCGCTGTCCGGCCTGGGCATCGTGCACATCTACGAAGAACTGCTGTTGCCGCACATCCGCACCGGTGCGCTGGAACCGATCCTCGAACCGTGGTGGCAGCCTTTCAGCGGTCCGTTCCTCTACTACCCGGGGCGACAGAACCTGCCGACACCGTTGCGCGCCTTCGTGGATTTCGTGAAGGCACGCAACGCGTCCGACGCTGGGTAACGTCACGCTGTGCGGCGCACGCCCGGCGATACCGCGGCGAACAATCCATTGGCCTGCGACACGGTGAGCATGTGCTCGCCCATGATGTCGAAGCGGCCCTGCACCAGGGCCTGTTCCGTGATGCTTGCCAAGTGCGCCAGCACCGCCTGCATGGTGCCGCAGCCAAGGCTGATGCGGCGAACGCCAAGCGCCTGCAACGTTTGGACGTCCGGCGCGCCGGGGTAACCCACGTACACGTTGAGCGGTACCGGCAACGCGGCCGCAAGCCGCTTGATCTCGGCGGCATCGGCAAGGCCCGGCACGAAGATGCCATTCGCGCCCGCCTTCACATACGCCAAGGCGCGTTCAAGCGTTTCATTGAAACGCGCCTCGCCAGCAAGGCCGGCCGTCAGATACGTATCCGTGCGCGCATTGATGAACAGTGGCACGACGCGATGCTCGGCGACGGCACGGATGCATGCCAGGCGCTGCGCCAGTGGCTTCGCTGAAGTGAGCTGGCCCGTCACCGGGTCCTTGCCATCCTCGATGTTGATACCCACCACGCCCAGTTGCATCAGCGCGCCAACCAGGCCACCGGTGTCCTCGGCATCGACGCCGAAGCCGCCCTCGATATCCACGCTTACCGGCACGGAGGTGACCTCGACGATACGTCGGCACGCAGCCAGCAATTCATCCAGCGGCAGTTGTTCACCATCCGGATAGCCCAGTGCCCACGCCATGGCCGCACTACTGGTGGCCACGGCCTTGGCACCGGAGGTTTCGATGACGCGCGCACTCGCCGCATCCCAGGCATTGGGAAGCACCAAGGGCTTGGAGCCTGCATGCAACTGGTGGAATAACTGGGCGCGGGCGGACTGTTCGTGATTCATGAGGCTGGCCTTGGTGTGCCCGCTCATCGGGCATGTCCAGAAGACCACGGGCCAACGAGGGCCGCTGTCGGAATCTTTAGCTATCCGCCCGCCGGCACAGGTTCGCCGGCGGCACGCTTGTTATGCTCCGATACCTCTCCCGCACGGGATCAGGCCGCCGGCCATGTCAACCATCACCAGCCAGGTGTTGTTGAAAACCGACACGCTGACGCTGCGCGACGTGCACTGCTCCGGCACGTGCCGCCATCGCAGCGCGGAGGAATGCGCGGCATCCACGCAGCTGGTGTTTCCCTATCGCGGCCTTTACCTGCGCCACGTGGCTTCCGACCAGACGGTGGCCGACGCAAACCATGTGCTGTTTTTCAACGGCCAGCAGGGCTACCAGGTCAGTCATCCGCTGAATGGCGGGGATTCCTGTGTGTCGATGAGCCTGTCGGAAGCGCTGCTTGCCGAGCTCGCGCCGAAGGCGCTTGTCCACGCGGAAGAAGGACTCACTTTTCGCTCGCAATCGCTACGCATCGATGCGCGCGCGCAGGCACTGGTCGCATTGCTGCGGCATAGCCTGGTTCAAGGCAGCATCGAACCGCTGGAAGCCGAAGCGCTCGCGCTGACGCTGGTGTGTCGCAGCCTTGGGCCGCGTACATCGCGAGCGCCCACCTCCACGCACGCGCGCCGTCGTCTGGCCGACCGCGTGAAGATGCTGCTTTCCAGCGATCTCTCGCGCCGCTGGACGCTGGCGGACATCGGTGCAGAGATCGGCAGCTCACCGGTCTATCTCACGCAGGTGTTCAAGCAGGTGGAAGGCCTGCCGCTGTATCAATACCAGCTGCAATTGCGCCTTGCGCGCGCACTGGATTTGCTCGGCAAGGTGGATGACCTGTCTGCGCTCGCAGCGGAGCTGGGCTTTTCCAGCCACAGTCATTTCGCCAGTGCGTTCAAGCAGGCGTATGGGCGATCACCTGCGGAATTCCGTGAATCGTCGCGACGCTCGACGTCACTCACTCCGTCGCCGGCGAATACACGCGCACGTTGAGCGCGTAGCCAGACACCAGGCCTACGGCGCCAGCGGCGAGCATCATCATCCAGACCAGCGGATCGAGCATCATCATGCCGACGTTCCATTCGACGGCCGCAGCCATCGCCACCAGCGCGGCGAGTGCAAACAACAGGCCACCATTGCGAGCCCAGGCGCGTTCGTTCGGGCTCGCATCGGACGCGCGGCGTTGGGCGTGTTGGATGTTCGACATGACGCTACCTGCAAACCGTGAATGGGATGCAGGAAAGCTTAGAAATCGCCCACTCGCGTCTATATGGGACAAATCCTAAATTTGAGGGCGCGAACTAAAACCCGCTAAAGAATTCGACAGCGACACATGCCAGGCCCATGGTCTTCTGCATCTGCCCGACATTGGGTAACCAGGAGACGTGCCATGAGTGAGAAGACCTGCGCCGTGTGCGATTACCCGCTGGACAGTTCAGCCATCCAGGTGACCATTGGCCATCGCGTGGTGGAAGTGTGTTGCGAGGAATGCGCGCAGAAACTGCGTGATGCGCAATCCAAAGCCAGCGGTTGATACAGCGGTACACACAGGGACGTTCACTAGCCCGGCACGCGCGATGAACTTCGCCGCGCCGGGCTTTTTTGTGCCTTATGGGCGTGCTTTCTTGCGATTAAACCCTTGGTGCCCGCAGCGGCACTCACGGCGCAATAAATGAAAGTGATTCTCAATTACTTCGCGTTGAGGATTGCGCCGCCACAAGGGAAACCTCATGCCGCACCACCCAGCCGCCACTGGCGCCCGCCCTCGCCCCTTAAGCCTTAGCGTTTCCATCGCGCTGTCGCTGGGCTGCACGCTCGCCACCTCCACGCAGGCGCAGGACGCGCCCACGCTCACTCCCGTCACCGTGCAGGGCGTGGTGCCGTACGACCAGAACAACCGCACGAACAACCCCAACCTCGCGCCTGCGCTGGGCAAGACCGGCACCAGGCTCGAGGATCTGCCCGCCAGCGTGCAGGTGATTCCACGCGCGCTGATGTCCGAACAGGGCGCCACCATGTTGCGCGACGTGGTGAGCAACGCCAGCGGCGTCAACGCGGGCGGACAGGATTCCAAAGGTTACTTCGACCATTTCCTGATACGCGGCCTCAATGCACAGGTCTACAGCGACGGGTTCTCCGACGGCGATCAACTGGGCGGCCTGTCACATTCGCTCAACGGCGTGGAACGCGTGGAGATTCTTGAAGGCCCCGGTTCCGCGTTGTTTGGCAGCGGCCCGCCGGGCGGCACCATCAACATCGTGCACTACGCGCCCGTGTCCACGTTCCACTACGGCGCCAGCCTGCAATACGGCTCGTTCGGCACACTGAACAACAGCGACTACATCACCGGACCCACCGGCGTGAACGGGCTGGATTACCGCGTCGACGCCACGTTCTCCCACGTTGATGGTTTCCGCGACCTGCACAGCCATGACTATGAAGTGCGGCCATCCCTACGCTGGACCTGGGGTGACCACGTCACCGACTTTGCCGTCGACGCACGCAACATCCACGAGACGCCCGATTCGTACGGCATCATCTATTTCGATGGCACGCCGCTGAAGCACGTGTCCCTCAATGCGCTGTATTCCTCGCCCTTCACCAGCGCGCATTCGGACTTCGTGCGACCCACGCTCGTCGACCAGTGGACGCTGAGCGATGTGCTGACCATCAACAACCGACTTTCCTACCTGCACCGCACGCTCGATGCCATCGTGAACGGCGACAGCGCCAGCACCAAGGTCACCAACGGTGAAGTGGTGAACCGCCAGCTGCGCGACGAGGACGACACCACCGATGCCATCGACTACCAGCTGGAACCCGTGTGGAAATTCGCCACGGGCAGCGTGAACCACACGCTGCTGACCGGGTTCGAATACCAGAACCAGCACCTGTCGACGGAACGCACCACCGCGGACCTGCCGAACATCATCGATGCGTTCGCGCCGGTGCCGCCGGAAATGTCGCTGGCCGATGTCATCTTCAAGTGCGACGCGAAACACTCCTGCGACGACGACCGCCTGCGCGCGAACTACACCAGCCTCTACGCCACCGACCAGCTCGACGTCACCGACGCATTCAAGGTCCGTGCTGGCGTGCGACAGGACTGGTGGGATACCTCGCTCACGCCGCGCATCACCGTTCCCGGTCGCTTCGGCACCGATGGCAAGCCGCTGCTGGCCGGTGTGGAAGACACGCGCAACGATTCACCCGTGAGCTGGAATATCGGCGCGCTGTACAAGCTCACTTCGTGGATGTCGCCTTACGCTGGCGTCTCGCGCAGCCATCTCGCCAATTTCAACTCCGAGAATACCCAGAACGGCGTGGGCGCCCCCGAATCGGCGCTGCAGGTCGAAGCGGGTATCAAGTTCGCGTGGCTGGACGATCGTCTCGTGCTCAACACCGCCGCCTTCAACGTGAAGCGCGACAACGTGGCAGCGGCCACCACCATCAACGGCGTGGAAGCCGTGGTGTTCGACAGCCAGAAAACGCGCGGCGAAGAAGCGTCGCTGGATGCCGCCCTCACCGACCAATGGCACCTGATCGCCAACGCCACCAGCCAGGACGCCGTGATTACCGACAACCCGCAAGGCATCACCTCCGTGGGTCATCGACCGCAAGGCGCGCCGAACTTCCTCGGCAACCTGTGGAGCACGTATCGTTTTTCCGTGGCCGGTATCAACGGCTTCCGCGTGGGCGGCGGCGTGAACTACCAGGACAAGAGCTACAGCGACCTGACCAACACGAACAGCATCCCGTCGTCGGTTATATGGAATGGGGTGATTGGCTATCAGGCCTCGGTGTGGGGTGTGGACCTGAACGTGCGCAACCTCACCGACCGCCGCTGGTTCGTGGCCGCCAACGGTGCAGGCGCGCTGGTCGGCGAACCGCGCAGCGCGTTCGTGAGCGTGCACGCGGATTTGTGACGTCGGGCATGCGCGGTTGCGCGTAACATTGGGGATGGCGATGGCCCATGCCTTCGCCATCCTTGATGCCCGCAACACAGGACCTTCGTATGACTGTTCGTTGGCTGCTCTCCGCCGTCCTTACGTCCCTGCTCGGCATGCCGTCCATGCAGGTCAACGCGCAGGATGACACGGCAGGCATCGTCGCCGATCCCTGCGCGACCGAGAAGACACCCGAACAGGTGCCCGCCGGGCAGTGGGCGACGTACATTCTGGCGCGCGACTTCGGCAAGCTCTGCCAATACCGCCCGCAGAACGCCCAACTGACGAAGCAGGGCGAGTCGCCGCGCGTGGTCTTCATGGGCGATTCCATCACCGAATTCTGGGGCAAGCAGGACCCGTCGTTCTTCACCGACGGCAAGGTCGATCGCGGGATCAGCGGACAGACCACCTCGCAGATGCTGCTGCGTTTCCGTCAGGACGTGATCGAGCTGCACCCGCAGGCCGTGCATATCATGGCCGGCACCAACGACGTGGCTGGCAATACAGGCCCGGTCACCCTGGGGCAGGTGGAAGGCAACATCGCCTCCATGGCAGAGCTGGCGAAGGCGCACGGCATCGCAGTGATTCTTGCGTCGATTCCACCGGCTGCGCGCTTCCCCTGGCGTCCCGCCCTGCAGCCTGTCGACAACATCAAGGCGCTCAACGCGTGGATACGGGACTACGCCGCACGCAACGACCTGACCTACGTGGACTACTACGGCGCCATGGCCACACCCCAGGGCGGCATGAAGGAAGGCCTCGCCGGTGACGGCGTGCATCCCACGCTGAAGGGTTACAAGGTGATGGAGCCGTTGGCCGAAACGGCCATCAAGGACGCGTCGCCCTGAAGCCTTTCGTTTTCCCTGCCTTCAACGAGCACCCTGCGTTCGTTCGTGGCGATCACCGCTCCCAGCGGTGCGCCGTATCCAACAGGAAGCGGTTGATCCGCCCCGCCATCGCCACGGGGTACTGATACATCTCGGCGTGCCCGCCATCGGCGGATTCGTCCAGCGTGGCGTGGGGCAACATCTTCGCGAGCTCACGGGAATTGTCGGCCGACAGGACGTCGTCCTTTGCGCCCACCATTACCAGCGTGGGCATGCTCAAACGTGCAAGGGAGCCGGCGGCGCGCTCGTCATGCCACCACGTGTTCATCGCACGCGATTGCGCCTCGGCGGTGCGCGTGTCGACGCTGACATCACCGTAGTCGCCTGGACGGAACATGTCCTGCCGGAAGCAGCGTATGGCCTGTGCCCGTGCATCCGGTGGAAACAACACACCCATGATGTCCTCGAACGGCGATGGCGATTGGCCGGACAAGGTCTTGGTCACTGCATCGGACACAGGGACGGCCTTGCTGCCCGGTGGCGTGGTGCTGATCAGCACCAGCGACGCCACCTGATGCGGATGATCCAGCGCGAGTTGCTGGGCAATCATGCCGCCCATGGACCAGCCCAGCACATCGATGCGACGAAGACCCATGGCATCAATGAAGTCGCTTACGGTATCCGCCATGCCTTCCATGGTTTCAGGCACGTGATCGGCACGCGAGCGTCCTACGCCGGGATTTTCCAGCACGATCACATCGTGCTGTGTCGCCAGTGCCTGGAGGAAGGCAGCGTTCCACTCCGAGATGGTGGCGCGATAACCGGTCACCAGCAGCAGTGGCTTGCCGTGGCCAAAGCGGTAGTACGCCATGGGGCCTGCACGCGTGGCGATGATCTTCTGCTGCAGCGACGCGTTGATGGCCAGTGCGGTCTGGCATGTCGCATCCTGCGCGTGTCCGGAGCCCCACGCGAGCGTAGCGGCCAGCGCAAACAGCAGCGCCGCGATCAGGCGCTCCGTGGCTCGCTGCCTTCCCACACTCGAACGCGCCGATTTGTTCGCCGTGCCTCGCATGTGCGCTCCCTCGTCGGGCCGTGGTGGCCCGTGCCAAAGACACATGATCTCCTGCGTTGTCGCACGGCATTTGCGAGTTCACCGCTTCATTGCCAAATCGCACGGCGTGCGCGGTGCCACCCCTGATCGAAACCGCCGAACGGCTTCGAATCCTGCGTTTTGGCAAACCGGCGTGGTCGTTCGAAAAGCTCGTCCGGTCCCGGTGGGTAGCCTGTGTTCCAAGGCGGCCATGTCGGCCCCGTAGACCAGGAAACGAAGATGAAGATGAAGTCTGTTTTGATCGGCGCCGCCATGCTGGCCGCCTGCGCCGCGGGTACCGTTGCCGTCGCCCAGGAAGGTGGCCCGTTCGTTGATATCGGCCAGCGCCACGGCAACCTGCGTCATGCGCAGGAAAACATCGTGGCTGCCTATCAGTACGTCGGCAACGCGCAGGCCGCCAACGAAGACCAGCTGGGCGGCCATGCCGCGCGTGCGAAAGAGCTGCTGGCCGAAGCCAATCGCGAATTGCGCCTGGCCGCGAATGTCGCCAACCGCAACGACTGACCGCAACACATCCCCCCAGGGCAAGCCCGGCGTTCCCTCCACGCCGGGCTTTCCTTTTGCGCGACTCGGAAGTGGCGTTACGCCACTTCCTGCAACAAGTCGCCCAGGTCGATGCCGAACTTCGAACGCGTCAGCACATCATCAGGGATGTGGCCGCGGCGCGTCAGGTCCACCATGTCCTGATTCATCAGCACGTAGGGGCGCATGCGTTCCTCGTAGGCGGCAAACGCCGCATCGAGGTTGTCCGGGTGACGCGCCAGTTCCCGCGCCAACACCAGTGCACCGACCAGCGCCAGGCTCGTGCCCTGCCCGGAGAACGGCGACGCGCAATGGGCCGCGTCGCCCACCAGCACCACCCGCCCCTTCGACCACGCCGGCATGCGGATCTGCGCCAGCTCGTTGTAGTAGAACTGGTCGGTACACTGCATGGCCTGCACGAAGGCCGGTACGTCACCGCCAAGGCCTTCGCACTTCGATGCCACCATGGCCTTCTGCGCGGCGACATCGCCACGCGGCACGCCGACGCCCTCGGTGGCAAAACCCACGGAGACGCGCAGCTCCTTCTGGTCCAGGCTTGGATACACCACGTAGCCGGCGGTTTCGCTGCGGTGAATCAGCTGCCAGTGCTGCAGGTCGATGAAGTTCGGCGTGGTGAACAGCGCCAGCACCACGCCAAGGTTGTTGACCACCGAGGCCTCGTCGTTGAACCACAGCTTGCGCGTGCGTGAATACACGCCATCGGCGCCCACCACCAGGTCGAACACGCGACGGTTGCCGCTGGCGAAGCTCACCTCCACCTGATCACCCTGTTCCGCCAGCGCCGTGATGCTGTCGCCATAGACCATCGTCACGCGCTCGCTTAATGCACCCATCAGCAGTTCGCACAGATCATCGCGGAAGAGTTCGATGTCATCGCTGTCGAGCCGGCCCGCACTGAACGTGCGCTCTTCGGTGCGTTCGGTCTCCTCGCCGTTTTTGTCGAGCATGGACATGCCCCTGTTGCGCGTACGCAGCGCGTCCGCCTTGTCCAGCAGACCCATGGCCTTCACCACGTCCAGGGCGACGCCGCGAATGTCGATGGCCTGGCCGCCACGACGGAACGCCGGATTCACTTCGACGATGGTCGTTTCGAAACCCGCCTTGTCCAGCCAGTAAGCCAGCGCCAGGCCGGCAACGCCGGCGCCCGAGATGAGTACGTTTCGAATCATGATGGTTGCTCGCGATATTTGAAGGGGATGGGTGTACGGCTCAGGCGGCCATGTCGTCGAAGCGCATGCGCCATTGGCCGGGCGTGGTGCCGGCAAAGCGCTTGAACACGGTGCAGAAGTGCGCCTGCGTGTTGAAGCCCGTGGCCACGGCGACGTCGTAGAGCGAGAGGTGCCTGGTTTCCATCAGCTCCTTGGCGCGATGAATGCGTTGTTCCAGCAGGTAGTCGTGCGGCCGCTTGCCGGTCGCCTCGCGAAATTGCGCGGCGAAATGCATCGGCGAGATGCCCGCTGCCGTCGCCATGTCGTTGAGCGTCACCGGACCGGAAAGATGTTGCTGCACGTAGTGCTTCGTGCGCGCCATGCGAAACGCGGGCAATGCCTGGTGCCGGCGTTCCACACGTGCACGCGGCGGCACATCGGCGCAGAGCATGGCGCTACGCATCAGCACTGCTTCGGTCAGCTGCGCGGCGTAGGAACTTTGTCCATCGTCCATCGTTGCCTGCACCAGCAATCGCAGCAGCTGATGCAGCACCGCATCCCGATGCCGACGTGGCACGCCGCGCGCGAGAAAACTGCGCATGCGCGCGGAAATGTTCTCGCGCCAGTAGTCGTGAGGCACGATCAGGAGGATTTCCTCGCCATCGCTCGACCATTCCGTGCGCACCGGTTGGCGGGGCGGGGCGGCGTGCGCATAGCCAGCAGCGGCTTCGCCGCAATACGTCCATCGGTCATTCGCGTGCGCGGCGATACGGCAGGTGCCGAAGGGAAAGCGCAACGCCACGGCGCCATCGGGCGCCTCGATGGGATCGCTCACCTGCCCGGCCTGGTAGTGCAACACCCGGGCCGAAGGCTGGCCCATGGCGGGGACGAGTGGATGCAGGACCGGTGCTTGCGGAAGGCTCGGGCGGTGGGCGGCAGCGCTGGACATGTCGGTACTCCCCGGCGATGTCGGCCGGACGGGAAAGTTGATGGGATTCCTTGTGTCGCTGGCGGCAGCCGCATGGGGCTGCCCTATATCTTTACGATGTAAAGATAGGATGCGGCAATGCCAAGTCATTGTCAACATTTATTTTTACACTGGTAAGATTGCCCCATGAAAACGACCCCGTACCATCACGGCGCCCTGAAAGAAGGGCTACTCGCTGCTGCCGAGACCATCCTGCAGCGCGACGGACTGGCCGCCCTCACCCTGCGCGCCGCCGCCCGCGAGGCCGGTGTGTCGCATGCCGCGCCGGCCCACCATTTCGGCGATCTCTCCGGTCTGCTCAGCGAATTGGCCGCCGAGGGTTTTCGCCGCTTCGGCGCGCAGTTGAAGTCCGCCACACAGGCCACCGATTCACGACGCTGGGATGGCGCACGCGCCTATCTCGCGTTCGCCACCGAAAACCCCGCCCTCTTCCAGCTGATGTTCCGCTCCGACCGGCTCGACCCCACCAATCCCTCGCTACAGGAAGCGCGCATGCAGGCCCTTGGACTTCTTGCCGGCGCCAGCGAGACACCGGTGGACCATCCGACGGTGGAGCAGCTGGGCAAGATCCTCGGCGGTTGGGCGTTGATCCACGGCTTCACCATGCTGCAACTGGATGGACGTCTAAAAGGCCTGCTCAGGATTGCCCCGGAAGGCACCACGACCGACGCACTGCTGGAAGCCATGCTCGCCACGGCCGACAGGAACGAACTGGCGCCCGCCAAGGTGGCACGCGACGCCTGAAGCCAGCCCGCGACGGGACGGGCGATTTGAAAAGCCTCGACGGCATTCGCCCATCACAATGCCCGGCTTCAATCCGCAGGAACCCCATGATGGAAACCCGCTACACCCCGTCCGGGGTTCGCATGCGTCTTCACTCGACCCGGCCCGGAAGCCTGAACTGGCTGTTGCTGCCGGGCGGTCCGGGCATTGGCTCGGAAAGCCTGATCGAACTTGCCGACGCCCTGCACGTACCGGGTTCCATCTGGCTCATCGACCTGCCCGGCGATGGTTCGAACACGACGCAGCAGCGCGACCCTTACGCGCAGTGGCCGCAAGTGCTGGTGGAAGCAGCCCAGGCCGTGCCTCATGCCGTGTATGTGGGTCACTCCACCGGCGGCATGTATCTGTTGTCGACGCCGGCATTGGGTGACCTCGTGCAAGGTATCGCACTACTCGACACGGCGCCGGACAGTTCATGGCACCCGGAATACATCGCCATGACGCAAGCCGATCCCTTGCCGGCGTTCGAGCACGCGTTGATCCAGTACACGCAGCACCCGTCCATCGACAACCTGACGACGCTGGCCGTGACGTCCGCCGAATGGAACTTCACACCAGCCGCCCTGGAAGCGGGACGCGCCCTGCTTGCCCGCATGCCGTACAACGCCGACGCCGTGGCATGGTCCGACGCGCACTTCGATCATGTGTACAAGGCCACGTGGTGGCCCACGCACGTGCCGGTGTTGCGCCTGTACGGCACATGCGATCGCATCGTGAGCCAGCGCGCATGGTCCGCCGCCGAGTTCAATACGCCCAACGTGCTCGTACGCGCCATTGCCGATGCCGGCCACTTTCCGTGGATCGACAATCCGGCGGATGTAAGCGCGGCCTTTGCAGCCTTCGCCGGAAAACTGATCGCCGGCTAGCGCTTTTTTCTCAGCGGATCGAGCAACGGCTTCAAGCCGTTGTGATCAAGCTCCAGCGCCAGTGCAAGCAGGTTGCCCAGATCGCCCGGCGGAAAGCCCTTGCGCGCAAACCAGGCGAGATAGGCACCGGGAAGGTCGGCGATCAGGCGTCCCTGATATTTGCCGTACGGCATGGTCATGGTGACCAGTCGCTGGAGATCTTCGGGTTTCACGGGCGAGCAACCTTCGGCGGACAGCGTGTGCTGCGTTCAATGCCGGGCGACTTGTACCACGCAGCCACGCGCGGCGAACGCATGGCATCAGCCATCCGTTGGCGCCCAACCCAGCCCCAGGCTCTTTTGCAACGCGATGTAGTCGCGCGTCAGGTCGGCACGCGCCTGAAGAAGACTGGTCTGCGCCGTGACGCGCTGACGCTCCGCATCCAGCTGATCCAGCGTGGTCGCCGTGCCACCCTGTGCGCGGATGTCCGTCATGCGGGCCGCGCGATCCGCCGAGGCCAGCACACCGCTCAGGCTGTCCACGCTTTCGCGCTGGTGGCCAAAGCGCGCCAGCGAGGTTTCCGCGTCCTGCAGGGCGCCTAGCACGGTCTTCTTGTACGTCGCGATGGCCTGCGCGTACTCGCCCTTGGCCTCGTTGATATTGGCGCGTGTGCGGCCGAAATCGAACGGCTTCCATTGCAGCACCGGCACCGCCACATAGGTCAGGTTGTCGCTGTTGAACAGGCCGCCCGATTGCGGCGCGCCGTAACCAATCGTGCCGAACAGCTCGACCTTGGGAAAGAAATCCGCCGTGCGCTGACCCACCAGCGCGTTCTTCTCCACCAGGCTTTGTTCGGCCGCGCGAATGTCCGGGCGACGACGCAGCATGGCCGCGGGAGCGCCCACCTCGCCGCGCTCGGGCGGCATCGGCAGCGCCGCGTGCATGGCCAGCTGGCTGTCCAGCTGACCGGGAAGACGGCCGGTGAGAATGGCCAGGCGATCCAGTTGCTCGGCGATCTGCGCCTGCAAGGGAATGGCATCCGCACGCGTGCTTTCCAGCTGATGATTCAAGCGTTCCACGTCGAGGTCCGAGGCGGAGCCGCCGGCGCGGCGCGCTTTCTCCAAAGCGAGCGTGCGGGTCTGGATCTCCACGTTCCGCTGCGCGAGATCCATGCGCTGCTGCAGCTCACGCAGGCTCACGTACGCGTCGGCGACCTCGGCCGCCAGGGTGACCTTGGCATCGTCCAGGTTTGCGACGGCGCTGGCTTCACGGGCACGCGCACCTTCGATAGCGCGGCGCTGCCCGCCGAACAGATCGATCTCCCACGTCGCATCGAAACCGACGTCGTAGAACGCCATGGTGTCCGACGAACTTTGGCCGCCGCTGTCGCCGCTGCCTTGCTGCGACCCGCCCAACGCATTGGTGAGGCCCTTGCTCTTCATGTAGAGCGCGCTGGCACCAGTGCTGGGCAGAAGATCGTCGCGGGATTTGCGCAGGCTGGCGCGCGACTGCTGCAACTTGGCCTCGGCCACCTGCAGGTCGGGGCTGGCAGCGAACGCGTCATCGATCAACTGGTTGAGCTGCAGATCGCCCAGTCCTTTCCACCACGCAGCCACCGGCGTGCCCGCGGCCAGATGGCCTGCGCGATGAAACGCTTCTTGCGACGAAGCGCCCGCCACATCGGGCGTGCCCTTGTAGTTGGGGCCGACCATGCAGCCGGTGAGCAGCGAGAGTACCGTGGCCACCGCCAGCGTGCGAAAGCGATAGGTATGCATCATGAGGCGTGCCTCAATGGGCTGCCTGGGAAGGAGCCACACCGGGCTTCGTCCGCAGCACAAACGTCAGGGGAATCATGGCCAGCATGGCCACGCCGAGAAACCAGAAACAATTGGTGTAGGTGATCACGGTGGCCTGCTGCTGGATCACATTGGCCAGCTGCGCTATCGCTGCCGTGTGGGCTGCGGCCGCGTCGCCGCCGTTCTGCGCAAATACGGCGGAGAGACCATTGAGATAGTCCTGCCCCACCGGCGCATTGGCCGTCAACGCTTCGCCGATGGACTGCACATGCTGCGTCGTCTGGCGGTCGATGACGGCGCCGAGTATCGCCAGGCCCAACGAACCGCCCAGGTTGCGCGCCATGTTGTAGAGACCCGCTGCATCGGCGGCGTCTTCGCGTCCTACCGAACCGACCGATGCCTGGTTGAGCGGCATGAACGCGAAGATCTGCCCAACGCCACGCAGCAGCTGCGACCACACGAAGGCTTCGCCCGCCGATTGCGCCGTGAGATCCACATCCATGAAGCAGCTCGCCGCAAAGCAGAGCAGGCCAATGATGACCATCATGCGCAAGTTCAGGCGCAACAGCCTGGGCAGGAACGGCATCAACAGGAATGCCGGTATGCCCGAGAGAAACAGCACGCGCCCCGATTGCTCCGCGTCGTAGCCGGAAATACCGGCGAGGAACTGCGGTATCAGATACAGGATGCCGTACACCGCCATGCCCACGGCCACCACGATCACGATCACCGCCGCGTACGAGCGGTTCAACATCAATCGCAGCTTGAGAACCGGGCGACGACTGGTGACCTGTGCAATGGCCAGCAGCACGAAGCCGATGGCGGAAAAAACCGCGAGCCACACGATCATGTTCGACTCAAACCAGCGTTCGCGCTGCCCTTCCTCCAGCACCACGGTGAGGCAACCCAGGCCGGCGGTCATGCCGACGATGCCAAGCCAGTCGGCTTCGAGCAGCTGCGTAATGTCCATCCGCTCCTTGGGCAGGCCAAGCAGCAGCAAGGTCACCAGCGCCACCGCAATGGGCAGGTTGAGGAAGAAGCACCACTGCCAGCCCACGCTTTCGGTGAGCCAGCCGCCCACCACCGGACCCACCAGCGGACCTAGCAGCACGATGAGGCCGAAGATGGACATGCCTACCGGCAACTGCTTCGCGGGCAAGCGCGTGCGGATGATGGTCTGCCCCGCCGGAATCAGCGCGCCGCCGAAAAAGCCCTGGCCCACGCGCCCCAGCACCATCGCTTCCAGCGAATGGCTCATGCCGCACAGCATGGAGAACAAGGTAAACATGACCGTGCAGGTGAGCAGCAGCGCGCGCTGGCCGAACACGCGCGAGAGCCACGCGGTGAGCGGAATCATCACCACTTCGCTCACCAGATAGCCCGTGGCAATCCATGTGCCTTCCGTGCCGCTGGCGCCGATTTCACCCTGGATGCGCGGCAACGCGGAGTTGACGATGGAAATATCGAGCGAGGCGATCAGCGCGCCCAGCGCGCCGCCGATCACGGCCACCCAGTCCTGGGTGGTCGCGCGCTCGTGGTGCGTGGCGTCGGTCACGACTGGTGGGCCTGCCCGGCCTGCGTGTCCACATCCACCGTGACCGAATAGCCCGGCAACAGGCGGCCCTTCAGATCATCCGGAACGGTGACGCGAATGCGAACGGGCACGCGCTGCACGATCTTGGTGAAGTTGCCGGTGGCGTTCTGCGCGGGGAGCAGCGCGAACTGCGCGCCGGTGCCCGGCGAGAAGCTGTCCACCACGCCATCGACCACGCGACCATCCAGCGCATCCACCTTGATCTTCGCCGGCTGCCCCGCACGCATGTGTGCCACCTGCGTTTCCTTGAAGTTGGCGACCAGGTACACGTGGTCCACCGGCACCACCGTCATCAGGCGCGTGCCGGGTTGCACGTACTGGCCCACCTGCACCGCGCGGTCGCCGATGCGGCCGGCAATGCGTGCGCGAATCAGCGTGTCGTCCAGGTTGATGTGCGCGGTCGCCAGCTGTGCCTGCGCCGCTTCCAGCTGTGCGCGCGCCTGGTCGGCCTGTGCCTTCAGCGTGTCCAGCTGACGCTCGGCCTGCTGCAGGGCCGCGGCGCTGGCTTGTTCCTTCGAGGTCGCCTGCTCCTGCTGGTTGCGTGCATCGGCCGCCTTTTCCGCCGTCTCCACGCCCTGCGAGCTCAGGTTCTTGAAGCGCTCGGCTTCGCGCGCTGCATAAGCGGCGTTGGCGCGCGAACCTTCCCACTGCGCCTTCGCCTGCGCGATGGACGATTCCTGCTGGGTGATCTGTCGCTCGGCCGTGCGCAGGTCCGCCTTGCGGGCATCGAGCGCGGCGTTCTGCTGATCCAGCGAGGATTGATAGTTGCTGGCATCGATGCGCACCAGCGGCTGCCCCGCGACCACATCCTGGTTGTCGCCCACCAGCACCTCGGCGACGTAACCCTGCACCTTGGGCGCGGCAGCCACCTGGTCGGCCTTCAGGTAGGCGTCGTTGGTGGTCTGCACGAAACGCCCATGCAACCACCAGCCAATGCCCCACCACGCCGCCACCAGCACGGCGACGCCGGCCACGGTCATCAGGACAAGGCGCGTGCGGCGCGCTTTCGACGCCTGCGCGGGCGTGGCGTCCGGCGCGGACGAATCGCGTGGATCTTGGGGCATGATCTGGGCCGAGGTATCAGGGTGCGATAAAATCTTCCAAGTGGAAGATGTCTGTCAAGCGGAAGATTTGTTAGCCGGAGAACTGCGTGTCGCCCGAGAACACTCCCCAACCCCGTCGCCGGCCCTCGTCGGGCGGCTATGCGCGCGGTGAAGAACAGCGGATTCGGCTGATCGAGGCCGCGCTGCGCGTGTTCGGCGACGAGGGCTACGAGCGTGCCTCCACCCGGAAGATTGCCCAGGCCGCCGGGGTGCAACCTCCCGCCCTGCAGTACTACTTCGACAGCAAGGAAGGACTGAGCCGCGCCTGCGGCGAATTCATCGCTGACGAAGCGCTGAAAATATTGAAGACGCCGCTGGAACAGGCGCGTGCACTTCCCGCAGGCGCATCACGGGACGACGCCCTGGAATCGCTGCACCAGTTGATGGATGCGCTGGTGGACGCGTCGCTGTTTTCCAAATCCCGCCCCGAGCGTGCGCTGTTCATGGCGCGCAACCGCCACGAGAGCAGCCCGGCGTCGGAAGTGCTTCGCGAGCAGCTGTCCAAACCGCTGATGGCAACCTGTGCGCAGCTCGTCGCCCGGACGATGGAACGCGAGGAAGACGACGAAGTGCGCCTGCGCACCGGCCTGCTGCTCGGGCAGCTCACGTCGCTCCACCCGCTTCCCGGATCGCCGCTGGAACGCCTTGGCTGGGCCAACCCCGATGCCGCCCAGCGCGCGAAGATCAAGGCGGTTTTGCGCGCGCATACGCGTGGCGCGCTGAGTGCGCCGGTCGAACCCTGACCGCGCAAGCGCCGGCGCCCGGGCAACCTTGCACTAGACTGCGGTGAAGGGGCTCAAGGGGACAGCATGATCCGCAAGCACGTGGTGCTCGCCGCCGATCTGGCGGGCACGGTGGTCTTTGCCATTGAAGGCGCCAACGCGGCGATTCACGCCGGCCTGGACCTGCTCGGCGTACTGGTGCTTTCGTTCGTCGTCGCGCTGGGCGGCGGCATCGTCCGCGACCTGCTGATCGGCGACACGCCTCCCAGCGCGCTGCGCGATTGGCGCTACCCCACGCTCGCCTTCATCGCGGGACTGGTGACGTTTTTCTTCTACACGCAAGTCGCCGTGATTCCCCCGGCATTGCTGACCACGCTCGATGCGGCCGGCCTCGCGCTCTTCGCCGTGGCCGGCGCGGAGAAAGCGCTGGATTTCCAGATGGGTTCGCTGAGCGCCGTGTTGCTCGGCACCATCACGGGCTGCGGCGGCGGCGTCATTCGCGATCTGTTGCTGACGCATGTACCGATGGTGCTGGTGGCGAATATCTACGCGAGCGCGGCACTGCTGGGCGCGACCATCGTCGTCGTGGGAAGGCGGCTTGGATGTCCACCGGCCGTCGCGGCCGTGCTGGGTGGCGTGGTGTGCCTTGCGCTGCGACTGGCCGCGGTTCGATACAACTGGCAATTGCCGAGGCTGGCCTGACGAGGTGATGGTCTCGGCAAACAAAAAGCCCGGCACATGGCCGGGCTTTCTGGCGTACTGACGGTGGGTCTTAGACGACCTGGACCTGATCAGCCTGCAGGCCCTTCTGGCCCTTGGTCACGATGAAGGTCACCTTCTGACCTTCGGCCAGGCTCTTGAAGCCCGACGACTGGATGGCGCGGAAGTGCACGAACACGTCGTCGCCGCCCTGGTCACGGCTGATGAAGCCGAAGCCCTTGGCATCGTTGAACCACTTGACGGTACCGGTTTCTTGCTGAGACATGGATTTCTCCTTGGAACGAAAATAAAGCCGCATGGCGGCGGAAAAGCTGGTCACAAGGAGAAAGGGGGTACAACGGTGTAGTGAAACTGCCATCTACAGCATCGGGCCACCATTCAGGGTGACCCTTGAAACTCAGCCCTCACACAATAGAGGGTTTCTGGTGCAAAGAGCAACTTTTATCGCCCTGCCGTTCAGGAATCCCTGCCTCGCCGAACCCCGCCATAGGCATGCGCGCCGGGAAATCAACGGATGCCCGCGGATCATCTTGCCGTAGCGATCGACGAAAATTCCCGCAAAAAGGCAGCCATTTCGCAGACATAAACCCGTCGCGAGAACTTTCGTCAACGGCCGTGAAGATGCGCCTCACGCGTGTGCTATATCTCCGCCGGGGAAGGCGCAGAGTGGGGCTGGCGCGGGGATCAAAACGGCGCAGCGGGACCACCTCCGCCTGGATCATCCGGTCCGGTAGAGAGAGTCGATCTGGCTATGTCTGTTTCGTGGTTCGCTCATACGCTGTTGCCGCGTCGGCGGTGCATCGCCGTGGTGATGGCGTCGTCGTTGGTGGCCGGTTGCGCCGTAGGACCGGACTTCAAGCGGCCGGCCGCCCCCGAGGTCAGCGATTACACCGCGCATCCGGTCACCACCACCGTGGCGACCGACCACGTGGCCGGCGGCGAGGCGCAGCACGTCGCCACGGGCGCCGATATTCCGGGTGACTGGTGGACGCTGTTCCACTCCAAGCCGCTCAACGACCTGATCGAACAATCGCTCGCCAACAACCACGACCTGAAAGCCGCACAAGCGGCGCTGAAAGTGGCGCACGAGAACGTGCTGGCGCAGCGCGGCAGCTATTACCCCAGCGTGGCGGCGGATTTCTCGGCCAGTCGCCAGCGACAGTCCGGCACCATTTCGCCCACGCCCAACTCCAATACGTTCCAGTACAACCTGTTCACGCCGCAAGTTAGCGTGTCGTACGCGCCGGACATCTTTGGCCTGAATCGCCGCACAGTGGAATCGGTGCAGGCGCAGGAACAGGCCGTTCGCTTCCAGATGATCGCCACGCAGATCACCCTGAGCACGAACGTGGTGGCCGCCGCCGTGCAGCTTGCCGCCTTGCAGGCACAGGTGGAAGCGACGCGCGAACTGGTCGACATCAACACGCACATGGTGCAGATCCTGCGCGAGCAGACGACCAAGGGTTACGCCAGCGGCCTGGACCTGGCGGCGCAGGAATCGCAGCTGGCGCAGACCAATGCCTCGCTGCCGCCGCTGCTCAAGCAGCTCGCACAGCAACGCGACCTGCTGGCGGTGCTGGTCGGCCAATTTCCGAGCCAGGCAACGGAGCAGTCGTTCGACCTGTCGCAGCTCCAGTTGCCGCAGGAGCTACCGGTAAGCCTGCCGTCGGCGCTCGTGGCGCAGCGCCCCGATGTGCTCCAGGCCGAGGCGAACATGCACGCCGCCAGCGCGCAGATCGGCATTGCTACCGCCAACCGCTTGCCCAACATCGTGCTGAGCGCCAATACCGGCAGCACCGCGCTGGCGATGCATCAGCTGTTCCAGTCCGGCACGGGTTTCTGGGGCATCGGTGCGGACATCACCGCGCCGATCTTCCAGGGCGGCACCCTGCTCCACCAGGAACGCGCCGCCAAAGCAGCCTATGTGGAAGCCGCCGAGCAATACCGCAGCACAGTGATGGGCGCGTTCCAGAACGTCGCCGATTCGCTGATGGCACTGGACCAGGACGCTGCGGCGCTGAAAGCCAACGCCATCGCGGAGCAGGCCGCCAGACGCACGCTCGATCTTTCGCAGCGCCAATGGAAGGCCGGCTACGCGGACTATCTCTCGTTGTTGAATGCAGAGCAGGCCTATCAGCAGGCGCGCATGAACCTGGTGCTGGCACAGGCCAACCGTTACGCGGATACCGCAGCGCTGTTCCAGGCGCTGGGCGGTGGCTGGTGGAATCGCGCCGAATTGGCTCAGGACAAAAATGAAAAATAATGCGGTGAGTGGCGCGCCTTCGAACAGGCGCGGGGGATCTTGCATGCGTGTACTTGGCGTTGCGCTTCTGCTTGCGACAACGTGCGGTGCGGCCGGTTGTTCCAGCAAGAGTGATGACGATGCGTCGACGGCTTCCGTCACGCCAACCAACGTGACGCTGACAGCCGATCAGCGGAAGAACATCCATCTGTTCACCGTGCAACGCGCCGCCTACCACCGCACGGTGGACGCCACCGGCTCGGTGGATTTCAACAACGACCAGGCCACCGCCGTACTCGCGCCGATTTCCGGCCCGGTCTCGCGTTTGCTGGTGGACATCGGCGATCACGTGAAGCAAGGCGACGCACTCGCCCTGGTGGATTCACCCGACTACGCCGCCGCCGTCACCACGTATCGCAAGGCGTTGACCACGGCGCACACCGCGCGAAGGCTCGCCGATCTCGAAAAGGATCTGGTGGAACACCAGGGCGTCGCCAAGCGCGAAGAAGAC
Organism: Dyella sp. C11; assembly: GCF_003121485.1. Taxonomy (GTDB): domain Bacteria; phylum Pseudomonadota; class Gammaproteobacteria; order Xanthomonadales; family Rhodanobacteraceae; genus Dyella. The sequence continues at coordinate 63,576 of NZ_QAVX01000016.1, read as the reverse complement.
CAGGCGCAGGCCGACGCTGCCAACGCGGACGCCGATGTCGACGCCGCATTGAAAGCGCTGGTCTCGCTCAATGTGGACCCCAAGGTGATCAAGGCCATCGAACAAGGCCAGCCGATTGCGCCCATCCATGGCGTGATTCGCTCGCCCATGGCCGGCACGGTGGTGGATCGCCAGATCACGCCCGGCCAGCTTCTGCAGGCCGGCACCACGCCGTGTTTCACCGTGGCGGACATGTCGCACGTATGGGTGATGGCGCAGGTGGCCGACTCGGACGCGGCATCGGTAAAACCGGGAGACACCGCCGATATCGCCACCGGCGTGAATGCGCAGCGCCTGGCCGGCACCGTGGCCAAGACGTCGTCGCTGATCGATCCCGACACGCGCCTGATGCCCACGCGCATCGTGGTGGACAACGCGCAGGGCTTGCTGAAAAAGCAGGCCTACGTAAGCGTGCAGATCCATTCTCGCCAGGAAGCGAACGGCTTGCTGGTTCCCGTATCGGCGCTGCTGCGCGACGACGAGAACCTGCCCTTCGTCTATGTCGCCCAGCACGACGGCAGTTTTGCGCGACGCTCGGTGACGGTGGGCTATCGCACCGGGGACCAGTTCGACATTCCCGCCGGCCTGCAGGCCGGTGAGCAGGTCGTGGTGGATGGCGGCATCTTCGTCCAGTTCATGCAAAACCAATGAGCGATCAGCTGCCCTCTTCCGTGCCGCCGTCGCGTACGGCGTCCATCATGAATCGCATCGTCGGCGCCTCGCTGGGCCAGCCGCTTCTCGTCCTGCTGATGACACTGCTGTTGACGGGCGCGGGCACGCGTTCGCTGCAACGCCTGCCGGTGGATGCGTATCCGGACCTCTCGCCACCCATCGTGGAAATCATCACGCAGTGGCCCGGGCATACCGCCGAAGAAGTGGAACGGCTGATTACCGTACCGGTCGAGCTGGGCATGAACGACGTGCCCAAGACCACCACGCGGCGTTCCATTTCGCTGTACGGCCTGTCCGACGTCATCCTCACCTACGAAACCGGCACGGACAACAACTTCGCGCGGCAGGAGGTGTTCAACCGCCTGGGCGACCTGAGCCTGCCGAGCGGCGTCGCGCCCTCGGTGTCGCCGCTGTCCGCGCCTTCGGGATTGATCTATCGCTACGTGCTGCAAAGCACCGACCGCTCGCCGATGGACCTCAAGACGCTTGAGGACTGGACGGTGGAACCGCAATACAAATCGGTGCCCGGCGTGGCCGACGATTCGGGCTTCGGCGGCGGCACCATGCAATACCAGGTGCTGCTCGACCAGACCAAACTCGCCTCCGTCGGACTTTCCGCCGTGCAGGTGGAAGCCGCGCTCGGCGCCAACAACGCGAACGCCGGCGGCGGCTTCTATTCGCAGGGCGGCCAGTTCTACTACGTACGCGGCGAGGGCCGCGTGGAAACGCTGGAAGATATCGGCAACGTGGTGGTAGCCGTGCACAACGGCACGCCGATACTGGTGAAGGACGTAGGCCGCGTCACCATCGGCATCGCGCCGCGCCTGGGTGAATTCGGTTACGAAAAGCAGGATGACGCCGTGGAAGGCGTGATCCTGTTGCGTACCGGCGAAAAAACCCAGGACGTACTCAAGCGCGTCGAAGCCAAGACCAGGCAACTCAATGACGAGATCCTGCCCAAGGACGTGAAGGTCGTTCCGTTCTACGACCGCACCGACCTGATCTCGCTCACCACCAGGATCGTCGAAGACAACCTGCTGCGCGGCATGCTGCTGGTCGTGGTGGTGCTGATCTTCTTCCTCTACGACTTCCGTGCCGGCCTGATCGTCGCCACCACCATTCCGCTGGCCTTGCTGTTCGCCTTCATCTGCCTGGACCTGCAAGGCGCGTCGGCCAACCTGCTATCCATCGGCGCGGTGGACTTCGGCATTCTTGTCGACGCGGCCGTGGTGATGGTGGAAAACATCTTCCGCCAGATCGCCGAACGCGAGGGCAAGCCGCTCAACGTAAAGGACATCATCCGCGATGCTGCCGCCGAGGTGGATCGCCCGCTGTTCTATGCGGTGGCCGTGATCGTGGTCAGCTTCCTGCCGATCTACGTGCTGTCCGGCCCGTCGGGCACGCTGTTCAAGCCCATGGCCGACACCATGATCTTTGCACTGGTCGGCTCGCTGGTGATCACGCTGACCTTGTTGCCGGTGTTGTGCGCCGTGTTCATGCGCAAGGGCGTGAAGGAGCGACGCAACCGCATCTTCGAGGCGATCAAGTCGGTCTACGTGAAAGGCCTGGATGCCTGCCTTGCGTGGCCGTGGGTGACGGCCGCGGCATCGACCCTCCTGCTGCTCCTGTCGCTGCTGCTGATACCGCGCATCGGTGCCGAGTTCATGCCGCAGCTGGACGAAGGCGCGCTGTGGGTGCGCGCCACCATGCCTTACACCATCTCGTTCGAAGAAGCGTCGAAGATCACGCCGCGCGTACGCGAAGTGCTGCGCTCCTTCCCCGAAGTCACCACGGTGGCATCGGAACTTGGCCGCCCCGACGACGGCACCGATTCCACCGGCTTCTTCAACGTCGAGTTCTATGTAGGCCTGAAGCCGTATTCGCAGTGGAACGGCACGTATCGCAACAAGGCCGCCCTGATCGACGCCATCAACCAGAAACTGCAGGCCTTCCCCGGCATCATCTTCAACTACACGCAACCCGCCGAGGATGCCGTGGACGAAGCCGAAACCGGCCTGAAGAGCGCCCTGGCCGTGAAGGTGTTCGGTGCCGACCTGAACACGCTCGAGCAGAAAGGCAAGAGCATCAAGAAGGTGCTGGAGAACGTGCGCGGCATACGCGACGTGACCCTGGTGCAGGAGTTGGGCCAGCCCAGCCTGAGCATCACCATCGACCGCGCCAAGATCGCCCGCTACGGACTGAACGTGTCGGACATCAACGGCATCATCCAGACGGCCATCGGCGGTGATGCCGCCACGCAGGTCGTGCAGGGCGAGAAGCAGTTCGACCTTATCGTTCGCCTTGAAGAGCAGTACCGAAACAACCCCGAGGAGATCAAGAACATCCTCGTCACCACGCCGGACGGCCAGCAGATTCCGCTGAAGGAATTTGCCGCCATCGAGGTCACCAACGGCGCGTCGTTCATCTACCGCGAAAACAACTCGCGCTACATCGGCGTGCAGTTCTCCGTGGAAGGACGCGACCTGGCCGGCGCCGTGGAAGACGCCATCCAGCAGGTCAACGGCAAGGTGAAACTGCCGCAGGGCTATCGCCTGGACTGGGGCGGCGAGTACACCGAATACACCGCCTCGCGTGCGCAGTTGAACGTGATTCTTCCGTTGACGCTCGCCTTGATCTTCCTGTTGCTGTTCACGCTCTACAGCAACTTCAAGTTCCCCTTCATCACCGTGCTCGGCGTGCTGCTGTCCGCGCCGGTGGGCGGCATCGTGGCGCTGTGGATCACGGGCACGCCGTTCTCGGTGTCCTCGGGCATCGGCTTTCTCGCGCTGTTCGGCGTGTCGGTGCAAACGGCCGTGGTCTACATCTCCTACGTCAACGAACTGCGCCGCGGCGGCACCAACCTGACGGACGCCATTCGCGAAGGCGCCATCCTTCGCTTGCGTCCCATCATGATGACCGCCCTCGTCGCCGCACTTGGCCTGCTGCCCGCCGCGCTCGCCACCGGCGTCGGCACGGATACGCAGCGACCGTTCGCCCTGGTCATCGTCAGCGGCCTGTTTACGCGATTGCTGATCAGCGTGTTCCTCATGCCGGTGCTTTATGCGCTGGTCGCGCGACCCGACGACAGGTTAGAGGTGTGAGCGTGGCTTGATCGACGCAAGAGCTGGCCCCATCGGCCTGTCACGTGCCAGCCCGTAGGGGCCACGTTTTCCGCCGGTATTCGCCAGTCTTGGTGGCGAGCCTATCCGGCCAGCAGAGTGTAATGAACTCAGACAATCCATAGTTGACGCACAGGGGAATGTGATGGGAGCTGGACAGGGACGACTGAAGGTATATCTGCTTGCCGTGGGTTTGCTCTGGTGTGTGGGGCATGGCTCGGCCGCGTTCGCGCTGGACTGCGTTAACGCCACATCGAAGGTCGATAAAGCCGTCTGCCTGGACGGTCATCTGACTGCGGCGGATGCCAAGCTCAACGAAGACTACGGCGAATTGATGAAAGTACTTTCGCCAGCAGCGCAATCCATGTTGCGGGCCGATCAGCGTGCATGGCTGACCTATCGTGCAACGGCCTGCGGATTTACGCAGGACGGTGACCAGCCAGGCGACATGCGTTGCCTGAGCCGACAATTCCTCCGCCGAGATGAAAGACTTCTGGCTCCTTTCGCCCATCAACGGAGTTCGCAGCGCTACACGTTCTTCGTCCGAAGCACCTATGGGACTACCCCGAACCCGTCGGGGGGTCTGCCCTACTGGGCCGAGTCGTCGATACCGCAGATCGACCATAAATCTTCTATGGCGGGGGTCAGCTGGGCCGATGCCGAAGCGTGGAACACGCTTATCGCCAAGCGCATCGGTGCACTCGACCAGTCATCACTTTGTGCGGGCGGCAAAGGAGACATCTACCGGGAACCCCACGTCCTGATGGCCACCGCGTTGATGATCAGCGTGTCGATGGACCGCGACGACACATGTCACGGTGGAAGGGCAGCACTCATCATTGTGCGCGGATCCGGCTCTTTCAACGGATTGCCGCAAGATCACTTCATGTCCCAGACGCAATACAACATCGTGATGATGGGCGGCGATGTGCATGAACTTGAGCCGGGTGACCTTTTTTCTTCCGGAGGTGCCTGGTCGCAATTGCTGACCGAGCGACTCGAACAGGAGGTTCAGAAGCAAGCGCGCGACCATAACGAAGACTGGCATCCCTCAGCGGAGGCCATGCGGGCCGTCGCCATCGATCCTTCTAACTGGGTTTTCGGCAGCGATGCATTTCGTATCCGCGTCAATCAATCAGCCTTGTCGGCCGACGAATTCATCGGCGGGTTCACAGTGTCGATTCCGTGGAACGACCTGCAGGCCGTCCTCAGTTTCAAAGGAAAACGAATCTTGAACTCGTCGCCATGGTAAGGGGAACACCGTGAGGCAGGATGTCTTCGTTTCAGGGCGGGTCAACCTGCGCCGGTGGATAGCCCTCATCGCATTGTCGATGGGTTGGGCCGGCATAGCCCAGGCTGCCGATGATCCGACGACACCCCAAGGTTTTCTCGCCTATCCGCCATACAACGGCTTCGTGTTCGAGGCGGTCCATCTTCTTCCCGCGCGTCACGATCAGCTGACCGTCGATGAAGTGGACGACGACACGCTGTTTCGCGGCATGTCCGATATCCGCCTCGCTTCGGCTGCATCCTTCGATGATGAGAGCGAGCTGGACGGGCAACGGGCCGAACGCCGCCAAAAGCAGGCCGTGCTGACCGCCGTGCCCGATCAGGTCGCCGCCGAATTCAAGGCGATGCAGTCTGCGCCGAATGGTGATGCGGCCTATGCCATCGGCAAGCACCTGCCCGAGGCCATTCGCCTCTATACGGCCGCAGCCATCGACTTTCATGCGGCACACCCCGCGACCATCGTGCGACAAGCCGACCTGGAGTGGCCGAAGCCCTTACCGCCCGGGCCTATGGACACGGAGCAATTGGCGGCGCTGGACAAGGCGTTGCCACGTTTTCAGGCAGTGCTCGATCTGCCGGATGCCGTAAAATCGTCCCGGGTTGTCGCCGCCGCTTACATGTTGGGTCGTAGCCATGCCTTGCGTGGCGGCCCCGGCGACGCGGCCGCCGCAGAAAAGGCGTTCGTGCTGACACGCACGCTGGCGCGCGCCGGCATGCCCGACCCGCAGGGACTCGCCGTGGCGAGCTTTGGTGATCAGGCGCGGTTGCGGCGCGCGGCAGGCGATCTGGCTTCAACCATCGGTCTTTACGCAGAGCAGGCAGCGCGTGGGTCGATAGAGGGAGTCGAATCGCTCAAGTGGGTGGCCCAGTCGCTCTATCTCGATCCGCAGGGGATGGCCAAGGTCGAGGATATTCCGCAGGGACAGCGCCTGCTGCTCGCCTATGCGCTCGAAATCAATGACGACGGGCGGGTGCGTGAGTACGTTTATTCGCCGGGTGGACATCCGTATCTCAACGTGGACAACGGCACGATGGATCTCATCGTGCGAACAGCGAAGCAATGGCCAAAGGAAAAGATCGCCTGGCCTGATCGTCTCGCCTCCATCGCCTATCGCACCGGTGACTTCGAGTTCGCCCATGCACTTGTCGATGGGCAAAGCACCGCGCTCGCATGGTGGCTGAAGGCCAAGATGCTGCTGGCCGAGGGTAAGCTGTCCGACGCCGAGGCGAATTACAAGAAAGCGCTGGCCATGTCACCCGCGACGCCAGACCCCAATGGCCTCTCGCCATTCAACGAGTCCGCGGCGTGTGCAGAACTGGCGCAGCTCGAACGGGTTCGTGGTGAATTTGTACCTGCCATGCGCGATCAGCTTGCTTGCGACAGGACATACATGGGATTCCCCGCTCCCGATCTGCTGTTGTATCTGGCCGAACGTGTACTGTCCCTCAAGGAGCTGCAAGACATCGTTGCCGCCCTGCCGCCCGACCCTTCGATGCATACAGGCCGAGTACTGGACTATGACAGTGCACTGCTGCATTCGGCATTGGCCAAACGATTGGTCAGGGCGAACCGCTATCAGGAGGCACTGTCGTATGCCGACATCGAAGGCAACGTTGCTACAACCGTCAACGATCCTTCCTTCGATACCGGGTTGAGTCAAAGCCTCAAGAGCCAGCACGATTTTATTCAGGCGTACGCCACGGCGTCGGACCAAACGGCAAATGCAACGTCGGCCATTGAAAAAGCGGCTGCGTGGTATCAGCTCGCCCTGCTAACCCGTGTGGAACACGGGGTCATTCTGGATCACGACGCGCCTCTCTACAAAGATAAGGCTGCACCGATCTTCCATGGCGTCTCCGCCAGCGAACGTGACCGATTGAGGAACAATTACGTCACGCCGGACCAGGACAACCTACGTTGGTTCGTCGCCTTTGACGACGCGTACAAGGCGGCGCAGCTGTTGCCACCGCGCTCACAGGCTTATGCGGCCGTTCTTTGTCACGCGGCGCACTGGATGTACCAGGCTCCCGTCGTCGACAATCGCGATCCCGTCACCGGCTTGCGCGATGCATGGATGCTCTACGTGAAGCACGGCGCCCATGTGTCGTGGGCGAGTCATTTCGGTCACCAATGCCCAGACCCGGATTTCGACGCAGCAGCGCGGCCTTCCTGGATCAAACAGTGGCAGAAGCTCGTGCCAAGGCTCCATGTGCACCCGTGGTTGGCGAGTGCGTTTGCTTTTGCGCTACTCGCCACCGTGCTGGTGTTCGCATCGCTGCGGAGGCTGCGTGGAAAAAAGATGTCGTTCGACTCCCCCAACACGTGATCGACGCGATCGGTTCTTTTGATTCGATGGCCTCGCATCGATGGATTTTGGACACCCTTCCTCTTCAGGAGAGAACACCATGCAGACGCGCATACAGGGCACCGTGATGCCCGTACTTGAAGTCCGGCTCGATCCGAACGAAAGCATCTTCGCCGAGAGCGGCGAGCTTTCCTGGATGACCTCGTCGATCCAGATGACGACGCACACGCAGATGGGCGGTGGCGGCGGCCTGCTCGGCATGTTCAAGCGCGTGGTCGGCGGCGGCAGTTTCTTCATGACCGAATACCGCGCCGTGCAAGCCACGGGCGAAGTCGCGTTTGCCACGAAGGTGCCGGGCCATATCGTGCCGGTGTCAGTGAGCCCGGGTAACGAATACCTGGTGCATCGCCATGGTTTCCTCTGCGCCACGCCACAGGTCACCATTGGCGTGGGCTTCCAGCAATCGCTGGGCGCCGGCATTTTCGGCGGCGACGGTTTCCTGCTGCAACGCGTCGGCGGCTCCGGCACGGCCTGGCTTGAACTCTCCGGCGAACTCATTCGCAAGGACCTCGCCCCCGGCGAAACCCTGCGCGTGCATCCCGGGCATGTCGGTGCCTTCCAGGCCTCGGTCAACTTCCAGATCACCACCGTGCCCGGCATCAAGCACGCCATCTTCGGCGGCGACGGCATCTTCCTCGCCGCACTCACCGGCCCCGGCACCGTGTGGCTGCAAACGCTCCCCATCTCCCGCCTTGCCCATCAGGTGGCCGAATACCTGCCCAGCAATGAAGGCGGCGGTGGTGGACGCGCCGTGGTCGGTGGCGGCCTGCTTGGCGGCATCGTGGGCTCGCTGTTGAGCGGCGACGACAATTGACGAGCCGATGGTTGATATCCGCCACGGATATCAACCATCGAAACAAGTCCACAAGGGGAAGCCATGAAGATTCGTCTGTCCATCATCGCGTTCGCATTGACGTTGCCGCTGTTCGCCCACGCTTCGTGCGACACCGTGAAGTCCGACATCGACGCCAAGATCAAGGCGAACGGCGTAAGCAACTACAGCCTGGATGTCGTACCCACCGATCAAGCCGACAAGAGCAACGGCACCGTGGTCGGCCACTGCGAAGGCGACAAGGCCATCATCTATACCCGTGCGCCAGCCACGGCCGGAACCGACAACACCAACCATGCACCCGCCGTAGCGGCTCCCGCGCCCATGCGCTCGGGCCAGACTGGCGGCTGATCAGCGAAAGCTTGCGCGGAAGGGAAGAACGGATGCGAAGGCTTAAAGCCCTGGCTGCACCCATCGCAGCCGTCGTTCGCAGCTGAGCTGCCCCAAACGCTGGCCAGCGCGACACTTCAGAACCCGGTTTACGTCACTCGGAGCAGAGCAATGACACATCAAGAAGTGGCCGGCATTTGGGCATCGACTGGGCTGTGCGCTTTTTCTGTAGCCATCGCCGTCCTTTACAACTCGGGGACCGGCATAGGGGCATGGACAGGGCCACTCATCTATCTGCCAATGTGCTTCGCCTTCGTAAGCCTCGTTCTCTACCGGCAATCCGCCGCGATTCACGAGCTGAAGCAAGAGATCAAGCGTCTTCGGGACGGCGGCAATCAAGGCTCCACTGGCTGACCGTCCGCTGCAAACCACTGGCGGGAAAACACATCGGCGCATGAAGCGGAGTCAGCGATGAATATCGAAGGAGCAAGGCTGTGCATGGTCATGGTTGCGGCCATGATGATCGGTGCTCGCGGTGATCGGGTTGCCAGGGAGCCATCCAACCACCTGGAGAAGACACTCGGCGCCTGGGCAGGCAGGCCGGCGTTGCCTCGCCCAGAGGATTTGGCCAAGGCACTGAACATCGCCATCAGCAAGCCAGAGCTGGCGAGCACCTATGGATACCAGTCCGAAGGACTGAGCCTGACTTACCGGATCGGCGCCAATCCTTGGGGCCTGACTCGAATGGATTTTAGAGTTGAAACGGACAAGGGCGGAGTTCATGCGGCCCATGAAGAACTCGCCCTTTCCCTGGACAAGTCATATTGCCTGAAACCTGCCAATTTCCCGGCCGAAGTGGGATTGAGCCTCGCGAAAATGGTGATGCCGATAGCTGATAGCCCCAGCACTTATGACGTGATCTCCTACGATTCGCCTGCCGGGCGTGGCACAAGACTACGGATCGAGTCGGCCAGCAAAGATGACTGCGCCAAGCGCGTCTCGCTGTCGATCTTCTATTTTTCCAGGGATGCCGGACCGACCGTGGCGACCCTGATTCCTGCCGAGATATCCAATCGACTACCTGCGCGCCCTCCATTCACGGCCGCGGAGTTCTGGCAGACATTCATGGCAATGATTCGCCTGCACAACGGCTACATCGGACCGGAAGAACTGCAGCAGTCACTGCATGTGACATTCACACCCATCGCCATGGGCTACAAGAGCACCGCACGACGCGAACTCAGGGCGCGCGACGGCTGGTACTTCGGATTGTTTTATGACGTAACCGGCCCTGGGTATCAGAGCGTGCAACCCGGCGTGGTTCCGAACGGGCAAAGCTCTGCGCTGACCATCTCCATTCCCAGCTTCAGTTTTGTCGACGATGCAGGTCAGCCGGGCTGCTTGTCGGCAAGCATGGTCGAAACCGGATTGCTCGATGCCGGGTGGACACCTGCCGCGGAGAAGAAGGCACTGCTGGGTCAAGCGTATTCCCAGGCATTCAAGCTCGACGGCAAGGACTCAAACCTCGACTTTCTCGCGAACAAACTCGGCGATCGCTACTGCGTCACGAGTATTCGGGTAGCGGGGGCGTGGTGATGGCAATAACGATACGGCCAGAAAGGGCGGAGGTAGTTAAGTCCCGCCGCCATTGTGCGAATTGTCTACCTCCGTCCCGTTTGCCGAGGCGAACATCAAACCTGCAGGACAGGGCTACCCAACATGACACGTCGAATGCGTCGAGGATGGCTTCAGATGTCTGCGCTTGTGCTGTTCCCCGTAGCAAGCCCTGTCTTCGCGGGTGAATTGAACACGCCTCCACTTCTGGACGAAGGGTCGGTATATGTTCATGCCACGCCATACCTCGATAAGCAGGACACGCCCCACATCATGGGTGAAGTTGCAAATCGAAGCCGACACAGCTGGCTCACGGTTCGCGTCAGTTGCCGGACTGACAACGTGCGCACCGATGGCCAGCCAGCACTCGCCATCCCGTTGACCATCCGTCTCAATCCGCCGTTACCCCCGGGTAGCACGCAGAAGTTCGACGTACTGCCCAACGGGTCAGATGACAGTGAGCACTTGAGTCGAGCCTTGAAGCGATATCCGCAACCCTACTGGTGGGCTTGCGACACCGTCCACGCTTCGGGGGAAGACCTATCGCACCAGGTATTCACGGTTGGGCCACAACCACCGCCGCATCCCCGAGGGGATCTGTGATCCAGGGACCTAGGACGATTTTCCAAACGGCATGGTTGTCCGCTCTCGACCCGAAGCAGGCATCTCGGATTTGACATCAAGAGGAATTGATCCATGAATCTGGCGACACGCCACGCCATCTTTGCCTTGGGCATTCTTGGGGCACTTGTTGTATCTGGCACAAAAACGGCGTTGGCGGGCGCTAGCGCCCCGGTTGAATCATCGATGTCGCCGGCGCCGCCTCCGCTTAAGGCAGCTAGAACCATCGATCTACCGGGTGAGGGGCAGAGGCCTTACGTTATGGGTCTGAGTTTCAGCCCCGATGGTCGATATCTAGGCATTGTCGAAAAGCTTGCCGACGGTTCGAACGCAGTGGTCGTTTGGGACGTGCAAGAAGACCGAATGCGATCGCACATCGCGATAAGCCGCAGCTTCAGTGATTATCCAGGCGTTGAGCTGACCTGGACCCCGGACGGTAAGTATCTTACGTTCGGCAATAGCGGCCGGACCTATCCCATTCAATTCTGGAACCCGATGACGGGAGCGCTCGCCAAGGAGGCGCCCGCATCTGTTTCTGCCTACGCACTGCACTTCAATAGCGACGGGAGTAAGGTGCTGGCAGAAAATGCCCCCATCGCGCGCAGCTCGGTATTCCGAATCTACAACGTTGACGACTGGAGCTACCAGGAGGTAGACGAGAAAGACCTGTACATCAGGGCGCTTTCGTGGGTAGGCGACAGCCAGGTGCTGGTGCTTGGCTCTGTGCGCCGAAATGAAGCAGGTGCGGAGGCCACTGCCCAGTCTGCGAAGCTCGGCTTCAAGGAGAATGATGCGGTGGCGCGCTTGATCGATCTCACGGGGCAGCGCCCGCCAACAACCGTGATGCTCGCACCCTCGCTTCCCCATGTCGTTGAGCGCAACGGTGTGTCGCGCACGTGGTACGAAGACCAGTTGGTCAGCTTTCCGTTTCTCTTGCCAGATCATCAGGGTGGCAGGGTTCTTGCGGGCTTTGGTCACATTATTAGTACCAAGACCATGGACGTTCTCACCTATGCGTCGATCGATGAGCTGGTCACTCACAAATACCCCGGCGAGCTCGATCAACGGAACGCGTCGATCAGCCCCGATGGCGCATATATTTATCTGAAGGGGTCAGCCAGGCCTGGTTCCAATGAGGCCCGGAATCTGGTCCTGGATGCAAATACAGGCAAGCCGGCATTTTGGTTTAAGGGCGGCCACGAGAGTATTGCCGTCAGTCCTGATGGTAAGTGGCTTGCGACCGGCGATGGCTCATCGATTTCCATAGCGCGTATCGAGTAGTTTCGATGCGTGCCCGGGCGTTCCTGCGATGTCCTCTTCCGACCCCAAACGGACGCCCAGGAAGGCATGCCAAAGCAACGCTACGGTTATCCATGTATGGAAACGGGGAAACCCCATGCACGTGATTGACGACTTCAGGCGATGGTGGGTTCTGATCGTGGTGTGGGCATGCTTTTGCCCCGTCGTGCTTCTCGTTCCTGCGGGATATAGGACGGTTCAGGACACCAAGGCGTTTTGGGATCCGCTAAGACCGACTTCCCTCTCCGCAACGATTGTTGACAGGCGTGTTCACCGTGGAAGTTATGAGGTTCGCTACGCTTTCTCCATCGGCGACCGCGTTTATGGGACTACCGACGAGTTTGGTCGGGAAGATCCCTGGACAGAAATCAACACGTCTACCTGGCGCGCGTTGAAGGCAGGGCAGAATCTCCTCCCGGTGACATACCTGCGCGAGAAGCCGGAGATAAACAGGCCGTCTCGATACGCCACCAATATCTCCGAACGTGCGGACGTCGCCCAATCCTGGGCACTGCTCATGTTCTGCGTGGCCATGACGCTCGGGTGGCTATTTGCCGGCGAGCTCTTGCGCCGGTTCATCGTGAAATACCGACCCGTTGCGGTAGCCGATGCGTATTGAAGGACAACCCATCACATAGGCCAATGGCCCATCGCGAAATGGCCGCTTCCGACGCGGAGCGGACCTTGGAAGAAGTGCACCCTGGCACCCTTTTCTCGGAAAGGATTCATGTCGACGTCGCTGGGCCAAGCGCATGTCGCGAGGTCGAGCCGAGATTCCGAGGGCTTCATCCACTGACTTGAAGCCCCCGCCGCAAAGTACGTTCAGCCGTTTCCCCGTACGCGCAGCGTCAATCCCTTGAGGAAGTTTCGAAGCAGCTGGTCTCCGCAGAGGCGGAAATTCTTATGGCCGGGCTGGCGAAACAGGGCGGTAAGTTCCGGCTTGGAGATCGGAAAACCGGCGTCCTGGAAAGCTTGGTGCATGTCGACATCCTTGAGCTGGAAAGCGACACGCAGCTTTTTCATCACCACGTTGTTGGTAACGCGTTTTTCGATCGGTCGTGGCGGGAGGCTTTCATCTTTACCGCGATGGTAAAAGACCAACCCGTCGAGAAAGTGTGCGAGCACCTGATTGCCGCACTCGGCATAACCTTCTTCATCGTCCTTCTTCAGGAACGCTTGCACGTCCGACTTATCGATCGGGCTATCGGCATCAGACAGCTTGATGATCTCGACAACTTTGTTGTCGCTGAGATCGAGCATGTAGCGCACGCTTCGTAGTACGTCGTTATTGATCATTGCTTGTCCTGTGATGCACGCCCCATGGCCTTTGGGTGTGGCACCTGTCAATTCGTGAGCCTGGCTGGGGCCAAGCTGGCGTCCATGTCATCGGTATGCGCCGCGCCTGGCGGAGAGCGCTGCTTACCCACCGCCTTCGCACGTCATCCGGAGACCGGGCTCACTTGGGCGGCCCGATTTTAGCTCAGCCGCGCCCACATATCTGGCTACGCTGGCGTGCAGGTATCGAGAAAGTGCCGGTCGCAAGCCATCACATGGGCTGCGCTGAACGCGGCGTGGCGCCTACGTGCGCATTTCGTGCGATGCCTTCCGTGTATTCAATTAACTACCTCCGTCCCGTTTGTCGGGGGCGTCCTATGTGCACTTTCGACCGGAAGCAGGCATTCCTGCGCCAGGTGCCTGCCGCTTCACCGACGCACGCACCGAACCACACGCCATGCACTACCGCCCAACACGCCAGCGGATCGCGCGGCTTGGCGATGAATCCCTACATCCCGGGTGAGCGACCTTTGATACGGTCGTCGTGTTGCTCGCGGGGTCTTCGGACGGGGTTTGCGAGCGGCCAGCAGCAATGCTGTGAGTAGCGCGGGTCGCATGGGTAGGAGCCCATACGACCCGCTGACCATCAACAACTACCTTGGAGTTGATCATGGCTACGCCGGATCATACGGCACGCGCACGCGCGTCTTTCCTGCAAGACGACTACCTCGCTTTCATCCCCGACAGTTCGCATAGGGCGAACCTGACACGGCGCCCGCGCGGCACCGCGCCACCCGCACTTTCGACCCGCTTAGGTGACAACCACGTTGTCCACGGACGGCGACGTGTGACTCTGCATGCAACACATCAGGGACGGCATGCAGGGACGGGCGAATCATCGATGCGTGCCATGCCGGCTGTCTCGGCTGGCGCGAACCGCGCAGTGCGTTATCGGTACGAGGAAGCAGCCAGCCGCAGGCTGGCGTAAGGTTGTTGCGAGCCCGTTGATCGCCCCTGTGGCGCGCCGTGTTGCATGCTGTGCGCCACACCCAGCGAAGCGAGACCGCAGCAACATGCTGCATGGGCAACCAGGCGCAGGATGCCGCGCTTCCTGCCACGGTCACCAGCGTATTCGCGGTGCATGAAAGCATCAGGAATGTTGCCTCCGGCCCATGGATTCCACAGGGCCTTCCTTTCGACGCAAGATGAATTCAGCCAGCTAACGAAAGAACCCTGGGCCGTTTGCCGGATTTTCACTTCCTGAAAGCCAACATGCGGCCACTGCGCCTTATCCAGGTGAGGTCATGACGTTTCGGCTGACTGCTTTCCTGCTTGTCGCGGCCTTCTGCGTCGCGCATACCGGCCTTGCGAGCACGGCGTCGGTGGATGACGCAGCGCTTCGAAAAAAATGGGAGGTGGATGAATCCACCAGGCTCTATTTTCGACGGGCAGATGGTTCGTCCTTGAGCGAACCGGATTTTCTTCGCGCAGTGAATCAGGGCCAGGGTTACTCGGTGGACCAGCCCGCTTACAACGGCAAGCTGGTTTTCGTGATGGGCCAACCCGTGGCGTGGGGCCTGGTACCGCTGCCCGATGGGCACGCCAGCAAGCTGGAAAAGGGCGCGCTTGTGCCGCCATTTGAACTGACGACGGTGGATGGCCGGCCTGTGTCCAATGCGATGTTCAAAGGCAAGGTGACGCTTATCGATTTCTTCTCCTACGGCTGCGGGCCCTGCCTGGACGAAATTCCGGCCTTGAATGCGTACAAGGCGGCACATCCCGACGTGCAGACGCTGGCCGTTGCGCCGGATAACGACATCTACATCCGCGATCTGGTCAAGCACGAACGCTTCGCGTGGCCGACCGCCGCCAATGCAGCGCCCTTCTTCAGGGATCTTGGACTATGGGGCACGCCGACACTGGCACTGATTGACGAACAGGGCCGCTTGCTTGCAACGAGGCTGGGGCCCATCAAGGCGCCGGGCAGCCAGAGCGTGACGGAAGGAAGCATCGACCAGTGGGTGCAGAGCCACATCGCTGCGCAACACTGACGCGCAGCCTTGGAAACACGCGGAGAATTCCGCCCGGCGCAGGGTTCACGCCGTCGCCCTATCAGGGCGAGCGATGCACCGATGCCGGCAAGGATTGCCGAATGCCCTGCGCAACGGCCACCGCGATCTTCTGATATCCCTCGTCCGAGTAATGGACATTGTGTGGCCGCTTGAACAACCCGGGCTCGAAGCCCTTGGTCAGGTCGTAGAGATCGACCACCGCAACGCCGTGCTGCTGCATGATCTTCTGCGCCGCCTGGTTGTAGCGAATGGCGTCCTCGACGTTTCTTCCGCTTTCGCCTTCGGGAACAAACGTAGTGTTTTCCCAGACAAGATGCGCATGCGTCTTCTGCAGACGCTCCACGATCTTCTCGAGGTTCGCCTTGTATTGATCAAGGCTGATGGCTATCGACCCATGCACCTTGTCGCGGTCGTTCGACTCCGGCAGCGCAGGGTTGTGATAGCAGAAGTCCCATTGCCCGAAATTGAAGCTGATGACATCCCACCGGGTGGAACCCAGCCAGTCGTCCATGTGCTCAAGGCCATAGGCGGATGTCTCGCCGTTCTCCGGAATACGGCTCACCTCGGCCTCGCCGCGAAGCAGCGCGACGACATGCGGCGTATAGCCTTCCGAAATGGAGTCGCCAATGATGAGCACCTTGGGCAGTGCGGAACCTGCGTATACAGCTTGCGAAGCCGAAACAGCGAACATGGCCACGGTCGCCAAGCGACATATCGATGCTATTTTCCCCATATCATCGAACTCCTTATCGGCGAGGCAAGATCTTCTCTAGACCTGTAGCCGTCAATTGCAAACAAGGTAAATGTCATCGATTGAAGGGTATCGACCTCATATAACTACAGCTTTCCCCTTGTGCACGGGAAGGGGAATCAATGGCGGCATTATGTCCGCAGAGAAAAGTCCCTCGGACCAAGGACCCAGGTCTGCTTTACCCCCTGAAGAGCGAACCCTCGTCTCGGCTCATCATGCACACGCAAGAATGTGGCTGGTACGCACAGCGGTACACCGTCACTAGATATTCGTCTTAGTGCGTACTGGCGGCCCAGTCCATCGCCAACATCCGTCCGTTGCTCCAACTGTTCCAGCACACATCGTGCGGTAACACTGCTCTACATCGCTCACGCCGTACCTGATTTCGCAAAACCCGCGAAATCGCATTCGTTCATCTGGCGTTAGACGCTCCATATCCTTCGCATCCAAATAAGGCCACGCAGGATTAATAAATTCATATTGCCAGGCCGGCCTGCGCTTCACGAACCAAACCCATGAGGTCCCCACTTCGTGGTCACCCACGATCCGTTCGCTGCCTAGGTAGTAGCGCCCTGCGACGATGAAAGCGACAGAACATAGCAATGTGCCGCCACAGATCCGCCAGTTAATCAAGGCGCGCTCACTTTCAGTTCGTTGCGCAATACGCGAGCCACTACAAGACCATAAGCGCCCGGGCAAGCCCGCTTATTCCCCTTCAGCGCGGCCCACTCGCCATGGCCTCCAAGCTTACTGATACCGAAAAAGTCTGCGAGGGCATGGCAAAGAAGTGAAGTGGATTCCACTTGCTTATCACTTGGCACATCGTAGCCAAAATCAACGGCGTCGGATGCTTCCCCCATCAGTTCCTTGAAGCCATGCCACAAACCCTTTTTCTGGGTCGTAGCCCAGGCACCAGGGCCATGTTCTATGGCCTCACCAGGCAGACTAAGGTCCGCTAGCAAGACGATGCCAATCACCCCCGTGTTGTTGCCTTCGATGTTGGCACCGCGATAGCGAATGTCCAACGCTTCATAGACCACCCCTGCGCAATCCACTGCATAGTGATAACTAACTTGTCCAAAATGCCCTAGGTCAATGGCTTCAGCCTTTCGCATTTGCTCCACACCATCTGCCGAGCAACTGAAACTATTGCCGGCGTGATGAATGGCTATGCCCGAATAGTTCCAATCTTTCACCACCCCCTTGGCAATGTCTTCGGCCTTCCAGGCTGAGCGAGTACGCACTCGAAGGCCCTTCGACCGCAACTGGTCGATGATCGCCTGCCGCGTTGCCGCACGGTTATTTACGCTAATTTCAATCGCTTCGTCTTTCGTGCTGCCTACGCTCGTTGTGGCTTTAGTCCATTGTTTTATGAAGTAATCAGCCATATGGCTACATTCCCTTATCGAATTTTAGTGTGCGACGCGGCGCGACAAAAACAGAATGAAAATTCACCTCCAGCGATTCGTTACTGCGAATGACTGCATATCCGTTGGCATCCGTAAAACCTTGCACATGACGGCCGCCAACTTCTGCGACGACGACGTGATTAGGCATTGGCTCACCTGTCGTGCTGTCGCGCAGCAAGACCCAACACGTGGCGATCCGCGTTGGCGAGGCTGCTGTCGAGGGCCTTGCTGCGTCACCCATTGGCCGCTGCTCGAAACTACGCAGGGGCGCTTCGTGCTCTTCGAATGATTGGCAGGCAAGCGATTGCGCTGCCAGAAGCTTGGGCGACGGGCTGCATTTGCAAACGCAAAGATCGCCTTCCAGTAGAACTTGTTTGCCGTTCAACGTGCTTGTGTGAAACGGTTGAACGTTGGCGCCCACTCCATTGCTATTACAGGAAGGGCAGTAGACGTGTGCGCCTTCATAAGCTATGGGCACACCGCTAACGGTGCTTGCGCTTTCTCCTTCCAAAACCGTACCGCCAGCAGTTGTCTTGGCGCCCTGTGTAATTAGGTAACGCTTCATATCTTTCCCTGTTCATCAACGAAGGGGGCGCCGTGGACGCGATTCGGCACTTTCTCGCCACAGAGAATTCACGCCAAGGGAAGCAGGCCGCACGGGCTTGTAGGCGACTTGCCCTGACGATTTGGAGCGTGCCGGTTTAACGGAGGAAGACAGAAGTACCGGTAGGGATGTCTAGGACCGGGCGGAAAATCGTGCCGCTCAACTCCACATTAACCAGTCGCCCATATCTGGCCCGTTCGCGGCTCCGCCCCACCCTTAACCAAAAGCGCGATACCTCAGCGCATCAACCAGCAACGCGAACGCGGGCGATGGTTGTCGCCGGCTTGGGTAGTACAGGTGGTAGCCGGAAAACAGCGGGCACCAGTCGTCCAGCACCTGGTGCAAACGGCCGGCCTGGATGTGCGGCAGCACCATGTCTTCGGGCAGGTAGGCCAGACCGAAGCCAGCGAGTGACGCGGTGAGGATGCCTTGAAGGCTGTTGAAGGTCAGTCGACCTTCCACGCGCACGTTGAGTGCCTGGCTGCCCTTTTCGAATTCCCATGCATACAGGCCGCCATGCGTAAGGAAGCGCAGGTTGATGCAGTCGTGTCGGGTCAGGTCGTGTGGTGTGGCGATGGGCGGCTTGGCGTCCAGGTAGGCCGGTTGGGCCACAACGACAAGGCGCGTCGGTGGCCCGATGGGCACTGCGATCATGTCGAGCGCGACCTGCTCGCCGAGGCGAATGCCGGCATCGAAACGTTCGGCGGCAATATCGGTGAGCGTGGAGTCGCTGATCACTTCCACGCGGATGTCCGGGTACTTCGGCAGGAATGTTTCCAACACGGGCCACAGGATGGTGGCGGCGGCATGTTCGCTGCTGGTGATGCGGATGGTGCCGCTGGGCTTGTCGCGCAATTCGCTCAGCCCGGCAAGCGCCGCGTCGATGTTCTCGAAATTGGGTGCGAGCGCCTGCTGCAACCGCTCGCCCGCTTCGGTGGGCGACACGCTGCGCGTGGTGCGGGTGAGCAGGCGCAGGCCAAGCCGCGCTTCCAGCCCCTGGATCTTGTAGCTGAGCGCCGACTGCGACAGGCCCAGCTGCGCAGCGGCGCGGGTGAAGTTGCCTTCACGCGCCACGGCCAGGAACGCCTGCAGATCGTTGTAGTTCTCGCCGCTCATGGTCGCGCCGATGCGATTGATCGATGGGAATCATAAGTCCATTCGATATTTGCCGTCTTATCAGATAGGCGCAGCGGGACCACACTGGCTTGGCCTTCCCCGCCCGGCGTGCATCCACGCGCCGCCCTGGCGACGTTTTTACTCCCCCAAGGAGCCCGGCCATGGCCGATGCCCAGAAAACCCAAGGCCCTTTCGCCGATGTTGTGCCCGCGCTCGACCGGCTTACCCAGCAAGTGTTGTTTGGTGAGGTCTGGGAGCGAAAGGAACTATCCAAGCGCGACCGCAGCCTGATCACCGTGGCCGCGTTGATCGCGCAATACCGCATCAACGAGCTGCCGTTTCACTTGAAGTTTGCGCAGCAGAACGGTGTCACCCGCGACGAACTGGTCGAGGTGATCACGCATCTGGCCTTCTATGCCGGCTGGCCGGCAGCGAGCAGCGCCGTGGGTATCGCGCGCAAGGTGTTCGAGGAAAACCCCTGAGCCGCCGCGACACACGTTGTTTCCCTTTTCATGAATGCATTGAGGTGAGCCATGCAAAAACGCGAGCTTGGAAAGAGTGGCCTGGACGTCTCGGCCATCGGCTTTGGCTGCATGGGGCTGAATTTCAGCTACAGCCATGCGCTTTCAGATAGCGACTCCGTTCGCCTGATTCGCGACGCGTTCGATCGCGGCGTGACATTCTTCGATACGGCGGAAGTCTATGGTCCGTTCACCAACGAAGTGCTGGTGGGCAGGGCATTGGCACCCGTTCGCGACCAGGTGGTGATTGCCACCAAGTTTGGTTTCGACATCGATGCCGCGACGGGGCAGAACAAAGGTTTGAACAGTCGGCCGGAACATATTCGTGCCGTGGCCGAAGCATCGCTGAAGCGCTTGGGCGTCGAGACCATCGACCTGTTGTATCAGCATCGCGTCGATCCGAACGTGCCCATCGAAGACGTGGCCGGTGCGGTGAAGGACCTGATCGCACAAGGCAAGGTGCGCCACTTTGGCTTGTCCGAGCCCGCCGCGCAGACGGTGCGTCGGGCACACGCGGTGCAGCCCGTCACCACGCTGCAGAACGAGTACTCGCTGTGGACGCGCGGCCCGGAGACCAACGGCATCCTGGATACGTGCAGGGAGCTGGGCATTGGCCTGGTCGCCTATAGCCCGCTGGGCAAGGGTTTCCTTACCGGCGCCATGAACAAGGACACCAAGATCGGCGACAACGACTTCCGCAAGCATCTCCCGCGCTTCTCGCCCGAAGCCATGGCCGCGCACCAGGCGATGGTGGATCTGCTGACCCGCATTGCCGCCGCCAAGCAGGCGACGCCGGCGCAAATCGCACTGGCATGGCTGCTTGCCCGCGAGCCGTGGATCGTGCCGATTCCGGGCACCACCAAGCTGCATCGCCTGGAAGAAAACCTGGCGGCTGCCGCAGTGGAACTGACCGCCAGCGATCTGGCCGAGATCGAGAAAGCCGCTGCCGCGATCCACATCGAAGGCGACCGCTATCCGCCGCACTTGATGGCCACCATCGGCCGTTGATGATGGGCTGCCGCCCGTACAAGCAGCAGTCGAAGGCGACTGGTTGATGGCTCGACGCGATGTCTGTTTTCACCCGGAAGCAGACATCGCCCACACGACGCGTGCCACGCGTTCGCGGTGAATCGTTGATCGACGGGCACGCCAATGCCTCCGTGGCCGGTCCGCAAACTTCATGGCCCCATGTAACCCGGCCGGCGTTTCCTTCGAAGTACCTACCAACTGGTTGGTATTTCCCAAGGATTCGCCATGACATCACTGCGTAACTTCTATTTCCTTCGTGCGGGCGTTGCTTTTGTGTGGGCCGCATTGGCCGTACTGCTGGGATCGGCACCCGCGTTTATCGTCGGTGCGCTGCTGGTGCTCTACCCCGCATGGGATGCAGTGGCGAACGTGATGGATGCTCAACGCAGTGGCGGGTTGCAGGCCAACCCGGGGCAGAAATTCAATGCGCTCACCAGCGTGATTACCGCGGTATGCATGGCGATCGCCTTTGCGCTGCAAGGCAATGCGGGCGCGGTGCTGGTGTTTGGTGTGTGGGCGTTGCTCGCCGGATTGTTCCAGCTTGCCGTGGGCATAAGCCGCCGAAAGCTGGGCGGCCAGGCGTTCATGATCATCAGCGGCGCACAGTCGGCGCTGGCAGGCGTCATCTTCATCAAGCGATCCTTCGGCATCGCGCCGGGCATCGCACAACTCGCCCCTTACGCCGCGTTTGGCTGCCTGTATTTCCTGCTGTCAGCGCTCTGGCTGACTTTCAGGAAGAACCGCTCGGCGTCGCTGGTGGATGGCACCGTTTCGTAAGCCATGAACGTGCAGGTGCGGAACGGGTAGCTCCTTGGATCCAGGTCGTGCATCGGCAACCTCGATGCACGACACGACCGTGGACACCTTTGCGTTCACTTCTTGCGTGGCCTGGATGGCTTTCCCTCCGGCGCCATCTCCGCACGCCACTCGGCAGTAGCGAGTTTGGACACAAAGAAATCGGCGACCGCGCTGACCTTGGCCGGTCGAGCACGTGCCGTGGGCGTGACGAAGTACAAACCGCCTTCGGTCATGCGCCAATCGGTGAGCAAGGGCTCCAGCTGCTTCTCGCGAAAGTACGGCGTAGCGGCAAATTCGGGCAGTTCGGTAATGGCCGCGCCCGCGAGCACCATGGGCAGCAGCGCTTCGACACTCGTCACGCGTAGTGGTCCGGTGGGCGTGATCAGGCATTCCTCACCGGTTTTTCTATGCGTGAAGCGCCACACGTCGCGCTTGTTCCGATTGACGTAGCTCAGGCACGGATGCGGGCCGAGATCGTTCGGATGTTGCGGCCGGCCGTAGCGCGACAGATAACCCGGCGATGCCACCAGAAACCGGCGCATGGGCGCGATCAATCGCGCGACCAGCGATGAGTCTTCCATGGCGGCGATGCGCAGCGCGGCGTCGAAGCCTTCGCCGATCAGGTCCGCCTGCGTATCGGTGGCATGCAGATCGATGGCGATGTCGGGATAGGTGCGGAAGAACTCCGGCAACAACGGCGCCACCCAGCGCGCACCGAACGAAAGCGGCACGGCGAGTTTGACCAGCCCACGCGGCCGGCTGGAGGTTTCACGCGCGAAGTCTTCGGCTTCTTCCGCCTCGCTGTAGATCTTCGCGGCCCGCTCGGCAAGCGAGCGGCCATAGTCGGTCAACGCCAGTCGCCGGGACGTGCGGTTGAACAGGCGTCCACCCAGCCGTTCTTCAAGACGCGTGACGGCGCGCGACACGGTGGCGACGGACACGCCCATGGCCGTGGCGGCGCCGGCAAAAGAGCCCTCCTCCGCCACCTTGCCGAACATCGCCAGACCTTCGAAATCGGGGAGCTTTGACATAGACAATTTTGCAACGATGGTTTGCAGTCATTTCTATTTCGAAAAGTAGCACGACGCCTTAGATTTTGTCCCAGGCAACCAACCACTCCACAGGAGACACGATCATGGCTCGCAAGCTCGAAGGCAAAATCGCAGTAGTCACCGGCGGCACCACCGGCATCGGCCTGGCCACGGCCAAGCGCTTTGCACAGGAAGGCGCGCAGGTCTTCGTCACCGGTCGTCGCCAGGCGGAACTCGACGCCGCCGTGTCGGCCATCGGCCCCAACACCATCGGCATCCAGGCCGACTCGTCCAACCTCAACGACCTCAACCGCCTCTATGAGCGCGTGAAGAACGAGGCGGGCCGCATCGACGTGCTGTTCGTCAATGCCGGTGGCGGCTCCATGCTGCCGCTGGGCGCCATCACCGAAGAGCAGTACGACGACA
Source organism: Dyella sp. C11 (assembly GCF_003121485.1). Classification (GTDB taxonomy): domain Bacteria; phylum Pseudomonadota; class Gammaproteobacteria; order Xanthomonadales; family Rhodanobacteraceae; genus Dyella. The sequence continues at coordinate 40,362 of NZ_QAVX01000016.1, read as the reverse complement.
CCTTCGGCCGCAACGTGAAGGGTGTGATCTTCACCGTGCAGAAGGCGCTGCCGCTGCTGGTGGATGGCGCCTCGGTGATCCTTACCGGCTCCAACGTCAGCATCAAGGGCACGCCCGCCTTCAGTGTCTACAGTGCATCGAAGGCCGCCGTACGCAACCTGGCACGCAGCTGGACGCTCGACCTGAAGGCGCGCGGCATCCGCGTCAACGTGATCAGCCCGGGCCCGATCAAGACGCCTGGCCTGGTTGAACTGGCCGGCCCCGGCGCTGCCGAACAGCAGAACCTGCTCGACTACATGGCCAGCACCGTGCCGCTGGGTCGCGTGGGTGATCCCGATGACGTCGCCGGCGCCGCGGTGTTCCTCGCCTCGTCCGACTCGGCCTTCATCGCCGGCACCGAGATCTTTGTCGACGGCGGCCAGGCCCAGATCTGACGCAACGCACGAGTTGCCGGCGCCGATGCGCGCCGGCAGCTCCCTCGTTCGACCCGCGCAGCGTTTTCAAAGGCCCTCCCCTTACCCAGGAAACTCCCATGAACAGCCAAGTCGCTTCACAAACCACCGTTATTCCCTCGCCGCTTCCCAACGCACTTACTACTGTCGTGCCGGCGTTCGGCCGCCTGCTGATCAGCTCGCTCTTTCTGCTGGCCGGCTTCTCGAAGATCGCCGCGCCAGCCATGACCATTGGCTATATCCAGTCCGTCGGCTTGCCGTTGCCATCCGTGGCGTTCGTGCTTGCCGCATTCACGGAAATTGTCGGCGGCATCCTGTTGCTGCTCGGCTATCGCACGCGCATCGTCGCGGGTGTGCTGTTCTTCTTCTCGCTGGCGACCGCGGCGTTCTTCCACAGCCATCTCGCCGACCAGAACCAGTTCATCCACTTTTTCAAGAACGTCGCGTTGGCCGGTGGTTTGCTGCACGTGGTGGCTTTCGGTGGCGGGCGCCTGAGTCTGGATGGCCGTCGTTCGTAACCGTCGATCCAGGCCGGGTGAGCGCCGTCAGCGCCACCCGCCTGGCCATCCATTGATCAGGAGACATGTCATGAATTACGCCATCATCGGATCGGGCGCCATTGGCGGTGCGCTCGCCCAGCAATTCGCACGCAGCAAGGTTCCGGTCGTCATCGCCAACCGTCGTGGTCCCGCTTCCTTGCCGGAAACCATCCAGTCGCTCGCACCCACCGTCACGGCCAAGGAAATGACCGATGCGCTGAACGCGGACATCATCATCCTCGCCGTTCCCTTCAACGCGGTGGGCGATGTCGCCAGGCTGCGCGATCGCTGGGATGGAAAGATCGTGGTGGATGCCACCAACGCCATCGAATTTCCCGCCTTCAAGCCGATGGACCTGGGCGGCAAGCCATCCAGTGAAGTGATCGCCGCGCACTTCAGGGGCGCCAACGTGGTCAAGGCGTTCAATACGTTGCCGGCAGCGGTGCTCGCCGACGAGCCGCGCGTAGGCAACGGCCATCGCACGCTGTTCGTCTCCGGCAACCATGCCGACGCCAACGAAACAGTGGCGTCGCTGGTCGCTACGCTCGGCTTCAGCGCCATCACGCTGGGACGCCTGTCCGAGGGTGGATTGCTGCAGCAATTCGGCGGCCCGCTCGCCCTGCACAGCTTGATCAAGCAAGGCTGATCGCGACAAGTATTCCAGTTGTACGGCGACTCGCTGCATGCGAGTCGCCCTCATCGTCACCAAAGCACATTCAGAGACAATCGAGCGCCCTGATCCTTGGCGCCGTCGCCAAAGCGTCCGATATAGCTCGCGTCAACGAACGCATTGCGCGCGACGGCGAATGACAGGCCGCCGTCGATCACACCCGCGTGCCGGGCAACCGGTGTGCCGGCAATGTCGAAGCTGTCGCTGCCGCTGGTGAAGCGCACGGTGCTGACCGGCGTCACGTCGCCCCAGGCCTGCTGCCAGCCGATGCCGATGTGCGCGTTCAAACCACCGGTACGTCCCAGCGACCAAGTGTCGCGCACGCCCAGCGTGGCAATGTTCACCGCATCGCTCTGGCTCGCGACGGTCAACGCTGCGATGCCACTTGCCTCGCGACTCGCATCGGTCTGCACCTGCACGTGCGCGAGATTGAGGAACGGCTCGACCTGCTGGCCTGGTGTCACCTGGAATCGATAGCCACCTTCGACGAAGCCCTGTGCCACATGGGCGTCGTAGCGATCGCTCAACGCATCGGTCAGGTTGCCGAACGCCAGGTTGCGGTGGCTGTTCACCTGCTGCCACGCGTAGGCCACGCCACCGCGCAAGGCAAACGCTCCCCACGACACATCGCCGTACAAACCAAGGTTCGTGCCCAGGACGTGTGCATCGGAGCCGCGATCATCCACGCGTGTCGTCAACTGGCTGTGCCCGACCACCGCACCCAGGCGCGCGTCGCTGCCCACGCCCAGATCCGCGCCCACCAGCAGGCCGCTGCCATCGGCATTCATGCGCGCCGCATTGCCGTCGCTGTCGCTGCTGCCCCAATGACCCCACGCGCTGGTCCAGGCGGTGACACCCTGTGCGTTGGTTGCCTGCGTGCCGTCGTTGGACAGGCCAAGCAGATGGCGATCGATGGCATCGCGTACGTAGTGGCTGTCGTCGATCAGGGCGGAACGCGTGCTCGCAAACTGTTCGCCCGACATCGCGTCGAAGCCCGCGCGAGCCGTCGCGGCGTCCAGGCTGACCACGGCGCTGTAGATCGGACTGGCCATGCCCAAGGCGTCGATGGAAGAAGCCACGGCACGCTGGTTCTTCGTCTGCGCAACATCGGCGAATTGAATGTCGTTGCGTTCCATCTGCAGCGTTACCGCGTTCGCGCCATAGCTGAGGCTGGGCGTGAGGAACGCGAGATTCGACTGGATGCTGTCGAACTGGCCACTGATGCCGCCACCCGCCGTGATGATCTGCATGGATGTCACGGGCGACCAGTTGCCATTGCTGGCCAGCGCCAGCGCCGAACCACCCTGGATGGTCACGGCACCCGTCGCAGCCAAACGGTCACTGCTGCCGTCGGGTGCCACTTCAAACTGGTAGCTAGAGCCCGGACGGAACGTTGCGTCGCCAAGCACGTTGAGCGTGCCGATGGAATTGCCGGGTGTAAGCGTGCCGGCGAGATCCAGTCCGCCAATACTGCCGATGCCGCCCAGCGTGGCGCCACCGTCGACCGACACGGTACCGGCCAGCGAGGCACCGGCGTGGGTGTCATCACCCACGACCAGCTTGCCGGCAGCCACCTCGGTGTTGCCGCTGAAACTGTTGGCCCCATCGAGCACCAGCGTTCCGCTGCCGTTCTTTACCAGTTGCCCGCTGCCGCCAAGCGTGCCATTGAAAATGCCATTCGACTGCTGTGCGAATACCAGCGTGGCGTTGTCGACCACGGCACCGTTGATGCTGCTCGTGTCACCTTGCAACGTGCCGGCGTTGACGGTGGTGCCGCCGGTGTACGTGTTGATGCCAGTGAGCGACAACACACCGCTGCCGCTCTTGATGAGCTGGCCGGCCCCGGAAATGACGCCGCTGAATGCGGCATCGACGTTCTGTGCAAATACCACCGTCGCGTTGTTGGTGATGTTGCCTTGCAGACTGCCGACATCGCCCGTGAGCGTCCCACCGTTGATCAGCGTGCCGCCGGTGTAGCTGTTGGCCTGCGCCAACGTCACGTTGCCCGCGCCATTCTTTACAAGCTGACCTGTGCCGGATATTGCTCCGGCGAAAGTGCCGTCGCTCGCCTGATCGAAGATCAACGCGGCGTTGTTCGTGACGGCGCCCTGCACGCTGCTGGTGGTGCCTTGAAGCGCACCAGCGGCGATGAGCGTACCTCCGCCATAGGTGTTGACGCCGCTGAGCGTCAGCGTGCCTGTGCCCGACTTGATCAACTGGCCTGTGCCCGACACCGCACCGGCAAACGTGCCGTTCGATGATTGCGCGAACGTGAGTGTGGCGTTGTCCAGCATGTCGCCCTGCAAGCTGGTGGTATCACCCTGCAGCGTGCCGGCGTTGATGGTGGTACCGCCGCTGTAGGTGTTGCCACCCGTGAGTGACAGCACGCCCGTGCCATTCTTGATGAGCTGACCCGTGCCGGAGATGGTGCCAGCAGACACACCATCGGCATTCTGCGCGAACACCATCGTTGCGTTGTTGATGATGTTGCCTTGCAGGCTGCCAGTGTCCCCGGTGAGCGTGCCGCTGTTGATCAGCGTGCCACCGGTGTAGCTGTTGCCCTGCGCCAACGTCACGTTGCCCGTGCCATTTTTAACGAGCTGGCCCGTGCCCGATATCGCGCCAGCAAACGCGCCATCAACCGACTGGTCGAAGATCAACACGCCGTTGTCGGTCACGCCGCCTTGCAAGCTGCTCGTGGTGCCTTGCAGCGCGCCCTGCGAAATGAGCGTACCGCCGCTGTACGTATTGGCGCCGCCCAAGGTCAACGTGCCGGTGCCACTCTTCACCAGTTGCCCGCTGCCGGAAATGGCGCCGTTGAACGTACCGTCGGACGCCTGCACGAACGACAACGTGGCGTTATCCACGACATCGCCCATAAGGCTTGTCGTGTTCGCCTGCAAAGTGCCCTGCGCAATGGTGGTTCCGCCGGTAAAGCTGTTGTTGCCGCTCAACACCAACGTGCCTGCGCCGGTTTTGTACAGGCCGCCCGTACCCGACAAATTCTGCGATACGGTGAACACGTTGCTGGCATCGGCAATATCGAAGCCACCACCGGCATTGCCCCAGATGATCTGGCGGTTGGTCGAGTGAAAAACATTCCCTGTGACCTGCAGCGTGCCGCCTTCGAAATCCAGCGCGCTGCTGGCGCTTCCAAGATTGAGGTCCGACGACACGGACAGCTCACCGCCACTCAGCACGGTGTTGCCCGTGTATATATTTACGCCATTGAGCTCCAGGGTGCCGCCGTCGGTCTTGTTGAAGCCGGCGACGCCATCGAGCGAGTTGTCGATAACGGCCGTGGCACCGCTGCTGACGCGTATGACAGGAGCGACACTGTTCTGCGCGACCAGATCGAGCGAGTCACCGATGAGGACATATCCATCGGTCACGAACTGCAGGCCCGTTGCCGAAACCGCACCGTTGGTTCCGTCCACCGTCACCACGCCCGCCGCACCGCCAAAGATGGCGAAGCCCGGCTGCGGTGCCATGGGTCCGATGTACTGCCCCGTGGTGTCGGACCACGTACCGGAGGTGACGCTCCACGTGCCGCTGCCGCCACCCATGGAGCCCGGGCCGGCCAGACCGTTGGCATCCCATTCGTTGAGGGTCACGTTTTGCGTATCGATCAGGTTGATCTGCTTGTCGATGGTCAGCACCTGCAACGACATGCCCGCAGGCGGCGCAAAGCCACCACCGGTGATGCTGAGCGTGTTGCCCCAGGTGAACAGGTTGTACAACCCGGGCCCCATGCTGCCGAGGTTGTTGACGTTGAGCGTGGACTGCCCAATCGACAGGTTGCCGTTGACGGCCACGTGGTCGCTCTGACCAGGCGTACTGAAGTTCGGTCCCGGCGCACCGAAGTCGAAGTTCAGCGTCGAGCCGCTATCGATGGTGAGATCACCGTTCACGGTGAGCGTACCGATCTGCGACGCGGCACCGGCAGACAGCGTGCTGCCGCTTGCCAGCGACACGCTGCCGCCGATGGCGCCATTGCCACCCAGCGTGGCACCGCTTTCCACGCTGACGTTGCCACCCAGCGCGGCGCCGTTGTTTGACACGCTGCCCACGATCAACGTGCCTGCCTGCACGTCCGTCGTGCCACCGAATGCGCTGCTGTTGCCATCCAGCGTCAACACACCGGCGCCTTGTTTCAGCACCTGGCCCGAGCCGGAAATGACGTCGCCATAGCTGACGTCGTTGCTGCGATTCCAGATCAGCGTGCTGTTGTCGACGACATTGCCGGTGATCGAACCATAGGTGCTGCCATTGCCGATCTGCAGCGACGTTGCGCTGAACGTGGTGCCCTGGCTGGTAAGCAGGTCACCCGTAACAAGAATGGAGCCGCTCGTGGAAAGATCGGCTTTCGCGGCGGACACTTCGCCAACGCTCATGTTCCCCGTGCCGTTAGCCACGAATGTTCCCGAGGCGGCCACTGTGCCAAACGAGAGGTTACTCGCGGCTGCGATCGTGATGTCGCTGCCGTAAAGATACATACCGGAAGCGAAGGAGTTGTTCGCGTTGGTCAGGGTAATGGCGTTGCTGCCAGCATTGATGCTGAACATGCCCCCGACGTTCCATGCAGCGCTTTGGGAAATGCTACCGATCGTTGTGCTGATCGACAACGACCCTGACACCTGCAGCGGAGCCGCGAAGCTAGCCGACCCACTTTGCACGACGAGACCGGTTAACGCAGTCGTCGCTCCTGCGCTCTGTTGAAACGACACATTGCCCATTGTGCTGACGGCAAGATTCTGTGCGCCGTTTATCGGCGAGTCGAAAATGATGTCTCCGCCATTCGTGTCGCTCAACGTAACGTTGCTGCCCAACGTCAGCGAGGCACTGCTGCCGTAGATCTGCCCACCACCCTGCGTGATGACGTTGCCATAAAGCGTGGTGGCGGCGTTGTCGTTAACGGCGCCCACGCCGATCGGTCCAAAAAGAAATTGACCGGCACCCACCGTCGTGAGCTTGTTGAAAATTGTGCCGCTACCCGTGCCGCTGATGCTGACGAGAGCACCCTGCAAGGCTTCCACTGCGCCGTTGAGTAACGAGCCCCCGGCCATCGTGAGCGTATTGATACCACCTGTGAACAGGATCGCGTCGCCGTTGGTTCCCGCTGCGCCGTTACCCGCACTGTTTCCGTTATCGACACCACCAGCACCACCCGCACCGCCGCTGATGGTGCCGCTGTTGATAATGGTCAGGTTCGACCCTGCAATGCCATTGCCGCCACCGCCACCGCTGCCGGCACTCGAATACGTGCCCGAACCGCCGGCGCCGCCATTGCCACCCGTGATCGTGCCGTAGTTCTGAATGGTCACGTCGTACGCGCTGACCCCATTGCCACCGCCGCCGCCACCACCCGTCGTTCCCTCGTCGACGACACCGCCATCACCACCGTTGCCTCCACCAATGGTCGACTGGTTGATGAGATTGACCGTGCCGGATATGTAGACACCCGCGCCGCCACCGCCACCGCCACCCGCGTGACCGTAGATAGCCGTGGAGGTACCCACGCTACCGTCATCACCGACGAGAGTCCCCCCTACTGCGAGGTCGGAATTGGTCACATACAAATTGACACTGCCGCCCGCACCGCCAGGCACCGTGCCGTTGCCCCCGTTTCCGCCGTCACCATTGCTGCTGTTGGCTCCCGGCTGCAGGATGCCTGAAGATATCGCGCCGCCACCTTGGCCGCTGTTGCCACCCGGCGCGTAATTTTGCCCACCCTGCCCACCTGACGTTTGCGCCCACGTCGCCGGCGACAGCGCCAGCATCAAGGCACTGGCCAGCAGCGTTCGGGACAGACCCGAAGGTGCCCTGGCCACCGGCAAGAAAGCAGCAACGCGCGAAGCCGGGCGCGCGCCCGGCGTGACATGGCGGATGTTCATGGCGATTCCCCTGTTTCCGAGACGAGACCGTCACCGAGCGAAACGTGATGGTCCGCAGACCATGGATTGTCTTTGGCACCTCACGGGCTGGGTATCCCCGAAATCAGGGTAGCGGCGGGCTCGAAAATACGCTTGCGGCGGCGTGATGCCCGCACTGCGCGATGAAGCCAGGGGACATCGCGTGCACGGTTTCAAGCTCAAGACGGCCCGTTCCGATACGCTGCCCATCCACCACCCAGCATCACTGACCAAGGGAAATCACCGGCATGAGCAGCCCAACCAATACCTACGGGCAACCGATTGGCCCGGCGCTTCCCCATTGGTCGGCACGCGAACGCCCGGGCAACGTGACGCTTGAGGGACGCTTCTGCCGGCTTGAGCCGCTCAGCGCGAGCAGGCATGCAGCCTCCCTGTACGACGCTTACGCCCAGGCGGACGACCCCAGGGACTGGACGTACATGTTCGTTGGCCCGTTCGAGAACGAAGCACTGTTCCTGCAATACATGTCGACGTTGGAACAGAGCCAGGACCCGAAGCACTACGCCGTCATCGATGCAGTGACGGGCAAGGCGGTAGGCTCGCTGTCACTCATGCGCATCGAGCCCACGCACGGCGTCATTGAAGTCGGTCACGTGATGTTCTCGCCGTTGATGAAACAGAAGCCGGCGTCTACCGAGGCACAGTTCCTGCTGATGCGGTACGTCTTTGATGTGCTCAAGTACCGTCGCTACGAATGGAAGTGCGATTCGCTGAATGCGCCGTCGCGCAAAACCGCGCAACGCCTGGGTTTCAGCTTCGAAGGCATCTTTCGCCAGGCGGTGGTGTACAAGGGACGCAGCCGGGACACCGCCTGGTTTTCCATCATCGATTCGGAATGGCCCGCGATCGGGAAAGCCTTTGTGCATTGGCTTTCGCCATCCAACTTCGATGACCAGGGCCAGCAGGTGCAGTCCCTTTCTTCCCTGCGCAGTGCGGGAGCATCCACCCATGACGGACAAGCCCACCCCTGAAGACATCTCGCGCTGGCAACGGCGACTGGCCTCCCAGGCCAACAACCATGCATGGACGCTTGCCGAGTCGCCACAGCGTTCGCCTGAAGAGGACGAAGACATGCTGCATGCCTCCCATGCAGCCATGTACTTCTGGAGCATGGAAGGGACGCCGGCGCAACGTGCGCATGCCGCACTGCTTCTGGCCCACGTGCATGCGCTGCTCAGGCAGCCTGAATCCGCGGCGCGCTATCTGGCTCGGGCGTGGCCGCATTTCGAGACAGGCGAATGCGCTCCCTGGGAGATGGCATTCGCCCATGCGGTAACCGCGAATGTTGCATTTGCCAACCGCGACGCCACGGCGCATGCCAGGCACTACGCGGATGCTCAAACGTTTGCCGACCGCATGACAGACGCAGACACATGCGCCATGTTCGCGGCCACCTGGCGCATCGTGCCCCAGCCTGGCTCCTGAAGAAGGCGGTGTGCAGCGCATGTGCTGCGCACCGCCACTAAAGCGCTAGCCCGATGCAGACTCCGCCGCTTCGCAGGGCATGAACAGCGCCCTCACGTTATCGAGGTGAGCGCAGTGATTCGCCCAGAAGTCGCGCAGCTTGTGCTCGATGTCCACCAGCTCGATGCAATGCGGTAAGCGCGGATGCACGTGCTCGACATGGCGCAGCTGAGGTTTGTCGCCCGCCAGATAGCCGCTGTGCACCTGATGCACAAGCACCTGCTCGATGCCTTCCCGATGTGCATTCTTCAGAAGATGCGAGGCCACCGTCGGCTTGCTCAGTCGATGCCAGAACGTGCTGGGTTCGACGGTGGCGGCATGGTGAAAGTACAAGCGCAGCGCGGTGAGCTTCTTTGTCGTGTCATTCATGGATAGGTATCGGCATCAGTCGGCGGCGGAAGCGGAAGCGCGCTCGGCGCGTCGCTGGGCAGGCAGGTCGGCAAGGCGGATGCCTTCCGGCCACGCAACGTGTTTGGCGTGTCCCACGCGCTGAGCGCGATAGATGCCCGTGTGTCCGGAAAAGAGGTACGCAATCACGCACGCCATACCGGCATACACGCCCATCTCGGGCCCGAACAGTTCCATGGCCATCACGGTAGATGCCAACGGCGTGTTCGCCGCGCCCGCAAACACCGCTACGAAACCCATGCCGGCCAATACCGGAAACGGCAGCGGCAAGACGTAGCCCAACGCGTTGCCCAGGGTGGCGCCCATGTAGAACAGCGGCGTGACCTCACCACCCTTGAAGCCCGAGGCCAGCGTCATGGTGGTAAAGGCAAACTTGCCGGCGAAGTCGTAAGCCGGCAGCGGGTGATCAAAGGCCGCCTGGATGGTCGGGATGCCCAATCCCAGATAAGCGCGCGCATGCAGCACATAGGCCGCAACCGCCACGATGGCGCCACCCACGAAAAGACGCAGCGGTGGATACGCAATGGTTTTCTTGAAAGCCGCCGACAAGGCATGCGTGGTGTTGGCGAACAACATGCCCACGATGCCGAAACAGATCCCCGCCACGGCCACGGACAGAAGCCCGGCCACGTCGAGATGCGGCACAAACGGAATCGCGTACACCGTGTGGTGAATGCCCCAATGGCGGGTGACTTCATCCGCCATGATCCCCGACAGCACGCACGGCAACAGCGCGTCGTAACGCAACCGGCCAATCGCCAGCACTTCCAGCCCGAAGATGGCGCCCGCCAGTGGCGTGCCGAACACCGATGCAAAGCCCGCACTGATGCCGGCCATCAGCAGGATGCGCCGGTCGTCCTTGCCCAGCTTCAGGCGATGGGTGACCTGATCCGCCAACGCACCGCCCATCTGGACGGCTGTTCCCTCGCGACCAGCGGAACCACCAAACAGATGCGTGACGATGGTGCCGGCGAAGACCAGCACGGCCATGCGCTTGGGCACGATCTTCTTTGGATCGTGAATTTCGTCGATGAGAAGATTGTTGCCGCCTTCGACATCCTTGCCGATGCGGTGATACACCCAACCCACCACCAGGCCGGCTACAGGAAGAAAGGCGAGCATGACCTCGTGCGTGGTCTGCACGTTGGTCGCCCAGTCGAGCGTCCAGAGGAAAAGTGCCGAGGCACTGCCGACCAATCCGCCAACCACGGCTGAAAGCATCAGCCAGCGTCCGAGCAGCGGCAGCATGGTCGCCTGTTCGGGTAAAGAAACGCGTTTCATTAGGTATCCCGGTATGAAAGGATCAAACCCGGGCGGGAAACGCAGGCATAAAAAAATGCCTACGGCCTCCCTGTCCAGGGGCTCGTAGGCATCATCAGCCGATCATCTCGGCGGTTCGCGGAGGCATGCCATCTCCGTGAAGGCGAGGTTAGCGTACCGGGTGCTGCGGCGCAAATAACGTCTGGCCGGCACAGACCTGGAAGAAGCTCAGTGCGCCCCGCCGAATCGGTCTCGCCCTTCCAGCGACCAACGCGCCTGCAACACCATCCAGTAGAAGGCCGTGGTGTTGAACGCCACCGCGAGCCGTTTCGCTTCAAGCGCCGTTACCACGTGCTGGCCTTTCACCATGTCGCGCAAACGGCGGGTCGATATGCCGGTGGTGCGGGCGACGAAGGCCATGGGCAGGCCGAGCGGTTCCACAAAATCCTGCACCAGCACCTGGCCCGGGGAGCGCAGCGGTATGGCGTCGTCGGGGGTCATGTTCGGGACAAGTGGGATGGACGTGGACATGGGTATTGCCTGGGTAGGGGCGCGGGCAATCGACGGGTCGGCGATGGCCGCCGTCCGTGTCGGTGAATGCTTCTTCAGAAGGGAACGGGTTTAGGTGCGGCGTATCGCCAGACAGGCCGATACGCCGCGGGGAACGATCAAAGGTCCCGCTTGCGCGTTCTTGCCTTTCCGTATTCCAGATGCCGCGCGTACTGGTTCAGGCATTGAATCGCCGTGGTCAGGCCTTCCGAAAAGAACGCGGAAAACGGCCATTCCGGCGGCGAAACGGGAAAACCCCACGCCTGCGCCTTGCGGCAACGCTCGTTGGCGGAACGCAGGCGCTCCAAGGAGTAAAGCGCCAGCGCCACGTCGTCAAGGTTGGAAAGATGCAGCGAATGGGCCTGCCTGCCATGCGCCGTGTTACGCCGGACGGGCAGGTCGCTGAACGCGTCACCACGGGGAAAGTCCGGGCGTGCGGGTGCCGTATGATCGTGAACAGCCATGATCAACTCTGTGTGTTGGTGATGGTTAGCGGTCCGCAGGTGAGTCACCACCTGCGGACCGCGCCTCATGGCATGGCTGCCATGGCCACTTGCGAAGAACGGGAAAGAACATCGCGAGTGACGCAACGACGTTAGCAAAAGCAAGTAACGGCGAATGTCAGGTTATTTCCCGTGCCGGCATCAGTGCGGTGCCGGGGCGAAGTGAGGCAACCACACGGCACGCTTCCGCTCGCTGCCCACTCCTTACCGATTCGTTCAGCCCATCAGCTGCCCATCCCGGCGTGGCCAGCGACTCCCTGACTGTAAAAACCACTCTTAACATTCATCGCGCGTGACCATCACGTCCGCGCCGAGACCCTGCTCCCACCTTTGGCAGGAGTCTCGCCCATGAGCGAACACAACCACGATATCCGCGTACTCAACGGCTTGATCGAAACCACCATCGACAGCGCCGATGGCTACCAGAAGGCCGCGGAAGACGCGAAGAACGCACGTATTGCGCAGCTGTTTAGGCAGTGGGCATCGGAGCGCACGCAGGTGGTATCCACCTTGCGACAGGCCGTGCGCCAGGAAGGCGGCAAGCCGGAAGACGACGGCACCGTGCTCGCCTCCGCCCATCGCATGTTCGTGGGCATGCGCGCCTCGATGAGCAAGAACGACAAGGCCGTTATCGAGGAAGTCGAGCGCGGTGAAGATCACATCAAGAGCAAGTACGAAGACGCACTGAAGGACAAGGACCTTTCCGTCGCCGCGCGCGAAGTCGTGCAGCTTTGCTACACGTCGGTGCGCACGGGCCACGACGAAATGAGTGCCATCAAGCATTCCATCGCGGGCTGAGCACACGCCAAGCGACGGCCCAGGGACGGGCCCGGCCTGTTTTCATTCCAGGGATGTCGCGTTGCAATATCGCGGCGCACGACGCTCTATTTATCGGAGGCCGCCATGGCAGCTAGAAAACGACAAGCGGACGCAGCCGCCATCTTGCTTGTGGAAGACGACCGCGAACTGTCCGGTGTGATCGGCTCTTACCTCGACGGCCGCGGACACACCGTGGATTTCGCGCACGATGGCCTCACCGGCATCCGCCTTGCGGAAGCCAACGAGTACGACATCGTGGTAACCGACGGCATGCTGCCCGGGCTGGATGGCCTGGAAGTGGTGCGCCGCGTGCGCGCCGGCAGCCGCAAGGACGTTCCCATCCTGATGCTCACCGGTCGTACGGGACTGGAAGACAAGGTGGCCGCGCTGGAAACCGGCGCCGACGACTACCTGTGCAAGCCGTTCGACTTGCGCGAGCTGGATGCACGCATTCGCGCACTGATTCGTCGTGATCGACAGGAAGTGGCCCAAGCCACCGTCACCGTCGGCGACCTGCGCTTCGATCCCGGCACCTTCGAAGTTCACCGCGCCGGCAAGCGCATCGAGCTTTCGCCCATCGGGCTTCGACTGCTGGCGATACTGATGCGCGAATCACCCAAGGTGGTGACGCGCGCGCAACTGGAGCGCCACGTATGGGGCGACGGCCTACCCGACTCGGACACGCTGCGCTCGCATCTCTACATACTTCGCAACGCTATCGACAAGCCGTTCAAGAAGCCCTTGCTGCATACGATTCCCTCCATTGGGTATCGCATGTCGGATTCGGAAGTCGACGCGTCTTCGCAGTAAACAATTGTGTCGAACGCATGTTCGTTATGGCCATGGCGAGGAGACATAGCTGGACGGGCAATACCATGTGCAGGTGCTGGTCACCTGCACTGTTGCCGGATCTCAAACGCCATATCCTCCCGCCGCAGGACACTACGGATAAATGAGCCGCGCCTTTCCTCAATTCCCTAAGGCAAGGCACTCCTGCTACTTGCCCGACGATGGGCCTCTGGCAAGCGCAGGCGGCGATGCCGTGGATTGGGCGACGGCGTAGACATCGTCGTGCCCGTAGGCGCTTCCGTCGATAAGCTCACCGACCTTGATCCCCGAAAAACCTTTCGCATCGTGCACGGCGCATTGCGGGCCGCAATTCCAAGCCGTACCGTCGTGCGCGGGAACCAGCATTACGGTCTTGATGCGGTCGCCCACATAGGCGCCCGCGGGCATGAACGTCAGTGAGGGAATCATGGCCTGCTTGCGCTGGCTATGGATGTTCCCACCCAGGGCAATCACGCGCCCGCCCTCTGCCAGCTTCGCCAGATGTTCGCCCACCTGCTTGTTCATCTGCTGGTCGCTCTGCTGCTGTTCGGGCAGCTGGAAATCCAGCTTGATCTTTCCCTGCTTCTCCAAGGATTCCAGGTAAGCGATGAGTGACTGCATGGCGGCGGATGTCCGGCCATCCTGTCCACCCCACACCTGACTACGGGTATCGCGAGCGACTTCCGGCAATTCGAACGACACGGTCAACGGCGCCACGCCTTCAGCCAACGTTGAATCAACCAGGCAGCGCACGAGCGATGGCGATTCCACCGTCCCATGAAGCTCGCCGAGATAGACACTGCCCAAGTTCAGGAGTGGCTGAAGCTGCTTTGCCGTAGGACAAGCGACGGGCTGCTCGCTCAATGCAACGGTTGAGCTCGCTGCGCAGGCCGCGCGAGGTTGAATCGTCGATGCGAGTACAACCAGGGCAATCAGCCACGCTGGGGGGCTTACGCTGGAACCACGATGACTGATGTTCACGAGTGTCCCTTTAACCAAACCTTGCTGGTGAATAGTAGCTTTCGGCTGGACGCCGGCGCTGGGCTGGATGATGCAAGTTGACACAAGTCGACGCTGAATCGGCCACCCATCCATCAAAAGGTTGGATCCGAACATCGCGGCGACCAAGCCTTTTCTGTAGGAGCGCACTTGTGCGCGACAAGCACGCACGAAATCGCCAGCAATCACGCTGCGGTCGCGCCCAAGGGCGCTCCTACAGAAGAGCTGGCACCGACAGGCGAGGCGAACGCTGCTCAACCCCGCTTCTGTAATCAATCCCCAGCTGCGTCAGCACCTGGCTGCATGGAAGTGCACTTGTGGGAGCGCACCCTGTGCGCGACACGGGCATCACACATCCTCGCTCCGTCAGCTTGTCGCCCACAGGGTGGTCTCCCACCAAAGAAACGGCAGGATCATCCTGTCCTCGAGAGAGATTGGATCCGAACATCGCGGCCCCCAAGCCTTTTCTGTAGGAGCGCACTTGTGCGCGACAGCCATGCACGAAATCGCCAGCAGTCACGCTAGGGTCGCGCCCAAGGGCGCTCCTACAGAAGAGCTGGCACCGACAGGCGAGGCGAACGCTGCTCAGCCCCGCTTCTGTAATCAATCCCCAGCTGCGTCAGCACCTGGCTGCATGGAAGTGCACATGTGGGAGCGCACCCTGTGCGCGACACGGGCATCACACATCCTCGCTCCGTCAGCTTGTCGCCCACAGGGTGGGCTCCCACCAAAGAAACGGCACGATCATCCTGTCCTCGAGAATCGCCGCGTCAAGGGCATACACAAGCAAGTGTTTGTCACCCGACTCCGTCGTCGGGCTTGCCAGTCAGGGAGCTCTTGACGATATCGCACAGCAATTCACCATCAGGCAAAGACAATTGGGTTCGCAAGTAAACCTCGCCTTCGCTCGTGATCAGTACCAATCTTCGGCTTGTAAGTTCCCCGCCTTTCGCACGGGTACGGCGTACTCGAAGTTCGACGTCCACAATCGCGTCTTTATCGATCAATTTTTCGTCGCCAAGGCGCAGATGACCGAACCACGACTGGAGGCGGATATGCGAGTCACATAGGGTCACGACCTCTTTTACGAACGACGCCCACAAAATGCATGCGCCAACAGCAATGCTGCCAAACATATAGACGGCCAACCGGTTGCTCGATGCCGCGTCGCGCAAAGCGTCAAAGATGATGATCGCGATCCAGGAAGAAAGTACAGCGCACGTCAGCCAGCGCTGGTAGGACCGCAGCGAAATATCGACAGCGCTTTTCTCTGTCCGCAGTAAAACATTTGAAACCACTTCCGTCTCCCCTGGCCCGCATTACGTTTACTTAAATATCAGGCGCAGCCTTGGAGTTTGTCTGCCCTGGCCAGAATGGGATCCTGGGGTTTTGCGTGAGGGCGACCATCGACCGAAGATAGTGACGGTACCGCCATACGCTTCAGCAAACCATACGTCCGCCGCAACACTACGAACACCTCGAACCGAGCGATAACCGCGAGCGGCTCCACGTTCTAACGCTCAAAGAGTTTCCAGTGCCCCTCGGAAACAACGTCAACGACGCCATCCACCACCTTGATGGCCGTCTCGTCGTCGATTGCATATCCGGGCACGGGCAAGTGTTCAGCCCATGTCACGGCATCTGCCATGGTGTTTTCCGGGCACATCACGTTGTCCAGATGGGGGAAAATCGAGAAGCCGACCCTGCCCAACGCACAGTCACCACCGGCGCGCGGCTTCCATCCCACGAATCTCTCGCCCACGTGCGGAGCCATCACCATGCTGCCGGCGCTGAGTCCCACATAAACCGTCTTGCTGAGCGACGCGAACAGATCCGCCAGCCCGCACTCACGCATCCAGTGGTGGAGATACAGAACGTCGCCACCGCACACCAGCAAGGCATCGGTCTCCCGAACCAGGGGAATCCAGTTCTGCTTATCGATGCTGGGCAAGGCGGTGAGCTCAAGCATGCCTACGGACTTCCATCCCAGTTCGGTCAGGGGCGTTGGCGTCTGTCCGGCTATCTGCCGCCACGTCATCACCGCCGTGTCGGGCAGCATCCCGTACATCGCTGTGGGAATGCACAGCGCCGTGGATTCGGCGATAGGTTTGCCCAGCATCTCGACGAGGGCGTCGCGGATGCTCGGGTTGCTGACACCACCGGAAGTGAGGAGAAGCTTCATCGCGCTTTCCTTGTCCATCGAGGTTGGAAAACCTTACCGCTAAGCTCCCTGCCTGGATTGCAGCATCTCCGCCATGCGCTGATGAATCAGGTTGATCGCCTTCAGCGGCCTCAGCATCACCTTGAATTCGACAATTTTCCCTGCGTCGTTCCACTTGATGATGTCGACGCCGTTGACGAGTATGCCGTCAATGTCTACCTCGAATTCCAACATGGCGTCTGAAGCGCCCACGATCTCGCGCACGTAGTGGAATGTTGGATTGAAGAAGACCGTGAACGCGGCGCCCAGGTAGGCAGCGGCCAATGCCTTGCCTCGCTGCGGCGTGTTGACCACGGGCGAATAGAAAACCGCGTCGTCCGCGAGCAGCGTGTCGAGGCCGGAGGCGTCCTGGGTACGAACCAGGCGGTGCCAAGTTTCCAGCGGGTGTTCGTGCATTTCATGCCCCCGGATTTCAGTGAGAAGTCTGCGCTGGTTCGAAGGCTTACATAACAACGCACGCTATGGAACGGGATGGGCCGATCTTACGAGCTTGGCACGCTCCTCGCTGAGCACTGCCATGCATGCCGATCGAATATCTTCGGAGCCGCTCCCCTTGATAGCCAGGGTTGCCTCGTAGTCGCACTCGATGGCCATGTATTTGGCGAAGGCGTGCGAGGCGAGATTGAGCTTGGCCGGCGCCTCTTTCTGATAGGCAGAAGAACCTGGCGACTCGCCAAGCCACGCACATACGTCAGCTTGAATGTTCCGATTGCAGCGGACGTTCGGTGGGCTCGAAAGTGATACCGACCCGACTCGCCGAATCGACTCTGTAGATGTCGAATTGGCACTTCTCGGCGCGCACCTCGAGGTTCGCGTAGTACTTGACGTCCGCCTTGGCCACGAAACTGACGCCGGGCGAACAGGAGTACGTCGAGCGATAGCCCGTCGCCACCAGGGGCATGTAGATCGAAACACGCCGGCCAGCGGGCACTTTTACCTGGCCATCGGCGGGCTTGAGTACGTAACATGCGCCGTTGTCGCACATCTGCATGTCATGGCTTTGCATATTGGCCGAGACCGCAATGTTTGCAACGCTCTCCCCTGCGGAGGGTTGATAGGCAGGCAACCCGGCACAGCCATTGAGCAGGACGCAAAGCATGGGCACCACGAATCGACGCATGCGCATCATTGGTGGGCCTCCGGTTTCTTCGTGACCTTGGTGCGATAGGTGGCCAACACCGTGGCTGTATCCTGGTCGCCCGGCTGATGCTGGTCGTCGAAAAGCAAATACACCCAATCATCGAGTTTGCCGAACACGCGACCCACCGCCAGCTCGCTGACGGCATTGTCGTGTATGGCATCCGGCAAGGACTCGTACATGCGGAAGTAGGGCTTATGCCGCTGCTGCGCCAATTCCGCACAGTGATACATCAGGTAAGCCGTGATGGTGTCGCGATCGATGTAGCCATTTCCGTCGAAGCCCACCTTGAGCAACTCACCCGGACCGGGCTTGTCCCAATAGCCACCCGTAAAGCCGACAACGGGGGCATCCACTGTGTGATATCCCGTTGCGCAGCCGCTAATGATGAGCACCATCGTTATCAACCATGCAGCTGTGCGCATGCGTCCCTCTTGAGTCCAATGACTCGCCATTGCCCAGGAATCAAACCGAGCATGCAACGCCGCAGCCGTTGATCGGCTGCGGACGGTGCGAACCGTTATGGTTTCGGCTGTGCGGTCTTCATGGCGTCGAGGGACGCACCGGCTGCCGTCGACGTGGCGTCATCATCTTTCAACGACGCGGCAAAATCCGCATCTGCCTTGCTGATGGCCTCGGCGAGTTGCGCATCGTCGCTGGGTTGCTTCAACTTGGGGTTCATGGCGGTCTGCGGTGAGAAGACGGAACGCACGCTGTGCGGCGTACCGTCTACCGTTGCCGTGATTTCAATGACAATCGGCGACAGTGTGTTCTTCAGATCCGTTCCCGCGTACCAGCCGCCATGCATCTGGTTTTCAGCGCAGCTTTCGCCCATCTGCGACATCACGCTGGGAATAAGGCCGCCGTACATGGCATTGACCCCACCCTTGAGCTTGCGCTTCATGTTGAGATAGGCGGCGTAGTGCGTGACGGTGATCGTGTGGCCATGCCATGGATCACCGGGCATGCTGGCAAGATCATCGTGCAACGCCTCGACATGCGACTTGCTGTCTTTCTTCTCGGCGAGGGTGAATACACCGTAGTCGCAGCTGGTGATCCACAGCGAGTGGATCTCGTGCACCTTGTCGCTTTGCGGGCGTTGATCCACGACCACCGGGCCACCTTGTGGCGTTGGTTTGTTCACGGGCGCTGCGATGGGTGCGGCAGTAGTGGCCGCAGCCACCTTGGGTGGATTGGACGGCTTCTGTTGCGGCTCCGTGGCGCACCCCGTCAAAAGGCACGCAGCGACAATCAACGCGCTCGAAGCGCGTGGCAAGTGATTCATGACTCCCCCTGTATCGACGTATTCCCTGACGTCGCAACCGACTCCCCCCGGAGTCGCATTGCCCCGGGGCGGATAATGCATTTTGGGCAAAGGGGCCGCAAGTTGAGTGGCGCCCCCGCAAGGCGTTCGACAAAACGGTATCGCAACTTATTGCGACACCCGAGCTGGCGGCATTTCGCACGCACATGACGCATGCCAGGCAGGTGCGTGGCACGTCCTGGCATGACATGCCTGCTTGTCGTGTGATCGCCTTTGAAAACGTGAAGCTACGTTTGGTCGATGACGTCTGCGTGGCCCGAAAACAGACGTTCCACTATCGACCAGGCTTGATCACGGGTTCTGCTCCAAGGGTTTCAAGAATCACACGTACCGAGCGGATGCAGGCTTGGGACCGAAGTCACTCCGACGCCGCTTCAACGCCAGGCGGCGCGGCTTCCGCACGAGCGGAGAGAATCATTCGAAGGTTCTGCTCAAGCTCGGCGATGCTCAGCGGGAAATAGTCATCGTCGTGCTCGGAGCGGAGCCAGCTCGCGACGCGGGCTCGTTCTACGTCGATGTTGCCCGCGCGCAAAGCGTCCACCACTTCATCGACCGTGATGTAGCCCGCCTCGCAGACCAGCCGCCATAGCCAATTCATTTTCTCGGGATGGACGCCGCGATTAAGCGGTGGCTTCTTGTAGGTCATCGCGGCATCACTCGGTGCTTCAAAGAAAGGCGGTGGTTTTATCAGATACCGATGTCGGTGCAATGGGGAAGGCACGCCTAGGGTCGAAAGCGGACGGCTTTGGTTCGCGTTGCTATCGATCGTCCTCGCCGAGGAACCATTTGCGATACCAGCGCGGCTTGGCTTTGCCCCGGATGCGCGATGACCAGACCACCCAAACAAAGGCCATCGCTATCGCCGCCCTTAGCCCCAGGAAAAGGTACGCGCTGATCCGGTCGACGTTCCTTGAGTGGAACGAAATCAGCACGCCGAGGATGACGCAGAAGGCGAGAAAACCCAGAAGTGCGCTCGGATTGAATTGGCCACGCGGCGGGCGATGGTCGTTCACCGTTTTCCCCTTGATGCGCGAAGACATCCCATCGGCTACCACGAGCAACCGATTCGGGCCGGGCGCAAACCGGTCACACCATAGCCGAAGCGACTCGTTGATGTCGCCGCGGGTGTCCCGTCGAAGGGTCCACTCAGCCTAGGTGGCGCCGAGTGGACTGCCGGTCAAAACGCAACGCGTTTGACCGGCGACGGATAACCATGGGCGATGACGTGAACTCAGCCTCGACGGGCAGGCAGGAAGCGGCTGTTGCGCAACAGACCCGCCGAGACGAGCGACACCAGTACGCCGACCGGGAAGATTTCCGCGAAGGTCATGGGCAGGCGGTACATGGGATCGGCGTATTGCACCTTGAACGCCTCCATGTCGGCACTGAGCTTGGCCAGTGCTTCGGCGCTGGCGCCCTTGGCCTTCTGGCTGGCGATGATGGCCTGCGCGTAGGAGCTGGCGAAATCCATGTGCGTCATGGCCTGCACCGCCTCCCACGCGGCCACGTAGAAGATGCCGGCGATGAAGCTGATGCCCACGCCAACCCCCAGCGCCGCCCAGAAGCCGATGACGCCACCGCGGTCCACGTCCCGATGCCGCTTGATGCCCACGAACACCGCGCTCAGGGCGATGAGCATGGTGGTGTAGCCGATCACCATGCCGTACTTCAGCGGCGGCATGCCCGAGAACACCACGAAGGTGAGCAGCTCGAACCCGCCGACGATGACACCGGCGATCACGCCGTATTTCAGGATGGTCCGTAACAAGGCGCTACTCCTCGATGGTGGCTGGAGCCGCTATTGGCCGCGAATCGGCACGGGGCGGCAATCACCCGAAAGGATGATTGGGGTGTTTTCACCCGAAAAAGTGGCCATCAGGGCACGATGCCGAGTTCGCGCGCCCGGCGGATGGCCTCGGTGCGTCGCCGGGCGCCCAGTTTTTCAAACAGCCGCGCCACGTGCGTCTTCACCGTGTTGGGCGACACGTGAAGCCGGGCCGCGATCTCCTTGTTGGAATGGCCGGCCGCCAGTTCGTGCAGCACTTCCAGTTCGCGCCCGCTCAGGCCAAGCGCTGCCTGCGCCTTCGGGTTGCCATCGAAATCGGCCGCCGCTGGCGTGGCGAAGATGCGCACGCCCAGCACGATGCCCAGCACCAGGAACGATGCCGCGACCAGGAACAGGTAGATATCACCCGAATGCGTACGCACCAGGCGCTGGTAGTCGAGCCACTGCAAGGCCACGGTGCCCACGGCCAGCAGCGCGCCATAGCCGACTATCTGCTTCCACATCACCCGCCTCCGCTCCCCTGCGCGCCGCCATCTTAGCGCCGGCGCCCCAGACAGCGTCCGCCTCGGCCTATGCCGTAAGTCTTTGCCGTCTTTGCCGAAAATGCCCGTCCGCAGCGCGAATGCCGTGGCAGTCTGCCGTAAAGACCGGGAGGACTGACGCATGGCGCGTATCGCTGGGCATTGCGACGACTTCCACTACCGCGGCGCCTTCAACCCGCGGCAAGAGATAGCCATCTGGTCGGTGGACGTGGCCCAGGGCGGCGACCACGCCTTTTGCCTGCACGGACAGGTGCCCATCCAGGGCGTGGAGCAGGATCTGCGGGTGATCGAAATCCGTATTCACGAAGCCGTGGAAGCCAGCATTCGCGGTGGATCGGGCCAGATCGCGCGCGACGAGCCCCTGGCGTGGTCCGCGTTTGCGTCGGCGTTGATTCATGACGGCGCGGATTGAGCGCTCACGCCGGGCCTGGCCACGCCTCGAACTCAAGGCGTGCCTTTGACGCGCTGGTGAAAGCTTGAATGGGCGAAGCGCCGGCCTTCTTTCCCATGATTCCGACGCAAGACGATCCCTCCGCATCCATCGCCGCCAGTCGACGTTGGATGGCCACGCGCATCACGCGATGCATCGAGCAACGCATTCGAAGCGAAACCCGCGTGACGACAGGCGATCGCGCTCAATGCTCGATCGAACTTTGCCTTGCAGCACGCGAGTCCGGTTTTCACGGGACCCGCGTGCCTGCGTGGTCGAGCAGAATCAATGCGTCGCGGTGCTTGAAGATTCCGCTGGCTTCGAGGCCTCTGCCGCCGCGCGCTTGGGCGTATCGAGCGGACACCAGGTCTTGAGTCGCTTGCCTGCGCGATACAGATCGATGCATTCACGCATCTCCGCCTTGAAGGCAAGATCGGGCGTGTTTGCCGGGCAACCGGATGACAGCGGCTTCTCGTCCTTGTATTCGGCGATGCAGCTTTCGAGCGACGGCCCCTGGGGAGGATTGGGGTCTTTCGCCAACGGCGGCGGAGGCATGTTCAGGCGTGCGTCGCGATCCTTGGACGATGCCGGCGGCGGAGGCGCACCGCACAGCAGGTTGGTGGCCGTGCTGCTCTTGGTGGGATCGCATACGCTCTTGGTGATGTCCTTGATCACATCGCCGATATGGCGCCCCACGGCACCACCGGCCGTTTCGTTCGGCGGCGGGAAATACTTCTCGAAGCGCGTGGCCTTGTACTGCATGTGGTTGCTGTCGTGCTGCATGATCTGGCGATCGTCGGCAGGCTTTGACGTGTCGGCAGTGGCCGTGGCGCTTGCGCTTGACGACGCCGCCGCCGAAGACGGCAATCGCAGATCCTTCGCGGACAAGTGCGCGGCGGGCGGTGCAGCCACGGACGCCGTCGACGCGGGTGCCGCCTCATGATCCTGCACGACCATGGCGTCATGACGGGGCTTTTCGTGTGCCACCGGGTTGATGCGAGGGGCCGGCGGCGGTGGCGTTGACGGTGCCGGTTTTTCCGGCGCAGCCTGCGGCGCAGAAGCCTGCACGGCGCGCGGTTTGGCGGGACGCTCGATAAGACGCACGATCAGCGCCTTGTCGTTTTCCATGGTCACGACGGCCGCCTGCTGCGGCCTGGGCTTCATCTCGTACCAGAGCGCCACCGCGAAGAACACATGCAGCAGCAACACCAGCATCCACGCCAGCGTCAGCGCCGGGCGCGTCAGCGGTGGCTGTCGCCAACGCCTCCGTCCCAAGGTCGCACGGGTTTCGCTGTCGAGTAATGCCAGGCCGCGTGCACTTTCCCCCTCCAGTCGATGTTGGACCTGTCCGGAACGCTCCATCACACCCCTAATCCACGCCAATGGCTCACACGAAACAGACGCATGCCGTCAGCGCGCGTTGCGATAAGCCTAATCAGACAGGTTCTTCCAATCAGGGTTCCCCTGGCGCGAAGCGCAAGAAAAAGCGGGTGAGGCAAGACAAACATGGAAGCGGGGGAGCCTTGCGTCGTGCCCTTCAACTGGCGCCTTTCCGGCCCGGCGAAATGACAAGAAGCAGGGGATTTGGAAAGTCGTGCGGGCACGGACGCAGAAAAATGCACGAGCCGGTTTCCGATACCGGCGAACCGTTTGCGATCCAACACGGCAGCGGCCCGTTCCGCTGGAGCGATTACCCCATGCTTTCCGTTGCCCTCGACGCCCTGGCGCTGGTCATGACCGGCCTGTTCCCCGTGCTCAACCCGATTGGCGCATCGTTGATTGCGCGCAGCCTTACCCCTCATCTGGACGACACCGGTCGTGCGCGCCTGGCGCGCAGCGTTGCCATCAACAGCTTCGTCATCCTGACGGTGTCGGTGCTGGTGGGCACGTACATTCTGTCGTTCTTCGGCATATCAGAGGCCATCCTTCGCGTGGCGGGAGGCCTTGTTGTCGCCTACTCCGGCTGGAGGCTGCTACAGGCGCCCTCCACTGACATGCCAAACGCGCCAGTGGCTGCCGGGGATGACGTGGAAGCCAACGCGTTCTACCCGATCACGCTTCCCATGACGGTCGGCCCCGGCTCGATCTCGGTGGCCATTGCGTTGGGAACCGAGGCCATCGATGACGAATCCATCGCGCATTTTGCCGGCGTGGGCGTTGCGTTCCTGCTGCTTTCGCTGATCGTCTACGCGTGCATGCGGTATGTCTGCAAACTGCACCGCTTCATTGGCGTCGCCGGCTCGCGCATCGTGGACCGCCTGTTCGCTTTCATCCTGTTGTGCATCGGCATGCAGATAGGATGGCGAGGCATTCTTGAACTCAGCCAATGAAGGCATGTCGCCCCATGTTCCCCGCCTGGATCGGCGTTGGCTCTGAAGGCGCCAAGTCCACCCGCACGTGGGGTGCATCCCTGGCCTGGGAAAAGCCCCGCCCTTGCGGCGGGGCTCTTTGGCTCACTTCATCCAGAGAACAAAGACCACGGTCGAAACGACTTTTCCGTCGCGAATCTCGATGACGTCCTCGCCGCGAACCATGGCCGTGCCATCTGCAGGGCCCATCTTCCAGGGAACGCGCGCGTAGTGGCCGACGACCTTGACGTCACCCTCGCGCGACAACTTCCAACCCGGGAAGCGCTGGTGCAGGTGACCCATCAGTTCGTTGAGCCCGTCAATGCCGGTGACCACAGCTTCGGGATCGGTGAACTTGGTGTCCTGGGTAAAGAACTCGGCGATTCGCGAGGCACGCTTCGTGGCATCGTCCTCGTTGAATGCCTGCAAGTAGTGGTCTGCGAAGTTTTCAACAAATGACACGGTAAGCATGGTTTCAGATCCTTCGTTCGTGGCGGATGCCGGCTTCCACAGGTGGACGCTCGGGTGGTTGCTCTCGTACGCCTGGTGCTCATAGCTCACCAGCTCAAGCTTCTGTCCCCACGGGGCCAGAAAGTAAACCCATGTTTCGCCCGCCGTGGGGCCCGCCTTCATGTCGATCGGATCGTTCAACAATTTCACGCCTGCTGCGCGGAGTGCGGCAACACTGGCTGCCATGTTGTCCGTGTAGAACGCCACATGCCCTGTGCCGGGATCGTCGTAGTAAGGCTGTGTGGTCGGCGCCTGCCTTGACTCGTACTGGAACAGTTCGATATTTGCGCCATTGCCGGCACGCATCATCACGATGCTCCGCACTTTCGTGTCGGGATGCATGTGGTATCGCTCCTTCCATGCGGCATCAACTGGCGGGTCCTTCATCTCGGTGACCACGCTGAAGCCAAAGGTATCGGAGAAGAAGTTCACCGCTGCCGTCATGTCGGGCACGTTCAATCCGACATGGTCAATGCCTCGAACCTGCACGATGGGCTGCTTGTTGGACGGCACGGCATCCGTGGCATGTGTAGTCATGGCGGCTAACGCGACCAGGCCGCCGAGTAGAGTGTTGAGACGCATAAACCATTGCTCCCATAAGTCATGAGTTCACCTGCGCCGGTGAGCGAGAGCCCACCAACGTCAGGTATCGATTGAGTAAGTTCAGCCGGGTTGAGCCGGACGCTCGCGATGCCGTGATCTTTGGTGGCTTCGCATCAACCCGTCTTGTCGTTTTGTGTTCGGGCTTCGGAGCAGGCACGGGGCGGAGTGCTCCGCCCCACACGGACGTCCATCGAGCCTGGATTCAAGAGCGCCGCTTACACCTGCGCCTGGCCGCCATCGGCAAAGAGTTCCGCGCCGTTGATGAAGCTCGAATCGTTGGAAGCCAGGAACGTCACGGCCTTGGCGATCTCTGCCGGATCGGCAAGGCGGCCCATCGGCACGAGCGACGCGAGGTAAGACAGCAGACCGTCCTGGGCTTCCTTGTTGTCGCCGGCCAGTTCGGCAAGACCCACGGTCTTGGTTGAGCCTGGGCTGATCACGTTGACCCGGATGCCACGTTCCTTGAGGTCGAGCACCCAGCTGCGGGCCAGGCTACGCACGGCTGCCTTGGAAGCACTGTAGATACTGAAGGCCGCCGTTCCGGTGGTGCCTGCGATAGAGCCCATCAGAATGATGGACGACCCGGCCGGCATCAGCGGGAGCATGGTCTGCACCGAGAACACCAACGCTTTCACGTTTCGATCGAATGTCTCGTCGAAGTGCTGTTCGGTGATTTCGCCCAGGGGCGACATGCTCCCGCCACCGGCATTGGCAAACAGGATGTCCAGCCGGCCTTCCTTGTCTTGAATCAGCTTCCTGAGTGCTTCGAGGTCGTCATGGTTGGTGACATCGCCGCGAATACCCACGACACCCTGCCCGATGGCGGTAACGGCCGCGTCGAGTTCCGCCTGGCGGCGGCCGGTGATGTAGACCTTGGCACCTTCGTTCGCCAGGTCGAGCGCCGACGCAAATCCGATACCACTCGTGCCGCCGGTAACCAGTGCAACTTTGCCTTTCAGTCGATCAGTCATGTCGTACTCCAATCTTTGGTGATTTCGATGGAGAAACGATAGGCCTGTGCTGGCTCCGGATTAAGATGGGCCCATGGAAATGACTATTCATGGACATGGATAATCAGGACCGCCCAATACATGTGGAGCCCTTATGGATCAGCTTGCTGCACTCAAAGTCTTCGTGAGAATTGCTGAGACCGGCGGCTTCGGAAAGGCTTCTGATGCTCTGGATATCCCAAGAGCCACGGTTACCAAGCTTGTGCAGGACCTGGAGCAGCACCTGGGCGTCAAGCTCTTCCAAAGAACCACCAGGAAGGTCTCGGTGACCGAGGAAGGCCGCGCGTATTACCAGCGCGCCATGCAATTGCTCACGGAACTGGACGAAATGGATGTCCTGTTCTCCGACTCGAAACACGGGCCCCGCGGCCGTCTTCGCGTCGACGTAGGCTCGTCGCTTGCGAACATCATCCTTATCCCGAAGCTGATCGATTTCCGCGAGGCTTTTCCGGATGTTCGTCTTGAGCTCGGCGTCAGTGACCGTCACGTTGATCTCGTTGGTGACGCCGTCGATTGCGTTATCCGCGGGGGAGAACTCACGGATACGTCGCTGGTGGCCCGGCGAATTGCCAGCTTTGATTACGTCACGTGTGCAAGTGCTGCGTATGTCAAAAAGCATGGCATGCCATCGCATCCTGACGACTTGAGGGATGTGCATGAAACCGTCGGCTACTTCTCGTCCTTGAGCGGACGTCCCTTCCCCCTGATGTTTCAACGCAACGATGAACAGATCGAGGTGGACCCGCGAAGCTCGAGAGGTTTGCTGCTGAATGAGAGCACCGGTCACTTGAGCGCGCTTGTCCAGGGTCTTGGCGTGGGCCAGACCTTTGGCTTCATGGCCAGGAAATACGTGGACGACGGGACGTTGGTGCCCGTCCTCACCGAATGGACCCGACCGCTGCACCACATCCATATCGTCTTTCAGCGATCAAAGCATGAGAGCGTTCGACTGCGAACTTTCATTGAATGGGCTGCGAAGATATTTGCACCCTACGATCGCCAGGGCACAGCCTTCCATTGAGCGGCAGGCCTGGTGCGTCGTTCAAACACCGCCAGGACGGGGATGTCGGGCCCTGGTCAGGTGCGCATCTCATCCAGCGCATGAACATTGACCACGTGGCCGCCTGGCGCCATCGGCGTGTTGGGGCGTTGATCATCATCCAGGCAAGGCTCCCCGTACTTCACGGCGACGCGAAACGTGGTGCCCGATCCAATCTTTGATCGCATCCATATCGACGCGCCGATCAGTCGGGATCGCTCCTGCACGCCCACCAGGCCCCAATGACCGGAGAGCGCGCCCTGATGTCGCGGCAAGTCGATGCCACTGCCGTCGTCCTCGACCAGGATGATGACCTGGCGCAACGCAAACGTTATGCGCACCCGTATTCTGCTGGCGCTTGCGTGCCGGAACGCATTGGTCATCAGTTCGCTGGCAATAAGGACAAGCTCGTCCGCCAGGGAAGGTTTCAGCAGCCGCTCGGGACCGCTTTGCGTGATCGAGAACGAACCACCATGAATACCCTGCAGGGTGCGACCACGACGACCGAGCCGCTCGACCAAGGGTGCTTCAGCCAAGCTATCCCTCAGGCGCAAAATGCGGGCCTTTCCCTCCAGCACCGCCTCTCGTGAAAGTTCCTCAAGCACTTGCAGCCTTCGCTTCATCAAGGGATCGGTGACATCCATCGCCATGGCATTGACCTGCAACAGGACCGCCTGGACGCTTTGAAGAAGCGTGTCGTGGAGATCACGCGCCATGGCGATGCGTTCGTCGCTTCGTGCCTTTTCCAATTGGCGCACAACGCTACGACGGTACTTTTGCGCTTTTCGCGCTGCGGTCGCCAGGAAGGCAAAGTTGAACAGCAGAAGAGATCCGAGCCACCCGAAGTCTTCATGGGTGTCATTGGAAGGCGACAACCGAACCGGGATGGAACCCGCGCCCTCAGCCCATGGCGACGCTAAGCGCTCGTCGTGATGCGAGCGATCAAGCGTGGCTCCGAAGATCGAACAAAGCGCGATCGCGAGCATTGCAAGAATGCTGGCCATGACTATGGCGCTCGTAAGCGGAGATTTGTGCCACATAAGTCCTTCCCGTTGCACCATCGTGGTTCGCCGCGCTGCTTCGTTGGCAGGGGCTTTTCGCTGCATGCTGGTTGAACCCATGAGGGATGTCTTGTCTGGTTCTGCTCAAGCGCGGGCATGGTGCGGCCATTGACTGCCCCGTAAAGCTTTATTCCGAAGAAACGATCGGCATGTCGGGAAGGTCGGGTATTGCACAATCCCGCTCTGGCACGCCCAGGGAATGGAGCGATTTTCGACAAGACCTTGGTCTTCCGCGCCGTGATCCTCGTCGACGATGACCTGGGTCATCGACCTTTGAGGAATAGCTCTCTCAGCTGGGGACGGTCAGGCACTGTGACGACGGGATCATTCGAGACGCTGGCCAGGAATTCGGACTGGCGCGCGGTGGGTTCGGTTGCGTTCGCCGCGTTCATCATGGTGACGAGTGAATTTCTGGCCATCGGGTTGCTTGGCCCCTTGGCCGCTTCATTCTCCATAGCAAGTGGCACTGCTGGCCTCATGGTGACGACACCGGGCATCGTTGCGGCGATTTCCGCGCCGATGCTGGCGCTGGCAGGGCGGAACCTGGACAGGGACGTTCTGCTCAAGCGATTTGCCGGCATGGTGGTTATTTCCAACATCATCGTCGCCTTGGCCACAACGTTCGGGATGGCACTGCTCGGCCGGATGGTGCTCGGCGTGAGCGTCGGTGGCTTCTGGACATTTTCGGCCGCGATCAGCAGAAAGCTCGTTCCACCCCGTGATGGCGCGCGCGGCACGGCCTTCATTCTCGCGGGCCTCTCCCTTGGCTCCGTTTTCGGCATGCCCCTTGGCACTGCGCTTGGCCTGGTTATTGGCTGGCGGGGTGCGTTCGCCATCGTGGCGGGGATCTCTGCCGTTGCGTGGTGCTGGCAGTTCCGCGCACTTCCAAAGGTCGCCGGTGATGATCCGGTGGATTTCGGTGGCCTGCTGGCGATCCTCAGGCAACCCTCGGTCAGCACGGGTCTCATGGCAGCAGCCTTGATAGCGGCGGCCCACTTCTCTGCTTACACCTACGTTGAGCCGTTTCTCGTCCGTTCGGCAGGGTTCTCTTCCCGCGGTCTCAGCGTTGTCTTGATGGCGTACGGCATGAGTGGCGTCGTGGGCACCTTTGCTGCCGAGCGGGCAGCGTCCCTGTCCATTCGATGGGCGTTCGTGGCTGCGTGCGCTGGAATAGCTATTTCCACCCTGCTGGCACTTTCCCTGGCCGCGATGCCCTTGGCGGTGGTGGCGGCACTGCTTCTTTGGGGTGCTGCGTTTGGCGCCGTGCCGGTGTGCGTTCAACTGTGGATTTATCACGCATCACCAGCACAGTTCGAAAGTGCCTCGTCACTGGTCGTTACATGCTTCCAGATCGCATTGGCCGCGGGTTCTCTCATGGGCGGCCTGGCACTGAACCATGCGGGTATATCGGGTGCCTTCGTCCTCGCTGCCATGACGGCATTGGCTGGAGCGACTTATGTCGCTGTCGCCAAGGGTGTTCCGCACCCGCAAGCGCATGGGGCCAACGACTGATCTCGGCGCTCGCTTGGCGCTTCCTCCACTTCTTGATGCATCGGGTGAATCAATGAGTACGTTTGACGATAGTACGAATGCCATGGAAGCCACGATCGACATTCGACGCCGGCGACTCTTTCAATATGCTGCCCTCGGCGCCACAGCGGCCGCTTTCGGCGCGCTGCCGGAGGCGAATGCGAGCCAGAGCAACGGGAACAAGGCATTCGTTCCGCCGGTAGCGACACAGGATGTCACGCCGTTTTCAGTCCACATGCCTCAAGCAGCACTGGACGACCTTCGTGTTCGCCTTCGTGGCACGCGCTGGCCCAATCCTCAGACTGTCTCTGACTGGTCCCAGGGCGTACCTCTCGATCAAGCCAGATCATTTATCGCGTACTGGGCGGAGAAATACGCCTGGCGGCGTTTCGAAAAGCGCATGAATGCATTGCCGCAGTTTCGGACAAGCATTGACGGTCTGGGCATCCATTTCTTCCATCTTCGATCGCCGAACCCCAACGCGCTGCCCATCCTCCTCACGCATGGTTGGGCTGACCACCTCGTTTGCCTTGGTGCCCGAAGCCATGGCGTTCGCGCTGGTGGCTCATCTCAACCCCCTGATGGGTCTTTACGGCGCCGCGATCATCGCGGCGTTGACGGCGGCATGGGGTGGTCGGCCAGGCATGATTTCCGGCGCTGCCGGCTCGATGGCGGTGGTGATTGTTGCGCTGGTGGTGCAGCACGGCAGCGAGTATTTCCTGGTGACCGTGTTGCTTGGCGGCGTGATACAGCTGTTGTTCGGGCTACTTCGACTGGGCAAGCTGGTGCGCATGATTCCGCATCCGGTGATGCTGGGTTTCGTCAACGGCTTGGCGATTGTTATCGCAGGCTCGCAGCTGGAGCATCTGCGCGCGCCCGGCGGCGGTTGGCTTGAGGGGCAAACGCTTTACCTCATGCTGGGCTTGGCGCTTATCGCGATGCTGGTGGTGTATCTGCTGCCGCGCTTGACGCGGGCCGTGCCATCGGCGCTGGCTTCCATCGTGATCGTGAGCCTCATCGCACAACTATTTGGCTTGCACACGCGCACGGTCGGAGACATTGCGTTGATCAAAGGTGGCTTGCCGTTGCTGCACTGGCCACACGTGCCATGGACGCTCGATACGTTGAAAATCGTGTTTCCGTACGCACTAGTCATGGCGCTTGTTGGTCTGCTTGAAACCCTTCTCACCCTCAACCTGGTCGATGAAATCACAAGCAGCGAAGGTCAGCCCAATCGCGAGTGCGTGGCCCTTGGCATAGCCAACGTCGCTTCCGGACTGCTAGGCGGCATGGGAGGCTGCGCCATGATCGGCCAGACCATGATCAACCTGACGTCCGGAGGGCGTACGCGCTTGTCGGGCATCACGGCGGGTGTGCTGGTGATGTGTTTCGTGCTGTTTCTCTCGCCACTGATCGAACGCATCCCGCTGGCTGCGCTGTTTGGCGTGATGCTGGTTGTTGCGCAAAAAACGTTTGCCTGGGGCAGTCTACCCCTGCTGCGCCGACTGCCGGTCGCCGATGCGATAACCATCGTCGCCGTCACGCTCATTACCGTGTTCACCAATCTGGCAACCGCTGTGCTCTGTGGCGTACTGATCGCAGCGCTCGCCTTTGCCTGGAAGCATGCCGACCGCCTGAGCGTAACCCGCGAAGACGCTGGCAACGGCGGCCGGCGCTATCGCCTTCAAGGAACCGTGTACTTTGCTGCCACCACGCGGTTGCAGGCCATGTTCGATATTGAAAACGATCCAACCCATGTAGAGCTCGACTGCTCCGACGCGCACCTGGACGATCACTCCGCCATCGAGGCGATCGAAAGCCTGCGGCGACGCTACACTCAGCAGGGCAAGCAGCTGCATGTCATTCACCTCAACGATGACTGCGAGGCTCTGCTGAAACGGGTGGGCGGTGCTGAAGCGCATTGAGCGCTTGGCGATCTGTCATGTCACTTCTGCGCATTGACCGGGGCTGCGCCGAATTGACATATTTCGCTATGCCGATTCGCCGAGGAGTCGCTCTTGATTTACCTGCGTGACCTCAAAGACGTGGCTGAGGGTAAGAGCCCTGTGAGCATCCTTGCGCTGATCCAATTGGGATACGCGACATTCCCGCCGCCGGCCCTGACTGAAAGGGGGTGGCGAAGCTCCGGCAACTCCAATGGGAAGAAGACGGGCGCAGCGACAAACAGTCTGGGCCTGAGACGTCCTGACTGTTAGTAATCCCCGCTATAGGTCGGAAGCGGACACTCCAGTTAGGTTAGATCTCTATACGTGTTTCTAGAAAGGCCAGGAACGGAAGGGTCCACGTCAGACGAGACGTACCGCTAGTCCGCTGCAGCAATCCGCATCACGAGAAGCCACCAGATCGGCGCGGACCACGTGGCTTCTGCTGCCATTCCCTTACCTTCGTAACCTGCATGAAAAGAGGAGGGGCACGCAGGCGAGGGGCGACCGCGCGCCGAGGTGTGTTCGCCCGGACTGATCATTTTTTCGCTAGCCCGCACGCCTCGCCCACGATCCTCCACAGCCCGCGGCGCTGGGCGCCACCGGAGCTTGCGTCGGCCCGTGCGTGCGGCACAATGCGTGTGCCTAGCGTGCTTGGCGGTTAGCAATCACCCCGCCGACGTCAGCCAAGCACGCTAGGCACAAAAAGTTCCGATTTCGCGGCGCTTTGATCTATGGCCGGCGCTGGATCAGTTCAGCGCGGCGAACGGCTTGAACTTCGCTGCGGGCACTGGAAAGGCATTGCCCGCGCTTGCCGGTTACCTCCTGACCATCCTGTGTGGCATCATCCTTGAACCTTGGTCCAAGGTTGCATGGTCCGGAATCCGCCTTGTCCCGCAGTCGCATTCATCGTCGCTTGACCGCGTGGCTGGCCTTTGCGGCGCTTGGCCTGCTGCTGGTTGCCCCGGTGTTATCGCGTGCTCTTGCGGCGAATGCCGAGCCGGATCTCGGCGCCTGGTGCACGGGCCACGCGAGCCATCCGCATGGCGTGCCCTCCATGCCTGACCATGGCACAGCCGATGGCGCGTGCGGCTATTGCGCATTACTAAGTCACAGCCCGCTGATAGCCAGTAGCTTTGTCATGTACCTTGCGGCCTTTGCGCCGGTCCCGGTGCAGGCCAACGCACCTCAATTTGTTGCGCCCTATCTGCGCACTCTTCCCGTTCACCTGCGCGGCCCTCCGTTCGCTTGACATAACGACCTCGTCATCCGCGTTGGGCAGTTCGTGCGTGCCGTACGGCTGCTGACCTGAATGCGGCCGGTAGCAGCAAGCGCGACGTCAACTATTTACCTCTCCAACCGCGATGCGGATGGCGGATGGCGCGTTGTGTGCTGTGGAGCCGGCCATGAATTCAACGGATCCGGGGACGGATCGCGAGCGCCATTCCTATGGCCTGCGATGGCGGCGGTGCTTTCTATGTTGGATGGCTTTGTCTGCCATTTTTGCTGCGGTGGCTGTCAAAACTAGTGGCAGCCTCGTGGCTGTTGCTGACCGCAGAGGACCTTGTACTTCGACGCTCGCCGCGCGTGCGTCGTTTCCCGGGACCGACGCATGGTGCTGAGCCTGCGGCTGTCCATTGATCATCAGAGAGGGGAGCTTTGCATGATTCGTATCGCTGCAATGACATTTGCCATATCGCTGGCCATACCGGTGACGGCCGTCGCTACCATGGCCGATCACGTCCGTATCACCCAGGCGTGGATTCGTCTGCTGCCGGGTAACCTGCCGGCGGGCGGTTATGCAGAGCTCGCCAATGATGCCGCCGAACCACTGGTGCTGCGCGATATTCAGTCCGCGCTATATGCCAGTGCGATGCTGCACCAGAGCAATAGCGATGGCGGCATGAGCCGCATGAAGATGATCGATCAGCTTCCACTGCCGGCGCATGCGCGTGTGACGCTTTCGCCAGGCGGCTATCACATCATGCTCGAATCGCCGACCGCGCCGGTGAAGGTCGGTGATGACATTCCCCTGCGATTCGAATTCACCGACGGCAGCGTGGCCACCGCCCACTTCACGGTGCGACCCGCCAATGCGGTAGGACCGCAAGACTGAATCAACGGAGCATTCCCGCATGCATTCACTACCGCTGATCTATCTGCTCACCAAAGGCTGGGCCGCCACTTACATGGTCATCGTGTTCGCCGTGACGGTGCACTATCGCGTTCGATCGGTGCAGAGTCGTCACGCTTTCACCTTACTAGACTAGGACACACGCTTGTTTTCACGCTTTCGCTATCCAACTGCGCGCCTTATCGCTTGTGCTGCCCTGCTGGCATCGCTGCCCTTTGTGGCTCAAGGTGAAGAGGACTCATGGACGTCCGCATGGATGACGTCCCTGCAAGCCATTCCACAACGCACGAGCCTGCCCGCGCTTTACACGGCACCGGATGTGGCAGGGAAAACCGTGCGGCAGATCGTTTATCCCACGCTGGCGGGTGAATCGATCCGCCTGCACGTCAGCAATCGCTACGCGACGACGCCCCTGGTGATCGAGAACGTGCGCGTGGCGCCATCGCATGGGGTGTCCGCGGCCACGGCGTCGGCCGGCGTCGCCGTGTCGTTTGCGGGACGTGCCGGACTACGCCTACCGCCAGGCGCCGAAGCCGACAGTGATCCCGTTCCGCTATCGGTAGTCGCGCTTCGTCCGTATGCGGTGAGCATACACCTCGGCGCAGATCAGGCGTTGCAGGCATGGCATCGCGTGGCGAGCCAGACAAGCTATGTCTCTACTCCCGGTGACCACACCGCTGATGTCGACGCCAGCGCTTTCCGAGGACATTTCACGCAGTTCGCCTGGGTGACGTCCGTCGCGGTGAATCACCTGGCACCCGCGGTCATGGCCATCGGCGACTCCATCACCGATGGCATGCGCTCCACGCCCAATGCCGGCCGCCGCTGGCCCGATGCCTTGGCACGACGGTTGAACGACGCGCATCAGCCTGTTGCGGTGCTCAGCGCAGGTATCAGCGGCAACCGGCTGTTGTCTGATTCCCCCTGCTATGGCGAGCGGCTTGTGTCGCGTTTCGAGCAGGAACTGGACCATCAACCCGGCGTACGCACGGTCGTGGTCCTGGTGGGAATCAATGACATCAATTTCCCTGCCATGCCGACGCGCCAGGGCCTCGATTGCGATGCCCCGCACACCTCCGTCAACGCCAAAGACCTGACGTCCGGCTACAGGCACCTCATTGATGTCGCGCATCGGCACCATGCGCGCCTGCTGCTTGGCACGCTGACGCCCGCCGGACTTCCGCCCGATCGCGAATCGTTGCGGCTTGCCGTCAATCAATGGATTCGCAGCCAACACGAAAGTGACGGCGTGGTGGACTTTGACGCCGCACTGCGCGATCCGGCCAGACCGCAGCAGCTTCGCGCGAACTACGACAGCGGTGATCACGTGCATCCCAGCGATGCCGGTTATGCCGCCATGGCGAAAGCCGTACCGCTACCGATGCCGGGCGGCGCGCCCTCCACCCCACGCTGATGCTGATGACAGCAAGAAACCGACCCATGATGTTTGCCATGCCTTCCTTTCGCCTTCCTCCCTTCTTTGTTGCGACGTGGCTCGCCTGCGTGCTCGCGATGTCCTCTGCCGCGGCGAGCGCCGCTGACCGTGTGATCGTGCTCGATTCCGCCGAAGCGCAGCTCTCCCTGATCGATCAGGCCACGCACCAGGTGGTGGGCACGCTGCCGACCGGCAAGGCGCCTCACCACCTGATGATCCCGCCCGATCACGACTCGCTGATCATCGCCAACTCCGTGTCCAACAGCCTGATGTTCATCGACCCCCATACGGGGCAGCTGCAGCGGCGCATGGAAGGCGTGGAAGATCCCTACCAGCTTGGCTTTTCACCCGATCGCCGCTGGTTCGTCACGGCGGCCTTGCGCCTGAACCGCGTGGACATCTATCGCTTCGATGGCAACACCATCACGCTGGCCAAGCGCATTCCCATCGCCAAGACGCCCAGTCACCTCAACTTCTCGTCCGATGGCAAATGGGTGTTTGTGACGCTGCAGGATTCGGGCGAACTGGCGGCCATCGACCTGGCGACACAGACGATTGCCTGGCGCATGCCCGTGGGCAATGCGCCGGCTGGCTTGTGGATGACGCCGGGCGATCGCTACCTTCTGGTCGGCATGACCGGCGAGGACGATGTCGCGGTGGTGGATTGGCGCGCACAGCGCGTGGTCAAACGCATTCCTACCGGGCGCGGTGCGCACAATTTCCGATCGCTGGATGACGGCCGTCACGTGGCCGCCAGCAACCGTGTCTCCAACACCATCAGCATCATCGACTACGTCGATCTGACCAGGACACGCGACATCACCGGCCTGCTGCCCGGTCCGGACGACATGGAGCTCACTGCCGACAAGCGCTTCCTCTGGGTCACATTCCGCTTTGCGCGCCATGTCGGCGTGATCGACATGAGCACCTATGCGCTGGTGGACACGATCCGGGTGGGCCGCTCGCCGCACGGCATTTACTTCTCCAACCGCGCGCCGGTACTCGGCCCCAACGCGGATTGATCGCGCATCGCCATGATCAGCACGCTCATTAACGCCTTTGAAGACGGCATCGCCGCCCTGCAGACCTGGCTGTACGTCGATGCCGTGCAGCCCTTGCTCTACCACCTTGGCTTAATGGGCTATGACGAGGACGCCTACGACGCGTTGTATTGGGTGATCGTGGGCGTAGTGCAGATCGCGGTGATGTATGCGGTATTGCGGCCATGGGAGGCGCTGATGCCTGCCGAAAAGTGGAGCGATCGCCGCGCGACGCGCGTGGATGTGGTTTACACGTGGATCGCCAAGCTTGGCGTGTTCAACATCGCGTTCTTCTTTCTGCTGCAGCCGTGGTTCGATCATCTACAGAGTCTGATGGCGATTTACGGTATTCCCGCCATCGAGCTTGAGACCCTGTGGCCGGGAGTGACCGACAAGCCGCTGGTTTCCTTCCTGATCTACCTCGTGGCGCTCGACGCTGCCGGCTACTGGTATCACCGCTGGCAGCATCGCTTTGGCATCTGGTGGGAGCTGCACGCCGTGCATCACAGCCAGCGCCAGATGTCGCTGTGGACAGACGACCGCAACCATGTGGTGGACACGCTGATCCAATCGGCCTTCTTTGCGGGACTCTCGCTGCTTATCGGCGTGGAGCCGGGCCAATACGTGGCATTGATCGCCATTGGCAACCTGATGCAAAGCCTGCAGCACGTGAATGCGCGCATTCCGTTTGGCCGCGTGCTGGAGCGCATCGTGGTCAGCCCGTCGTTTCATCGCCGCCACCACGCCATCGGCTATGGCCACGAAGGCACGCGTTACGGCTGCAATTTCGGCGTGCTGCTGCCATGGTGGGACATGCTGTTCCGCACGGCATCGTGGGATGCCACCGTCGAACCCACCGGCATTCGCGATCAATTGCCACGGCCCGACGGTTCACATCGAACTTATGGCGAAGGCTGGTGGGCTCAGCAAGGCCACGCGTTCGTGCGCATCGCACATCGTTTGCGCGTGACGCGCACATCGGCATAGAGCAGCGCGTGTCGATTTGCCGCACAAGGAAAGTGCATCGACGATGCGCCGCCGTGGCAGGATGCCGCAAGTTTTTGTGGGTCTGAGCATGATTCGTCAACGCGCCTCGCGACACCTTGCCGCCTGGCTCGCCGTATGGGCGATGTTCCTGCTGCTCGTTGCGCCCAGCGTTTCGCGCGTGGAACAAGCGGCGGCGTCGGCCATGGACGCTGCCTGCGCCATGGCCATGCATATGGATGGCAACGCCAGCGACGACCATGCCAGCACCACGGCAGATGCGTGCGGCTATTGCGCCTTGATGGCCCATGGGTGGGTATCGGTGGGCAGCGTCGCCTTCACCGTGCCATCCATTCCCGCCGCACCCATGCAGGCCGAGGCACGGGGCTCGTCCCTTGCTGCCATCGCGCTGTGGAAGCGCCACGCGCGCGGCCCACCTGCGCCAGGCACGTTACCCGTCTAGGGGAATACACCTCTCTCGATACTGATTTTGCCGACTCAACGGCAGTCGGCGTGAGCGCGTGCGCGCGATGCCTTCGGGCCCACGCACGTCGCGCACGGCCCGATGGATATCCGGCCGTGGCCCGCTGACTGCATCAAGGACCCTGAACTCATGATGTTGCTTTCTTATCCCCTGCGCGCCACTCGCCGCGTGCTCACCGTGGCCGTGTGTCTGGCGCTGCTCGATACCGCGCATGCCGGCGACAGCTCCAACAACGCGCCAACCCCGCAGACGCTGACGCCCGTGGTGGTCACCGCCACCATGCAGGACAGTCCGCTCACGGTAGTGACTGACCCCAGGCAGCCGCGGCAACCCGTGCCAGCCAGTGACGGCGCCGACTTCCTCAAGAGCATTCCCGGCTTTTCGACCATCCGCAAAGGCGGCAGCAACGGCGATCCCTTGCTGCGCGGCATGAGCGGCTCGCGACTGAACATTCTTGTCGATGGCGGCATGATCGCCGGTGGCTGTCCGTCGCGCATGGACCCGCCCACGGCGTATATCGCGCCGCAGCTTTACGACCGCGTCACCATCATCAAGGGGCCGGAGACGGTGCTGTATGGCCCGGGCAACTCCGCGGGCGTTGTGCTGTTCGATCGCGATTTCGAGCGTTATACGCAACCGACGCTGGGGGGCGACGCCAGCATCCTGTTCGGTTCGGCCGGCCGCAACGACCAGAATCTCGATCTGCGCGCCGGCGACTCTACCGGCTACATCGGCATCAGCGCCAACCACACGCATTCGGGCGACTACAAGGATGGTGACGGTAACCGCGTGCATTCGCAGTACGACCGCTGGAATGCCGATGCCACCGTTGGCTGGACGCCCAGCGACGACACGCGGGTGGAGCTGACCGCCGGCAAAGGCAATGGAGACGCAGCCTATGCGTTCAGCAGCATGGACGGCGCGCAATTCCTGCGTGAAAGCGCGGCGCTCAAATGGACCCAGGAGCACCTCACCACCCACTGGGAAAAACTCGAAGTGCAGGCGTACATGAACTACGCCGACCATGTGATGGACAACTACACGCTACGGCAACCTGACCCCGACAGCATGATGCCGATGCCCATGGCGGCGGATGTGGATCGGCGCACCTCCGGTGGGCGAGTCGCCGGCACGTGGCGCTGGGACGATGCACTGGAACTCCAGGCGGGCATGGATGGTTCCGTCAGCGTGCACACCAGCCGCTCGGGTGGGCCGCCGGGCAGCATGATGGGCTATTACAAGGACCAACCGCGCGTGCGTGATGCCCGTATGCAGGACATCGGCGCCTTCGCCGAAGGACGCTGGAACTTCGCGCCGAAAGAGCGGCTGGTCGCCGGCGTACGCATGGATCGCGCGCAGACGCGCGGCTACACCTTGTCTACCGCAAGCGACGACATGGACATGGGCATGAGTGACATGGGCGGCATGAGCCGCATGGCCATGACGCCCACCACGATCGCCGCAAACCGCAGCGACACCCTGCCCTCGGGCTTCGTGCGCTACGAGCACGACCTCACCAGCTCGCCGACCACGTTCTATGCGGGCGTGGGGCACGTGGAACGTTTCCCGGATTACTGGGAACTGTTCGGCCAGCACGTGGAAGGTACGCTCGACAGCTTCCGCGCATTGCAGCCGGAACGCACCACACAGCTGGACGTAGGCATGCAGTACCACGACGAGCGCATCAAAGCCTGGGCCTCGGTATATGCAGGTGTGGTCAACGATTTCATCCTGATGCATTACCCCGCCACCTCGATGGGCATCGGCTACGCCACCAACGTGCAGGCACGCATCGCCGGTGGCGAGGCGGGCGCCAGTTATGCCATTACCGATCACTGGAAGACCGACATCACGCTCGCCTATGCCTGGGGCGAAAACCGCACTGAGGGCCGCCCGCTGCCACAGATGCCTCCCTTGGATACGCGCATCGGCTTGACCTACGAAGCGGCGCAATGGTCCGCCGGTGCGCTATGGCGACTGGCTACGGCACAGCATCGTGTCGCCGATGGCGAAGGCAACATCGTCGGCCAGGACCTGGGGCCCAGCGGTGGCTTTGGTGTGTTTTCGCTCAATGGCGCGTATCGCATCGATCGGCGCTTTACCCTCACGGCCGGCATCGACAATTTGTTCAACAAGACCTACGCCGAGCACGTCAATGCCGCAGCCGCCGGATTGGCCGGTTACGTAAACACCACACGCGTGAACGAACCCGGTCGAACGCTCTGGATCAAGCTGAACGCCAAGCTTTAGACGTTAACGTATCGGGTTTTGGCCCGTGGCCAAAGGACAATGTCCGCTATGGGTTGCGGATTCAGCCGGTCGTTGCAACAGTTTGATGAAATCGCTCGGCCGGCGTTTCGTAGTTTAAGGTCTTCC
>NZ_QAVX01000015.1:107765-122554 GCF_003121485.1 Dyella sp. C11 | reverse complement strand
GTAACCCGCACGCGGACCTGGAGGGCTGAAAGCCCGGAAGGCGCGTCATCCGGGGTGCCCTTTCTTTTGGTTACTTTTCTTTGGGCATGCAAAGAAAAGTGACCCGGCCTCCGGCAGGAGGTCGGAAGCCCGCGGCAGGCGAGCCGGGTCGCGGAGAGGCCAAAAAAGAGCGAAAAGGCAAAGTCACTGGATTCCCGCCTTCGCGGGAATGACGGTGAGGGATAGGGACGTAGTCGCTGGGACGGCGACGAGGGAATGGATCGTCCGGGCGAGCACCCGCCCCTCACCCCAACCCTCTCCCCGACGGGGAGAGGGAGCTATGTGCCGCACCCCGCAAGATAAGAAGCCACTGGCCCCAATCCGCTACCATTACCCCCATGAGCGACCAGCCCCAACCCCAGAACACTACCCATTTCGGCTTCCGCGACGTTCCCGTCGGCGACAAGCAGAAGCTCGTCGGCCAGGTTTTCACCTCCGTCGCGCGCAGCTATGACCTGATGAACGACCTCATGTCGTTCGGCGTCCATCGCCTGTGGAAGCGCCACTTCGTGTCGATCAGCGGCGTTCGCCGTGGCGATCGCGTGCTGGATCTGGCGGGCGGCACGGGTGACATCGCTGCGCTGCTGAAACCGGTGGTTGGCGCCGAAGGCGAAGTCATCGTGGGCGACATCAACGCCGCCATGCTGGGCGTGGGTCGCGACCGCATGACGGATCGCGGTCTCGTTTCCGGCCTGCGCTGGACCCAGCTCAACGCCGAAGCCCTGCCCTTCCCGGACAACAGCTTCGACGCGGTGACCATGGCCTTTGGCCTGCGCAATGTCACCGACAAGGACAAGGCGCTGGCGGATATCTGCCGCGTGCTGAAGCCGGGTGGTCGCGCGCTGGTGCTGGAGTTCTCGCGCGTGCAGAGCGAGCTCTTCAGCAAGCTCTACGATTTCCATTCGTTCAAGGTGCTGCCCAAGCTTGGCCAACTGTTTGCCGGTGACGCCGACAGCTACCAGTACCTCGCCGAATCGATCCGCAAGCATCCGGATCAGCAGACCTTGAAGGGCATGATGGAGCGTGCCGGCTTCGGCCGCGTGGACGTACGCAACCTGACCAATGGCATCGTGGCCATCCATCGCGCCTACAAATTCTGATCGGTTTCAAACGGACGTCCCCAGCGGCGTCCGCCATTTCGCGCAGCACGGCCAGCCACATCACAGGGATGACGATGAGCTCCAACGCCTCGCAACTTGAACGACTGACGTTCTTCTCCGATGCCGTGTTCGCCATCGCGATCACGCTGCTCATCATCGAGGTGCACGTGCCGCACCTGGAGACGCGAGACGATGGCGCCTACCTGCAGGCATTGCAGGCGCTGCAACCGAGCTTCTTCGGTTTCGCCCTGAGCTTCCTGGTCATCGGCGCCTTGTGGGTGGCGCATCACCGCGTGTTCGGCATGCTGGTGGACTACAAGCCCTCCATCATGTGGCCCAACATGCTGCTGCTGATGACGGTGGCCTTCATGCCCTTCGCCACGGCGCTGATGAGCTCCAACCCGCTCGCCCGCGTACCTGAAGTGGTTTATGCGGGCACACTGCTCGCCGCCGGGCTACTGCAATTCGTGCTGTTCGCCATGGCGCTGCGTGCGCCGTACGTGCGGTCCGACATCCCCGCCGAACACGTGACTGGCACCCGCTGGCGCGCATTGGGCCTGCCTGTCGCCGCGCTGCTGTCGCTCGTCGCTGCGTGCTTTGCGCCAGGCGTGAATAACGTGATGCTGTTTGGCATCCCGCTTTTCACGCGACTGTTCTACGCACTTGGGCAGCGCCGCGCGTTGCGTCTGCAACTGGCGCCTGTCGAAGGCTGAGAAGCGCCACCGCTCATGCCCTGAGCGATTTCTTGCGTTGCAGCGCGTGCGTGCATGGAATGGCATAGTGGCCTGACCGTTTCACGGAAGCGATTGCCATGCTGTCACGCCATCGGCCACTCGCCCTGTTCAGCGCCCTGCTCGGCTGGTTTGGCCTTGCGCTGCAACTGTGGTTTTCAGTCCGTATGTCCTTGGACAAGGGCGGCACGACGCTGGAAGGCGTGTGGCTGTTCCTGGGCTTCTACACCATCCTCACCAATCTGCTGGTGGCGGTAGTGCTGACCGTGGTGGGCATGGATGCGCGGGGGCGCTTCGGCGCGTTCTTCGCCCGTCCGGGTGTGCAGACTGCCGCCGCGATGAGCATCGTGATCGTCAGCGCCGTGTACAACCTGATGTTGCGTCAGCTGTGGAGTCCGACCGGCTGGCTGTTGATTGCGGACATGATCGTGCACGACATCATGCCGGTGCTGTATCTCGTGTACTGGTGGCTGGCCGTACCCAAGGGAACGCTGCGCTGGTCGCAGGTGCTGGCATGGCAAAGCTATCCGGCCGGCTATTTCTTCTACGTGCTCGTGCGTGGCGCAGTGAGTGGCTGGTATCCCTACCCGTTTCTCGACGTGACCGCGCTGGGCTACGTGCAGGTACTGATCGATGCGATCGCCGTGCTGGTGG
Organism: Dyella sp. C11; assembly: GCF_003121485.1. GTDB lineage: Bacteria > Pseudomonadota > Gammaproteobacteria > Xanthomonadales > Rhodanobacteraceae > Dyella. The sequence continues at coordinate 120,030 of NZ_QAVX01000015.1, read as the reverse complement.
CGTTCGTCATCGTGGCGTTGTTGCTGGTGACAATCGGCCGGTGGCAGGCGCGGCGACAGGGCCGCGCCGTTGTCGATGCGGCCTGATCAAGCCACACGGAAATCCTTGATCACATCGCCGTAATGGCGGGTTTCCGCCTCGTGTGCATCATCGCGCCAAGGCTCGGCCAGCGCAGCTTCATACCATTCGCGCATCGACGGCAGGGCAAGCATGCGCTCGACGTACGCCGATGCTTCGCCCTGCATGGGCAGATCGTAGGTCTGCACGCGAAACACCACCGGCGCATAGAACGCATCGACCGCCGTGAACTGATCACCGGCGAGGAACGGGCCGCCGAAGCGCGACAGCCCCTCGTTCCACAGCTCGTTGATGCGGGCGATATCCGCACGCAACGACGGACCGGTTTCGCGCAGGCGAACGCGGATGCCACAGCTCATGCCGCATGCGTTGCGCAGCGTGGCGAAGCCCGAGTGCATTTCGGCAGCGGCACAGCGTGCCCACGTGCGTGCTTCGCCTTTGGATGGCCAAACGCCGGGATGGCGTTCGGCGAGATATTCCACGATGGCCAGCGAATCCCACACCACGTCATCGCCGTGATGCAGGCAGGGTACGCGGCCGTTGGGGGCGAACTGACGGAATGCTTCCCAGTTGGAGCCATCGCCAAACACCATCTGGCGTTCGTCGAAGGGGATGCCGAGGTGTTTCATCAGCACCCAGGGACGCAACGACCACGACGAGTAATTCTTGTTGGCGATATAAAGCGTGGCCACGCGATGCTCCAATGCTCTCAGGTGCCGAGCATCATGCCTGCTTGGCGGGATGCCCGACCACGGGAGCGGGCTGCGCGCGACGGCGCGCATTCGCCAGCACCACGCCACCGATGGTGATCACACCACCCACCAGCGTGAGCAACGTGGGACGCTCGCCCAGCCAAGCCCAGCCGATGAGCACGGCGATCGGCGGCGAAAAGTAGATGAAGCTGCTCACCTGCGACGCTGGCGCGCGTTGCAGCGCGGCGTTCCACGCGATGTAGCCGATGAAGGTAGGCGCAATGCCCAGCCACAGCAGCGCTCCGATATGCGACGGCGCGGCATGCATCAGCGCCTGCGGAAGCCCCAGACCGAAGGGCAGCGCGCCCAGCGTGCCGGCGAAGAAGGTGAAACCGGTGACGCCCAGCATGCTGTTGCGCGCGAACAGCGGCTTCTGGCCCACGAAGAAGATGGAACATCCCACCACGCTCACCAGCACCAGCGCGGCCATGGGTTCCACCTTGACGTCCTTGCCGCTGGTGAGCACCACCAGCACCACGCCGACCAGCGCCACGCCCAGTCCGAGCAGCGTGCGTGGCGACAGGCGTTCGCGCAGCCAGATGGCCGACAGCGCCGCCGTGGTCGCCGGAACCAGCGAGATCAGAATGGCGGCCGTGCCGCTGGCCACGCGGGTTTCCGCCGTATTGAGGCACAAGTGGTACACGGTGAGGCCAATCACGCCGAGCAACGTCAGCACGGGCCAGTCCCGCTTGGCCGGCATGGGCACATGCTTCACCAGCATCAGCACGGCGAAGCAGAGCGAGCCAATGGCCAGGCGGGCCAGCGCCACTTCGCCGGGCGTGAACCCGGCCAGCGCATAGGCGATCGCGGCATAGGCCGACGACCAGGTAAGCAGGGCGATGCCGATGTAAGCGAGGGCACGCCCGTCCAGGCGTTCCGGGGTCTGCATGGGACGAAATCCGGTGGGGAATGCTGCGCATCGTAAGGTTCGACGCGATGCGCTTGAATGATGAATCAGCGTACGATGCGAATGTTTCGCCAACGAACGAAATGTCCATGAACGCAGCCACCTTTGAATCGAAACCGATTTGGGACGCCACCGATTGGCAGCTGCTGGAGGCCCTGCAGCAGGATGCCCGGTTGGGTTACGCCGAGTTGGGCCGCAAGGTCAGGCTTTCCGCGCCCGCCGTGGCCGAGCGGGTGAAACGCCTGGAGGAAGCCGGGGTCATAGCCGGCTATCGGGCCGTGGTGAACCCGCGCAAGCTGGGCTACGAGATCGACGCCATGATCCGCCTGCGTTGCGACGGCGGCATCTGCGCCCGCGTGGGCTCGCTGGTGGCCGACATTCCCGAAGTGCTCGATTGCCGCCGCCTGGCGGGCGAGGATTCCGCCCTGCTGCGCGTGGTGGCCATGTCCATCCCTCACCTGGAAACCGTGCTGGACCGGCTGCTGAAGATCCACGCCAGCATCAGCACCACCACGCTGGTGGTGCTGCAGACACCCCACGAAAACCGCCCCCTCACGCGCACCATGTGGGCCAATGGGCGCAGCCTGCTGGACACCTAGCCGTCCATGTCCGTTGGGGCGCGGGAAATCCTATAGTGGCAAGCATCGCCGTCCGGATACCTGCGCCCTCCCATGGCTGCACACCGAAACACGGGAAATGAGCCGTTTTGCCTGGCCGACGGCACGCATCTTGCGTGTCAGCAGGATATCGCCAGCGCTCAGCCAGCCCTTACCCGTGCCATGGACACCGCCCTGCTCAACAAGATCATGGATCTCCTATGGGATGCCATCTGTGTCGTGGACACGGAGGGGCGGTACGTGTTCGTCAGCGCCGCCTACGAGCGCATCTTCGGCTACAAGCCGGATGAGGTGATCGGCCGCCGCATGATCGACCTGGTGCATCCGGACGATCGCGAAGCCACGCTGGAAGTGGCCAGCGCCATCATGGCCGGCCACCCGCAGTCGCATTTCCAGAACCGATACATCCGCAAGGATGGTTCGGTGGTGCACATCATGTGGTCGGCGCGCTGGTCAGAGACGGAGCAGATGCGTATCGCGGTGGCGCGCGACATCACCGCGCTCAAGCGTGCCGAATCGATGACCGCCGCACTGCACGCCATCTCCGAGGCGGCGCATACGGCCGACAACCTGCCCACGCTGTACGAAGAGATCCACCGCATCGTCGGCGCCCTGCTGCCGGCCGGCAATTTCTTCGTGGCGCTGTACGACCCGTTGCACAACGAAATGACGTTTCCGTATTTCGTCGACGAACGCGACGACACGCCGCCCGCGCAAAGCATGGACGCCGGCTCGCTCACCGCGCAGGTCATCCGCAGCGGACAAGCCTTGCTGGTGACGCCGGGCGCGCCTTCGGACCCCTCCTTGCCGGTGATCGGCACGGACGCCCTGCACTGGCTGGGCGTGCCGTTGTGTTCGCAGGGCATCACGGTGGGTGCGCTGGTGGTGCAGAGCTATTCCGATGCCACGCGCTACACCGAGGCCGACAAGGAGCTGCTGCAGTTCGTGTCCACGCAGGTGGCCGCCGCCATCGAGCGCAAGCAGGCCGAGGCGCGACTGCATCACATCGCACGCCACGATCCGCTGACCGACCTGGCCAATCGCGACCTGTTCCACCAGCAATTCGAATCCGCACTGGAAAACGTGAGCCGTTTCGGTGGCAACCTGGCGCTGCTCTACATCGATCTCGACAAGTTCAAGCTGGTGAACGACCGCTACGGTCATCACACCGGCGACCTGCTGCTGTGCGAAGTGGCGCAGCGCATCCGCAGCCATCTGCGCGAAGGCGACGTCGTGGGTCGCATGGGCGGCGATGAATTCGTGGTGCTGCTGTGTCGTCTGCAATCCTTGGCGGACAGCATCAGCGTGGCGGAAAAACTGCGAGCCGCCATCCACGAACCGTTCCAGCTGGGCGACCACATGCTGCATGCGTCGGTCAGCATTGGCGTCGCGACGTACCCGCTGCATGGGCGCACATCGCGCGAATTGTCCCGCGCTGCGGATGCGGCGATGTATCAGGTCAAGGAATTTGGCGGTAACCGCGTGCGCATCGCCGGTGATACCGACAAGCCGGTGCAGGACAAGGCCGCACCAGGCCTCGGTCGTTGAGCGCAGGCCACCCGCGCGCTACAGCTTGAGGTAGATCGCCTTGCGGTCCATCGCGTAGACGATCAGCCACCACACCGCGACGAACACGATGGCGTAAGCGAGGGACGCCACGTAAGGCCCCGCCAGCGGCGTGATCCAGCCGGCGAACGCGTTTTGATAAAGCGCATCCTGCATGCCGAGGCCCGGCAACACTATCTGCATCAGTTCCGAACCGGCATAAGCGGCCACCGCATTGACGCCGAAACGGCGGCCGATGGGCGGCCAGCCCCAGCAGTCAATCAACACGTGGAACAGCACCAGCGCCAGCGATGCCCAGCCCGCCGTCCACAGCACGAACGACGAACTCCACAGATTCTTGTTGAACGGAAATACCAGCGACCAGATCCAACCGAGCAGCAACCATGCGATGCCGGCAGCGATGATCGCCCTGGTATTTCCACTGCGCAGCCATTGACCCGCGCGCAGACCAAGCAGCGATGTGGCCAGCGAGGGAAGGCAGCCCAGCAAGCCTTCCGGATCGTGGCCGCGCCCCGTGGCGGGATCAATCAGATACACGGTGTGACCGAAGAGGGCGAAATCCGTGCGGCTGACGATATTGGCGAACGGTTCCAGCGAACCGCCGACCAGAAGCAGGCTCCAGTAGCCGAGCAGCAGCACGGCGATGGTGATCCATTGCACGCGCGGCCGGGTGTAAACGGCAAACATCGCCGCGCCCGCAAAGCACACACCAATGCGCTGAAGCACGCCCGGCAAACGCAGATGCGCTCCCGGCAGGATCAGCCACGCCACCACGTTGATCGCCACGCCGAGCAGCACGATGCGCAGCGCGCGTTTTAGCGCGGCGCGCATCTGCTCGCCCTTGTCGGCTCCTTTTTCCAACCGGGGGCCAATGGCCAGCGCAATGGACACGCCGACCACGAACAAGAAGAACGGAAACACCAGATCGGTGGGCGTGCAGCCGTTCCACTCGGCGTGTTTCAACGGGCCGTACGTATGGCTCCAGTCGCCCGGATCATTGACCAGCAACATCAAGGCGACGGTACAGCCACGCAAGGCGTCGACCGAGGCGAGTCGGCGCAGCATGGCTTTCACGGCCCCGCTTTCTCGGCCGGCAACAGCGTGACAGCACCCACGCCCCAGATCGGTCCGGTGATCGGCGAGGTGAACACCAGGCACAGGTCATGCGTTCCCACCTGCTTCTTCAACGCACCCTGCAGGGTGAACGTGGCCGGCGTATCGGTCGGCAGCGGCAGCGTGCCAAGTACCTTGCCCTTGCAACTGTCCAGACGCACCACCAGCTCGCCCTGCGGCGTGGTCGCTTTGTGCGCGACCACCAGCTTGGCTTCGTGCGCCAGCGCGAAGTTGCGCGGCAAGGTGGCCGTATCCACGCGAATGCCAGCGATGCCATCAAGTTTCGCCGCGCGATACATGCGGCAATTGTCGAATACGTTGATCAGGTAGGTCGGCGCCATGCTCGTCGCATCGGGCGTGGGCTGCACGCGCAGGCGGAAGTTGCTGCCGGCGCAATTTTCCAGTTCACCGGTGGTGCGCGTTCGCAGCGACGGCAGATCGATCACGCGCATGCGCGCGGCCGCCAGCGGCGTACCGTCGTCGGCGAGCGACACCGCCTTGATGGTGCTGGGCACGGTCACGGTGAACGGACTGACGTACAACGGCGACGACGCACCCGGCTCGCTGCCGTCCGTGGTGTAGTGCAGGTTGCCGAACTTCACCTGGTCGGCCAGCGTGACCTTGGCGTGGCCCGTGGTGATGGCGGCATTGCGATCCACCTCGATGGAAGGCGCGAACGCACTGTCGGCATAACCGACGTCCTGGGCGCGATAACGTGCCAGCTGCGCCGGCAAGCGCTCCACGAAGCCACGGAAATCGCGCTGCTTCACCGGCGTCCACGCCGCTTCGGACAGCGCATCCATGCGCGGGAACACCGCGTGCTGCAGATGACGCATCGTGGGCATGTGCTCGGTGAACATGGCCGCCTGCATGCCCAGCACGTGCTTGGCCTGCGTCGCGTCGAGTTCCTTGGGCACGGCCTCGAACTCGTAGTAGTTCTGCAAGGTCTGCGCCGGCAGGCGACCGGTGGTTTCGTCCGGCAGGTCGCTCTGCATCTGGTCCATATAGAGCTGCGGCGACGGCGACAGCACCACGTCGTGCCCCAGCTTCGCGGCGTCGATGGCACCCTGCGTGCCGCGCCATGACATCACCGTTGCGCTCGCCGGCACACCACCTTCAAGGATTTCGTCCCAGCCGATCAGCCTGCGTCCGTGCGACGTGAGGTACTGGCCCATCTGACCGATGAACCAGCTTTGCAGCGCGTCTTCGTTCTTGATGCCCAGCGCACGCATGCGCGCCTGCACGGTAGCGGAGGCCTGCCATTGATCCTTCACCGCCTCGTCGCCACCCACATGGATGTAGGTGGAAGGAAACAGCGCCATCACTTCGTCCAGCACGTTCTGCAGGAAGTGGATGGTGGAGTCGTCCACGTTGTAGAGGTAGGGATTCACGCCCCAGTCCACCGACACGGCCGGTCGCTGCCCGGTCGAGCCGAGTTCCGGATAGGACGCCACCGCGGCTTGCGCGTGGCCCGGCATGTCCAGCTCGGGCACCACGGTGATGTGGCGCTCGGCGGCGTAGGCCACGATGGCGCGGATGTCGTCCTGCGTGTAGAAGCCGCCGTAACGCGCCGGCTCATCCTTCTTGCCCACGCGAGGTGGCGTGCGCCAGGCGCCGATGCGGGTAAGCTCGGGATAGCGCTTGATTTCGATGCGCCAGCCCTGGTCATCCGTCAGGTGCCAATGCAGCGTGTTGAGTTTGTGCTGCGCCATCTGGTCGATGATGCTGCGCACTTCGTCCGGCGTCTGGAAATGACGCGCGGAGTCGAGCATGAAGCCACGCCACGCGAAGCGCGGTTCGTCGCGGATATGCACCGCCTCGACACGAACATCCCCGCTGCCCTGTGCCGGCGTCAGCAATTGCCACGCGGTGATGGCGCCATAGAACAGACCGGCCTCGTCACGCGCCGTGATCACGATGCCTTTGTCAGTGACATCCAGCGCGTAGCCTTCCGCATTCGCCACCGGCGCCTGCAGGTCGCGCTTGAGCACAATGGCGCCCGCTTCGGCAGCACCCGTCTTCACCTGCAAAGGCAGATGGCGCGTGCTGTTCGCGAGCTTGGCGAGGTAGTCCGCTGCATGGCGCGCCTCCGCATCGTTGCCATCCACCACGATCGGTGTCTGCGCCGTGACCGTGAACGCATTGCCCGACACGCTGATCTGCGCCGGCAGGGGAATCAGGTTCGCGACGGGCGCGGCATGGGCCAACGCACCCAGGCCACACAGGGCAAAGGCCAGCACATAGCGTGTCTTCTTCATGGTGTCGTCTCGCAGTTCTGCATCAATCGTGGGGAAGGCTGATGGCGAACAGATACCACGCGTCGTGCGGCAGCCATTGTTCGGTCCAGCGCCAGTCTTCGTCTTTGCCCGTCTGCGCGTAGCCAAGATCGAAGGCAATGCCTTCTTCGTCGGTCAGCCCGGACGTGATGCCGTTGATGATCGCACCCGGCGCATTGGTGTACGCGTAGGAGTCGAAAAACATGTAGGGCGCGTTGCGATGGCCGCTGGCCATCAGCATGCTGCTGTCGAACGGATTGCGGCCCAGTATCCAGTGCAGCTGGTTCCACGCGTACGCCTGCAGCCGTTTCTGGAAGGCGGCGTCGCCCGCATAAAGCGGCGCGGCAAGTCGCGCTGCGGCAGCCAGCGACGCAATGCGTGCGTTCTCGCCCTGCCACCACGGTGCAGCCTCGGTGTCGTGCGGGAAGAAGAATGCGGTGCGAACCTTGCCATCGCCACCACGTACCAGCTGGCGTGCGACACCGAACGGATTGTTGACATCGTTCGTCACGGCAAGCTCGGAGGCGAGCGAGCGCTTTACCGTGTCGCGTACTTTCGCTGCACGCCTGACATCGGCGATGCCGGCGTATTCAACCAGCGCCACGACCGGCAAGCCGGCGTCGGAAGGATGGAAGAACGGCCGCGTGCCGTCGTCGGCGCGCCAGTAGTCGCGATGGCCATCGTGCGAGATCAGCCGCGCCATCAAGCGCTCGGCTCTCGCGTCCGCTGCCTTGCGCCAGGTCTCGTCGTGCGTGGCGCGATACAGCTCCACGGCAGCGATCAGCGCGCAGTAGTCGTCGGTGATGTTGTCCTTGTGATCGAACGTGAGCTCGCGGTTGTTCGCATCCAGGAAGCGGTACGCATCTTCTGCTGCTTTCAGGTAATCCTTCGCAGTGAAATCGCCATCGACACCCGTACTCGCGGCCACGGCCAGCGCGGCAATGGCCATGCCACCACCCGCACGAAAACTCGCCTCGAACGCATGCGGACCACGTGCAGGCTGCTCGACATGCTCCGTGTGATCGCCCGGGTTGAGCTTGATCTGCGTCTTCCAGTTCGGATCGCCAATGCGGCGATCCTGCGGCAGCTTGCCTGGGCCGGGCGCGTCGATGGATTGATAGAACGAGCCGTTCGGCCGTTTATCGCGCACCAGGAAATCGGCGCCAAACAGGCCTTCGTCGAGGAGGCGACGGTTGTACTCGTTGAAGTTCTTGTCGTTGCGCGCTTCCAGCTGTTGCCACGTGCGGAGCAGGCTCCACGCAGCCAGCGGCAACTGCTGGGTGTTGAAATAGTTGGTCGGGTTCTGGTGCGACAGGTGAATGCCGTAGTCGCCCGTGGCGTCGTACCAGCCGCCGCGGATGTCGAGCGTGCCTGGTGACCTGTCCGGATGGGCCAGATGCGTATCGGCCTTGTCGATCAGGCCTGTCGAGCGCTGGCCCTTGAAGTAATACACAACGTTGGAAAGCGTGTTGCGTTCGAGCACGTTGTCCTGCACGTCGAACGTCCACGAGCGCGCGTCGTGCCCCGGAAGTTCCACGTAGTAGTGGCCGGGCGCGTGTACGCTGCTGAAATCGGCGATGGCGTATTCGTCGCCCCAGTGCGCGACCTTGCCGGACGACGAAAGCATGCCCTGCAACGCCACCTTGCCGGTATCGGCGTCCACCACCTGGAACGGCTGCCCGGAGGCTTCGCCCTTCACGATGGCTTGCTTGATCGCCGCCGGGTCGTAACCGACCTGGTCGACCAGCACCTTGACGTCCGATGCCACGGCGCCTTGCGCGACGAGCATCGAGAGGACGACCGCAAGACGGCGACAGGACGTCATGTCATCACTCCAGCAGGTTTTGGAAACAGCGATCCCCGATGAAAAATCGGGCCCGGCAAGTGTGCCGGGCCCGTTTCGGGGAGAAAAGTTCTACAACCAATTAGAACTTGAAGTTGGCCTTCAGCATGTACTGGCGGCCAGTGACGTACTCGGACGACATCTGCGTCTTGCTGCCCAGGTACGCGTAGTACTTGGAGTTCAGCAGGTTCAGCATGTTCAGGCTGAGCGAGAAGTTCTTGTTGATCTCGTAGCCCAGGGTGGCGTCCAGTTCCTTGAAGCCATCGACGTAGGTCGACGGTGCACCGGCCACGTAACCACCGGCGAGGTAGCTCGAACGGTAGCTGTAGGCGAGGCTGGCGCTGTACGGACCTTCTTCGTAGTACGGAGCGACCGTGTACGAGTTCTTGGAGTTGTACGGCAGCGCGCCGCCCGTCTTGGTGGATGCGTCGGAGTACGTGTAGTTGGCACGCAGACCGAAGCCGTAGCCGTACGACTGCTGGTACGAGATGGTGCCGCCCTTGACCTTGGCGCGACCACCGTCAACCGGTGCGGTCACGTCGTAAGCGCAGATACCGGCGGTCGTACACTGTCCGGAAGCAACCAGCGCCGCAGCGGCGGTGGCGAAGTCCGGCAGGGCCCACGAACCGTTCTGGCGTTCCTGCGTGGTGGCGGCGTTGACGATGTAGTTCAGCACGTTCTTGTAGAAGAACGACACGGCAATCACCGACTGCGGGTTGAAGTACCACTCAGCCGAACCATCCCAGTTCACCGAACGATACGGCTTGATGTTCGGGTTACCGGCAGCAGCCGTCAGCACGGTGTCGTTGGCGGCGAAGTACGGAGCCATCTGGTTGTACGGAGCGTACGCGATGGTTTCCGAACCCGCGCCGCGCAGGACGATGTCCGGCGTGACGTTGTAGGCGATGTTGAACGACGGCAGCCAGTTGTTGTGCGTGCTGTCCTGGGTGACGTAACCGAAGCCGGCCGGGAACACGCAGTCCCACGAGTCGGAAGCGGCGCAGTCCTGCGGCACCACGTAGCCGCTGCTGACGTTCTTGGTGTGCACGTAGCGCACGCCCACGTTGCCATGCAGGTTGTCGTTGCCGAAGTTGGCCTGCAGGTAAGCAGCCTCGTTCTCCTGCGACGTGGCGAAGGTGTTATCCCAGTACGAGTTCGCGTCCTGGGCAACGCCGAAGCCCGGGGTGCTTTCGATCGCGTTGAAGATCGCGTCGGCACCGGCGGTCTGCACGTGCTGGATGGCCGTCTGCGACAGGCCCAGGCTGTTGGCGCCCTTGAGGTTGGTCAGGCCGCCGTAGCCGATGCCCAGCAGCGTGAGCGTCTGCGGACCGGTGTAGACGTTGAGCGTCTGGCTTTCCCAGTGCTTGGCGTAACGCACGCCGGCCTGGATGTTGTTGAGGAAGCCGTCGAAGTCCTTGGTGAAGTCCAACTGGCCGTACGTATCCTTGGCCTTGTACAGCTCCTTGCCAAGGTTGCCGCCCCAGCCGTTGTCAGCCCAGTAAGCCGGGTTGTTGGCGGTGGTCGGGTCGGTGTACTGCGGGCCCTGGTTGATGGACCAGTCGAAGCCGCCGCCGTAATAGATTTCCTTCACGGCCGCTTCCATCGGGTTGCGCGACACGCTCACGCCGGCCTGGCCATTCAAGCGCCAGCCGTCACCCTTGTACTCGCCGGTCAGGTCCACGCCCTTGGTGGTGATGACCGACTTGCGCGCATTGTTGTCGGCGTAGGGGTCGGCGGTGCTGGTGCAGGCGAGGTTCTGCAGGCACGGCGTACCGGCCTGGCTGCCGCTGGTGAGGATGCCGTTCGGGCCTTCATTCAGCGAGGTGATGCCGGCCGGGTTGTGCAGCGACCACGGGTACAGCGACTGGTTGACGTTGCCCAGGTTGTCGCGGGCATACATCAGGCCGAGGTTGAAGCTCAGCTCGGAGGTCGGCTTCCACTGGACGTTGGAGGTGACGCTGTCACGCTTCTCGGTCTGCTGGAAGTTGGACACGCTGATCTGGTTCGGGATCTGGTCGGTCAGCTTGATCTTGCCGGCGGCCACTTCAGCGGCTGCGACCGGGCTGCTGCCCACGATGGAGGCCACCGACGAGTAACCGTAGTTTTCCAGGCCCTGGCGGTTCTGGTACTGCTCGTAGTGCTGGGCGGACACGTCGACGCCAAAGGTCTTGTCGTCGTTGTGCCAGCTGTAGAACACCGAACCCGACGGACGGCTGCTCTCGACCATGTCGTTGTAGTTCACGCCGAACGAACCGGTCAGCGTGTTGGACGGCACGTCAAGCGGCTTCACCGTGTGCATCACGATGGTGCCACCGATGGCGCCTTCCGGCAGACGGGCTTCCGGGCTCTTGTAGATTTCGAGCTGGCCGATCACTTCCGGCGCAAGCAGCGAGAAGTTGAAGCCGCGGTTCGGCGCGTCGTCGTACAGCCACACGGCCTGTGCCACCGGGTGGCCATCGAGCAGCGTCAGGTTGAGGCTGGGGTCCATGCCGTTGATGCTGACGCGCTGGGTCGCACCCAGCTGGCGGTCGAGCGTCACGCCCGGCACCTGGGCCAGCGCTTCGGCCACGTTCGAGGCCGGGAACTTGCCGATGTCTTCCGACGTGATGGCGTCGACGATGGCGTCGGCGTTGCGCTTGGTGTCCATCGACGCCTGCAGGCTGGCGCGGATACCGGTAACGGTAACGGTCTCCAGCTCCTTGGCCTTGGACTGGTCAGCGGTGGTGTCGGTGGTCGACTGCGCGGCCGGGCCAGTGGTGGCCGGGGCTGCGGTCTGGGCGTGAATGGAGCCGGTCAAACACAAACCGGCGATGATGCTGGCGGCTAGCAGAGTCTTGCGCTGTGACATGGTGTCCTCCCCTCGAAGGCGTTTTCTGCAGCGGACGTTTGTGGGATGTCCGGCTGCGGCGTGGCTGTCTGGGCTCGCGCCCGGTTCAATGCAACGGTGTGGTCAGTGGAACGGTGTGGCCTTACCTAGTACTGCGCTCTCCCCTGGGTCTTACGCTCGCCCGTCCAGGTACAGGCCGGCTGCACCAATCACACCGTGCTGGCCGTGCTCCATCAGTCGTACGGGAACTTGCTGCAAGAAGGCGCGCATCACGCCCTTGTTGAAG
>NZ_QAVX01000015.1:91800-107666 GCF_003121485.1 Dyella sp. C11 | reverse complement strand
ATCACACCGTGCTGGCCGTGCTCCATCAGTCGTACGGGAACTTGCTGCAAGAAGGCGCGCATCACGCCCTTGTTGAAGAAGCGCTGGCGGAAACTGCTCGCCACCAGCACATCGCGAATCTGCGGAAGAATGCCGCCGGCCAAAAACACGCCGCCCCGCGCGCCGTAGAGCAGGCACAGGTCGCCCACGAAGCTGCCCAGCAGGCCACAGAACACCTCCAGCGCTTCCACGGCAGCTTCGTCGCTGCGTTCCAGCGCCGCCTGCGTCACCTGGCTCGGCTGCGTCAGCACGGCCGACTGGTCGCGCAGCGAACTGATCGCGCGATAGAGGTTGAGCAAGCCGGGGCCCGACAACGCGTGCTCGAACGACACGTAGGCGCGGTCGCGGGCCAGGTAACGAAGAATCTCGATCTCGCGTTCGTTGCCCGGCGCCAGCGCGATCTGGCCCGCTTCGGTGGCCAGCACCGTGGCGTGCGGATGACCCGGCAGCAGCACCGCCGAACCCAGGCCCGTGCCCGGACCCATCACCAGCACCGGACCGGCCGCTGGCGGCGCTTCGCTCTCGATCACCGCGGTGGTGTCGGCCTGGCTCAGGAACTGGGTGGCGTAGGCCACCGCTTCGAAATCGTTGATGACGGCGAGCTGTTCGATGCCCAGGCTGTCGCGGATGTCGCGGATGGAGACCGGCCACGGCAGGTTGTCGTTGACGATGGCATCGCCCAGCACGTAGCCGGCACTGGCCACCGCACAGCGGTTCACATGCACGGAGTGATCAAGCTGGCCCACGAAGTCCTGCAGCACGGCGGTCAGGCTCGGCCAGTCGGCGCAGGCGTAGCGGTGGTACTGCAGCACCGTCACCGGACGCGAACCGTCCGGCTGCCCGCTTACCAGCCCGATGCGTGCGTGCGTTCCTCCGACGTCCGCGGCGAGGAACATGGCTTCTTGCGCCATGAACTCATGCGCGTTGTGGCTGACCCCTTCGCCCACTGCGATCCCCTCGTCATGCTCGTGTCACGTTCCTGTGAACGCGATCGTATTTGGCCGGAGTCTGGGTAATGGCTGACAACGTTGTCAACAATCCATCAGTCACCTAGGAAAAAGACCTATGCGGCACAGCAACAAGAAGCTGGGAGGCAGCCGCTGGAGGACAGCACAAACTACCCATTAAATCGTTGTTTCTAGACGACATAGAAGGCGCAAATAACCCACCGCCTTCCATTTCGCAACGCGCCAAGACACCCGAGTCAAAGCATGACTTGGCGAAGCCATTTGCCGAGGTAAATGGGGGGATTTTCGGCCGTTCTTTGACCGCTATGACAGGTAAAGCCTGTTCCGCCTGACAACGTTGTGACTTGAATTACCCAGGCGGGACAGGCGGCGCAAGTTCACGTTTCGTGCACGGCATGGCTTCGCCAGGCGCGACCGTTTTTTTCGCAAAAGCACACGAAACCATCGGGCCTGCCACGTCGGAACAACATCGCCATCGCAGCGCAGATCGGAAAAATCACGGCGTTCTGCAACACTCGTTTTGTTCCGGGTCGATATCTACGAACCACGCGCGTCGCCATGCCATTGCAGCCCATCCGAATCATCATCGAACATCGGCACGTCATGCCCACGGCAACGCGCGCATGACAAACGACGCGCCCGACTTCCAGCTCGAAGCACTTTCGGAAGCGGCGTGGCTGCTGCGCCTCGGCAACACCATGGATACCGCGCTGAATGCGCGTGTTCACGCCATGGCATCGCTGCTGCACGCCGTGCTGCCGGGCGTGGAATGCGTGCCGGCCTACGCCAGCGTGCTGCTGCGTTTCGATCGCGCAGCGTGGCCCGTTGATGCAACCATGATCGACGGCGAGCACCTGCGCGAAACGATCACTGCGCTGTGGGATCGCGTACCCGAACTGGCGACACCGACGCGCGAAGTCGTTCTTCCCGTGTGGTACGCCGGCGAAGACATCGACGACGTGGCCGCCCATGCGCAATTGACCACGACGGAGGTGATCGCGCGGCACACGGCAGCCACGTACCGCGTCGCCATGCTGGGATTCGCACCCGGATTCCCCTACCTGCTGGGGCTCGACCCGTCCCTCGCCATGCCACGTCGCGGCACACCGCGCACGCTTGTGCCTGCCGGCAGCGTGGCCATTGGCGGCTTGCAGACGGGCATCTATCCGCGGGCGCTTCCTGGCGGATGGCAATTGATCGGACGCACACCACTGCGATTGTTCGACCTGTCCGCCGCTGTGCCTTCGCTGCTGCAACCGGGTGACCGCGTGCGCTTCCGCGCGATCGACGAACGCGAATACACGCGACTCGCCACTGAAGCAGGAACGACGCCGTGAGTGTCGAGATCATCAAGCCCGGCCTGCTCACCAGCGTCCAGGATGGCGGCCGTCGCGGGTATGCCAGCCAGGGACTGGGACGTGCCGGCGCCATGGACATTCCCGCATGGCGGCTCGCGAATGCCCTGGTCGGCAACGAAGGCAGCGAAGCGGCGCTGGAGATCACGCTCGCCGGGCCGACCTTGCGCTTCCGGCACGATGCGGTGGTGGCCATCACCGGCGGCATCATCGAATCACGCGCCGATGGGCAAGCACTGCCGCCATGGACCAGCTGCTTCCTGCCTGCCGGCACGGTGTTGCGCATGGGCGGCATGCGCCACGGCTGCCGAAGTTATCTCGCCGTGCGCGGCGGCTTCGATGTTGCACCCGTACTGGGAAGCCGCAGCACCGACCTGCATGCACGCGTCGGCCCACTGGAAGGTGGGCCCGTGAAAGCAGGAGACACCCTGGCCATCGGCTCGCGGGAAGCCGCCCCCTGGCTCCACGCGGACAAAGGTATTCAGGCACTTCGCTGGGGCCTCGATCCGCAGCCTTGGCTGGATTACGCACACGAACCCTTCGCACTGTTGCGCGGCCATCACCACGATGCGCTCGACGACGCGTCACGACGTGCGCTGTTCGCGCAACGTTTCACGGTGAGCAAGGACAGCAATCGCACAGGCAATCGCCTGGACGCTGCGCCATTGCGCCTGAGTCACCCGCTTGAATTGATCTCGGAAGCGACGCTTCCCGGCACGCTTCAATTGCCACCGTCAGGGCAACCGATCCTGCTGCTGGCCGAGGCGCCGGTGACGGGCGGTTATCCGCGCATCGGTCAATTGGCTGCTGCCGATCTGTCGCGTTTCGCCCAGCAGCGGCCGGGCGATGCCGTATCCTTTCGGGACATCTCGATGGACGAAGCACTGCAACGCCTGCGTGCGCGCAACGACCCCCTGGAACGCCTGCTACACCGCATTGCCCACCGGCTGGAATCCGCATGAAAAGTCCCGACGCCAGAACCATCGACATCAACAGCGACCTGGGCGAATCGTTCGGCGCATGGCGCATGGGCGACGATGCCGCGCTGCTCGCCATTGTCAGCTCGGCCAATATCGCCTGCGGTTTTCACGGTGGCGACCCGGACATCATGCGCGGCACGGTGGCGCTCGCCGTACAGCATGATGTGGCTATCGGTGCACACGTGTCGTTGCCGGACCTGCAGGGCTTTGGTCGCCGCGAGATGGCCGTAACGCCGAATGAAGCCTACGCACTCACGCTCTATCAGATCGGCGCGCTGCACGGTTTTACGCAAGCAGCCGGTACGCGATTGCGCCACGTGAAGCCGCATGGCGCGCTCTACAACATGGCGGCGCGTGACGAAAAGCTGGCCGCCGCCATCGCGCGCGCCATCCATGACTTCGATCCCACGCTGCGTTTGTTCGGCCTCGCCAACTCGGCACTGATCGATGCCGGCGCCGCCCTTGGCCTGCCCGTGGCCGCCGAAGCATTCGCCGACCGCCGCTATCGGTCCGACGGCTCGCTGCAGCCGCGGCGCGAGCCGGATGCGGTGATCCACGAGGGCGACGAAGCCATCGCACAAGCCATGGCCATGGCGCGCGAAGGCCAGGTGCGCGCCGTGGATGGCAACATCATTTCGCTGCGGGCCGACACCTTGTGCGTGCATGGCGATGGCGCGCACGCCGTGGCCTTCGCCAGGCAGCTGCGCGCCGCACTGGAAGCGGTCGACATTGGCATTGCGCCGCCACATGCCGGGGAGCACCACGCATGAATTACTGGCCGCTGCTGGGTGTTGCGGTCATCGTCATCGGTTTCGTCCTGCGCTTCAACGCCGTGCTCGTGGTGGTCGGCGCGGCGTTGCTGAGCGGACTGCTGGCAGGGCTGCATCTCGGCGATCTGCTGGCGCTGCTGGGCAAAAGCTTCGTGTCGGCACGCATGCTTTTGTTGTTCGTTCTTACCCTGCCCGCCATCGGCCTGCTTGAACATGCCGGCTTGCGTGAGCACGCACAACAGTGGATGGGGCGACTGCGCGGCATGACACTTGCGCGCCTGTTGATTGGCTATCTTCTGGTACGTGAACTGCTGGCCATGGTCGGCCTGACTGGCGTGGCAGGCCATCCGCAAACCGTGCGCCCCCTGCTCGCACCCATGGGTGAGGCGGCTGCCGAAAAAATCCTGCCCGAGCTCACCGAGCACGATCGTGAAGAAGTGCGCGCCGTCGCCGCCGCCACCGACAACATCGGCCGCTTCTTCGGCGAAGACGTGTTCATCGCACTGGGTGCCGTGCTGTTGATTCAGGGCTTCTACGCGCAGCACGGTATCGATCTCACGCCGCTCTCCATCGCGTTGTGGGCACTCCCCACGGCCATCGCCGCGTTCGTGATCCAGTCGGTCCGCATCTGGCTGTTTCAGCGACGACTGCAACGCCGCGCGCAGTCCTCGCAACCCGTGCGGGAGGCCTGAGCATGCTGCGCATCGAATACGCGTACTGGCTTATTGCGGCGTTCCTGCTCTACACGGCGTGGCGCAATGCTCGCGAACGCGAGATGTCGCGCGCCGCGTTCTGGGCCGTGCTCGGCCTGTTGTTTGCGGGCGGTGATGCCGTGCTCGCGGCACAGAAAGCTGGCAACACGCTGCCCGCCCAGCTGGCCGGAAGCGCGGTGATTGTCCTTGCACTGCTGGCGCCGCGCCTGCGTCGGCGGGCTCATCCGGAAACGGCCAGCGCCTCTGATCGCCTCGCATCCGCCCTTCGGCTGGGCCACAAACTCTTCGTGCCCGCGCTGCTGATTCCGCTGGTGACGTTGCTGGTCGCCTTGTTCGGCGCACACCTCGTACTTGGTGGCCATGCGCTGTTCGCGAAGCCCCAGATGACGCTGACCGGCCTTGCGCTGGCATGCGTCGTCGCCTTGACTGCCGCCGCACGCGTGGCGCGCGCACCTTTGCATCAAGGGTTGTCGGAAGGTCGCCGACTGCTCGATGCCATCGGCTGGGCCGCGTTGCTGCCCTTGCTTCTTGCTGCACTGGGCGAGGTGTTCACGCAGAGCGGCGTGGGGGCGGCCATTGCGTCGCTGGCGGAAACCATCCTGCCGGAAGGCAATGCCTTCATGTGCCTGCTGGTGTTCTCACTGGGCATGGTGTTGTTCACCGTGATCATGGGTAACGCCTTTGCTGCATTCCCGGTGATGATGGCAGGCATCGGTTTGCCACTGCTGGTGCAGCGCTACGGCGCAAACCCGGCGGTTCTTGGCTCGATGGGCATGCTTTGCGGCTACTGCGGCACGCTGCTTACGCCCATGGCGGCCGACTACAATCTGGTGCCGGCTGCCCTGCTGGAACTGCGCAATCCTTACGGTGTGATACGCGCGCAGGCATGGAGCGCTTTCGCCATCTTCGTGGCCACGTTCATCACCATGTGGCTGCTGGTGTTCCGTTGATCTTGCCTCTCACGGCCTTCTTCCCATGAGCACACCCCCGCGCATCCTGCTGACCGGTTTCACGCCTTTCGGCAACGACGACATCAACCCTTCGTGGGAGGCCGTGCGTGCGCTCGACGGCAAGACGTTGGGCGGCCATCACGTGGTGGCGAGGCTGTTGCCCACCGCATTCGCCGATTCAGAGCGTGAGTTGACGCTTGCCATCGATGACGTGCGGCCATCCATCCTGCTCGGCGTTGGGCAAGCGGGTGGCCGCAGCAAGCTGTCCATCGAACGCGTGGCCATCAACGTGCAGGATGCCCGCATTCCCGACAACGCAGGCGAGCAGCCCATTGACGAAGCCGTCGTGGTCGATGGTCCCGCCGCCTACTTCAGCACGCTGCCGATCAAGGCCATGCTGAAAGCCATCCTTGCCGAAGGCCTGCCTGCGGAGATCTCCAATACCGCCGGTACGTTCGTCTGCAATCACGTGGCCTACGTGATGCTGCATCTCGCAGAACGGCATCGCGACCTGCGCGCCGGCTTCATCCACATTCCCTACCTGCCCTCGCAGGCCGCGCGATTCCCGAACGCACCCAGCATGGCGAAAGACGATGTGGTGCGTGCGCTGTCCATTGCACTGGAAGTGGCCGCGACGCAGCGCATCGACGAACGCCTGGGCGCCGGCACGCTCGACTGACCCCTCGCTTCGGCGCAAAAAAAATGGGCCTGGCAAAACGCCAGGCCCTTACCGGGGAGGTGCAGGTAATCAGAGCTTGAAGTGCGCTTCGAGCATGTATTCGCGGCCGCTGGCGTACTCGTTGGCGAGCTCGGTCAGCTGTGCGCCGTAGTACTGCTTGTAGACCGAATTGAGCAGGTTCAGGGCGTCGAACGTCACCGATACGTGGTCGCTGAACTTGTAACCCAGCGACGCATCGAGCTCCTTGTAGCTGTCGGTGTACGAATCCGGCGCGCCGGCCACGTAACCACCGGCGAGGTACTTGCTGCGGTAGTTGTAAGCAATGCTGGCGCTGTACGGGCCCTTTTCGAAGTACGGCGAGAAGTTGTACGAGTCCTTCGAGTTGTACGGCAGCGGGCCGCCAGCCTCGGTGCTCGAATCGGAGTACGTGAAGTTGGCACGTATGCCGAAACCGCTATCGCCGAAGGCCTGCTGGTAGCTGATCGCCGCACCCTTCACCTTGGCGCGACCACCGTTGATCGGCGCGGACACGCTGTACTGGCAGAAACCCGCCAAGGTACACATGCCGTTGTTCACCAGCATCTGACCCGTGGAACCCTGGATCAGTTCAGCCCATGAACCGTTCTGGCGACCTTCCGTGGTGGCGGCGTTAACCACGTAGTTCAACACGTTCTTGTAGAAACCCGAGATCGCGATCACCGATTCCTTGTTGAAGTACCACTCGCCGGACAGATCGAAATTCACCGAGCGATAGGGCTTGAGGCCCGGGTTGCCGGCCGTGGCGGTAAGAACGGTGTCGTTGGCTTCGAAGAACGGCGCCAACTCGTTGTACGGCGCGTACGCGACCGTCTCGGACCCTGCACCGCGCAGGATGATGTCGGGCGTGATATTCCAGGCGACGTTGAGCGCCGGCAGCCAGTCGTTGGACGTACTGGTGCTGCCCACGTAGCCAAAACCCGGCGGGAATGCGCAATCCCACGTACTGCAGTTGCTGGGCACGTTGTAGCCGAACGAATCGATCTTGGTGTGCACGAAGCGCACGCCGAGATTGCCGTGCACCGTGTCGTTGCCGAAGTTCAACTGGGCGAAGCCTGCGCTGTTCTGCTGCTGCACGTTGAACGTGTTGTCCCAGTAGTCGACCGGATCATTGGAGCTGAGCGTATTGCCGTCCAGCACCGCGTTATAGATCGACTGGAAGCCCAACGTCTGCACGTGCCGCACCGAACTTCCCGTCAGGCCGATGGACGAAGCGCCCTGCAGGTTGGTCAGGCCGCCGTAGCCAATTTCGGTGAGCGTCTGGTTGGGGACGCCCACGTTGTCGATGAGTAGCGACTGGCTTTCCCAGTGCGACGCATAACGCGCGCCGACCTGCAGATTGTTGAAGAAGCCGTCGAAGTCGTACGTGAAATCGAACTGGCCGTATTCGTCGCGCGCCTTGTAGGGCTTGTAACCGATGTTGCCGCCAAAGTTGTTGTCGGCCCAGTACAGCGGGTTGTTGGCCGTGGACGGATCGGTGAAGTTGAAGCCCTTGTTGGTGCTCCAGTCGAAGCCACCGCCGTAGAAGAGTTCCTTGAAGGCCTGGCTGATGGTGTTGTTCGACGTGCTCACACCCACCTGGCCGTTGATGCGCCAGCCATCGCCCTTGTAGGTCCCGCGCCAGTCGATGCCTTTGGTCCGGATGAACGATGAGCGTGCATCGTTATCCATGAAGGTTTCGGCTGTGCTCGTGCATGACGTGACGTTGTAGCAAGGCGTGCCCACCTGCGTGCCCGACGTGACGATGCCGTTCGCGCCTTCCGTGAGGTGCGAGATACCCGCGTAGTTGAAACCGGCGATCGGATACATCGACACGTTGAGGTTGTCGAGGCGGTCGGTCATGTACAGCAGGCTGAGTGTGCTGTCGAAATGGTCGTTGGGCTTGTACTGCAGGTTGACCAGCACGCTGCTACGTTTTTCGGTCTGCTGGAAGTCGGCCGAGTTGATTTCGGTCGGCATCTGGTCAGTGCCCTTGAGCTGGCCGGCGGCCACCTGTGCGGCGATGGCGGGGTTGGCCGCAGCAATGGCCGACACCGGCGTATAGCTGAAGATTTCCTGGCCCTGGCGGTCGGTCTTCTGTTCGTAGTGCTGAGCGGACACGTCGACGCCGAAGGTCTTGTCGTCGTTGTGCCAGCTGTAGAACACCGAGGCATTCGGGCGGCTCTTGTCCACCATGTCGTTGTAGTTGACGCCCACCGAACCGCTAAGCGTGTTCGCCGGCACGTCAAGCGGCTGGATGGTGTGCATGATCACCGTGCCGCCCAGACTGCCTTCCGGCAAGCGCGCCTCCGGGCTCTTGTACACCTCCAGCGAACCGAGGATTTCCGGTGGCAGCAGTGAGTAGTTGAAGCCGCGGTTGGGGCTGTCGCCGTAGAGCCAGCTCGCCTGCGACACCGGGTGACCGTCGAGGAACGACAGGTTCAGGCTGGGGTCGATGCCGTTGATGCTCACACGCTGTGTGGCACCGAAGGCGCGATCGAGCGTCACGCCCGGAATCTGTGCCAGTGCCTCGGCCACATTGGTGGCCGGGAACTTGCCAATGTCTTCGGCGGTAATTGCGTCGACGATGGCGTCAGCATTGCGCTTGGTTTCCAGCGATTGCTGCAACGAAGCGCGAATACCCGTGACGGTCACCGTTTCAAGTTGCTTGGCCTGCGATTGATCCGCCGTCGTTTGCGGATTGCTGTTGTCCTGCGTCGATGCGGCCGGTGCCGGCGACGCAGGCTGCGCAACAGGTTGCGCCCCAGGCTGCCCTGCGGGTTGCGGTGCGGGCGGAGCGTCCGCAGCGCGAAGCGAACCAGACAAACAGAGTCCAGCAATGATGCTGGCTGCTAGCAGTGATTTGCGTTGTGACATGGTGTCCTCCCCTCGAAGGCAATCTGCAACAAACGTTGTGGGACATCGGATGCAGCGTGGCTGTTGGGCGTGGGCCCGGTTGAGTGGACTATCTGGGTACTGCGTTCTCCCCGGCGCGAGGGCCCACAGGGAGGCCCTCTCCTGCATGCATATCCAGGAACAGCCCGGCGGCGCCGATCACACCGTGCTGGCCGTGCTCCATCAGTCGTACGGGAACTTGCAGCAAGAAGGCGCGCATCACGCCCTTGTTGAAGAAGCGCTGGCGGAAACTGCTCGCCACCAGCACATCGCGAATCTGCGGAAGAATGCCGCCGGCCAGGATCACGCCGCCGCGCGCGCCGTAGAGCAGGCACAGGTCGCCCACGAAGCTGCCCAGCAGGCCACAGAACACCTCCAGCGCTTCCACGGCAGCTTCGTCGCTGCGTTCCAGCGCCGCCTGCGTCACCTGGCTCGGCTGCGTCAGCACGGCCGACTGGTCGCGCAGCGAACTGATCGCGCGATAGAGGTTGAGCAAGCCGCGGCCCGACAACGCGTGCTCGAACGACACGTAGGCGCGGTCACGGGCCAGGTAACGAAGAATCTCGATCTCGCGTTCGTTGCCCGGCGCCAGCGCGATCTGGCCCGCTTCGGTGGCCAGCACCGTGGCGTGCGGATGCCCCGGCAGCAGCACCGCCGACCCCAGGCCCGTGCCCGGACCCATCACCAGCACCGGACCGGCCGCGGGCGGCGCTTCGCTCTCGATCACCGCGGTGGTGTCGGCCTGGCTAAGGAACTGGGTGGCGTAGGCCACCGCTTCGAAATCGTTGATGACGGCGAGCTGTTCGATGCCCAGGCTGTCGCGGATGTCGCGGATGGAGACCGGCCACGGCAAGTTGTCGTTGACGATGGCATCGCCCAGCACGTAGCCGGCGCTGGCCACCGCACAGCGGTTCACATGCACGGAGTGATCAAGCTGGCCCACGAAGTCCTGCAGCACGGCGGTCAGGCTCGGCCAGTCGGCACAGGCGTAGCGGTGGTACTGCAGCACCGTCACCGGACGCGAACCGTCCGGCTGCCCGCTTACCAGCCCGATGCGTGCGTGCGTTCCTCCGACGTCCGCGGCGAGGAACGTGTCCTGCGGAGCCGAATGCCGTCGTATATCCAGACTGTGGTTGCTGCTTTGCGCCACCGCCGTCCCCTCATCCTGAGTACGCCGCGCTGTGTGCCGCGCGAATCGTATTTGTCCCGAGTCTCAGTCTTGGATGACAACGTTGTCAACAAAGAGTTTTGTTAAGCGAAACAACCATTTGGCGCGGGCCAGCAATCGCATCAAATGGCGCCTGAATCGCAAGACCTTACAAGCACTTAACATACTGTATTCACATCATTTTCCCGGTACCTATCTGGTTCCCCTTGCTGACATTTGCGCCCTGTTGCAGGGCAGCATGGAAAAGCCCGATGGGGGTCTTTTCGGCCAAGCTCCCCAACACCTTTTGATGACTCGTTCGTGTCAGAATTTGACAACGTTATGCTTACCGCCGATAACACGCTCATTCACCCTCTCCACGTGACGAGGGAAGGTCTTTCGGGGGAATCGGGCCTTTCAATGGCCCATCGGTCAGCGGCTATCCGCGGGGAGTAAAGTCGATCCATGTCTGCCACCACGCTTGCCGCCGGCGAGTCGCGCTCTTCCAGCATCGTGCCGATGCTGATCATCGGCGTGCTGTTCTTCATCTTCGGCTTTGTCACCTGGCTCAACGGTCCGCTGATCACGTTCGTGAAGCTGGCCTTCAACGTGGATGACGTTTCCGCGTTTCTCGTGCCGCTGGTGTTCTACTTCTCGTACTTCTTCCTCGCCATTCCGTCGTCGAGCGTGTTGCGCCGCACGGGCATGAAGAAGGGCATGGGCCTGGGCCTGTTCGTGATGGCGATCGGCGCGGTGATCTTTGGCCAGTTCGTCAGCATGCGCATCTTCTACCCGGCGCTGGGCGGCCTGTTCGTCATCGGCGCAGGCCTGGCACTGCTGCAGACGGCGTCCAACCCGTACATCAGCATCCTTGGCCCCATCGATAGCGCCGCGCAGCGCATCGCCTTCATGGGCATCTGCAACAAGATCGCCGGCGCCGCCGCGCCGTTCGTGTTCGGCGCCCTGGTGCTCAGCGGCATCGACACCTTCGACACGCAGGTCAAGGCCGCCGCGACGCCGGAAGCGAAGGAAGCATTGCTCAACGCCTTCGCCGCCAAGATCCACATGCCTTACATGATCATGGCCGGCCTGCTGGTCGTGCTGGCCATCTGGGTGATCCGCTCGCCGCTGCCGGAGATCAAGCCGGCCGGCGCCAACAGCGAATCGGACATCGGCCACGCCAAGGGCGGCATCTTCAGTTTCCCGCACCTGTGGCTGGGCGTGCTGTGCCTGTTCCTCTATGTGGGCGTGGAAGTGATGGCCGGCGACGCCATCGGCACCTACGGCCAGGGCTTCGGCCTGCCGCTGGATGAAACCAAGCACTTCACCTCGTTCACGCTGATCGCGATGCTCGCCGGTTACCTGGCGGGCCTGGTGCTGATTCCGCGCTTTATCTCGCAGCAGAGCTACCTGGCGGTGTCGGCCGTGCTGGGCGTGCTGTTCACGCTGGGCGCCTACTTCACCACCGGCCACACCTCGGTGGGCTTCGTCGCGGCGCTGGGCTTTGCCAACGCCATGATGTGGCCAGCCATCTTCCCGCTCGCCATCCACGGCCTGGGCCGCCTGACCGAGCGCGGTTCCGCGCTGCTGATCATGGCCATCGTGGGTGGTGCGCTGGTGCCGCAGTTGTTCGTGCATCTGAAACAGCACTTCAACTTCCAGCTGGTATTCATGGCACTCATGGTGCCCTGCTACCTGTACATCCTGTACTACGGCGTGAGGGGGCACCGCGTCGGCCAGCACGCGCGCTAAGCCTTGAAGGTTGGCGCGCCGGGCCGCGCCAACCGCAGGCAAAGGCCCGCTGGGCTACGATGCCCCTTCCCGTATTGCCGGAGTTTCCTGTGTTGCGCAACCCCACCATCAAGGACGTCGCCAAGCGTTCGGGCGTTTCGCTCAAGACGGTTTCGCGTGTGATCAACCACGAGGCCTCGGTGCGAGCCGATACGCGCGAGAAGGTCGAGCGCGCCATCGAGGCACTGGGCTACCAGCCCAATCCCTCCGCGCGCGGCCTGCGCAGCACGCATGCGTATGCCATCGGATTGGTCTACGACAACCCGAATGCGCACTACGTGATCGGCATGCAGGACGGCGTGCTGTCGGCCTGCCGCGAGCGTGGCTTCGGTTTGTTGATCCACCCCTGTGATTCCACCTCGCCGGACCTGGCCGCCGAGCTGTCGTCGCTGGTGGAGCGCAATCGACTGGCCGGCCTGGTGCTGGCGCCGCCGATGTCCGAACAGGCCGAGCTGATCAACACGCTCACCGATCACGACATCAGCTTCGTGCGCATCATTTCCTCGCGCGAAGATCCCCATGACGGCGCGCCGTGCGTGTACATCGACGACCGCAGCGCCGCCTACGCGATCACCGAACACCTGATCCAGATGGGCCACAAGCGCATCGGCTTCCTGTGGGGCGAACCGCACCACCGTTCCAGCCCGGAGCGCTACCAGGGTTACGCCGACGCGCTGCGCGATTACGGCCTGCCGATGGACAAGAAGCTGGTGCTGCCCGGCCGCTACGCGTTCGACGACGGTTTCCGCGGCGCGCGCAAGCTGCTTGCGCTGAAGGATCCGCCGACGGCGATCTTCGGCAGCAACGACGAAATCGCGGCGGGCGTATTGGCCGCGGCGCGTTCCAGCAACATCGACGTGCCGTGGGGCCTATCCATTGCCGGCTTCGAGGACAGCCCGTTCTCCAAGCAGGCATGGCCGGCGCTGACCACGGCGCGCCAGTCGGTGAGCGATATCGGCCGCCACGCGGCGCTGCAATTGATGGCCGAGCTGCAGCGCAAGGCCGGCGCCAACGTCGAGTTGCCGCACAGCGAATGTTTTGTACCCGAACTGGTCGTGCGCGGTTCCACCGCGCCACCGCAAACCCCGGCGCCCCGCAAGGGCTGAGGCCACGCCTTAGCCCTCGTGGTGTGCGCCCACACGCATCCCAAGAGACGACGATGAAGCAAGCCAGCTCCACCCTGATGTTCCAAGAGGCCCACGAGGCGGCCGCCGTGGTCGAGCGCCAGCTGCGCGAGAACACGTCCATCCTCAAGGCACTCGGCGAGCAGCTTCGAGCCAAGCCGCCCCGCTTCATCGTCACCTGCGCGCGTGGCAGTTCGGACCACGCCGCGGCCTACGCCAAGTACGTGTTCGAAACCCGCCTGGGTCTGATCACGGCATCGGCCTCGCCGTCCATCTCGTCCATCTACGACGCCGACCTGCACATGGACGGCGCGTTGTTCGTCGCCATCTCGCAGTCCGGCAAGAGCCCTGACCTGCTGCGCAGCGCACAGGCCGCCAAGGATGCCGGTGCACACGTGGTGGCATTGGTGAACGTGGAAGATTCCCCGCTCGCGCAGATGGCCGACACGTTCGTGCCGCTGCGTGCCGGCCCGGAACTCAGCGTCGCCGCCACCAAGAGCTACCTCGCCACCCTCGCCGCCGTGCTGCAGCTCACCGCGCACTGGGGCAACGATGCCGAGCTGCACGGCATCGTCGAGCGCCTGCCTGACGACCTGCGTCGCGGCTGGGATTGCGATTGGAGCCCGATGGTCGAAGGCCTCACCAAGGCATCGAGCCTGTTCGTGGTCGGTCGCGGTTTCGGCTTCGGCGCCGCGCTGGAAGCCGCGCTCAAGCTCAAGGAAACCTGTGGCTTGCACGCGGAGGCCTTCAGCGCTGCCGAAGTGAAGCACGGCCCGATGGCCATCGTCGGCGACGGTTTCCCGGTACTGTTCTTCGCCCAGGGCGACGGCACGCAGGACAACACCATTGCCGTGGCCAACGAATTCCGTTCACGTGGAGCGCGTGTGTTCATTGCCGCCCCGGGCAACCACGATCCGGACAAGCTGCCGCTGCCCGATGGCGTCTCGCCGATGGTCACGCCGCTGCTTGCCGTGCAGAGTTTCTATCGCGCCGCCAGCGAGCTCTCGCTCGCACGTGGTTTCGATCCCGACGTACCGCCGCACCTGCGCAAGGTCACGGAGACCATGTGATGACCGCGCCCCTGATTGCACTCGTCAACGGTCGCCTGCTGACCGATCACGGTCCGCGCGAGGGCCTGTCGGTCCTGGTGCGTGGCAAGCATATCGAGGCCATCGTCCGCTCGGATGACGCACGCGTCGCGGACGCCAAACAGCATGACCTCAAGGGTCAGCTGCTGCTGCCCGGCTTCATCGACGTGCAGGTCAACGGCGGTGGCGGCGTGCTGTTCAACGCCGAACCCACCGTGGACGCGCTGGCGACCATTGGCGCGGCGCATCGCAAGTTCGGCACCACCGGCTTCCTGCCCACGCTGATCACCGACACTGCCGACGTGATGCGCAAGGCGCTCGACGCGGTGGATGCGGCCATCAAACAAGGCGTGCCAGGCGTGCTCGGCATTCACCTGGAAGGCCCCTTCCTCTCCTCGGCGCGCAAGGGCATCCACGACGCCAGCCTGTTCCGCCTGCCCGATGCGGAAGACATCGCCGCGATCACGCGCAATCGCCGCGGCGTGGTGATGCTGACGCTCGCCGTGGAAGAAGTGCCGCGCGACACCATCCGCCAGCTCAGCGAAGCCGGCGTACTGGTGGTGGCCGGCCACACCGCTGCCACTTATCACGCCACGCGCGCCGCACTCGATGCGGGCGTGTGCGGCTTCACCCACCTGTACAACGCGATGACGCCGCTCGGCAGCCGCGAACCCGGCGTGGTCGGTGCGGCGCTGGACGATCCGCACAGCTGGTGCGGCTTGATTGTCG
Organism: Dyella sp. C11; assembly: GCF_003121485.1. Taxonomy (GTDB): domain Bacteria; phylum Pseudomonadota; class Gammaproteobacteria; order Xanthomonadales; family Rhodanobacteraceae; genus Dyella. The sequence continues at coordinate 92,423 of NZ_QAVX01000015.1, read as the reverse complement.
ATGGCCATCACGTGCATCCCGTTGCGCTGCGCGTGGCGATTGCCGCGAAGGCCAAGGGCAAGAGCGTGCTGGTTACCGACGCCATGCCGCCGGTGGGTTCGGACAATCCCGAATACGTGCTCAACGGCCAGACCATCATCGCGCGTGACGGCATCTGCCAGAGCGACGATGGCGTGCTCGCCGGCTCCGCGCTGGACATGGCCACAGGCGTGCGCAACCTGGTGAACATGGTGGGCCTGCCGCTGTCGGAAGCCTCGCGCATGGCCAGCGCGTATCCCGCCGCATGGCTGGGCCTGGATCGCACGCACGGTCGCCTCGTGGCCGGACAGCAGGCGGACTTCGCCGTGCTGGGCGATGACCTCGTTGTCACGGAAACGTGGATCTCGGGCGTTCCTTACAGCGCCTGAGCACCACGCCGACGGCGTTCTTCTTCATCACGCCTGGGCAGCGCACTGACCTTGTGGGAGCCCACCCTGTGGGCGACTGCAGCGCCTCGCCGATATCGCTCCGTCAGGTTGTCGCGCACAGGGTGCGCTCCCACGGATAAGCATCCACGCCACGCGAATGTAGGAGCGCACTTGGGCGCGACCATCCAACGGAGCGGCACTCCCTCACGTGACGGT
>NZ_QAVX01000015.1:0-91702 GCF_003121485.1 Dyella sp. C11 | reverse complement strand
TAAGCATCCACGCCACGCGAATGTAGGAGCGCACTTGGGCGCGACCATCCAACGGAGCGGCACTCCCTCACGTGACGGTCGCGCATAAATGCGCTCCTACAGAAAACCAAAGGCCACTCATAAGGAACGGCCTTTGCTCTGGATCTCGGGCATTCTTCCTCGCTGCACCCGTGCAGCGCGCTGACCTTGTGGGAGCCCACCCTGTGGGCGACTGCAGCAGCTCGCCGGTATCGCTCCGTCAGGTTGTCGCGCACAGGGTGCGCTCCCACACGGAAGCATCCACGCCACGCGAATGTAGGAGCGCACTTGGGCGCGACCATCCAACGGAGCGGCACTCCCTCACGTGACGGTCGCGCATAAATGCGCTCCTACAAAACCAAAGGCCGCTCATAAGGAACGGCCTTTGCTCTGGATCTCGGGCATTCTTCCTCGCTGCACCCGAGCAGCGCGCTGACCTTGTGGGAGCCCACCCTGTGGGCGACTGCAGCGCCTCGCCGGTATCGCTCCGTCAGGTTGTCGCGCACGGGGTGCGCTCCCACACGGAAGCATCCACGCCACGCGGATGTAGGAGCGCACTTGGGCGCGACCTTCCAACGGCGTGGAACGCCATCACGTGGCGGTCGCGCACAAGTGCGCTCCTACAGAAAACGAAAACCCGCTCACGGGGAGCGGGCTCTTGTTTGCAGCACGGACGCCTGCCTTACTCGTACACGTGCAGTCGATTGAAGATCCACGCGTGGTACGACTTCACCAGATCCGGCTGCGCGCAATCGGTGTACAGGCCATTGCAGCGCGTGCGCAATGAAATGGCTGCCGAGAAGTACGGATCGGTCGGCAGGTCGGCCGCCTGCAGCACCATGCTCGGCAACAGGGCGATGTCGAGCATCGGGTAGTGCGGCATGGGCGCCGCCTGGAAGTTGCTCTTGATCATGTAGTAGGTGAGGTAGTCCTTGTACGAGGACAACCCATCCGGCCACGTGCGCGGCATCTCCTTGATCAGGCCGCTGAACGACGGCTGGTGATCGCCGAAGTGCACGATCACCGTGGGCTGCGCGCGATCGAGGAAATCGTGCTCCAGTCCGTGCATGGCCATATCGGAATTGTGCAGGTTCGACAGGTAGGTGTTGAAGTTCAGCGACTCGCGCGTGGGCAGGCCCTTGAGCACGCCCTTGTTGAACGGCGCCGGCAACGACGACATCGGATCGGTGTCGTGCGGGCCGTGCTGCGCCAAGGTCAGGATCATCACGAACACCGGCTGGCCCGGCTTCTTCACCTTGTCGTAGACGCGCTTGGCGGCGTCGAACATCTGCTTGTCGGTTTCTTCCCACTCTTCCAGGCCAAGCTGGCTGGCGTCGTAGAACTGATCGAAGCCGTAAGCCTTGTACGCGTTGCGACCGTTGAGGAAGGCGCCGTTGGTGGGGTAGATCGCCACCGTGAGGTAACCCAGGCGCTGCAGCTGGCGTGGCAGGCTATCCTGCACGTGCGGTGCGAGCACGTACGGTGCGTACATGCCGCCGGGGCCGAAGATGTCCTGCGGCATGCCGGTAAGCGTGGCGAACTCGCTCACCCACGTGCCGCCGCCGAAGGTATGCACGCGCATCGGGCCAGTCGAACGCGTACGCGGGTCGGTATTGAACATCGCCACGCGACACTCGGGGATGTTGCACTGAGTGAAGTTGGACGGGTTGAAGGTGCTTTCTTCCAGCACCTGCACGATGTCCGGATACGATTCCGGCGAACGCGGAATGGCTGCCGGTTCGCCCGATGCCGTGGCGCCCCAGTCCTGTTCGGCCTGCGCGTCGTCACCCATCTCGGGCATGCGGATGTCCGAGTCGCTGAAGTTGACGAAGAAGTTGGTGATCTGCGCGTCGTCGGAAAGTTTTTCCCACACGTTCTTCGCATGCACTTCGGCGAACGGCCCGTTGGGAAGCAGGCACACCCAGAATGCGATGGCCCATACGGCCATGCCGCTCAGGCGCATGGTCCACGCGCGGCTCGGCTTCACGTTCGCAAACAGGCGACGATCAAAGCGCCACACCGCCCACAGCGCCAGCGGCGTCACGATGCACACCACCACCGACAGCATCCACAGATGCGGATAGTGGCCCAGCGTTTCGAGCAGGCTGCTGCGCGCGTAATAGACAAAGTCCGCCGGCATCAGCGGCGAATCCAGATAGCGCAGCTTCATCACCGAAAGGAAGTTCAGCCCGAGGAACAGGCCGCCACTCACCACCAGCGCCGTGGCGGGGCGCGCGAAGGCCGACAGCAGCACGCCGAACGCGCAGACCATCAACGCGATCACGAACGCCTGCTGCAACAGCGCAGGCTCGCGCATGGCGGTCATGTTCACGCAAAACAGGAAGAAGGCCGTGGCCACCAGCCAGGGTCCACTCTTTCGCAGGAAGCGAAGCGGTTGTTGCGGCATATGAAGCGAAGGCCCCCTGTTCGGCCCGGTGTGTCATCTGGGTGCAATTCTACGTTCTCGCCACTGTCACATGCACAATGGCAGGCAACGGACAAACGGCGCCCTCATGGGGTTCAGCGGCCGTTGCGCCGGCAAGGCGACATGCCGATCTGCTAGGTTTCCCGCTTTATCCCCCATGGACAGGCCATGACCCACCGTCTCCTTCCCCTCGCCGCCCTGGCCGCCGCCGTCCTGGCGGGCTGCGCCAGCCAGTCGACCAGCCATTCCGGCGCCGCCCTGCCTGACGGCAGCCACGCCCAGGTGGCCATCCTGGAAACCACGGATGTCCATTCCAATGTGCTGAGCTACGACTATTACAAGCAGCGCGAGGACAGCTCGGTGGGCTACGAGCGCGTGGCCACGCTGATCCGCCGCGCCCGTGAGCAGTACCCGAACAGCTTCCTGTTCGACAGCGGCGACACCATCCAGGGCAGCGTGCTGGCCGACTACCAGGCCCAGGTGAAGCCGGTGGGCTGCCAGGAAGAACTGGGCATCTACCGCGCCATGGACGCCATGGGCTACGACGGCGGCACCGCCGGCAACCACGAGTTCAACTACGGCCTGGGCTTCCTGTCCCAGGTCACCGGCACGCCGATGAACGTGGACGGCGGCCACACGGACCGCTGCGCCGGCCCGCATTTCCCGCTGGTGCTTTCCAACGTGTACAGCGCCCGCGACGGCGCACCGATCTTCAAGCCGTGGACCGTGGTGACCAAGGACATCACCGTCACCGAGCCCAACGGCAGCACGCACAAGGTGCCGCTGAAGGTGGGCATCATCGGCTTCACGCCGCCGCCGATCCTGGAATGGGACAAGCAGAACCTGGCCGGCAAGGTCACCGTGACGGGCGTGGTGGAAGCCGCGCAGAAATACCTGCCGGAACTGGAAGCGCAGCATCCGGACCTCGTCGTCGCCGTGCTGCATGGCGGCCTCAATACGGCGCCCTATACGTCCGACATGGAAAACGGCGGCTGGCATCTGGCCGGCGTGCCCGGCATCGACGTGCTGCTGCTCGGTCACTCGCACACCGAATTCCCCGGCCCGCACTACAAGGGCATGAAGGACGTGGACGCCGAGCGCGGTTTCGTGCGCGGCAAGCCGGCCGTGATGGGCGGCTTCTTCGGCAAGGACCTCGGCGTGATCGACCTGGCCTTGCAGCGCAAGGACGGCCATTGGGTGATCGACGACGGCCAGACGCACAGTGAAGTGCGCCCCATCTGTCCGAAGAAGAACGACTGCGTGCCGGCCGATCCGGCCATCGCGCCGCTGGTACAGCAGGCGCACGAAGCGGCCGTGCAGTACGTGAACACGCCCATCGGCGAAACGCGCGTGCACCTGAGCAGCTACTTTGCCGACGAAGGCAACATGACTGCACTCGCGCCGATCAACGCGGCCATGCGCGACTACGTGCAGAGCGAACTGCCCAAGCTGCATCCGGAACTGGCGAAGCTGCCGGTGCTCTCCGCCGCTGCCGCGTTCCGCACCGGCTTTGGCGGCCCGGATGACTACACCGACGTCGCCGTGGGCCCGCTCACGCTGCGCAGCGCGGCGGACCTGTATTTCTATCCGAACACGCTCTCGGCCGTGAAAGTGGATGGCGCCGGCCTCAAGGCGTGGCTGGAAAAGGCCGCCGAACGCTTCAACCAGATCGACCCGTCCAAGACCGGCGAACAACAGCTGATCGGCGACCGACTGCCCGGCTACAACTTCGACCAGATCCAGGGCGACCTGAGCTATCAGATCGACGTGACCAAGCCCGCCGGCGAGCGCATCGTCAAGCTCACCTTCAAGGGCAAGCCGATCAAGCCGGACCAGCTCTTCATCGTCGCCACCAACAACTACCGCGCCAGCGGCGGCGGCAACTTCCCGGGCCTGGACGGCAACAACATCGTGCTGGCCGCGCCCGATGGTGCCCGCGAGATCCTCGCGAAGTGGCTGCAGAAGAAGCAGACGCTCACCGCGAAGGACCTGCCCGCCGCTTCCTGGCACTTCGTGCCGGTGAAGACGCACGGCGACGTCGTGTTCAAGGCTGCCGTCAACAAGCAGGACGTGGCACGCGAAGCCGGCCTGAAGAACATCCGCCAGCTGAAGGACAACGGCGACGGCACGGCCGAATACGCCATCGATCTGTCGCACTAAGGATCGGCCCTGACAAAATAGTCTCACTGTCGGGCGGGCGCTCTCGGTAAACTCTGCCGGGGCGCCCTTGTTTAACGACTTTATTACCCTTCAGCGGGTTTCGTCCGCGTGGCACGCCCTGTGCGTCAAGGGACCGGCCGCGCGCGCAGGTTATTCCACGCAGGGAATAGCCTGTGCAACGTAAGCAGACATGCAGAGAACGGCCATGAAGTCCTTGCTGGACACCAAGCAGCTGGCAGCGATACGTCGACGATTGCTGCAGATGCACCACGAAAGCGGCGTGGGACACATCGGGGGGAATCTTTCTTCCATCGATGCGCTGGCACTGCTGTTCAACGAACACATCGGTGAACAGGACTCTTTCGTACTTTCCAAGGGACATTCCGCGGGGGCGCTCTACATCGCGCTCTGGAGCGCGGGCAAGCTGCAGGAAGAAGACCTGCGCACCTTCCACAAGGACGACACTTTGCTCGCGGGTCACCCTCCCGCGACAGGCATTGCGGAGATCATGTTTGCCACGGGCAGCCTTGGCCATGGTCTGTCCCTGGCGGCAGGAACCGCTTTGGCGACGCGCCTGAAAGGCCAGCAAGGGCACACCTTCTGCCTGACGTCGGACGGCGAATGGCAGGAAGGTTCCACGTGGGAAGCCTTGATCTTCGCCGTGCATCAAAAGCTCACGAATCTCACCGTCATGGTGGACCACAACGGTCTTCAGGGATTTGGGCACACCCAGGAAGTGGCTTCGATGTTTCCTCTCTTCGAGCGAATCAAGGGTTTTGATCTCGATCTGCATGTGGTGTCGGGTCACGACCTCGAGGCCATGCGATCCGCCCTGAATGCCAAGGCAGACCGCCTGAAGGTCATCGTGCTCGAAACCACCAAAGGCAAGGGTGTGTCGTTCATGGAAAACCGCATGGAATGGCATTACCTGCCGCTCAAGGAGCCGCACTATTCCCTTGCGATCGAGGAACTCAACCGCGTATGAGAAAGCAGTTGTGTGATGCGCTGGTTGCACGCGCAAGCAGTCCGCAAATGATTTTTCTCACGGGCGACCTGGGCTTCATGGCCCTGGAGCCCTTGCAGGCGGCACTGGGGGAGCGGTTCATCAATGCCGGTGTTGCCGAGCAGAACATGGTCTCTGTTGCCGCCGCCATGGCACGCCAGGGACTGGAGCCTTGGGTGTATAGCATCGCGCCGTTCTGTTACGCCCGCCCTTTCGAGCAAATCCGCAACGACGTCACGTTCCACAATCTACCGGTCCGGCTGATCGGCAATGGTGGCGGCTACGGTTACGGCGTGATGGGTCCTACGCATCACGCCATCGAGGATTACGGCGTCCTGTTGACGCTGCCCAACCTGCGCGTTTTCGTGCCGGTGTTCGATGAAGACGTGCCCACCGTCATCGAGCGCATCGGCCAGGAGGCCAGCGCCGTCTACCTAAGACTCGGCCGCGGCGAGCAACCTGCCGACTATGCCGTCCCGGACTATTCACCCTGGCGGCGACTGGTGCATGGGCATGGCATGCCGGTCGTTGCGGTTGGACCGCTCGCCACCACCTATATAGCCGCACTCCAGGCGCTCCCCGAGCAGGAGCGCCCCAGCCTGTGGGCGATAGCGGAGCTGCCGCTGGGTTCCCAGGGATTGCCCGAGGCACTCATGGACGCGATCAAGGCACACGGAAAAGTCTGTGTCGCCGAGGAACACGTCGCGCGTGGTGGCTTTGCATCCGAGCTGAGCCTGTACTTGATGCGAAACGGCGTGGCCGCTCGCATGCTGCACCTCCATGCCAAGGCCCATCACTACGACAGGTACGGGTCTCAAACATATCTGCGCGCGCAGTCCGGCCTTGACCCGCAAAGCCTTCTGGACGCCATTGAAGGTATCTGAACCCAATGACTGATTTGACCCAGCACATTCGCGCGCTGAAGGGCCCCATTCTCGTCACGGGCGCTGCAGGATTCGTGGGAGCCAACCTGTTTCGAAAGATCTTCGAGCAGCGCCAGGATGTCCACGCCGTCGTACAGACCGTGCGCAACTGGCGCCTTGAAGGCATTCCCGACGCAAACATCATCGGCGCCAACGTCAACGATTCGGCTGCGCTGAAGCACCTGCTGGACCAGGTCGCACCGCAGACCGTCTTCGATTGTGTCGCCTACGGCGCCTATTCTTTCGAGCGGGACCCGGGGCTCATCTACGAGACTAATTTCCAGTCCATCGTCAGCCTGACTACCTTGCTGAAGGAACGTGGCGTCGCTGCCTTTGTGCATGCGGGAACGTCGTCCGAGTATGGCAACAACAGTGCCGCGCCCGACGAAGACGCTACGTGCCTGCCGAACAGCCACTACGCGGTATCCAAGGTGGCCACGTCGGAATATCTTCGCTACATGGGCAAGCATCATCGCTTCCCATGCGTCAATCTCCGCCTGTACTCCGTCTACGGCCCTTTGGAAGACGGCTCGCGCCTGATTCCCAATTTGTTGCACAAGGCGTTGTCGGGATCGCTTCCGCCGTTCGTCGATCCCAAGACGTCGCGTGATTTCGTGCACGTCGATGACGTCAGCGCGGCATTCATCCTGGCAGCGGTCAAGATGAATCCGGACCTGTACGGCGAAAGCTTCAACATCGGGTCGGGCCAGTGCACGACCATCGCCGAACTCGCCCAGCTGACCCGTGACGTCTTCCATGTGCAGGAGGAACCCAAATTCGGCGCCATGGAAGGAAGAACCTGGGATCTCGCCGACTGGTTTGCCAATCCGGCCAAGGCGGCCCGCATGCTGGGATGGCAGGCCAGCATTCCCCTGGCCACCGGATTGCGTACCACTGCAGATTGGGTTTCGACGCTGACCGAGGACGATCTCAAGCAGCGCTCCAAGCAGGTATCGAACAAGCGCCGCCGCATCATCTCGGCCATCATCGCCTGTTACAAGGACGAGCCCGCCATTCCCATCATGTACCAACGGTTGAAGGAGACCTTCCTTCGACTCGGCGTCGATCACGAAATCATCTTCGTCAATGATTGCAGTCCGGACAACAGCGCCGAAGTGATCCGCCAGCTATCCGAGCAGGACCCGCACGTCATCGGCATTTCGCACTCGCGCGACTTCGGTTCGCAGATGGCCTTTCGCAGCGGCATGGAGCTGTCCTCCAAGGACTCCGTCGTGCTTCTGGATGGCGACCTGCAAGACCCGCCGGAACTTATCGCCGAGTTCTACCAGAAGTGGGAGGAAGGCTTCGACGTGGTCTATGGGCGACGCGTGCAACGCGAGATGCCCTGGCACTGGGGACTGTTGTACAAGGCGTTCTACCGCGTCTTCGCTGCCTTCAGCTACGTCAACATACCGCTGGATGCCGGCGACTTCTCGCTGATTGACCGAAAGGTCGTGCAGTGGCTGCTTTCCTGCCCCGAACGGGACCTGTTCATGCGTGGCCTGCGCGCCTATGTCGGCTTTCGTCAAACGGGTGTCGATTACGTTCGCCCGGAAAGAATGTTCGGACGAACAACCAACACGTTTTCCAAGAATATCGACTGGGCCAAGAAGGGAATCTTCTCCTTCAGCAATGTGCCACTGACGATGCTCACGACAGCGGGCCTGACATTGCTGGTGCTGTCCATCATCGCTGCGGTGGTTGTCGCTGTGCTAAGGCTCGTCTGGCCCGATATCGCTCCCCGCGGAATAACCACGCTGCTGATCACCATCCTGATGTTCGGCTCGCTCAACCTTTTTGGCCTGGGGCTGGTCGGCGAATACATTGGGAAAATCATGCTCGAGGTGAAGGGGCGACCGCGACTGATCCGTTCAGGGCTTATCAGGCATGGCGTTGTGACGGAGCAGAAGCCTCATCTTTGATGAGCGCGAAGCATCAGCCTGCACCGAACACCGACGTCCACGCCACTCATCCGACCCGTGAATCACCCCATGACAACGGAACCGCAGAAACAAGGCATGCACCTTTCGGAACGCTTGTCCCGCTCCTGCCCCGTTTGCGGGGCATCGCCGGAACATGCCCGCGAGTTCCTTGCCGAGCAGATTGATCCCACGCGTCTCAATACATTCAGTTTCGCGTCGCGCAAAGAACCCGAATTTCTCAACTACCACATGGTCCAGTGCGCCACGTGTGACCTTGTGTATGTCGATCAGCCTCCGTCTCAAGAGGCATTGGCCGATGCCTACCACGTCGCCGACTATGACAGTGCCGAGGAGGCCGTTGATGCGGCCACCTCGTACCTGCGCGAGATGCAGTCGCTCATGGCACGCCTGCACCAGGGGGCAGCACTCGAAATCGGCACGGGCACCGGCATTCTTCTCGATGGCCTGAAGGCCGCGGGCTTCGCCAGCGTTGCAGGCGTGGAGCCGTCCGCGTCCGCCGTCGCGGCGGCTCCACCGTATCGCCGCGCATGGATTCGGGAAGGCATTTTCCATGAGAAGGATTTCGAACCCGAGTCCTTCGATCTCGTGTGCTGTTTCATGACCATGGAACACGTTCGCGATCCACTGGACATTGCCCAGTCCGTGCTTCGCCTGCTCCGGCCCGGCGGCGCCTTCGTCACGGTCACCCACGATTACCGAAGCATCGTCAATCGTGCGCTGGGCCGGCGATCGCCGATCATCGACGTAGAACACATGCAGCTGTTTTCGCCTCGCAGCATCACTGAGTTGTACACGCGTGCGGGCTACACGGACGTACACGCCAAAGCATTTGCCAATCGCTACGCACTGTCCTACTGGACACGACTGCTTCCGATCCCCGCAGGCATGAAGCGGCGCCTGATCAAGGCCCAGAACGCGACCGGACTCGGCCAGTGGCGGCTTGCCTTCAACGTTGGCAACACCATGGTGACCGGTTTTCGGCCAACGGAGACCGCGGGCAGCGCCCGATGAATCATGGCCGGCGCTTCGTCCGCTTTGTCATCGTCGGGATATTCAATTCGGCGTTCGGGCTTGGTGTTTATGCGCTGCTGATCCGCCTGGGTCTTCCCGTATGGGCGGCACTCATCGCGGCGAACATAGCGGGCGTTTCATTCAACTACGTCACCACCGGCAAGTTCGCTTTCTCCCATCGCGGCACGAATCGCTTCCCAAGCTTCGTGTCCATTTACCTGTTGTGCTACGTGCTCAACTACCTGGCAATTACGGTGCTTGTGCGCATGCATCTGGGCCCCGTAACAAGCCAGGTGCTGCTCACGCCTTTCATGGCTATCCTCAACTATCTGCTGCAGTCGCGATTTGTATTTGCCCAGGACAGAACTCCCTCACCTGGGGTGCAAAGCAGTGATGGGAAGGACTGATCTTGTCAAAAGACCATGCGTAGATACCTGACCAGTCCAGCTTCCTGGGCCATATTGCTCGGCATTGCCGCGACGATTGCCTGCCTTGCGTGGGAGGTTCGGACGGGTTTCAACCTGGGGGATGAAGGCTACCTCTGGTACGGCATTCAGCGCATAGGTTTCGGAGAGGTCCCCATACGCGACTACCAGGCGTATGACCCTGGCAGGTACTACTTCAGCGCAGGGCTGCTTCATTTGACCGGCACGCACGGCATCCTCGCCGTTCGTTACACCATCGCCTTGCTCCAGGCCATCGCGCTCAGCTTCGCACTGGCGTGGCTGGCACGAGTCCACGATCGACGAGGCATGCTTCCCTACCTCGTGCTATGCGCTGTGACGCTCGCGATCTGGATGGTTCCGCGACACAAGTTGTACGACATTTCGATTTCCATCGGCTTCGTCTGCGCACTGGCCTGGTGGATCACCCATCCCACAACCAGGCGATCCTTCCTGGCCGGGGCGTTTACCGGCCTGGCTGCCTATTTCGGCCGAAATCACGGTATCTACGGACTCGCGGCAGGTATCGGTGCACTTATCTACCTGATGCTGGACCGGCCAACACGGGCACTCTGGCTCCGGCACGTGGGCGCGTATTTCTCAGGCGTTATCGTCGGGTACATCCCGATGTTCGCCACGATGCTCTTCGTCCCGCATTTCACGGCCTCCCTGATAGACAGCGTCAGGCTGATCTTCGAAGTGAAGAGCACCAATCTTCCGCTCCCGCTTCCCTGGCCCTGGAAGGTGCACTTCGAAAGCGCGGCCCTGGTGGAATCGACACGCGCTTTTGTCATTGGACTGATCTTTCTTTTCTTGCCTGCCTTTTGCTTCGTCGCGTCGGCCATCGTCTTTCTTCGGCGCTGGCAAGGCAAACCCCTTCATCCTCTCGTGGTGGCCAGCGCACTCTGCGCCATCCCCTATACGCATTACGCGTATTCGCGAGCGGACGTCAGTCATCTGGCACAGGGCATTTTCCCCGCATTGATTGGCGTACTGGCAATGTCTGCCACAGCGAAAGGCTTGGCAAAATATGGGTTACCGTTAGCGATCTGCGCGCTCAGCGTATTTGCCGTCATGCCCCAGCACCCGGGCTGGCAATGCCGCGTATCGGGCCATTGCACTGACCTTGTCATCGGTAACGACGTACTTTCCGTGGACCCTGGCGTGGTTTCCAATGTCACGCTGCTGGGCAGGCTCAAGACTGACCTTGCGCCCGCCGGGCGCAACCTGTTTGTCGCACCGCTGATGCCCGGCGCGTATGCCGTGCTCGGGGCAAGGTCGCCGACCATGGAAAGCTATACCGCGTGGAAACGTTCGCAGAATTTCCAGCAACAGGAACTGGATCGCCTGAAGGCCGCCAATCCCGGCTTTCTGATGATCATGGATGTCCCGCTCGATGGTCGCGATGAACTGCGTTACCAGAATACGCATCCGCTGATGGATCAATACATCAAGAACAACTATGAAGAACTGAGCGGATATACCAACGATCCGACCTATCACATATACCGAGGCAAGCCCCTGGAATGAGGCCGAAGCGCCGGGCATCAGCCCTTGGTCGCTCGCACGAAATACCCCAGGGGGTCTTCCTTGGCGCCCGCACCGACAGCGTCAGCGATGTGCGCCACGCACAGAAAACTGAGCGTCACCGGCACAAGCCCTATGAACAGCGGCAACGTCCACAAGCTCCTCAAAAGGTTTCGGCTCGGCATCAATCGGGCATTCAGGACAATCAGCTTGTTGGCAATGACCAGGATGTCCGTTCCCCGCTCCCGTACATCGACTTGCGAGAAGCCGCCCGCCCTGAACAAGTCAAGCAGGCGTTCTCTCGTGAACCGGTGGTAATCGTGGGGTATGTGATGGCGTCGTGCTGACCACGGCACGGTGAGCAGCAGCGTGGCACCGGGCTTCATGCATCGCGCAATTTCAGTGATGAGCGCATCAGGCTGCTCCACATGCTCAAGCACTTCGATACAGATGACGCCATCAAACTCGCCGTCGCCGAACGGGATCGTGCGACCGTCGTAGTAGGTAATGTCGGGGCGTTGCGCCTGCATGCCGAAATCATCGGCATTGCCCACGTCAATCCCGTGATACGTGGCATTGGCAGGAAGCCATTCCCGCCACGGTGATTCCCCTGCTCCAACATCCAGCACGCGCCCGCGCAACGTGGCCATGGCCGGGCGCAAATACTCGGCGATGGTCTTCATTTGAAGATCGACCAGACAGCGAATGGCAAACATCCACCGACTGTCGGAGGGGGCCTTCACGGAGATGGGTTTGAACGATTCCTGGGTCATCGGCGGGTTCAATTACGACAAGATGGCGACGCGATCCATCAAAGATCGCTTGCAAGCGGTTCAAGGCTCGAGTGTATGACCATTGTGCCGCACGGGCGTGCCGCGCCGGAACGTGTTCCTGAGTGCCACGAGCATTAGCAGCAGGGCGATGGCACCGAACATGGCATGGCCAAGCCATGCCCAACGAATCCAGGGACGGAACGTGGCCTTCACCCTGTCGGCTTCCGGCGGCAACACGATGCCTTGGAAAGCGCCATTGACCAACACCGGCCTTGCGCTTATCCACGTTTCACGTACACGAACCTGCATGCGCCACTGCGCGTTGTAGCTCTGGCTCATGACAAGGACGGATGGCGTATCCAGGTGATCGCGCAACGCCAATTCGACATCATCCCCGCGGTCTCGAACCAGGGAGGCCGCCTGCGGCGTGATGGCCGAAGGGTCAGCTAGCGTCACGGCATCGCCTTCTTGCCGGACCCGACTCATCGGCACGCGCACGAAGGAACCCCAACGATGCTTTACGCTGTACACCAATAACCCATTGAAGCTCCCATCCCATTCGACCAGCGGTGAGTTCACCGGCTCCCTGGTGACCAGGGCACCAATGTTGGACAGCATGAAATCCATCGACCCCACGCTGCCCGCATCAATCGCCCGATTCGTTCGACCGTAGTTGGCGCTCTCGCCACCCAGCCGTCGAATGAGTTCCTGATAGCGGACTGGCGAGAGGCTGTCATAGGTATGCACGGATCGCAGGAGCATTTGTGCATTCATGTTTGCCGGCATGAAATCGTCGGCAGATTTCAGCACCGCGTAACGCGATCCATCCGACAGCAGGTGCTGCAACTCGGTCGTCAACGGCGAGGATTGCACGATAGCCTTGCGCGACTGAACCAGCAGTTCGGTTCGATCGAATACGCTCAGATGAAACAGGACGACCAGGACGTAGAGCACGATCCATCGCCGTTGCAGCGCGACCCACATGACGGGCGCGTAGAGCGCAAAAAGAAGCGTCGTACGATATGAGGCAACGCCGTTCAAATGATGGGACACCGCCACCGCGTTGGCCAGAAGAAGTCCATAAAGAACGGTGGCCAGCAGTAGCCGAATGAACCGGGCGCGTTGCCCGCCCGCCGCATCGCCCGACGACGAGGCCACCTTTGGGGCAAGCAAGGCATCCATGCTGATCGCGGCGATCATCACCAGCGGCACGATGGCATGCACGCTGGGGACAGAGCGGGAAAGCCCCAGCCCCAGATATTCCGCGCCAAAGGCAAAAACAGGTGCTGATGCATCCGCCAGAACCATGGCCAATACGGCAAGCCACCATCCCCATGTGCGCCGCCACGGCGCCGCGCAGAGCAGAAACACCACAAAGGGCGCCAGGCTGCGCCCATTGAACAGGGGAGAAAAATCGGTTGCGATCGGGTCCCCCATGACTTGCGGAAACGTCCAGAACGCCACGAAGCGGCTCCAATCCCATGCACTTGCCATGGGTGGAAGATTTGCCCGGAGGAATTCAACACTCGGGTGCATGCGTGCCGACTGCGCCGTGGCTATCCAGGTATCCATGACGGCAGGAAACGCTGCCAGGCAACCGACGCATGCGGCAGATGCCAGTCCTGCAGACAAGCGGACCATGTCCCGCCCACGTCGGGGAAATTCAGGTAGCCGCCAATAGAGGTAAACAAGGAAGCCGGCAGCCAGGTAGACGTGATACACCACCATGACCGGATACGCCGACATGACCTGGCTGTAGACCGAGAACGCGATGATGGCCCACGACAGCAAGTCTGGCTTCCGCACGTATCGCACAAGGCCGTACAGCGCGGCCATGGTCCATCCGTAGGCCGCGGCGAACATGGGAAAGGTGACCCAGTAGATCAGGGAGGGAGAAACACCCAGCCCCAGGGCAGCCAGCAGTGCAGCGGGCGGTGAAAGGGCCAACTCCCGCGCCAGAAGAAACGCGAAGCTGCCGGCGAGAAACGCGGCGAGCAACGCTATGAGCGTCACATAGGTGAACGCGTCCTTGGTCAGCAGCGAAATGATCGCATTGGGCAGGTAAGCCGGACTGAGGTCCGACATGTGCGAGGTAGGTCTTCCCAGCTCGTTGTAGGGCGTCCATGTGGTCAACCAACCCGAACGCTGTCCTTCGAGGAAAACCTTGCTTTCCGTGACATGCACCAGCGTAAAGTCGCTGAACTTGTAGTTTTCCTTGCGATGGCTCTGCACCGCCGGTTGAACCGCCAGGAATGCCTCCTGGCGGCTGGGCGAAATCACCTTGCCGCCCGTCATCGCCTGTGAAAACGCCACAAGGAACATCGCGACATACAGAAGGAAGCACTGGCCATAAGTCAGTCCTTGACCTCGAGCAGCGAGGAAACGATGCATCTATGCGCCCTTCTGGATCACCCCTGTGGACAAGGAAATATAATGGAAGGGCTCCAGGGGTGGGCCTGCCTGCAGTAGGCCTGGTTCCACCGCACCCCCCGACGGCAGGCCCATTGCCGCCTTTCCAAGCACCTCACTGAGGACAACCGATGCAGGGCGAAAGAAAGTACTGGTTTCCCGCCAAACGCTACGGCTGGGGCTGGGGATTTCCCACCACCTGGCAGGGCGTGCTGGTTTTCATCGCCTATGCGGCGTTGCTGGGATGCGGCATGAAGTGGCTGGTGCATACCCACGAAAACGGCCTGTTCGTGCTCTATGCCGCGCTGCTTACCGCCCTGCTCATGCTGGTGTGCTGGCTGAAGGGTGAGCCGCCGCGCTGGCGCTCGGGTGACAGCGACTGAGCGTGACATTCCTGAAACAGGTTCCCCGGACGTCCAAAAGGTTTCAAACGAACCTGTTGACTGCGGTGCAGCAATCGACATAACGTCGATGCCATGTCGCTGCTTATCGCGCCAGCACGCACGTACCTGAACCCGGCCAACGCCGGGGCTGTGCTGCTGTCCGCCGACGCCACGACCATCGCCACCATGACCACCACCACGACCACTATTACCACCGGGTCGGGGTGGGTTACCGTGCGCGAATAAGTTCCTGACGCAAACGGCCCCGCCCTCGATGAGGCGGGCCGGCGCACACTCCGACTCCCCTCCGCGAGCACGGGCCATCCAACCGGAGAGGCCATCGTGAACGCTGTCGCATCACCTTCGCTCGAACAACCGTCGCTACCGCCACATGCCATGGCGCTGCCGACGACCACCGCGCGCCAGCGCGTCCTCGCCGTGGGCCTGGTCGGTCCCGGTCGTGTCGGCAGCGCCCTGCTGGACCAGCTGCGAACCGCACAGCCTCGACTGCTGCGTGCAGGCCTGGACCTTCGGTTGTGCGGCGTGGCCGCCAGCCGTCGCATGTGGCTGGATGCCGATGATCCCGAGCTCAATGGCCGCCATGACAGCGCGCAAACCTGGCGTCCGAGCAACCTCGACGAATTTGCCGCGCACGTGCGTGGCGACGATGGCCGCCATGCGCTGGTGATCGATTGCAGCGCGAGTGAGGCCGTAGCCTCGCGTTACGCCGAATGGCTGGCCAGCGGCATGCACGTCGTCACGCCCAACAAACTCGCCAGCAGCGGTTCCCTGCCTCGCCTGCACGCCATTCGCGCCGCATGCAGCGGCGGCGCCCGCTTCCGCTACGAGGCCACGGTGTGCGCCGGCCTGCCCGTGGTGCAGACACTGCGTGACCTGCTCGACACCGGTGATGAATTGCTCGCGGTGGAAGGCATGTTCTCCGGCACGCTCGCATGGCTGTGCCATCGCCATGACGGCAACCGTCCGTTCTCCGCACTGGTGCGCGAAGCACACGCGCTGGGTTACACCGAACCCGATCCGCGCGACGACCTTTCCGGCCTGGACGTGGCCCGGAAACTGGTGATCCTGGCGCGCGAAGCGGGCTGGTCGCTCTCGCTGGACGACGTGGACGTACAAAGCCTGGTGCCGCGCGAACTGGCCGAGCTGCCCGCCGATCAAGTGATGGATCATCTGCATCTGCTCGATGCCTCCATGGCCCGCCATGTGGCGAATGCGCAGACGCAAGGCTGCGTGCTGCGCCATGTCGCCAGCCTGGACGCCAAGGGCCATGCCAGCGTGCGCCTGGCCCTGCTGCCGTCCTCGCACCCCTTCGCGCACACGCGTCTCACCGACAACGTCGTACAGTTCACCACCCACCGCTATCGCGAGAACCCGATGCTGGTGCAAGGGCCCGGTGCCGGTCCGGAAGTGACGGCAGCGGGCGTGTTCGCCGACCTGTTGCGCATCGCCGAGTCACTGGAGATGCGCGGATGAATGCTCAACTGATGGAACCTGTGATGGCACCGCAACGCGCGCTGAGCGCACAAGCGATGGCTTATGCCAGCGTCGGCAACGTGGCCGTGGGCTTCGACATTCTTGGCCACAGCGTGGCCGGTGCCGGCGATCGCGCCATCGTGCGCCGCATCGACGAACCCACCGTGCGCATCGCGGCGATCCACGGATGCGTGACGAACCTGCCGCTCGATGCCGCCGCCAATACGGCCGGCGCCGCGTTGCTTTCGTTGCGCCGCGCACTGGGGCTGCGCCACGGATTCGAAGTGGAACTGCACAAGGGCATCGCGCTCGGCTCCGGCATGGGCGGTTCCGCTGCCTCCTGCGTTGCCGCGCTGGTGGCTGCGAATGCCTTGCTGGAACGTTCGCTGCCGCGCGAAGCGCTCTACGGCTTCGCGCTGGATGGTGAGGCCGTGGCCAGCGGCAGCCGCCATGGCGACAACCTGGGTCCCATGCTGTTGGGTGGTCTGGTGTTGTCCACCCGCGATCGCCTGCTGCGTTTGTCTGTGCCCGAGCACTGGCATTGCGCACTGGTGCATCCACACGTGGTACTCGAAACGCGCGAGGCTCGCGCCGTGCTCTCCAAGGGTTTCGACCTGCACGACGTCGTGGCGCAACACGCCAACCTCGCCCTGTTCCTCACCGGCTGCCAGCGCGGCGACGCGGAGCTGGTACGCGAAGGCCTGAAGGACGTGCTGGTGGAACCAAGGCGCGCGCCGCTGGTCCCAGGATTCGCGCGCGTGAAACAGGCGGCTCTGGATCACGCGGCGCTCGGCGCAAGCATTTCCGGCGCCGGTCCCAGTGTCTTCGGCTGGTACGAGCATCGTGCGGATGCCGAACGCGCCGCGGCAGCCATGGCGGCTGCCTTCGCGGAAGAAGGCCTGGCCAGCGACGTGCTGGTATCACCCATCAATGGACCGGCTGCCGCGCTGGTCGACGAGGAAACGGCATGAGTGAGCCGTTGCAATACCGCAGCACCCGTGGCGCAAGACACGCGGCGCGCATCGAAGACGTGATCGCCGCGGGGCTTGCACCCGATGGGGGCCTTTACGTACCCGAAGCACTGCCCCAACTGGATGCCTCCGACTTCGATCCCGAAGGTTCGCTGGCCGATACCGCCACGACGCTGCTCGATCCGTTCTTCCGTGGGTCATCGCTGGCCCGCGAACTTCCGGCCATCTGCCGCGAAGCACTGGATTTCGATGTACCGCTGCGCCCGTTGGCGTATCGCGACGATGCATCCGTACTTGAGCTGTTCCATGGGCCCAGCGCTGCGTTCAAGGACGTGGGTGCACGTTTCCTCGCCGCCTGTTTCCGGCGTTTGCGTCGCGACGCGGAAGCGCCACTCACCATACTCGTGGCTACCTCGGGCGATACCGGCGCTGCCGTGGCAGCAGCCTTCCACCGGCAGCCCGGCGTTCGCGTGGTGATCCTTTATCCCGATGGACGCGTATCGCCCCGGCAGGCGCATCAACTGGGATGCTTCGGCGACAACGTGCAGGCACTGCGCGTGGCCGGCACCTTCGACGACTGCCAGCGCATGGTGAAGGCCGCGCTCAACGATGCGGAACTGCAGCAGCGCGTGCCGCTGTCGTCGGCCAACAGCATCAGCCTTGGACGCCTGCTGCCGCAGATGAGCTATTACGCGCATGCCTCGCTGGCATGGTGGCGCGACCATCGCGTACCGCTCAACTTCATCGTGCCTACCGGCAATCTCGGCAACGCGCTTGCGTGTGTGTGGGTGCGCGACATGGGCTTGCCGGTGGGTGAAATCCACCTCGCATGCAACGCCAACGCCACGCTCAGTGATTATTTCGACGGCTCGCCGTATTCACCGCGACCGGCCATCGCCACGCTGGCAAACGCGATGGATGTAGGTGCACCCAGCAATTTCGAGCGCCTGCGCTGGACCTTCCCGCACGACCACGAACTGCGACTTCAGCTGCACGCCACCAGCGTGGATGACGACACCATTCGCGAAACCATCGTGCGCCACGCGCGCGACCACGGAGAAGTGTTCTGCCCGCATACGGCGACGGCGGCCCACCTGCTCGACAGCATGAGTGTGACCGGCCTGCCGTGGGCGATTGTCTCCACGGCGCATCCGGCGAAGTTCGACAGCGTGGTGGAGCCGTTGATCGGTCGGCAGCTCGATGTGCCGCCAGCGCTCCAGGCCATGCTCAATCGACCCGCCCATGCAGAGCCCATGGCCGCAAGCGAGGCTGCATTAAAGACATGGCTTCAACAGCACCAGAAAAGCATCGACACCGTGACGGGCTGAGCGGCACGACAACTTCTGTGGGAGCAAACTCACAAGGATTGGAGTCCTGGTGTCTGTAGGAGCCCACTTGTGGGCGACCACCATTACCGCATCCTGAAAACGTGGAATGGTCGCGCACAAGTGCGCTCCTACACTGCCGTCGGTTCAGTCGCGCCTCATCGCCTCCTGTGGGAGTGCACCCTGTGCGCGACAGGCGAGGCATTTCGTTGTCTGGCAGTCGCGCACAGGGTGAGCTCCACAAGGATTGCAGTCCCGGTGCCTGTAGGAGCCCACTTGTGGGCGACCACCGTTACCGCATCCTGAAAACGTGGCGTGGTCGCGCACAAGTGCGCTCCTACACTGCCATCGACTCAGTCGCTCCTCATCGCCTTCTGTGGGAGCGCACCTGTGCGCGACTATGGGATGGCGCATCGCATGACAGTCGCGCACAGGGTGCGCTCCCACAAGGTTTCGCTTCGTCAATCGTCCAGCACGGCGCCGTTCGTCTCGATCACACTCGCGTAGAACTTCGCCGTTGCCTTGGGTGTGCGCTTCAACGTGGCGAAATCCACGTGGTAGAGGCCAAAGCGCTTCGCGAAACCCAGCGACCATTCCAGGTTGTCCATCAACGACCACGCGTAGTAGCCCTTGACGTTCACGCCCTGCTGGATGGCATGGTGCATGGCCTTCAGGTGCTTGCGAAGGTAGCTGGTGCGCAGCGGGTCCTGCACCACATCGCCTTCGGCCACGGGCGCGTCGTAGAACGCGGAGCCGTTCTCGGTGACGTAGAGCGGAATGTCGCCGTAGCGGTCCTTGAACCAAGTGAACATGTCGGTGAAGGCTTGCTCGTGCACTTCCCAGCCGGTTTCCGTGTGCGTGGTGTTGGGCTGCTTCACCGGCACGGCTTTCAGCGGATACGCGTTGGGGTCGTTTTTCACGACGGCGCGCGTGTAGTAGTTCAAGCCGACGAAATCCACCTTCTGCCTGGTCAGCTTGAAATCGTCCTCGGGGAAATCCGGCCACGCCGGCCCGAAGATTTCCTTCAGTTCCGGCGGATAGCTGCCCAGCAGCGCGGGATCGGCGAACTGCTCGTTCATGTACGCCTGCGCACGACGCGTGGCAGCGATGTCTTCAGGACTGTTCGACGCCGGATATTTCGGCTCGATGTTGAACACCACGCCGATCTCGTGCTTGCCCAGCGCGCGATATGCCTGGATGCCGGCGCCGCTGGCGCGCATCAGGTTGTGCGCGGCGATGGGCGCTTCGTACTTGCTGCGATGACCCGGCGCCAGCGTGCCGTGCAGGTAACCGCCATCGGTGACCACCCACGGCTCGTTGAGCGTGGTCCAGCGCTTCACGCGGTCATCCAGCGCCTTGAACATCTCACCGGCGTATTCGGCGAACCAGTTCGCGATGTCGCGATTGAGCCAGCCGCCACGATCATCCAGTGCAGTGGGAAGATCCCAATGGAACAGCGTGGCGTTCGGCTCGATGCCGTTCTCGAGCAGCTCGTCCACCAGGCGCGAATAGAAGTCCACGCCTTTCTGGTTGATGCGGCCAGTGCCCTCGGGCAACACGCGCGCCCACGCAATGCTGAAGCGGTAACCCTGCAGGCCGAGCGCGCGCATCAGCTGCACGTCGCCCTTGGTGCGGTTGTAGTGATCGCAGGCGATGTCGCCGGTGTCGCCGTTGGCCATCATGCCGGGCGTGTGCGCGAAGCGCTCCCAGATGCTCGGACCCGCACCGTCGGCCAGGGGAGAGCCTTCGATCTGATAGGCCGAGGTCGCGGCGCCCCAATGGAAGCCTTGGGGAAAGCGATAGCTCTGCGTCATTGTGAAAGATCCCCTATGCCGCAGTGCGGCTTGATGTAAACGATTACATGCTGAGAATAGCCGAGCGCGCCACGCATGTGCAGCGGTGGCGCACACATTCGGATACGGTGAGCCATGAAGCCACCAGAGAAACGGAGCGAAGCGCGTTGATGGCCACGGTGAATCTGGATCGCGTCAGCAAGGTGTACCCCAATGGCCACGTCGGTGTGGCCGAAGCCACCTTCGATATCGCCGATGGCGAACTGCTCGTGCTGGTGGGCCCGTCGGGCTGCGGCAAGACCACGCTGCTGCGCATGATCGCCGGCCTGGAAACCATTTCGTCCGGCACGCTGAGCATCGACGGTCGCGTGGTGAACGACGTGTCGCCGAAGGACCGCGACATCGCGATGGTGTTCCAGAACTACGCGCTGTATCCGCACATGACCGTCGCCGAGAACCTCGCGTTCGGATTGCGCCTGCGCGGCAAGACGAAGGCGCAGATCGACCAGCGCATTCACCAGGCGGCCAGGCAGCTGGAACTGGAACATCGACTGGATGCGCTGCCGGCGGCGCTCTCCGGCGGCCAGCGCCAGCGCGTGGCGCTTGGACGCGCCCTGGTGCGCGAACCAAAGGTATTCCTGCTCGACGAGCCGCTGTCCAATCTCGACGCCAAGCTGCGTTTGTCCATGCGCGTGGAGATCGCGCGACTGCATCGGCAACTTGGTGCCACCATGATCTACGTGACGCACGACCAGGTGGAAGCGATGACGCTGGGGCAGCGCATCGTGGTGCTCAACGGCGGCCAGATCCAGCAGATCGACACGCCCATGCGGCTCTACGAGAAACCCGCCAACCTGTTCGTCGCGGGTTTCCTGGGATCGCCGGCCATGAACCTGCTGCGTGGTCATCTGCGTCACGGCGACGGCTGGCTGCTCGACACACCGCACGGCGAGATGCGCCTGGGTACGCTCGCCATGCAGGGCCAGGAGCTGCTGGGCTGGATCGATCGCGAGATCGTACTTGGCGTTCGCCCGGAAGACCTTCGCCCGTGCGATGAAGCAAACGCCATGCTGAGCGCCACGCTTGAGGTTGTCGAGCCGGTGGGCAACGAAATGTTCCTCAACCTTCGCCGCAACGGACAGACACTGGTGTCGCGCGTACCGCCCGCTGCCCTGCCCGACGCGGGCAGCGTGATGCACTTCGCGTTGGCGCTCGATCGACTGCATATGTTTGATCCGACCTCCGGCATACGACTGGCCTGAGCTGCGCATCAGCCTTTCACGCTGCCCATCAGCAACCCTTCGATGTAGTAGCGCTGCATGGCGAGGAACAGCGCCAGCACGGGAACCACGGTGACCACGGAACCGGCCATCATCAACTCGCTGTCCTGCGCGTGTTCGCGCGCCAGCGAGGCAAGCCCCAGCGGCAGCGTGTAGTGCTCCTGCCCGGTCAGGGCGATCAGCGGCCACATGAAGTCGTTCCACGCGGTGAGGAACGTGAAGATGGCCAGCGTCACCATGATGGGCTTGAGCAAGGGCAACACGATGCGGGCGAAAATGCGCCATTCGCTGGCGCCGTCGATGCGCGCCGCCTCCAGCAGTTCGTCGGGAATGCCACGCGCGTACTGGCGCACGAGAAACACACCGAATGCCGTGGCCATGGCGGGCATGATCACGGCGGCGTAGCTGTTCACCAGATGCAGGTACTTGAGCATCAGGAACAGCGGCATCATGGCGACCTGCGCGGGAATCACCAGCATGCCCAGCATGAGCTGGAAAAGACGTTCGCGCCCGGCGAAGCGCAGCTTGGCAAAGGCATAGCCCGCCATCAGGTTGAACGCGAGCGACAACACGGTGATGGCCGTGGCTATCGCAAAGCTGTTGAACAGGTAGTGGCCAACGCCCGCGCGCAGGAACAACACTTCGTAGTTATTCCATGTGGGATGCGCAGGCCACAGCGGCGGCGGAAGGCTGCCTGCCTCGCCCGGCCGCATGAACGACACCGCCAGCATCCACAGCAACGGAAAGATCGCGACCAGTGCGCCGCCGATCAGCAGGCCATGGACAAGTGCCTTTGCCATGCGAGGACTCATGCCGCCTCACCCCGACGCCCGATGCGCAACATGAGCGCGGTGACCACGAACATGATCACGAACAGCAGGAACGCCACCGCGGATGCACTGCCGAAGTTCCACCATTTGAAGCCTTCGTTGTACATCAGGTAGAGCACGCTGGTGGTGCTTTGCAGCGGACCGCCTTCCGTCATCACGTAGGGCTCGGCGAACAATTGGAAATAGCCCGACACGGTGAGGATGGCGACCATCAGCAAGGTAGGCCCGAGCATGGGCAGCGTGATGTGCCGGAACTGCTGCCATGCCGAGGCGCCATCGATGCGCGCGGCTTCATACAGGTCGCGTGGAATGGCCTGCAAGCCGGCCAGGAAGATGATCATGTTGTAGCCAAAGTTCTTCCACACCGCGAACAGGATGATCGAGGGCATGGCCCAGTGAGGATCACCCAGCCAGTCCACTGGGTGAATCCCCACCAGGCCGAGCACGTAGTTCAACCACCCGTACTTGGTGTTGAAGATGTAGCGCCATACCACCGCGACGGCGACCACGGTGGTAACCACCGGCGCGAACAGTGCGGTGCGGAAGAACGTCTTGAAACGGACAAGCGGTGAATTGAGCAGCAGCGCCGCGCACAGCGACACCGCGATCGACAGCGGCACGCCCACGAGCACGAAGTAGAACGTATGGCCCAGCGCCGACCAGAATTTGCGCTGGTGCAGCAGGTCCCAATAGTTGCCCAGTGCGACGAAACGCAGGTGGCGAATATCCGCCAGCGCGTACAGGTCGTAATCGGTCAGGCTGAGGCCCAATGCCGCGATCACCGGCAACAGGAAGAAGATGCCGAGCACCAGCAGCGCCGGTGTCAGGAACCACCATGCCGCGTGCTGGCGGTTCATGGTGCGGCCTTCGCGGCGCGCGGATGATCGAGTATCCAGCGGCGCTTCTCCAGGATGCGATCGGCGCGGCGATCCATTTCCTCGGCGGCCTGATCCACCGTCAGTTCACCCGCGACAGCCTGTGCCGCCACCAGCTGCATCTCGTTGACGATCTGTTCCCACTCGGGCACGGATGGCGTGGCCCTGACATGTTCCAGCTGTTCCCGGAACGCCTGCACTTTCGGATCGGTACGCAGGCTGCCGCCATCCCACGCGCTGCGGCGTGCCGGCATGTCGCCCAGCAGATCGTAGAAGCGTTGCTGCACGTCGGGCCGCGAGAGGTATTCGATCAGGGCCCAAGCGTCGTCCTTGTGCTTTGAATGGCGAAACACCACGAGGCTCGATCCACCGGCTGCACCGACGCCGGCACTGTCGGGGCCAGGCAGCGGCGCCGTCGCCCATTCGCCCTCGTCGGCAGGCAATCGCTGTCGAAACTCGCCAATATTCCACGGCCCGGAGAAGTAGAACGCGTAAACCCCGCGCCCGAATTCTTCCCACGGGTTACCGGCTTCCACCGCCGTTATGGCCGGCGCCTGGCGCTGGTGGAACGTATCCACGTAGAACGCCAACGCACGCTTGAACCCTTCGCTGCGGAAGTTGCCGTAGCGTCCGCCGTCGCGAAGCATGGACTCGGGCTGCTGGAGCGCCAGCGACATCAGCTGTTCGTACTCGTTGGTCGGCAGCAGGATGCCGTAGATGCCGCGATCCGGGTGGCTCAACGCCGCCAGCATCTGCCGCCATTGCGCCCAGTCCTGTGGTGGCGTGTCGAACCCGGCGGCCTTCAGCAGGTCGCGTCGATAGAACAGCAAGCGCGTGTCCACGTACCACGGGATGCCATACAGCTCGCCATCCACCAGGTTGGTGGACCAGATGTGCGCGAAGTAGTCGTCCGGCTTCACGATGGTTGATGCATCGACCCGCCGCTGCAGCGGGTCGATGGCGCGCAACGCCACGAACTCGGGTAGCCACGTGTTGCCGAGCTGGCTGAGGTCCGGCGTGGAATCGCCCGCGAATGCCGTGAGCAATTTCTGGTGCGCTGCGCTCAACGGCATCTGCTGCACCTTGACGTGGATGTCCGGGTGCTCGCGCTCGAACTCAGGCAGCAGCTTCACCACGGCCTCACCTTCGCGGCCGATGGTCCAGAAGGTCAGCGTGCGCGAATCGTTCGACGATGAGCAACCCGCCAGCAACAGCACAGCGAGAACCCGCAGACAGCGCACTGTCCGGTTCGTCACGGTGCTGCCGGGGCGGGATGGTTCAGGCATCGATTACGACTTCTTGTGATCCAGCCAGCCGCCGGTGAAGCCGGCGCGCTCCAGGCCCTTGCGGACGTACGGGTTCTTGCGCATCACGTTCCATACGAAACCGCTGCGCCAGTTCTCGATCATCAGCACGATGGGGCCCTGGTCAATGCCAATCTGCTTGTCGTCGGCCCAGCCCATGTTTGGCACTACACGACCTTCCTTCGGCGTTGTGCCGGTGTCGTAGCTCGGGTTGAAGGCATCGACGAAACCGTACTTGCCATACACCGCGTCACCGTAGCGCTTCTTCATCTCCAGCAACGCCGGTACCACGATTTCCGGCGCAAACGCGATGGAACCGCCAGCGGCTGTCGGCGCGATGGTACCGTCATCGGAGATGTAATCCAGGCCTGCGCCACGCGCGGTGTAACCGTAGAATGCACGCGTGCTGCCATCGTCGCGCTTCACCACGGCGTCGCCCGGGCCATTGCATGCGGTGAGGCCCCAGATGTTCTCGCCGTAGTCCTCCCAATGGTTGGGGTTGGCGATGGCGTAGCTGCGCTGCGCGTAGGTCGCCTGGCGACTGTTCTCGAAGTAGTCCATGTCGTGGTCGCGGCTCCATTGATCACGGATGCCGCGGAAATCGATCCACGACTCGCTGTACTGGTGGCCGAACATGGGTGCGAAGTTGAGGAACGTGCGTCCCTGGAACTCGCCCCACTGCTTGGGATACGTGCTGGCCCATGCCTGCCACGCATCGTCGCTCACCGGGTGCGTGGGCGAGCCCATCGCCAGCACGTACACCAGCATGCCTTCGTCGTAACCCTTCCAGTTCGCCGGAATGAACTTGCCGCCCGGTGTCCAGCCCATGCTGATCAGCGGCGCCTTGGGCTGCATCCAGGTCCATTCGACGCGCCGATAGATGGTGTCGGCCAGGTCGCGGATCTGCTTTTCCTTCGCGTCGTGCTTGTCGAAATAGGTCTGCGCGAACAGCACGCCACCAAGCAGCAGCGTGGTATCCACGCTCGACAGTTCCACGCCGCGGCCGTAGCGCTTGCCGGTCTTCATGTCGAGGAAGTGATAGAAGAAGCCGTGATAGCCGGTGGCGTCGTCTTCGCTGTCGTTCTGCGCGGCGTCGTTGAAGAAACGCAAGGTGGCCAGCGTGCGATCCACCGCCTGCTCGCGCGTCACGTAGCCTCGTTCCACGCCCACGCCATAGGCGGTGAGTGCGAAGCCCACCGAGGCAATGCTGGCGAACGAGTCGCCCGGCCAATGATCGGGCACCAGGCCGGTCTTTGGATCGGCGCTGTCCCAGAACCACTGGAAAGTGCGTTGCTCCAGCTCGTCGATGGCGGCGCGCTGGTCCTGTGGCAATGCGCCGTACTTCAGGCTGGGTGCGTCACTGGCCGTGGGTGCCGCCGTGACCGTGCCGACGGCGAGGGTGAGTGCGCCGAACAGGACGGCGCGCAGAAGTCGCTTGCTCATGATTCGTTTGTCCTGACGCATGACCGATACCTCCACGCAGGTGCCGATGATGCTCTCAAAGAGAGGCCCGCAAAATGCGGGCCTCATGAAATGCCATCGTCCTGATGGCTTGGGGGGGTGCCACTTAGAAATTGATACCAGCGGTGACCTTGAGGGTACGCGTGTAACCGGTGATGTCGCCGGTGGGGTTGTAGATCACGGCACGCTTGTTCAACACGCCGTTGGAACCCCAGCTCTCGATATAGGTGGCGTAGTTGTTCCAGTTGAACGCGTTGAGCAGATCGATGCGCACGTAGCCGTTGAAGTTGCCCCAGATCTTGAAGTTCTTCGTCGCCTGCAGGTCCAGGTCGCGGTAACCGAACACCTTGCCGCCGATCAGGAACTTGCCTTCGCCGGGCGGATGGATCGACACGGACTGGCAACCGGCACCGTTCACGCTGCCGATTTCCTCACCCGTGGCCGGCAGGCCGTAGCACGCCAGGTTGAGATCGGGGATCGGCGTGGCCAACGTCAGCTTGCTGCCGAACACGAAACCCCACGGACCATCCAGCGAGCCGGTGGCGACCAGGCGGTGACGCGCCACGCCGGCACCCGTGTACGGGTAGGCGCCGATGCTGGAGAAGTCGAACGCGTACTGGTCGGTCGGATCGTTGTTGTCGTTGTTCTGCACGGCGTTCGTGTAGGTGTACGCGAACGATGCGCTCCAGTGCGAATCCACCGTATAGGGCTTCTCGGCGGAGATCAGGAACTGGTTGGTCTTGGTCTTCAGGCCGCTGTTGCCGATGATCAGGCTGCCGAAGCCCGGGATGCCGTAGCTCCACGGCTGGCTGCCGTTCTGCCAGAAGCTGCCGTCCGGATAGCGGTTGCCCAGCGTGTACACGATGCCGTCGTGACTCTTGATGTTCACGAAGCTGACGCTGGTATTCCAGTCACCGATCTTGTTGCGCATGCCGATGCTCATCTGATCGGAATACGGCGCCTTCAGGTTGTTGTTGACCAGGTCCACTTCCTTGCCGGCGGTGGTGCCTGCGACGAGTGCCTGCAACGCAGCGATGTTCAGGTACGCCGGGTTCCAGTCCAGGCACGACGGGCCGAGCGCGCACGGCACCAGCGGCGTGTTGAAGTTCAGCGTGGGCTGCGACAGCACCGACTTGGTCTGCTCGACCTGCAGCGATTCGTACAGGTTGCGATCGTACGAACGGCCCCAGCCACCGAAGATGACGTGCTCTTCGTCGCCGAACAGGTCGTTGGAGAAGCCCAGGCGCGGCTGGATTTCGTTCTTCTTCGCCTTGCGGTTGTTGCCGGTGGAGATGTAGTCGTTGATGTTCACGCCGCCCTTGGCGAGCGTCTGTGCGTAGGTCTGGCCCGCGGGTGCGTTCGGGTCCTGCGAGTAGAGTGCGGACACGACGTCGGCCGGCGTGACGTAGTCGAGGTACGACGGCGTCTTTTCGTAGTCCCAACGCACGCCCAGGTTGAAGGTCCAGTGGTCGTCCACCTGCCAGTCGTCCTGGATGTAGGTGCCGAACTGCTTGTCGCGGCTGGTCGCCACCGGACTCTCGCCCGGCACCGGGGAACCGAACTGCACCTTGTACGGAATGGACTCGGTGCCATCCGGACCCACGGCGTAGGTGTACAGCGCGTTGGTGTCGCCCGCGTCCTGCGCGGTCAGCTTCACCGACTTGAACTTCACGCCCATCTTGATGACGTGGTCACCGTGCCACTGCACGTCGTTGAGGGTGAAGTCGTCGGAGATGGCCGGACCCTTCTGGCCCTTGTTCTGGTACGACAGCGGCGAGGAGCCATCCGTCAGGATGGTCTGGTTCTGGTCGTTGTAAGCCGTGTAGGCCGCGCCGTAGCCCGTGGTGATGGGCGTGGGGTTGTAGACCGCGTCCTCGTAGGTGGCCTGCAGGCGGTTGAACCAGCTGTCGGTGCTGTGATCCCAGCGGATGTCGAAGCGCTTGTCGGTGTTGCGCGTATCGAGCGCCGAGTTCGCCGTGCTGGCGCCGCCGATGCCGCTGATGGCGGTTTCGTCGCGGTACTTGCCGCTCACTTCGATGCGGTCGCGGTCCGTCGGCTCCCAGTCCACCTTGCCGAACCAGTTGTTTTCCTTGAACGGCAACGCGGCAGGGCCGATGCCGTCCTTCGCACTCTGCGGCAGGTTGGCCCACAGGGTGGAATCGCCGGTCGGCGACACGGTGATCGGGCTGTCGAATTCCTTGCCTTCATAGGCGAGGTAGAAGTGCGCCTGATCCTTCAGGATCGGGCCGCCGATGTCGAAACCGTAGTCCTTCTCCTTGGAAGGCACTTTCTTGCCGTCAGCCTGTTCGGCCGGCGTTTCCGCACGCATGGCGGTGTTGGTGAAGCTACCGAACACGTCACCGTGGAATTCGTTGGTGCCCGACTTGGTTTCGGCCGTGACCGCCGCACTGGACAGCTGGTCGTATTCGGCCTTGTAGTTGGACGTGATGACCTTGTACTCGGCCACCGCCAGCTGCGGGAACGGATTGCCCTGGCTGTTGTTCTGGCCAGTGACGCCGCCGGGCAGCACGTAGTTCTTCTGGCCCACGCCGTCGATGTAGACGTTGATGTTGGAGCTGGCCTGTGCACCGGAGCGCAGGCTGGTGTTGCCGTTGGCATCGCGCGTGAACACCATGCCCGGCACGGTATCGGCGAACTCGAGGAAGTTGCGCGAGGCAGCCGGCGTGGTCTCGATCTGGCGCAGCGACACCAGCTGGCCCACTTCGGACGTCTTCACTTCCTGCAGCGTGGTGGCGTTGACGGTGACCCCGCCCAGGTTCTGGGCATTGGCGGCGCTGGCCGACGTTGCCGCGCCTGCCGCGGCGGGGGCGGCGAGGTTCAACTGGAACGTGGAGGCCACGGTCACGGTGACCGTGCGCTCGGTGCCCGGGCCGGCATCCACCTGGTAGGTGCCTGGCGTCAGGCCGACCAGCGCGTAGCTGCCGCTCTTGTCCGAGTGCGTACGACGGGAAGCACCGGTCGCGGTGTTCTTGGCGACCACGTCGGTGTCGGCGGGAGCCTGGCCGCGAATGGTCGCGTCAGAGCTCTGCGCCCAGCTGATGGCCGGTGCGGTGGAAGCCATGGCAACAGCGATGGCAGCGGCAAGTAAACGTTTACTTTTCTGAGTTTGATTAGTCATCTGGATCTCCCCTCCCACAAAAGGCCGCCGCTCAGACGAGCGCCGGAGGATGTTTCGTTGCAACGTTGGTCTGATGTGCACCGCACGATTCGCGTACGACAACGTCGCAACGCAAGGTGCGGGTGTTGGAGCCGGCGTGGCCCTTGCCTTCCATGAGCTCGGTGAGCAGGAGCAGCGCGCTCTTGCCCAAATCCGCAATGCTGACGCTCACGGTACTGAGCGAAGGCGAGACGTACCGTGCGATGAGGATGTCGTCGAAACCGGCGATCGCGATGTCTTCGGGCACGCGAATGCCGGCTTCCTTGAAGGCGTACAGGCAACCCACCGCCATCATGTCGTTGGCGGCGAACACGGCGCGCGGACGCTTGGCCTGGGCCAGCAGTTCGCGACCGGCGCGATAGCCCGATTCTTCGCTGAAGTCGCCGGCCACGATGTTGAGCTTCGCCTTGGGCGCGAGCTGGCCCATCGCCGCGCGATAGCCTTTCTCGCGCTGCTGTGCGTCGTAGTTGCCGGCGGGACCGTTGATGAAGGCCACCGATGCGTGGCCGGTATCGAGAAGATGCTTCACCATCGCCTGTGCACCGGCGACGTTGTCCATGTTGATCGACGGATAGCGCGGGTTGTCGACCGGGCTGTCCAGCAACACCGCGGGCAAATCCGACGGCAGGTTGTGATCGAGGAAGTCGCCGTCGACGAACTCGGACAGGATGATCATGCCGTCCACCCGGCCACGCATGGTACGCACGGCCGCGGCGGCATCTTCCACGCCGTCGTGCGAGCTGGAGACGAGCAGGTGCAGGCCCTTGGCGCGCGCGGCCAGATCGATGCCGCGGATGAGTTCGGAGAAGAACTCGCCATACAGGTCGGGCAGCACGGCGCCAATGGTGTGGGTGCGACCGGTGATGAGGCTGCGCGCGGCGCTGTCGGGCACGTAATGCAGGCGGGCAGCCGCCTTGCGCACGGCGGCCTGCGTTTCCGCGGTGACGCCACCCAGTCCGTTGAGCACGCGCGACACCGAAGCGATCGAGACCTTCGCCTCGCGCGCCACATCCTTGATGGTGGCCTTCTTGGTGGTCACATCAGCTCCCGGGACACGGCAATCAGCGGCGCTCCCCCAGCGCGTTGCGGCGGAACGTAAACGTTTTCATCAAAACTTGTAAAGGGACGTTTTCGGCGGTTTTTCGCTGCACCGCAAAAGCCAACGACGGAAGAACTTGCCGTAGCCGCGCACGGTAAAGCGGTCGACGCAGCATCAGGCCATACGGCAGTGCAACATCGATCGCTAAAATTTCGGTAGGGAAAGGGTTAGCGAAGTGAAGCTGACGTCAGCCTGCGCCGTCCTTCGTGTGCGAAAACATCCAGGGCCAGAGCTCCGGCGAATCGTAAGTGGGCACCCAGGAACCGTGGTTCACACCCGGAAATTCCGTGTAACGCACTTCGTCGCCGGAAGCGGTGAGCGCCTTGTTCATCGCGCGCGAATCGGCCGGAGGCACCTGGTCGTCCAAAGCGCCATGGAAGATCCACACCGGCGTGGGCTTCACCTTGCTGGCCACCCAGGCGTACGGGTCGGCACCCTTGGGCACACCGTAAACCTTCAGCTCCGGCATGTCGTCCAGCCCGACAATGCCGCCGCAAATGGGCGCAGCGGCGGCAAACATGCCCGGATGGTCCACCGCGACCTGCCACACACCGTAGCCGCCCATCGAGAGGCCGGTGAGGTAAAGCCGCGAACGATCGCCGTGGTAGGTGGCGATGCTCTTTTCGAGCGCGGCCACGGCAGCGCGTTCCACCTCGCCGCTCCACACCGTGTCGTCCGGTGCCTGCGGGGCCACCACGACCGCGGGGAAATCCGCGCCATGCTTGTCGAGCCACGGCGGCAGGCCTTGCTTGAGCTGGGCTTCGTTGTCGTTGCCCCGCTCGCCGCTGCCATGCAGGAACAGCACCACCGGCCACGAACGATTCGCCGTCCAGTCGCGGGGCACGAACACCTGGAAGGGATAGCGGTGACCGTTCACCGTCACCTCGCTGGCGACGAAGTGTGCGTCGGACGCATGCGATGCCGAGACCATGCCCAGCAGCATCACGGCCGCCAACCAACCCGCGCGCTTCATCACCATGTTCGCTCTCCCGCTTGTCCGTTCGCCGGAGAGTAACGGCCTTTGCAGCCGCGAACCAAGCGAGGCGGGCCGCTGAACGCCCGCCCCACTTTTTCGTCGAAGCCT
The DNA here is from genome assembly GCF_003121485.1 of Dyella sp. C11. GTDB lineage: Bacteria > Pseudomonadota > Gammaproteobacteria > Xanthomonadales > Rhodanobacteraceae > Dyella. The sequence goes on along the minus strand of NZ_QAVX01000015.1, from coordinate 59,990 downwards.
CTTCAGGCCAGCGCGGCAAGCACCTGCTCGGTCGAGCGCACGCGGCCCAGGCGCGGGAAGATGTTTTCCACGGCAAAGCGGTGGTGATCGGCGTCGCTGGAGCTCATGGCGTCTTCCACCAGCACCTGGTTGAAGCCCAGCTCGAAGGCGTTGCGCGCGGTCGATTCCACGCCAATGTTGGTGGACACGCCGCCCAGCACGATCTGCGTGATGCCACGACGGCGCAGCTGCAGTTCCAGCTCGGTGCCATGGAACGCGCCCCACTGGCGCTTGACGATATGGATGTCGCCATCGGTCACGTTGAGCTCGTCGGCGTACTCCATCCAGTTGTCGGGCAGCGTGAAGTTGCGCGGCGTCTCGTCGGTCACCGGATGCAGCATGTCGCCGGCATCCTTCGACCAGCCCACGCGCACCAGTACCACCGGCGCCTTCAGTTCACGGAAACGGGCGGCGAGGCGGCCGGCGCGCTCGTTCACCTCGGCGCTGGTGTGCGGGCCGCCAGCAAAGGGAGCGATGCCCTTCTGCAGGTCGATCAGGACAAGAGCGGTGGTGCGGGGATCTAGCTTTTCCATGGGGAAGCTCCACGAGTGCGGGGTTGAAAACGTAGGGATGGGCCGTGCGGTCAGGCGTTGTGCGACGGGTATTCCCCTCATCGTCATTCCCGCGAAAGCGGGAATCCAGTGTCTTTCAACGCGCAGGGACGCCGGAAAAAGTCGCTGGATTCCCGCTTTCGCGGGAATGACGGTGAGGCAAGATGGCCGGTCGAAGCACCGCCCAACGTCGTCCGGAAAACCTCTAATATATGAGGGTAACCTCACATTGGAGTTTATGAGGGTGGCCTCACAAAACACAACCCCGGGCGCCCGCGCGCCCAGCCGTCGCCGTGGCCACGAACGCGTGGCGGCGCTGCTTTCGGCCGCCTCCGACTGCTTTGTCGAAAAAGGTTACGACGCCACCACCATGACCGAGATCGCCGCCCGCGCGGAGGCTTCCATCGGTTCGCTGTACCAGTTTTTCCCCACCAAGGAAGCGCTGGCCGAGGCATTGATCACCAATCTCGCCAACGGCCTGAACGAGCGCATGGAACGCCTGGTGGCGCAGACACCGGACTGGACCACGGAAGAACTTGCGGCAAAGCTGGTGCGCACATTCGTCGATTACCGCAAACAGCATCCGGCCTTCGCCGTGCTGGCCGAGATGGCGCCGTCGCTGCCATCCATGCTGGGTCGCACCATTCGCCAGCGCATGCGCGATTACTTGAGCCAGATCGTAGCGATTCACGCGCCCGGCATCGCGGCTGGCGAACTGCGCCCCGCAGCGATGGTGGTTCAGCAGTTCATGAAAGCAGCAGTCGCGCTCGACAGCGAGCAACCGGCCACCCTGCGTAAATCCGCTCAAAACCAGCTGCAACAGGCACTTTCGCTGTATCTCGGCGCACTCTCTTCGCGCTGATCGTCGCTACGCCGTGCGCGTGCGTGTTGTGCGCGCGTAAGACGTCCAGCCATCTGGACGTCCGAATGCGTGGTTCGACACACGATTTAAACATTTTCAAAAGAAACTGTTGACAACCTGTCGGACGGGCCGTTAGGTTCGTCTGCATGTCGCAGCGCAACAGCCACGATCGCATCGCCGAACCCATTGGTCCCCCGACCAACGTCGGCGTGCTGCGCCTTCGCAACAACCTCCTTCTTGCCCTTGTACTCGTACTCCTTATTACCAACGGAGGTGCGGGCTGAGGGCGTGTGTCCAGGTAAAGCAAAACCAACCTAGATACCCAACTCAAAACCCCGCACCCGGAAACGGATGCGGGGTTTTTTGTTGCCCCAACGGCGCGTGCCAATGGAGCCAAAGATGACCCCCGATCAATCCAGCAACGAGAGCAGCGACGTGGGCGACGTAGCCGCCGAACGCGTGCGCATTTTCGACACCACCCTGCGCGACGGCGAGCAGGCGCCCGGCTTTTCGATGGATCGCCGCGCGAAACTCCGCATGGCGCATGCGCTGGAAGCGCTCGGCGTGGACATCATCGAGGCGGGATTCCCCAGCGCTTCGCCGGATGATTTCGCCTCGGTCAACGAAATCGCCCGCGTGTTGCGCGGCCCGACGGTGTGCGGCCTCGCCCGCTGCAACGATGGCGACATCGACGCCTGCGGCCGCGCGCTGGAGCCGGCGCGTCATTCGCGCCTGCACCTGTTCCTCTCCACCAGCCCTCTGCATCGCGAGCACAAGCTCAACATGAGCAAACAGCAGGTGATCGATACGGCCTGCGCCGCCATCGAACGGGCGAGAAAGCTGGCGCACGAGGTGGAGTTCTCCGCCGAAGACGCCATGCGTACCGAACCGGAGTTCCTGGTCGAAGTATTCAGCGCCGCCGTTGCCGCGGGCGCCACCACGCTGAACGTGCCGGACACCGTGGGCTACACCACACCGGTGGAAATGGCCGAACGCATCACCTACCTGCGCCAGCATGTGCGCGGCGCCGACAAGGTGATCTTCTCCACGCACTGCCATGACGACCTGGGCATGGCGGTGGCCAACAGCCTCGCCGGTGTGGCCGCTGGCGCGCGTCAGGTGGAATGCACCATCAACGGTATCGGCGAACGCGCCGGCAATGCGTCGATGGAAGAAATCGTCATGGCGCTGCGAGTGCGCGGTGCTTACTTCGGCGTCGACACCGGCATCGATGCACGCAAGCTCTATCCCGCTTCGCGCCTGCTGACGCAGCTCACGGGGCAATCCGTGGCGCGCAACAAGGCCGTGGTCGGCGAGAACGCGTTCGCGCACGAGTCCGGCATTCACCAGCACGGCATGCTCAAGCATCGCGGCACCTACGAAATCATGCGTCCGCAGGATGTCGGCATGGGCGAAACGCGCCTGGTGCTGGGCAAGCATTCCGGCCGCCACGCGTTGCGCCAGCGCCTGCAGGGCCTGGGCCACGAGGTGGACGACGCCGCGATGGACAGCATCTTCACCCGCTTCAAGGTGCTGGCCGACAAGAAGCGTGAAGTGCATGACGAAGACCTGGAAGCCATCGCGCTGGGCATGGACCCGGAAGCGACCGGCCCCTGGCGCATCGTGCAGCTCAACACCAATTCGCACCTGGGCGGCAGCGCGTCCGCATCGGTGAAATTGACGCACGACAACGGCCACGAAGTGGGCGAAGCCGCCATTGGCGATGGCCCGGTGGACGCCGTGCTGCGCGCCATCGAACGCGCCACCGGCACCACGCTGGATGTCACGCAGTTCCAGGTGCGCGCCGTGAGCGAGGGCGGCGACGCGCAAGGCCAGGCCAACCTCACCGCGCGCCATGCCGAGCGCGACTGGCGTGGCCAGGGCATCTCCACCGACATCATCGAAGCGACCGCGCATGCCGCGCTCGCCATCGTCAACCGCATCGAACGACAACAACCCGTGCAACAACGGGCTGCGGTCGCGAGCCTGTGATCCAAGGAGTTATGTAATGACCACGCCATTCCTCTGGCACAACGGCCAGATCAAACCCTGGACCGAGGCCACGGTCCACGTCAGCACCCACGCGCTGCACTACGGTTCCTCGGTCTTCGAAGGCGAACGCGTCTACGCCACGCCGCAGGGCCCCGCCTATTTCCGCCTCGCCGACCACACGCGCCGCCTGTTCGAATCCGCGCGCGTCTACGAGATCGACGTCGGCTACACCGAAGACGAGATCAACGCCGCCTGTCACGAAGTGATCCGCGCCAACCGCATGAAGTCCGCCTACGTGCGTCCCATCGTGTTCCGCGGCGCGGGTGGCCTGGGCGTGCTGCCGAAAACGGATTCGCCGGTGGACGTGGCCATCATGGCGCTGGAATGGGGCGCTTATCTCGGCGATGCGATCGAGCACGGCGCCGACGTGTGCGTGTCCTCGTGGCATCGCCCCGCACCCAACACCATTCCCAGCTGGGCCAAGGCCGGCGGCAACTACCTCAGCAGCCAGCTGATCGCGCTTGAAGCGCGTCGCGGCGGCTACGCCGAAGGCATCGCGCTGGGCCACAACGGCCTGCTGAGCGAAGGCGCCGGCGAAACCCTGTTCCTGGTGAAGAACGGCAAGCTGCTCACGCCGCCGACGAGCGCGGGCATCCTGGCTGGCATCACGCGCGAATCCGTCATCACGCTCGCTGGCGAGCTCGGTATGGCGGTGGAAGAACGCGACCTGCCGCGCGAAGCGCTGTACACCGCCGACGAAATCTTCATGACCGGCACCGCGGCGGAAATCACGCCGGTGCGCGCGGTGGATCGCAAGCAGGTGGGCGCGGGTCGTCCGGGCGATGTCACCCGCGCGCTGCAGAAGGCGGTCTTCGGCTTGTTTGATGGCACCACCACTGACCAGTGGGGCTGGCTCACGCCCGTATCCGATGTGGTCATCCCTGACCACGAAGATCAAAAAGCGGCCATCCATGGCCGCACTCCTCACCAGCAGCCTGCTTCGTTGGGAGCCACGGCATGACCGCCAAGACCCTGTTCGAGAAAGTGTGGGATGCCCACGTCGTTGCTGCGGAATCCATCGACACGCCGGCGATTCTCTATATCGATCTGCACCTGGTGCACGAAGTCACCTCGCCGCAGGCCTTCAGCGAGCTGCGCGAACGCGGCCTGAAGCTGCGTCGCCCGGATCGCATGCTGGCCACGCTGGACCACTCCACCCCCACGCTGCCGCCGGGCACCGATGGCGAGCGTCCCTACGCCAACGCCGAGGCGAAAGCGCAGGTCTCGCAGCTGGAAACCAACTGCAGAGAGTTTGGCGTGGAACTGCATGGCTGGAACAGCAGCGACCGCGGCATCGTCCATGTGTTCGGCCCCGAACTGGGCGCGACGCAGCCTGGCATGACGATCGTGTGCGGCGACAGCCATACCTCCACACACGGCGCGTTCGGCGCACTGGCGTTCGGCATCGGCACCACGGAAGTGGGCCATGTGATGGCCACGCAGTGCCTGCTCCAGCGCAAGGCCAAGACGCTGGCGATCCATGTCGATGGCGACCTGCCTGCTGGCGTGGGCGCCAAGGATCTGATCCTGCACATCATCGGCGAGATCGGCGTGGACGGCGGCACTGGCTACGTCATCGAATATCGCGGCAAGGCCATCGAACAGCTGTCGATGGAAGAGCGCATGACGGTGTGCAACATGTCGATCGAAGCCGGCGCACGCGCTGGCTTGATCGCGCCGGACGAAACCACCTTCGCGTGGTTGAAGGGTCGTCCGCGCGCACCGCAGGGCGAGGCATGGGATGAAGCCGTTTCACGCTGGAAATCCTTGCGCACGGACGACGGCGCCGAGTACGACCGCGAAGTACGCATCGACGCTGGCAAGATCCGCCCCACCGTCACCTACGGCACGCATCCGGGCATGGCAATCGCCATGGACAAGCCGGTACCGGCCGCACGCAATCCGCAGGAAAAGCGCGCGCTCGACTACATGAAGGCCGAAGCGGGCAAGCCCATGCAGGGCACGCCGGTGGACGTGGTGTTCGTCGGCAGCTGCACTAATTCGCGACTGTCGGATCTGCGCGAGGCGGCGCATGTGCTGCGCGGTCGTCGCGTCGCCGATGGCGTGCGCATGCTGGTGGTGCCAGGCTCCGAAGCGGTGCGTCGCGACGCGGAGAGCGAAGGCCTGCATCACGTGTTCAAGGCTGCCGGTGCCGAGTGGCGCGAGCCGGGTTGCTCGATGTGCATCGCGATGAATGGCGATTTCGCGCAGCCGGGGCAGCTGGTGGTGAGCACCTCGAATCGCAATTTCGAAGGACGCCAAGGCAAGGGGGCGCGCACGGTGCTGGCGAGTCCGGCGACGGCGGCAGCCTCTGCCGTGGCGGGTCGCATCGCCGCCCGGCGTGAGACCAGGGAGCTGGGGCCGGCATGAAGCCCTAGGGTGTACTGCCGGTCCGCGCCGGGTCGGGGCCTCCGGAGCGGGCCCACGCTGGCCTCACTGCTTCTTCAAGCGACGCTTCGATAGGCGTGCCCGCAAGCACCCGCCCCTGACCCCAACCCTCTCCCCGGAGGGGAGAGGGAGTTAAGCGCTTCGCATCGTGTTGTCCTTCGGAGGTTCGTTACTGCGCCCCATCACCCGCCTCCACTCCCGCACTGCCGTGCTGCCGGACGAGAACATCGACACCGACCGCATCATCCCGGCGCGCTTCCTTACCACTACCGAGCGCGCTGGCCTGGGCAAGCTGTGCTTCAACGACTGGCGCTACCAGGCCGACGGCAGCGACACCCCGGCGTTCCCGCTCAACCAGCCGCAGGCGCGTGGATGCCACATCCTGGTCGCCGGTCGCAATTTCGGTTGCGGTTCCTCGCGCGAGCACGCGCCGTGGGCCCTGCTTGATTACGGCATCCAGGCGGTGCTGTGCAGCGAGATCGCGGACATCTTCCGCAACAACGCGCTGAAGAACGGCCTGCTCGCCATCGTGCTGGATGAAGCCGAGCACCGCTGGCTGATCGAACACCCGGGCATTGAGCTGTCCATCGACGTGAAGGAACAGGTGATCGCCCTGCCTGACGGCGGCCACATCCGCTTCCAGCTCGAACCGTTTGCCCGTCACTGCCTGCTCAACGGCGTCGACCAGCTGGGTTATCTCCAGCAACACATGCCATTGATTGATGCGTTCATCCATGAACGCGAAGGTCAAGAAGCGGCCATCCATGGCCGCACTCCTCAACAAGAGCCTCGCACCGCCGGAGTCACCCTATGAGAGCGCATATCGTCACCCTGCCCGGCGACGGCGTCGGCCCGGAAGTCACTGCTGCGGCCGTGGCCGTGCTCGATGCGGTCGCTGCGCATTACGATCATCACTTCCACTTCGAAGAACATCAGATCGGCGGTTGCGCCATCGATGCCACTGGCGAACCGTTGCCAAAAGCCTCGCTGGAAGCGTGCAAGGCCGCCGATGCGGTACTGCTTGGCGCAGTAGGCGGTCCGAAGTGGTCCGATCCGAACGCGCCGGTGCGCCCCGAACAGGGCCTGCTGGCACTGCGCGCGGCACTCGGCGTCTACGCCAACCTGCGTCCGCTGCAAGTGCATCCGGCGCTGGCCTCGCTGTCGCCGCTGAAGAACGAGAAGCTGAAGAACGTCGACGTGCTGTTCGTGCGCGAACTCACCGGAGGCGCCTACTTCGGCGCGAAGACGCGCACCATCGACACCGCCATCGACGAGTGCAAGTACACCGTTGCCGAAGTGGAACGCGTCACGCGTCGTGCCTTCGAACTCGCACGCGAGCGCCGCAAGCACGTCACGTCGGTCGACAAGGCCAACGTGCTGGAAACGTCGCGCCTGTGGCGCACCACGGTGCAGCGCATCGCGGCCGAATATCCGGACGTGAAGCTGGAGCACCAGCTGGTCGATTCCATGGCCATGCTGCTGCTGACGCAGCCGGGCAAGTACGACGTGGTGGTCACCGAAAACCTGTTCGGCGACATCCTCACCGACGAAGCCGCCGCGCTCGCCGGTTCGCTGGGCCTGCTGCCGTCAGCGTCGCTGGGTGAAGGCAAGGGTGGCCTGTACGAACCCATCCACGGTTCCGCGCCGGATATCGCTGGCCAGGGCGTGGCCAATCCCATCGGCGCCATTCTTTCCGCCGCCATGCTGTTGCGTCATTCGCTGGGCCTGGAAGAAGAAGCCAGCACCGTGGAAGCAGCCGTGGCCGAAGTGCTGGAGCGCGGCCCGCACACACGCGACATCGGTGGCAGCGCAGGTACCAAGGACGTGCTGGAAGCGGTGCTTGCCGCCGTCGACGAACACGCCTGCAACGCGGCGGCTTTTCTTCGCTGGGGGCGCGCATGCGGTTGAGTCCAGCCACACCCTCAGCCTCTCCTGCAACGTCATTCCCGCGTAGGCGGGAGGCGCTTTTCCAACAGCCGTATGGCTGGTCATCCAGTGCCTTTGCGCGGTCCGAAAGACGCTGGATCCCCGCCTACGCGGGGATGACGGTGTCTTTGAAAGCGTCCGCAAGTTTCATGTTCACTTCTTCACCGGAACCCACGCATGCGCAGTGACCTGATCAAGACCGGCCCCGACCGCGCACCGGCACGCGCCATGCTGCGCGCCACCGGCATGGACGACGAAGCCATCGCCAAGCCGCTCGTGGCCGTGGTGCACACGTGGTCGAACGTGAGCCCGTGCAACCTCAACCTGCGTGAGCTCGCCGAGCACGTGGCCGAAGGCATTCGCGCCGCCGGCGGCACGCCGGTGGAATTCAACACCATCGCAGTGACCGACGGCATTGCCATGGGCACGCCCGGCATGCGCGCGTCGCTGATCAGTCGCGAAGTGATCACCGACTCCATCGAGCTGGCCGTGGACGGTCACTGCCTGGATGCGATGGTGGTGCTGTGCGGCTGCGACAAGACCATTCCCGCCGCCGCGATGGCGATGGCGCGACTCAATATCCCGAGCGTGGCGCTGTACGGCGGCACGATTGCGCACGGCACGCACGACAACCACCCCATCACCATCCAGCAGGTGTTCGAAGCCGTCGGCGCGCATGGCGCGGGCAAGATCGGCGATGACGAACTCACCTCCGTGGAACGCGATGCCTGCCCGGGCGCAGGTGCCTGCGGCGGCCAGTTCACCGCCAACACCATGGCGATGGTGCTGACCACGCTCGGCTTGTCGCCGATGGGTTTCAACGACATTCCCGCCACGCATCCGGCCAAGGCCGCCGCCGCACGTCGCTGTGGCGAGCTGGTGATGGAGTGCTTCAGGGAGAACCGCACGCCGCGCGAGCTGCTGAGCGAAACCGCATTCCGCAACGCCGCGCGCATGGTCGCCGCCACGGCGGGTTCTACCAACGCGGTGTTGCATCTGCTCGCCATCGCGCGCGAAGCGGGCACGCGCTGGACGCTGGAGGATTTCGAACCGGCTTCCAGGCACACGCCCGTGATTGCCGATCTTCTGCCCGGTGGCCGTTACACCGCCGTGGAAATGTTCGGCGCCGGTGGCAGCGCGCGCGTGGCGCAGGAATTGATCGCCGCCGACATGCTCACCGACACGCCGACCGTCACCGGCCGCAGCCTGTTCGATGAAGCTGCCGCCGCACCCCGTGCGGAACACCAGGATGTCGTGCATCCGATCTCGCAGCCGCTGAAGCCGCGTGGTGGCTACTCCATCCTCTACGGCAACCTCGCGCCGGAAGGCTGCATCCTCAAGCTCGCCGGCAAGGGCGCCAGCCATTTCGAAGGCCGTGCGCGCGTGTTCGAAAGCGAGGAGCAGGCCTTCGCCGCCGTGCAGGGTGGGACCATCGAGAAGGGTGACGTCATCGTCATCCGCAACGAAGGTCCGGCCGGTGGCCCGGGCATGCGCGAAATGCTGGGCGTCACCGCCGCACTGATCGGCCGCGGCCTGGGCGACGACGTCGCGTTGATTACCGACGGCCGTTTCTCCGGCGCCACGCACGGCTACATGGTGGGCCATATCGCACCCGAAGCCGCACGTGGCGGCCCCATCGGCCTGTTGCACGAAGGCGACCGCATCCGCATCGATGCCGACACGCGCGAGATCAGCACCACCGCCGACCTCGCCCCGCGTCGCGCCGCCTGGCAGCCGCCAGCACCCAAGGTCACGCGCGGCGCGCTGGCCAAGTACGTCTCCCTGGTGGGCTCCGCTTCCGAAGGTGCCACCACGCAACCCATTGCAGCACGCAGTACATCCGCATCCCACGCTTCCACACACGTCAACGAAGACACGAACGCAGGAGTCACCGCATGAGCAACAACAACGACACGCTGGCCAACGCCCGCATCGCCGTCCTGGGCTTTGGCAGCCAGGGCCGCGCCCACGCACTCAACCTGCGCGACTCCGGTCTCGACGTCGTCGTCGGCCTGCGCAAGGGTGGCCCCTCGTGGGAGAAAGCCCGCGCCGAAGGCTTCAACGTCGCCGAACCGGGCGATGCGGTGAAGGACGCCGACCTGGTCGCCGTGCTCACGCCCGACATGGTGCAGGCCAAGCTGTACAAGGAAAGCATCGAGCCGAACATCAAGCCCGGTGCTGCGCTGCTGTTCGCGCACGGCTTCAACGTGCACTTCAAGCGGATCGAGCCGCGCACGGACATCGACGTGGTGCTGGTGGCGCCCAAGGGTCCGGGCGCGCTGGTGCGTCGCGAGTATGAAATCGGTCGTGGCGTGCCCAGCATCTGGGCCGTGCACCAGGACGTCAGCGGCAACGCCGAAGCCAAGGCCAAGGCGTATGCCGACGGTATCGGCGGCGGTCGCGCGCTGCTGATCAAGACCGACTTCAAGGAAGAGACCGAGACCGATCTGTTCGGCGAACAGGCCGTGCTGTGCGGTGGCGCCAGCTCGCTGGTACAGGCCGGCTTCGAAACGCTGGTGGAAGCCGGTTACCAGCCGGAAATCGCGTACTACGAAGTGCTGCACGAACTGAAGCTGATCGTGGACCTGTTCTACGAAGGCGGCATCACCCGCATGCTGGAGTTCATCTCCGAGACCGCGCAGTACGGCGACTACGTCAGCGGCCCGCGCATCATCGATGCGGCCACCAAGGAGCGCATGAAGGGCGTGCTCAAGGACATCCAGGACGGCACCTTCGCCAAGAACTGGATTGCCGAATACGAAGCCGGCCTGCCGAACTACAAGAAGTTCAAGCAGGCGGACCTGGAGCATCCGGTGGAACAGGTCGGCGCGAAGCTGCGCGAGCGCATGCCGTGGCTGCAGGCGAATGCGCCGAAGGCTGCTGCCGAGCCGTTGAAGAAAGTGGGTTAAGTATTTTGGCTCGTCATTCCTGCGAAAGCAGGAATCCAGTGTCTTTCAACGTGCAGGCTGGATCACAAAAGGCACTGGATCCCTGCTTTCGCAGGGATGACGAGCAGGAAAGGTTTCGCAAGCATCAAACGTTTTTGCTCGACTCGAGGGGTGCTCATCCCGCACGCATTACCCCTCCCTGGCCCTCCCCTGGTTTTCAGGGGAGGGGATTTTCCAACCGACATGCCGCTCGCCGACGTTTCGGCGATGCACCGGGAAAGCCGATCACCGTGAATATGCCTCTGCACCGCGCCATCGAAGATCGTGACGTGCCCACGCCACTGACGACACACCCTCTCGCCGGCCAGTCCATGAGCGGCGCAGAAGTGGTGGTGCAGGTATTGGCCGATGAAGGCGTCGATGTGCTGTTCGGTTATTCGGGCGGCGCGATCCTGCCCGTGTATGACGCGGTTTTCCGTTTCAACGCGACACATCTGTCGCCCTTGGGCGGCGAGCCGATGCCGCTGATCGTGCCCGCCAACGAGCAGGGTGCGGGCTTCATGGCCGCCGGTTACGCGCGTGCGTCCGGCAAAGTGGGCGTGGCCATCGTTACCTCCGGTCCGGGCGCCACCAACATGGTGACGCCGGTGCGCGACGCGATGTCCGATTCCGTGCCCATGGTGGTCATCTGCGGCCAGGTGCCCACCGCGGCGCTGGGCAGCGACGCGTTTCAGGAAGCGCCGGTCAGCAACATCATGAGCCCGTGCGCCAAGCACGTGTTCCTGCTCACTGATCCGTCGCGGCTGGAAGAGACGTTGCGCACCGCGTTCGAAATCGCCCGCAGCGGACGACCCGGCCCTGTCGTGGTCGACATCCCCAAGGACGTGCAGAACAGCGCACTCACGTTTGCCGGCGAAGGCACGCTGCCGATCCCCGGTTATCGCGCGCGCCAGCACGCCATCCAGAACGCTCGCGTGGACGACGCGCAATGCGCAGCTTTCTTCGACGCGCTGGCCAAGGCCAGGCGTCCGCTGATCTATGCGGGCGGCGGCATCATCGCGGGCGAGGCCTCTGCCACGCTGCGCGCTTTCGTCAAGCAATTCGGGCTGCCGGTGACCACCACGCTGATGGGTATCGGCGCGATGGACACCACCGAGCCGCTCGCGCTGCACATGCTGGGCATGCACGGTACGGCGCACGCCAACTATGCCGTGGAAGATTGCGACTTCCTGCTGGCACTGGGCGCGCGCTTCGATGATCGCGTGGCCAGCGTGCCCGACAAGTTCGCGCCGCACGCACGCTTCATCGCGCAGATCGACATCGACCCTGCCGAGATCGGCAAGGTGAAGTCCGTGCACTGGCATCATCACGGCGATCTCGACGCCACCTTGTCGCGGCTGCACCAGTACGGCCTGCGTCACGGACTGAATTTCTCAGCGGAAGGCCGTTACGCGAACTGGCATGCCCATATCGCCGCGCTCAAGCGCGACCACGGCCTGAATTACGATCGCGACAGTACGCTGATCCAGCCGCAGGCGGTGATCGAAGCCATCAACCAGCACACGCAAGGTCGCGCGGTGATCAGCACCGGCGTCGGCCAGCACCAGATGTGGGCTGCGCAATATTTCGATTTCCGCGAACCGCGCCATTGGCTCACCTCCGGCTCCATGGGAACCATGGGTTTCGGCTTGCCGGCGGCCATTGGCGCGCAGTTCGCGCGGCGCGATGCGGTGGTCATCGACATCGATGGCGATGCCAGTATCCGCATGAATCTCGGCGAGCTGGAAACCGTCACCACCTATCACTTGCCCGTGAAGGTGGTGGTGCTCAACAACATTGGCGACGGCATGGTGCGCCAATGGCAGAAGCTGTTCTTCCGCGGGCGGTTTGCCTCGTCGGACAAGAGCCTGCACAAGAAGGATTTCATCAAGGCCGCGCAGGCCGATGGCTTCGAGTGGGCCCAGCGGCTGGAAGACAAGGCCAAGCTCGCGGACACCATCGCCGATTTTCTTGCCTTCGATGGTCCGGCGTTCCTCGAAGTGATGATCGATCCGGATGCCGGCGTGTATCCCATGGTGGGGCCGGGTTCGACGTATGCGCAGATGATCACGGGGGATTTCATTCCCTCGCGCGTGGCGCAGGAAACGTCGGGAGATGCGACGAGCGACATGTTCTGACGCTCGCCATCCCCGTGGAGAGTTCAAAGCTCGTCATCCCGGCGAAGGCCGGGATCCAGTGCCGATGGTGTCAGGTGGTCGCGACTGGATTCCGGCCTGCGCCGGAATGACGGATAGGTAGGGACTACGGAGTGGCCATGAAACACACGCTTTCCATTCTTCTGCAAAACGAATCCGGCGCCTTGATGCGCGTCGCCGGCATGTTCGCCGCACGTCACTGCAACATCGACTCGCTCACCGTGGCCGCCACGGAAGATCCCGCCGTCTCGCAGCTCACGCTGGTGATGGAAGGTGCGGATGATACGGTGGAGCAGATCATCAAGCAGACCCGCAAGCTGGTGGACGTGATCGACGTGACCCATCCCGCCGCCCTGCCATGAACGCTCTTGCTGCCCGCAGCGTGTCGGACGCATCGCCAAGCGGACATGACCTGCTGCGCATGACCGTGGGTGCGCGTGTCTATGACGTCGCACGCGAGACCTCGCTCGAAGCAGCACCGTTGCTTTCCGCGCGACTCGGGCAACCCGTGTTGCTCAAGCGGGAAGACCAGCAGCCGGTGTTCTCGTTCAAGCTCCGCGGCGCTTACAACCGCATGGCACAGCTTGGCGAAGCCGAACGCGCGCGCGGCGTCATTGCCGCTTCCGCAGGCAACCACGCGCAGGGTGTTGCCCTTGCGGCAGCCCGGCTTGGCGTTCGTGCGGTAATCGTGATGCCCGTAACGGCGCCGCAGGTGAAAGTAGATGCCGTGCGCCGCTTTGGCGGTACGCACGTGGAAGTGGTGCTGGCCGGCGATTCGTACAGCGACGCCCAGGCAACAGCGGCCCGGCTGCAGGCCGAACACGGCTACACCTTTGTGCACCCCTTCGACGATGCGGCTGTTATCGCCGGCCAGGCGACGGTGGGCATGGAGATCCTGCGCCAGCATCCCGGACCGCTGCATGCCATCTTCGTACCGGTGGGTGGCGGCGGCCTGCTGGCAGGCATCGCCGCCTACGTGAAAGCGCTGCGCCCCGAGATCAAGGTCATCGGCGTGCAGACCTGCGATTCCGATGCCATGGCGCAATCGCTGGATGCCGGCGCGCCGGTGACACTGTCCGAAGTGGGCCTGTTTGCCGACGGCACCGCGGTGAAACGCGTGGGCGACCTGACCTTCGATCTGTGCCAGCGCTACGCCGATGGCATGGTGCGCGTGGATACCGACGCCATCTGTGCAGCCATTCGCGATGTATTCCACGAGACGCGCAGCGTGCCCGAGCCGGCAGGCGCGCTCGCGCTGGCGGGTCTCAAGCAGTACATCGCAACGCATGATGCGTCGGCGCAGCCGATGGTGGCGGTGGTGTCCGGCGCCAATCTCAATTTCGACCGGCTGCGGTTTGTGGCCGAGCGTGCCGAAGTGGGTGAGCAGCGCGAGGCGGTGTTCGCGGTCACCATTCCCGAGGAGCGCGGCAGCTTCCGGCGTTTTTGCGCGGCGCTCGATCAGCGCAGCATCACTGAATTCAACTACCGCATCGGCAGCGCCAGCGAAGCGCACATCTTCGTGGGCGTGCAGACCACGCACCGGGACGAACGCCAGACGTTGATCGACGCCTTCCGCGCCCATGGCTTTGGCGTGCTCGACCTCACCGACGACGAACTGGCCAAGTTGCACCTGCGCCACATGATCGGCGGCAGCTCACCACTGGCTTGCGACGAGCTGCTCTACCGCTTCGAGTTTCCGGAGCGGCCCGGTGCGCTGACGCGCTTCCTGGGCCACATGCATCCGGACTGGAACATCAGCCTGTTCCACTACCGCAACCAGGGTGCGGATTACGGGCGGATTCTTGTCGGTATCCAGGTGCCGGCGGATGAGCGGGCGTTGTTCCAGGCCTTCCTGGATACGCTGGGTTATCCGTTCCGGGATGAGAGCGAGAATCCGGCGTATCGCTTGTTGCTGCGGTAAGGCGAGTCCCGTCGCGCACAAGTGCGCTCCTACAGAAACGAGACCTTGTAGGAGCGCACTTGTGCGCGACAGCGGTCTACGATTCCATCACTTCCAGCTCGAACACATGGTTGTCGTAATCGCTGAAATACAGCGCCGTGTCTTCGCGGGCCATCTGGTAATCCAGCGCCAGCTCGTCCATGCGGCGCGCGCATTCGAGCTGTTCCTGCTTGGTCACCGCGAAGGCGATGTGATCGCCATTGCGTGACACCGGCCCCTGCCCGCGGATCAGGGCGAACTCCAGGCCACCCACGGAGACGATGACCTCGGGGTGCGCGTGGTCCGGGTCTTCTTCCTGCACGATACGCGCGTCGTCGAACACGCCCGTGAGCAGGTGTGCGGTGCGGGTGGGGTGGGCGACGATCAGGGCGATGTGACTGAGGGCCTTGGGCATCGGCGTGATTCCATGCGGGTAGACCGCGAGTTTAGGCCCCTTTGTGACGGTGTTGCGACACGGCGCGCAGGGGAAACAGGTCATCCGTCACGCCACCCATGACGATGGCCCACGTTAAACTGGGCAAATGGCTCCCACTTCACGCAAGCGCCAGCGGCGCAACCTGCCGACCACCAGTGCCCCGCGTCCGCGCCCCGGCGTGGCGCCGAAAACCGCGCGCACGGCGCAGCCGGCGGACAGTTCCACGCGCGCCACGCGAGTGCTGGACTGGCTGCTGCAGAAGCTGCCCGAGGCCTATCGCAGCAAGGCGCGCGACTACCTGGTGCTGACCCGCATGGATCGCCCCATCGGCGCGCTGCTGTTGCTGTGGCCGACGTGGTGGGCGCTGTGGCTGGCGGCATCGGACTTCCCGCCGGTGAAGATGCTGGTGATCTTTACACTGGGCGTGTTTTCCATGCGTGCTGCCGGCTGCGCCATCAACGATTACGCCGACCGCAAGCTGGACCCGCAAGTGGAGCGCACCGCGGGCCGACCCATCGCCGCCGGGCGCGTGACGCCGCGCGAGGCGCTGATCGTGTTTGCCAGCCTGCTGGTGTTCTCGTTCATCCTGGTGCTGTTCACCAACAAGCTGACCATCGAGATGTCGTTCGCGGGCGCCGCCCTGGCCGCCATCTACCCGTTCACCAAGCGCTACACGCATCTGCCGCAGGTGGTGCTGGGCGCGGCGTTCGGCTGGTCCATCCCCATGGCGTTCGCCGCGGTGATGAACACCGTGCCGCCGGTGGGCTGGTTGCTGTTCATCGCCAACATCATCTGGTCGGTGGTTTACGACACCCAATACGCGCTGGTGGACCGCGACGAGGACATCAAGGCGGGCGCCAAGTCCACGGCCATCCTGTTTGGCGATGCCGATCTGCCGATCCTGGGCATTCTGATGGCCACGTTCCTGCTGGCCATGCTGTTCGTGGGCCAGCGCGCCTCGCTGGGCTGGCCCTACTGGCTGAGCCTGCTGGCCGCTGCCGGCCTGTTCGGGTGGCAGCTGTGGCGCATTCGCACGCACGACCGCGCCGCCTGCCTGTGGGCCTTCCGCAACAACAACTGGCTGGGCATGGCGGTGTGGATCGGCATCGTGCTGGCGTTGGCGTTCAGGTAAAGCCCAAACACGGCATCCCCTTTGTAGGAGCGCACTTGTGCGCGACCACTCGCCTTCGGCTAGTACGACCTGGCAGGAACCGGTCGCGCACCAGTGCGCTCCTACATAAAGACGGGTTTTCCACGTCGCGTAGAAATTCCCTCCGCTACCCTGTCGATTCCCGGCAAGGTCGTTCGTCGTGTGCATGAAGGCCGCCTTTCTACGGCCCACGACACCGACAAGGAGTGATACCCATGCGATTCGTAGCCATGGTCCGCGCCACGCGGGCTTCCGAGGCCGGCGAGATGCCGAGCGAGAAGATGCTCACCGACATGCTCCGCTTCAACGAAGAGCTGGTGAAGGCCGGCGTGATGCTGGCCGGCGAAGGCCTGCACCCCAGCAGCAACGGCGCACGCATCCGCTACGAAGGCGACACGCGCACCGTCATTGATGGACCATTTGCCGAAACCAAGGAACTCATCGCCGGATTCTGGCTGTTGCAGGTGGGCTCGCTGGAAGAGGCCATCGAATGGATGAAGCGCTGCCCCAATCCCTTCGAGGAAGGGGCTTCGGAGATCGAGATTCGCCGCGTGTTCGACGCCGACGATTTCGGCGAGCAGTTCACGCCGGAGCTGCGCGAACAGGAAGCACAGCAGCGGGCCACGTTGGGCGAACACCACTGAACATCACGGGAGACCGCGACATGCTTGTCCAGGCTTATCTCTTCTTCGATGGCCGCTGCGAGGAGGCCCTCGCCTTCTACGGCAAGGCCGTGAACGCGCAGGTGCAAACGCTGATCCGCTTCAAGGACAATCCCGAACAGCCGGGCGACCAGGCCGCCGGCCCTCGTCCGCCGAACGGTGAAAAGATCATGCATGCGTCGTTCAAGGTCGGCGAGTCACTGGTGAATGCTTCCGATGGCGAATGCGGTGGCCAGCCGGATTTCCGCGGCTTTTCGCTGGTGCTCAACGCCAAGGATGACGCCGAGGCGACCAAACACTTCAACGCGCTGCTGGAAGACGGTGGATCGGTGGCCATGCCGCTGTCGAAGACGTTCTTCGCCTCCAGCTTCGGCATGTTGCGCGACCGCTTTGGCGTGCACTGGATGGTGATGTCGCCTCCGTGAGGCAACGCGGCGGTGCTGCGCATGAACTTGCGCGGCATCGGGCGTGGTGTTGTCATCGACGGCCATGACGGCCACCGACCACATCCATCGCACCATTGACGCGGTCTGGCGCATCGAGGCGCCGCGACTGATCGCCGGGCTTGCCCGCATCGTGCGCGACGTGGGCCTGGCGGAAGAGCTGGCCCAGGACGCGCTGGTCACGGCGCTGGAGCAATGGCCGCAGACGGGTGTGCCGCGCAATCCCGGTGCGTGGCTGATGACCACGGCCAAGCATCGGGCGATTGACCAGATGCGCCGCCACGCCCTGCATCGACGCAAGGAAGACCAGCTCACGCGCGAGATCGAGGATCAGCTTGAACAATCCGTGGGAGACCCGGATGCCATGCTCGATAATCCGGTCGGTGACGATCTGCTCAGCCTGATATTCACGGCATGCCATCCGGTGTTGTCCACCGAGGCGCGCGTGGCGCTCACGCTGCGCCTGCTGGGTGGCCTGACCACGGTGGAGATTGCGCGCGCCTTCCTGGTGCCGGAGCCCACCGTCGCGCAACGCATCGTGCGTGCGAAGCGTGCGCTCAGCGACGCCAGGGTGCCATTCGAAGTGCCGCGTGGCGACGAGTTGTCGGTGCGCCTGGCGTCGGTGCTCGAAGTCGTCTACCTGATCTTCAACGAAGGATACGCCGCCACGTCCGGCCGCGACTGGATGCGTCCGCAACTGTGCGACGAGGCGATGCGCCTGGGCCGGGTGCTCGCGGGGCTCGCACCGGCCGAACCGGAAGTGCATGGTCTAGTAGCGCTGATGGAAATCCAGGCGTCGCGCACCGCGGCACGGCAAGGGCCGAATGGCGAGCCGATCCTGTTGAACGACCAGAACCGCGCACGATGGGACCAGTTGCTGATACGTCGCGGGCTTGCGTCGTTGCAACGCGCGGAGCAACTGGGCGGAGGCGAACGACCGTATACGTTGCAGGCCGCCATTGCCGCCTGCCACGCACGCGCCCACACGGCACAGGAAACCGACTGGCCACGCATCGCCGCGCTTTACGACACGCTGGCCCGACGCATGCCATCGCCGGTGGTGGCGCTCAACCGCGCCGTGGCGCATGCGCAAGCCTTTGGCCCGGACGTGGGTTTGTCGCTGGTGGACGAACTTCGTGAAGAGCCTCTGCTCCGTCACTATCACCTGTTGCCCAGCGTGCGCGGCGAGCTGCTGGTCAGGTTGGGGCGTCATGGCGAGGCGCGCGAGGAATTCGAGCGTGCCGCCGCCATGACGCGCAACGAACGCGAGCGCGAACTGCTGTTGCGCCGCGCCGTAGACAGCAGCCGCGCGTGAATGGCGTCAGCGGATGGCGTGCGGCGGGAACTGCATGATCACGGCAAGTATGGCGAGATAGCCAAGGCCCGCCAGCAGCAGGCTCACCAGCACCACGAACACCAGTCGCGCGATGCCCCTGGCGGCCCACCATGCCCTGTTCATGTCAGGACTTGCACAGCATGCTGGCGCGATACGCATCCAGGCTGGGCACCACACCGTACATGCACTCGACGAAGGCGTTGCGCTCGTACCACATCACTTCCATGTCCCACAGGCAGAACGAGTAGCGCGACATGTCCTCGACCCAGCCGGAGGCATCTTCCGCAGCCACCGCGATGAACATCTCGTTGTCGTTGCCCCACCAGCCAAGCACGAGATAGCGAGCATTGGCACCCTCGTGGAAGATCGCAAACGCCGGCGTGCTGCGCCACGCTATCGGCCGCACCTGCTTCATGGCCTGCAGGCGTGGCAGGTAATGCGAGACATCCACCGCTTTTCCCGGCGCCGAAATGGCGTACACCTTGATGCCGTCGGGGTCGGTGTCGCGCGGCAGATTCACGATGGGTCGTGGGCGATACATGGGCGCTCCTTGCGGCTCTTGGCGAGTGCGATTGCACCACGACCAGCCAGCCGTTTAAATGGCCGGCATGCCCACCGCACGCATCGTCTCGCGGGTCAGGCCGCCACGTTGCAAAGAACCGTTGTTCCCCTGTCCGTCCATCGTGAAGGAGCAAGGCATGGAACGTTCGCACCACGCATCGTCGGCCGTACTGGCTGACGGTGATATCGGATCACGCAGCACCATCGACGCTTTCGCGCTGCCGCAGACCCGCATTTCGCAGCAGTTTTTCGCACTCTGCATGATCGGCCTGGGCGTGCTCGGTTTCATCTACGGCGACGTCGCCCTGGTCTGGCAGCATCTGCCCATCGAGCACATGCCGGGCGCCACGGCCATTGCCTATGTCTTCGCGCTGATCGAGCTTGCCTGCGGCGTGGGCCTGCTGTTGAGGGCATGGGCGAAGGCGGCATCTGCGCTGCTTACGGTTTTCCTGCTGGCATGGGTGGTGCTGTTGAAACTGCCTGCCGTCGTGGTGGTGCCGACAATGGAGGCCACGTGGCTTGGGTTTGGCGAGATTGCGGTGATGCTCGCTGGCGCCTGGGTGCTGTCTGCTCTTCACATCGGTGAACGGAACGACTGGCTTCGCCGCGTTACCGGCCTTCACGGCGTGCGTGCGGCGCGCGTGCTGTTCGCGTTGTCGTTGCCCATGATCGGTTTGGCGCACTTCTTCTACAGCGCACAGACCGAAGCGCTGGTGCCGGCGTGGCTGCCGTTCCGCCTGGGTTGGGTGTATTTCACGGGCGCGTGCAGCATCGTCGCCTGTCTGGCGGTGCTGTTCGGTGTCCTGGCACCGCTCGCTGCGCGACTGGAGGCGGCCATGTTGTGGATCATCACCTTGCTCGTCTGGGGGCCCGCCATCGCGGCGAACCCAAGCGACCGCACCGCGTGGACGGCACTGGTGATTTCCGCGGCCATCGCGTGCGGCGCCTGGGTGGTGGGCGATTCGTATCGCGCGACGCGTTATGCGGGAGCGGTTGATTCATAGGCGTGCACGGCATCGAGCACGCGTGCCGAGTAAACCAGCGCCGCGCCAGCATTCATCGCCACGGCCACGCCAAGTGCTTCGGCGATTTCCTCGTGCGTGGCCCCCTGCTTCAGCGCTTCGGCCGTGTGCACGGTGATGCAACCATCGCAGCGCGTTGTTACCGCTACCGCGAGCGAAATGAGTTCACGCGTCTTCGCGTTCAGGTGACCGGTCTTGCTTCCGGCATTGCTCAGCGTCTGATATCCAGCGACAGTATCCGGGCTCAGCTTGCCGATCATGCCGATGCGATTCATCAGCTGCTTGCGGTATTCAGGCCAGTTCAGCATGGGGCGTCTCCTGATGATGGGATCGCACCCGCCCCTGTCCAGGCACGACCCTTCGATGCTGCGCTTCATGCCGCATCAACGTGAATACCACGATGGTTCGAGGCCCGACGGCCCATCTTTTGCAGGACAGTGACTGCTGCCGCGCCCTGCCAAGGTCGGGCTTGGTATGAACGACGTGTTCTGTTCGAATCTGACGCGTATGCGCAGAAGGTGACTGAGGAAAGAAACGATGCATCAACCTGGTTTTGAAGGCGCCCTGTTCACATCCATCGGCCTGTCTCCCCTCGCGACCATCGTGACCAATCCGCGTTTGCCGGATAACCCCATCGTGTGCGTGAACGCTGCGTTCTGCGCGCTCACGGGTTACGGGGAACGTGAAGTTCTGGGCCGTAACTGCCGTTTTTTGCAGGGCAACGGCACTGAGCCCGAGCAACGCTCCCTGTTGCGCGACGCCATTGCGAAAGGGAAACCGGTGCTGATGGTGCTCAGCAATTACCGCAAGGACGGCACGCTGTTCCGCAATGCGGTGATGATCGCGCCGCTGTTCGGTGCCGACGGTTCCATCGAATATTTCATCGGCTCGCAGATGGACGTGACCGACGCGCCCGAACGCGCGCAGACCCTGCGCATTTCCCATGCTTCCGCCCTGGTGGACAGCCTGACGCCACGGCAAAAACAGGTGCTCGAACACATGTCGCGCGGCCTGCGCAACAAGCAGATCGGCGAGTTGCTGGGCATCGAGGAAAAGACCGTGAAGATGCACCGCGCCAGCCTGCTCAAGCGTCTTGGCGCCCACAGCAGCGCGGACGCCATCCGCATCGCCATCGAGGCGCGCAGCCCCCGCTGACGCCGTCGCAACCGGGTATGCCCCAAAGGTCCTATTGCCCGCCGCGCAGGGGACCGATAGAAAAGCCACGGGGAATCTCGTATTCCGCGCAATTCATGCCGCGAGTGGCGATGGCTGCCTGGCATGACAGCGCTCGACATTCCACGTCGCCACCGAGCCATACAAGGTGGCCTGCCGCGTCCCTGATCCAACGGAGTCGTGCAGCTCATGTGGCGGGAACTGGAAGGCTCCAGCAATCGCAGCCTGCCTGACGAAGGCAGCATGGAAAGCCGCGCGTGCTTTCTCGTGGATGCCTCGTTTCCCCCGCGCGCCGTCGAATTGCTGCGCTCGGCTGGCGCCCAGGTGCGCACTTCGTCGGATACAGGCCTGGTTGGCCAAACGGACGACGCCCATGCGGCGTATGCCTTCGACCGCAAGCTGTCGCTGCTCACCTGCAACCCGGGATTTCTCGACTCCCACCGATTTCCGCCGCAACACGGGCCGGCCATCTTCGTGTTTCATTTCGGCAGCGGCTCGCTGAACGACATGCGCCGCGCCATGCGATGCCTGGCACCGGTGCTGGGAAGCAAGCGATTCGCCGCCACCAGCCGGGTGGAAGCCACGTGCAACAGCTGGACCGAACACCACCAGCGCGCGGACGGCACGCAGCTGCAGCGCAACCGCCGCCTGTGGCGGGGCAAGATGCAGGAATGGGTGGACGACGGCTGCGACGGGGAACCGGGCTACGGCACGTAGCCGTTCCGCGTCCGAGAGAAGCCTAGCCTCCCGGCCGCGGCGCCCGCGCCAGCGCCCAGACATCCACGCGCTGCACGCCGGCGCGTTTCAGCTGCCGCGTGCATTCGGCAAGGGTGGCACCCGTTGTCATCACGTCGTCGAGCAGGGCCACATGCGCGGGCCAGCTCTCTCGGCTGTCTGCCATGAATGCACCGCGCACGTTGCGACGGCGCCCCGGTGCACCGAGTTCGGTCTGGGCCGAGGTGGCGCGCACGCGTGTCAGCGCACTCATGTCCCAGCGCACGCCAAAGTGGCGCGACAGCGCTTTCGCCAGCTCGGCGACCTGGTTATAGCCGCGCTCGCGCAGGCGCCCGGCATGCAGGGGCACCGGCACGATGCACGCTGGCAGCGCAGACGGCGGCGGCTCGCGCAACCATAGCGCCGACAACACGCGACCCGAGGCCAGATCGGCGCTGAACTTGAAACGCGATTCCAGGCGATCCAGCGGCCACGCATAGCGGAACGGCACCCAGGCGGCATCCCACGGCGGCGCCCGTCGCTGGCATTGGCCGCACTGCGCCGCCGGCTCGGGCAGAGGCAAGGCGCATCGTGCACAGCAGATGCGGTTGCGTGGCAGCTCGTGGGCGCAATCGCGGCACAGATCCCGTCCTTCGTCGCCCGCTGCTCCACAAAGCAGGCAGCGGAACGGAAGCACGAAACGTTGCAGCGCCCCTGCCAGGGGTCGCAAGAAGGCGGGCGCATCCATGCGCGGTGCGGATCAGGCTTTACGCTTGAACAGCGCGGCGTCAAGGATCGACCACAGGTGGATGATCCAGCCCAGCCAGACGATCCACAGGATCGCCGCCAGCACGAACATCACCAGGGCAATCCAGAAACGGCCTTGCACCAGCTGGCCCAGGCCGGGGATGAAAAAACTGCAGATGGCAGCAAGCACGTTGCCCGAACTGCCTTGTCCTTCACTCATGCCAGCCACTCCCTCCCGATGGATGGGCTGATGGTAGCGGCAGCCATACGTCGGCGCATCGTCAACTGATACATGCCGTCGTAAGTTGACAAGAAAAACCGCACTGCCACACTGTCGCCCATTCCCCGTTTCCCCCAGAGCTGTCGCCATGGCCCAACTCATCCGCCACGACTGGACGCGCGCCGAAGTGGCCGCGCTGTTCGCCCTGCCGTTCAACGAGCTGCTGCATCGCGCGCACTCGGTGCACCGCGAACACCACGATCCGAACGCCGTGCAGGTGTCCACCCTGCTGTCCATCAAGACCGGCGGCTGCCCGGAAGACTGCGCGTACTGTCCGCAGGCCGCGCGCTACGACACCGGCGTGCAGGCGCAGAAGCTGATGAGCGTGGAGGCCGTGCTGGAACGCGCCAAGGCCGCCAAGGATGCCGGCGCCAGCCGCTTCTGCATGGGCGCCGCCTGGCGCAGCCCGAAAGACCGCGACGTGGAAAAGGTGGCCGAGATCGTGCGCGCCGTGAAGGGCCTGGGCCTGGAAACCTGCGCCACGCTGGGCATGCTCAACGGCGAACAGGCCAAGACGCTGAAGGGCGCCGGCCTCGACTTCTACAACCACAACCTGGATACCGCGCCGGAGTTCTACGGCGAGATCATCCACACCCGCCAGTACCAGGACCGCCTGGACACGCTGGAGAACGTGCGCGAAGCGGGCCTGAAAACCTGCTGCGGCGGCATCGTGGGCATGGGTGAAACGCGCGACCAGCGCGCCGGCCTGCTGCAGACGCTGGCCAACCTTCCCGAACATCCCGAGTCCGTGCCGATCAACCAGCTGGTGCAGGTGGAAGGCACACCGCTCAATGGCACCGAGGCCATCGATCCGTTCGACTTCGTGCGCACTATTGCCGTCGCCCGCATCATGATGCCGGCGTCGATGGTCCGCCTGTCCGCCGGTCGCCAGCAGATGGACGACGCCGTGCAGGCGCTGTGCTTCTTCGCCGGCGCCAATTCCATTTTCTACGGCGAAAAGCTGCTCACCACCAGCAACCCGGACGTGGAACACGATCGCCAGCTGTTCAAGCGACTCGATCTGCACGCGCTGGAAGTGGTGGAAACGTCGAGCACGGTGCACGCGGATATCGTGGAGCACTGCGCCGCGTAAGCGCCACCTCGCTGTAGGAGCGCACTTGTGCGCGACCAAAGCGGAGCGCCATCCACATGCACCCGATCCGGTTGACGAAGGTACACCGTGGCTTTGCGGTCGCGCACAAGTGCGCTCCTACAACGGCCGGGATCTGTCATGCGCACTGACCTGCTCCACCGGCTCGCCCTGCACACGCAACAGCGTGAACAGGCCGGGCTGCGTCGTCGCCTGCACACCATCACGCATGCCGACGGCATGTGGGTGGAGCGCGACGGCCGTCGCCTCCTGTCCTTCTGCAGCAACGATTACCTTGGCCTCGCGCAGCACCCGACGTTGATCGATGCACTGAAGCATGCCGCCGATGACGGGGTCGGCAGCGGTTCGGCGCATCTCATCAGCGGCCATCGCACGGCGCACGCCGCGCTGGAAGAAGCCTTGGCCGCATGGACCGGGCGCGAGCGTGCGCTGCTGTTTTCCACGGGCTACATGGCCAATCTCGGCGTGATGCAGGCGCTGCTGCAACGCGACGACGTGTGCGTGCAGGACAAACTCAACCACGCCTGCCTGATCGATGGCGCCCAACTCGCGGGCGCCGAACTGAAACGCTACCCCCACGCGGATGTGGACGCCGCGGCACGCCAGCTGGCCATGCGCCCCGATGCCGCGGCGCTGCTCGCCACCGATGGCGTTTTCAGCATGGACGGTGACATCGCACCGCTGCAGGAGCTCGCCGCGCTGTGTCGGCGCGAAAGTGCGACCTTCATGGTGGACGACGCCCATGGCCTGGGTGTCCTGGGTGAGCGTGGCGAGGGCAGTGTGCTCGATGCCGGTCTTTCGCAGGACGACGTGCCGGTGTTGATGGCGACGCTGGGCAAGGCGCTGGGGTGCAGCGGCGCGTTCGTGGCCGGTTCCGCCGCCCTCATCGATGGCCTGGTGCAGTCCGCCCGCACCTACATCTACACCACCGCCATGCCACCCGCGCTGGCGGCGGCGACGCTCGCCGCGGTACGCCTGGCGCAGGCGGAAGGCTGGCGCCGGGACAGGCTGCATGCGCTGATCGCCCGATTCCGCACCGGCGCGGCCCAGCGGGGACTGCCCCTGATGCCGTCGCCCACCGCCATCCAGCCTCTGCTGCTGGGCGACGCCACAACAGCGCTGGAAGTCTCCGAGGCACTGGAACGGGAAGGCTTTCTGGTCACGGCCATTCGGCCGCCCACCGTGCCGCAGGGCAAGGCGCGCCTGCGCATCACGCTCTCGGCCGCCCACGAGAAAGGCGACGTGGACCGCCTGCTGGACGCCCTTTCCCGGGCCATCCCGGCCGGCCCCGTATAATGGGCGCCTTGCCGTACCCCATCCCCGCCATGTCGATCCTCAATCTTTCCGCCTACCGCTTCGTCCAGCTGGACGATCTCCCCACGTTGCGTGAGCGCGTTCTCGAGCGCTGCGAAGCCCTGGCGCTCAAGGGGACCATCCTGCTGGCGCCCGAAGGCATCAACCTGTTCCTGGCCGGGGCGCGTGAACCCATCGATGCGTTCATGGACTGGCTGCGCACCGACCCGCGCTTCGCCGGGCTGGAACCGAAAGAGTCGATCTCCGACGCGGTGCCGTTCGGCCGCATGCGCGTACGGCTGAAGAAGGAAATCATCACCATGCGCATGCCCACCATTCGACCGGAAGGCGGGCGCGCGCCGTCGGTGGCGCCGGTGACCTTGCAACGCTGGCTGGCGCAGGGCCGCGATGACGACGGCCGCGAAGTGGTGTTGCTGGACACGCGCAACGACTACGAAACCGACGTGGGCCTGTTCGAGAACGCGGTGGACTACCGCATTGCCAGCTTCACCGAATTTCCCGCGGCACTCGCCGCCGATCGCGCGCGCTTCGAGAACAAGACGGTGGTGTCGTACTGCACCGGCGGCATTCGCTGCGAAAAGGCGGCACTGCATATGCAGGACATCGGCATCGAGCACGTTTTCCAGCTGGAAGGCGGCATCCTGAAATATTTCGAGGAAACCGACGGCGCGCACTGGAACGGCGATTGTTTCGTGTTCGATGAGCGTGGCGCGGTGGACAAGGCGCTAGCGCCGTCGCCTTTGCTCCCTCTCCCCTCCGGAGAGAGGGCTGGGGCGAGGGGCCAATCTGGCGACGAGCTCGCATCGAACAACGCCTCGGCGAGCACCCGCCCCTCACCCCAACCCTCTCCCCAGAGGGGAGAGGGAGAGTTGGGCGCATGACGCTGCACATCGAAACGCACGGCCACGGCGAGATTCCCGTGGTGATCCTTCACGGCTGGGCCATGCACGGCGGCATGATGGAGCCGCTGTGGGAACAGTTGGCCGATCGCTGCACGCTGCACGTGGTCGACCTTCCCGGGCACGGCTATTCGCGCGACAGCAGCGTGCCGCTGGAGCCGTCCGCCTGCGCGCAAGCCATTGCGCAAATGACGCCACCAGCCATCTGGATCGGCTGGTCGCTCGGCGGCCTCGTCGCCATGACGGGGGCCATCGAGCATCCGCATCACGTGCGCGGCCTGGGCGTGATCGATGGCACGCCGAAGTTCTCGCGCAGCGAAGACTGGCCGCATGGCAGCGATCCCAAACTGGTGCGCCAGCTCGCCACGGATCTCGAAACCGATTACCACGCCACGCTGGAGCGCTTCATTGCACTGGAAGCAATGGGCAGCCGCGACCCGATGGCGGAAGTGCGCCACCTGCGCAGCTTGATCTTCCAGCGCGGCGAGCCCGATCTGCGTGTGCTGCAGGAAGGCATCCGCATTCTCGACACGGCGGACCGTCGCGCCGAGCTCGCTACGCTTGCCATGCCCAACGCATGGATTGTTGGACGCCGTGATCGCATCGTGCCGCCGCCGGCCATGGCGTGGTCTGCAGAACAGGCGCGTGGCAGTTTCACTGAAATCGCGCACGCCGGCCATGCGCCCTTCTTTGGTTATGCGGGCGACGTCGCCGCTGCGCTGACGCCCGTGCTGGACAGCTTTCGATGACCAACTCGCATTTCGACCGCGCGCAGGTGCGCCGCAATTTTGGCCGCGCGGCGCAAAGCTACGAACAACACGACGCCTTGCAGCGTGAAGTGCAGACACTGCTGCTCGATCGCCTGGGCTTTTATCTGGAAACGCCCGAACGCGTGATCGACGTCGGCGCGGGTACGGGTCGCGGCACCGCGCTGCTGCGCAAGCGTTACGCGAAATCGCAGGTGATCGCGATGGACATGGCGTTGCCGATGTTGCGCACGGCGAAGAAGAACATCAGCTGGCTGAAGCCGTTCCAGCGCGTGTGCGCGGAGGCCACGTCGCTGCCGCTGCCCGACCACAGCGTGGACGTGCTGCATTCCAACCTGTGTTTCCAGTGGATTGACGACCTGCCCGCGTTGTTCGGCGAATGCGTACGCGTGCTCAAGCCCGGCGGCTTGCTGGTGTTCTCCACCTTCGGCCCCGACACGCTGAAGGAATTGCGCGCCGCATGGGCTGAAGCGGACCAGCAGCCGCACGTGAGCCGCTTCCTGGACATGCACGATCTGGGCGACGCCATGATCAGCGCCGGCCTGCGCGATCCCGTGCTCGACGTGGATCGCTACACGCTCACCTACAGCGAACCACGCATGCTGCTCAAGGAGCTGCAAGGCCTGGGCGCCACCAATGCCGACCGCGAACGCGAGCGCCACCTGCTCGGCAAGAAGCACTACCAGCGCATGCTGGCCGCGTACGAAACCATGCGTGTCGATGGCCGCATTCCCGCCACGTGGGAAGTGGTGACGGCGCACGCCTGGGGTCCGCCGCCGGGGCAGTCGCGCCGCCTGGCAGGTGGTGGCGAGATGGCGAGTTTTTCCATCGACAGCCTGCGGGGCTCGCGTCGTCGCTGACGTCGAAGGGCGCCGCTCAACGTGTGGCGCATCACCAGGGAACAACGGTGGCGCAACCCCACTTTCAGCCGATGAAACCCTGCTCGCTTCCGGCATGGCCTTTGGCTAGAGTGCTCCTCGCCGCGGCCATCGCCCGCGGCGGTTGCAACGCGCCTTCAGAGCGCGTCCAGCCATGGGGTCAACAGGGGGAAAACATGAAGAAGTCTCGGCTTGCCCTTCTAGGCATGATGCTTGTCGTGTCCGGCTGTTCGACGATGACGCCTGCGCGTTACTCGGTGTCCGTCGACAACGACATGATTCTCAAGACGTACCAAGGCAAGACCTTGAACGTGGCCTCGCTCGACGCACCGGCCACCTACGACGCGAACTGCCGCTTGATGGGCCCGATCAAGGCGTCCGACGGCGCCACCATTCCGCAATTCGTGCAGAAGGCCTTCAACGACGAATTCAAACTGGCGGGCGTTTACGGCGACAACGCCGTCGTTACCGGACGCATGGAAAAGATCGCCTTTTCTTCCAGCGCCGGCCTGACGAGCGGCTGGTGGGATCTTTCGCTCACCTTGAATTCCAACAACGGCAACTCGTTGTCCGTCGAGAACAAGTACGAATTCAAGAGCGGCTTCGATGCGATCACCGCGTGCAACCAGACGGCGCAAGCCTTGGGGCCGGCGGTGCAGGACCTGATCAAGAAGGCCGTGTCCGATCCGCGCTTCAAGACGCTGATGAACTGATCTTCCCGGCGGAGGAGCCACTCCTCCGCCACTTCGTTACGGGTAGCGGATCAGACCTGCTTGTAACGAAAACAACCCACCACGTGGTCGTTGACCATGCCCGTGGCCTGCATGAAGGCATAGCAGATGGTGGTGCCGACGAAGCGGAAGCCGCGCTTCTTCAACGCCTTGCTCATGCGGTCCGACAAGGGCGTGCTTGCAGGCACGTCGCCCTGACCCGTCCATGCGTTGCGGATGGGTTTGCCATCCACGAACGACCACAGGTACGCATCGAGGCTGCCGAATTCGTCGATGACCGCCAGCGCCGCGATGGCATTGTCGCGCGTTGCATACACCTTCAAACGATTGCGCACGATGCCTGCATCAAGCAGCGCTTTCTCCAGCTCGCGCTCCTTCATGGCGGCTACACGCTTGATGTCGAAATCGTGGAACACGCGCCGATAATTGTCACGCTTGAGCAGGATGGTGCGCCACGACAGCCCCGCCTGCGCGCCTTCCAGGCACAGGAACTCGAACAGTCGCTGGTCGTCGTGCAGCGGCGCACCCCACTCGGTGTCGTGGTAGTCGTGCATGTCTTCGCTGTTGCCCCAGGGGCAGCGCTGTCTTGCCTTGGTCGCCATATCAATCCACGGCTTCGTCGCCGCGCTCCTTGCGAAAACCGTACACCGCGCCTGTCGCCGAGGCGATCACGGCAAACCATGGCCACACGGACGAACTTTCCCGCAGCCACCACATGCCCAGCAGCAGGAAGATGGCAGCCAGGGCGAAGACCCATCCATGCTCGGGCCGACGAAACAGCAGCGCCACACTGTCGAGGAACAGAAGCAGCATGCCGATCAACAGGGGAAACAGGCGCAGCCATGGCAGCTCGCCGTTCTTCACCATCGGCAGCAGTGTCGACAACGGCACGACCATGGCGAGCACGGCCAGCAGACCCAGGCAGGCCACGAACACGTTTCTTGTGCGCGCTGCAGTCACGGGGCCTCCCTTGTTAAGCTCCCTGCTTCGACAGCAGGACGCTATCCCACCGAGATGCGCTGGGCAAGGCGCCTCGATCAGGCCATCCCGCAGACCCATGACCATCAAGCCATCTTCCCGCGGCGCCGTGCTGGCCCTGCTTGCCACCATCCTGATCTGGGCCTACAGCTGGATCGTGATGAAGCAGGTGCTGCAACACGCCGGGCCCTTCAACTTCTCGGCGCTGCGTTACTCGCTGGGCGCGCTGGTGTTGTTTGCCGCACTGGCAATCACGCGCCAGTCGCTGCGGCCACCGCCGCTGTTGCCGACCCTCGCCATCGGCCTGTGCCAGACCACCGCCTTCCAGGGCCTGGGACAGCTGGCGCTGGAAAGCGGTGGCGCCGGTCGCGTGGCATTGCTCGCCTACACCATGCCGTTCTGGTCGGTGTTGCTGGCACGGGTGATCCTGGATGAGCGCATCACACGTCGGCATTGGATCGGCCTGGGCCTGGCCGCCATTGGACTCGTGTGCATCATCGAGCCCTGGCATGGCCTGGGCAGCACCCGCAGCACTCTGCTGGCGGTGTGTGCAGGCCTGGCTTGGGCGTTCGGCACCGTACTCAGCAAACGTGCCTTTCTGCGCCACAAGCCTTCGCCGCTCAACCTCACCGCCTGGCAAATGCTGTTTGGCGCGCTGGCACTCATCGTCGTTGCGCTATGCGTGCCGCAACGACCGTTCGACTGGACGTGGGATCTGATCGCCGGCCTCGCCTACAGCGTCGTGCTGGCGTCGAGCCTTGCGTGGGGCCTGTGGCTGATCGTGCTGCATCGCCTGCCCACCGCCATCGCGAGCGTGGCAAGCCTGGGCGTTCCCATCGTCAGCGTGCTGCTGGCATGGATGATCCTGCACGAGCAACCCAGCGCCATGGAATTCGCAGGTATCGCGTTCATCCTGCTCGGCTTGATCGCCGTGAGCGGCATGGGCCTGCGCAACCTGCGCGCCGCGCGCGGCTAACATGGCCGGTTTGCATCAACCAGGAGGCATCCCATGAACGTCCAGGAGGCATCCCATGAACGTCAAGGACAGCAACGGCACCGTGCTCGCAGACGGCGACTCCGTGCAGGTCATCAAGGACCTGAAAGTGAAAGGCTCATCGCAGACGCTGAAACGCGGCGCGGTGTTCAAGTCCATTCGTGTGGACGAGGACAACCCGGAAGAAATCGAATGCCGCGATGGCAAGTCGACGCTGGTGTTGAAGACGTGTTTCATCAAGAAGGTTTGAGCCACGCGCTCCACGCTTTCTCCCTCTCCCCTTCGGGGAGAGGGCTGGGGTGAGGGGCCGGCACTCGAGAAAGCCCAGCCAATTCGAGCTGTGGCAGTGGCTCTTGGCTCTCCGCTCTCCGCTCTTCAGGGCCCCCGTATGACAGCGGCGTGCGGGTGAAGGATCAGCCCGCAGGGTGGCCGGCAGGACGCCGGCCAGTTTGTCGTCAGGGCAGGATGCCCTGTCGACAAACCCCGTAACCCGCACGCGGACCTGGAGGGCTGAAAGCCCGGAAGGCGCGGTCATCCGGGGTGCCCTTTCTTTTGGTTACTTTCGACGCAAAGCTAGTCCCGTGGGATCTTTGGGCAAGCAAAGAAAAGTGACCCGGCCTCCGGCAGGAGGTCGGAAGCCCGCGGCAGGCGGGCAAGGTCGCGGAATCGCTTCAATCGAGCGACAGAGCCAAGAACCAAAGTCACTGGATCCCAGCCTTCGCTGGGATGACGGTGAGGGGTAGGGGCGTCGTCGCCAAGATGGCGGTGAGAGATAGAAATGACGGTGAGGGATAGAAACGTTAGCGCGAGCACCCGCCCCTCACCCCAACCCTCTCCCCACAGGGGAGAGGGAGTAAGAGCAGACCTCACTTCACCAACACGGGGACGGGGAGCAAAGCATGGGTATTACCAAGGCAACGCATCGATATCCACATTGCCCCCACTAAGAATCAACCCCACCCGCTTCCCCTTGAACCGCTCCGGCCTCTTCAACACCGCCGCAAGCACCGTCGCACTGGATGTCTCCACCACGATCTTCAATTCGTTCCACAACAGCTTCATCGCCGCGATCACCTCGGCATCGCTCACCGTCGTGACCTCCACGCGATGCATCAGCAGCGCCTCGAAATTCGTCTCGCCGATCAGCGTGCGCAGGCCATCGCACACCGTATCCGGCACAAATGGCCCCACGCGCGTTCCCGCCGCTACCGATCGCGATGCATCGTCGGCACCCATGGGCTCGGCGCCGTGCACAAGCACGTTGGGTGCAACACCGTGAGCGGCGATAGCCGTGCCGGCGATCAAGCCGCCACCACCAATGGGTGTCACCACGATATCTACGCCGCCCGTCTGCTCCAGCAGTTCCAGCACGGCCGTGCCTTGCCCTGCCATGACTCGCGTGTCGGAAAACGGATGCACCAGCTCGGCACCGGTGGCGCGCTGCACTTCGTCGGCCTTGGCTTCGCGGGCGGCCTGTGTCGCTTCGCAACGATGCAGGATGGCGCCCGCACGTTCGATGGCCTCGAGCTTGGTGCGCACGGCCCCATCAGGCACGACCACGTGCGCAGGAATGCCACGCGTGGCTGCGGCCATCGCCAGGGCGTTGCCGTGATTGCCGGACGAATGTGTCACCACGCCACGCGCGGCCTGTTCGTCATCCATCGACCAGACGGCATTGCACGCGCCACGGAACTTGAAGGCACCACCGCGCTGCAGGTTTTCGCACTTGAAATGAAGATCCGCGCCGCTCAACGCGTTCAACACCGCGCTTCGCAAAACCGGCGTCACCACGGCATAGGGTGCGATGCGCTCGGCGGCCTCCCGGACCTGCGCGAACGTGGGCAACGCAGCACGATTCGACGGTGCACTCATGCGCTTTCGATCTCCACGCCGCAGGTGTAGCGACGCTCTGCGCCCGGCTCCAGCCGGATGGTGTCGGCACAATCGGGGCGGTTGAACGCATCCGCCCAGCTTTCCATGGGCTCCAGCGCCACCGAACGACGCACGTCGCGCGTCACGGTGTCGGCGGTAAAGGCCAGCATGACACCGGTCACCTGCCACATGGCGATGCCGATGCCACTTTCCGGATCGCGCAGGCGCGTGCGGGCACGGCCATCGGTATCCAGTCGCAGGTCGGTGAACGCATGGTTGAGCTCGCGCGCACCGATCGGTTGCATGCGGCGAAAATCCAGTTCGGGTACCGAGTCGATCGCGACGTGCGCATGCTCGCCAGCCACCGGAATGTACTGCTCGTCGGTGCGCACGATGCCGCCGGCGGGAATCTGCAGCTCCCAGCTGTCGATGGATGTGTCGGACAGCCGGAAATACGGATGCCAGCCGAAGAAGCACGGCGCGGCGTGCTTGCCGACGTTGCGCATGTTCGCTTCGAGCGTCAGCCCGCTTTCGTCCAGAACGTAAGTCACCGCCAGGTCGATGGCGAAGGGATAGCCCGGATGCACGCCCGGTCGTATCGCTTGCGTGGTGAAGGTGACGCGCGCGTCCTGCGCATCGGCAACCAGGTCCGCGATGTCGAAATCGACACCGCGCACAAAGCCATGGCGCGCGGCACGTGCGGCGCCTTCCACACCCGGCTGCAGGTCGTGCGGTTCGCCGTCGAAGACATAGCGGGCATCCGCGATGCGATTGGCGAACGGCACCATGATGGCGAAGCGCGAGCTGGGACGGGTGTCGAGCTCCCCGGCATCGCGATAGCCGTCGGCGATGTTGCGCAGGCCCTGTGGCGTGGGCACCTCGAAGCTCATCAGCGTCGCACCACGCCGCGCGATGCGCACGCGCCGCCCCGTTGCCTGGTCGGTCAGCACCACGATCTGGTGATCGCCAACCTGGCCGCGTTCCGCAAGATACTCCGCCATTGCCTTGTCCTGCCGGGAAAGGCCCGCATGTTAGCCTGACTCATCCGTTTCCGTAGTTCCGGCCTTTACCATGACCCTTCGCAACGACGTCTCCGCCCCTCTGATTCGGCTCAGCGACTATCGCGCGCCGGCCTGGCACGTGACGAAAGTCGAGCTGGCGTTCGATCTGGGCATCGACAGCACCGAGGTCACCTCGCGCCTTCACTTCAAGCGCGACCCGGCGCAAACGTCGCCGGTGCGTCTGGATGGCGAAGGGCTGGAACTGCTTTCCATCGCGCTGGATGGAAAGGAGCTTGCCGCGGATGCATGGCGCTACGCCGACAGCGTGCTTGAAGTGGATGGTGTGAACGACGGCAGCGTTCTCGAGACACGCGTGCGCGTGCAGCCGGCCACCAACACGGCGCTGGAAGGTTTGTACCTGTCGGGTTCGCGCGAGGCGGGCTTTCTGCTGACGCAATGCGAAGCGGAAGGTTTTCGCCACATCACGTTCTTCCCGGATCGTCCGGACGTGCTCGCCAGCTACACGGTGACGCTGCGCGCCGACCGCGATCGCTTCCCCGTGTTGCTGGCCGGCGGCAATCCCGATGGCGCCGGCGACCTGGACGGCGGCCGGCACTGGGCGCGCTTCGTCGACCCGCACCCCAAGCCCAGCTATCTGTTTGCGCTGGTGGCCGGCCGCCTGCAGAAGATCGAACAGGCCTACGTCACCGGCAGCGGTCGCGCGGTGAAGTTGGTGATCTGGGCCGAGCCGGATGCCATTGGCCGATGCCACTACGCAATGGATGCGCTGGAGCGCTCCATGCGCTGGGATGAAGAAGCCTACGGTCGCGAGTACGACCTGGACGTATTCCATGTCGTCGCCACGCACGACTTCAACATGGGCGCGATGGAGAACAAGGGTCTCAACATCTTCAACGCCAAGTACCTGCTGGCCGATCCCGACTCGAGCACCGACGACGAATACCGCGCGGTGGAAGCCGTGGTGGCGCACGAGTACTTCCACAACTGGAGCGGCAATCGCGTCACGTGCCGGGACTGGTTCCAGCTGTCGCTGAAGGAAGGCCTCACCGTGTTCCGCGAGCAGCAGTTCTCGGCGGACATGAATTCCGCGCCGCTCAAGCGCATCGAAGACGTGGCGCTGTTGCGCCGTGCGCAATTCCCCGAAGATGCCGGCCCGCTTGCGCATCCCGTGCGTCCCGCGCAGTACAGCGAGATCAATAACTTCTACACGGCCACCGTGTATGAAAAGGGTTCGGAGCTGGTGCGCATGGTGGCGGGCCACCTGGGCAAGGAAGGTTTCCGCCATGGCATGGATCTCTACTTCTCGCGCAACGATGGCCGCGCCGCCACGCTGGAAGATTTCCTGGGCGCGCTTGGCGAAGCCAACCGCATCGATCTTTCGCCGTACCTCGCGTGGTACGCGCAGGCCGGCACACCGCGCCTCAGCGCGCGCTGGCAGTACGACGCGGCGCATCGCAGTTTTACGCTGACGTTGTCGCAGCACACGCCATCCACGCCGAATCAACCCGGCAAGCAACCGTTGCCGATTCCCGTGAAGCTTGCCTTGTTCGGGCACGACGGCCAGTTGTTGCCACTGCATTTGACGAGCGACAGCGCGGAGACATCGGGCGCCACCGAGCGTGTCGTAGTGCTTGATCGTGCCGAGCAATCCTTCGTGTTCCAGCAGGTGGCCACGGCGCCGGTGCCGTCGTTGCTGCGCGGCTTTTCCGCGCCGGTGATTCTCGAATGTGACTACTCGCCTGCCGAACTCGCGCTGCTGTTGCGGCACGATGTGGATGGCTTCAACCGCTGGGAAGCCGGCCAACAGCTTGCGGCGCGCGCGTTCGACAATTTGCGCGAAGGCGATGGCACCGAAGCGCTGGACGCATGGTGCGACGCACTGGCCGCGCTGTTCGGCGACAGCGCCATTGACGACGCGCTGCTCGCCGATCTGCTGACCCCGCCGGGTGAAATCGAACTGGCCGAGCGCGAACGCGTGGTCGATCCATCGCACGTGCACGCGTTGCGCCTGAAATTGCAGGAGCATCTTGCGCTGCGCATCGGCCGGGAATCACTGCAGGCGCGCTATGACGTGCTCGCCGCGCGCACCAGCATTGATCTGGACGCCGCCAGCCAGGCTCGCCGCAGGCTGAAGCGACGCGTGCTGGAACTGATCGCAGCGGTCGATCCGTGGAATGCGCATACGCTGGCCACACTGCAATACGACAACGCGCCCAGCATGACCGATCGCCTCGCCGCCTTGTCCGTGCTGGTGCGCGGCAACGCCCCGCAGGCGCATGCGGCGCTGGCGCATTTTCGCGAACGCTATGCCGACAACCCGCTGGCCATGGACAAGTGGTTCTCGGTGCAGACGCAATTGCCCGGTGACGCCGCGCTTGAACGCGTGCAGACGCTTGAGAAGGATGCGGCATTCACGCTGAAGAATCCCAACCGCATCAACGCGCTGTTTGGCGCCTGGGCACGTGGCAATCCCGATGGTTTCCATCGCGCGGACGGTGCGAGCTATCAACTGTTGGCCCAGCGGCTTCACCAGCTCGATGCGCTCAATCCGCAAGTGGCCGCGCGCCTGGCGACGGCCTTCAATGGATGGCAGCGACTGGAACCGATGCGCCATGCTGCCGCACGCGCGGCCATCGACATGCTGGCCATGCAGCCCAACCTTTCACGCAACCTGGGCGAGATCGTGCGCAGCATGCAGCACGGTTGAGATAGACGTCCAAAAAGAAACGCCCGAGTGCGTCCCGTCCTTGGACGGGGCACCCGGGCGTAATGCGATAAAACGAGAGGATGTAACCTGATAAAGCAGGACTTGCAGATGGCAGGTGCTACCCCCCGGTGCGCACCCGCTTGCCACCATCGTCGCGAAAACTGCGACGACTAGACCGCCAGACGCGCCAGTTCGTCGCGCAGCCGGTTCCATCGCGAAACCAGGCGCGGGCGCAGGGCCTGACGCTCGTTCTCGCTACGTTCTTCCAGGACATCCATGGCCATTTCAACGCGGCCAAGTTCAATCAACAGATCGTGGTGCTGATACATCGGCTGGAAATCGTTACTGAGTTCCATGACATTCCGTCCCCCAACGTCGCCTTGTTTGGCTTGGGGATAAAAGCAACAGCCGTGCCAGCAACGTGACATCGATCACATTCATTTTGGTGATGGATCACGCATTGACGCTGTGCGTCACCTGTTGAAAAAACTCGGCACAAACAAGCGTTTTAGTCACTCCACGTTCACGCGTTAGGCGTAAATATCCCTCTCAACGAGCAGCACAAACTTGCTGCCAGCCAGTTTCGGTTTCTGGCGCCCGGCAACACGGTCATCCTGGATTCCCCCTGTTCCTGAGACCGCCGGGCGCCAGATCTTCCATAGAGCGCTTGAAGGTCCTCTTCAAAGCTCAGAAAAGGCGAAGGCGCCCCGAGGGGCGCCTTCTTGCTTCCTCTCCCCGGCACGCGATCGAACCCCTGTCGTTCGATCTCGGCGCGCGTATCGCGCAGCTTCTGCCCGTGGAAAGTGCATGGAAGTTAAAGCAGGAAGCGTGCCAAGCGCCAGCGCGACGGCGTGGCGTTACCATATGCGTCCAGATTGGTCCAAACCTGCGCTTTCAGGGCAGTCCCTATGTTCTTTCATCCGATTTCCTACGACGTGATCGTGGTCGGTGGCGGCCACGCCGGCACCGAGGCCGCGCTTGCCGCTGCCCGTACGGGCGCGCGTACGCTGCTGCTCAGCCACAACATCGAAACCATTGGCCAGATGAGCTGCAACCCAGCCATTGGCGGCATAGGCAAGGGCCATCTGGTCAAGGAAATCGACGCGCTGGGCGGTGCGATGGCCCATGCGGCGGACCTCGCGGGCATCCAGTGGCGCACGCTGAACGCCTCCAAGGGTCCGGCCGTACGTGCCACCCGCGCGCAGGCCGACCGCTCGCTCTACAAGGCCGCCATCCGCCGCATGGTGGAGACGCAGCCGAACCTGGAGCTGTTCCAGCAGGCGGTGGACGACCTGATCCTGGAGAACGGCCGCGCCACCGGCGTGGTGACCCAGATGGGCCTGGCTTTCCGCGCGCGCGCGGTGGTGCTGACCGCCGGCACCTTCCTGGCCGGCAAGATCCATATCGGCCCGGCGCAATACGCTGGCGGACGCGCAGGTGACCCGCCGGCCACCACGCTGGCGCAGAAGCTGCGCGAGCTGCCGGTGGCCGCCGATCGCCTGAAGACCGGCACGCCGCCCCGCATCGACCTGCGCAGCATCGATTTCACGGGCCTGGAAGAGCAGCCCGGCGACGACCCGGCCCCGGTGTTCTCGTATCTCGGCTCGCGAGACGAGCATCCGCGCCAGGTCAGCTGCTGGATCACGCATACCAGCGAACGCACGCACGAGCTGATTCGCGGTTCGCTGGACCGCTCGCCCATGTACAGCGGCCAGATCGAAGGCGTCGGTCCGCGGTACTGCCCGTCCATCGAGGACAAGGTGGTGCGCTTTGCCGAGAAGAGCTCGCACCAGATCTTCATCGAACCGGAAGGCCTGGACACCTTCGAGGTGTATCCCAACGGCATTTCCACTTCCCTGCCCTACGACGTGCAGCTGGCCCTGGTGCATTCCATCAAGGGTTTCGAGAGGGCACACATCACGCGCCCGGGCTATGCGATCGAATACGACTACTTCGATCCGCGCGGCCTGCATCCGTGGCTGGAAACCAAGGGCATTCCGGGGCTCTATTTCGCGGGGCAGATCAACGGCACCACCGGTTACGAGGAAGCGGGCGCACAGGGTTTGATCGCCGGCCTCAATGCTGCCCTCACCGTGAAGGGAGAGGCGCCGTGGTACCCCCGTCGGGACGAGGCGTATATCGGCGTGCTGATCGACGACCTCACCAGCAACGGCACCATCGAGCCCTATCGCATGTTCACCTCGCGCGCCGAGTACCGCCTGTACCTGCGCGAAGACAACGCCGACCTGCGCCTCACCGAAACCGGCCACCGCCTCGGCGTGGTGCCACAGGCCCGCTACGACGCGCTGCGCAACAAGCGGGACGCCGTGGAACGCGAGACGCAGCGCCTTGGCGCGCTCTGGGCAGCACCGGCCAACGCACTGGGCGCGACCATCGCGAGCCAACTCGGCATCACCCTGAGCCGCGAGACGAATGCACTCGACCTGTTGCGTCGACCCGAGATCGACTACGCGAAGCTGACGACCGTGGACGGCATCGGCCCCGCCGTGGACGACGCCGATGTCGCTGCCCAGGTGGAAGTGCAGACCAAGTACGCCGGTTACCTCGAACGCCAGCGCGAGGAGATCGAGCGCCAGCGGCGTCATGAGCAGACCAGCATTCCCACCAGCTTCGACTACGACAAGGTGCGCGGCCTCTCCGCCGAAGTACTGTTGAAGCTCAAGCGCGCGCTGCCGGAAACGATCGGTCAGGCCTCACGCATCAGCGGCGTCACGCCGGCCGCCATCTCGCTGTTGCTGGTGCACCTGAAGCGTCGCGACGCGGCCTGATTTCCTTTCCCCTGCGCTCCAAGAGGGCAGGCCCGCATGGCATCATGCGGGCCTGACGGTTCATCTCGGAGCACACCATGGAAGTCTGGATCGGGCGGGACGGCGAGCGGCATGGCCCTTACAAGGAAGTCGACGTGCGGCAGTGGCTGCGCAGCGGCCAGGTCAGCCCCGACGATCTGGGCTGGCATGAAGGCATGACGGATTGGGCACCCCTTTCCACCTTGTTCCCTGACGAACGCGCCGAGGCATCGGTTGCGCCACCAGCCCCTCCGGTACCGCCCTACACGCCCGCCACGCCATACGCATCGAATGCCGGCGCCGTCGCCTCGCTGACCGACTACGCGGGCTTCTGGAAGCGTGTAGGCAGCTACATCATCGACGGTATCGTGCTGTGGGTTCCCAACATGATCCTGAGCAGCATGCTCGGTGCGGATCACGCTGCGGAGACTTATACGCAGGCCATCCACGCCGCCAACAGCGATCCGCAGCTGATGATCCAGGCGATGGACACCTACATGCACGCACTGGGCCCGGCGCTGTTCGCGCAGACGCTGCTGTCGTGGCTGTACTTCTCGCTGATGGAAAGCTCGTCGCTGCAGGCCACGCTGGGCAAGCTGGCCCTGGGCATCCGCGTCACGGACATGGAGGGGAAGCGCATCAGCTTCCTGCGCGCCACGGGGCGCTATTTCGCGAAGATCCTCAGCGTACTGACGTTCTTCGTCGGCTTCCTGATGGTGGCATGGACACAGCGCAAGCAGGGTCTGCACGACCTGATCGCGCAGACGCTGGTGCTCAATGGCCGCGCGAAGGACGTCGCCGCGCAGACGCAGCGCACCGAGCAGCGCGACAACAGCTCGTTCAATGCCTGATTCGCGATACGCGAGCACTGCACACACGAAGAATCGTTCCGCCGTGGAAACACGGCGGAACTGACGCGACGGGAACATCGCGTTCACGCACGCGTTGCATATGAGCGGTGCATTGCTGCACGACACATGCCATTCGTTCGCTGCACATATCAAATGGACGTCCATCGTTGCGGCGAATTTTGCGCTGCGCGTTATGACCTATGGCGGATGCGCGTAGCCGCGCAATAAGCGCATGCTTGCGATACAGGGGGCCACGTACCAGGCAAGGTCATGGCCCAGTCCCACCCTGAATGCGACTGGATCTATCAGTGCGATGACATCGTCATCGATCCGCGCGCACATCGGCTCGAACGCGGGGGCATGGCGATATCCGTGGAGCCCAAGGCCTACGCGGTGCTGATGGTCCTGCTTCAGCAGGCCGGCGAAGTCGTTGGCAAAGACGCGCTGCTCGATGCCGCATGGGGGCATCGGCATGTCACGCCCGGCGTGCTCACCCGCGTGATCTCGCAATTGCGACATGCGCTGGGCGATTGCGCCGCACAACCCCACTACATCGCCACGGTGCACAGCCTGGGTTATCGCTTCATCGGCGATGTGCATCGCGTGCCCTCCGCATACTCGCCCGAACGATTGCCCGATACCGCCAGCAATGACGATCTCGCACCGGCGCCGGAAATCGTTGTGCTCGCTGCGCAGAAGCCAGCGCATGAACCCGTGCGGCCGCGCCACTGGCTGGCAGCGGCGATCACGCTCGCGGTGATCGTGGCAGTCCTTGCCGTATTCAGCTTTTGGCGCACACCCGACGACCACGCCACCGAACCGCGCGTGACGCCTCAACCGGCGATTGCCCTGATGCCGGTGGCCCGCGAACTGGATACGCGGCCCATGCATCCGCGGCACTTGCCCCACTACCGTCGACTCGCCACGGAATATCCCGGCGATCGCGACGATGCGGCCACGGAACTGCGTGCCGCGGGTTTTCTGACCCTTCGTCCGGAACAGGCACCCGCCGCGCGCGGGTAAGCACGCATCGACTTGCTATGATCGACAGCCCGGCAGGCCGCGTGGCGGCTTGTCGCCTTGTCGAACGCTCAGGAAACGTTTCAGCCTCATGCTCAGCATCGAACAACGTATTGCCCAGGACATCGCCGCCAAGCCGGACCAGGTTCATGCCGCGGTGGATTTGCTCGACGGCGGCGCGACCGTGCCCTTCATCGCCCGCTACCGCAAGGAAGCCACCGGCGGCCTCGACGACACGCAGCTGCGCATGCTGGAAGAACGCCTGCGCTATCTGCGCGAGCTGGAAGAACGCCGCAGCGCGATCCTCGCCAGCGTCGAGGAACAGGGCAAGCTCAGCGATGCACTGAAGCACGACATCCTCACCGCCGACACCAAGGCGCGCCTGGAAGATCTGTACCTGCCGTACAAGCCCAAGCGTCGCACCAAGGCGCAGATTGCGCGCGAAGCGGGCCTGGAGCCGCTCGCCCTCACCCTGCGGGACGATCCCACGCAGTCACCGGATGCCTTGGCCGCTTCGTATGTCGATGCAGAGAAGGGTGTCGCTGACGTACGCGCTGCGCTCGACGGCGCACGCGCGATCCTGATGGAAAGCATCGCCGAAGACGCCGGCCTCGTCGGCGAACTGCGCGACTGGCTATGGGACAAGGGTCAGATTCGCGCGAAAGTGGTCGCAGGCAAAGAGAACGAAGGCGCGAAGTTCCGCGACTACTTCGACCACATGGAGCCGATCGGCAAGATTCCTTCGCATCGCCTGCTCGCATTGATGCGCGCACGCAATGAAGGCGTGATCGAACTGGAACTGTCGCCCGCGCTCGACATGGAACAAGGCCATCTCGAAGGCGAAGGTCGCGTCGCCGCGCACAGCGGCATTGTTGATCGAGGCCGCGCTGCCGATACGTGGTTGCGCGAGACGGTGCGCCTTACCTGGCGCGTGAAGCTGCACCTGCATCTCACGCTCGACCTGTTCGGTCGCGTGCGCGAAGGCGCGGAAGACGAAGCGATCCGCGTATTCGGCGACAACCTCAAGGACCTCATGCTTGCCGCACCGGCTGGCGCGAAGAGCGTGATGGGTCTCGATCCGGGCATCCGCACCGGCGTGAAGGTGGCCGTGGTCGATGCCACGGGCAAGCTGCTCGCCACCGACACCATCTATCCGCATGAGCCGCGTCGCCAGTGGAACGAATCGCTGGCTGCGCTGGCACGCCTGTGCCAGAAGCACGGCGTGGATCTCATCGCCATCGGCAACGGCACCGCCTCGCGCGAAACGGACAAGCTGGCTGGCGAGCTGATCAAGGGCCTGGCCAAGACGCATCCGGAGCACAAGCTTTCCAAGGTCGTGGTGAGCGAAGCAGGCGCCTCGGTGTATTCGGCGTCGGAAACCGCCGCCAAGGAATTCCCCGATCTCGACGTAAGCCTGCGTGGCGCCGTGTCCATCGCGCGTCGCCTGCAGGACCCGCTCGCGGAGCTGGTGAAGATCGAACCCAAGGCGATTGGCGTTGGCCAATACCAGCACGACGTGAACCAGGTGAAGCTGGCGCGCGCGCTCGATGCCAAGGTGGAAGACTGCGTGAACGCCGTGGGCGTGGACGTGAACACCGCTTCCGCGGCGCTGCTCACGCGCGTGGCGGGCCTTTCCGCCAGCGTCGCCGAGAACGTGGTGAAGCATCGCGATGCCAACGGCCCGTTCGCCAATCGCAAGGCGTTGTTGAAGGTGCCGCGCCTGGGTGACAAGGCGTTCGAGCAGTGCGCAGGCTTCCTGCGCGTGCCCAATGGCGACAACCCGCTCGATACGAGCTCGGTGCATCCGGAAGCGTATCCGGTGGTCGAGCGCATCATTGCGCAGTGCGGTCGCGAAGTGCGTTCCATCATGGGCGACACCAGCTTCCTGCGCAGCCTGAAGGCCGAGCAGTTCACCGACGAAACGTTCGGCGTGCCGACCGTGCGCGACATCCTCAAGGAGCTGGAAAAACCGGGCCGCGATCCGCGTCCGGAATTCGTCGCGCCCAGCTTCGCCGAAGGCGTGGAAGACCTGAAGGACCTGCGCCCCGGCATGGTGCTGGAAGGCCGCGTGACGAACGTGGCGGCCTTCGGTGCATTCGTGGACATCGGCGTGCACCAGGACGGCCTTGTGCACGTCTCCGCCCTTTCGCACACCTTCGTGAAGGATCCGCGCGACGCCGTGAAGGCGGGCGACATCGTGAAGGTGAAGGTGATGGAGGTCGACCTGCCGCGCCAGCGCATCGGCCTGTCCATGCGCCTGGACGACGAGCCGGGCCAGCAGGTCCGTGGCGGACGTCCGGCCGGCGGTAGCGAGCCCTCCCGTGGCGGCCCGCGTGACAACCGCGGCCCGCGTCCGGGCGGCGGCGCACCCAAGCCGACAGCGCCAGCCCC
The DNA here is from genome assembly GCF_003121485.1 of Dyella sp. C11. Classification (GTDB taxonomy): domain Bacteria; phylum Pseudomonadota; class Gammaproteobacteria; order Xanthomonadales; family Rhodanobacteraceae; genus Dyella. The sequence continues at coordinate 16,284 of NZ_QAVX01000015.1, read as the reverse complement.
TGGCAACAGCGCCTTTGCAGACGCCTTCTCCAAAGCCCTGAAGCGCTGATAGACACCCTGTAGGAGCGCACTTGTGCGCGACCAGCGCCCCGTCTTCGAGGCCGGGGCCAGCGGTCGCGCCCGAGGGCGCTCCTGCAAGAAGAGCAATGCTAGCCATGTAAGGCTTTTTTTCGCGGTGCGGCGCAGCATGCGCTTACGTATGGGCATGCATTACCGTAACGCCGTGATAACAAACACCGCCCCGGTTCAAGGAGTGTTACCGACATGCTTCGTACTCGCACCATCACTGGCGCCATCGCCGCCGCGCTGCTGATCAGCTCCCCTGCTTTCGCTGCCAAGTCCCAGTTCGATAGCGTTGTCGTGTTCGGCGACAGCCTCAGCGACGCCGGCAACATTTCGCTGGCCACCAACCCGGCCATCCAGCCGCCGCTGGAATTCACCACCAACCCGGGTGCCGTGACCGTGCAGAACGTGGCCAGCCATTACGGCTACGGCCTGACCGCCTCGCTGACAGGCGGCACCGACTACGCGTGGGGTGGTGCAGGCGTGTTGACCAACTCGCCGGGCACGCCTTCCGCCGTGCCGACCATCACCACCCAGGTCAACGCTTACCTCGCTGGCGGCAAGTTCGACAGCAAGGCGCTGTACTCCATCTGGGGCGGCGCCAATGACATCTTCTACGCCGCGACCGCCGCTGGTGCTGGTGCGACGGCGCAGCAGCTGATTCAGGCGAACGTGGCCCAGCAGGTTCAGGCCCTGCAGAACGCGGGTTATCCGCCCAGCGTCATCGCCCAGCAGCTCCCTGCCATCACCCAGGCCGTGACCGCTGCCGTGACCCAGCAGGTGCTGGCCGCTGCCGGCGTGTCGGGTTTCCAGACCGCCGACCAGGCCGCTGCCAACGTCGCCGCCGCCGCCCAGCAGGAAGTGAAGCTGATCGGTCAGATGCAGGCCGCCGGCGCCAAGAACATCCTGGTGTTCAACCTGCCCAACATCGGCCTGACCCCGTCGGCCCTCGAGCAGGGCGCCAGCGCAGCCTCGTCGCTGACCAGCCTCAGCCTGGTGTTCAACGGCACGCTCAACGCGGGCATCGCGCAGCTCGGCAAGGGCATCGTCCCGGTCGACACCTTCAGCCTGCTCAACGAAGTGATCGCTAACCCGGGCAAGTACGGCTTCACCAACGTGACCAACGAAGCCTGCGGCGTGGGTTCCAGTTCGGTGCAGTGCGGTCCGGTCGGCTCGGGCCTGCCGTACACCTATGCGGCCGGCACCAACCAGACCTACCTGTTCGCCGACGGCGTGCACCCGACCACCGCCGCCGACGTGATGCTGGGCCAGTACGTCGTCTCCATCCTCAGCGCGCCGGGCTACGCCTCGCTGCTGGCGGAAGCGCCGCTGGCCTCCATCCAGGCCCAGAACCGCGCCGTCCGCAACCAGATGCTCGCCGACGGCCAGGGCAGCGACACCCGCGTGTGGGCCAATGTTGATTACGGCGATCAGCGCTTCGACTCCAGCGCCACCTCGCCGCGCACCTCCAGCGACAACGTCAACCTGACCATCGGCGCCGATGTGCGCTTCAACGACAACTGGTCGGGCGGCATCGGCATGAACATCGGCCAGCACAACGCCGACTACTCCGGCGGTGGCGGCTACAAGCTGCAGGACGTGTCCGGCCTCGGCTACATGATGTGGCACCAGGGTGGTGGCTACGTCGGCGGCTACGTCGACTTCGGCCAGGACAACTTCTCCGACATCCAGCGCAACATCCAGCTCGGCAGCGCGCTGCGCAGCGAAACGGCCAAGGCCGATGGCAATCACGTCGGCGGCGGCATCACCGGCGGCTACTGGTTCGACATGGGCACGCTGCGCACCGGTCCGTTCGCCACGTTCGAATGGCAGTCGGTGAAGGTCAACGGCTACAACGAAAGCGGCAGCGACTCCACCGCTATGTGGTACGGCAGCCAGCAGCGCGACTCGCAGACCAACACCCTCGGCTGGCGCCTGGAAGGTCACTGGCAGGCCGGCAACACCATGCTGTCGCCCTACGCGGAACTCGCCTGGAACTACGACAGCAAGGCTGACCAGCGCCTCGTCACCGCCGGCCTCAACGGCATGCCGGGCTCGTTCGAACTCGCCGGCTTCACCCCCGACAAGAACTGGGGCACCGGCGACATCGGCCTGAGCGCACAGTTCAGCCAGGCCCTGAGCGGCTGGGTCGGCTACAGCGGCCGTTTCGGCGACAACAGCCAGAAGTACAACAGCGTGAACCTGGGCATGAAGTACGCCTTCTAAGAAAGACGCTGGTTTCGCAGAAAAGTCGTCCGCGTAAGCGGGCGGCTTTTTTGTTGGGTGAGATTCCAATCACTTCCAACTGACCGCAGCAAGCCGCGACGCGATGTGCAGCGCAGCTGCACGAGCCGTCTGCACCGTTCTTGATCTTGGGCCCCCTGTGCGGCGGTGAGGGGTGGACGATCAGGCCCACAGGGGGATCGGCAGGGATGCCGATTCCTTTTCGTCCGGGCAGGAGCCCGGTCGAAAAGCCCGGCCGCCCCTCACGGACTGGCTGGGCAACGCCCAGCCAGCGCCAAGCGGGGGTGCCCTTTCTTTTGGTTACTTTTCTTTGGGCAAGCAAAGAAAAGTGACCCGGACTGCGGCAGCAGTTCGGAAGCCCGCGGCAGGCGAGCCAGGTCGAGGAAAGGACCAAAAAGAGCGAAAAGGCAAAGTCACTGGATTCCCGCCTTCGCGGGAATGACGGTGAGGGGTAGGGACGTCATCGCAAGAATGGCGGTTGGGGTAGAAACATCATTGCGATGAAAGTGGTGAAGAATAGAGGCGTCATCGCAAAGGCGGCGGCGAGGGATAGAAACATTCTCGCGAGCACCCGACCTTTATCCCCTTATCGGGACTCACCCCAACCCTCTCCCCGAAGGGGAGAGGGAGTTGGCACTGCGTCGCCGCGATGCGTACGCTCTATTTGGACGTCCATACGCCCAAACATCACCCAAGAAAAAAGCCGCCCACTTTCGTGGACGGCTTTCTCTTGAATCAATACCAGGCGAAACGAGGACTTACTTGCCCTTGCCGTTCGTCGCCAGGTTAAGGATCGTCTGCGACTGCTTCTGCAGGCTGGCGGCTTCGTCGTCCGACAGCGGGGAGGTCTTGCCGCCCTGGTCGTTGGTCTTCAGCACCAGCGTGCCATCGGCCGTCCACGCAGCGCGCTCGGTCGAGGTCGGCTTGGCGTCCTTGCTGGACTTCTTCTGCTGGGCGACCACCCACGGCTTGCCGTCCTTGTAGGCGTAATCGGTGCTGGTGAAGCCCTTGTCGCCGTAGTCGACTTCTTCGCGGATGAACTTCACTTCACCGGCTTCGCGGAACACCTGCCAGCCACGCGAGACCTTGTCTTCCAGCTTGGTGCCGCTGCTGATCTTCATGCCGCCGATCTGCTTCTGCACGGCGGTGAAGGCTGCCAGTTCCTTTTCACCCGGGGTCTGCTCGGCGACGAGCTGGATGTTCACCTGGGTCGGCGCGCCCTTGGTCAGCACCTGGGTCTGCAGCGGCGGGTTGTACTTGCGGTCGCCGTCGGTCAGCGTGGCCTTGAGCACGTACAGGCCGTTCGGGTTCACGTCGGCCGGGTTGAACGGCACCTGGAACGAGATCGGCAGCGTGTTGGCCGGCTCAATCGTCTTGGTGGCGAGCGGAGCGGCGTCCGCGTTGGAAACGTCGATCAGCGTCAGGTCCAGCTTGGACGAGGCGGACACGTCGCCAGCGTCGCGCAGGGACACCTGGCCGGTGATCTGGTTGGCCTGGGCCGGCGGCTGCTGGGCAGCGCCATTACCGCCCTCGGTGCCGCCTTCGGACGACTGGGAAGAATTGCCGCAGCCGGCGAGAGCCAGAGCAGCGACCGACATCAGCGACCAAACAAGACGGCGCATGGGAAAACCTCTTTCGATTGTCAGGGCTAAGCGCGAGAACCATCAGGCGCCCAACACGCCTCGACTCTACACGGGGGAAGATTCCAGCATATCCCAAACGTAAGGCCTTGTAAAAGTTGGCTCCATGCGCTTGCGTATGCAACAGCAAATAGCCGCCTAAACGGCCTGTGAACAAAAACGGCGGCCCATCGCTGGGCCGCCGTGTGCTAACGCAACGCTGCTCTTAGAAGCGCTGCGAATACTTCAGGTAGTAGAAGCGACCAATGTCGAAACCACCGTAGTAGACGAACGCGCTGTTCGGCTTCGAATACATGATGGGGCCGGCACGATCGAACACGTTGTTGGCACCCACGGAGATCACGCCCTTCCACGGCATGGCCCAGCGGAACTGCACGTCGTTGAACGTGGTGCTGCCGACGTGACGCATCGGCTGCGCGCCGTTGAACGGATCGATGTGGTCGGGCTCGTTGCACTCGCCCATGGCCACGGCCACGCAGTTCTCCGTCATGCTGGAGTAGTAGCGCATGGTCCACGTCGCACCGAAGATGCCCTTGGTCCAATCCAGCGACAGGTTCGAACGCACGCGGAAGTTGGCGCCGATACCGGTGTACGGATGCACCTTGGTTTCCGGGTTGTTGTCGGACTTGACGTTGAGGTAGTCAACGTAGGTCGTGTTCCAGCGCGTGGCGAAGTTGCCGATGGCGCCCAGCGAGAACTTGTAGTTCACGCCGAAGTCGTAGCCGGCGGTCTTCTCCCAACCCTTGTTGGTCAGGCCATAGAACATGTTGGTGATGACGCCCGTGTTCGGATCACGCGTGAAGCCGGAGCAGCGCGACGTGATGCCTGCCACGTAGCAGTCGTCCAGGATGTCCTGCACCGAGTCCTGGCTGATCAGGTTCTTGATGTCGATCTTGTACCAGTCGAGCGAGACGTCGAAGCCTTCGATGTACTGCGGGCTGTAGATCAGGCCGAAGGTGCGGGTCGTGGCCGTTTCCGGCGTCAGCTTGTCGTTGGAGCCGTTGGTGAACTGGTAGTTCGTCGCGCACGGATAGGTCGTGCAGGGCAGCAGCGCCTGGCCGAGCTGGACGAAGTTGCCGGCCACAGCCGGCTGGCCACCGAAGCCACCCGTACAACGGGCAGCCACCGCCGGGTTGCCCCGGGCCGAACCGCTCTTGGAATCGCACGGATCGGTGTACGACTCGAAGCTTGAACCGGTACCGCCGTAGAGGTCAGAGATGGTCGGCGCGCGGAAGCCCTGTGCCCAGCTGCCGCGGACGAGCAGTTCGTCGATCGGCTTCCACTTCACGCTGGCCTTGCTGTTGGTGGTGGTGCCGAAGTTGTCGTAGTCGGAGTAGCGGGTGGCCACGTCGACGGACAGCTCGCGCGCCATCACCACGTCCTTCAGGAGCGGCACGTCGAATTCGAGGTAAGCCTCGTTCACCGAGTACTTGCCCTTCGTGGTGGTCGCCGCCAGGCCCGAGCTCAGGCCCGCCTGGTTGAACGCGTCCGGCACGAAGCGGCCGTCTTCCTGGCGATGTTCCACGCCGCCGGCGATACCGATGTCACCGGCCGGCAGGCCCGGGACCGTGCCCGCAATGTTGGCGGTGTAGTCGACGGTGGTGGTCTTGCCGGTGTCGTGGAATTCGGGGAACAGGAAGGCCTGCAGGTCCGGATCAGCCAGCGAACCGGCGCCGGCCTGGCCGTACGGCAGCAGCGGGTTCCACGCCACGCAGCCGTTGACCGGCTTGGCGGCGGTACCGCAATGGACCTTGCCGTCCGAACCCATGTACGACGGGCCCAGCGCCTGCTCGGCGTTCACCAGGTTGAAGTCACCGTGGCCGGTCTTGAGCATGTTGTTGCGATTGGTCATCGCACCAACGTCCCAGTTCCAGGTGCGGCCGCCGAGTTCGAAGAAGCCTTCGAAGCCGGCCGTCCAGCGATAGGTTTCCAGCTCACTGTTGGTGGTGCGCGGCATTTCCCAGCCACGACGCGCGAAGTTCAGCGTGGTGCCCAGCGGGTTGAAGTAGCTGGTAGCTGCCAGCGGCGTGCCGAACGACGCGGACTGGTACGGATAGCCCGCGATCTGCTGGAACGTGTCGCGCTTGTTGTAGAGGAAGTCCGTCTTGAACGCGATGTTCTCGGCAAGGTTGTACTTGCCCGCCACGAACAGCGAGGTGCGCTCCTGGCCTGTGGCCAGCGTCATCTGCTGGTTGGAGTTCGCGTAGCGGTCCGACGTCAGCGGCTGGTAGTTGGCGATGTCGCGCGGGTCGGTGCCCGGCTTCAGCGTACAGGTGGCCTTGGCGCCGCCCGGGCCGCAGGGGCCGCTGAACGAACCGTACTGGCTGATGCCGCTCCAGCCGGCGGTGGGATGGTACGGACCCGACGGGTAGGCGCTGAACTCGCGGTCCTTTGCCCAGACCGGATCGTCCTTCTGGTACTGCGCGCTGGCCATGATCGAGCCGCGGTCATTCGCCGTACCGATGGTGAAGTCGTAGCTCTGGCCCTTGCCGTCGCCCTGGTCGTACTCGCCCACGTAAGCGTTGGCTTCGGCGCCGGTGAAGTTGCTGCGGGTGATCACGTTGACCACGCCGGCAATGGCGTCCGAACCGTAGATGGACGAACCACCGTCCTTCAGCACTTCGATGCGCTCAATCACCGACACCGGGATCTGACCCAGATCCTGCAGGCCCGAGGTGTTCGCACCCAGGCGCTTGCCGTTGACCAGGATCAGCGTGCGGTTGGCACCCAGGTTGCGCAGGTCGACGTAGTAACCACCCACGTCTTCGCCCGACGACAGCGCGTTGGCGCGGCTGATGGCCGGCGTGCCCACTTCGGTGAGGTTCTGCAGGATGTCGGCGACCGAGGTGAAACCCTGGTTCTCGATCTGCTTGCGGTCGATGGTGACCACCGGCTGGGCGGTCTCGATGTCCACGCGCGGAATGCGCGAGCCCGTCACGGTGACGGTTTCAAGCTTCTTGGCGTCGTTCTGGCTGGCGGATGCGTCTTGGGCAAAGGCCGGTGCCATGGCCGCGAAGGTACCTACGGAGAGCGCCAGGCGGACGGCGACCGTAAGTTTGTTGTCAACTTTCTTGCGGAACTGCATAGTTTCTCCCCAGTAAGACGCCGGCCCCAACCGACGTCAGAAATGCCGTCATGCCGTGGCAAGTGACTGTCCCAACGGCGTTGCACCGTGGGAAAAGCTGTCTGCCAGCTGAACAAGTCGGCGTAATCGTGATTACCAATTCGCAACAGTCTCGTTCTTGGTCTCGGTAGAAGTTGCTCCCCAGGGGCCTTCGACTACCAAGAACTTACGACCTTATGTGAAAATTCTTGCGAGTGTCAACGCTTTCGTAACGCTTGCTTCACGTGGGCGTGCGGAATTTCGGACCACGCTCCCTCACAAGTCGCCATCCGCCAGGAAAATGCGATGAACATGCTAAAAATTTCGACCACCGAGTCTTCGTCCACCTTCGCGGATCGCATCAAGGTGCTCATCCAGCGCGTGGGCAGCGTCACGGAGATCGCACGGATGTGCGGCTTCTCCGAAGGCGTCGTGCGCAGCTGGCGCGATGGCAACACCGACCCGTCACGTGCGCGCTGCGTCACGCTGGCCAAGACCCTGGGCATTTCCCTGGTGTGGCTGGTCGCTGGCGAAGGCCAGATCCAGGTCAACGACACCCTGAACTCGGGTGACGACCAGACCAACGCGGAAACCGCCGCCAACCGCCATCGCTCGAAGCTGCGCACTGCCGCAGACACGCTGCATGCCAGCGGCATGGCGATGGACCCGAATCGCTTGAACACGGCACTGCGCATCCTGCAGTCGGAACTCGACCTGGCCGAGAGCCGCCTGACCCTGGCTGACAACGCCGACATGCTGGCCGACCTCTACGAGATCCTTGGCCCGGGTGGCACGGATGTGGACGCTACCGCGATGGTGGCCTTCAACCAGCGCCTGCACGAGCGCGTGAAGCGCGGTCGCCAGATCGCCGCTGCGTAAGCGAGTGCGTCGCAAGGCATAAAAAAACGGCAGCCCTGAGGCTGCCGTTTTTTGTGGCGCAATGACCCGCCGTCAGAGGCGGGCAATATCCGCAATGGCACCGAACTGCGCCTTCAACTGGCCGAGCAAGGCCAATCGGTTGGCGCGCACGGCCGGGTTTTCCGCGTTCACCAGCACGCTGTCGAAGAACGCGTCCACCGGGGCCTGCAGCTGGGCGAGACGCGTCAGCACGGCGGCGTAATCGCCAGCCTGCAACGGCGCCGCGTTATCGGAGCGGGCCGCATCCAGCGCGGAAGCGAGCGCGCGCTCCGCATCGGCCTCGAAGTGCGACGGGTCCACCGTGGTACCCACCGGTGCGGCGCCGGCTTCCTCGGCCTGCTTGCGCAGGATGTTGGCCACGCGCTTGTTGGCAGCGGCAAGGCTGAGTGCCTCCGGACGACGGCCAAATTCGCCGACGGCACGCAGGCGACGGTCGAAATCCACCAGCGTGGACGGCGATACAGCGAGCACCGACTCGAACTGTTCACCGGTGAAACCCTGCTCGGAGTAGTAACCGCGCAGTCGATCGAACACGAATTCGACCAGCTCGTCAGCGAGCGCCGCACGACGCTTGCCGGCGTCGAGCGTCGGTGCCTTGCCGTCCTTGCCCGGCTTCAGGCCGGCAGCGAGCGCGGCTTCCGGCAGCAACTCCAGCGCTTCGACGAAACTGCCACGCAGGTCCAGCTCCAGGCCGCCTTCAACCAGCGTGCGCGCCAGGCCGAGCGCAGCGCGGCGCAGCGCGAACGGATCCTTGTTGCCGCTGGGCTTCATGCCGACGGCGAAGATGCCGGCCAGCGTGTCAAAGCGATCCGCCACGGCCAACACCTGGCCAACCTTGCCGGCAGCGATGGCATCACCCGCAAAGCGCGGCTGGTAATAGCTGTCGAGCGCATCGGCGACATCCGCCGATTCACCGTGACGCGAGGCGTAGTAACGACCCATCACGCCCTGCAGTTCGGGGAATTCACCGACCATGCGTGTGAGCAGATCGCACTTGCTGAGCGCGGCCGCGCGCGTGGCGGCACCGGCATCCACGCCGACGCGGCCGGCGATGATGCGGGCCAGCTCGGCCACGCGCACCGTCTTGTCCCAGAGCGTGCCCAGCGCCTGCTGGTAGGTCACGTTCTTCAGCTGGTCCTGATAACCGGCCAGCGGGGTCTTGAGGTCTTCATCCCAGAAGAACTTGGCGTCGGCGAAGCGCGGGCGAATCACGCGCTCGTAGCCTTTGCGGATTTCCGACGGCTGCTTGCTCTCGATGTTGGCAATGCCGATGAAATGCTCGGTGAGCTTGCCCTCGGCATCGAACACCGGGATGAACTTCTGGTTCGTCTCCATGGTGGTGATCAACGCTTCGGGCGGCACGGCCAGGAATTCACGATCGAATGTGCACGCCACAGCCACGGGCCATTCCGTGAGGTTGGCGATTTCGTCGAGCAACGCGTTGTCCAGCTGCGGCACGCCACCGGTTTCCCTGGCAGCGCGCGACACTTCATCGCGGATCTTCTGGCGACGCTCGGCCGGATCGGCCAACACCTTGGCCGCACGCATCGAATCCAGCCAGATATCGGCATCGGACACGTGCACCGGCTGCGTGTGCATGAAGCGATGGCCGCGCGATTTGCGACCGCTGGTAAGACCCAGCACTTCGCCATCCACGATGTCCGAACCGTGCAGCATCACCAGCCAGTGCACCGGACGCACGAAGGAGTAATCGTGGTTGCCCCAGCGCATGGGCTTGGGAATCGGCAGGCCCTTGAGCGCCTCTTCAACGATTTCCGGCAGCAGCGTAGCAACCGCCTGGCCCGGCTTCACCGCGCGGAACACGAACCACGCACCCTTGTCGGTTTCGAGCTTTTCCAGCTGTTCCACGGTGACGCCGCAGGACTGCGCAAAACCCTGCAAAGCCTTGCTGGGATTGCCTTCCGCGTCGAGTGAGGCATTCACCGCGGGACCGCGGCGCTCGACACTTTGCTCGGGCTGGTTGATGGCAACAGCAGGGATATGGACGGCCAAACGACGCGGCGAAGCGTACAGCGCTGCCTTGTCCAGATCGGCTTCCACGCCGCGCTTGGACAGGCCATCACTGATGCCGCGCAGGAAGGCGGCAGCCAGTTCGTCCAGCGCCTTGGGCGGCAGTTCTTCCGTGCCCAGTTCGATCAACAGCGGCTTGGTGGCGGCGCTCATGCAGCCTGCTCCTTGACGTTCTTCTTCAGACCCGGAAAACCGAGCTTTTCGCGTTGCGCGACATACGTTTCAGCCACCGCGCGGGCCAACGTGCGCACCCGCAAGATGTAGCGCTGGCGCTCGGTGACGCTGATGGCGCGGCGTGCATCGAGCAGGTTGAAGGTGTGGCTGGCCTTCATCACCTGCTCGTACGCAGGCAATGGCAGGTTGGCGGCGATCAGCTTGTTGGCCTCGCCTTCGCACACGTCGAACCAGCGCAGCAGTTCGGGCACGTTCGCGTGCTCAAAGTTGTACGTGCTCTGTTCCACTTCGTTCTGGTGGAACACGTCGCCGTAGGTGACCTTGCCGTGCGGGCCTTCGGTCCACACCAGGTCGTAGACGTTGTCCACGTTCTGCAGGTACATGGCCAGGCGTTCGAGACCGTAGGTGATCTCACCGGTCACGGGACGGCATTCCAGGCCGCCGGCCTGCTGGAAGTAGGTGAACTGGGTCACTTCCATGCCGTTGAGCCACACTTCCCAGCCCAGGCCCCACGCGCCGAGCGTGGGCGATTCCCAGTTGTCTTCGACGAAACGCAGGTCGTGGACCAGCGGATCGAGGCCCAGCTCCTTCAGCGACCCGATATACAGGTCCAGGATGTTGTCCGGGTTGGGCTTCATCACCACCTGGTACTGATAGTAATGCTGCAGGCGATTGGGGTTTTCGCCGTAGCGGCCGTCGGTAGGACGACGCGAGGGCTGCACATAGGCTGCCGACCACGGCTCCGGGCCGAGCGAACGCAGGAACGTCGCGGGGTGAAAGGTACCTGCGCCCACCTCGGTATCGAGGGGCTGCAGCAAGACACAACCCTGCGCCGCCCAATAGCGGTTAAGGGTCTGGATCACATCCTGGAAGGTGCGCGCGGACATGGCTTTCCGTGGGCTTCAATAAAGCGGGTTAGTATAGCCGGGACCGCTTTCTTCGCTGAATTGAGGCGAAAAAAGCCTACCGGGAGAGATCGCCGCATGGCCGCTTCACCGCAATCCGTGTCCCTGCTCGGCCGCCGAAACCGGCTGGCACTCGACGACATGCTGGCCACGCTGGTGGTGGACGGCTATCTGTTGGCCGAAGATGCCAAGCAGGTTCGCATGGGCACCCGCAGTGGCCGCGCCACGGTGGAACTGCATCCGCTGGTGCTGGTGGCCAATGCCAAGCTGCCCAATCAACGCGATCCGGGCCGGCCCTTGAGTCTGGAAGGGCTGACCGAATGGCTCGCCGGCCAGGCGCAGCTGTCGTACCTCAAGATCGATCCGATGAAGATCAACGTGGCCGCGGTGACCCAGGTGGTCAGCCGCGCCTACGCCGAACGTCATCGCATTTTGCCGGTGGCGGTAGCGCCCGGCGAAGTGACCTTTGCCACCTGCGAGCCATTCGACAACAGCTGGGCCGCCGATCTTGCCCAGATGATCCGCCGCGACGTGAAGCGCGTGGTGTCCAACCCGATCGACATCAATCGCTATCTGCTCGAGTTCTACGGCGTGCAGCGGTCCATCCAGCTCGCGCAGGATGCGAAAGGGCAAAGCACTTCGTCCCTCCTCAATTTCGAGCAGCTGCTGGAATTGGGCAAGAGTGGTGAAGTCGGCGCAGACGACCGCCACGTCGTGCACATCGTCGATTGGTTGCTGCAGTACGCCTTCGAGCAACGCGCGTCGGATATCCACCTGGAGCCTCGTCGCGAAGCGGGCTTGATGCGCTTCCGCATCGACGGCGTGATGCACAAGGTGTTTGAACTGCCGCCGCCGGTGATGACCGCCGTCACTGCGCGCATCAAGATTCTTTCGCGCATGGACGTGGCCGAGAAACGACGTCCGCAGGATGGCCGCATCAAGACGCGCTCGGCCTCGGGCCGCGAAGTGGAATTGCGTATCTCCACCATGCCGACGGCGTTCGGCGAAAAAGTGGTGATGCGTATCTTCGACCCGGATATCGTGGCGAAGGATTTCTCGCAGCTCGGCTTCTCCGCCGACGAAGACGCTTCGTGGCGCGCGATGGTGGAGCGCCCGCACGGCATCGTGCTGGTCACCGGCCCGACCGGTTCGGGCAAGACCACCACGCTTTATTCCACGCTCAAGCATCTCGCCACGCCGGAATTGAACGTCTGTACGGTGGAAGACCCGATCGAAATGGTCAGCGCCGAGTTCAACCAGATGCAGGTGCAGCCGGCGATCGACCTGGATTTCGCCACGGGTGTTCGCACACTGCTGCGCCAGGATCCGGACATCATCATGGTCGGCGAAATCCGCGACCTGGAAACCGCGCAGATGGCGGTGCAGGCATCACTCACCGGTCACCTGGTGCTGTCAACGCTGCATACCAACGACGCACCCAGCGCCATCACGCGCCTGCTCGATCTGGGCGTGCCTCACTATCTGATCCAGTCGACGCTGACTGGTGTGGTGGCGCAACGACTCGTGCGCACCTTGTGCGCGCATTGCAAGGAAGCCACCACGCAGGACCCGCACGAGTGGACCGCACTGACGCATGGCTGGTCGCTCGCGGTGCCGGAGAAGGTGTTCAAGCCCGTGGGTTGCCTGGAATGCCGCAATACCGGCTTCATGGGTCGTACCGGCATCTACGAAATGATGCCGCTATCGCATCGCTTGCGCGGACTGATTTCATCGCAACTTGACCTGGGCCACTTTGGCCACGCCGCCTTGGCCGAGGGCATGCAGCCGCTGCGTATTTCAGCCGCCGCGCAGGTGGCGCGTGGTGTCACCACGGTCAAGGAAGTTCTCACCGTCATTCCTCCCATTGAGCACGGTGCCGTCTAACGTGGCACCGGGTTCAACCATCGCCTGTCGTCGTATCGCATGAAGCCTGTATTGATCATCCGCACCGGTCGCGCCCCCGATCCCATTCGCGCGCGGCACGGTGATTTTCCGCACTGGTTCCGCCTGGGTGCGCAACTTTCACCATCGCGCATTCGCGTCGTCGACGTGCAGGCGGGTGAAGAACTGCCGCCTCCCAATGATGTCGCAGGGGCACTCATCACCGGCTCCGCGTCCATGGTCACCGAGCGCGCGCCATGGAGCGAACGCACCGCGGGCTGGATTCGCGACGCCATGGATGTGGAACTTCCGCTGTTCGGCGTGTGCTACGGCCATCAGCTGATGTCTCACGCGCTGGGTGGCCGCGTCGACTACCTTCCCGGTGGACGCGAAATCGGCACAGTGTCGCTCAACGTGCTGGAAGCGGCGAAGCACGATCCGCTTGCCAGTGCTCTGCCATCCGAATTTCGCGCACATGCCACGCACGAGCAGAGCGTGCTTGAGTTGCCCAAGGGAACGACCGTACTGGTGAGTTCCGCGCGCGATCCGAATCATCTCGTTCGCTACGGCAAGAACGCGATGAGCGCGCAGTTCCACCCCGAGTTCAATGCCGATGTGATGCGCGCCTATATTCATCGCAAACACCACGACATGAAGCGCGAAGGGTTCGATCCCCACCACACTTTCAAACAAGTGGCGCCCACACCGTTGGCGCGCCGGCTGTTCCGGCAGTTCTCGCGACACCATGGCCTCGCTGCGGGCTGACGCCGCTGTCACAGTCGCTGTCTAGAATCAGCCCATGGGTGCCGAACGACGCGAAGCACCGCAACCGGGATGAAGTCGATGACTCGAGCACCGCATGTGCACCGTGCATCCGTCATCGCGATGCGCCTGGTCGACATCGCCAATGCGATCGACCTGACCGCAGCTGAGTCGTTGTGGGCGCGCCAGGCGCGCACGGCAGCGGCCCGCAGCAAGCTGACCACAGCAGCGCCCAAAGCGATGACGTTCGGCGTTCCACCCGTCGAGCTGTCATTGGGTGCGCTGCAGATCGATATCGCCGGGCAAGCGCTGCAAGCCACGGCGCTGGCCAGGCTCTACGAATTCGGCGTGGCAGCGTTTTCGATCAGCGTGCCGGCGGATGATCTGTCGTGGATGGATTTCAGCGCGCGGGTGAACGCCGTCGATGCGGCGCTTGGTCTCGCCTCGGACACGGATCTATGGAATCGGCTGGTGGTGCAGATTACGGGCATCATGCGCCCCGCATTGTTGCGACCCAGCCAGGAACCCTTGCACGAGGACTATCTGCTTGGATTGGTGCACTCGCTTGAAGGTGTCACGAGCACGGCGACGCTTCACGACGATCTCGATCTTGTACCGATGCTGGCCGGCGAATCGCGCCCCTTGTCCGAACCGGCGAGGCAGGAACTGCTGCGACAACGCTTTTCGTATTACACCGATGATCTTGCCGTACTCACGTGGGATCGCGCCTTCATCTATGAGCCGCGCGACGAGTCGGATGTGGTCGATATCCTCGAAGTCGCCAACGCACAGCTGCTGGAACTGCGTTACTACGACGAACTGCTCGATGCAGAACTGCCGCGCATGTACGACCTGGTGGAAGCGACACATCACGTCGCCAATCCCCTGGCGGCTCGTCGATACGCCGACCTGGCACGCCATCTCTATACGCTCGTGGCCGAAGTCACCGAAATCACGGAGAAGGTGGACAACGCCTTGCAGGTGACCGAAGACGTGTATCTGGCGCGCGTTTACGCCGCCGCACTCGAACTGTTTCGCGTGCCGCACGTCAGCAAGGCGGTGGATCGAAAGCTGGCCATCATCCGGGACAGCTATGCGGCGCTTTACGAAGAAGCCTCAAGCAAGCGCGGCGAACTGCTGGAGTTGGCGATCATCGCGCTGATCGTCGTCGAGATCGTCATTGCCGTCATCCGGCACGTTTGAGCTGCTCAGCGCGAACGTGGCGGCATCGGGAAGGGCGTGATCTTCTGCCCGTCACTGGCATCGCGTATCACCAGCGCACCTTTGCTTTCGACTTCTTCGATACGCACCACCGACTGCATCGGCAGGTGCAGCACGCGCGTGTCCTTGAACTCGTCGCGAAGCTTTTCTTCCGTGGGGTCGACCAGGATGCCTTCGCCAACGGGCTCGAACACGAGTTCACCGACCTCGGTAAATCCCCATAAACCGCTCGACGCCACATGGCGAGCATAGAGCTCGTAGCATTTGCCCAGGTGGAGAAAGGTGACCTTGTAGAGTTTCTTGTTGCGCATGGCCGTATTTTAGCCGCGCAGGCGTCGCGCGATGTCGTCACGCGAGAACAGCGCGAACACGATGCCAAACAGGAAACCCGCGATGTGCGTCCACCACACCACCGCGCCGTAACTCGGGCCTGCGTAGCTGAACAGCAATTGCAGCAACACCCAGATGCCGATCAGCAGAAACGCCGGCACACGGACAAATTCGAGATAGAGGCCAAGCGGCAACACCAGGCCCAGCTTCGCGCGCGGAAACAGCGCGATGTACGTGCCGAGCACCGCCGATACCGCACCGCTGCAACCGATGATGGGTGACCGCACGCCTGCCAGAGACAGGGCGCCCACCAGGTTGGCCACGATGCCGCCAAGCACGAAAAGCAGCAGGAAGCGCAACGAACCCAAGGCTCGCTCCGCCGGCAGGCCAAAGATCACAAGAAAGAGCAGGTTGCCCAGCAGGTGCAGCCACGCAAGATGGATGAAAAGCGCGGTGAACAGCCGGAGCAGCGATGGATCATGCAGCTGCGGAAGGATGGGCTCCTTCGCATCGAAGATATTCGCCGGCACCGTGCCCCACTCGAGCCACATCGACATGCGCTGCGGGGCCGGCATCAACGCCAAACCCACGAAGCTGATCACGCATACGACCACCAGAAGCACGGTGGCCCACTGCACGTGCTGGCGACGGCGGGTTTCGACATGGACAAACACAGGAACGCTCCGCGAGATGGAAGGCCAGATGGCTTTGCATCATAGGCGATAAGGTTTTTCTGCACAGCGCATGGCGCGCGGAGCCATCGCACTGCGCGGCGAGGGCAAAAGCCGCCTGCAGCGAAGACGTTCGGCTCAAAAGGCGCGTCGACTCGACCGATGCGCCGGGAAAACGCCGCACATTCCGGCTGAAAACCCGCGCGAACAAGCGAAGGAAAGCAGCATGCGAAGCACACCTGCGGCCGACATTTTCCTTGCGCGCAAAGACAAACGCCTTCCCGGATGGGAAGGCGTTTGAGGGATAAAGCCCCTGGCGGTGACCTACTCTTGCATGAGGA
>NZ_QAVX01000014.1:77074-136442 GCF_003121485.1 Dyella sp. C11 | reverse complement strand
TTACGGCGCATGGCCATGGGCAACACTCCTCACGCTTGCGCGTCTATAGTGTGTTGCGTTGACCGGCTGAAGTCGCAGTCGAAAGCGGACAAAAGAGCACATCAATCGCCGTTCGTCGCCAGTAGCTTTGTTGCCCACATCTTGGATGTTTCACGTACCCATCTGACATCATCGTCACCGCGTCCGTGAGCGCTCAAATTCAAGACGATCATTCGGCCCTTCACGTACACGTACGTATTGCTGATGATTTGACGATCGGTACCTGCCGGGTCGTTTACGACCATGCCTCGCATGACACCCACAGCATTGGGCTGGTCAATCACTAGGCCTAAATATATGGGCTTGCTTGCGGGCGGAAGCTCCGCACCGGACGCTTGCTTATCCGCGTAGAGCTGCTGAATTGCGCTCGCGATCCGATCAGGATGATCCATGTCCATGTTGTGGATCACCCTTACATAGCGCTGAAAGCCTTCTACGGTCCATAGATCGCCTTGTTCGGATTCCACAAGGTCCATTGATAGCATTCTATTTCTCGGCGGATTAGAGCCGCTCGTTAGCGCTTGAAAATCCTGGCGCGAAAGGAAGATTTCAAGAAAGCGATGTCCCGGTCCGCGAGCACGTGCAACAAACTCGCGAAACGAAGGATCGGAATCGCCGAGCGCTGCAAAACCGTCAGGAACTGGGACATGGAGGATTTTTCCCGCCCCAACATTGACCGAGGCATCACCCCATACCCCAGTAGAAATACCGAGCGCGAGAGCAAGAGCGATTGCGATGACTGAATGCATTAACTCACCTCGATGTTGTCAACAGCTGATGCCGAGAACGTCCGCTATGGGTCGAAAGCGGACATTGCCAATTGGACTTAGCCCCACCTACCCGACAAGCCTTGAGGATCAAAGATCGTTCCGACGATGCTCGACCCAAGGGTTTGGATGTCCCGTCGCATCGGTTTTAGCCATCTTTTCCTGGACAACGGCCACGAGCTGATCAAACCCTTGAAGATACCCCGATATCGAATATCGCTTGCTATTCGCATATACCAAAAGCAAGAAGAGCATTCCCTGGCCACCGCCTCGCACTTCGGCAGACTGGATATCGTCAAACCGAATCTCGAAATGTTGAAAGTCGTTTATCTCCAGTCGATCATCATAAATTCTGACCTTGAAGGTGCATACATTCATGGCCGCAGCCAGAACACCAAGCTGCACTGGGATCGCAACGATATTTATCGGATCGGACCATTCGAACCTCACCCCCTGATGCGAGAAGACAGTAAGAACGCCAACTGGCAACAGAACCGTTAAACAACTGAAGCTCTTAATCCATGTCGAATACGTGAACACCGAAGACTCGTCACTTCGACCACCAATGCGAAGTGCAGTCAGAAGTGCAAGCGTTATACCGAGTACGGCTGGCAAAAAGGTCAGCACAACGCCCCCAACTATCCAATGTCTGCTTTGCAAGGTCCGCTTCGGGTCGGAAGCGGACCTTTCGGATCAAATGTCGAATGGTTTGCTTAGATCGCGCACTCTCGTGTCCGGATAACGGTATTCGGCGGCCGTGACCACATCGCGCCAGTCCTTCTGGGCTAGTTCGATGTACTTCTTCACGCGGCTTGCATCCCCATCAGCCGCAGAGACGATGCAGCGCAGAACACGATCAGTCGCGAAGGAAGCGTGGCTGGCTCGAAAGGTGTGCAAGGCGTCCAGTACGGACTGCGCCCCCTCTTTGTAAACCGTGCGCACCCATACCGAGACGTCCTCGGGCATCTCCGATTCCGTAGCCATAAGCCTCCCCTGTCTGGCCCATCAGCGCATCCTAGCTAAAGTCCGCTCCGGGTCGAAAGCGGACAGTTTCTCTTCTCGGCTATATCGAACCGGTTCTCCTGCGAGGCCATGAGCCCCACAGGTGAGGCGCCAAGCCGGGTGGTTTCGCGACCAAAGTCGGTCAGCACCTTCAGGCGGTAACGAGCCAGCGGCACGATGGGAATGTAGAAGACGGTCAGCCATTTGGTCGCGGACGAGTTCTCCTGAGCCTGGTGCTTCCATCCATAAAACATGGTGCCGAAGCCATTAAGTGTCGCCATATCCCCCCGGGTCGATTTCTCAGTGTTATTTGGTTGTGCCCGCCTTGGTTCGACGGCGGACGGTCGATCAACTATCGGATTTCTGCCCGGCAAAGCCGCATGACGCTCATTCGGTAAAAAACTGGGACGCTGCCCTCACGCGTGATGGCGGCGCGGCGCTGCCTGAGGGGGCTGGCATGTCGAGGTATCGAGCGCCTGGCCAACAAGCTTGATGCCCAGTAGCGAACCCAACTGATCCATGCCGTATTCGCGGGACTTGTCGGCCAGCCATACACGTTGGTTGAAGAGATCCACGTCAAATTTCCACCTCCATGCAACTGCTGCCTGATCGTCCCTGTCCCTTGCAGCACGCTGGGCGTCTGCGCGGCTTTGGGGTGCGCTTGCTGCGCCAAGGTTCTTCGATGCGGCATCCAGCAAGAACTCTTCGGCGACACGGACTGGCTGCAATTGCGCATCGTATTCCCTCTCCCCATCAACCAGCGCCGACTGGCCATTCACGAATCTCGCCATCACGCTGGGCTGCCCGTATTCGCTCATGCCCTTAATGATGACCCGGCCGTCGGTGAGCGTTCTTTCCAGGCTATCGACGAGTTCGGCTCGATATTTTTTGTAGTCCGCCAGTGCGGCCTTGCCGTCGCGAATATCGTCTTCGGTACGTGTGGCTTCTTCGCTCACCACCTCATTCCAACGAGTGTCTTTCGCAAGGATCAACAAGTTCTGCCGCTTGCACTGATCCGCGACAACCAGCGTCTTCAACGCTGCCATGGCCTGCTTATCTGGGTCGACATCCGCCCCGCTCGTGGGCGCTGCTGCCACCGGCGAGTTTCTCCAGTCGTTGAACGTGCCGACAACCCACGGCAACGCGCCTGTACCTGCCGTGGTTGTGGAAGGAGGGGCGGAACGAATCCGGATTTCCGCCAGTGACAGCAGGACAAGCGTCGCCATCCATATCCCGAGCAGAACTTTCGGGGATGACTTCAACGACAGGATCTTGGCCATGACATACGCGTACGCCGCCAAGGCAGGCCCCAGCAAGGCACATGCAACCAGATAGTACGGAAGCCCCCAGTAACAGATAAGGGCGACCAGTAGCGATGCGAGCGATAACGCAATAACCCAGACGCGCCGACTCAAATTCATATGCCCTTATCGTCCTTGAGTGAGTTTTGAACTGCGTGCCACCCGTAAAACCGGGAGCATAGAACCACGGCCAACTTGCACTTTTCCTTCTTATCCAAAGATAGACGACAGACGTGTCTGCCCCTGCTTCCTCGGAACCTGACATCCGTATTCACGTACAAGCGAGGTGACGCTGAGCCGCGCCGAATTCGCCGTTCTGTAACCTTCGGCTACGCGCGTAGCTCGCTGGATACATAGTCGACCAACTCCCTGGTGTTTTTGGCGAATTCCGCCTCCAGGTCGATGCCACACTTATTGGCAAGAACGATGATCGACCATAAACAGTCAGACAGCTCATGTCCTAGCTTGGCCTTGCAGTCATCGATATCTCGAACACCAGCGTTTGCCTGGATCAGCTTTGCCAGATCACCCACGTCACCAACGAAACCCAGCGCAAGCTCTGTTGTGGTCCAGACACGGCCCCACCGCTTGATCTCTAGCTGCTCGTAGAGCTCATTCAACTGCAGGGCTGATTTTTCGAGATCGCTGAATTGCATGTTGATTGCACCTGACAGGGTTAGACCTGGCAAACGGGACGGAGGTAGTTAATTCGAACGATGGCGGCGGGACTTAACTACGTCCGTCCCATTTGGCGCGCCAACTTCAATCAGCCGCCTGGTGGCCGCTTGTTCTTAGGATCCGTCGCCACCCTAGCGGATGGTGACCTGGCCAAGCACAGGATCAAGTACCAAGCCCAAAAAGCCAGCCAAACTTCGACCACGAACATGAAAGCCGCTGTGCGCAGAATGGCGGTTACGATCATGAACACGACACATGATCTGACCAGGGGCAGCAGCCCCTCTACCAACCAAGATCGCAGATTCCACCGCCGCGCCATGCCTTCCCCCAAAAGGATTTGTCTCTTGATTCTCCGAGCAATGTCCGCCGCGGGTCGAAAGCGGACTTTACGCGGTAACTCGATGCATGCTCATGCCGCCCTTCAGCTGAGCCGAAACGCGCCACCGACTACCGTCTGGTGCTTGATAGAACTCAGCAAACGCCTCTTCGGGCTTCAGTTGATCAGAGCCGCTCCTCTTCATGTGCTGGCGAACGAGCCAGATTATCCGGTAGTAGTCGGATATCACCGCTTCATTCGCTGCAGGCGGAATGGCCGCCTCAGCAAATCTCCTCTGGCGCTCTAAAAACCACGGAGGATTTTTCCCAGCTTCGATGAATTCGTAGAACCCCTGCCAACCTTCCGGCTCGGGCCATGTCAGCTTGTACTGCTCGCGGACATCAACGCTCAGCCCTTTGAACCAAGGAACCCATGCGTGCCAATAGTCCTCACCGTGCCCCATCCGCCAACCCATACTTCCCCAGGGAATGGTAGGGAAAGCAACCCAGACAGGCTTTCGCTCACTACTCATTGATCCCCCTTACCGAGACATTTTTTCCAGCTCGTGAAATGTCCGCTTCGGATCGAATGCAGACATGCAGCTTTATGGCAGCGCGAACCGGCCAGATGCAACCTCTTCAACGTGTGTGGCCACCCGTCTCGACGGGCCAAGCGCCCCGGCCCTACTTGGCCTTGGCAGCTCTCCTGCCAAGAACGCATGCGTACTCCGGTTGCCCAGACATGCCATTGAGCCAGGGCATGACATCCGGCATGACGCGCAGCGCCTCAAGGTCGCCCTCACTCAGCTTTTGGCCCTGAGATTGGGCAAGGCGCGTAGCTTCCAGTTGAGAAGAAAGGCCACTGGCCATCTTGTCAAAAGCAGTCGCACGGCACTTCTCAAGACGGCTGGTAGCCAGCGCTTCTTCGTTTTGTCCCAGAGAGTCTGCCATCACAATGACCGCCATGGTCGGATCATGCGTTTCGACAAACATCATGCTTGAGTTGTTGTCTTCGACATGGCCGACAACGCGATACGAAGAGAACGCGATCGGTGCGAAAGGCTGGGGCGCTTGTGCAAATGACTTATGAGAATACGCCAATGAAACGACGCACAGAAACACCATGGCGAGCAAAAGCGATCCTGATCTCGAAGGCATGATTTTCCCCTGTTGATGACTTGAGTTTTGAGATGCGGCGGCACTCGCCCATCGTGAGCATTCGGGTGAGGCTTGGGTAAGTAGCGTGCCAGCAGGCATATGCCGCCCATATGTCTGGGCGCATGCGCACGTGCTCAGTTTCGAGCGGGCTCGTTCAGATGAAAGGTAACCGGAACGCGAACATAAGACGTTACTGGATGGCCAGACGCGATGCGCGGCTTGTAACGCCACGTATAAGCCACTGCAACGGCAGCCCGGTCCAGCTCCCTAAAGCCGCTGGACTGGAGAATGGTTACATCGCGGACAGCTCCGTCGGCACCAATCTGCACGGCCACTATCGCCGTTCCTGAGTGACGTTCACGGATTGCCTGGGCTGGATACTGTGCGGGGTTATCAGATTGGGAATTCCTATCGATGCTGGCGGGGCTGTCGGGAATGGTGGCGCACGCGGTCAACGCCAGCATTGGCAAACAAGCAATGACGCGGCAGATCATCGAAATTCCCCCAAGTATCGAAAGCCAGCTAGACGCACGCCTCACCTTTGATGGCAGCGAATCCATGGGCTTCAAAGCCCCTTTGCTTCATCCCAAGCTGCAAGCGATACGTAGCATGGCCTGGAATAAAGCTGTCGTTCTGAAAACTGGGGCCAGCCCCCTCGCCCCAATGCCCTGTTCGTCCGCACTCATGCATCAGCGGAGGAAATCTACTGATTTCCCTTCTTCGCCTTATGAAGAAAACCCTGCCCGATCCCGATGAACACAAGGGCCGCCACATTCATTTGCCATCGATAACCCAGCACGTCGCTCACGAGGCCGACGACGACGAGCGCGAGACCTATCGACAGGAAAATGTAACCGCGATGAGCGGTGAGCCACGCTGCAAAGTTCCACGCCATAAACCCACTCCCTGGTTGATGCCGGTGATTTCAACGATCCATTGAACACGGACTGCTTAGGGTTCGCTCGCCCCGCCGGGCTGCGCGGGGCGCACGAAACCCCGCTTGATTGCCTCGCCATTCAACCATCGCATGCCACGCCGCAGCAATGTGCCGGCCGGGTCGGGGTTCCATACGAAGGTGGCCACGCTCAGCGGTGGCAAGGTGTATTCGAACCGGGCGCGGTTGTCGGCCACGGTGATGTGGCGCTCTTCCTTGTTGCTGTTCACCACTACCAGCACGATCGATTCGTCGTCCGCGTTCTGGAATGCCACGTTGTCGATGCCCTTGTCGGTGGCGGTGGAGTTCACGCGCAGGGCGCCGGGCAGCACGAAGCTGCTGAAGTGGGCCAATGCGTAGTACTCGTCGTTGCGACTGACCTCGCCGGTCTTGGAGTCGATGGTGACGATGCCCTTGCAGGCAGCGCAGCCGCCCAGATGCGGGCCGTGGTTTTCGTCCAGCGCCAGGTTCCAGTAGACGACGCCGCGCGCCCAGTTGCGAATGCCTTCGACGAGCAACGCGCGGGAAAACCAGAGCAGCTCGCCGTTGACGCTGGAGGCCCAGTCACCGCCGGAGCATTCGGTGATGTAGGCGTCTTTCTGCGGGTACGCGCGATGCACGCGGCCCTGCGCATACGGGCTGCCTTCGTAGCAATGCCATGCGACACCGTCGATGTAACGCGCCGTATCGGGGTTGGCCAACACGCTGAGCGGTTGCTCGGGATGACTCCAGTTGTGGTCCCATTCCAGGATGCTCGTGTGCGGCACCCGGCTTGCCAGCTTCGGGCCAAGGTATTGAGTGACGATGCGTGCTCGCTGCGTGGGCCCGATGGCCATGCCCGGATAGGTAATGGGCACGAAGTTCGGTTCGTTCTGTAGGGTGAGCGCGAAGATGGGAATACCCCGGCCGCGGAGCGCATCGACGGATTTGACGAGGTAGTCGGCGTAGACGCTTTCGTACTGCTCCTGCAATTCGCCGCCGATCAGGCTCCCTTCGGTTTTCATCCACGCCGGCGCGCTCCACGGCGACGCGATGATGCGCAGGTCCGGGTTGATGCCCAGCGCCTGGCGCACGGCAGGAAGCACGTCGGGCATGTTCGGCGTGACATTGAAATGCACCAGCTCAAGATCGGTTTCGCCGGCGGGCACATCGTCGAAGGTGTAAAGCTTCAGCGAGAAATCCGATGCGCCGAGGGGGATGCGCATCATGTTGAGGTTGAGGTTGGGCGGTGCGCCGTAGAGCTCTTTCATCAAGGCGTTGCGTTGCCCATCGGACAAACGGTTCTGCAGAAGCCAGGCGGAGGAATCCGTCATGGCGGCACCGAAGCCGACTATGGATTGATACGTCTTCTGCACGTCGATGATCACGTCGGCCGTGGACGAACCGCGTGCAGTCATGTCGATATCGGGCTGGCGCGCCAGCTTCAATCGCCGGTCGGCCGTGCTCAACCAGAGCTGCACCTTGGGCAATACCGGCTGCGCCTGGGGCGCTGCCTTGACGGCTTCCTCGCGGTGCACGAAGCGCGGCGCGTAAATCACGCCCACGGTGAGCAGAAACATCAAGGCGATGAAGGCGGCTGCCAGCCGACCCGGTTCCGACGCGCGTTCATCCATGCGCACTTGGCCCGTTACACATGTTGCGGTTCACGTGAATCACGAAGTTCCCGGGCTTCCTTATCAACCATGGGGTGAGATTAGACCAGTGGGCGGCTTTGCGCTCGCTGTCTGGGGGAAACGCCGTGAGCGACCCATGGAGGCAGGCGGCCTAAATCAGTCGAGGGAAACCGTCAATACCCAAAAACACCGATTGGACCGAACGGGGGCAAATCGCCGCGCCGGGTGCGCGAAAAGTCACAAAATACCCCGTCGGCGATGTACACAAATGTCACGACTCCGTGGACAATGGCGACTATCTGGAGGGGGAACCGGAAGCCATGACACTAAACGATGCTGCGGGTCGCCCCGTGGCCCAACTGCTTGTTGTTACGCGCAGCCTCGTGGAGCTGACCGATCGCGCCGTCTCCGACAGCGAGCTGTCGCATGCGGCCGCCGACGTGCTGGTGTTTGCCGCACGCCAGGCAGCACGACTGGTGGAAGACGTGGTGAATCTGCGTTCGCGCGATCCCGATGATGCGTCGGCCTTTGTGCAGTGTTCCAGCAGTGCAGACCTTGATCGCGCCTACAGCGACCTGGAATGCCTGGCTGAAGCGGCCGGCATGATTCGCGCACACGGCATTGGCACACAGTACCGCGCACACCTTGCCTACCTGATGCGCTACGCCGCGGAATCGGCATGCAGCGCGCTGGAACGCGCGGAGCGTTCGATGAACCTGGCGGACCTCACCAGCTTGACCAATGCATGGGCGATGGACGCGCGCAGCAACTGATACGCGCGCCCTCCCCCGCAGCACGTCTGTTTATGGCTTGCCGGAGGCTTCCGGCGCGGGGACCTGCTCCAGCGGCCCCACCTGCACGTGACCGTTCCAGCCTTCGAACACGTTGACGGCCGCGGCATCCAGCATTTTCACCACGGTCTCTATCGGCGGGCAGCCGTTCGGGTCGGCAATGGGTCGTGACGGATCGACCATGCCGGCCATGCAGTATTTCGAACCCTTCGCACTCAGCCGGCTGAGTTCACGCATGCCCTGAGCGTAGCGGGCTTCCGCGCGCTTGGCCGCGGTGGCATCGCCATACACGGGTGTCATGGTGACGAGCAGTTTCCTGGCAGCCTCGCGCTCGGCCTGCGTCGCACCCTTCATCGCCGTGTCGTAGGCCTGCTTGAACGATGAATTCTGACGCTCCGAGGCCAGCGTGAACCATGCGAGCGCCAGCGGCTTGTTCACCGGCTGGTGATCGCCGTTGAGCGCCATGATGCCCAGCACGTACTGCGCGGGTTTGCTGGCCCAGCTTGCCGCCGTGGTGAAGAAGCGCTGCGACGTAGCGTATTTGTTCAGGCCATAGGTCTGCGTGCCAAGGCAGTAGTAGTAATCACCCGGCAGGAATTTCTCTTCACCCGACACACAACGCGTGCCGGCAAGGTCGGCATCCGTGGGTGGCGGCGTGTCCGCGTCGCTGGGAGCCGCCACCGATTGGGCTGCCGATTGCGCACCGGCTTGCGATGCCATCGCCATCATGCAGGCAGCCAGTGGCCATGCCCAAAACCTGTTCTGCCTTCCCTGCGTTGCCATGCCGTTCTCCTTGCCAATGCCGTATATCGAGCGGCTCATCGTAACGCTGCAAGGCGCAACACGGATGACGGCGAGGCAAAGCATGTTCTTGCGTTCTGGCACTGCAGTGCCCCGTCGCGTGACGTCGGATACGTGTTCCTAGGCACACATCCGCGCGTCAGCACGACGAGGCGCGCGGATTGTGTCCAGCGCGCATCGAAGTGTCCTTGCGTCCATTCGCAAATTCGCGTGATGCACTACGCGGCTTCGGCATGCCGTGACGAAGCACTCAACGAGAGTGCCACCAACACCACAGCGAGCACATCGAAGCACTGGCGCCCATTGCGCGTTCATGCCCCTCTTTTTGTCAGCGGCCAAACCCAACTGGGTATAAGCGCGCCTCGAACCAGCCCGATGTCTGCATCCTGCAGGCGGAGGGAAGCGACCAGTTCTTCGCCACAACAAGCCGTCAGGGCGACATCATGCGCCATTCCTTCGTGGCATTTGGCCATCCATACGGCGGATGACACTGAACCCGGAGTATGGGCGCCAGCGCTTGCGCAACGCAACAAATCGGCGCATCGC
Organism: Dyella sp. C11; assembly: GCF_003121485.1. Lineage (GTDB taxonomy): Bacteria > Pseudomonadota > Gammaproteobacteria > Xanthomonadales > Rhodanobacteraceae > Dyella. The sequence continues at coordinate 126,497 of NZ_QAVX01000014.1, read as the reverse complement.
GTTCTCAGCCGCTGCGACGCGCCTGCGAGATCATGCGGGACATCTCCCTCGTCCTCGGCGAGAATGCCGCCATGACCCCGACTTTCTCCCGCCCCTCGTGAGTCACAGCCTGGACCTGCCCCTGGAAAGCCCCATCCAGCCGGGCCTGATGGTGATCCATGGCAACCGCATGGAAGACCTGCGCGACCTGCTGACCGGCTGGCTCGCGCGCGCGCCGCTGCAACCGCTGGAAGACGAGTTGATGCTGGTGCAGAGCAATGGCATTGCGCAGTGGCTGAAATGGGCCCTCGCCCGACCGGCCGGCGAAGGCGGCCTTGGCATCAGTGCGGCGGTGGACGTGCAGTTGCCTGGTCGATTCCTGTGGGCGGCCTATCGCAGCGTGCTCGGCCGCGACGCCGTGGCCACCACGTCGCCGTTCGACAAATCCCGCCTGAGCTGGCGCCTGCTTCGCCTGCTGCCCGCCCATCTGCACGAGGATGATTTCGCGCCGTTGCGCGACTTTCTTCGCCATGACCCCGACGAGCGCAAGCGTTTCCAGCTCGCCGAGCGCGTGGCCGACCTGTTCGACCAGTACCAGGTCTATCGCGCCGACTGGCTGGCTGATTGGGAGAATGGCCGCTACGAGCTGCGAGACGAATTGCGTGGCAAGCACACGCCGCTGCCGGCGGACCAACGTTGGCAGGCGCGCCTGTGGCAACTTCTGCTCGACGACGTCGGCGAGGAGCGCCACAACCATCGCGCGGCCGTGCATCAGGCCTTCCTCGAACGCATCGCCACGCTGAAAACGCGGCCTGCCTTGTTGCCGCGACGCATCGTGGTGTTCGGCATGTCGTCGCTGCCGCAACAGACGCTTGAAGCGCTGACGGCGCTTTCGCGCTTCAGTCAGGTGATGTTGCTGGTGGCCAATCCCTGCCGGCATTACTGGGCGGACATCATCGAAGATCGCGAGCTGCTGAAGGCCAACCAGCGCCGCCAGGGCATGAAGCCCGGCCTGCCCGACGAACCGCGCTACGAAGACCTGCACCTGCACGCCAATCCCTTACTGGCAGCGTGGGGGCGACAAGGTCGCGACTACATCCGCCTGCTCGACGCCTTCGACAAGCCCGAGAACTATCGCGGCCAGTTCAGCGCATGGAACCGCAGCATCGACCTGTTTGCGGATACCGACGGCAGCACGCTGTTGCGGCAAATGCAGCAGGCCATTCTTGATCTGGAGCCGCTGCCGACCGATCCGTCCAGGCGCAAGCCGTGGCGAGGCAGCGATACCTCGCTGCGTTTCCACGTGGCGCACAGCCCGCAGCGTGAAGTGGAAATTCTCCACGACCAGTTGCTGGCCATGTTCGAAGACGCCGCACAACGCGGCGACCCGCTCACGCCGCGCGACGTCATCGTGATGGTGCCGGACATACAGACCTACGCACCGCATGTGCAGGCGGTGTTTGGCCGCCTTCCTCCCAACGATCCGCGCCACCTGCCCTTCTCCGTGGCCGACCAGCCCACGCGTGGCGCCGACCCATTGATGGTGGCGCTGGAACATTTGCTGTCGCTGCCCGAGTCGCGCTTCGCCGTCAGCGATTTGCTGGATCTGCTGGATGTGCCCGCGTTGCGCGCGCGTTTCGATATCGACGACAACGGCCTGCCAACCTTGCGCCGCTGGATCGAAGGTGCCGGCATTCGCTGGGGCCTTGATGGAGAACAGAAGCAAAGCCTGGAATTGCCTGCCATCGAGCAGAACACCTGGCGCTTCGGGTTGCGCCGCATGCTGCTCGGCTATGCCGTGGGCGATGGCGACACGTGGCAAGGCATTGCGCCCTACGGCGAGGTCGGCGGCCTGGACGCCGCACGTATCGGCCCGCTTGCGCATTTGCTCGACCAGCTGGAGCAATGGTGGGACACGATGCGCGAGCCGGCCACGCCGGACGCCTGGCACGGCCGCCTGCAACAGCTGCTGATGGCCTTCTTCGACGCCACCGAACCCACCGACAGCGATCGACTGGGACGCCTCAACGATGCCTTGGATGCGTGGCAGGACGCCTGTGCATCTGCCAACTTCTGCTCACCGCTTCCGCTCAATATCGTGCGCGAGTACTGGCTTTCGTCGATGGATGAAAGCCGCCTTTCACAGCGTTTCATGGGCGGCGCGATCAGTTTCTGCACGCTGATGCCCATGCGTGCCATTCCTTTCCGCGTGGTCTGCCTGCTCGGCATGAACGATGGCGACTATCCCCGTCGCCAGGCGCCCGCGGATTTCGACCTGATGGCCCATCCCGGCCATGCGCGACCAGGCGACCGCTCGCGGCGCGAGGACGATCGCTACCTGTTCCTGGAAGCACTGACATCCGCGCGCGATGCGTTTTACGTGAGTTGGATGGGGCGTCATGTGCGCGACAACAGCGTGCTTCCACCCTCGGTACTGGTTGGCCAGTTGCGCGACTATGTTTCAGCGGGCTGGCATCGCGAAGGCGACGATGCCGTCGAGCCGCGCGCTGGCGAACACCTGCTGGATGCCATGACCACGGTGCATCCGCTGCAGCCTTTCAGTCGCCGCTATTTCGGTATCGATACCGACACGCGGCTTTTCACCTTTGCGCGCGAATGGCGCCAGGCGCACCGCGATCACGTCGACACTCCCATGAACACGCTGCTTGCCGCCTGGCAGCCGGACGCAGCCATCAACATCAGCCTGCTGCAAAGCTTTGCGGCACGTCCCGTGCGTCACTTCTTCAACCATCGCCTGAAGGTGTACTTCAGCGATGCAAGCGAAGAGGCCATGAACGACGAGCCGTTCGGCCTCAACGCGCTTGAGCGTCATATGGCCACCGCCAGCGTGCTTCGCGCCGCGGTAACGTCACCCGATGCGCGCGAGACCGTGGAGGTGGCCGCGCGACAACTGGTTGAACAGGGCGCCCTGCCGCCGGGCGGCTTCGGTGAACTGGCCCGTGAAGCCGTTGCCCGCGAAAGCAGCGATCTCGCCATGCGTTGGCTGGCCGCGTGCGAGCGCTCGCCGTTGGTCACAGAGAAAATCGAGGTGGTTCATGAGGCGCACGGTGTGCGGCTGGAGGATTGGCTCAGCGATCTTCGGCAGGGCCGTGACGCACCTTACGTTCGCCTGGAACTGGCTACCGGCAAGCTGCTGCAGAAGAAAGATATCCGTCACGAAAAGGCGATCAATGCGTGGGTGATCCACGTGATTGCCCACGCGCTTGGGCTGCGCATGCAAACCCGCATCATCGGCGTGGATGCCACGTTGCTCTTGCAACCGATGGATGCCGATGACGCGCGCATGTGCCTCAACGCGTTGCTCTCGTGTCTGCGCGAAGGCATGCGCATGCCGCTGCCCATCGCGCGCAAGACAGCGTTTGCATGGCTGCAGAACATGGACGATCCGGAGAAGGCGCGTAAACAGGCGCAGCTTGCCTACGAAGGCAGCGGTTTCGGCGGGGTCGGCGAGGTGCAGGAAGATGCCTATCTCGCACGAGCGTGGCCCCATTTCGAGGCGCTGGAAGCCGGCGGCTTCCATCACTGGCTTGCACTCTATCAACCCATGCTCGCGGCGGTGACCCAGGAGGCGGACGCATGACCACCGCCACCCTTCAACCGTTGCAGCTGCCGCTGCACGGCATCCAGCTGATCGAGGCCAGTGCAGGCACAGGCAAGACCTGGACCATCGCCGCGCTCTATCTGCGCCTGGTTTTGGGGCACGGCACGCCACAAGGCCAGCCGCTGCTGCCTTCGCAGATCCTGGTGCTCACCTTCACCAAGGCGGCTACGGCGGAACTGCGCGAACGTATTCGCGAGCGTCTTGGCGAGGCGGCCGAATCCTTTCGCGGACGCCGTGCTGCTGACGATTTCCTGCGCGACCTGATGGCCGTCTATCCCGACGACGATACGCGCTCACGTGCCGCACGCCAGCTCGATCTGGCCGCGCAATGGATGGACGAATCGGCGATCCATACCATCCATGCATGGTGCCAGCGCATGCTGAGTCAGCATGCGTTCGACAGTGGGCATCCGTTCGAGCAGGACACCGATACGGATGAAAGTGCCCTGCTCGCCGACATCGTGCGCGATTACTGGCGCTGCCATTTCTTTCCGCTGGACAGGGACGGCGCCGCGCTGATCACCGGCTGGTGGAAAACGCCAGCCGACCTGCAGGCCGACCTTAAGCCCTTGCTGCGACAGCCGGCGGAGAGCCTGCGCCTGGATGGGCGGCCGTTGCCCGATCCCACGCATGTGCTTGACGAGTTTCGCCGTCACGTCGGCAATGCGGCAGAGGCCGAGCAAAGGGCCCGGCAGTGTTGGCGCGACGATATCGATGCCATCGAATTCCTGTTCGCACAGGCACTCGCCGCCGGTGCGCTCAATGGCAACAAGATGCGCAAGGAAAAGGTGGCGGAAGAACTCGCCCTGCTGCGCGCCTGGGCGAGTGGCGACGGCATTGCACCCGCCACGCTGAAGCGCTACACGCGCTCCGATCTTGCGGCAGCCAAGAACAAGAGCGCCGAGGCGCTGCAACATCCGGCGTTCGACGCCCTTGAAGCGTGCATGGAAGCGCAAGGCGTCACGGCACCCCTGCGCGAACCCGTGCTGGCCCATGCCACACGCTGGGTGGCAGCGAAGCTCGAAGAAACCAAACAGCGCCGAGCGCAGCTGGGCTTCGACGACATGCTCAAGCGCCTGGACGGCGCGTTGCATGGCCATACCGGCAAGCGCCTCGCGGACACCATCGCCAAGCAATATCCAGTAGCGCTGATCGATGAATTCCAGGATACCGACCCGCTGCAGTGGCGCATTTTCCATCGCGTGTACGCGCATCGCGAGTCGACCGGGCTGCTGTTGATTGGCGACCCCAAACAGGCCATCTACGGATTCCGCGGCGCCGACATCCACACCTACCTGCGAGCGCGCGGCACCGCGCAACAACCCACGTGGACGCTCGGCACCAATTACCGATCCACGCGCCCGCTGGTCGATGCCGTGAACCGGGTGTTTGCCTTCGCCGATACGCACGAGGAAGGCGCCTTTGCCTTCGGCAAGGGCCGCGATGCACTGCCCTTCCTGCGCGTCGACGCCAAGGGGCGCCAAGAAATATTGATGCTCGACGGACAGCCGCTGCCACCCATGCAGGTGGCCGTGCAATCCAGTGACGAAGCGATCAGCGGTAGGGTCTATACCGACCTGATGGCACGCCACGCCGCCAGTCACCTGGTTGATCTGCTGACTGCCGCGCAGGAGAACCGCTGCGGTTTTCGCAACGCCGATGGTGTGCTACGGCCGCTGCGCCCCGGCGATATCGCCATTCTCGTGCGTCGCGGCGCGGAAGCGGCAAAGGTACGCGAAGCGTTGCAGCGTCGCGGCCTGAAGAGCGTGTATCTCTCCGACCGCGATTCGGTCTATGCGTCCGAGGAAGCGGCCGACCTGCTGCGCTGGCTGCGTGCCTGTGCCGAACCAGGTTCCGACCGAGCCATGCGCGCCGCGCTGGCCACGCCGACGCTGGGCCAAAGCGACGAGGAACTCGATCGCATCAATCTGGATGAACACCACTGGGAATCCTGTGGCGATCGCTTCCGCCAGCTGCATGCCACCTGGCTGCACCACGGCGTGCTCGCCATGCTGCACGACCTGCTGCACGCCTTTGACCTGCCTGCCCGCCTGCTCGCGCGCCCCGATGGCGAACGCGCACTCACTAACCTGCTCCATCTTGCCGAACTGCTGCAGCATGCAGCGTCAACGCTGGATGGTGAGCACGCGCTGATTCGCTACCTCGCTGCACAAATGGCAACGGCAAGCGATCCACGGAGCGACGCCGCCGAAGAGCAGATCGTGCGGTTGGAAAGCGAAGCCGAGCTGATCAAGGTGGTGACCATCCACAAGTCCAAGGGCCTCGAATACCCGCTGGTGCTGTTGCCCTTCATCTGTTCCGCACGCGAACTGAAAGCCGACGACAGCTTTACCTGGCACGACGAACACAACGAACTGCGCATGGACCTGCGCCCGAGCGATGCGGCCTTGAAGCAAGCCGATCGCGAACGACTGCAGGAAGATCTGCGCCTGCTGTATGTCGCACTGACCCGCGCCCAACACGCCTGCTGGCTCGGTGTTGCGTGCACGCGATCGGGCCAGGGCAAGGCATCGACGCTGAACAAGTCGGCATTCGGCCATGTGCTCTCCGGCGGCGCAAAGATCGAACCCTCCGACCTGATGCTTCGCCTGCGCGCCATGCGCGGTGACGAACCCGGTATCGCCATCGACGAGCTCGATGCGCCCGGCATGCATCCCCTGCCCGCGCAACAGGGCGCCATAACGCCGCTGTGGGAAGCACGCATCTACGAAGGACCGGCTATCGAGCGCTGGCGTGTATCCAGCTACAGCGGGCTCAAGTATGCGGAACAGGAAGATATTCGCCTTCCGGCGCCCGAAACGGCATCGCAGGACACCTTGATCGAGGCAGCTGCCGAGCAGCCCGTGCTGGCGAATGCGGCAACCGCGCCTGCGCAAGGCATCCACGCCTTTCACGCAGGCGCCGAAGCCGGCACGTTCCTGCACGACTTGCTTGAATGGGCAGCTGACGAAGGCTTTGCCGATATCGCTGGCGACGAAGCGGCATTGGAAAAGGAAATCGCGCGGCGTTGCCAGCGTCGCGGCTGGCAGTCGCACATTTCGATGCTCACATCGTGGGTGTCCACGCTGTTGCGAACGCCGCTGGCGCTTCCCGATGGCATGCATGCCGCGCTGACGCAGATGAACCACCATTACGCCGAACTGGAATTCTGGTTCGAGGCACAACGCGTCGATACGCTGGTGCTGGATCAATTGGTGACCAGTCACACGCTGGACGCACGCCCTCGCCTGCCGTTGGCCGCCGATCGTATTCACGGGTTGTTGAAAGGTTTCATCGACCTGGTGGTGGAATATCAGGGCCGCTACGTAGTGATCGACTACAAATCCAACAAGCTGGGCACGGACGCCAGCGCATATACCGCAGAAGCCATGCGCGACTCGATTCTCCGCGAGCGATACGATTTGCAGTACGCGCTGTATACGCTGGCGCTGCACCGCCAACTCAAAGCCCGACTGCCAGGCTACGACTATGACCGCCACATGGGCGGCGTGGCCTACCTGTACCTGCGCGGTATCGATGGTGCCGGTCACGGCGTGCACGTGGAACGCCTGCCCAAGGCGCTGATTGAAGCCATGGATCGCCTGTTTGCCACGGGAGGCCATGCACATGCCGCATGACGCTTCCTGGCAGCACGCCATTGAACGCGGCTGGTTGCGTCCGCTCGACGTGGCGTTCGCACGCTTCCTCGATGCGCAGGACCCACAGGCACCGGCCGCCCTGCCCTTGCTGGGTGCACTGGTAAGCCGACAGCAGGCGGACGGCCATCTGTGCCTCGACCTTGCCGCTTGGGAAGCGCTGGCCGACGACGCGGACTGGCCTGCTCACTGGCGCACCGTGCTGGCTGGGATCGCAACCACGCCGTCGACGTTGCAGCCATCGACGCTGATGGCGTCGTCCGACGATCCCGATGCCACATCGTCGCCGCTCGTGCTGGACGGAAGCCGCGTTTACCTGCGCCGCTACTGGGACCACGAGCAACGCGTGGCGCAGGCCATTGGGCAGCGCCTGTCCCGCGTGAACGACACATCGCCCTTGCTCGCCTCGCAACTCGCCCGCCTGTTTCCTGCCTCGACCACTGAAGGTCCGGATTGGCAGCGCGTAGCGTGTGCACTGGCCGCACGCGGTGCTTTCACCGTCATCACTGGTGGCCCGGGCACCGGCAAAACCACCACGGTGGTGCGACTGCTGGGCCTGTTGCAGACGCTGCACCATGAAGCTTCCGGTCGCGCCTTGCGCATTCGCCTCGCCGCACCGACCGGCAAGGCGGCTGCGCGATTGCAGTCGTCCATCAGCTCGCAGATCGCGCGACTGGATGTGGATGACCATGTGCGCACCCATATACCCAGCCAGGTGGACACGCTGCACCGCTTGCTCGGCGCGCGACCGGACTCGCGACGCTTCCGTCACGATGCCAGCCATCCCTTGCACCTGGACGTGCTGGTGATCGACGAAGCGTCGATGATCGACCTGGAAATGATGTCCGCCGTGCTCGCCGCGTTGCCCGATGACGCACGACTGATCCTGCTTGGCGACAAGGACCAGCTGTCGTCGGTGGAAGCCGGTGCCGTGCTCGGTGATCTTTGTCGTCGCGCGGAACAGGGGCATTACAGCTCCGCCACGGCCATATGGCTTCGCGACACTACCGGTGACCGCATCGATGCGTGGACGCGCGACGATGCACAGCCCCTGGACCAGCACGTCGCCATGTTGCGCCACAGCCATCGCTTTGGGGCGCAAAGCGGCATCGGTGGGCTGGCACAACGCGTCAACGACGGCGATGCTGCGCAGGTTCGCGCGCTGCTCGCCGAACCCCACGCCGATATTGCATGGAACGATCACGCCGCCGACAGCCGCTCGCTGGCTGATCTTGTGCTGCATGCCGGCGCAACGCGCTTCCTGTCGCAGGCTGGCGGTGCCGAGCCCCAAGGCTATCGACACTATCTCCAATGGATGCGGCAACAGCGGCCTGCCGCCACGGCGGGCGTTGAAGCGTATGACGCCTGGGCACGCGGTGTACTGCATGCTTTCGGCAGCTTCCAGTTGCTCTGCGCGCTGCGGCAAGGCCCCTTTGGTGCCGACGGACTCAACCGCCAGATCGCAGGCATCCTTCAACAGGCGCAGCTGATCGATGCGGGCCACGAGTGGTACGAAGGCCGCCCGGTGCTGGTCACCCGTAACGACTACAGCCTCGGGTTGATGAACGGCGATGTCGGCATTGCGCTGCGCGTGCCCGACGACCAGGGCAACCTGCAGCTGCGCGTGGCTTTTGAAGTGGCAGGCGATGCGGGCAGCGATGCCACGCGCATACGTTTCGTGCTCCCTTCCCGCCTCGGCGAACGCGAAACGGTGTATGCCATGACGGTGCACAAGTCGCAGGGCTCGGAGTTCGAGCACGCCGCACTGGTGCTACCTGGCGATGCCAGCGCCGTCCTCACGCGCGAACTGCTCTACACCGGCATCACCCGCGCACGCCGCTGGTTCAGCCTGTTGGCACCTGCCTCCATCGTGCAACTGGCCGTGGAGCAACCGGTGCATCGACACTCGGGGCTGTACCAGCGCTGGTCCAGCCGCTGATCCTTTCGCACCGGTGTCAGTGCTGCCTGATCGTGGCCTGCAGCACGACCACCATGCGGCCGTCGGTCGACGCCGGATCGGCACTGCGCGTAGTGATGCGGTAATACGTGGAAACCGGATTGCGTGCGGCGTAGTCGTGCGCGTTGGCGCTCTGGTTCACTCCCGCGGGTGAGTCCGGGTCAGCCCAGCTTCCCATGTCTTCGATCACGTATTGGGGCTGGCCGGAAGCCACGGAAGCGCGAATGAACTGCCCTTCGTCCGTGCCGCTGCCCACCGTATGCACGCTGCCATCCGGCAAGCGTGGATCGTTGAATGGGTTGGAGAGACAAACGACCGACTTCTGCTGGCAATGGCGTGCGACGTCCTCGGGGTGAGCCGAGATGCGCGCCTGCGCCGCACGTAGCGCCGCCTCTGCATGCTCGAAGGCAAGGTGCCGATCGTATTGGTGCGTCACCAGCTTCTGTTGCATGAGTGCGCTGCGTGCAGCCCCCAGGCCCATCATGGTGATGACCAGCAGCAGGAGCAAAGCCATGGCCAGCACCATGCCGCGGGATCGCCTCGGCACCAATGGATTTTTCGGCCCGCGACCGCGCGAAAACGGAAGATGAGGCGAAACGTGCACGATCATCTCAGGGAACCCTGTTGCGCAGCGTGGTGGTCATGGAGAACTGCCGCGCAATCGGCGCATCGTTCACTCCAGCCCGCTCTTCAGCGCCTTGCGTGGTCAGCGTCACGCGCACGGCGGTGACGTTGTTCCATTGCGTCACATGGCTGGCCTCCACGAACGCCGACGGCAGGCCTTCCTGGTGATAAGCCACCTGCATGGCCGTCACGCCCCGCACCATTTCCTGTCGCGCTGGTTTGCCGCCAGTGCTCCCCAATCGGTATAGCGACAGACCCTTGTCCGGATTTCGGCCGATGTACCAATCGGCCATGTACAAGCGCGTAAGCAAGGCATTGGCTTCGAAGGCATAGGTGTCACCCGCACCGCACGACGTCGGGTAGCCAAGCCCTGCCGCGCAGTTTCCCGCCGACATGGCATGCCCCACGGTTTTGGCCGCCGCGCTGTAGGTGCTTGAACGAAAGATGGCGGCGTGATCGTAGTCGCACGCGATGAATAGGTCGGCCGCGGCGGGATCGGTATTCGCTTCGCCCAGCGTGAACACTGCCTTTTGCGGATCGTGCGCGGCCACGCTGAAGCTCGTGTCGTCACCGCGCAACACCTGCAACGACGGCGTGCCCGCGACGCGATCGCCCGTAGCGTTGCCGGCGGGTGCATCCGCATCGTTGCCGCCGTATCCACGGAGGGCATGACTCCAATCGGCCCACCAGGTCTTTCCGCCATTGGCAGGTCCTACATCAAGGACATTGGCGACCCGTTCGCGATTGCCACACGCCGTGAGGCCGGCATTGCGGATGTCGTGTACCAGCAGCTCGAACGCAATGCGCGCGCTGTCCTGTACGTCGACCAGCGCACGGCTTGCGCGATCCACGCGCTGGCTGGCCGTGAACACGCTCACGACACCAGCCATCACCACCATGCCAAGCAACAGCGAGACCATCAACTCGACGAGGGTGAAGCCTCGCGAGTCCGCACGGGTGTTCAGAAAGAGAGGGTTCGCTCGCCAGGTCACAGCCCGCACCACAGTCAGTCATCGGAACTACCGATGATCGTGGTCAGATGGCAAGCGCGAACAGGGATGATCAACCGCGCAGCCGTAAGGCAAAGCACGGAACGTGGCGTGGGCCATGTATTACGCCAGGCGACAAACTCTCGACCCTGCCGCCATTGGCGGAGCACAAAAAACTGCCGGCGTGTTGGCCGGCAGTTTCGCTTACCAGCAGTTGGCGACCTGTCCGGTGCCTGCGTAACGCTGGCCGCCCTGATCCAGGCTCAATGCGGGGCATTGGGTGTCGCGCGCCTGCTGCGTGCCGGCAATGGGCGTTGCCGTGATCTTGTAGGTCGTCTGCGTGGGCTGACCGCTATCGAAGGCGAACGTGTAGTAACGACCCGACTGCTGCGCTGACGAACAATCCAGCGCGGGCAGCGTGTTGGCCGCGGCATTCGCGTCCTTGCCAGCCTTGTCGTAGCGAAGGTACGTCGTGTAGTAGCGCTCCATGTAGCTCGACATCTGCGAAAGACAGCCTTCAGCGGCCACGCGGTTGGTCCGCACCACGTTCTTCATGTAGGCGGGATACGCGATGCCGCCAAGGATCGCGATGATCAGCACCACCATCATGATTTCCATGAGCGTAAAGCCGGCGCTGCGCCACGAGGGTGCGCGCGGCGCGGTGAACACGCCGCCGGCCCGAACATGCTTGGTCATGATTGGTCCTTTCATTGATTGATCAACTCACGCCAGGAAACGCGCGTCAGCTTGTTGCCGCCGCCCGAGGTCTTGATGCTGGCATTGGAGCCGTTGTCGAAACTCATCAGCATGGAGCTGCCCACGAAGTTCGGGTTGTTCGGCAGCGAGTTGAAGGCGATGCCAGCCGAAGGCTTGCTGTTGCCGTTGTCCGATGCGTTGACCGAACCATCGTGGTTGAGGTCGAAGAAGGCCTGCTGCGGATTGGTGCCGGTGAACGGATCCACTGCCATCACCCAACCGGTACCCGCGGGGTTGCACGGGTCGCTGGAGTCGGGAATGCGCGTCGTGGCCAGCAGGTAACTACCCTGGAACTGGTTGGGCGTGACGATGCGCTCGCCCTGCTGATTGGTGGTGCCATCGCTCTTGGGTTGCAGCAAGTCCATGTACCAGCCGGACAGACCGGTCATCGACTTGGCTTCGTCCGGCGTGGTGATGGTGCGCCCGGCCGATTTGGTCACGTTGCCGCCACCGTCCACCGTCGCCGAGGTTTCCGAGGTGATTGCACGCGCCACGAGTTTGGCGCGCGTCTTAGTGGTCTGCGAGGTGATCGGCGTACTGCTGCTGGTGGTGCCCTTGGCAATGATCAAGCCGTACCAGCTTTGCGTGGCCTTGTCGGTCAGGTCGGCCGTGGTCAGATACTTGCCCGTACCGAAGAACAGCCACAGGTCACCGGTTGAGCTCTTGCCCATCAGCATGCCTGCCGTGATCGGTTGTGGCACCTTGCCGGCCGTGTCCGATGTGGCGGTAAACAACAGCGTGCCCGCGCTGCCGGCGCTGGTCAGGTCGAAGCTCCACACGTTGCCATCCAGATCACCCGCATAAGCGGCCGTGCTCACGCCGTCGGTCGCATTGCCGATCCACACGGCCGGCGCCGCCAAGCCGGTGCCGTCCGTCGTGCTGTACACCGTCATCGCACCATCGGCCAGGGCGAACTGCAGCAGCGCGGCCTTGCCTGCGGTGCTGTTGTAGCCGTTACCCATCACCACCGACCACGTGCCCGCCGCGGTCTGTGCAATCACCGGCTTGCCGGTCATCTGCCCGATGTACTGGCTCTTGCCATCGGTATTGCCGTCTTTGGCCGAGCGCTCCCACAGCAGCTTGAGCTTGGTGGGGTCGGTCACATCCAGCGCATACACCGTCCTGGCCAGGCCGCGACCCGAGGTGCCCACCAGCACGGTCTTCCAGGCGCCGGACATATAGACGTCCGAAATCGCCAGCTCGCCATCGTTGAAATACTGGTGATCCGGGCTACCGGTCTTGCCGTTGCCGTAGTTCGGATCGGCCAGACCGGCAACGCCGCTGGGTCCGCCGTACTGGATCACCGCGCCCGGTAGATAGGCATAGACTTCAGCGCCACTGGTGTCGAAGGCATGCAGGTAACCGTCGTTCGCAGCTACAAACAGGCGGCCTGCACGGCTGGCGTTGTCGCTGGCGTACTGACTGAAGGTCGTGGTACCGGTAAACGTCTGGCCCAGGAACTGATTGGCCGACGGCGGCCCCACGTAGACCGGCTGCGAACTGACGATGTCGCCGATCAGCGAATCACGCTTGCGATAGGTGGTGCCCTCGTTGGTCTTGTCACCGCGCAGATAGTTGATCATCGCGGTCTGCGTCGCCTTGCTCGACCCCAGTGCCGTCAACTGCGCTGCCGACAGCGCCGGCAGACTGCCGTCGCTGGTCGAGACCTGGAAGGCGATCGAAGTGCTGCCATCGGCCGTGGTGTAGATGTTTCGACTCGCCGCCGCCGGCAGCTTCGACGAAGCGACCCAGCTCGAGCTGGTGGCGATGGCGCCCGTGCTCGAATCGACCGTATAGGCCAGCAGATCACCGGTCCACTTGTTGGTCGTATAAGTGGCCTGATAGGTCACCGTGCTGGTCTGCAACTGCGTCGAGTTGGAGGACAAGCTCGCCGCCGAACCCGTACGGGAGGTGGCACGGCTGAGCGCATCCGCCAGACCATTGGCGAAATCAGTCGGGCTGGTCGCCGAATAGAAGCCACCGTGGCTGTTCACCGCGGCATGCGCGAGGTCGGAAATATTGTTGATGCTGTCCGCCGTCGGCGCAGGCCAGCTGAAGTTGCTGGCCCAGCTGGGCGCGGTGCCGGTGTTGGCCCACTTGAAGATATCGTCGATGGTGGTGCCGGTCGGCTTGATGCCAGTGGGCGTGAAACCCAGGCCCATGGTGAAGGTCACCATGTGCTGCCAAAAGGCCGGGTCGTCATCGCTGATCGGCACTTCGTTCAGCGAACTGGGGCGCAGGTCACTGCTCCAGTAAGAGAAGGCCACGTCGGCCAGCGTGCTGCTATTGCCGTCCGAGTAAGGGGCGGTGGCCTTGTAGGTATAGCTGGCGCCGTTCGGACCGGTGATAGCCGTCGACATGCTGGTGTTGTCGGCGTTGCCAGGATCCTTGCCGATGTTGCTGGTTTTTTCGTTCCAGAAACCGTCCGTGGTGAGGATGGTGTAGGACTGTCGGCAAGCCAGCTCCGCGCCATTGGTATTGGCCGGATCGGTGTTCATCGCCTGCCAGGGCTGATCCTGCTTGTAATAGGTGCCCGCGGCATCGAGTGCCTGACGCAACGGCGTACCACCGGATGCGGTCGCCTTGGACACCCAGTTCCAGAACGCCGTCTTCTGATCGGTGGAGCTGGAACCGTCACCGAACGGCGCCACCTGGGCGATGTAATTGCTGCCGCCGTTATAGCCGTCCGTGTACTTGTAGCGCGAGGTCGGCAGGTTGCTGTAATTACTGTTGCCGCCGCTGCCACCGTCGATGGAGCCGAAGCCGACGCGATAGGTGCTGCTAAGGCCACTGAAGGCCGCCATCAGGCCGCTCTTCGCCATCAGAATGCGCGTGTGGTAGTACGAGAACCAGTTGGCCGCGTTCTGTTGATCGGCCGCAGCCTCGCTGCAGTTGCTGCTGGTGACGCCAGCGGCCTTGCAGTCGCCTGCGTGACTGGCAATGTAATACCTGGTGTAGCCGCTGCCCGTAGGCGTGGTGTAGGTAAACATGCTGACCGGGCTTTGCACGCACAGCTTGCTGGTCGTGTTGTAGCTGCTTCCGCTATCGCAGGTATTGGTAGGCGCGTAGTAGCTCGCGCCCGACCCGCTGCCCTTTTGACACTTGCCGCTGTTGCTGCCGCTGGTCAGCGGCCCCGTATCGCCGCTATTGCAGACCTGGGTCGCCGCGTAAGTGTTGCTGGTGCCGGAGAAACTCTTGACGTAGGCGATGCTGCTTGAGCTGTAACCGTTGCGGCTGACGTCCGACGATCCGTCATAGCGCGACAGGTTGACGGTGCCGGTCGCCTGCTTGAAACCATTGATCCATGCATTGGTGAAGCTGGCGTCCGGATAATACGAACCACTTGCCGTGGGCGGCGCCTTATAGGTCGTGCTCGGGTTGTAATAGACCCCATTGACGCTGGCGCTGCTCAGGCCATTGGCGCTCGTGTCGCTCAGATAGCCGTAATCGGGCATCACGTCCCAAGCCATCGAGCCGGAATCGTCGAGCATCAGCAGGATATTGGGCGGCACCGTTGGCCGCTGGATCAGCGGCGAACTGTCCACCGTCACCGCCGCCTGGGCCGGTGCGCTCAACACGCCCAGCGTGCACACCAGCGCGCTGGTGCAGGCCAGCCGTCCCAGGAATTTGGCGAGCATGGAACTCGAGCGAAATGGCATACGCATGAAAGAAAGCCTGTCGATGGCTACGGCGTGTCGGGTGGAAGCACTGCGAAAGGTGAGCCGCACAAATCAGCCTTGCTTGATCATGGCTTGCAGCGTGACGATCGAACGGCTGCCGGCATTCTTGGGATCGTCGCTACGTGCGGTGACGCGGTAGTAGGTCACCATGGTGGAAAGGCCTTGCGCGCCATAGTTGTGCGCGTTGGCGCTCTGGCTGTAGCCCGTGCTGGAGTTCGGGTCCTGCCAGAGCCCCATGCTTTCGATGATGTATTGCGGCTGGCCCGTGGCAAGGTTGCTCGCCGTGAACAGGCCGGCGCCCGAACCGGTCGTCACCGTGATGATTTTCGAGGTGATGGTGCTGTCGGTGAACGGGTTCGCCGGACACACCACGCCACCCGCCTGGCAATTGCGTGCGATATCCGTGGGATTGGACAGCACACGCTGCTGCGCGGCACGCATCGCCGCCTCGGCGTTCTGGAATGCCACCTGTCGGTCGTAAAGATTGGCCGACATCTTCTGCTGCATCAGCGTGCCTCGCACGGCAGCAAAGCCCACCAGCGTGATCACCACCATCAGGATCATGGCCACCACCAGCGCCATGCCCTGTTGATGCTTGCCGCTGAATGAAGGCGCCGAACGCGTTTTGTGATCTGGGGATATTGCATGCATGTCACGACACCCGGTTGCGTAGCGTGGTGGTGCTGGTGAAGGTTCGCGTGATCGGCTTGCTGTCCGCGCCTGCCGTCGTATCCGTGCTGATCATGGTCAAGGTGATCTGGACGGCATCCACGCTTCCCCAACTACCGCTGGCGACCGCGTCGGCGGCGACGAAAGACGTTGCCCCACTGACGTGGTAGGCCAGCGTCATGCCGGAAACGTTGCGCACCATTTCGTTGGCCACGGCAGTGACCGTGCCGCTGCTGTTGGACAGGGACATGCGATAGAGCGATGTGCCCCCGACGCCATTGGATGCCACATACCAATCGGCCGCCGTCAGCTTGGCGATCTGGGTGTTGGCGCTGAAGGTATAGCTGCTGGCGCTGCTGCAGACCGTGGGATAACTCAGGTCTTTCGAGCAGTTGCCGGGAGTGCCCGACGTATCGTGGGTCAAGGTGGTGCCGCTCACCGCATTCATTTGCACGATGGCGCCATGATCCGGATCGCACACCAGCACCAGATCGCCCTTCTGCAGCGTGGTGCTGGACTCGTTGAGCGCAAACGTACCCGCCGGCTCCGCGTTGGTCTTCACGCTATAGCCGGAGCCATCAACGCCAAGCAGCGCGATCGAATCGGTATTGGCTGTGCGCTCCGTACCGCCGGTACCCGAAGCAAGATCCTTCTGGCTCGACGTGTAACCCATGAGCGGCGTGGACCAGTTGGCGTACCAGGTGGTCGAGTTGTTCTTGATCACGTTGGCGAGACGGCTGCCGTTGCCGCAACCGGTGAGACCTGCGGTGCGTATATCGCGCGACATCAGCTCGAATGCCATGCGCGCGTTGGCTTGCACGTCGCTCAAGCCGCGATTCGTGCGATAGACCTTCTGGTTGGTCATGAACACGCTGATCACGCCGGCCATGACAATCGTGCCGAGCAGCATGGCCACCATCAACTCAATGAGGGTGAAACCACGCGGCTTGCGCATGCGCGATGCATCGGTCGATGACTGCAAGGAAGATGCGTGCCTGCCGCTCATAACATGGCCCTGGTGACAACGGTCTGCTGCGTCGAGCCATCGGCGCCCGGGCGCACATCGAGGAACGAAATGGTGACGGTGCAGTCGCCCGCGGTGCAGGCGATGTTTCCCGTGGTCGTATCGGCAACACCGAGCGAATTGCCCAGCTGGCCACACCATTGCGCCAATTGCGACGCTGCCAGCGTGCTGGTGTCGGTGGGACAGGAGCTGGCTTTCAACGCTGTCGATGTGACATAGGCGCCGGCGACAGCGTTGCTGTAATCCGCACGCATGGCATCGACGATCGAATAACTCGCCACGGTGGCCATGCTGCGCGCCATGGAACTGTTGTTGGACGACAGCGACATGGCCTGCAGCGCGGCAATGCCCAAAAAGGCAATCGACAGGATCACCACGGCGACCAGCACTTCGATCAGGCCCACGCCACGCTGCGCGACGCGCGAACCACACTTCGTGCGACGCTGATGCGATCTGAGATTTGCCGTAGATAGCAGGGGATGCGCTGACATGGCGCGATGTGTCGGGCTCATCACGAGCAGGTTCCCGAAGAGGTGGTGACTTGCACGATGGATCCGGCAGCCAGCGCCACCGTGCGGATGTTGTCGCGGCTGATGTTGGTCGCGCAGATCTGGACGACGTTGTCGCTGAAGGGCACGGTGGTGCCCGCCTTCATGCCCATGCCCTGGCCGTTGAAGCGGATGGCCGTGAATGTCACGGTGCTGGAAATCTTCAGCGGCGATACCAAGGCAGGCGGGGTGCCGCGCACCTGGTCTGCCGCCGTGTTGCCGGTGCTGTTGACGCTCAGGCCATACACCGCACCGCTGTTGGTGCTGCACGCGGTGCCCAGCGTATCGGTGGTGTTGTCGGACGTCGTGCTGGCGCAGAACTGCACGTTGCCGTTGCGCTTCACTGCTTCGACCCGCGCGGTGTTGAGCGCATCGACGATGTCATTGGTCGCCGTCGTCAAACGATTGGCGATGATCATGGCCCGGAAGCTGGGAATCGCGAACGCAAGGATGATCGAGGCGATCACCAGGGTAACGATCAGTTCGATCAGGGAAAAACCACGAATAGGGTCACCCTTGCCCCTACGCGCCGGATTCGCCCCCTGCGACCCGAGCAGCAAC
Organism: Dyella sp. C11; assembly: GCF_003121485.1. Classification (GTDB taxonomy): domain Bacteria; phylum Pseudomonadota; class Gammaproteobacteria; order Xanthomonadales; family Rhodanobacteraceae; genus Dyella. Next base: position 108,432 of record NZ_QAVX01000014.1, on the reverse strand, counting down.
TTCATGCGACACCCCCTGCCTGTTTACGCAAGAACATATAATGCCGTCAGGTTCACGAAAACCTCGTAGCCGACAAACGGTAAGTTATTCCGGATAAGCGGCAAGTGGCGGCGCCAACGCCGCAACAAAGGGTGATCGCTATCACAAATTAGATCGTGGCAACAAGGCGACTTGTAACTTGTTACGACGTCGCGCTGGTCGAACGATGGCAGCGATCAACGAGAAATAGTCGTAACCGAATGTAATTAAACAAAATTCTATCCAAAGTCGTTGACTGCCCTTTGCGGGGATGGCGGGAGTGACAATCCTCCGCAAAAGAGGAAAAGCCGTGTGACGCAATAACTTGCGTTATCGGGCAACAAAAAAAGCCCGCTTGCGCGGGCTTTTTCTGATACTGGTGCCGGAAATAGGAATCGAACCTACGACCTACGCATTACGAATGCGTCACAAATCCACTTATAATCAATAAATTATATAATTAAATGGCTTTTATGCCACATTATTGCCACACCAACGACAAGGTTGTGGCATGGCCACCTTTCGCAAGCGCGGTCGGTATTCGTGGGAAGCACAGGTAAGGCGACGTGGATGGCCAGCGCAGACCAAGACCTTCGACACCAAGGCGGAGGCAGAGGCCTGGGCCGCCATGATCGAGTCGGAGATGAACCGCGGCGTCTGGCTCGATCGTAGCGAGGCTGAGAGCACAACACTGCATGCATTACTTGACCGCTACGAGACCGACGTCATTCCTGCCCTGAAGGGAGCGGTGCGCGAAAAGTCGGTGCTGCATCTTTGGCGCCAGACATCATTGGCAGCGCGCACCGTGGCCACCATCCGAAGTGGCGATATTGCGCAACAGCGCGACAGTTGGCTGGCAGATGGACTGGCTCCGGCAACCGTACTGCGGCGCCTCGCCAGACTTTCGCACTTGTTCAACGTTGCCAGAAAAGAGTGGCACATGGAGAGCCTCTCAAATCCAGTGGACCTAGTGCGCAAGCCCATCGTGGCGAATTCCAGAACGCGTCGGGTGGCGGCGGACACGGCCGGTCCGCGCGGCGATCGAACAACAAATGAACTCGATCGCATCATCGCCGCCAGCGAGTCAGAGCTTCTACCCGCAGTCGTCACGTTGGCTGTCGAGACCGCAATGCGCCGCAGCGAGATTGCAGCACTACATTGGGAACACATCGACCTTGATCGCCGCGTTGCATACCTCCCAGAAACAAAGAACGGCAACTCGCGTGAAGTGCCGCTCTCACTGGTTGCCGTGGCCACTCTGGCCGCGCTGCTTCCAGGCAAGGGCGTTACTGGTCGGCGCAAGACCCCAGCGGTCCCGGCCTCGTTGCATGGTCCCGTGTTTTCGGTTCACCCGGATGGAATCACCCAAGCTTTTGAACGGGCTCTTCGGCGCGCTCGAGCCGTGTACGAAAACGAATGCAAAGAACACAAAACACGACCCGCCCCTGCCTTCCTCTGCGATCTACGCTTTCATGATCTGAGGCACGAGGCAACGTCACGCCTAGCGTCGAAGTTCCAGCTCCACGAGCTTGCGAAGATCACTGGGCATCGCGATACCCGGATGCTGCTCCGCTACTACCACCCCGATGCGGGAGAGCTTGCGAAACGGTTGGGCTGAGAATGTGCCATACGTCGGCATAACCGTGTCATGTGATTTCAAGATTTTTGGCCGACATGAACGTTCGGGACCTAGAAGTCGAATGTTCGAATCATGCCACCCCGACCAATGTTTTCAATGATTCAGGCCACTCTCGCCGAGCGGCCTTTTCATTTGTCCTGCAAAAGGTCGAACACCTCAGGCTACCTTTGGCTCGTCACTTACAGGCGTTGCGCAACTATGTGGCAGTCCCCAGCCGATGAGTCACGGGCGGGTGATCAACAATATAAAGAACTGCACCATGACGGATGCGGCTCTGCTGGGCTCTGCCGACTGCACACTTGCTGGATGTATCGCACGGAGCGTAGGCGAGTCGCGCCGCTGCGCTTCGAGCCGCCTCGCTGGCAAGAACTTCGCGACTGAAATTGACCCGGTGTGTTCACCAAATCCCAGCGGCATCGAATTTCACTATGCGCCGAGCCTATATCTGTCCACCCACGCCTTTAAATTTCTCCACATAGGCGGCGATCTTCTGGAACACGCTCTGCTTCTTGGTCAGATATTGCGGATTCAGCGGGCTCATCTTGGGCAGCACGGCGTTCAGTTCCGTGCCGTTGTCGCTCGCAAATTCCCGTTTGAGTGAGGTGGTGATGTAGCGCCTTGCCGCCTCCGCATTCAGGTTCTCGGTGTCTATCAGTTCTTGCGCCTCGCGCTGCTGCTCCGCTTGAGCAAAAGTGAAGAAGGCATCGATCACGCTGGCCTTGTCGCCAATCCGGTCCAGATCGGTTTGGTTGATGAAATCGACTACCAAGCTCTCTTTCGCGCGGTTGCCCAGGCTGGCGCGAATCACGCGGCGCACTTCATCCACCAACTCCGACTTACTCTTGACTTTCTTGTTATGCTCGAAGATCAGCTCCAGGATGTAGTCAAGATTGATTTCCTGCGATTTGAGCAGGTCTATCTCAAAAACCACATCGCCCCAGTCGATGGTGGATTTATCCTTGCCTTCCCCCGCTTTTTCACGTCGCAGCCAGTCGCGCACGTCGTTGTATGTCGAACGGTAATCCTGAATCTTCCGCTCTGAAGGAAGCGTGATGGCTTGCAGTGAGATCAGATCGTCATCGCTCAGGTAGTGCTTAGCCTTGAACGCCTCCATCGCAGCGGAGTCGTTCATATCGACGCTTTGCAATTCCTTCAGGCTGGCGAACTCGTCGTAGTTTTGAAGCACGTTCTCCACACGCAAATACTCGCCAAACAGCTTGGCGAAGGCCTTCTTGTCAGCTTCTTTCTCAATGGCGGCAGGATCAGGGAAACGGGTTTCCAGCTCCTTCACCACTTCCACAAAGCCACGCCGTGCTTCACCGGTGGCCGCATCGGTGAAGCCTTCCATGTACTCCTTATAACTCTTCTCCAGCACCACGTTCTTGGTATTCTTGTCACCGAACAGGGTGATGGCATCAATGGTCGCCTGCTCCAGATCGCGGAAGGTGACGATGTTGCCGAAGGTCTTGGTGGCATCAAAGATGCGGTTGGTGCGCGAATAGGCCTGCATCAGCCCGTGATAGCGCAGGTTCTTGTCGACAAACAGCGTATTGAGCGTGGGAGCATCAAAGCCGGTCAGGAACATACCAACCACAATGAGCAGGTCAATCTCCTTGGCTTTAACCTGCTTGGCCAGGTCGCGGTAATAGTTCTGGAAGCCGTTGCTGTCCACGCTGAAATTGGTTTTGAACAGCGCGTTGTAATCATCAATCGCCGCGCTCAAAAACTCTTTAGCACTGCTGTTCATGGCCGACACATCAAAACTCTCGTCCTGAATGTCACCGATCGCATCCTGCTCCTCGTTGGCAGCGAACGAGAAGATGGTGGCCACCTTCAGCGGTTTGTCGATGTCCTTCTGTAGCTCCCTGAAAGACTCGTAGTACAGCTTGGCGGCGTCCACGCTGCTGACCGCAAACATAGCATTGAACCCTTTATTGCCCGCATGCAGGCGGTGGGTTTTCTGCCGGTAATTGTTCAGTATGTACTGAGTGATCTCGCGGATGCGGTCCGGGTGCAGCAGGGCTTGCTTGTTCTCCGCTGCGCTCAGCTTCTTCTCGTCCTTCTCGGTTTCAACGGCTTTGAACTGCGGGCGAACATCGTTGTAGTCCACCTTGAACTTCAAGACCTTCTCATCGCGAATCGCATCGGTGATTACATACGAATGCAGTTCACGTCCAAACACGTTGGCAGTGGTTTCGGCGCCCAGCGCGTTCTCAGGAAAAATGGGCGTGCCGGTAAAACCGAACTGATAGAACTTCTTGAACTTCTTCTTCAGGTTCTTCTGCGCCTCACCAAACTGGCTGCGATGGCACTCGTCAAAAATGAACACCACTTGCTTGCTGTAGATGGGCAGGTCAGCCTCGCTCTTCATCAAGTTGTTGAGCTTCTGGATGGTGGTGACGACAATCTTGTTGTCGTCCTTGTCCAGGTTACGCTTCAGGCCCGCCGTGCTGTCCGAGCCGTTCACGCTATCCGGCGAAAAGCGCTGATATTCCTTCATGGTCTGGTAATCCAGATCCTTGCGGTCCACCACAAAAAACACCTTGTCGATGAATTCCAGCTCGGTGGCCAGACGTGCCGCCTTGAAACTTGTCAGCGTCTTGCCCGAGCCCGTGGTGTGCCAGATGAAGCCGCCACTTTCCGTGTTGCTCCAGTTCTTTACCTGATACGCGCTGTTGATCTTCCATAGGATACGCTCGGTGGCGGCAATCTGGTACGGGCGCATCACTAGCAGGGTGTTGCTGACATCGAACACCGAGTAATGCAACAGCACATTGAGCAGGGTGCGCGTCTGGAAGAAGGTGGCGGTGAAGTCCTTCAGGTCCTTGATCAAGCCGTTATCCGACTTCGCCCAGTTCATGGTGAAGTCGAAGCTGTTCTTATTGCGTGCCGTGGTGTTGGCGAAATACCGGCTGTCAGTACCGTTGGAGATCACAAACAATTGCAGGTACTTGAACAGCGAATGCTCGCTGTTGAAGCTCTCCTTGCTGTAGCGGTGTACCTGATTGAAGGCTTCACGAATCGCAACGCCGCGCTTTTTGAGCTCCACCTGTACCAGCGGCAATCCATTCACCAGAATCGTCACGTCATAGCGGTTGGCGTGGCTGCCAGTCTGCTCGAACTGCTTGATCACCTGCACCTTGTTGCGGGCAATGTTCTTCTTGTCCAGCAAGTAAATGTTCTGGATACGTCCGTCGTCGAAGACAAAGTCGTGGACGTAGTCGTCGTGGATCTTGCGGGTCTTCTCGACGATACCGTCGCTGGGCCTATCCAGCCAAGTCTCAACAAAGCGCAACCATTCGCCGTCAGCAAACTGCACGCTATTGAGCGCTTGCAGCTGGACGCGCACATTCGCAAGCAAAGCGTCAGGCGTGTTCAGGTCGGAAAGGTACTCATAACCCTGATTCTGCAAATCCTGGATGAATTCCCGCTCTAGATCGCTTTCGCTCTGGTAGCTTTCTGCAACCTTCCATTCCTGGGTGTATTTATCCAGAACGATGAAGTTGTTCGATTCGGCGATCGCCATGCTGCACTCAGGCATTTTGTTCTTCCTGCTTCCAGAAGCCATAGCTGCTCTTCAAGTGGTCGAGCAACAGTTTGACCGTCGCGCTCTCTGCCAGCGTGGGCTGTGCAACTGCTTCATTGGACAGCGTGCTGTGGCTAGTGAAATTGATGATTCGGCTGTAGTAAAGCTGCTTGTCATCCGGCAAGAGCTCGGACCACTTGGGGTAACCCAAAAAGCTGGCGGTCTTCTCGTAAAGATTACGCAGCAGGGTGAAGTGGAACCGCTCGACCTTGCTGTCAGCAATGGCCTGTTCGACGGTCTGCAGCAGGTGCAAATGATAGGAAAAGCTCTTGTTGGAGTCGCCAAGCTTCTCAGTGAGCGCGAAGCTGCCATCTTCGAAACGCTCCAGCATGTAGCAGGCCTTGTTGCTGAACTCATTGAACAGCACGTTATAGAACAAAGGGCTGTGCGTAGTGATGATGAATTTCAGGTCGGACTGGCTTGATTTTATCAACCCCGCCAAGTTGACCGCTAGTTCGATCAGGTGATTCTCGTCGAGTGAGCTCACAGGGTCGTCAACAAAGACGTGTGTCAAATTGTTGAAGACTTCGGTGGAGCGGTCGGCGACTTCGGCGATGTTCAGTTCGGAAACCACCTGCTCCAGAAGAGCATTGAAAATGCTCCAGATGAAGTTACTTTCCTCGCCCTTGGAGATTTTAATGTGAGGCTCTTGCTGATTATTGCCGCGCTCGAACGAAAAACTGACCGATGAGAAATCCGCACTGAATTGCGGCGTCAACTTTTCGCTCGTGTAGCGCTGAAAGGTAGTAGTAACGCTTTGGTCCTGGCCTTGCTCTTCCAGCACCCATTTGGTGAACGCATTGGGTTGAATCTTCAGCTTCGGCTCAGCATCCAGCCCCAGGTCGTTGTCCCAGTAAAATAAGTCTTCGGTAAAGGCGCTGTAATATAGAATTTTTTTGTCGGCCAACTCCGACGACGGCGCGTCATCACTCTCCGCCTTCGGCGCAACCAGCTGCTTGAACTCCCGCGACAGGCGCGTCTTGCCGGTACCATTGAAGGCATAAATGAGTTGTACCTTCTTGTTGACGTCTTTCAGCTGCTGAGCGATTTCGGTGAGCGTCTTGCCCATGTTATGCCTCTACCGCCTCTGGCTTGGGGAAGCTCAGCAGCAGGTCGCGGTAATACGCATATTGCTTCTGGCGCAGCTCTATTTCGTGGGGCAGGCCTTCGCTGACAGAGTTGGTTAGGACGTCGAATTTGTCGAGGATGGCGACGATGCGGGATTGTTCGGTGAGCGATGGAACTGGTATCGGAAAATTTAAGAACATAGGCCTTCGAAGCGAGGTGACAGATGAACTCACTGAAGCTTTTTGTATGTACCCGTAAAAATGTGATGCCAACCAGTGATATACAAACCTCGGCTCCACTAGTGGTCCTGGGACGATGCGGTACGCTCGTTGGTGCAGCGCATACTTACCTTGCGCATAGTGAAATACTTTCCCTACTCCGGCGCCATCCCCGGCAGTGATGATTGCAGTTTCATCAAAATCAAACACGTTCAGCTTTAGCGGTTCACGGCCGCGCGCATAAAAAATATAGTCGCCGTCCTCAATGGCGTCTTGTGTGTCATGACTGCCCGTGCCAATTTCCGCCACTTGTCCCATCGTCTTCCACTCCACTTCCCTGTCGTCAAAACTCAACAACTGGTCGCGGTAGTGCTTGTATTGTTTTTTGCGGGCGGCCAGCTCGGCGGTCAGCTCGGCGGTCAGCTCGGTAAAGGTGTCCAGTATGCGGACGATCTCGACCTGGATTTCCAGCGATTTCCGAGGGTTTTCTGGGCAGGGGACGGGGAGAGGAATCTTTACCATCTCCCCTTTTGTCAGCTTGGACCTATCTTTGTTTGCTAAGTAAGGGATGAAATCAACGATATGCAAATAATGGTAGAGAAACTTGGTGTTTAGCCATTGCTTTCCACGCACAACATGCACGTGATTATTTGCCCAAAATTTTCCAGTTGCGTATTGAATAGAGTAATTTTCCAGGCTCGCCGAGCCATCTTCCGCGATTAGGATATATTCTCCGTCATGGGTATAGCCGTTCACGTAGTCCTGGATATTATTCGCGCCGTAATAAGGAGTTTTACCAGTCACACGTAGAGAAGCCTTTACTGGGCGCCTTGCAGCATTCGCCACCTCAATAAAGCGCTCATCTCCCAATACCGTCCACTCCACCGCCACCCCACCCAGTAGCTTGTCCAAAAAGCGCGCACTGCTCATACCTTGAGCTCCTCGCCTTCGATCTTAGTGACAATCTCATCAATGTCCTTGCGCAGCTCGTCGATCTTCGCGACGGTGGTTTTTAGCTCAGCATTGAGGTGGGCGATATCTATCGCTTCACGAGTGTCTTTGGCGTCGACATAGCTGCTGACCGAGAGGTTGTAGTCGTTGGCGGCGACCAGCTCAAATGGCACCGACATCGCGAAGTGATCGACATTCGTCTTGCTGTCGAACACCGCCAGGATTTGGTCGATGTGTGTATCCAGTAGCACGTTGTTGTTGGCTTCCTTCTTGAACAGCCCGCTGGCGTCGATGAACTGGATGTTGGTGTTGGTTTTGTGTTTGGACAGCACCAGGATGTTCACGGCGATGGTGGTGCCGTAGAACAGGTTGGGCGCCAGCGAAATCACCGTCTCCACATAGTTGTTGTCCACCAGGTACTGGCGAATTTTTTGCTCGGCACCTCCCCGGTAAAAGATGCCGGGAAAGCAGACAATCGCCGCACGGCCTTTGCTAGAAAGGTAGCTCAGCGCATGCAGCACAAAGGCAAAGTCGGCCTTGGACTTGGGCGCGAGTACGCCTGCTGGGGCAAAGCGTTCGTCATTGATCAGCGTGGGGTCGTCGCCGCCTATCCATTTCACCGAGTAGGGCGGGTTGGAGACGATGGCATCGAAGGGTTTATCGCCGCCGAATTGCGGTTCGACGAGGGTATTGCCGAGCTGGATGTTGAACTTGTCGTAGTTGATGTTGTGCAAGAACATGTTCATCCGCGCCAGGTTGTAGGTGGTGTGGTTGATTTCTTGCCCGAAGAAGCCGTCTTCGATGATGTGTGAATCGAAGTGCTTTTTGGCCTGAAGCAACAGCGAGCCGGAGCCGCAGGCCGGGTCATAAATCTTGTTGACGCTGGTCTGCTTGTGCATGGCGAGCTGTGCGATCAGCTTGGAGACATGCTGCGGTGTGAAAAACTCGCCGCCCGATTTGCCGGCATTGGCGGCGTAGTTGGAGATGAGGAATTCGTAGGCGTCGCCGAATAGGTCGATGTGGCTGGCGTCAAAATGCCCGAAATCCAGTTCGGCCACACCCTTGAGTACGGCCGCCAGACGGATGTTCTTGTCCTTGACGGTATTGCCAAGGCGGTTGCTGGTGGTGTCGAAGTCGGCAAACAGGCCCTTGATGTCTTGCTCTGACGGATAGCCGTTGGCGGAGGCTTCAATGGCGGCAAAGATGGCGGCCAGATCGGTATTCAGGCTCTCGTTGGTGTTGGCGCTGGCGGCAACCTTGGCAAACAGCTGGGTGGGATAGATGAAGTAGCCTTTGGTCTTGATGGCGTCGTCTTTGATGTCTGCCGTGATGACGCTGTCGGTCAGCTCAGCATAGTTGACGCTGTCGTCACCGCCTTCGATGTAGCTGGCGAAGTTCTCACTAATGAAGCGGTAGAACAGACTACCCAGCACGTACTGCTTGAAATCCCAGCCATCCACGGCACCGCGTACATCGTTGGCGATTTGCCAGATTCGGCGTTGCAGTTCGGCGCGTTGTTGGGCACTGGTCATTCTATTATTCCTGTCTTGATCCACTTGGTTAGGCTCAAGCACGAGGCCAAGCCAATGAAAATGTGTCGCTGGGGCAAGTTGCCTGGGTCCTATCTCGCGTGCCTGATGGCCTGCGGTCTGTTAGCGCTCACCGAAAACAGACTACTTCTGCGCGTTGAGAATTGACCAAAGATGACGATCGATGAAGAGATCTCTTGGCATGGTTGAAAGTTAGCGTCGACCTGACAGGACGCGCAGCCGCTACTCCTGCCAATCCCGATTGAGTTCGATGGCTTCGTTGCTCTACAACCATCACCATCACCATCAGCTTTTTTTGCTGACCAAGTAAAAGCCGTTTAGCCTCTAGATCGGGCATTTGGCAGCAAGCTTGAGTCTCGGCTTTTACTACAACGTCCATCACCATCAGCTTTCCTTGTCAGCTCGAGAGGCCTTGGACAGCGCGTGCCGCGCCATATGGCCTCTGATCACTCGATTTCGTCACCGTCAAATTCGTAGACGTCGGATGGGCTGCCCTTTAGCAACACGAGTGCCGTCGTCTCCTCCCCGGGAATTTCACCTGGGGCCAGTGGTCGCTCGTAAGGGTTGTCGACACGCAGATGGGCCGCCTCTACGTGCTCTACATCCCACCACCTGTTATCGCGCTCCTCGAACACGACATGCGCGTGCCTTGGAAGCTTTGATAGGGCATTGATTAGATCATCGACAGTCAGGCTCGCCGATCTTTGGTGCCCCTCAAGGGCGCTGCCCTCAGATTGGGCTGCTTCCGTCTCGGGGGGCGAGATCGCCGGGCGTGCCGGCTCGGCCCCAACATCCAGCGAGAGCTTCTCGCTGTCCAACAGACGAACAGCATAGCGGGCCAGCGAAATAACCAACTGACTCACTGCGCCCACGCCATCGCGCTGCAAGCGTGTCAGGACGTCTTTGGGGATGGATATCTGAGTGAGCTGAGCGTCCACTCGGGGCTGTCGCTCCATTTGGACAGCAAGCAAATGCCCGTCCCGCGGCGCCGAGCTGAGACGTGCGTTAGGCCACAGGTCATCCAGCGATTGAACAAATTCCTGTTTTGCCTTCCCCCCGAGATGATCTGGAATGGCTCTGGTAGCCGCCACCGACGTTGGCACAGGCCCCTCGTGGACGTCGGCGCGCAAGGTTAGGCCCTCACCATCCAGCCAAGCGATGGCCTGACGAACAAGGGCCATGAGGACCTGATTAGTGCTGCCAAGGGTTTCAAACCGCAGGCGGCCAAGGAGCTCTTGGGGAATGGCCACCTGAAGAGGCACATGCCCAGACCGAGACGGACGCCCCGTGACGACTACTAACAGATGGTCCGATCGCGGGCGAAGCGCCAAGGGCGGCAGACCCGTGTCGTTCTCGGCCGTGGACGCTTCGCCCTTGGCGCTATCGATGCCACCCATAGCCCACCCCAAAGCTATCAATGCCATCAGTGTAATCCCTGCCCTCTTTTCCGTCTGCCTGAATCAAATTGCAATGCATAACCATCAATGATTGTTTTAATTGTATTGATGGTGATAGCTTGCCACTGAACTAGTCGCATCAATGGATCAGCGAGCTCGCCAGACCAGGCTAGTGACCGCGTCAACCCATAAGGCAGTTTCTGAACAAGGGCGTTAAATGGCTCTTCGCACAATCACCGGCTATCTGGCCAGCTTGGGTTCCATCGAAGAAAACCAGAACGGCGCTCGGTATTACTCGTATCTGCGCTTCAACACCGAAAGCGGAAGCGACGGCTACTGCGAGGGCGTGATGACGTTACCCGTCCTGGATTCCCTACTCCGGGATCGCGACGCCCAGACTTTCTTCTTCGCCGAAGTCCGCTTTCCTCGATTCTTTGGCAGCGCCAAGCGACATGTGCTTTACGCCGTCCGGAGTCAGGGGCGCACGACAGAAGCCGTAGAACAAAGTTGTCGTCTGGTGTCACAGCAAAAGGTCGAAGCGTTCAAGCTGCTTTTCTATGGCCTGTTCCTGCTGCCGCTCTATGGATTTGGATTGCTGCTTTGGATTTGGGCGGCGAGGCTGTTGGCTGTGCGGGTGCCTGCCACGGCCATGTCGCAGGAGTTACGGCGCTCCTCGACCTGAGCTCACCGTGATTCCAGAACAGGCAGCTTTTATGAACGAGGAAAACAGCAAGCACCTCTGCGCGGATTATCCCGAGCTCTACGGCGCCCAATTTACATTTGCTTGCCCGGACAGCTGGGCTCCACTGCTTCGCGAATTCAGCAAAGAACTGCTACAGCACATCCGGGCCACAGGACTCACTGTGACCATCGCTGACGTCAAGGAAAAGCACAACGAGTTAAGGATCTATGCGGACGGAACGGATGCAGTGGCTGATGAAATCATCGAAAACGCTGAGCAACGCTCTCGGCAAATTCCGGCAGAGGAATACCCCTACCTGAGCCGGCAGGGACTCTGACGTGGTGATCATCTACCTCGATTTTGATGGCGTCCTTCACCACTACGACGTCTATCTCGACCAACGCAACCGGGCCGTCCTCCGCGGCATGGGCACTCTGTTCGAGTACGCCTCTCGACTTCAAAGCATTTTGACGCCCTACCCCGACATCAAGATTGTGTTGTCGACGAGCTGGGTAAGGGTCAAAGGCTTTCGGTATGCAGCGGAACGGCTTCCTGAAGGTCTGCGAAGCCGGATCATTGGCGCGACATGGCACAGCAAAATGGCCGAGGACGATGAACTGCTTTTTTGGTGGCTGAATCACTCAACCCGATATCAGCAGATTGTCAGAGACGTCCGCCATCGCATGCCTGAAGACTGGCTGGCACTTGATGACGATGCCGAAGGCTGGCCAGCGGAAGCCAAGCGTCACCTCATTACGTGCAACCCGATCCTCGGGTTGAGCGAACCCGATGTCCGGATGGCGCTCGAACATCGGTTGGCCCGGATGTCCAAGAACCGCTGACAGACCTGCGCCGCTATGTTGATCTTTCTCGATACCGAATACACCGACGAATACCGGCGGGAGCTGGTGAGCGTTGGCATGGTCACCGAGGATGGTCAGCGTTCGATCTACCTGGAGCGCACCGACTTCTCGCGTACCTCGTGCAACCATTTCGTCGTGGCCAACGTGCTGCCACATTTGGGCGAAGACGCTGCAGCGCTCTGCACCCTGCCGGAGTTTGGCCACCTGCTGCACGCCTGGTTTCGGGTATTGCCACGTCGCGTGCAGTTGGCCAGCGATTCGGCCATCGACCGCGACCTGCTACTGATGGCCATGGGCGGCACCCTGCCGGCCAACGTGAACCGGGTGCTCTATGACCTTCGCCCGCTGATTGATACGACCGTGTACGACACGGCAGTGGCTCGCTACCACGAGCATCCCGCCCATCCTTGGCATCACGCCCTGCACGACGCCCTGGCGCATCGTGCGGGCTGGCTGGCGTGGATGGATCGCAACAGCACAGGGACGACGTAGTCATGGGTCTGTTCTTAGATTGCGAGTGGGCGGATGTACTCGCCTCGGATTTGGTGTCGCTAGCTCTTGTCAGCTTGGATCTCCAGCACGCTTTCTACGCCGAGCGCGATCCTTTGCCTGTCGACCCGACGCTGTGGGTGAAGACCGTGGTTCATCCGCTGTTTGATCGGGGCCCACGGCCATGAGCGAGGCGGTGATGACACGCCGGCTTCGTGAGTTCCTAGCCAGCGTGGAGCGCTCCCTGATTTGCTACGACTCCGGCGCCGATCGCGCCTTGTGCCAATACGTCATCAATGGCTTTCAAACGCCCAAGCTACGAGCCGGTTCCGGCGGACTTACGCTGGCAATTTTTCGAAGACATGCGTGAACCTATGGTCCGATGGTGGGGAAGCCATCTCGAAGAGCAGGCGCGTGTCACCATGCACTTGTCGACGCGCACGCCCCACGGTCCGCCTGTCTGGGCCTCTGGGGTATGTGAACGTGGGAAGCGGTTTATGCGTCTCGTAACTCGATTCTGGTTTTGTGCTCAACGAGCCAAGCTCGATGCCGGCCGATGGCCGGTGGCTTTGCGGCTATTCCGGACTGTGGCCACTTCGCTGGCCACGGCAGTGACGCCCACGTCGCCCTCACCTACGGCCCTGCGGCCGTAGTGCTGGCTTGCCGTCGCATTGCTGCCATGGCCCACCAAGGCAGCAATTTCCTCTTGCGAGCGTGATCCAGACTTCGCATTGGCCACAAACTGGTGTCGAAAGCTGTACATGGATGGGTAGCGCTTGCGCTTGCCAAGGCAGCGCCGCACCACCTTGCCCATATACAGGCGAAGCTGATGCATATGGCGATCGAAGTCATACTCAGGGTCGCTCTCAAAGTTCACGAGCATGTGCAGCATCTCGTCCAGGTGGCCGATCTGCTCCGGCGATAGCCCGTTCAAGAGCAGATGACGGTGCGATCCGTTGGCTCGGCCGTTGGTGTGCTTTGCATTACCGACCCTGAGGGCAAGACTCCCGCGAAAGTCGACAAGCCCTGCCGACTTCCACTCGGCAGGGCGCAGTCCCACCAGTCGATTCGCCCTCAAGAAGGTCAGCAACGCGTTGGCATGTCGGTGACCACGTATGCCGCCAATACGCGATTCCAGATAGCTGGCAACAATCTCGAAATCCACGGCAGGAAAGGCTTTCGCCTTCAGACCTGACGTCCGACCACTCTGCTTCAGGCAGCCTGATTGACTCTCCGCTCGTAGCCTCGCGATCGCCTCGTCCAATTCCTCGACCACAATACCCTCAATCGCTGCCTCACGCTCTTCTTCGAGCACGAACAGGAGCGAGCTCTTGTATTGGCGCCAAGTACCACGCGAAATGGCCTTCTTCTCCAGATGGCGGAGTGTCTCCCGTCCCGCCGACATGACCGATTTCGTAGCCAGATCCCGACTTGCCTCCCGCCGATCAATCAAGTGCTCAACGAGCGCCAGAGGTGACACCAATCGTGGGTTTTTGACACCAAGTGGTTTAGCCACCTGACGGCGAATCTGATCTACCCGGCGCCGATAGTCGTTAATTGTTTTCGCAGTCCGATTCGGTGTCATAGCCCCTGCCTGGTGGCGCACTTGGCCGCGCCTGTTGACGATGGACCGCACTCGTTTTCTGGAAGCGTACTTGGTGCCGAGGATCATATCTGCTCCCCACGTTACTTATACTCATAGAACTCGCATAAGTAACGCTCTCCGTCTGGCACCGAACGAATCATCTGCGAAAACATTTCGCGCAAAAATGGAAGCGACTGGGCCAACCATGGCCCACTTATTTCGATGATGTCATTGCGTTGGGCCAACGTTGGCCCAACGTCACCTTCGTGGGCCAAATCTGAGCCAGCTTGTCAATTTGACTGGGTCAACGGTAGCCCGCCGATTTCGACAATGTCATTGCATTGGGCCAACGTTGGCCCAGCGTCATGTTCGCGTGCCAAATCTGGCCCAGCTTGAACATTTGACTGGGTCAACGGTGGCCCACCTACTCCGGCAACGCCAATGCCCTGGGCCAGCGGTGGCCCAGCGAGAAACCTCATGGACCACATCTGGCTCAATTAGACGATTTGACTGGGTCAACGGTGGCCCACTTACTTCGGCAGCGTCATTGCTTTGGGCCAACGGTAGCCCGCTCGTCGTTACTGTGTCAGTCCGGCTCGAGTCGGAGCTTCAATGCATCCACCATCGCTGCCGGCACTAGCGGCTGCTCTGCCATGCGATCGACCTCCCAAGCGCTGGCCGAGAGTACCCGGCCCATGGACTCCTCGCCCCCCATGACTACGCCGAACCACTGTTCCCGGTCCATCACGACCCGGAACAGCTTTTCGTCCTGGCAACCCTCCACGTATGGCAGGTAAACCCGAATGGGCTTTCCCGCCTGCTCGGCCTTGGAGCCAAGGCGATCAATGCGTCCCGTGCGCTGTTCGAGCGAGCTCGGGTTCCAGTCTAGGTCATGGTGGATAACGTGACGGCAGTTGAGGTGGAGGTCGACACCTTCTGCCATGACGCTGCTCGCGATCAAGATTTCCGGATAGAACGGCGTATTGAAGGTAAGCATGATCCTGTCGCGCGTTTCGTCGCGGGTGTCTCCATAGACACGCCTGACGTTCGCGACAAGGCGAGCTCGCTCTCCGGCCTGCGCTTCATCGCTGGCGAACGAAGCCTCAACCTCCGTCCCTGCATGCGTACCAGTCTGCACGGACTTGAGTGCGTCCAGATAACTTTTTCGTTCACTCTCGCCGCAGCGGTAGGCGAGGAAATCAAAAAACTTGTCGAGCACGTCGCGCAGGGCCAGCCCGGACGAGTCTCGCTTGTCCAACATTGACTGCATCCAGTCCACCGGTATCCGGTCCACGCCCAGATCGGCGAAACGCACGAGAAAAGTGGGCGTACGCATAAAGCGCAGCACGACGTCGTGGATCGACGAGCGGATGACAGGATCCTGCAGGACCGCATAGCGAGCCAGAAGTCCATCAACCTGCGCCAGCATGTCGCCAGCCCGGTCGCGATCCAGGCGATCGATGAAGCGCCGCAGCTCCTCGTCAACCGCACTCGCTTCGCACCCCAGCTTCACGGCGGCGCGATTCCGGATTTCCTCCAGCATCGCCTCGGACAGGTAGCGGTGCAGCGCACGCCCCGTCTGGCGGTAGTGACAGAAAATTAGAACCTTTTCGCCACGCCGCCAAAACTCCATGGCAAGATCAACGGTCGCGCATACCTTGGGATGCAGGCGTCGCGCATGGATGCCGATGCCCTCGACGGACTCCCTCAATTGCTGCTCGCGAAGGCGCACCGCAGCCTCCTCGGTCGATGCTTCGTCCACGCGCACTACCGCCCCCTCTTCAGAGCGCGTATCCAGCAGCGCCTCGTAGCTAGAAGCCAGGCCCTCGCCGAACACCCGGCGTGCACCTAGCAATGTTCCTATGCGGGCGGCAAGCAGAAACGGCAGCGCATTGTCAGCCGACACACGAAGGCCGCCTACGGATGAAGCCGCACCCAGTTCGCTGAGAACCGCCGCCCCCTCCAACCGCTCTCGCCGAGGAACATCACAGTACGGTTCCGGCAGCCTCAGCGAGCGTGCACTGCGGAGTACCCATGGTTTGAGCAATACTTCAGAACTAAGGATGGTCGACCGAGCCGCAGCATACGCACGCATAACGGCAGCAACGCGGTCGTTCGCGACCTTGTTAGCCGCACTTTCGCCTTCCAAGCTAATCTCCCACCATGCGTCGCCGAACGTCGCCACTGCCTCACCGAGATCTGGTGGCAGCAAGCGCTTCCACGTCCTTTCCAGGCGCTCAGTCGCCATCTGCATGCCATCGAGGCTTTGCTTGAGCTCTGCGATTGCGGCCTTGAATGCCGCTCGTTGCATAACGGGTGCCGCCGCGCCCTTCCAAGCGACCGCTTCGAATCGCGAGAGCACGTTGCACAGTTCTGCATGTCCCAACTGGAACGGCGTGGCGGTCAGAAACAGCATTCGCTCGAAGCGGTGTGCCAGTGCGCCACCGGCATCGTCGAGCTCCTCGTGCTGCTCCTTCAGAAGTTGCGCCAGCTGCACACCGCCGTTCCGCACCCGATGAGCCTCATCCAAAACCAGCAGCGGCAACGATAAATGCATCTTTCGCAGCACCTGTTGCCAGATCGGTGGCAGAACGCCGTCGCTGGCGCTGTTCAAGGCATGACTTGCCTCACGTAGCCGCAGATGGAGGTTCTTGGACGCGCGCTCTGGAATTACCTCGACAACCCGCTGGTAAACCTCGTAAAGGTCAAGGCTCTCGAGCGTTTCCACCAGCAATGCAGGGACCGGATCGTCGTCCCCGGCTGCGAGCTGTCCGGCGTCTACGAGCAACCTCTTCCACTCCCCAGTGGATGCATTCAGCAGGCGCAGCAGCAGAGCCTCATCCACCTTGGTCTGCAGCCGCAGAATTCGCGGCGCGAAGCGTGCTAAACGTTCGCGGATTCTCGCCACCCCATGCCGGCCCTTGATGGCCGCCTGGAGCACGGCGAGCTTGGTCCAACTATCGGCCAAGCGCCGGTTGAGTGCGCCATGCGCCAGTACGATGACCGTGGCCCGCTCCGCCGGCGAATCGTCCAACAGCTTGAGGAATTCGATGCCTGTTTCTGCGATGCGCACTCGAAAGCAGGCACGATCCACCTCCGACCTCAAACACTCCGCGCGGAAGGTATTTGCATCACGCTCCCACTTCCTCACAACATTCGGTGGCACCATCACCACGACGGGACGCCGCTCATCCGAAATCACATAGGCGGCCGCGACAGCAAGCGCCACGAACGTCTTTCCCATTCCCACCTCGTCGCCAAGAACGACGCCTGGCTGCAACGCCAATCGGCCGAGAATGGCCCGCGCAGAACGTGTCTGCCGCTGCGCGTCCGCGGGGAACAATCGTCCTTCGACATACAAATTCAGCGACTCAGGCAATCTCACGCCGGTCTTCCTTCGCTTCAGTGCCACAGTAACGGCGCATCTGCTCCGAGGCTTCTTCCAAAGCCTGCACCAATCGCCCTCGTAGCTCGAGCACGAACGCATCCAGCCGCGCCTGCAACAGGGCCATGGAAGCAGTATTTCCGCCCGTCAATCGCACAGGCTCCAGTTCTCGTACTAATTCGCACAGAAGGAAGGCCCACTCATCCGGCATGCCCGAATCGCATTGGTGATGGATAGCATCGACCACCGCGCGCGCGCCCACAGGTCCGTCGATCCGCCAAGCCAGGGCGGCTTCCGACAGCACCGGCGTCTCTAAACGTTGACGGATCTGCCGCAGCGCCCCGCAGGCACGCTGCACCCGCTTGACGAGGAAACCGCTTGTATCAACCTTCTGATGCGGATCGATCAGTTCAATGGCATTGAACCCATCCGCATCATCGTCATCGCCTTGCCGTCTCAACCAGCCACGCATCACTTCATGGAGTGGACGCGCGGAACTGAGCAGCTCCAGCAGCGCCGACAGGCTTAGGTTGCGTAGTTCGTCCGGGGCGGGCAGCGCATCGACGTTGCCGACGTTCACTGGCCAGTCCGCCGCACATGCAACATCGTCCGTCTCCCACTCGACGCGTAACAACGATGGCGGAGCTCCTTGGCGATCCAGCCGGATCATCATCATTTCTGGCATTCCTTCCGCCCGCCACGTCAACTCGTCCAGTACCAATCCACCCTCGTGCCGCAGTCGCCACGACGCCGGCGATCGATCGGGCACGAAGCGCAGCGTCAGTACGTGATGTGCCTCCCTGCTCGCATCAAGATTCGCCTCGACAAAGAACGCCGGCAACACCGGGAGATTTTCGCCATCATCCTCTTCACCGAATGCCGGTTCGAATTGGGCCTGCGAGTGCACATCCACGGGATCGGTGCCACGCAGTCCTCCTGACTCGATCTGGCGGTACAACGGGTCGGACGCATCGGCTCGAAGGACGTAGAGGACGTTGGCCTCAAAATTGCGCCCCCGCTGGATCATGCCCGTACCCGCGGAGGTGAAATTGCTTGACCCCACCATCCAAGCGGCCCAGCTCGAATGGCAGAGCGTCAACGTCTTAGCATGAAGCGGGCGGCGTTCCTTGCCGGCATCTGTGGGTACGCTCGCAACGGGTAACGGATGCAGGGAAAGACTCACGCCTGCACGTCCCGTAGGAGTGGACTCCAACACATGCGCTGGAACCTGCAGGCGCCACTTACCAATCTCCGGTGCGTATTCGCCTGCAACGTGGAGTTGCAGTTCCGCATCACCGCGCTGCCGTAGCATGTTCCACAGCCGCTTCTCCGGCCCGCCGGGACGAAGTACCTGGTCGAAGAAGGGCGATACGACGTACGCAGTTTCCGGCCGCGATGCAGGTAGGTGCGCATCGAGCTGATCGAAGGCATTCGGGCGTCCCGGCCCAACCAGCACCAGCCGCCGCTGCAGGCCGCGCGCCGGAGCTTCGTTGCGGGGCAGATGCCCGCCCACCCATTCCAGCAATTGCTGCGCCCGCTCCCGCGCATGCCCCGCGGCCGTCGTGCCCAGGATCTCGCGCAGGTACTCAAGCAAAGGATCCAGCAAGTCCCGATCAGCGAATGACAAGTCAAAGTCGAGGACTGCGGCGCACTCCTGGTTACGCCGGTAGCCATCCGTCGTGAGGTTGGCCGACGACACAATCGCGCGGGTGTGCCGCTGCCATGCCAGCAGGCTGATCTTCGCGTGCATCACGCCCGATTCCGGACGCGACGCCAGCAGGTCCCAACGCAGGCTGCGTCGTCCGCTGCAATGATGGATATCGGCGACCACGGCTGCACATAGCAGTGCAGCCAGTTTTTCCTCGCGTTCGATGCGGTAAAGCGCACCGTCGCGATTGGGATCGCTTTGAACGCCGGCGAAGCGCGCCAGACACTCCTCCTCGAACAACGCGGTATCGAGAGTGAAGGTCGTTGCTAGAACCCCGACCGGATCTCCGACTCCTGCTGGCGGTTCCCACAACGAGAGCATGCGTCGCGCGTTGTCCTGCGGCTGTCGGCGCCTGGCCATTAGACAGCCTCCTTTTTAACCCGCCCCAGGTCGAGTGCGAAATCCCAAATCGGACGCGTGCGGTAGGCATGCACATAGTGCCCTTGGCGTTCGGCGAATGCTTCCGGCACGTAGCCCGGCCTAACCGCGACACGGCCATCACCGAAAGTGTCAAACCAAGGCCGCTTGCCATTCGGTGGCTTACCGCGTTGCACCCGTTCATGGTGCGCTAGCAAATGCGCCGCGAAGGCTGCCGTACTCTTTGGTTCGCACAGGCTGCCAAAGCTGTTCTCCAGTCGCAGCCGCGCGGTCGCATCAACTTCGCCTAGCGACGCGAGCGCATCGTTGAACGTCGCCGTGACATCCTTCGCAGCCCGCTGCATGCAAACGCCCTGTGCCAGCCATGCCATGTCGACCGCACGGTTTTCTTCGCTCATTCGCCAGCGAGCCTCGTCGAATGCATCCACTAGCAAGCGCGCCAGCCGCTCGAACGCGCATATCGTGCGCAGCAACTGCTGCATGGGCAGGCTGGCGTGATCAAAGATCGATCCGTGATACGCCGCCTCAGAACCGTCCGCCGCCTGCCAGTGTCGCTGGCCTTCCGGCGACGACAGGAGCACCGCGTACTCGCCACGCAATGCGTCTGTAATCGTAAGCGCTGACCACAGCGCTTCGCGCTCGGCGGTACCAATTTCGCGCGGATTGAGATGCGTGGTGATCCAGGCGCTAAGCGGCGCGCCCGGCGCAGGCATCTGTCCGCTTTCGCGGCCGGCCTGCACCGTGCGCTGTATGAGACGACGGAAATGGCCGGCCTCGTCATCGGCCTCGAAAAATGTGGGCAGCCCACGATCCTGCTGCCAGGCTCGCAAAACGCGTCGACCCGGCTCGAGTGGATGTCCGTCCTGGTCGAACAACCCCGACTTCACCCCGAACACGCGATAGATGCCGTGGAAGCCAAACACCGATGGCGTCTTGAGATAGTTGCTGGCGCACACTGCCTCGCCGCGCTCTAGGCAGTCCCGCACCTTCTCGCGGCCAGGAATGCCCTGCAATTGCGGTGTACCCTGTAACTGCTTCACCAGCGCCATCACCACCAACCACTCATATGCCAGCCAGGCGGGAAGGCGTTGTGCAGAGGGCGTTTCATCCACTCCCCGGCAAATCGCAAAGCCGACCAGTGCGAGTGTCAGGTACCGCGGCTTCGACTGCCGTTCGCGCACGCCAGGTGCCAGGCGGACACCAAGCGCATCGGCTATCGAATACAGTCCAAGCGGATCGAGGCTACCTTCAGCCTGTTGCGGCGGATCGAATGCGGTCTGGAACGGCAGCAGCATGGCTGCGCTCACGTCGCAGCTTTCCTGATAATGATGTTGGCAGCTTCAAATCTTCGCATAGGCTGAAGTCCAAAATCTTTCTTAAGGTGTACTGCCCGGGGATGGCACCAAGCCAAACTCACGCCGACTGGCAGCACGGTCTGGTCCCTTGCACCAGGGACACTTGAATGACGACTTTGCCGTGATTACCCCATTGCCCCCATTACATTGCCGCAAAATCGAGTAAACGCAGCCAAAGCTTGCGGCTCGCGTGCCAAGGCTCTTTTCCCTTCTGCCACGGCCGAAGCTAGGCGCGAGTTATAGCCCCCCACTGCAGCCCTTGCGACGCGTTGACAGTGGCGATCGATTTTCCGCGCCAGGTCGTAAACAAGGGCCTCCTCAGCAGGACCATATCCATCGATTCCAAGCGTGTCGCAGATCTCACCCGGCAGGCAGCGACGCAGGCCGCGAATAGGCTCACTTGGTTCATGTCTAGCATTCATGCAAGACCTCCAAAATGCCGTTACGCCAAACAGCTTCGTTAGATTGTGACTTGTACACCGCTCCGTAGGTAGAGCCTCGCCAAGAGCTACGCGGCGCGATGCGCCGCGTGGGTCAACGCCGCGCGACGGCGTAGCCGTCGCACGGCATCGACCGGTACTAATGCTCTTCTAAGTAGATGGTGCTTTTCTCACTGGTGCTCTTCATCACTAGTGCTTTTAGTGCTCTTACAAACGGCATTGCCGAAGTTCGGCTCACCGGACTCCGGCTCTACCGGGGCCGGTTTACCCGTTTTCGGTCTTTTCTTCTTCGGTATCTTCGATGACCGGGCTTGGGACTGGGGGGTGTCGTGAATATATGTTTTCGTTATCCATCGCCCCCTTTCGTCCTGCTCGTGTTCTTGGACCACGTACCCAACCCATCGCAGCTCCGCTAACGCCTTGTGGAGCGCATCACGCCCCTCTCGCGGGGACTTTGGCATCCGTTCTTCGCTCACGGCTTCAGCAGCGAGCATAGTCATAGGCATGCGGTAACCATCCTTGTTCGACAACAACCGTACGGCCAGTCCGCGAGCACGAAATGAAAGCCTCCTGTCCCTCAGGAGCGCAACAGGCAGTCTTTCCCAAGGGTCGTCTGGGCGCGAAGCCCTAATGATGTACCCCCCACTCATCGCACACCCCTTGCTGCCGCCAGCCGAGCACGCTGCTCCGCTTTCGTGGGGCGCCCTCGCCTCGGCCGAGGTGCCTCGGAAGACATGGGACCGTGCTCTATAGCTACTGCTGCGGCAAGCCAGGCCAGTACGTCATCCTTACGCCACAGCAAGCGCTTTTGTCCGGGGAGGACACAACGAGGCGGAAGACGATACGGCGCCCGCGAGGCGTCATTGCGAATGGTATGAACCTGCCTGTGGAGCAAGGCAGCGAGATCGTCAACGTCAAACATCTCGCCAGCGAGCGCAGCGTAGCGAGCAGCACGTTCAGTGTTGATGGCAGTCATGCAAATCTCCATGCAGCCACACCCGAAGGGTATGGCGGATCGAGATCTGCGGAAGCCCACCTTGCTCGAACGAGCAGGGGGCCAAGGTTTTGCTTAGGCCGGCCCCCAGCGGGCAGGGTTTCCCCTGCGGGGCTACGCCCCATTGACTGCGCTGTCCCTGCTGTGACGTTGAAAACCCAGGCTCTCTACTGGGAGTCACAGACCTCGGCCGCCTGTTTTGGCTGGCCTAGGGCAGGTCGTTACCGACCCCTTTCGTCATGGGCAGGGCTTTTCCGCTTCCCCTGCCACATTTGTTGGACTCGCACCCAGCTAATTGCCTCGCATCTAACCGGGCTTTGCGACCAACTCGCGACACCAATTTATCTATGTACCTGCCCGTGTTCAACACCCATCGGCCAATACGTGGTGTGGCGTCGCCACAAATTTGCCACACGCACAGTGACAAATCGTGGGATACAAAGACAAACAGCGGTATACGCTGTTATGCGTATACCGCTGTTTTTATTGCAAAACTTGGTGCCGGAAATAGGAATCGAACCTACGACCTACGCATTACGAATGCGCCGCTCTACCAACTGAGCTATTCCGGCGATGAACCGCCAATTCTAAAGAGCGTGTCGAAATCGCGCAAGACGTTTTCGATCAGATACTCGCCGAAACACCGCCAGCGAGGCGCAATTCCTTGGGTAGCGCGAAGGTGATCGTCTCCGGCTCGCCATCGAGCTCGCGCACGTCACCGGCGCCCCACGATTGCAGGCGCGCAATGACGTCGCGAACCAGCTTCTCGGGTGCCGACGCGCCTGCCGTGAGACCGATGCGGGTGACGCCATCCAGCCAGCTGCGCTCGATGTGTTCGGCGCCGTCGATGAGGAACGAGCGAACGCCCTCCTTCTCTGCCAGCTCGCGCAAACGATTGGAATTGGAGCTGTTGACCGAGCCCACCACCAGCATCAGGTCCACCGCGGCAGCAAGACGGCGCACGGCATCCTGGCGGTTCTGGGTGGCGTAGCAGATGTCGTCCTTGCGCGGGCCATCGATGTCGCTGAACTTGGTGCGCAGCGCTTCGATAATGGCCTTGGTGTCATCGACCGACAGCGTGGTCTGCGTGACATAGGACAACTCATGCGGGAATTTCGGTTCGAGCGTAGCGACACACTCCACCGATTCCACCAGCAGGATCTCGCCCTTGTTGGCGGGATTCCACTGTCCCATGGTGCCTTCCACTTCGGGATGGCCGGCGTGGCCGATCAGCACCACGCTGCGCCCCACGCGACCCAGGCGCGCCACTTCCATATGCACCTTGGTGACCAGCGGGCACGTGGCGTCGAATACCTTCAGGCCGCGCTGATCCGCCTCTTCGCGCACCGCCTTGGAAACGCCGTGGGCGCTGAAGATGACGGTGGCGCCATCGGGCACTTCATGCAGTTCTTCGACAAAGACCGCGCCATCCGTGCGCAGCTTCTCGACGACAAATCGGTTGTGCACCACTTCGTGACGCACGTAGATGGGAGCGCCGTAGGATTCCAGCGCACGCTCGACGATGGCGATGGCGCGATCCACACCGGCGCAGAAGCCACGGGGGTTGGCGAGCAAAATGTCCACGGAAACTCCGGACTGGGCGGGTCGACTGACAGGTGGCCATTATCGCATGGCCACAGCGACCATACGTGACGGCCCAATTCAGGCCTTTGGCTTGCCCTGGAACATGCCGAAAACCACCAGCATCACGGCGCCCACGGTAATCCCGCAGTCGGCGAGATTGAACACCGGGTAGTTCCACTGGCGGAAATACACGTGGATGAAGTCGGTGACCTGCGAGGCGTGCAGGCGATCGATGAGATTGCCTAGCGCACCGCCCACGATCAGGCCCAAGGGCATCGCCGTCTTCCAGTCGCCACGCGGCGTGCGCGAAAGCCACACGACCAGCACACCACTGATCACCACCGCCAGCAAGACAAAGAACCAGCGCTGCCAGCCATCGCCGCTGGCGAGAAAGCTGAAGGCCGCACCGGTGTTGAAGGCGAGCGTCCAGTTGAGGAAACCGGGGATCACTGGATGCGGTGTGCCGGCCGGCGCCAACGCGGTGAGTGCCCACCACTTGCTCAATTGATCGAGCACGATGACAACGATGGAGAGGGCGAGCCAGGAAAGTGCGTTGGGTTTGGGTTTCATAAGGAATCAATAGTGCCGAACAACTCCCTCTCCCCTCCGGGGAGAGGGTTGGGGTGAGGGGTCAATCTTGCGACAAATTTTAAGCGAAGCGACGCCGATTCTTTGAAGGTCTATCGCAAGCACCCGCCCCTCACCTCGGTCCTCTCCCCGGAGGGGAGAGGAAGAAGTGCGGTTAGAACCAGCGACGATCTTCGCCCGGCCCTTCCACATTGCTGATGCAGCGATCGCACAGCTCCGGATGGTTCGCATGCGTGCCCACATCGTCGCGACGATGCCAGCAGCGCACGCACTTCAACGCATCGCTCACCGTGGCGGACACCCAGACGTCTGCACCTTCCAGTTCTGTCAGCACCGCTTCCGCCGACTGGCCACCAGCAAGATCCAGGCGCACATCCGAGGTGATGAAGAAGAAGCGCAGCTCCGACGCCGCTGGCTGGTAACGCGCCACGATGGCCGGATCGGCATGGATCGCCAGCTTGGCTTCCAGCGATGCACCAATCTGCTCGCCCTTGCGCATGCCTTCGAGCACGCGCGAGGCCGTCTCGCGGATGGCCAGAAGATCGGACCAATAGCGACGCTGCTCCGGCGAGGATTGCGTGGACGCAAGGCCGTCGTACCACGTCTCGAACAGCACGCTCTCGCTGCGCTCGCCCGGCAGGTGCTGCCAGATTTCTTCCGCGGTGAACGTAAGCACCGGTGCCAGCCAGCGCACCAGCGACTCGGCAATGCGATACATCGCGCTCTGCGCGCTGCGGCGACCGTGGCTTTCGGTCGGCATCGTGTAGAGGCGGTCCTTGGTGATGTCCAGGTACAGCGCGCCCAGCTCGTTGGTGCAGAAGTTCTGCACGCGCTGGATGATTTCCGGGAAATCATAGCGGTCGTACGCGGCCATCACCGCCTGCTGCGTATCGTATGCCTGCTGCACGGCCCACTGGTCGAGCAACAGGCTTTCTTCCACCGGCACCAGGTGCTTGGCGGGATCGAAACCGTCGAGGTTGCCGAGCAGGAAACGCGCGGTGTTGCGGATGCGGCGATACGTATCCGAAACGCGCTTCAGGATTTCGTCCGACAGCGACATCTCGTTGCGGTAATCGGTCGAGCAGATCCACAGGCGCAGGATGTCCGCACCCAGGTTCTTCATGATGTCCTGCGGCTCGATGCCATTGCCCAGCGACTTGGACATCTTGCGACCCTGCGCATCCACGGTGAAGCCGTGGGTGAGCACGTCGTTGTACGGCGCCTTGGCGAACATGGCCGACGAGGTGAGCAAGGACGACTGGAACCAGCCGCGATGCTGGTCCGAGCCTTCCAGGTACATCACGTGATAGCTGGACGCATCACCCTGCTGCAGTTCAGGACGCTGGCCCACCACGGCGAAGTGGCTGACGCCGGAGTCGAACCACACGTCGAGCACGTCGAGGACCTTTTCATAGTCCTTGGCCTGATCGCCGAGCAGCTCGGCCACATCGAGCGCGTACCACGCGTCGATGCCGCCCTGCTCCACGCGCTTGGCGACCTGCTCCAGCAGCGCGACGGAATCGGGATGCGGTTCCTGCGTACCCTTGTGGATGAACAGCGCGATCGGCACGCCCCACGTGCGCTGGCGCGAGATGCACCAGTCGGGACGATCGCCAACCATGCCGGCGATGCGTTCTTCGCCCCAGCCCGGCACCCAGCGCACATGCTTGATCGCATCGAGCGCGGTCGGGCGCAGGCCTTCCTTCTCCATGCTGATGAACCACTGCGGCGTGGTGCGGAAGATCACCGGCGTCTTGTGGCGCCAGCAATGCGGGTAGCTGTGTTCGATCTTGGCAAAGGCCAGCAGCACGCCGCGACGACGCAGCAGCTCGACGATCTCGTCGTTGGCCTTCCACAAATGCTTGCCCGCAATGACGGTGCCATCGAGCGCGGCCGGCGTGTCCGCGCGATACGTGCCGCGCGCTTCGGTGTAGTTGAGCGTCTCGATGCCGTACTTGCGCGAGACGACGAAGTCTTCCACGCCGTGGTCGGGCGAGGTGTGCACGGCGCCGGTACCGTCTTCGGCGGACACGTGGTCACCGATCAGCACGGGTACTTCGCGTGCATAGAACGGATGCTTCAGCAGCACGCCTTCCAGCGACTGACCGACGGCGTGGCCGATCACGGCCGGCTCGCCATCGATGCCGTAGCGCGCGGCGACCTTTTCAACCAGTGCGCTGGCGACAACCAGCAGCACACGATGGCCATCGCGCGCCGGGCCTTCGATCAAGGCGTATTCAAGTTCACCACCCAGCGACACCGCCTGGCTTTCCGGCAGCGTCCACGGCGTGGTGGTCCAGATGGGGATGGCGACGATGGCATCGCCTGCGTCCACGCCGAAGGTCTGCGCGAGTGCTTTCGGATCGACTGCGTCGTACGCCACGTCGACAGCCGGCGACACCTTGTCGGCGTATTCAATTTCCGCCTCGGCCAGCGCCGAGCCGCAATCGAAGCACCAGTACACCGGCTTCGCGCCACGCACGACGTGGCCGTTGCCGACGATCCTGGCCAGCGCACGCACCATGTCGGCTTCGTACTTGAAGTCCATCGTGCGGTACGGGTTTTCCCAATCGCCGAGCACACCGAGGCGCTTGAAGTCGGTGCGCTGCAGGTCGATCTGCTGCTGCGCGTATTCGCGGCACTTCTGGCGGAAGGCCGCGGCGTCGAGCTTGTCGCCCACGCGGCCGAACTTCTTCTCCACCGCAACTTCGATCGGCAGACCGTGGCAATCCCAGCCAGGCACGTAAGGGGCACGGAAACCGGCCAGCAGGCGCGATTTCACCACCACGTCCTTCAGCACCTTGTTCACTGCGTGACCGAGGTGAATGGCGCCATTGGCGTACGGCGGGCCGTCATGCAGCACGAACACCTTGTCGCGGTTGGCCGCGCGCTCCTGAATCTGCACGTAGCGGTTGACCTGTTGCCAGTCGGCCAGCCACTTGGGCTCGCGCTTGGGAAGGTCGCCGCGCATCGGGAATTCCGTCTGCGGCAGATTGATGGTGTTCTTGTAATCCTGGGTCATTGCCTGGGGATGCTCTGAGGGTTTACTGGATTGCCGGGAAAGTGCGGTCCTGCACTTTCCCGGCTCGCCAAGTTCGGCACATGTCCGAACCTGGCTCCGTAGAGCAAGCATCACCATGCTTGCTCTACGCGCAGGCCTTCCCTGGCCTGCTCCGGCAAGCTGTCTTCGACTGCTTGCCGGGGTGTCGCCGGGATGACGTGGCGGAAACGCCAACGTTACCGGATTTGACCCGGTTACGCCTCGCTGAGACGCGGATTCATGCCCAGCAATTCGCGGGCCTGGCGCGCGTCTTTGGCCATCTGGACGGTCAAATCGTCCAGGTTGTCGAATTTCTGCTCATCACGCAGCTTGGCGACGAATTCCACCGCCATGCGCTGGCCGTAGAGGTCGCCCTCGAAGTCGAACAGGTGCACTTCCAGCAACGGCTCAGGCACCTCGTTCACCGTGGGCCGCACGCCCAGGCTCGCCACGCCCGGCCAGCTGCATTCGCTTTCGCCCAGCCCCACGCGAACGGCAAAGATGCCGTGCACCGGGCTGGTGCGGTCGCGCAGATGGATGTTGGCGGTGGGATAGCCCAGCTGGCGCCCCAGCTGCTTGCCATATTCCACCTTGCCTTCCATCACGAACGGACGACCGAGTAACGGTGCTGCGCCGGAGAATTCACCGGCGGAAAGCAGCATGCGAACCCGCGTGGCCGAAACGCGTGCGCCTTCGAGCAGCACGGAAGGCATGGTGCGCGCGGTGAAACCAAGACCCGGCCCCACGCGCTCCAGCATCGGTACATCGCCGCTGCGCTTGTGGCCAAAGCGGAAATCCGCGCCCACCCACACTTCCCGCGCCTGCAGGCGATCCACCAGCACGCGCTGGATGAAATCCTCCGCAGACATGGACGTGAGGGCGCGGTTGAAGCGAAGCAAGAGCACCTGCTCCATGCCCGCCGCGTCGAAGCCACGCAGCTTTTCGCGAACGCTGGAGAGGCGCGGCACTGGCTCGGGCGAAAAGAACGCACGTGGCAGCGGTTCGAAGCTGACCACGATGGGCGTGACACCCAGCTCGGCCGCGCGCTGCCGTACCTCGGCCAGCAGGGCCTGATGGCCCAGATGGAGGCCATCGAACGCGCCAACGGCAACCACACTGCCGCCGGGTGCCAGGCTGGGGCCGGCGACATCCCTGGAAAGTCTCATCATCGGGCGAGTATAGCGGTTGAGGTCTGCTGGACGGCCATGATGACGGCACGCTTGGGATTTCTTGGCCGTCATCCCGGCGAAAGCAGGGATCCAGCGTCCGCAGGAATGACGATCTTGAGCCATGAAGCGGCGCGTCAAACCCCGCGCAATTCCCGCATCCGGAATCCGGCCCCGAACAGCGTCGCCACATAGGCACCGCCGCCAGCCACGACGAGCACTGCCAGTCTCCAGACGCGCGTATGACTGTCCGCGTTCGTCCAGTCGGGCCAGAGCCACAGTCCCGTCAACAGCACAGCCACCATCACCGCGCAGGACAACACCAGGCGCATCATGTGCCGCGCCCAGCCCGCCTGGCGCTGGTACACGCCAGCCTTGCGCAGCCAGAACCACAGCAGGCCGAGATTGAGGTAACTGGCGATGGCCGATGCCATGCCCAGCGCCATGTGCAGCCCCGGCACGGCGGCGATGCCATCCAGCCACGGCAGCGCGCGCTGCGCAGGCGTTGCCCACAGCACGTAAAGCAGCGCGACGAATGCCACGTTCAGCACCATGTTCGCCACCAGAGAAGCCACGCCCGCACGCACCGGCGTCCGGGTGTCCTGGCGCGCATAGAACGCCGGCAACGCGACTTTCACCAGCGCAAACGCCGGCAGGCCAAAGCTGAGCGCCGTAATGGACAGCGTCGCCATGTGCGTATCGAACGGCGTGAACTGCCCATGCTGGAACAGCGTGGCCACCAGCGGCCTGGCCAGCAGCATCAACGCGAACATCGCCGGTACGGCGATCAACAGCGTGATGCGAAGGCCCCAGTCCAATGCCTTGGAAAAACCATCCCTGTCCGTGGTGACGTGATGGCGCGACAGCGATGGCAGGATCACCGTGCCCAGCGCCACGCCGAACAGGCCCAGCGGCAGTTCGAGAAAGCGGTCGGCCTGCGACAGCCAGCTCTGCGAGCCCGTCATCAGATAGGCGGCAATCACGGTGTCCAGCAACAGGTTGATCTGCGCGATGGAGGAGCCGAACAGGGTCGGCACCATCAGTTTCAGGATGCGGCGCACGTCCGGATGGCTCCAGCCCCAGCGCGGCATCGACAACAGGTCCAGTCTCCGCAGCGACGGCAGCTGGAACACCAGCTGCAGGACGCCCGCCGCCAGGATCGCCCAGCCCATCGCCAGGATCGGCGGATTGAGATGGCGCGACAGCCACAGCGCACCGGCGATCATGCACAGGTTGAGGATCACCGGCGTCAGCGCCGGCAGCGCGAACTTGTGGAAGCTGTTGAGCGCGCCGCCGCTCAGCGCGGTCAGCGAGACGAACAGCAAAAACGGGAACGTCAGCCGCAGCAACTGCGCCGTCAGCGCGAATTTCTCCGGCGTATCGGCCGCGCCCTGCGAAAACAGCGCTGCCACCTGCGGCGCAAAGATCACGCCCAGCGCGGTGATGACCAGCAGCACGCCGCCCAGCGTGCCGGACACTCGCGCCATCAGCTCCTTGAGATCCTCATGGGGGCGTTTCTCCTTCACCTCGGTGAAGACCGGCACGAAGGCCGTGGAGAACGAGCCCTCCGCAAACAGGCGGCGCATGAAGTTGGGAATGCGAAATGCCACCCAGAAGGCATCGGTGGCCGCGTTGGCGCCGAAGACCGAGGTGATCGACATGTCCCGGATCAAACCGAGGACGCGCGAAATCATCGTCATGCTGCTGAAGGACAGCAGCCCGCGGAACATGCTGGGAGACTTCATGCCTCTTGTCGTGCCTTTGCTGGTGAGACGCTCAGCGCGCCAGAGCCCCTCTGCCCTGGCGCCGAAAGGCGCGTAGTGTGACAGCCCGACGAGGCAAGATGACAGCTCAGTCATGGCATAATTGGGGCTCGGCGTTCCCCCGGATCGTCCTTTCAAGGCTGCGTACCCGCTGTTTCGCCTTGACAAACGCCTAAGCTATTGACGCAACGGCTCATTGGCCGGCATAATTGCCGTCTTTTTCCAACCCAGCAATTCATTTCGGAGTTCTACCTTGGCCAACATCAAGTCCGCGAAGAAGCGCGCGCGCCAGTCCGAGCAGCGCCGCCTGCGCAACGTCAGCGCCCGTTCCATGGTGCGCACCGCACTCAAGAAGGTCGTCAAGGCCATTGAGAACAAGGACAAGGCTGCTGCTGTCGAGGCGTTCGCCGCCGCCCAGCCGGTCATGGATCGCTACGCCGCTCGCGGCCTGATCCACAAGAACAAGGCTGCTCGCCACAAGAGCCGCCTCAACGCGAAGATCCGCGAACTGGCGTAAGCCAGTTCCGCGTATTGAATCTCGGGTTGGCGAAGAAGCCGGCGAAAGCCGGCTTTTTTGTGTGGCTGATTGATAGAGACGGGCCGGCTCAAGCCGGCTTTTTTTTGCGCCCGGGACAAGCTGGCTGACACAAGCCGGCGCAGCGAGCTCCCTCTCCCCTTCGGGGAGAGGGTTGGGGTGAGGGGCGGGTGCTTGCCGTGCCGTCTCTATGGTTCGGCGATCCTTTTGCCCTTGCCTCTATGCATGACAAGAGGAAAAGCCAAAGCTCGCCTACTGAAACATTCCCGCGAGCACCCGCCCCGCACCCCCGGCCGCAGCCCCGGGGCGGGAGGGGGAACTGGCACGGGCGCCGGGGCCCCCCAAAAACGCCGCAAGCCCCAAAGACAAAACCGGC
>NZ_QAVX01000014.1:0-77064 GCF_003121485.1 Dyella sp. C11 | reverse complement strand
CCTACTGAACCATGACGCCGAGCACCCGCCCCTCACCCTGGCCCTCTCCCCGGAGGGGAGAGGGAGAAGTGCAGCGGCCGCCGGCGCCCCAAAAAAAGCGCGAAGCCCAAAAAGAAAAAGCGGCCCAGAGGCCGCTTTTTTTCTTCTGTAGCTGTCGGCGACAACCGCCAACTCACTCCCCGCGCAGACGCACATCTCCCGGCAACATATCCGTGCGCTCTTCCTGCGCCATGCGCTGCTCGGACAGGAAGTGCCACACCTGCTGGCATACCGGCATGGTGTTCTCGCGAGCGATGGCGGAAACCAGGAACCACGGCTCCTTCCACTCCAGGCGCTGCACCACATCCGCCGCGACGGCGTCGCGCTCGTCGTCCGCCAGCGCATCGGCCTTGTTCATCACCAGCCAGCGCGGGCGCTCCAGCAATTCAGGATCGAACTTCTCCAGCTCCTGCTCGATGGCACGCACCTGTTCCACCGGGTCCGAGCCGTCAATCGGCGCAATGTCCACCACGTGCAACAGCAGGCGCGTGCGCGACACGTGACGCAGGAACTGGATGCCCAGGCCCGCGCCGTCCGCGGCGCCCTCGATAAGACCCGGGATGTCGGCGATGACGAAGCTCTGGTCCGTACCCAGGCTGACCACGCCCAGGTTGGGGTGCAGCGTAGTGAACGGATAGTCGGCCACGCGCGGCGTCGCGGCGGACACGGCACGAATGAAGGTCGACTTGCCCGCATTGGGGAAGCCCAGCAGGCCCACATCGGCCAGCAGCTTCAGCTCCAGCTTCAGCTCACGCACATCGCCCGGCGTACCCGGCGTCGACTTGCGCGGTGCACGGTTCACCGAGCTCTTGAAATGGATATTGCCCAGGCCACCCTTGCCGCCCTGCGCCACCAGCAGGCGCTGGCCGTGCTCGGTGAGGTCGCCGATGGTCTCGTCGGTATCGACGTTGATCACCACGGTGCCCACGGGCACGCGGATATAGGTGTCTTCGCCGCCCTTGCCGTACATCTGGCTGCCCATGCCGTTCTGGCCGCGCTCGGCCTTGAACGAGCGCATATGGCGGAAGTCGATCAGGGTGTTGATGCCCTCGTCGGCCACCAGCCACACCGAACCGCCACTGCCGCCGTCACCGCCATCGGGACCGCCGAAGGGGATGAATTTTTCGCGACGGAAGCTGATGCACCCGTTGCCGCCGTCACCGGCTTTGACATTGATGATGGCTTCGTCGACGAATTTCATGGGGAGGGTTCCGGGGAAAGAAACCTGGGGAACGATGACGCGCAGCCGCGAAACATCATAAGGGAATCCGTGGTTTGCGCCTCGTCAGCGCCCGCAGCTTCCTGTTCCCGATAAAACAAACGCCCCGCCGAAGCGGGGCCTTCGCTGCAACATCGAAGGGGATTAAGCCTTGACGACGCTGACGAACTTGCGACCTTCAGCGCCGCGAGCCTTGAACTCGACGGTGCCGTCGACCAGGGCGAACAGCGTGTGGTCACGACCCACGCCCACGCCGGTACCGGCATGGAACTTGGTGCCGCGCTGACGCACGATGATGTTGCCGGCTTCGATGGCCTGGCCGCCGTAGATCTTGACGCCGAGGTACTTCGGGTTCGAATCGCGACCGTTGCGGCTGGAACCTACGCCTTTTTTATGTGCCATGACTCAATGCTCCAGTTGCTCAGGCGTTGATGCCCGTGATCTCGACTTCGGTGAAATGCTGACGATGTCCCTGCTGCTTCTTGTGGTGCTTGCGGCGACGGAACTTGATGATGCGGATCTTGTCGGCACGGCCGTGCTTGCGCACGGTGGCGCTGACGGTGGCACCGGCCACGATGGGCGCACCGACGGTGATCGACTCACCGGCGCCGACCAGGAGGACCTGGTCGAAGGTGAAGGCGGCGCCTTCTTCGGCGTTGAGCAGCTCCACGCGCAGGACGTCGCCCTGCTGAACGCGGTACTGCTTGCCACCGGTCTTGATGACTGCGTAACTCATGGGAATATCCCTTCTGTCGTTATTCTCTTGGGTTCGCCGGGCCCAGTTGGGCACCGACGAACTCGGGAGTATAGCGACCCCGAAGGGTGCTGGTCAATTACTGACCACCCTGCCCGCTCGGCTGACTGGCGGGCTTGTTCTCCGGCTTGGCCGGAGCCTTGGTCTCGGTCTTCGCCGGGGTCTTGCTGGAAGAAGCCTTGGCCGGCGCGGCGTGGGCTGGCGTCGTCTTCTTCGGCGCTGGCTTAGCCGCCGGTTTCTTGGCCGGCGTCTTGGCGTGAGACGTGCTCTTGGCCGCCGGCTTGGCCTCGTCGGCCTCGGTTTCGGTTGCCTTGACCGCTGCACCGCCCGCCAGCGCCGCGCCGGGTGCCGGGTTCACCTTGCCCGGGCAACGGCCGGTGCTGTCCAGCGTGCCCATCTGCTTGAGCTCGTTGACCATCTGCTCGCTGCGGTCGTGGCTCCACTGCTGGCCCGCCTGGTTGGCTTCGGCCATGGTGGTCGGCATCTCGTTGATCACCTTCTGGCCCAGCGGCGAGCGGTAGAACTTGAGCAGGCCGTCCATCTCATCGGACGTGAAATGGTGCTGCCACACTGGCACCAGCCGGCCGATGAACAGCTGGGTCTGGTTGTCGTCCATGTAGTTCTGCCAGAACTCCGGCTTCACGCAGGGCATGGATTGCTGCAGCGTGGTCACGGCCTGGGTGTTCATCTGGAGCAGCATCTTGCCCACGCCGACCACTTCCATCAGTTGCCTGACCTGGTCTTCCGTGGCCGGCCCCGATGCCGCCATGGCCTGTCCCATACCCATTGCAAGCGCAACGGCGACACCCCATCTGGTCAACTTGCCCATCCGCACTCTCTGTCCGTTCTGTCGGCCGGAGACCAGCCAAAGAATCCATTAAGCCATACTCGGCCGGATCTTCTCTTAAGAGTTTGTTGGATGGCGTCAGACGGCAATAACCGTACTGACAAGTTTGATATAGTACAGTTTTCCCCTTTCCCCTCGACCATTCTCGGGCGACATGGACACCATTCGCATACGCGGCGCGCGCACGCACAACCTCAAGAACATCGACCTCGATCTGCCCCGCGACAAGCTGATCGTGATCACCGGCCTGTCCGGTTCGGGCAAGTCGTCGCTGGCGTTCGACACCATCTATGCCGAAGGCCAGCGTCGCTACGTGGAATCGTTGTCCGCGTATGCACGCCAGTTCCTCTCGATGATGGAGAAGCCCGACGTCGACCACATCGAGGGTCTGTCGCCGGCCATTTCCATCGAGCAGAAATCCACCTCGCACAACCCGCGTTCGACCGTGGGCACGATCACCGAGGTCTACGACTACCTGCGCCTGCTCTATGCACGCGTCGGCACGCCGCGTTGCCCGGACCACGGCATTCCGCTGGAAGCCCAGACCGTGAGCCAGATGGTGGATTCCACGCTCGCCATGGACCCGGAGAAGCGCTTCATGCTGCTGGCTCCGGTGATCCGCGAACGCAAGGGCGAGCATGTGCAGGTGTTCGACCAGCTGCGCGCGCAGGGTTTCGTGCGCGCGCGCGTCGATGGCACCGTGTACGATCTCGACGCCGTGCCGCCGCTGACGCTGCGCCAGAAGCACACCATCGAAGTGGTGATCGATCGCTTCCGTCCGCGTGACGACATCAAGCAGCGCCTCGCCGAATCGTTCGAAACAGCACTGCGCCTGGGCGACGGTCTCGCCATCGTGGTCGACATGGACGATGCCAAGGCACCGGAACAGCTGCTGTCCTCGCGGTATTCCTGCCCGGTGTGCGACTACTCGCTGCCGGAACTGGAACCGCGCCTGTTCTCGTTCAACTCGCCCATCGGCGCGTGCCCCACCTGCGATGGCCTGGGCGTGACGCAGGTGTTCGATCCCGCGCGCGTGGTGGCACATCCGGAGCTCTCGCTCGCCGGTGGTGCCATCCGTGGCTGGGATCGCCGCAACGCGCACTACTTCCAGCTGATCCTGTCGCTGGGCGCGCACTACAAGTTCGACGTGGATACACCGTGGCGCAAGCTGCCGGCAGACGTCCAGAAGGCCATCCTGTACGGCAGCGGCAAGGACAAGATCGCGTTCAAGTACATCACCGAGCGCGGCGGTCGCGTCACGCGCGAGCATCCGTTCGAAGGCATCCTTCCGAACATGGAGCGCCGCTACAAGGAAACCGAATCTCCCGCCGTGCGCGAAGATCTGGCCAAGTACATCAGTGACCAGCCGTGCCCGGAATGCGAAGGCCAGCGCCTCAACCGCTCGGCGCGCAACGTGTTCGTGGCCGACCACGCGATTCCCTCGCTGACCTCGCGCTCCATCGACGACGCGCTGGGCTTCTTCGAAAAGCTGTCGCTCACCGGCTGGCGAGGCGAGATCGCCTTGAAGATCGTCAAGGAAATTCGCGAGCGCCTGACGTTCCTCAATGACGTTGGCCTCAACTACCTCACGCTGGATCGCCAGGCGGACTCGCTGTCGGGCGGCGAAGCGCAGCGCATCCGCCTCGCCTCGCAGATCGGTGCGGGCCTGGTCGGCGTGATGTACGTGCTCGACGAACCCTCCATCGGCCTGCACCAGCGCGACAACGAGCGCCTGCTCGGCACGCTCACGCGCCTGCGCGATCTGGGCAACACGGTGATCGTGGTCGAACATGACGAAGACGCCATCCGCATGGCGGACCACGTGCTCGACATCGGCCCGGGCGCGGGCGTGCACGGCGGCGAGATCGTGGCGCAAGGCACGCTGAAAGACGTGCTCGCCTCGCCGCGTTCCGTCACGGGCCAATACCTGTCCGGCAAGCGCGGCATCAAGGTGCCGGAGGAGCGTCGCCAGCAGCTGGACGCCGATTCCTGGCTTCACTTGAAGGGCGCCAGCGGCAACAACCTGAAGAATGTCGACCTCGCCATTCCCGCAGGCTTGTTCACCTGCGTCACCGGTGTGTCCGGTTCGGGCAAGTCCACGCTGGTGAACGACACGCTGTTCCGCCTTGCCGCCGCCGAGCTCAACGGCGCGAGCGAGCAGGCCGCGCCGTACAAATCCGTCGAAGGCTTGGAGCTGTTCGACAAAGTGGTCGACATCGACCAGTCGCCGATCGGTCGCACGCCGCGTTCCAACCCGGCCACCTACACCGGTCTGTTCACGCCGCTGCGTGAGCTGTTCGCACAGGTGCCGGAAGCGCGCGCACGTGGTTACACGCCGGGCCGTTTCAGCTTCAACGTACGCGGCGGCCGCTGCGAGGCCTGCGAAGGCGACGGCATGATCAAGGTGGAGATGCACTTCCTGCCGGACGTGTACGTGCCCTGCGACGTCTGCCACGGCAAGCGCTACAACCGCGAAACGCTGGAAGTGCACTACAAGGGCCACACCATCGCCGACGTGCTCGACATGACGGTGGAAGACGCATTCAAGCTGTTCGAGAACGTGCCGACCATCGCACGCAAGCTCGAAACGCTGCGCAAGGTGGGTTTGGATTACATCAAGCTTGGCCAGAGTGCGACCACGCTCTCGGGTGGCGAAGCGCAGCGCGTGAAGCTTTCCAAGGAACTGTCCAAGCGCGACACCGGTCGCACGCTGTACATCCTCGATGAGCCGACCACGGGCCTGCACTTCCACGACATCGAGCAACTGCTCGACGTGCTGCATCAGTTGGTGGAACAGGGCAACACCGTGGTCGTGATCGAGCATAATCTGGACGTGATCAAGACCGCCGACTGGCTGGTCGATCTCGGCCCGGAAGGCGGCGCCGGCGGTGGTCGTATCCTTGTTACCGGCACGCCGGAAACGGTGGCTGCCACGCCGGGCTCGCATACCGGACACTTCCTTGCCCCGCATCTCGACATGAAGCCCGCCAAGGCGGCCAAGGCCGAGAGCACGGCCAAGAGCAAACCTGCATTACGGAAGAAAACTGCATGAGTTCCACCGAAGCCGTGCCAAGGAGTCGGCCTTCATTTGCCAAGTGCCTCGCGTTGCGCCTGATTGGCGGCCGGGCGGGTGTGCACGGCGAAGCGCTTGACTGGCCGTCAAGTCGAGACGGGCGCGCCCGCTCGACCGCCAATCAGGCGCAACCCTTCGGGCCGGGTCTGTTTGCCCGCCGGGCTGCGTCATCGCTCAGTCGCGTATCGACATACACTCCTTCACTCTTCCTTGCCCCGCGGGCAAACAGCTCCCGGCGCGAGGTACTTGGCAAATGAAGGCCGACTCCGCGCGCACGCGTTCCCGCAAGGCCGAGACGCAGGAAAGCGCCGTGGCCGTGACGGACGCACAGGCACCCGAGGCGACGCCCACTCCGCTGTTCGTCGCCCCGATCGGCGTGCGTTGGCGCGACCTGGACGCGTTCAACCACGTCAACAATTCGATCTACCTCACCTACCTCGAAGAGGCGCGCCTGCAGTGGCTGCAGCACGTGCCGGGCTGGTTCGACGAGCATTCGATGCCGGTGCTGGCCAACAGCGAAGTGAACTACCGGCGCCCCATCGAGTGGCCAGCGCAGTTGAACGTGGAATTGTTCTGCGAGCGCCTGGGCAACAGCTCCATCACCATCGCGCACCGCATCCTCAACGCGCAGGACAATGCCCTCTACAGCGATGGCAAGGTGGTGCTGGTGTGGATGGACCCGTCCACCGGCAAGCCCGTAGCGCTGCCGCAGTCCATTCGCGATTCCGCCGAACACGGCGCTTGAACGACCACGCGGGCATTCGGGGTTAACGCCCCCGACACGACGGATGCCGCAGCTTCATGCGGCATCCGTACCATCAGCGGCGACCACCCGAAAGGAGTTCGACCGTGATCCCGCTTCCCCTCCGTACCCTCGCCTTCGCCATGGCCGCCGCCAGCGCAGGCGTCATTGCCGCACCCGCCAACACCAGCCTCACGCTCTACCACAGCGACGACAATGCGCTCTTCAGCGCAGGCAGCAGCGACGCCGTGCCCTCGGGCAACGCGATGGCGCGCGAGCCGCGTCAGCTGGACCTGAAAGGCGGCATGCAGGACATCAGCCTCGACGGCCTGCCGCAGTACATCGATCCGGAAGCGCTCTCGCTGAGCGTGGACAACGGCGCGGCCAAGGTGATCTCCCAGCGCCTTCGTTTTGGACAGGGGCAATACGCCGCGCTGGGCAGCTTGATCGGGCAGCCCGTGGACGTGCTGGGCACCAACGGCGAGATGCTCGCTTCCGGCACGTTGTTGCGCGCGGGCGACGATGGGCTGCTGGTGCACGACACCTTCGGCGCCGGCGACCGCACGGCCCTGATCCACAACTATGGCGCCGTCAAGGCGCACGGTGTCTTCCGTGCCGGCTCCAGCCTGGAATTGCGCGTCGATGCCAGCCGTGCGGGCAAGGCACAGGCGGTTTTGAGCTACGCCACGTCGGGGCTGGGATGGCGCGCCGCCTATGTGGCCACGCTGGCGCCGGGTGACCGTTGCAACATGCAGTTTGAATCGCGCGCCAGCATCGCCAATCGCAGCGGGCGTGACTGGACCGGCGTGCAACTCTCCCTGGTGGCCGGCGAACCGCAATTCGCCAAGCCGTCCGCTGGACCGCGCCCGATGATGTACGCCGCTCGCGCAAAGACCGCCGACGCAGCCTTGCCCGAGCAATCCACCCTGTCGGATTACCGCATCTACAACCTGCCTGCACCGGTCGATCTGCCCGATGGCAGCGTCAGCCAGGTGCCCCTGTACGACACGCGCCCGCTGGCCTGCGAACGGACGGCACTCTACGAGAACGGCAACGCGTGGCTGCCGCAGCAACCCTTCATCAGCCCGGATTTCGCTTCCGGCGGTGACAACGGTGGCGTCGTCAGCACACTGCAGTTCAAGGCATTCGACAGCCTGCCCGCCGGGCTTCTGCGCGTACTCACCGCCGACCGCAACGGCACGCCGCAATTCATTGGCAGCGGCCGCATCAACGACACCCCCAAGGGTGGTGACGCGCGCATCACGCTGGGTACGGCCTTCGACCTGCGCGGCAATCGTGAGCGCACGGCGTTCAATGTGGACAAGAGCGCACGTACGCTCGACGAGGCGTTCCGCATCACGCTCACCAACGCAGGTGACAGCGCGCGCACCATCACCGTGCGCGAGCATCCCGGCCGCTGGAGGCAATGGAAGCTGGCTTCGTCCAGTGCCAAGCCCAGCCAGCAGACCACCGACACGCTGGAGTTCAAGGTCAACGTTCCTGCCAATGGCACGGCAACGCTGGACTACGCGCTGCAGTACCAGTGGTCGACGGATGACCATCCGCAAGGATGACCATCCGCAGGGCTGAGCGTATGAAACGCTGACATGCTGCGGGTGCACCTTCCATGCACCCGCAGGTTTGCTACGCTCGCTGCTCTTTCCCTGCACCGCGAACGCCGCCATGCTCAACCTGATCACGCACGACGCCATCACCGAAATCAACATGGCGCGCCCGCCCGTCAACGCGCTCAATGTCGAACTGCTTCATGCACTGCGCGACGCGGTCGACACCGCCATGGCCAGCGGTGCGCGCGGCATCGTGCTGTCCGGCATGCCGGGCATGTTCTCCGCGGGCGTGGATGTGCCTTCGCTGCTGGGTCGCGATCGCGATGGCGTGCGTGATTTCTGGCGCGAATTCTTCCTTACCGGATCGAAGCTCGCCACGTCGCCCGTGCCGGTGGTGGCCGCCATCACGGGACACAGCCCCGCCGGTGGCGCCGTGCTGTCGCTGTTCTGCGACTACCGCGTGATGGCGGAAGGTCCGTTCAAGATCGGCCTCAACGAAGTGCAGGTAGGCCTGGTGGTGCCGGAAAGCATCCAGATGGCGCTGCGTCGCATCGTGGGCGGTTATCGCGCGGAGCGGCTGATGGTGGCCGGCGCGATGATCGAATCCGCCGAGGCACTGGCCATTGGCCTGGTGGACGAAACCACCAACGTCGAGCAGGTGGTGACGCGTGCGCTGGTATGGATGCAAGGCATGCTCGCCCTGCCCTCCAACGCCATGCTGAAGACGCGTGCCATTGCGCGCGCTGATCTCATCGACGTCTGGGCCCACCCCGAACAGCTGCCGATCGATGCCTTCCTCGACGCGTATTTCCATCCGGAAACGCAGACGGTGCTGGAGAAGCTGGTCGCGCGCCTGAAGAAAAAAGACTGACCAGCAAACGAAACACTGTGGGAGCGCACCCTGTGCGCGACGGTTCTGGCGATAACGCAAGGTTCGTCGCGCACAGGGTGCGCTCCCACAAAAAACCGGGGAATCAGCCGGGCTCGGCGCCTTTCGCCACTGGTCGGCTGGCATCGCTGACCCAGCCACTCCACGACGGTGCATACAGTCGCGAACCGGTCAGGCCTGCGAGCTCCATCGCCAGCAGGTTGTGGCACGCCGTAACCCCTGAGCCGCACATGTGCACGACATCGCGCGGCGCATGCGTGCCCAGAAGTGCCTTGAATTCTTCGCGCAGCGCGGCGGCGTTCTTGAAACGCCCATCATCACGAAGATTGTGGGCAAACGGGCGATTGAGCGCGCCCGGCACGTGCCCGCCCACGGGATCAATCGGCTCCACTTCGCCGCGATAGCGCGGTGCAGCGCGTGCGTCGAGCACGACGCGTGCGGGATCATCGCGTAGCGTCGAGTGATCGACCAGGTACTGGCCGGCATCGAAATGCAGCGATACCGCATGCACCTCACGTGTCACATCGCCCGACTCCACAGGCAGCCCGGCAGCAACCCATGCTGCGTAACCGCCATCAAGCACCGCCGCGCCGCGTATGCCGGACAAGCGCAGCAACCACCACAGGCGCGCGGCGGCCAGCGAACCATTGGCCGCGTCGTAGCACACAATCTGCATGCCTTCGCGCCAGCCCCACCGGGAAACGACCTCGGAGAACGCGGCTTCCAACGGCAAGGGATGCCGCCCCAGACCCAGGGCCTGACGCGAAAGGTCGGAGAGATCGGTATCGAGGCTCGCGTAGACCGCTCCGGGAATGTGTCCCTCGCGGTAGTCGCGCTCGCCCTTGCCCACATCGCGTGCACCGGAGCCTGGCGCCATCAGCTCGAAACGGCAATCGACGATGAGTACATCCACAGGCGCCAGCGCAGCCAGTTCCTGCACATCGATCAACGTAGTCTTGAGTGTCATGCGCGTCCCATCCTTCGAAGAAGGTTCAACACCATGGCTGCCGTCGCACCCCAGATGCGATGGCCGCCGTGCACGAATTCCACCATGTCGCGCTGTTGCCCGCGGAAATCCATGGTGTAGCGACGAAGGTTGCCGGGATCGAGAAAGAACGACAGCGGCACTTCGAAGACTTCCGCCACTTCCGCTGGCGCGGGATACAGCCGCGCGTCCGGATCGATGCGCGCCACCACCGGCGTGATGTTGTAGCCACTGATGGTTTCGAAGCGATCGAGAAAACCCAAGGGCATCACCAGCCGGCGTTCGAGACCGATTTCTTCCTCGCTCTCGCGCAGTGCGGTGGCCACGGCATCGGCATCGCCGGGGTCGGTGCGTCCACCCGGAAACGCCACCTGGCCTGCATGATCCTGCAGATGATCCGTGCGAACGGTGAGCACCAGGCGCGGTTGTACGCCTTCGCGTATGCCCACCAATACGGCAGCCGGCCTGCGCGGCTTGTCGCCGATCAGCTGGGCCATGTCTGCGTGGTTCCAACCTTGGCCTGTCGGCGGGGACGACAGGGGCAATACTGCGTGACTGAGATCGGTCAGCAGTTCACCCATCACGGGTTCTTCCGTTCGGGAAGGACGTCGCGCATGTAGTGCAGGCGCTCTTCATCGTTCATCGATCGCCACCGGGCGATTTCATCGCCGGTGCGCAGGCAGCCTATGCAGTAGCCGCGCTCGTCCAGCCTGCAGATGTTGATGCAAGGGCTCAAGGGAACGCTGGTGAGACCAGGGGAACTGTCAGCCGCCGTCATGCTGCAAATGATGTCTGCAAAGCGCGGCACGGAGCGTGCCGGTGAGACACGCATGCTATCGCAACGGCAGCTGGGGTGTCATGCGGGCCACCCTCGAGGCCCGCGATGACCGGGGATCAGGGCTTGATTTCGAGCAGCTCGATCTCGAACACCAGCGCCTCGTTCGGGCCGATGCGCGGCGGATCGCCCTTGATGCCGTACGCCATGCTCGGCGGCACGGTGACCTTCCACAGGTCGCCCACGTGCATGCGCTGGATCACTTCCTGCCAGCCCGGGATCACCTTGTTGTTGACCACGAAGCTCACCGGCGAACCGTGCGCCCACGAGCTGTCGAACTCGGTGCCGTCAATGAGCTTGGCGCGGAAGTTCACCGTGACCACGGCGCCTTCCGGCACGGCCTTGGTGCCGGTGCCCTTCTTCAATACTTCGTACTGGATGCCGGAGGGCAACTGGATGACACCAGGGTTGGCCTTGTTGCGCTCCATGTAATCCGCGCTCTTGCGCGCATTGGTTTCGGCAATCTGCTTGAACTGCGCCAGCGCCTGCGTATGCATCTGCTCATCGAGCGCGCGCAGCTGGTCGTGCATGTCGCGCATGGGCACGGCGGGACGCTTCTTGGCATACGCGTCCTGGATCGCGCGCAGCAACGTGGGGATGTCCACGTCCGGATCGCCGCTGGAGAACTGGCTACCGATCTGGTAGCCGATGGCATAGGACAGCTTGCTCTTGTCGAGCTTGACCTGCGAGGTGTCCTGGGGAGCGCTGCTGTCCTGGGCATGCGCCAAGGCACCCCATAAAAGGAGCCCCAGAGCGAGCCAACGCAGTTGTGCCATGCCTTCCTCCATTACCTCTGCAACCTCACCATCCTAAGCGGTCCGGGCGAATCGTGCAGCGACACCGGTCAACCCGGCATCCCTGCTGAGAACGCGGGAGGCGCCAAAGGTTCCCGCTGGTACCATCACGGTTTTTCTCGCCGGAGTTCAATCATGGCCTATCGCAACCTGGAAATCGCCAACCGCGGCGCGGTGCGCACCATCACCGTCAACCGCCCGGACAAGCTCAACGCGCTCAACCGCGAGACGCTCAACGAGCTGACGCTGGCCTTCACCCAGGCCGCACAGGACGATGCCGTGCGTGTGGTCGTGCTGGCCGGGGCTGGCGAAAAGGCCTTCGTGGCCGGCGCGGACATTGCCGAAATGAATGGCTACACGCCTGTCCAGGCTCAGGGTTTTTCGCGCGCGGGCCAGCGCCTGATGAGTACGGTGGAGCGCCTGGGCAAGCCGGTCATCGCGCGCATCCAGGGCTTTGCCCTGGGCGGCGGCATGGAACTGGCCATGTGCTGTCACCTGCGTGTCGCCAGTGAAAAGGCCAAGTTCGGCCAGCCGGAGATCAACCTTGGCCTGATCCCGGGCTTTGGCGGCACGCAGCGCCTGCTGCGCCTGGCCGGCCGTGGCGCGGCTCTGGAGCTGTGCCTGCTGGGCGCCCCGATCCATGCGCAGCGTGCGTACGAACTGGGCGTGGTCACGCGCGTGGTGGCGCCTGAAGCGCTGGATGAAACCGTGAACGCCATGGCCGACCAGCTGGCGTCTGCCGCACCGCTCGCTGCCGCAGGCATTCTCGACGCCGTGTTGCAGGGTGGCGAAACCAGCATCGATCAGGGACTGGAATTCGAAACGCAGGCATTCGCACTCGCGTTTTCGACGGAAGACATGCGCGAAGGCACGACGGCGTTTCTGGAGAAGCGCAAGGCGGAGTTCAAGGGACGCTGAGGGCGCCCAGGGAAGACGTCACTCCCCGAACACAACCACTTGGCTCGTCATTCCCGCGGAGGCGGGAATGACAAGCTATGTGTGTCGCTCTATCACAGCACTCAGTGCTCGCTGCCGCGGTATTTCTTCTCGCCTGCGGTCACCGCCAGGTCCATGCGATTTTCCGGAGGCGCCAGCGGGCACGTTGCGTAAGGCGTGAACGCACACGGCGGGTTGTACGCGCGATTGAAATCGAGCACGACCTTGCCGTCCTTGGGCAGCGCCGCATACAGGAAACGCGCAGCGCCGTAGGTTTCCTTGCCGGACGTGCGATCGGCGATCACGAAGAACAACGTATCGGGTTCTTCCTGGATCGGCATCAGCTCGTACGTGTGGCCGTCGCGGTGGAACACGGCCTTGCCGGGTACTTTTTCCTTGTCGATCGTGCCGAGCACCGAGCCGATCTCCAGCTCGTGCGGCGGATCGAAGGGCACCCAGTCGGCGACGATGCGCCACGAGGGATCGGCCGGATAATAATCGAGTCCCAGGAAGTGCTTTCGTGTCTCGGCGTCGCTGTCCTTCACGCGCAGCGCCTTGCGGCCATCACGCTCGATCACCAGAAAACTCGCCGGACCGAACGCCACGAGGGACGGGCCCTTGTCACCGGCGTGTGCATCGTCGACCAGCGTGGCCTCATGCACGGCCTTGCCGTCCACCGTGGCACCCGAATTCTTGTCGAACACGACGTGCGTGCTGCCATCGTGCGCCAGCGTCACCACGCCAAGATGGGCCGGGCCC
Organism: Dyella sp. C11; assembly: GCF_003121485.1. Classification (GTDB taxonomy): domain Bacteria; phylum Pseudomonadota; class Gammaproteobacteria; order Xanthomonadales; family Rhodanobacteraceae; genus Dyella. Next base: position 63,624 of record NZ_QAVX01000014.1, on the reverse strand, counting down.
GCCTTCAGCACGATGTCGTTGTCCGCTGCGGTACCCACGTGGTTGGCGCCCTCTTTCAGCCATTCCAGGCCGATCAGGCTGAGCCAGCCGCTGGGCGCGGTCAGGCCGGCAAGGCGCTTGGCCTGCCACTGGGTGTTCTGCTGGTAGAAATCGTTCGCCGCGGGGGCGTCGGTGGTTTGGGCTTGCACGCTGGCAACTCCAAGGCTCAAGGCGAAAACAAGAACGGCGGTACGCAACATGGCAAGCCCCGTCGGAATGAGGTTCCGAGTATGGACGTCCATTTGAAGACGCGGCAAGGGTCTTCCGTATAGAAACTCAGCGACCGCGAAGAAACAGCTTGTCCAGCTCGGGCAGGCTCAGCTGCGTCCAGGTGGGCCGCCCGTGGTTGCACTGCCCGGAGCGTTCGGTGGCTTCCATCTCGCGCAACAACGCATTCATTTCCGGAAGCGTGAGACGTCGGCCCGCACGCACCGAACCATGACATGCCATGGTGGCAAGCAGTTCGTTTTCAAGTTCCTGCAGGCGACGGGAGCTGCCGTGCTGGGCCAGTTCGGCCAATACATCACGACAGAGCTGCGCCACATCGGCGCCTTCGAGCAGCGCCGGAATGCGGCGTACAACCACCCCGGACGGACCGCTGCGTGACAGCTCCAGCCCCCATTCGGCCAATGCGTCGCCGTGCTCTTCGGCAGCGGCAGCTTCCTTGGCGCTCACCGAGACATTGAGCGGCACCAGCATCATCTGCGAACGCAGGTTGCTGCACGCGCGTCCCGCCTTGAGCTTTTCGTACGTGATGCGTTCGTGCGCCGCGTGCATGTCCACCAGCACCAGGCCGTGCGCATTTTCCGCAAGAATGTAGATGCTCTTGAGCTGCGCAATCGCAAAGCCCAGCGGCGGGGCTTCTTCTTCCGAGCTCTCGGGCATGGGCGCATTGGCAGCGAACGCAAACGGCGCCGACACGGCCGCTGGCTGGCCCAGCAGGGTGGCGTAGTCAGCGAGCGGTTCGTCGCGCACGCCAAGGCTCAGGCGGCTTTGACTGAAGGCATTCGGCCACGCCGGCGCCGACACCGGCGATGCCGAAGACGGTGCCATGCTGTAAGTCTGTGTCGCGTTGTATGGCAGTGCCTCGCTGGAAGGAAGCGCCACGTTGCCGGCGCGCGTGTGCGCCAGTGCTTCGTGCAGCGTGCGGAACAGGAAATCGTGCACGAGGCGCTGCTCGCGGAAGCGCACCTCGTGCTTGGCGGGATGCACGTTCACGTCCACACCGGCCGGGTCCAGCTCCATGTACAACACGAAAGCGGGATGGCGGCCGTGGAAAAGCACGTCCGCATAGGCCTGGCGCACCGCATGCGCCACCACGCGATCGCGCACAAGGCGACCATTGACGTAGAAGTACTGCGAATCCGCCTGCGAACGCGATGCGGTGGGCAGCCCCACCCAGCCCGACAGATGCAAACCCGCGGCGGCATGATCGATGCGCAGGCTTTGGCCGGGGAAATCCTCACCCATCACCTCGGCCACGCGCTGCAATGCCGCACTTTCATCGCGCGCCGCCTTGAGGATGCGCACCGGCTTGCCGTTGTGGCTCAGGCGGAATTCCACCGAACCGCGCGCCAAGGCCAGCGACTTCAGCAGATCATCGATATGTGCGAATTCCGTGCGTTCCGCACGGAGAAATTTGCGCCGCGCCGGCACGTTGTAGAACAGGTCGCGCACTTCCACGCTGCTGCCTTGCGGATGCTGCGCCGGACGCGCGGCCTGCATCTTTCCGCCATCCACTTCGATGCGAAACGCGGTGTCCAGGCCTTGGGCACGCGAGGTCAGCGCAAAGCGCGCCACGGAAGATACCGACGCCAGCGCCTCACCGCGAAAACCCATGCTGGCGACGTGTTCGAGGTCGTCGAAGCTGCCGATCTTGCTGGTGGCGTGCGAGGCCACCGCCAGCTGCAGTTCGTCCGGTGAAATACCGCAGCCGTCGTCGCGTACGCGTATCAGCCGCGCGCCACCCTGCTCGATATCGACCTCGATGCGCGTGGCGCCGGCATCCAGGCTGTTTTCGACCAGTTCCTTCACGACGGAAGACGGTCGCTCGATCACTTCACCGGCAGCGATCTGGTTGATGAGTTCGGGAGGCAGGGGGCGAATGACTGGCATCGGGGAAGCTTAAAACCTGTCGCCGCCCCGGCAAAGCAAAAGTGCTGCCCAAAGGCGGCACCTGGTCAATTCTTGCCCCAGCCGCCTCAGCTGCTGGGAATGGTCAGCATCATGCCGACACGCACGCTGCTGTCGCTGTCGAGCTTGTTGGCGCTCTTGATCGCACTGGTGCTGACGCCGTATTGCTTGGCGATGCTGCGCAGGCTTTCGCCACGCTCCACGCGGTGCATGTCCTGCACGCCATCGTCCGCACGGCCAGCGCTAGCGGGCGTGGTGGCCATGGCCTGCGCCACGGCACGGGTGGCCTTGGCGGACGTATCGTCGTCGCTTTGCGAGGTGGCGACGTTGGCCACGCCACTGCGACGGGAAGCCTGCGCGGCGAACCAGCTGCCCGGAGGCGGCGTGGATTCGAAGTAACCGCGAATGCCGCCCATCACGGCCGTCGCCAGCCGCAGCTGATGCGAGGGATCGCGCAGCTTGCGCTCTTCGTCCGGGTTACTGATGAAGGCCGTTTCGACCAGGATCGACGGCACGTCCGGCGAGCGCAGCACCACGAAGTTGGCGCGCTCCACGTAACCACGGTGCGTCGGGCCCAGGTTGCCGAGTGCCTTCAGCACGTTGCCGGCGACCGATTCGCTCGCCTGCATCGAATAACCCTGCTGGAGATCCAGCAGCACGGCGGCCAGGCCGTCGTTCTTGTCGTCCAGCGTGACGCCGCCGATCAGGTCGGCACGGTTCTGGCCGTCCGCCAGCCAGCGTGCGGCCATGCTGGTCTTGCCGCGCGGCGAGAGCACCCACACGGACGAACCCTTGGCATCGCCGTTGATGAAGGCGTCGGCGTGGATGGACACGAACAGGTCCGCCGAGTTGTTGCGGGCGATCTGGTAGCGCTGCGCCAGCGGAATGAAGAAGTCGGCATTGCGCGTCAGCACCGCACGCATGCCGGGCTGCTGGTTGATCTGGTCGGCCAGCTGGCGTGCCACGGCAAGGGTGACGTTCTTCTCCAGCGTGCCACCGGGGCCATGAGCACCCGGATCGTCGCCACCGTGGCCGGCATCGATGGCAATGACGACCTTGCGCTCGCCGTTGAGCAGCGCGGCGGCCGCACGGGTGGAGGCCATGCCGCTCTGGGTGGGCTTGATCGAGGATTTGCCGGTATTGCGCGGCGCATCCTGCACGGCGGCCGGCATGGGGGCCGGCGGAGGCGCGGCATCGACCGCTGCAACCGCTGCCGCGCTGGCGGCGGCGCTATCGCCATCGTCATCCGAGGACTTCGGTGCGGGCGCCGAGACGGGCGACTTCACCGGAGCCGACTTGGCCACGCTGCTGCCACCGGGATACAGGTCCACCACCAGTCGGTAACCGTAATCGGCCTGGGGCTTGAGCAGGAAGCTCTTCACGCTGCTGGAGGGGTCGATCTTGGCGGTCAGGCGAACGTTGTTGCCCTGCCTGGCCCCGCTCATGCCCTTGTACAGGCCCGTCGCGGCCGGCGACATGAAGTTGCCGGCAATGGAGCTCGCGTTGAGATCGACCGTCAGCTGGTCACCGTCCTGGTCGACCTTGTAGGTCACGGGACCGGAAACATCGAGCACGACACGGGTGTATTCGGGACCCGCCCACACGCGGGCGGACTTCACGTCGGCTGCGCGAGCCGCGCAAAAAGGCGCCACGGCCAGCAAGGCCACGGCTCCAAGCACTGCAGGATGCGTCCTATATCCCTTCATGGGGCGAAATTGAAGCCCAGTCGCCTCACGATTGCAATAGCTTTTCCCTTGAATATCCATAACCTGCAGACGTTTTATCAGACAACGTCCAGGTATCGGCCGCAAGCCACGCAAACTGAAGGCTTCCCGCGCCATGACGCGCAGGAAAAAAATCTCAGCAACTACCGATACTTAGCTGCGGCAAGGCGTGCGGGATGGGTCAGGCAAGGCGGCCAGAGACGGCAGCGCCGCGCGCGGTCTTCGCTTCCATCCGCGCTTCGCGTCCGGTGCCGGCGTAACCCAGATGGACGACGAGGTCAGGCAATGGAAGCGCGCCGGCGCCGCGCTCGGGCCACTCCACCAGCACCAGGGCCGACGGATCGGACAAGGCATCCAGGCCGAGCCACTCCAGCTCGCCCGGATCGGCGATGCGATAGAGGTCCAGATGCCACGCAGGACCACCCTGCGCCTTGTACGACTCGACCAGGCTGTAAGTGGGGCTCTTGATGCGCTCCCCCACGCCCAGGGCGCCCAGCAATGCCCGGGCGAAGCTGGTCTTGCCAGCTCCCAGGTCACCATGGAGATACACGACCAACCCGCCTTCCAGGGCACCAGCCATGCGAACGGCCAGCGCGGTGGTGGCCGCTTCGTCGGGGAGATTCCAATAGGGTTGCGTCATGATTCCCGTCCATTGAGCAGCCACCGCAGCGGGTCCAGCAGGTCGGTGGCGATCAGGCCGCGCTCGCCGCCACGCCGGGCAGCCAGATCCCCTGCCCGCGCGTGGAGCGACACGCCCAGGCAGGCGGCATCCCACGGCGTGCAACCCTGCGCCATCAGCGCGGCAATGATGCCGGTAAGCAGGTCGCCCATGCCGCCCGTGGCCATGCCGGGATTACCCCAGGGACATACCGCCACGCGCCCCTGCGGATCGGCGACGAGGCTGCCCGCTCCCTTCAACACGGCGACCACGCGGTAACGGCGAGCCAATTCACGTACGGCGGCATAACGATCGGCGGCAATGGCTGCGGTATCGCAGCCCAGCAGACGCGCTGCCTCACCCGGATGCGGCGTGATAACGGCCGGCACCGAGAGCTCGCGCGGTTCTTGGGCAAGAAGATTCAGGCCATCGGCATCCAGCACCAGCGGCCGTTGCGCATCCAGTGCGGTCAGCCACAACGCATGCCCCCATGCGCCCTGCCCAAGACCGGGACCGACGGCGAGCACGGTGGCATGCGGCAGCAGTGCTTCGAGCGCCTGCGGGCCGTTCACGTCGTGCGCCATCAGTTCGGGACGCGCGCTGTTGAGCGCCGTCAGGTTTTCTGCGCGTGTTGCCACGCTGACCAAGCCCGCCCCGGTGCGCAACGCTGCCTCGCTGCACAGGCGAATGGCACCGGCCGTACCGTGGTCACCGCCGATGGCCAGCACGTGACCGTTGTTGCCCTTGTGCGCCTGTCGGGGACGCGGCGGCAACGTCCATGGCTGCATCAGATCAGCATCGGGCACGGCGTCCTGCCACAACGTTTCCGGCAGGCCCAGCGGCTCGAATTGCACCACGCCCACGTAACCCGGTGCGATGCCCGTATACAGACCACGCTTGGGCGCGATGAACGTGACCGTCACGCTGGCCTGCACGGCATCGCCCGGCACATCCCCCGTATCGGCATTCACGCCTGAAGGCACATCCAGGGCCAGCACCGGAGCGCCGGTCGCATGGATGCGATGAACCAGCGAGGCCAGCTCTGGCGCCAGGGCGCGCTGCAGGCCCGTGCCGTAGAGCGCGTCCACGTGCACATCCACCGAAGAAAGCGCGAGATCGCCCAGCCACGCATGCACGATGCCGCCACCGTGCTCGAACGCGTGGCGCGCTCGAATGGCGTCCTCGCCGCGACTGTCGCCCACGGCGAACACATCGGCGTGCAGGCCGGCCTCGCGAGCCATGGCCGCCAACAGGAAGCCATCGCCGCCGTTGTTGCCAGGGCCGGCGTATACCGCGATGCGACGTGCATGCGGCCAATGCTGACGAAGGCAGACCAGCGCCGCCGCCGCGGCACGCTGCATGAGTTCGAAACCGGGAACGCCGAGTTCGTCGATGGCGCGACGATCGAGCGCCCGCACTTGCTCGACGGTATAGAGCTCGTGGCGATGGGCATGGGCAGTCATGCGGGAATTATAGGCACGACGGCGCGAGGCCCTGTACGCATACCGCCTACAATAGGCGCATGTCCCTGGTTTCCCCGCCCCCTGCCGACTACGCCGCACTCGCGCTTGACATCAAGCGTTGGGCGCGTGAGCTCGGCTTTGCCGATTGTGGCATTGCGGGTACGGAGCTGGGTGACGACGAGTTACACCTCAAGCGCTGGCTCGATGACGGCCATCACGGCGAGATGGACTACATGGCCCGCCATGGCGACAAGCGCAGTCGTCCTGCCGAGCTGGAACCCGGCACGCTGCGCGTCATTTCCGTGCGCATGGACTACGTGCCACCCGGTACGCGCAATGCATGGAACGTATTGCACGATGCCGACGCCGGCTATGTGGCGCGCTACGCGCTGGGCCGCGACTATCACAAGCTCATGCGCAACCGCCTGCAGAAGCTCGCCGAGCGCATTCATGGCGCCATCGGCGATTTCGGCTACCGCGCGTTCGTCGACTCGGCGCCCGTGCTGGAAAAGGCACTTGCCCGCAACGCAGGGCTCGGCTGGATTGGCAAGCACACGGTGCTCATCAATCGCAGCGCCGGCTCGTACTTCTTCCTCGGCGAGCTCTACACGAATCTTCCGCTTCCCATCGACGCGCCAGCCAGCGCGCATTGCGGCACATGCCGGCGCTGCATCGACATCTGTCCCACGCAAGCCATCGTCGCGCCGTACAAGCTGGACGCACGACGCTGCATTTCCTATCTCACCATCGAATTGCGCGGCAGCATTCCCGAAGAATTGCGCGAACCGATGGGCAACCGGATCTTGGGCTGCGACGACTGCCAGCTGACCTGCCCCTGGAACAAGATTGCGCAGGACGCCACCGAGCCCGACTTCGCACCACGCCATCGCCTCGCCGGCGCGAAGCTGGTGGAACTGTTTGCGTGGAGCGAGCAGGAATTCCTGCAGCGCACGGAAGGCATGGCCATTCGCCGCACAGGCTATGAAGGCTGGCTACGCAATATCGCCGTGGCACTGGGCAATGCACCGCACACGGAAGAAGTGCGACAAGCGCTGCTTTCACGCAGCGAGCATCCCTCGGAAGTCGTGCGCGAGCATGTGGCGTGGGCGCTATCGCGCCACCCGGCAAGCGCCTGAAAAACATTGTGGGAGCGCACCCTGTGCGCGACGGATCTGGCGATGACGCAAGGCTCGTCGCGCACAGGGTGCGCTCCCACAGGTTTGCGGTTTACTGCGCCGTGCGGCGCTCGTGAATGGCTTCGATCAAGGCCTGCGTCGAGGCATCGAAGGACGACGCGTTCTTCGACCCACCCTCTTCCAGCGCGGGAAGAATCTGCCGCGCAATGGCCTTGCCCAATTCGACGCCCCACTGGTCAAACGCGTTGACACCCCACAGGTGCCCAAGCATGAACACCTTGTGCTCATACAGCGCGATCAGTGCGCCGAGGCTTTCCGGCGTCAACGCATCCAGCAGCATCACCGTGCTCGGGCGATCGCCGGGGAACGTGCGCTGCGCGGCAAGCACGCGACGTGCTTCCTCCGAACCCGACTTCGCCTCGGCAAGTGCCTCGTCGAAGGTTTTGCCCAAGGCCAGCGCGGCAGCCTGCGCCAACAGGTTGGACAACAGTGCCTCGTGATTGGCCACCAGGTCGTGCGCGGGCTTCACGATGCCGATGAATTCCAGCGGCACGGTATCCGTACCCTGGTGCAGCGACTGGAAATACGCGTGCTGCGCATTGGTGCCCACGCTGCCCCACACCACGGCCGACGTCGGCTGTTCCACCGGCTTGCCCTGCTTGGTCACCTGCTTGCCGAGGCTTTCCATCTCCAGCTGCTGGAGATAGGACGTAAGGTCGGTCAGCAAATCCGCATACGGAATCACGGCGCGGCTGCCACGACCTTGCACGTCGCGATTCCAGTACTCCACCAGGCTCAAAAGCACCGGCAGGTTTTCCGACCACGGCGCGCTGCGGAAATGATCATCGACCAGCGCCGCGCCGCGCAGGAATTCATGGAAGTTGTAGGAGCCGATGGACAACGCCAGCGAGAGTCCCACGGCTGACCACACCGAGAAACGGCCGCCGACGAAATCCCACATTGGATAAACCTGCGCGGCAGGAATACCCCACTTCTCGGCTTCCGCGACATTGGCGCTCACCGCCAGGAAGTGGCGCGATACAGCGTTCTTGTCGCCGTTGTAGGCGCGACTGATCCAGTCACGCATCACGTTGCCGTTGAGCAGCGTTTCCTGCGTGGTGAATGTCTTGGATACCACGATGACGAGCGTACGCCTGGGATCGAGCTGATGCATCAGCTCGTACGCCGACTGGCCATCCACATTGGTGAGGAAGTGGCTGCGCAAGCCCGGCACGTGATACGGCGTGAGCGCGCGCACGGCAAGGCGCGGACCAAGATCCGAACCGCCGATGCCGATGTTGACGATGTCGGTGATGCCCGGCGCTACGCCGAAAGCACTCGCGTCGCCCAGTTCTACCGCCTTGACCAGCGTATCGATGCGGCCGAGGGTCTGCGCGATTTCATCCAGCGCTGCGCGAGGCGCAGGCGACGGCAACTCTGAACCCGATGCGCGCAACGCCGTGTGCAGTACCGGACGATCTTCCGAAGTATTGATCGCTTCGCCCGAGAACATGGCATCACGCGCCGCCTGCCACTTCGTGGCTTCCACGTGCGCGCCCAGCGCATCCAGCGCCGCGAGGTCCAGCTTCTGGCGGCTCAGGTCCAGCAGGACCGGCCCAAGTCGATGCCGCAGGCGTTTACCGCGTGCGGCATCCTTCAGCAACTCTCGGAGGTGCGTGCCGGCCAGACGGTCGACGTGTTCTGCCAGGAAGGACGGACGGCGCTCGGACGACATGGGGATCTCATGCTCTGCGGAGAGAGATCGATCTTACGCAGCTTTTCGCACCGTGCGCCAGCAGATTGTTGCACCGCACTCATGCCCCGCCCGAAGGCGGGGCCGGTCGCATCAGGCAGCTGCCATCTGCTTGGGGATCGCGCGATTGGTGTGCGAGATCGCGTTGTTCGCGTCCACGTACACCAGCGTCGGCTGGAACTGCTCCAGCTCCGCTTCGGAGAGCTGGCAGAACGCGGCGATGATGATCAGGTCGCCCGGCTGCGCACGATGTGCGGCGCTGCCGTTCACCGAGATGATGCCGGAGCCTTCTTCCGCACGCAGCGCGTACGTGACGAAGCGCTTGCCGTTGTTGATGTTCCACGCATGGATCTGCTCGTACTCGCGGATGCCGGAGGCATCGAGCAGCAGACCATCAATGGCGATGGAGCCTTCGTAGTGAAGCTCGGCGTGAGTCACCGTGGCACGGTGGATCTTGCACTTGAGCATGTTCAGGTTCATGACTTCATTTTCCGGCAGGTACAGCCCGCGTAGCTCACCATTATCCCGCCGGGACACGCCGCGTCGCAACATGAGTCCCGGCAAGCCGTAAATGGGGGGCGTCAGTCGAAAGGCAAGTTGTCGATCAGGCGGGTGGAGCCCAGCCTGGCGGCGATCAGGGCCACCAGCCCCTGGGTTTCGCCGTCGCCCGGCTCAGCCAGGTCCTCGACCCGGCGGATGGCGGCGTAATCGGGCTCGAATCCGGCCCGGGCCAGCTTGGAGGCCGCCGCCTGCTCCACCACCGACCACGCATGGCCCTTGGCGATGAGGTCGCGCATCTGCTGCAGGGTGGCGTAGACCTGCGGCGCCAGCGCGCGCTGGTCAGGCGACAGGTACTGGTTGCGGGAGCTCAGCGCCAGGCCATCGTCGGCGCGCAGCGTGGGCGCCGCCATGATCTTCACGGGCAGCGACAGGTCCCGAACCATGCGCTCGATCACCTTGAGCTGCTGGAAATCCTTCTGGCCGAACACGGCCAGATCCGGCTGGACCAGGTTGAACAGCTTGCACACCACCGTGGCGACGCCATCGAAATGGCCCGGCCGATGGGCACCTTCCAGCGTCTCGGTAAGCTGCGGCACGTGAATGCTTACGCTGTGCTCGTGGCCAAACGGATACATGGTGGCCACTTCAGGCGAGAACAGCAGATCGCAATCCTGCTCGGCCAGGCCCACCTGGTCCTGCACCAGGGTGCGCGGATAGCGTTCGAAATCTTCGTTCGGACCGAACTGCGTGGGATTGACGAATACGCTGGCCACCACGCGATCGGCGCGGGCGCGCGCCAGCTTGATCAGCGAGTGGTGTCCCGCGTGCAAGTTGCCCATGGTGGGCACGAAGCCCACGGTGAGGCCCTGGCCGCGCCAACCGCGGATAACGGCGCGCAGCGCCGCTGCGTCTTGCACTGTTTGCATGTCTGCTTTGCTCTGCTGCTTATTCGAAGCAATGTTCCGGCGCCGGGAACGCGCCTGAGCGCACATCCTCGGCATAGGCCGCGATCGCCGCAGCCACAGAGTCGCGTCCTGCGAGGAAATCCTTGCTGAACTTCGGTCGCTTGCCCGGCGTGACGCCGAGCATGTCGTGGATCACCAGCACCTGCCCATCGCAATGCGGGCCGGCGCCAATGCCGATGGTCGGAAGGGAAACGGCGCGCGTGATGCGTTCGCCCAGGGCGGTGGGAATGCCTTCGAGAACCAGGAGGTCGGCACCCGCCGCTTCCACGGCCTTGGCTTCTTCCACCAGGCGGTCGGCCGCTTCCTGAGCACGCCCCTGGATGCGGAATCCACCGAACTTGTGCACGGACTGGGGCGTCAGGCCCAGGTGTGCGCACACGGGAATGGCACGCTCGGCCAATGCCGTGATGATCTCGAGGATATGCGCCGACGCGCCCTCGATTTTCACCATCGCGGCGCCGCCCTCGCCCACCAGCTGCGCACCGGCTTCAAGCGCATGTGCCACGTCGCGATCGGCCATGAACGGCAGGTCGGCAACGAGCAGCGTCGCGTCGAGCCCGCGGGCCACGATGCTGGTGTGATAGACCATGTGGTCCAGTGTCACCGGCAACGTGCTCTTGTGTCCCTGGATCACCATGCCCAGCGAATCGCCGACCAGCGCCACGTCGATGCCGGCCATTTCCAGCTGCGCGGCAAAACTCGCGTCGTAGCAGGTAAGCATGACGATGCGGCGGCCTTCCGCCTTCATCGCCCGCAACGCCGGCACAGTCACCGGCTTGCGCGTGGGAGCGTTCGCTTTTTGCGCGTACACGAGGGTTTCCTAGAACGGAAGCAGACGGGGATTATCCCGCGCAGGACGTGAAAGGCTCAAGGCAAACGCTCACAACCGGCGGCATCAATGGCCGCCAGCATGTCGTTTACCCGACCCTGTCCGGGCAGGAGCAGATCAGGCGCCAGGTCATTCAGCGGCTGCAATACGAAGGCACGCTGGGCGATACGGGGATGCGGCAAGGTCAGGCGATCGTCCGACATCGTCACGCCCTCCATATGCAGCACATCGAGATCAAGCGTGCGCGGCCCCCAGCGCTCGCCATCGCGCACGCGTCCCGCCTCGCGCTCGATACGCAGCAGCGCGTCGAGCAGATCGTGCGGCGACAACGCGGTGTCGATGCGGGCCACGGCATTCACGAAGGCTGGCTGGTCGAGCACGCCCCAGGGCGGCGTAAGGTAGAGCGGCGAACGCTCCACCAGATGCGTTTGCGGCAAGCGATCCAGTGCGTCGAATGCGCCCAGCACATAGCCGCGCGCATCTCCCAGGTTGCTTCCCAGCGCAACGAACGCTGTGGTCACGCCGGGTCCGATTTGCCAGCCTTCGACGTCGGCTTGCGACGGCGACGCTTGCGCGGCTTGGATGCCGGCACACCGCCAGCCTCGCTACCGCCACCCGACGACGTACCCGCCAAGGCAGCGGCCAGGGTTTCATGTGGCAACTGCTGGGCATGTGCCCACCACTCGCCGAGTTCGCGAACGGCGGGCGATTCCGCGGCACGCAATACCAGGAAGTCGAAGGCGGCGCGGAAGCGCGGATGCGCCATCAAGCGGAACACGCGTTTGCGCTGTACCTGCTCAAACCGCGGCTGCAATGCCCAGATTTCTTCCATGGTGAGAGTGAAGCGACGCGGGATGGCCACGCGCTGGCACTGCTCGGCAATGACGTGCGTGGCGGCGCGCTCCCAGGCGGCCACGGGCTCAACGCCCTTGGTCATCCAGGTATGCGCCAGGTCACGCACTTCGCCCCACAGCAGCACGGCAAACAGGAACGCTGGCGTGACCGACTTGCCTTCGGCGACGCGTGCATCCGTGTTGGCCAGGCCTTGCTCGACCAGCGAGCGCAGCGCCTTGTCGCCTCGCTTGAGTGCACGCGCCGTGGCCGGGAACATGAACTTCAGCAGGCCCGTCTGTTCGAGCATGTGGAAGCTCTTCAGGCCGTGGCCGGCAAGGAACAACTTGAGCGATTCATCGAACAGGCGCGCCGGCGCGGCATCAGCCAGCAACGGGCCAAGTTCGTCGAACGGCGCAGCAGCCTTCGCGTCGATACGGAAATTCAGCTTGGCGGCGAGGCGCACGGCGCGAAGCATGCGCACCGGATCTTCGCGATAGCGCGTGGCAGGGTCGCCAATCAGGTGCAGCACGCGGTTTTCCACGTCCTGCATGCCGCCGACGTAGTCGCGCACCGAGAAATCACTGATGTCGTAGTACAGCGCATTGACGCGGAAGTCGCGCCGGATCGCATCTTCCTCGATGGTGCCCCACACGTTGTCGCGCACGATGCGGCCGTCGACGATGTGGCGGTCACCCTCGCCTTCTTCCTCGCCCGTGCCGCGGAACGTGGCCACTTCGATGATTTCCGGCCCGTACACCACATGAGCCAGCCGGAAGCGGCGGCCGATCAGGCGCGAATTGCGGAAGAGCTTTTTCACTTCGTCGGGCGTGGCGTTGGTGGCCACGTCGAAGTCCTTCGGGTGCCCGCCCAGCAACAGGTCGCGCACGGCACCACCCACGAGGTAAGCCTGGTAGCCGGCCTCATTAAGGCGGTAAAGCACGCGCAGCGCTGCCTTGCTGATGTTCTTGCGCGAAATCACATGCTGCTCGCGCGGAATGATGCGCAATGCAGGCGTGGCGTTGGTCCTTGCGTCGTGATTCAAGCGGTTTGGATCCTTGCAGGCGCATGGCGCCATTCAAAGCGATCATTCGCAGCGTTATTCCGCCGCCTCCACATCCATCAGCCCATGGGTCCGATGGCGTCCACCCGGCCGGTCCGTAAGCCCCGAGGGCATTGCCGGGCGAGACAATTTCGCTATACTAGCGCGCTCCGGTGCATTTCGCTCCCTTCGTCTAGTGGTCTAGGACACCGCCCTCTCAAGGCGGGAACACGAGTTCGAACCTCGTAGGGAGCGCCACTTCCGGCCTGGCACGGGCCCCGGCTCATTCAAGACAGGCACGAGAGCGTATGACTTTTGTCGTTACCGACAACTGCATCAAGTGCAAATACACCGACTGCGTCGAGGTTTGCCCTGTCGACGCCTTCCACGAAGGCCCCAACTTCCTCGTGATCGATCCGGATGAGTGCATCGACTGCACCCTCTGCGAACCCGAGTGTCCGATCAACGCCATCTACCCCGAAGACGACGTGCCCGCCGGGCAGGAAAACTTCACGGCGCTGAACGCGGAGCTGGCCAAGAGCTGGCCGGTGATCACCGAGCGCAAGGATGCCCTGGCTGACGCCAAGGAATGGGAAAACAAACCCAACAAGCTCGATCTGCTGCAGCGCTGACGCGGCAACCACCCACACCAGGCGGTTGCTGGCCAAGCGATTCGTGCACAAAAAAACGCCGCCCTCGGGCGGCGTTTTTGTTTGGCCATGAGGCGCGGAATCAACCGCCGCCCATGCGACCCTTGAGGGTGTCGACCACCTTGGCCACCGCCGCGGCATCGCCCTGCGCGCGCACTTCGCTGGCCTTCTCGCCACTGGTGCCCACGGTCAGCAGCACCTGGTGCGGAGCCGCGCCCGGCGCATCGGCCGTCTGCTTGGACTTGCCATTGAACATGCTGCTGAAGAAGCCCTTCTTCTCGGTCGGCTGATCGGAAGCCACCACGCTCAGCGTGTAGGTGTGGGCGGCATCGTCATGCGCCACGACCTGGCCGATGTCGCCGTTTTCCAGCGCCTGGCCCACGCGACGATAAGTGCTGTCGACGTTGTCGTTCAGCACAAAGCCGTCGGCGATCTGCGCGGCGCTGCCACCCACGCGTGCCGTGGCACCGTTGGAGGTCGGGTTGTTGGCGCCCTGTTCCGGAATGACCAGCGCAGCGCTGGTGGACGGGGTATCCAGGCCCGGCGGGATTTCCAGCGGCGTTTCCTGTTTGGCGGTTTCCCAGGCCTTCTGCGAACGGAACATGCCGCAGCCGGAGAGCAGCAAGGCAGACAGGGCCAGTACCGGCAGGGCCACGACAAGCGGGGATTTCTTCATGTAAGCAGATTCCGTAGGAGTATCAGTTGCCCGAAAACATCAGGCCGCATTCGCCAAGGATGCCAGACCTGCCAGCGCTTCGCGAAGTTGCGCGCGGTCAGGACCATCCTCCAATTCAACCAGGGGCAGGCGTGGTGTCGCCAACCCCAGCCCCAATGACGGCAGCCCTGCCTTCACCGCAATGGGATTCGGCGCGCAATTGAGCGCCGAAACCAGCGGAGCCAGGGCCGCGTCGCAACGCAGGGCTTCCGTGCGATCGCCCGCCGTGGCGGCGTCGCACAACATGCGAAACGCGCGAGGCACCAGATTGGCTACCACCGAGATCGTCCCCGCACCGCCCGCAAGCATGGCCTTGCAGGCCGTGCCGTCGTCACCGGACAGATAGACGAAATCCGGACGCGCAAGTTCCGCAATGGCGCGGATCCGCTCGTCAGTGCCCAGGGCTTCTTTCAGCCCCACGATGCCCGGGTGGTCGCGCAGTTCTGCCACGGTGGCGGGCAGAAGGTCGCAACCGGTACGGGCGGGCACGTTGTAAAGCACGACCGGAAGGCCGCCGTGATCGGCCACTTCCAGGAAATGACGACGCAGGCCTTCCTGGGTGGGACGCACGTAATAAGGGGCAACGACCAGGGCCGCATTGGCCCCCAGGTCTTTCGCACGACGGGTGAGAGTCACGGTCTTGGCCGTGCCGGCTTCACCGGTACCCGCGATAACGGGAATACGGCCAGCCACGCGCTCCACCGCGAAGGCCAGCAGGCGCTCGTATTCGTCGTGTTCCAGCATGTGGGCTTCGCCCGTGGAGCCGGCCACGACGACACCTTCGGTGCCGCCATCGACCTGGTAATCCAGCAGCTTTCCGAAAGCCGCGAGATCCACCGCGCCATCCGCCGTAAACGGCGTCACCAGCGCGCAGATGCTTCCGCGAATATCCAAGACCAGCTCCGGCTGAAAACCAAACCCCGCATGTTACTGGAAAAGGCCCTGCCGCCAATACTTGGGCCGTCCGGCGGAAGGCCCACCCCGCGGCATTCAGCTCACCGGCCGCCCCGCGGGGAAAGGGAGGCCCGTTTCCACCTGAAAATCCACTGGCCGATTCATGTCCTGAAAAACAGCGGCGAACGATCGCAAAATGTCACGACCTGGCCTCTCGGCAAGCCAGACGCCTGCATGGCAAAGCCTGCCCGCGGGCTTACTTGCGACCCTCCGGCGGCGGCAAGTAAGCTCGCACGAACACGCCTTGCCTCGCGTCCATGCGGGGCCGCCACCGGTGAAACTCCTTGAATCGTTCTCCCGCGCGCTCCGGCAGCGACAATCAGCTGCTCATCCAGACGCTCACCCCTTCCACCCGCGCCCCGCTGCTCACGCTGGCCAAGCGCATTGCGGAAGCAGGTTGCAACCTGGCGGATGCCCGGGTGTCGGCGCTCGGTGCCGATACGTCGCTCACCTTGCTCGCCACGGGTTCGTGGGATGCCGTGGCCAAGCTGGAAACGGCGCTCGCGAAGCTGGGCCGCGACGAAGACCTGCGACTGTCGTTCTACCGCACGGGACCGCGCGAGCATCACTCGCACCTGCTGCCCTACCTCATCGAGGTGATCTCGGCGGATCGCCCCGGCATCCTGGTGAAGATCATCGACTTCTTCGACCGTCGCGACATCGTCATCGAGCAGCTCAGCTCGCTGCGCTACCAGGCCATGCAAACCGGCGCGGACATGTTCCAGGCGCAGATCACCATCGGCATTCCCGCAGCCACGCACATCGCTGCGTTGCGTGATGATTTCCTGGAATTCTGCGATGGCCTGAACCTCGATGCCATCATGGATCCGGTGAAGTTCTAAGCACCGCGCCACGGCGCAAAAACCGGATTTTCCGGCGAGTCTGCCGGGCTTTTGAGCATGCTCTCTGAGGCAGCCTCCTGCAAGGGCTGTCATTCCTCGCCGCACGCGCTAGTCTCTGTCCCCGAGGGCAGCACCGGAGAGGCATGCATGCAGCAAGCGGGGCGAGGCGCACCGATCACAGGGCGCATTGCCATCGCCCTTCCGCCCGTCTCCGCTGCCCCGTTCCCCTTGCTCCACCGCATTCAGCCGAAGCCGGCGACGGCTTCGCAGGAGAACCCATGCCCGAAGTTGGCAAGAAAGTCCCCAAACTCAAAGGCACCACAGGCGACGGCAGCGAACTGAAGCTCGACAGCCTGAAAGGCCAGTGGGTGGTGGTGTACTTCTATCCGAAGGACAGCACGCCCGGTTGCACCAATGAGGCCAAGGATTTCCGCGACCTCTACCCCAAGTTCCACAAGCGCAACGCGCAGGTCATCGGCGTGTCGCGCGATTCGGTGAAGTCCCACGCGAACTTCGCCACCAAGCAGGAGCTGCCATTTCCGCTCGTTTCGGACCCTGATGAGACCTGGTGCACCGCCTTCGACGTGATCCACGAGAAGGTGCTGTATGGAAAACGTCACATGGGTGTCGTACGAAGTACCTTCCTGATCGATCCCGAAGGAAGGCTGGCCCAGGAATGGCGCAACGTGAAAGTCACCGGACACGCCCAGGCCGTGCTCGACGCCATCCCCGCCAAGTGACCCGTCATCGCACCTTTCGCCATGCCGCTGCCCGTCCTTCGGGATGGGCATCCGCCGGCGTGCATGGCAAACCGGCCAGATTGGCCGAGTCCCCGCGGCATGCCGCATGCCGTGGTTCATCCACCTCGCACGCCCAAGAGGTTTCTTCCGTATGACCGGAAGCAAGCGCATCTACGCTCTCGACACCAATGTGTTGCTGCACGATCCGACCTCGTTGTTCCGCTTTGAAGAGCACGATGTCTTCATTCCCATGACGGTGCTGGAGGAACTCGACGAGAAGAAGAAAGGCGCCTCGGAAGTCTCGCGCAACGGCCGCCAGGTCAGCCGCTTCCTCAATGAACTGATCGAACGCGGCAACGGGCACGGCATCAGCAACGGACTGGAATTGGCCAATCCGGAAGGTGTCAATCTGAAACGCGGCTCTGGCGTCGGCCGCCTGTATTTCCAGCAGCGAACCACCAACGGTCACGGCAAGGCGGACAACCTCATCCTGTCCGCGGTGATCGAACTGCGCGACCAGAACCCCGAACGTTCGGTCGTGCTGGTTACCAAGGACATCAACCTTCGCATCAAGGCGAAGATCTACGGCATCCACGCGGAGGATTACGAGAACGATCGCGCGCTGGATGATTTCACCCTGCTCTACACCGGATCGACCGAACTGTCGGAAGATTTCTGGGAGAAGCATCCGGAAGTGCAATCGTGGAACGAGCGCGGTCGCACGTTCTACAAGCTCGATCGCCGCGACGACGAAGACTGGTACGCCAATCAATGCCTGTTTCTTCCCGGAGAGAACAGCGTCGAGCTTCGCGTGCTCCACGTGGACGACGTCAAGGCCACCCTGGTGCTGCTGGACGACCACAGTCACTCCAACCACGCCGTCTGGGGCATTGCGGCACGCAACCGCGAACAGAACTTCGCGCTCAACGTGCTGATGGACCCCGATGTGGATTTCGTCACCCTGCTTGGCACTGCGGGCACGGGCAAAACCTTGCTTGCACTGGCCGCGGGCCTCGCCCAGGTCATGGACCAGCAGCGTTACCGCGAAATCATCATGACGCGTGCCACGGTATCGGTTGGCGAAGACATCGGCTTCCTCCCGGGCACGGAAGAGGAAAAGATGACGCCGTGGATGGGCGCACTCACCGACAACCTTGAAGTGCTCGCCAACCCGGAAGAAGGTGGCAGCTGGGGACGTCAGGCCACCAACGACCTGCTCGCGTCGCGCATCAAGATCCGTTCGTTGAACTTCATGCGTGGTCGCACGTTCCTGTCGCGCTACCTGATCATCGACGAGGCGCAGAACCTCACGCCCAAGCAGATGAAGACGCTGATCACGCGCGCTGGCCCGGGCACCAAGATTGTCTGCCTCGGCAACGTGGAGCAGATCGACACGCCCTACCTCACCGAGACCACCTCGGGCCTTACCTACGCGGTGGATCGCTTCAAGCACTGGGAACATTCGGCGCACATCACCCTGCGTCGTGGCGAGCGTTCGCGACTGGCGGATTTTGCGTCGGAAGCGTTGTAAAGCCACCATGAGCTCCTGGCCATCCGGCCAGGAGCTCTGGAGTGTGCCATGGATGGGCGACAACCCGCTGTCTACATTCTTGCAAGTCAGCGAAACGGCACGCTTTACGTTGGCGTCACGAGTGATTTGATCAAACGTGTCTGGCAGCATCGCTCTGATGCTGTCGCTGGCTTTACGTCTCGCCACTGTATTCACGCACTCGTGTGGTATGAGCTTCACGAAACGATGGAGTCGGCGATTCTTCGCGAAAAGCGCCTCAAAGAATGGAAACGTGCTTGGAAGCTTCGTCTCATTGAAGGCGAAAACCCGGAATGGCGTGATCTCTACCCAACGTTGCTGTGACTGGATCCCGGCCTACGCCGGGATGACGGCACATTTGAAACGTTCGCTCCTGATCGTCATTCCGGCGCAGGCCGGAATCCAGTAGCGACGCGCCCGCGTCATTACGATAAGCCACCACCTGATTGAACTGCCGGAATCATGCCCCACACATCTCCACCCATCGCCCTCACCATCGCCGGCTCCGATTCCGGCGGCGGTGCGGGCATCCAGGCTGACCTGAAGACCTTTCATGCCCGCGGCGTGCACGGGTTGTCGGTGATTGCCGCGATCACATCGCAGAACACGCGTGGCGTCACCGCTGTGCACACGGTTCCGCTGAAGCACATCCGCAGCCAGCTTGATGCCGTCTTCGACGATTTCCCGATCGGCGCCGTGAAAACCGGCATGCTCGGCAGTGCCTCGGTAACGAAGCTGGTGGCCAAGGACATGCAGGCACGAAAGCCCGCTTGGCTGGTGGTCGATCCGGTGATGATTTCCACCAGCGGCGCCCGCCTGCTCGACGAAGATGCCGTGCAGGCGATGGTGGACGAACTGATTCCACTCGCCGACGTGCTCACGCCCAACCTGCCTGAAGCGGAAGCCCTGCTGGGCCGCAAGCTGCGCAAGCCCAAGGATTTCGACAAGGCCGGCGAAGCCCTGCTTGCCCTGGGCGCGCGTGCGGTATTGCTTAAGGGTGGACATTCGGACGAACGCCACGTGATCGATCGTTTTTACGACGAACGCGGCGTGATGGAGCTGCGTCACCGCCGCCTCCCCATCGAAGGGCACGGCACCGGCTGCACGCTGGCTTCCGCCATTGCCGCCGAACTGGCCAAGGGACAGGCGCCCCGTTCCGCCGTGCGACGCGCTGTCGCCTACGTGCAGCGATCACTGGAACGCAGCTATCGCCCGGGCGGCGGCGAGGTTCACGTCCTCGGCCATTGATGGGGCAAATCCGCACACACGCTGAATCGGCGCCCGGGCGGGCGTCGCGTCAGGGAGTAGAATGGTGGTTTCCGTTCTGACCGCGCCTCGCCCATGATCCTCGCCCCGCGCCTCGTGCTGTTGATCCTGTTCGCACTGTTCGCACTGTGCGTGCTGCTGGTGCATTTGCGCGGGCGGGCCAGGTTGCGTTTTGACCGCCAGCTGGTGGATCACTCGGCGGTATTCGCACCGTACAACTTGCTGATGTACGCCTTCTCGGCCGTGCCGGCAAAACCGATCCTGGACCGCCGCGGTTTTCCGCAGCTCGATCTGTTGCAGGCGAACTGGCAGGCCATTCGCGAAGAAGCCCTGCACCTGTTCGACGAGGGCTACATTCGCGCCGCGGAGAAGAACAACGACGCGAGCTTCAACAGCTTCTTCAAGCAGGGTTGGAAGCGCTTCTACCTGAAGTGGTACGGCGAACCCCTGGCGTCGGCCGAAACGCTGTGCCCGAAAACAGTGGAGCTGCTCAACTCCATTCCCAGCGTGAAGGCCGCGATGTTTGCCCTGCTTCCGCCGGGCAGCAAGCTCAATCCGCACCGCGATCCGTTCGCCGGTTCGCTGCGTTACCACCTTGGCCTGATCACGCCGAACTCGGAAGAGTGCCGCATCTTTGTCGATGGCGAGATCCACAGCTGGGGCGATGGCAAGGACGTGGTGTTCGACGAAACCTACGTGCACTGGGCGGAGAACCGCACCGACCAGACCCGCGTGATCCTGTTCGCCGACGTGGAGCGCCCACTGCGCACGCGCTTCATGAACGCGATCAACCATCGCGTCGGCGCCTTCATGGGCAAGATCACGGCCTCGCCGAACACCGAATCGCCGGAAGAAAAGACCGGCTTCGTCAACCGCGTGTTCGCGCTCAACCAGCGCAGCCGCGATCGCAACCGCGCCTTCAAGAAGAAGTACCCCAAGCTGTTTCGCACCGTGAAGTACATCGGCATGCTGGTGCTTATCTGGATCATCTTCCTGGCGCCCTGGCCGTTCTTCCGCTGAGCTGTCACGAATTGCCGGGCCTGCACGTCCATGAAGTGTCTTCCCTTTGGAGAACGCCATGGACGCCGCCACTGAAACCTTCCAGAAGCACCGCCCACGCCTGCTAGGGCTGGCGTACCGGATGCTCGGCACCCAGGCCGATGCGGAAGACGTGCTCCACGATGCATGGCTGCGCTGGCACCAGCAGGACACAACCGCCCTGGACGACGCCGAGGCGTGGCTGGTCACGGTCACCACGCGCCTCTCGCTGGATCGCCTGCGCCGCGCGAAAACCGAGCGCCAGCACTACACCGGCCCCTGGCTGCCCGAGCCACTGATCGCGGAAACGGAACAGCCCGAGGCAGAGCTGGAGCGTGTCGAAAGCCTCAATCTTTCCTTCCTTGCGCTGCTGGAACGGCTGAGCCCGGAAGAGCGCGCCGCGTTCCTGCTGGTCCAAGTGTTCGACTATAGCCACGCGGAAACCGCCGCCATGCTGCAGATAGGTGAAGATGCCTGCCGCCAGCGCGTGCACCGTGCACGGCAACGATTGCGCGAGGGGCGCCCGCGCTTCACCCACTCCCCCGATACACAACGCCGCCTGCTCGAAAAATTCCGGGACGCACTGGAAAGCGCCAACGTGGATTCGCTGCGCGCGTTGTTCGCCGAAGATGCCGTGCATCTTGCCGATGGCGGTGGCAAGGCCACGGCGACATTGCGTCCGCTGCAAGGCGGCGAACGCCTGGTGCGGCTGTACGCCATCATTGCCCGCCGTTATCGCGGGTACGACATCGCACACCGGCTGCAGTGGATCAATGGCGCGCCCGCACTGCTGACATGGGTGAACACCAGGCTCGCCACCGTTGCCTGGATTGAGACGGACGGCGAGCGCATCACCAGCATTCACGCCCTGCGCAACCCGGAAAAACTTGCACGGCTGGAAGCTGTCACGAATCCTCGCCCTGGCACGTCCTTGTCATGAACGGCCACGGTGGCCGACTTCCAAGGAGTTCGTCATGTCCAAGCGTCTTTCGATCATGAAGCATTTCCAGGGCCTCAAGCCGCTGCTCGACTACAGCGCCGCGCTGCACGAATGCGGCCTGGAACATCCACTGGTGCACCTTGTGCTGATGCGCGTCTCGCAGATCAACGGCTGCGCGTATTGCATGGATATGCACAGCAAGGATGCACGTGTCGCAGGTGAAACAGAGCAACGCCTCTACGTGCTGCCAGGCTGGCGCGAAGCATCGTTCTACAGCGAACGCGAACGTGCGGCGTTCGAATGGGCCGAGGCACTGACACGCCTGGGCGAGCACGGTGTATCCGATGACACCTATGCGCGTGCAAGCGGCGTCTTCAGCGAAGAAGAATTGCTCAACCTCACCATGCTGGTCGGGATGATCAACGCGTGGAATCGCATCAATATCGCCTTCCAGACACCGGCCGGCAGCTACAAGCCAGCGGCGCAAAAGGCAGCCTGAACCATAAAAAAAAGCCCCTCTTTCGAGGGGCTTTTTTTGCTCTCAAGCCGGGTGGCTATCAGGCCTTCACGCGCTTGACGATGGCGTCGCCGAAGCTGGACGTGGTGCCCTTGCCGCCGATGTCCGGCGTGACGCTGTCGCGGTCGTTGGTCATGGTGTCGCGAATGGCGTTACGCACCTTGTCGCCCTTCTCCACCATGCCGAGATGATCGAGCATGTCGGCCGCGGCGAGCAGCAGCGCGCACGGGTTGGCAACGCCCTTGCCGGCGATGTCCGGCGCCGAGCCGTGCACGGCTTCGAAAATGGCCGCTTCGGTACCAATGTTGTCCCCCGGGGCCAGGCCCAGACCGCCGACGAGGCCGGCGCACAGGTCGGACAGGATGTCGCCGAACAGGTTGGTGGTGACGATGACGTCGAACTGTTCCGGCTTCATCACCAGCTGCATGCAGGCGTTGTCAACGATCATCTCGTTGAATTCGATCTGCGGGTATTCCTTGGCGATTTCACGCGCCACGTTCAGGAACAGGCCCGACGCGGTCTTGATGATGTTGGCCTTGTGCACGGCCGTGACCTTCTTGCGACCCTTCTTCACGGCCAGTTCGAAGGCGTAACGCACGATGCGGCTGGAACCCTTGCGCGTGTTGCGCACCATCGAGATGGCGGTTTCACCGTCTTCGGACAGGGTCTGGCCTTCGGAGAGGTACGCACCTTCGGTGTTCTCGCGCACCGTGATGATGTCGATGTTCTCGAAGCGCGCCTTGGTGCCCGGGAAGCTGATCGCCGGACGCACGTTGGCGTACAGGTCGAAGTGACGACGCAGGGTGACGTTGATCGAGGTGAAGCCGCCGCCCACCGGGGTGGTCAGCGGGCCCTTCAGGGCCACCTTGTGCTTGGCGATGGCGTCGAGCGTCGGCTGCGGCAGCAGGTCGCCACTCTTCTCCAGCGCGACCATGCCGGCATCGACGAACTCGTAGGACAGGCCACAGTCCAGGGCGTCGAGCACGCGCAGCGTGGCGTTCATGATCTCGGGGCCGATACCGTCGCCCGGAATCACGGCAATGGTCTTGCTCATGGGGACACTCCTTGGGATATGAATCGAGCAACCCTGAAGCGGGGTACGACAGGGCTATAAATCCCGTCAATTATCCCCGATGCGGCGTCACGCGGCCATACCGCAGGGCATGGCGCCCGTTGCAAATCCTCGCATGCACAATTGAATAAACTCGCATGCGTCAACGGGGCGGCAAGAGCAGGCCGCCCCGACGGTCAAACTCAGGCGTGGCTGGCGCAATCCGCCGCCGTAGCGCCCTCGCCCGATTCGAGCGTGTCCAGGAAATCCACGGCACGACGCAGGTGCGGGATCACGATGGAACCGCCCACCACCAGGCCGACGCTGAAGGTTTCGAAAAATTCTTCGCGGGTCACGCCCGCTTCCTTGCACTGCGCCACGTGGTAGCTGATGCAGTCGTCGCAGCGCAGCACCATGGATGCCACCAGGCCCAGCAGTTCCTTGGTCTTCACATCCAGCGCGCCGGCCTTGTAGGTCTGCGTATCGAGCGCAAAAAACCGACGGACAACCTGGTTGTCCTCCGAAAGGATGCGCTCGTTCATGCGATGGCGGAACGCGGTGAATTCAGCGACGCGGTCCTTGCCGGCCTGGTCCGTGGGGTTGCTCATGCATTGGTCTCCAGCAGTTCGGCCAGCTTGCCGCTGCGGTCGGCGGCGACCAGGTCGTCGAATCCGCCCACGTGATGATCGTTGATGAAAATCTGCGGCACCGTGCGACGGCCGCCGCTGCGCGCCAGCATCAGCTCGCGCTGCGACGGATCGAGGTCGATACGCACCTCGCTCCACTCCAGTCCCTTGGACTTGAGCAGGTTCTTGGCAGATACGCAGTACGGACATACCGCGGTGGAATAAACCTCAATCTTGGGCACGACACACTCCGGAAAACTCAGGAACCCTACGCCAGCCCTACATGGGGTCGCAGGCACTGTAAACAACCGTAAAAGCAGGTGAACTGACACCGTAAGCCGGTGTCACTAATGCTATTGTCGCTGACCTAAGCACACGGCACCACGCCCCGACCGGAGACGGACTGTTTCCCCGGCCACGGGCTGGACAGGTGCCGTTCCGGGTGGACCTACGAAAACACAATCCATGACCACGCCAAGCCTGCGGGCAGGACGCCCATGAGCCGCCTCACACCCACCCGCCTCCTGACGGCCATGCTCTGCGCCGGGCTGACCTTCGGCGCGGCCGCGCAGGACAAGGACGTACGCCTACCTGACCTGGGCAGCTCGGCCAACGCCCTGATTTCCCCGCAGGAAGCACAGGACTACGGCGCGGCCATGCTTCGCCAGATGCGCGCGCTGGACATGGTGGTCGACGACCCCATGCTGGACGACTACATCAACGACCTGGGTTATCGCCTGGTCGCCGGCAGCGAGAAGCCCAAGGAGCATTTCTCCTTCTTCATCGCCAAGGACAACGTCATCAATGCGTTTGCCGCCCCCGGCGGCTACATCGCGGTGAATTCAGGCCTGATCATCATTACCAGCAGCGAAAGCGAGCTGGCCGGCGTGATTGCCCACGAAATTGGCCACATCACGCAGAACCACCTGGAGCGCGCGTTCGAGGCGTCGAAGAAGGACACGCCGTTGATGGCGCTGATCCTCCTGGGCGCCATTGCCGCTGGCGGCGCCGGCGTCGGCGATGCGGCGGGCGCCATCCTGATGGGCGGCCAGGGCCTGCTGATGCAGCGCCAGATCAACTTCACCCGCAAGGACGAAATCGAAGCCGACCGTGCCGGCATCCAGACGCTGGCCAATGCCGGTTACGACCCCAACGCCATGGCCTCGTTCTTCGGGCGCATGGAAGACACGCTGCGCGTCGGTTCGGGCGGCGATATTGGCGACGTCCCGGCGCTGCTGCAGGACCACCCGGTCACCATGGACCGCATCAGCGACGCGAAGGCCCGTGCCACCGCGCTGGTGAACGCCCAGAAGCAACGCCCCAACACGTCCACGCTGGACAAGACCCAGTGGGAAAAAAGCACGGCTCCCATCGCCTTCGTGAAGGACCCGACGGCCATCGCCAGCCGCGATGCCAAGAGCGGACTCGATACCTACCTGCTCATGCGCGAGCGAGTACGCGTCCTGTCTGGTGACGCGGGGCAGCTGGCCACCTATTACGCCAACAACCTGCAGACCGAGCGCGGCTTCGATACGGCTTCCAATCGCTACGGCTACGCCCTCGCGCTCATCCGCAGCAACCGCGGCAGCAAGGCCGTCGAAGAGCTGCAACCCATCCTGACCGCACATCCGGACAGCCAGATCATCAGCCTGGCCATGGCGGACGCCAAGCTGCAGGCCGGGCGACGCCAGGATGCGCTGGCCATCTACACCGCCCTGAACCAGCAATCCCCGCGCAATCGCGCCATTGCCATGGGCTACGCCAAGGCGCTGACCGAGGGTGGCAGCCAGGACGACGCCCGCCAGGCCGCCGTCATGCTGATGCCGATGCTGGACAACAACGACGAGCCGGAGCTGTACCGCACCTACGCCATCGCCGCGGACAAGGCCGGGGATCCGATACGGTCGGGCGAAGCGTACGCGGACGCGTCCTACCTTTCCGGCCGCCCGTTCGATGCCATGGAGCAGCTCAAGCGACTGCTGCAGCGGCCCGACCTCGATTACTACGCCCGCGCACGCATCCAGGCCCGCATCAACGACCTCACCCCGCTGGTGATGGAGTTGCGCAAGCGCCGCGTGCAGACAGATGACAATCCGGATGGCCGCAGCCAGCAGCTGCAAAATCGGGAAAATTGCCAGGGCCGACTGTGCTTTAGCGCCACCAACAACGGGCGTTGATGTCGTTTTCAAGCCAGGAAAATCACGTCGTCATGTTGTTGCGACGTGAAATGTCATGTGGACGTAACATTGTGCCGTTGCAATATTTGCGTCATACCCCTCCCCAGCGGACTTAACGCGTGCACAAGCGCATCCTGATTGTCGAAGACGAAGCTTCGATCCGCGACATGGTCGCCTTTGCCCTGCGCAAGGCCGGCATGGACGCCATCCACGCCGCCGACGCGCGGGCCGCCCAGTTGGCCATCGCCGAGCAGGTGCCCGATCTCATCCTGCTCGACTGGATGCTGCCGGGGACCAGCGGTCTGGACCTGGCACGTCGCCTGCGCAAGGAAGAGCTGAGCCGGGAAGTCCCGATCATCATGCTCACCGCGCGCGGCGAGGAGATGGATCGGGTGAACGGCCTGGAAGCCGGCGTGGACGACTACGTGGTCAAGCCCTTCTCCACCCGTGAACTGGTGGCCCGCATCAAGGCCGTGCTTCGCCGCAGCCAGGGCGACGATGGTTCGGGCATGGTGGAGCTGGGCGGCCTGCGCATCGACGGTCCGGCGCACCGCGTGTTCGCTGGCGAAGAGCCGGTGACCATCGGACCCACCGAATATCGCCTGCTGTATTTCTTCATGACGCACCCCGAGCGTGTGTACTCGCGCGCACAGCTGCTCGACCACGTGTGGGGCGGCAGCGTGTACGTGGAAGAACGCACCGTGGACGTCCATATCCGTCGCCTGCGCAAAACGCTCGAACCATGGAAGCTCGATGACATGGTGCAGACCGTGCGCGGTGCGGGCTACCGCTTCTCCGCCAGCGTCTAACGTCCCTATTGCGGGAACGCAGGCTTTTGCCGATGCTGGCGCTCCGCCAGCCCGGCGCGACTGACGAACTTCCCATGCAAACCACCTTCGACCGCTCCTGGAAGCTGCCGGCCGTGCTCATCGCCGGACTGCTTGTGGGCGCCGTCCTTGGATGGCTTGCGGGAGGTCATGTCGCGACGGGTTTTGCGCTGGTTGCCATCGTCGAAATCGTCTTTTTATTGACCCGAATCCGTCATCAAGCGCAACTCATGATGACGCAAGATCCGACGCTGACATCACTCAAGCATGACCGTTTCATGACGCGCTCCCGCCGAATTGCCTCCAGTCTCCGCGACCTGCGCAGCGCCGCCGGCAGTCTGCCCGACGCCGTGGTGTTGCTCGACAACGAGCAGCACGTGCGCTGGTTCAATCACGCCGCGGAAGACCTGCTTGGCCTGCGCCGCCCGCAGGACCGCGGCGCGCACCTCGACGAACGCCTGAGCACCACCGAGCTCGCGACATGGTTGCGCGAAGGTGCACGCGAACCGCTCAACGACGTCGCCGCGCCGGGCCATCCGAATCGCCATATCAACGTGACGTTGCTGCCCTTCGGTCGTCGCCAGCGTTTGCTGCTGGCGCGCGACATCAGCCACCTCACGCGACTGGAACAGATCCGCCGCGACTTCGTGGCCAACGTGTCGCATGAATTGCGCACGCCGCTGACCGTGATTCACGGCTACCTTGAATTGATCGATCCGGAAGACGTGCCGGAACTTGCGCCCGTGCTCAACGAAATGCGCGCGCAGTCCAAGCGCATGGGCCAGATCGTGGAAGACCTGCTCACGCTTTCGCGCCTTGAAACGCAGGAGCACGTGCAGGACGAGCGCGTGCAGATGACGCCGCTGCTCGCCACCATCCGCAAGGAAGCGGAAGCACTGAGCCAGGGCCGTCACCAGATCATCGTGGAATCCACCGCCGAAGCCGACCTGCTTGGCTCCGTAAAGGATCTCCACAGCGCGTTCTCCAACCTTGTGAGCAACGCCGTGCGTTACACGCCCACGGGCGGCCGCATCACCATTCGCTGGCGTCGCACGGGCGATGGCGCCACCTACTCCGTCAGCGACACGGGTTATGGCATTCCGGCATCGCATCTGGCACGTCTCACCGAGCGCTTCTATCGCGTCTCGTCCAGCCGTTCGCGCGAAAGCGGCGGCACGGGCCTGGGCCTGTCCATCGTCAAGCACGTGCTGAACCTGCATCAGGCCCGCCTGGACATCCAGAGCGAACCCGGCCAGGGCTCCACGTTCTCCTGCGGCTTCAGCAGCGAACGCCTGCTGGCTCCCGGCACCTGCGACCCCGAATAAGCCTGAAGGGACGCCTTGCGCGCTCCCTTCCGTCCAGCTGAACGTCCGTCACACTACGCGGCACTGCGCCATGTAACAAAGCGCGGTATCAGCCAGAATGTCCGGATGCGTCGCAAGCCAGCCACTCCCTCGCCCGTCCTCGACCGAGCCGCCCCCGAGCTGTACCTCAGCCGCGAACTGGCGGCGCTCGAATTCAACTTCCGTGTGCTGGCGCAGGCGCGCGATGAACGCACGCCATTGCTGGAGCGACTGCGCTTCCTGAGCATCGTGGCCAACAACCTCGACGAATTCTTCGAGGTGCGCGTGGCGATGCTCAAGCATCACCACATGTTTGGATCGGCTGCGCCGGGGCCGGACGGCCTTTCCTCGGGCGACCTGCTCACGCGCATCCGCAAGCGCGCGCTCGACCTGGTGGCGCAGGAGTACGACATCTGGCAGCACGAACTGCGGCCGGCGCTGGATGCGGAGAACATCCATTTCCTCACGCGTGACAACTGGACGGCACGCCAGAAGCTGTGGCTGAAGGGTTATTTCGAAAACGAAGTGCTGCCGGTGCTGTCACCGCTGGGACTCGATCCCGCACATCCGTTTCCGCGCATCCTCAACAAGACGCTCAACATCGCCGTGGTGTTGAAGGGGCGCGATGCCTTTGGTCGCGAAGGCCACATGGCGCTGGTGCGTGCACCGCGTTCGCTGCCGCGCATCATTCGCCTGCCGGACGAAGTCTGCGATGGCGGTGTGCACTACATCTTTCTCGCCGAGTTGCTGCAGGGCTTCGTCGACCTGATGTTCCCCGGCTTCAAGGTGGCTGGCTCGTACCAGTTCCGGGTCACGCGCAACAGCGAGCTGATGGTGGAGGAAGCCGAGGTAGACAACCTTGCCCGCGCGCTCAGCGAGGAGCTGATTGGACGCGGTTATGCGCGTCCCGTCCGGCTGGAGATCGGCAACGATTGCCCGAAGGCCATCGTCGCCATGCTCATCGCCAACTTCGAGCTGGAAGAAACGGACGTCTATCGCTGCGATGGCCC
Source organism: Dyella sp. C11 (assembly GCF_003121485.1). Taxonomy (GTDB): domain Bacteria; phylum Pseudomonadota; class Gammaproteobacteria; order Xanthomonadales; family Rhodanobacteraceae; genus Dyella. The sequence continues at coordinate 34,305 of NZ_QAVX01000014.1, read as the reverse complement.
GGTGAACATCATCCGTGCCGGCACCATCTACGATGGCCTGGACCGCCCGGATCTCAAGTTCCCGCGGTTCATTCCGCAGCTGCCTGCCGCCTTCAACGGCAAGCGCTGCAAGTTCGAAATACTTCGCCAGCGCGACGTGCTGCTGCACCACCCGTACGAATCCTTCGCCGCCGTGGTCGACCTGTTGCGCCAGGCATCGCAGGACCCATCGGTGCTGGCCATCAAGCAGACGCTCTACCGGGCCGGCGTGGACACGCCACTGGTCGACCTGCTGGTGGAAGCGGCACGCAACGGCAAGGACGTCACCGTGGTGATCGAGTTGCGTGCGCGTTTCGACGAAGAAGCCAACATAAGGCTGGCCACGCGCCTGCAGGAAGCCGGTGTACAGGTGGTCTATGGCGTGGTGGGCTACAAGACGCACGCCAAGATGCTGCTGATCGTGCGTCGGGAAGACGAGGTGCTGCGTCGCTACGTGCACTTGTCCACCGGCAACTACCACCAGTCGAACAGCCGCAGCTACACCGACATCGGCCTGATGACGTCCAACCCGGGCATCGGCGAGGACCTGCACAAGGTGTTCCAGCAGCTCTCGGGCCTCGGCCCGGTGATCGAGCTGAAACACCTGCTGCATTCCCCCTTCACGCTCTATCGCAGCGTGCTGGAAAAAATCGAGCGCGAAACGGCGCATGCCGAAGCCGGCCGCCCGGCCCGCATCGTGGCCAAGCTCAATGCATTGAACGAAGCACAGGTAATCCAGGCGCTCTACCGCGCCTCGCAGGCGGGCGTGGAAATCGATCTGATCGTCCGCGGCGCATGCACGCTTCGCCCCGGTTTGCCTGGCGTTTCCGACCGCATTCGCGTGCGCTCCATCGTGGGTCGTTTCCTGGAACACAGTCGTGTGTACTGGTTCGGCAACGACGGCTCGCCGGAAATCTATTGCGCCAGCGCAGACTGGATGGAGCGCAACCTCAAGCGGCGTATCGAAGTGGCCTTCCCCATTCTCGATCCCGCCCTCGCCCAGCGCGTGTACGAGGAAACGCTGCAAAACTATCTGGCCGACAACACCGACGCGTGGCGGCTGGATGGTGACGGCCGCTATACCCGGGCAGAACCCGGCGATCAACCGCCGCACAGCGCGCAGCAATGGCTGCTGGCGAAACTGACGCCGGGCACGCTGTAGCGCGGGTGAAATCCGTGCTACTCGACCCGGTTCCCGCGTGAGAGAATTCACGCTCTGCAGCCCGGAACGAGCCCCGCATGAGCCAAGGCGATCAGATCCAGATCAAGGACGGCGAACTGATCGCTGCCGTCGACATGGGCTCCAACAGCTATCACATGGTGGTGGCGCGCGTGGAACACGGCGAGCCGCGCGTGATCGATCGACTCCGCGAAACCGTACGCATGGCTGCGGGCCTGCGCGCTGACGGCACGCTGGACGCCGAACACCGCGCCCGCGCGCTCAATTGCCTTGCACGATTCGGCCAGCGTATTGCCGGGGTGCCATCGAGCCGTGTGCGCGCCGTGGCCACCAACACCGTGCGTCGCCTGGCTGCGCCGCAATCGTTTCTCACGGCCGCCGAGGCCGCGCTGGGCCACCCCGTGGAAATCGTTTCAGGCCGCGAAGAAGGCCGCCTGATTTTCCTTGGCGCGTCGCACGATCTGCATGCGTCCCGCGAAAGCCGCCTCGTGATCGACGTGGGCGGCGGCAGCACGGAGTTCATCATCGGTCGCGGTTTCGCGCCCATGCACACGGAAAGCGTGCAGGCCGGGTGCATTGCATCGACGCTGCGCTTCTTCCCGGGCGGCAAGCTCAATCGCAAGCGCTGGCAACGCGCCAACAACGAGATCGGCGTGTTGCTGCAGCAGTTTGCGGAGGATTACCGGGAATCGGGCTGGGTCGAGGCCTTTGGTTCCTCGGGCACGGCCAAGGCGATTGGTTCGGTAGTGCAGGCCATGCGGTTTTCCGACGATGGCATCACGCCCGCCTCGCTGGCGTTGCTGCGTGATGCGTTGATCGAACAGGGGCAGATCGGTGCCCTCAGGCTGCCGGGACTGGCTGAAGATCGTGCGCCGGTGATTGCCGGCGGCGTGGTGATTTTCGAAGCGGCCTTCGAGGCACTGGGCATCGAACGCCTGCGCGTTTGCGAAAGCTCGATGCGCGAAGGCCTGCTGTGGGATTTGCTGGGCCGCGCAGGCGGCACCGATCCGCGCACCGCCAGCATCGATGCACTGGCCACGCGCTATGGCGTCGATCGCGCACAGGCGCGTCGCGTCGAATCGACGTCACTCATGCTGTTCGATCAGATCGCACGTATCTGGAAGCTGGACAGCGAGGCACGCGAGTGGCTTTCGTGGGTGTCCCGCGTACACGAGATTGGCCTGGCGATTGCGCACAGCCAGCACCACCACCACGGTGCGTACATTCTTCGTCACGCCGACCTTGCCGGTTTCTCACGGCAGGAACAGCAGCTGCTGGCGGCCATTGTCGAATCGCATCGCCGCAAGCCGGACAAGGCCACCTTCATGGCGCTGCCCGCGCGCTATCGCCAGCTGGCCCGCTACATCACCGCCCTGCTGCGCCTGGCCGTGCTGTTCCGGCGTGCGCGCCGCGCCGAATCGCTGCCGCAGATGCAGCTGGCGGCCACCGCGCAGCGCCTGCGCCTGACCCTTCCCGCCGCATGGCTGGACCAGCACCCGCTCAGCGAGGCCGACCTGGAGCAGGAACAGTCCCCGATGAACGAGCTGGGCCTGCTGCTGGAAGTCCCTCCATCCTGACCTTTGACGGTACGGGCGCCCACGCGCCCGGCCACAAGCCGGCTCCGCCGCGTATCATGTCCTGATGCCACACGCCGCCCGACCTGCCATGTCCCGATTCCTTCTCGCTGCGCTCCTGTTGCTTCCGTCATCCGCGCTTCTCGCCCAGGCCGCCAAGCCCGCCGCGACAGCACCTGCCGCGGTGGCGCACCCGGAGGTGGTGCTGCACACCTCGCAGGGCGACATCACGCTGGAGCTGTATCCGGATAAGTCGCCCAAGAGCGTGGCCAACTTCCTCCAGTACGTGCGTGACGGCTTCTACAGCGGCACGGTGTTCCATCGCGCCATTCCGGGCTACCTGGTGCAGGGTGGCCTCTATACCCGCGACCTGCAGGCCAAGCGCACGCGTTCGGCCATCACCAGCGAAGCCGACAATGGCCTGTCCAACCTGCGCGGCACGGTAGCCGTGGCGCGCGGCGCGGACCCCAACTCCGGCACGGCGCAATTCTTCTTCAACCTGGTCGATAACCGCCGGCTCGATTTCGTGGGCAACCAGAGCGGCCTCACCTGGGGTTACGCCGTGTTCGGCAAGGTGATCAAGGGCATGGACGTGGTGGACAAGAGCGCCGCCCTGCCGACGCGCGGCCTCGGGCCGTTCGCTGGCGACGTGCCCAATCCGCTGGTGGTGATCGACACGGCCAACGTCGTTGGCGAGGAGCCGGCGACGCCCGCCCCGGCGCAAACGCCAGCCAGCCCTGCCCCGGAGCCCGCCAAGAAGCCCGCGGGCAAGAAGGGCTAAGGCACCATGGCAACGCTGTTCATTGCCGATCTTCACCTGGACGACAGCCGCCCGGAAATCACGCAGCTGTTCGAAACGTATCTCGCCAGCGACGAGGCTCGCTCCGCCGACGCGGTGTACATCCTTGGCGACCTGGTCGAGGCGTGGATCGGGGATGACGACGACGCGGCACTGCCGACCCGCATCGCACAGGCCACCAAGGCGCTGAGCGATCACGGCGTACCGGTCTATTTCATTGTCGGCAACCGCGACTTCCTGCTCGGCCAGGCGTTTGCCGACCGCGCGGGATTCACGCTGCTCGACGACGGCACCGTCCATGAACTTTATGGCCGCCCCACGCTGCTGATGCACGGCGATGTGCTGTGCACCGACGACGTTGCCTATCAGGCGATCCGCAAGCAGGTACGCACACCGGAGTGGAAGGCTCAGATCATGGCCATGCCGCTGGATGCGCGACGTGCCTTCGCCGCTAAGGCCCGCGCGGACAGCAAGGCACACACTGGCAGCACCATGGAAACCATCATGGACGTCAATGCGGACGCCGTGGCGGGCACCATGCGCAACGCCGGCGTGACGCGATTGATCCACGGGCACACGCATCGCCCTGCCATCCATCGCTTCGATCTGGACGGCCAGCCGGCTGAACGCATCGTGCTCGGCGACTGGTACGAGCAAGGCTCCGTGTTGCGTGTCACGCCCGAAGGCGTCGAATTGCAAGGCCTCGCCCTGCACTGACATCACCCGCCGCGCACAGCGGGTGATGTCCTTTCACAACCATCAATGCGATTGCAGCGCTCCGTGGAAACCGGGGCTGTTGAGCATGCTGTTGCTCAGCTTCAGCACGGCATTGGACAAGGTTTCGTAGTGGTTGTCCGCCTTGTACGAGCGGCCGAAGTTGGTCGCCCCACCACCGGCCACGCCCTGCCACAACACCTTGCCCGATGCGTTGGTCAGGGTGATATAGACGGTGACATTGCCCACGTACTGATCGGTCTCGTTGACGAAGAAGTCGCGCACTTCGCCTGACACGATGACGTCGCCGCCGTTGTCGACCACCTTGATGCCCGCCTTGCTGAAAGTGTCCTTCACGTGATCGGTGACGAACGCAGCCACGTTGTCCTTCGTGGTTACCTGGCGCACCGGTTCCTTCTCGTGATTTTCGGCAATCAACGCGGGATTCTTGCGCGCGTCGGTAAACGCATTGAATTGCACTTTCACATCGCCGATGCCATTCAAGTCGATGGCACCGAACTCCGCGAAACTCTGCGTAGGCGTCCACTCCAGCGGGATATTGCTCAGGTCTTTCGATGCCATGGCATTGCCGGAAACGGCAAGCATCGCCAGCAGAACGATTCGCTTCAACATCGGTTCCCCCTCTCCTTGATTCGATGATGGTGTGGCGTGCACTCCGGTGCGCGCCGTCCACGACGGGACGACGGCATTCTAGTGGACAGCGACTGCTCCCCTTGTCCCCTTGCTCAAAGCGGCGGGCAGTCGACGCTGCCCGCCGTTGCTGCTAATCAGCGATGCTCGCCCCCGCCATGCGGCGCTGCCTGTGCGTGCGACTGTGCATGCGGCGCTGCGGCCGGATGCGGAGCCGGTGCAGCGTGTGGGTGATAAGCCGACGCCGAAGCAGGCGCATGCGCGGCATAGGTCGGCTGCGTGTGGCTGGTAGCAGCATGATATCCACCGCCCGCCGATGCCGGGCCGCGCGTGTAATTGGCATGGCTGGCCGCTGGCGAATAGCCGTTGGTGTGCGCCCCGTTGGCCACATTCGCGCCTCCCGCGTTATGCGGCGCAAAGCCTGCCGAATGCAACGCCATGGCGTCATGCGGGGCCTGCGCCGGCGCGTTCGTTCGCTGTGCACTTACAGCAGCCGGCGTGGGTTGCCCGGTCGGGCCGTGCGATACGGCATTGAACTCACCCGCGCGCGGCGTAGCGGCCACCGCAGGCGCACCGTGATTGAACGAGGCGCGCATCCCCTGGTTCTGGCTGGCCATCGTGCGCTGTTGTTCCTGTGCCGCGACCGGTGCCATGTGCCGTTCGTTTGCAAAACTTGCTTCCTGCGGCGTGGGATGTGCTGCGACGCCGCCCTGCCCGCCGTTGAAGCTGGCGCGATTCATCGGGCCGTTGTTCACCACCGTGCGGTTGTACACATTGGTGATGTGCACGTTGTCGATGTGGTTGACCGAGCGGTTGTAGTAGAACCCGCCGTTGTGCCAATAGCCGCCGGCGTAGCCGACACCACCATATCCGTAGCCGTAATTGATGCCGCCGTAAAAGCCTACGTGCGGGCCCCAGTAACCGCCGTGGAAGACATACACGCCACCGGCCCAGCCCCAATAACCCGGCGTCCACAACGCACCGACATAGGGCGGCAGGATCCATGTGCCCGGCACCCAGTAATAGCCAGCGCCGTCCCATGCCCAATAGCCAGGCGTCCAGATGTAGCCCGGCGCGGGAATGGGTGGCTGTGCATAGATCGGCAACGGGGGCGGCGCCACACCCACGGAAACGCCGATGCCCACGGAAACGCCCGCGCTGGCATTCAACGGAAGTGCTGTCGCCGTGGCGAGCGCAAGGACAGCGATCAGCGAATGCATCACGCGGTTGCGTGGCGATAACGCATGACGGCGGTGGTCGAGGTTTTCCATGGCGCAGCTCCCGGTTGATGGCTCCCGGGAGAAATAACGCATGAGTTGGCGCAAGGTTGTACGCGGATGCGGGCGCAAGTTTGTTGGGGTTCAGGGCGGTGATGTGGGGTTGGGCATCGCCTTTCTCGGCCAGATACGCAAAAAAGCCGACGAAGGGCTTTATTGAATGCCGCGTTGGCGTGAGGTCGGGGATTGTTTGGCCCAGCCTTCGGCTATCCAACTAGTTCCTGACAATTTTGTCGAACCGGAGCGTTCATCCACACCCCTCTCTCTGCCAGATGCGCAAAAAGCCCGGCGATGGGGCTTTGTTGAATGGCGCGTTGGCGTGGAGGTCGGGATTGTTCGGCCCATCCATGGGCCTGACCCCTACGCGCGATGCGCTTCGGGGCCAGCCTGCGGCTGTCCAACTAGTTCCTGACAATGTTGTCGAACCGGAGCGTTCGTCCACACCTCTCTCCGCCAGATACGCAAAAAGCCCGGCGAAGGGCTTTGTTGAATGCCGCGTTCGCGTGGAGGTCGGGATTGTTCGGCCCATCCATGGGCCTCACCCCTACGCGCGATGCGCTTCGGGGCCAGCCTTCGGCTGTCCAAAATTGTTCCTGACAATTTTGTCGAACCGGAGCGTTCGTCCACCACCTCTCTCCGCCAGATACGCAAAAAGCCCCTTGCGGGGCTTTTTGCGTATCTGGCGGAGAGAGAGGGATTCGAACCCTCGATAAGGCTTTTGACCCTATACTCCCTTAGCAGGGGAGCCCCTTCGGCCTCTCGGGCATCTCTCCGTTTTTTGTCCGCATCTCTGCGGAGCCGGCAAGGATACTAACCGGCGCGCTCGAGGTAAAGCGTTTATTGCCTGTCAGTGTTCGCCAGTACCGCCGGAGGCAGTGCCATCCGGCTCGTGCTCGTTCTTGATCCGTTGATAGATCTCTTCGCGATGCACGGCAACGTTCTTGGGCGCGTTAATACCAATGCGCACCTGGTTGCCCTTGACGCCGAGAACGGTAACGGTCACCTCGTCACCGATCATCAAGGTTTCACCGACCCTGCGGGTCAGAATCAACATGTTTGCCACTCCATGAATACTTTGGTCACAGGCCAACAGACGGTTTTGCCTCACCCCTGAGCCTTACCGCCTGGACATTTCGACGATGCTACCGCCGAAGGCCCTACCGCCTTCCCCGGTTACACAGACGAGGCATCCCCTGTGATGCCATGTCGAGCGACACCGGCGCAACCATCGGTGTCGGCAGTGCTTGGATACTAGCCGAGCGTCCGATGGCAGCGCAATGCGTAAACGCCAACGGACTCCATGCGGTTGACCTTGTCAGGACGCCAACCGCTCACCGATCCAGCCGGCCAAACCGTCCAGGATGCCGGGCAATTCCGGGGTGTCGTTACCGCCACCCTGGGCCATGTCCGGACGCCCGCCGCCCTTGCCGTCGATCTGGCTGGCCACGTGGGCCACGATGTCGCCGGCCTTCACGCGGCCCAGTGCCTTGCCATTGACGCCCGCCACCAGCGACACGCGGCCATCGGCAGCGCCAGCCAGCAGCACCACGCAGTCCGCCAGCTGCCGCTTGAGCTGGTCCATGGCATCGCGCAGGGCCTTGGCATCCAGGCCTTCCAGGCGCGCGGCGACGACCTTGATGCCGTCGACGTTCCGCGCCGTGGAAGCCAGGTCGGCCGTGGCGGAACCCGCGGCCTTGGCGCGCAGCGATTCCAGTTCACGCTCCAGCTTTTTCTGCTTGTCGAAGAGCTGGCGCAGTTTTTCCACAGCCTCGTCACCGTTGGACGACAACAGCTGCGCGAACTCGCTCAAGCGGCGTTCCTCATCGGCTACGTACGCCAGGGCACCCGCACCTGTAACAGCTTCGATACGGCGCACGCCCGACGCCACACCCGCCTCGCTGACGATCTTGAACAGGCCGATGTCACCGGTGCGGCCCACATGCGTGCCACCGCACAGCTCCGTGGAGAAACCACCCATCTTCAGCACGCGCACTTCGTCGCCGTACTTTTCGCCGAACAGCGCCATCGCACCAAATTCGATCGCGTCGTTGTAGCCCATGTGATGCACTTCGGCGGCCTCGTTGCGGCGCACTTCGGCATTCACCATGGCCTCGATGTCGCGCAGTTCTTCCGCGCTCATCGGCTTGAAATGGGAGAAGTCGAAACGCAGGCGCTCCGGCGCCACCAGCGAGCCCTTCTGCGTCACGTGCTCACCCAGCACCTTGCGCAGCGCGGCATGCAGCAAGTGCGTAGCCGAGTGATTGAGCACGATGGCCTGGCGGCGCGAGCCGTCGACGTTGGCTTCCACCACATCGCCCACGCGCAACGCCTGCCTGCCCTGCCAGCGACCGGCATGTCCGAAGAACACGCCACCCATCTTCAGCGTGTCAGCCACGTGGAACGAACCGGCCGTGCTCGCGAGCACGCCCGTGTCACCCATCTGGCCGCCGGACTCGGCATAGAACGGCGTGCGATCGAGGATGACAAAACCTTCCTCGCCGTCGGCCAGCGCATCGAACTGCTTGCCGCCACGCACGATGCCCACCACCTTGCTGCCCTGGCTGGTGAGCGCGTCATAGCCCAGGAATTGGGTCGGCTGCAGCTGGCTGGCCAGCTCGGCGGGCATCTGGCCCTTGGCTTCGAACTTGCCGCCTTCGCGGCTGCGGTTCTGCTGTTCCTGCATGGACTGCTCGAAGCCGTCCATGTCCACCGTCAGGCCACGCTCGCGCGCGATGTCGGCGGTCAGGTCGATCGGGAAACCGTAGGTGTCGTACAGGCGGAACGCATCCGCGCCGGGAATGACGCCGTTGGACTTGGCCGCCACGGCATCGAACAGGCGCATGCCGTTTTCCAGCGTTTCGCCAAAGCGACGCTCTTCGGTACGCAGCGCGTCTTCGACAAACGCCTGCTTCTGCGCGAGTTCCGGATAGGCCTCGCCCATCTCCTCCACCAGCGGCTGCACCATCTTCCAGAAGAAGTCGCCGCGCACGCCGAGCATCCAGCCGTGGCGCAGCGCGCGACGAATGATGCGACGAAGCACATAGCCGCGACCTTCATTCGACGGCAGCACGCCATCGACGATCAGGAACGAGCACGCGCGGATGTGATCGGCGATCACGCGCAGCGACTTGTTGGCCAGATCCGTCGTGCTGGTGAGCTGAGCGGCGACCTTGATCAGGTGCTCGAACAGGTCGATCTCGTAATTGGAATGCACGTGCTGAAGCACGGCAGCGAGGCGCTCCAGGCCCATGCCGGTATCCACGCACGGCGCCGGCAGCGGCGACAGCGTACCGTCGGGCGCGCGGTCGAACTGCATGAACACCAGGTTCCAGATTTCGATGTAGCGATCGCCATCTTCATCGGGCGAACCCGGCGGACCGCCGGCGATGTCCTCGCCGTGATCGAAGAAGATTTCCGTGCACGGACCACAAGGGCCGGTGTCGGCCATCTGCCAGAAATTGTCCGACGCGTACGGCGCGCCCTTGTTGTCGCCGATGCGCACGATGCGCTCGGCCGGCACGCCGACTTCCTTGTTCCAGATGTCGAAGGCTTCGTCGTCGGTGTGATACACCGTGACCCACAACTTGTCCTTCGGCAGCTTGAACACGCCCGTCAGCAACTCCCATGCGTACACGATGGCGTCGCGCTTGAAGTAGTCGCCAAACGACCAGTTGCCCAACATTTCGAAGAAGGTGTGATGGCGCGCGGTGTAGCCGACGGCGTCCAGATCGTTATGCTTGCCGCCGGCACGCAGGCAGCGCTGCACGTCGGCTGCGCGCACGTACGACAGCTTTTCACTGCCGAGGAACACGTTCTTGAACTGCACCATGCCCGAGTTGGTGAACAACAGCGTCGGGTCGCTGGACGGCACCAGCGAACTGGACGGCACGATGGTGTGCCCTTTCGAACGGAAATAGTCGAGGAAGGTCGAGCGGATGTCGGCAGTTTTCATGCGGCTGGGGAAGACCTGGCGGAGAGGGTCACGCCGGAGCGCCGCCTGAGCGACGACCATCTACCCCAACAGCGGGGAGGTCAGGCTTCGTCGTCGGCTGCGTCGTCCACGTCGGCGTGGGTAACATTCCGTACTGTGGCGGCGGGAAAGCCCCGACGCAAGAGGAATTGCGCCCTGCGTGCCTTTTCGTCGCGATCCGGTGGCGATCCGCCGCCAAAACGACGCCGAACCTGGGCCAGGGCGCTGGCCTGCCAATCGATGCCGGCCTCGTCCAGCAAGGCGCGAATGCGCGCATCGGACAGGCCGTGGCTTTTCAATTCAGCCCTGACCCGCATGGGTCCGTAGCCCTGGGCCACGCGGCTGCGGATCAGCGAGCCCGCGAACCGTTCGTCGTCCTGGTAATGCTGCTCGCCCAGGCGATCGATGGCCTCGCCGGCTTCCTCGCCCTCGTAACCCTTCTGCCTCAGCTTGAGCTTCAGCTCGCGGCGGGAATGCTCACGGCGCGCAAGCAAGCCCAGGGCCCGGTCGTAGGCCGAGGTCTTGGGTTTGTCACCGGGTTCTCGCGGCATGGGTGAAGTAGGGCCTTGCCTTCAGCAGGGTGGCCTTGGCCACCCTTCACTCGTATGGAACGGGACGCCTACCGAACCGTGTCGGCGGGCGCCCGGCACCGATCAGGCTTCCTCGGTTTCCACCGACGGCAGCGGCGAGTTGCCGTTGGACACCAGCAGGCGGGCGCGCAGTTCGGCGTCGACTTCGTTGGCGATGGCCGGGTTGTCGCGCAGGAACTGGCGAACGTTTTCCTTGCCCTGGCCAATGCGGTCGCCCTTGTAGCTGTACCACGCGCCGGACTTGTCGATCAGGTTCTGCGCCACGCCCAGCTCGATGATTTCGCCTTCGCGCGAGGAGCCCTCGCCGTAGAGGATTTCGAACTCGGCCTGGCGGAACGGCGGTGCCACCTTGTTCTTGACCACCTTGACGCGGGTTTCCGAACCGATGACTTCCTCGCCCTTCTTCACCGCGCCAATGCGACGGATATCCAGGCGCACCGAGGCGTAGAACTTCAGCGCGTTACCACCCGTGGTGGTTTCCGGGCTGCCGAACATCACGCCGATCTTCATGCGGATCTGGTTGATGAAGATCACCAGGCAGTTGGACTTCTTGATGTTGGCGGTGAGCTTGCGCAGCGCCTGGCTCATCAGGCGGGCATGCAGACCCACGTGAGAATCACCCATTTCGCCTTCGATTTCGGCCTTGGGCGTGAGCGCGGCGACCGAGTCGACCACCACCACGTCCACGGCGCCCGAGCGCACCAGCATGTCGGCGATTTCCAGCGCCTGTTCGCCGGTGTCGGGCTGGGAGACCAGCAGGTCGTCCACGTTCACGCCCAGCTTGGCCGCGTAGGTGGGATCGAGTGCGTGCTCGGCGTCCACGAAGGCTGCCGTGCCGCCGTTCTTCTGGCAGTTGGCGATGACCTGCAGGGTCAGCGTGGTCTTGCCCGAGGATTCCGGACCATAGATTTCGACGACGCGGCCGCGCGGCAGGCCGCCCACGCCCAGGGCGATATCCAGGCCCAGCGAGCCAGTGGAAACGGTGTCGATGGCGTCATCGGTGCGGTCGCCCAGGCGCATGACGGCACCCTTGCCGAACTGCTTTTCGATCTGGCCGAGGGCGGAAGTGAGCGCCTTGCGCTTGTTGTCATCCATCGTCTTGAATCCCGGAGTGGCAGTGAAGTGGAAAGCATGATGCCCGTGGCTGATCTCACGGGCTGCGATCTGTGAGCTGAGATGTACGAGTATCCCACACCGGTCAAGCCAGCCAGTGGGCAATGCCTGCTCAGTCCGTCAGCGCTTTGATGACACCCGTGAGCGCCGCCGCCACGGTCTGGCGGCGCACGGCTTCGCGGTCGCCATCGAAATGGAACAGGGTGGCCTGGGCGTAGCCGCCGCGGCGCTTCCAGCCGATCCAGACCGTGCCCACGGGTTTGTCGGGCGTGCCGCCGCTGGGACCGGCAATACCCGTCACGGCCACGGCCATGCCCGCGCCGAAGCGGGCCAGCGCGCCGGACACCATTTCCAGCGCGGTCTCCTCGCTGACCGCCCCGGTACGCTCCAGCGTCCGGTGATTCACGCCCAGCAAGGCCTCCTTGGCCCCGTAGCTGTAGGTGACGACACCCGCGTCGAACCACGCGGAACTACCCGGCAGATCGGTCAGCGCCTTGGCAATCCAGCCGCCAGTGCACGATTCGGCGGTAACCACCATCAGGTTGCGCTGCTGTGCGGCAGCGGCCACCTGCTCGGCAAGCGCCGTGAGCTCGGCATCGGTGGGGACAGGTGACGTCATGGGTTTCCCTGGGGGTGGGGATGGGCAGATCGTTCTACCTCGCCAGGGCGGTTACGCCAAGGGGCATGCCACCTGGATGCGCCACGACTCCCTGGTCATTCGCATTTCCCCCGCCGCTCGAACCTCTCCACCGTCATTCCCGCGAAAGCGGGAATCGAGTGCCTTTTCTCTGGAGTTGCATACAAAGCAAAGACGCTGGATTCCCGCCTTCGCGGGAATGACGGTGAGGTTGGATCGAAGGGTGTGGCGTGATTGAAACGCGGCTGCGCCAGTCGACGCCCCCCCTTCAACCACCCCACACCGTCTGCGCGAAGGAAAGGAAATTCAGTCCGAGGATCTTCTCGATCCGTGCGCTGCTGTAGCCCTTCTGCGCCAGCAGCTGTTGCAGCTTGTGGAACTGCTGCGGGCCACGCAGGTCGACCACGAACGGATAGGTATCCGGCCCCTCGCCTGCCGCGCTGATGCCCTGTGCCTGGCGCTGTGCGATTTCCTTCGCCAGCATGGCCTGGTACGCCTGCAGATCGTCGATCTGCGTCACCGTGCCGTCGGTGCCGATACCGACGTGATCTTCACCGCACACGTTCACCGCGTGATCGATGTGGGCAACCACATCCTCCGCACGCGCGTGGCCCGTCGGGTTGACGAAGGGCATGAAATAGATGCCGATGAAGCCGCCCTTCTCCGCCACCAGCCGCAGTTCGGCATCGGTCTTGTTGCGCGGCAGATTGGTCACCGCGCGACAACCCGTGTGATTGATCGAGATGGGAGCCTTGGATACGCGTGCAGCTTCCAGGCAGGTCTGCTCGCCACTGTGCGACAGGTCCACCATCACGTGGCGCGCATTGAGCTGCGCCACCACTTCGCGACCGAACGGCGTGAGCCCGCGGTTTTCCTTGGCCATGGAACCGTCGCCGAGCTGATTCGCCGGATTGTAGGTGAGCTGGAAGACGCGCACGCCAAGGTCCGCGAAGATGTCCACGCGCTTGGCGTCGTTGCCCATCATCGCGCCATTCTGGAAGCCGTAGATCAGGCCGATCTTGTTCTCGGCCTTGGCGCGGCGGATGTCGGCAGCCGTGAGGATTTTCATCACATCGCGTTCGTGCTCACGCACCAATGCATCGGTGGCGGCAATGTCGCGCACGCTGGCTTCGAACGGGTCATCCGGACCGGAGACATAACCCAGCGTGATGTTCACCGCCGTAAGGCCCGAGGCATGCGCTTCGGCCAGGACGCGTGGCGAGAACTCGGGCACCAGCGCGTCCGACCCTCGGTTGGGATCATCCAGGCCGCCGAGTGCATTGATGATGATGCCGCTGTCTGCCATACCCGCGCCCTTTGGCGATGCGCCGCGTGCTTCCCACGGCAGCATCGAAACCGCTGCCGCCCATGTCATGCCGGTGAGGAACGTGCGCCGGTCAATCGTCGTCGTCATCTCCCATTTCCTCTTTCGTGATCGGCTTGTAGTGGCTGCGCGGATATTCATGTCCGCGCTTCACCGTCAGGCGGATGCTGCGCAGGTTGTCGATGTCCTTCACCGGATCGGCGGAAAGCACGGCAAAGTTCGCCAGCTTGCCGGCTTCGATGGAGCCCATGTCTTTTGCCTGGCCCGCAGCCTGGGCGCCCACCAGCGTCGCCGAGCGAATCACCTGCAGGGAAGGCATGCCCACGTCGTGCGCGAGGAAATCGATCTCGTCGTAAACGGACGGCCATACGCCCTTGTAGCCGCCATCACTGTCGGTACCGGTGGAAATGGGCACACCGGCCTGCCAGGCCTGACGCACCAGTCGAATCGTCGTAGGACCCGTGCAGCGCAACGGCTTGCGTTCCGGATGCGCCTTGCGCTCGGCGTCGTATTTCACGAACAGCCAGCCGGTGGCGTCGAGGATGGTGCCGTGCTTCACCATGTCGCGATAAAGGCCGGCAATGGTGGGATCGTCACCCGTCGGCGCCAGCAGCGCGTCGTGGAATGGCGTGTGGTCCTCGTAGTTCTTCAGCATCACCGGTTCAAGCTGATACGCCAGGTAACAGGCGTGGCTGACCACGTCGACACCGGCGTTGATCACGTCCGTCGGCCTTGTGGGAAACACCGCGCTGTGCGCCCACACCATGATGTGCTGGCGATGCGCCTCGGCCGTGATGTTCTTCACCAGATCCGGCGGCAGGTCGGCATACACCTTGATGGCTGTCGCCGAGGTACCACGCGCCAGCGTCACGGCTTCACGCAGGTCGGTTTTCTCGTCGATGGACTGCATCCACGGGCTCTGGCCCGGGGTGACGCCATAGCTCGCCGCCGCCACGCGCGGGTCGGCGAAAAACTCGGGGCCCGCCATGACGGCGGCGTAGTAGATGTCGGGCGAAGGAATTTCGCCGGTACGCGCCTCGCGCGTCAGCTCGCCGCTGGAGCGCAGGTCGTCGGCCATGTCGCGCACGGCAGTCACGCCGGCGTACAGGTTGCGCCGAAGGATGGCCTGCGCGCGCTTGGCGTTGGGCGGCGTCGCCAGGTGCACGTGGCTGTCGATCAGTCCGGGAATCACGTAGCTGCCGTGCAGATCCACCGTGTGGACGCCAGCGTCGTGCGAGCCCGCGAGCGTGCCATGCGGTCCCACGGCCACGATCCGCTCGCCGCGCACCAGGATGTCCTGGTCGGGTCGGGGCTCGGCACCCGTGCCGTCGATGACGGTAGCGCCTGCGTAAAGCGTGGCCGGCTCGGGCGGCGCCTTCGCGGCAGCGGCGGAAACGGCGGAAACAGGCAGCGCCAGAAGCAGCGCAGCCACCAGACGAGAGACAGGTTGATGAAGGATATGCATGGCGGCCGATCCTACACATCGGAATCCGGGCGCCACAAGCGGCACTGCATCGTGCCCCTTCGACGGCTCCGCCCATCGCAAAAGCATTCGACCAAAACGCAGCCACGGAAGTACACGCCGGGTCAATTCGGTTATCGTGACGGCCATTTTTCGAGGGGCGCACACTGCCCTCCCGCCACGGCCGGATGTCTTCGTTTGGCCCGATAGAACAGCACGTTATGGCCACCCAGGATTTCGAAACCCATACCCCCTTCATGCGCCAGTACCTGGCTCACAAGGCAGAGCATCCGGACGTGCTGCTGTTTTTCCGCATGGGCGACTTTTACGAGTTGTTCTACGACGACGCGCGCAAGGCGGCCCGGTTGCTGGACATCACGCTGACCCAGCGCGGCCAGTCGGCCGGCCAGCCCATTCCCATGGCGGGTGTGCCGTATCACGCAGCCGAGAACTATCTGGCGCGCCTGGTTCGCCTGGGCGAATCGGTCGCCATCTGCGAGCAGATCGGCGACCCGGCCACATCGAAGGGCCCAGTCGAACGCAAGGTGGTGCGCATCGTCACGCCGGGCACGGTCACCGACGCCGCCCTGCTGGAAGAACGACGCGACAACCTGCTGGTGTCGATCTCGGCCGGCGCCCAGGGCGCTTACGGCCTGGCGTGGGTCGACCTGGCAAGCGGCCGCTTCCTGTTGAGCGAAGTGCCCAGCGCTGAAGCGCTGGCCTCCGAACTGGCACGCCTGCAACCGGCGGAAACGCTGGTTGGCGACGACGTCGCGTGGCCGAAATTCGTCAGCACGCTGCCCGGCCTTCGCCGTCGTCCACCGTGGCATTTCGATGGCGATGCCGCCAAGCGCGAACTCAACCGCTTCTTCGGCACGCGTGGCCTCGATGGCTTCGGCGTGGACCGCATGCCGCTCGCCATCGCTGCCGCAGGCTGCCTGCTCGGATACGTGGAAGAAACGCAGAAGAGCGCGTTGCCACATATTTCCGGCATGGCCGTGGAAAGCGCGAACGACACCATCGCGCTGGATGCCGCCACGCGCCGCAACCTGGAACTGGACACGCACCCGAGCGGCCGCACCGAACACACCTTGCTTGGCGTGCTCGATGAAACAGTGACGCCCATGGGCGCACGCCTGATGCGCCGCTGGCTCAATCGCCCGCTGCGTTCGCGCGACCTGTTGCGCGGACGCCACCAGGCCATTGGCACGCTGATCGACCATCGCCAGCACGAACCTTTGCGCGAACAGCTGCGCAGCATCGGCGACCTGGAACGCATCCTTGCGCGCGTGGCGTTGCGTTCGGCGCGTCCGCGCGATCTGTCGACACTGCGCGATGGCCTCGCCGCCGCGCCGTCGCTGCGTGCGCTGATCGCCACGCTCGACAGCCCGCTGCTGCACGCGCTGGTGGAACGCATCGGCGACCACGCCGGCACCGCTGCCCTGCTTCAGCAGGCCGTCGTGGAACAACCGCCGGTGCTTCAGCGCGACGGCGGCGTGATTGCCGACGGCTACGACGCCGAACTGGACGAACTGCGCCGGCTCGCCACGCATGCCGACCAATACCTGGTTGAGCTGGAAGAACGCGAAAAGGCCGCGAGCGGCATCAGCACGCTCAAGGTGGGCTACAACCGCGTGCACGGTTACTACATCGAGATCAGCAAGGGTCAGGCAGACAAGGCGCCCACGCACTACACGCGACGCCAGACCACCAAGAACGCCGAGCGGTACATCACCGAAGAACTGAAAACCTTCGAAGACAAGGTGCTGTCCGCGAAGGAACGCTCGCTGATGCGCGAGCGCGCACTGTACGAGGCACTGCTCGACACGCTCACCGAACAGCTCGAACCGCTCAAGAGCGCAGCGATGGCCATGGCCGAGCTGGACGTGATGTCCACGCTCGCCGAGCGCGCCGTGACGCTGGACTGGAGCGCACCGGAACTCACCGACGAACCCGGCATCGCCATCGAGCGTGGCCGTCATCCCGTCGTCGAAAAAGTGCGCGACGAACCCTTCGAACCGAACGACCTGATGCTGGACGACGCCCGCCGCATGCTGGTGATCACCGGTCCGAACATGGGTGGTAAATCCACTTACATGCGCCAGAACGCGTTGATCGTGCTGCTGGCGCATATCGGCAGCTATGTGCCGGCATCGCGCGCGGTGATCGGACCGATCGATCGCGTGTTCACGCGTATCGGCGCCGGTGACGACCTGTCGCGCGGCCAGTCCACCTTCATGGTGGAAATGAGTGAGACGGCGAACATCCTGCACAACGCCACCGAACACAGCCTGGTGCTGATGGACGAAGTGGGCCGCGGCACCAGCACGTACGACGGTCTTGCGCTGGCACGCGCCGCTGCCGTGCACCTGGCGGCCAGCAGCCGTTCGTACACGTTGTTCGCCACGCACTATTTCGAACTCACCGAGCTGGCCAACGAATACGCCACCATCGCCAACGTGCATCTGGACGCCGTGGAATACGGCGAGCAGCTCGTGTTCATGCACGCCGTCAAGGAAGGCCCAGCCAACCGAAGTTTTGGTCTGCAGGTGGCCGCGCTGGCGGGCCTGCCCAGGTCGGTCATCGCCGATGCGCGTCGCACGCTCGCGGAGCTGGAGCGCGGCATGTACCAGCACGCGTCGGCAGCCGGCACCAAGACGCCGGCCGTGGAATCCCCGCAGATGGGCTTGTTCGCCGCCGCGCCATCGGTGGTGGAGCGCGCCCTGGAAGATATCGATCCCGACACGATGTCGCCGCGCGACGCACTGGAAGCGCTCTATCGACTCAAATCGCTCGCCTGACCTTACAAGCCCATGAAGCAAACGCCCCGCACTTTTGGCGGGGCGTTTGTTTTTAAGCGTTCCGGGCCATTCGCGGGTGCCGCAAAACGACGGAACGTCAGTGCGGATACTCGGACTTTCGCGCGTTCCCGATCGCTTCGAGCACCGGTGTCGGCAGGTGGTCGAGATCCAGCATCACCTTGCCCGAGTGCACCGTACGCACGGCGCTGGCCGGTATGTCGAAATCGCCGCCGTTCTCGATATAGACCACCAGCGAACTGCCGCCCGAAAGAATCCGGCGCACCGAACCGATGCCGTCTTCGCCATCGGCCACGAAAACCATATCGCCTTCCTGGATGCTCTCTGCCACGACGCTGCCTCCGCACCTGTCAACAGGCGGGCATCGTGGGCCGCGCACGGTCGCGCCTGCGTGAAGGTTCGTGCTGCCAATCCATAGGCACGGACTATGTATTGCATCGAAACAATCGAATTCACTCAATGACGGCAGCACCGTAGAGTGACTACCAAGCCAGCCATCGCCAGCCTCAGGTTTGCCCACGCTGGGCAAAATGAGGGGTGGCGTCTCGAACGAGACGTCGCCCTTTGTTTTCTGCGGAAGGAATAGCCGCGTCAGGCAGCGAGTTCGGGGACCGTCTCCACCACGGGTTCGTCCGTGGCATTGGCAAGCATCGCGGGAATGGTCTCCACGGGCACCGATACGGGCAACGTAACGACCTTGGCCGCTTCGCGTGCAGACAATCGACCAAAGCCCACCAGGCGATCGATGCTGCGCGCCACTTCGGCCTGGCCGAACGGCTTGCTGATGAAGTCATCCGCACCAAAGCGCTGCACGTAGAACTGTTCGGTGGCCTGCTGGTTGCCACTGATCATCACGATGGGCACGTGCTGGGTGGCCGGGTCGTGGCGCAAGGCGCGCAGCACGGCGAAGCCGTTCATGCCTGGCAACACGATATCGAGAAAGATCATGTCGGGCGGCTCGGCGCGGGCCATCTCCAGTGCGCTTTCGCCATCGGCGGCGCGGGCCACTTCGTAGCCGTCCACTTCCAGCATGCGGCCCAGCACAGCCCGGATGGTCGCCGAATCGTCCACCACCAGTACCCGTGCACCCTGCGTGGTCTTGCGCCACGTCTGGTCCGCCTGCCCCGGCGTCGTACCCCCAAGCAACCGCTTCAGGAATCCCATACCCGCCATGTCGTCCTCCCACTTCAAGATCTGGGGAAAACCGAGCGCCCGCGCGGCTTTCCGTGGAAGACATGCTTGCGCAGATCCGCTACGCGTTCTGAGATGGGTGACTCACATGGAATCCTTAAGGCGTCGCAATTCTCGACGTGCCTGCTTGTCCGGACGCCCCGGCGGGGCCATGGCGCCCAATAACTTACGCTGGGCCTTCGCGGCTTCACGGGCCGCCATGCTGGCTTCGCTTTCGCGATAAAGCGCCTGTGCCGCGCTGGCGGGGCCGCGTTTTTCGGACAGCGCCATCACCTCTACCTCCAGGCGTTCCTCGCCCCGGCTGATGCGGAACACGTCGCCCACCTGGACAGACTTGGCGGGCTTGCAGGTGCCGTCGTTGAGGTCGATCTTGCCGCCATCGATGGCCTGCTTGGCCAGGCTGCGGGTCTTGAAGAAGCGCGCGGCCCAGAGCCACACGTCGGCACGCACCGGTGCCTGCGAGGAAGATTCGAAAGACATGCCCCATTGTCGCGCAACACCGCCCCTGCAGGAGCGCACTTGTGCGCGACCGCCACGCTGCGGTTTTCGTCATGCCTGTGGATTCAAAAGCCGGTCCGCGCCTGATTCGGTGAGCGCTCGCCAAGGGCGGGGCGCGCACAAGTGCGCTCCTACAGAGGGATGCCGGGATAATTCAAAGCACGGTGCCTTGATGAAACTGCATCTGCCACTGGCCCTCGCGCAACGTCCAGATGGAGCTGCGCAACGAATCCGCTGCGGGCCGTTGCGGCGTGGCGAAGCGATGACCGCGATACGTCACCAGCGCCACGTCGTCGGCGAGCAGGGTGAGACGGAAATCCTCGATCTTTCGCGGTGAAAACGATTCGTCGCGCAGCGCGTCGATCACCGCATCCCGCGTCCACACCGTGCCGGATACACCAAACTCGAAGAAGTCTTCCGCGATCAACCGTCGCAGTACCGCCTCGTTGGCGCGCACCTCTTGCTGATGCAGCAGCGTTTCCAGGTCCAGCAGATGCGCAGCGAGATCCATCGTCGTCTCCTCAACCGCCCAGCAACAGATTCCCGAGCGGAATGGTGATCAGCGACAGCACGATGCCAGCACCCAGGATGGTGTTGGCCAGCGTCGGTTCGAGCTTGTATTCATCCGCCAGAATCGCGGCGGAAATCATCGGTGCCATGGCCGCCTGCAACACGCCCACCGTCAAGGTGAGACCACCCACGCCTGCCGCCACGCCAAGCGTCCATGCCGCGAGCGGCGCGAGCGCCAGCTTCCAGCCCAGACCCATCAACAACGCCGGCAGCTGCCGTTCGCCCAGGTGAAACTTGAACTGCAAACCCACGGAGAACAGTGCGAGTGGCGTCAGCGTGGCACCGATAGGCGTGAATACGCCATCAAGCATGGGCGGCCAGCCACCCAGGGCGCCCACGATGGCGGCCAGCACCAGGGCCAGGAACGAGGGGAAAGTAAGGATGCGTCGCGCAATCACCGCGGGTTGCGGCGAACGGCCGGCATAGAACGACGCCACGGCCACGCCGGCCGACGAGAGCAACGGGAAGCAGCCCAGCTGATCGGATACCACGGCGAGCGTCAGCCCTTCCTTGCCGTGCAGGGCCTGCATCATGGGATAGCCCATGAACGAGGTGTTGCCCAGGCCGCACACCAAGGTCAGCGCACCCACGCGTTCGCGCGACCAACCCAACGCCTTGCCGAGCAGTGCGAACACCACCCACGCGCCGAAGAACACCACCCACATGGACACCACGGGAAACCACAGCTGCGCGTCCACTTTCACTTTGGGCACCAGCGCGAGCACCAGCGCCGGCAACGCGATATTGATCACCCACCAGTTGATGCCATGAACGATGCCCGCCGGCGGTTTGGCGAAACGCGCGACGAGTGCGCCGAGCAGCAGGCAGGTGAATAGCAGCAACAACGCGCTCATGGGCTTCCTGGAAAACGAAACGGCCGCAGTATAGCGGCCGTGGGTTGGTAGCCAGGTCTAGAGGCGCGGCGTGATCGATGGACGTTTGTCTACTTGACGCTAACCGTCGAAACGGTGGGACCAGGTTGGCCCCCTCACCACCGTAAAGGTGGCAATGCCCCGGCCCTCTCCCCGAAGGGGAGAGGGAGAAGATCCGGGAACCTTTACCCGACGATCAGGCGATTCAAGCGCTGCACGAACGCGGCCGGGTCCGGCAACTGCGCGCCCGCCGCAATCTCCGCCTGATCCAGCAACAGGTTCGCCAGATCACCAGCCTTCACCGTATCGCTCTCGCCTTCCACGCGCTTGAGCAACGGATGCTGCGGGTTCACTTCCAGCGTGGGCTTCGCCTCGGGAACGTCGTGGCCTGCTTCGCGCAGCAGACGCGCCAGATGCGGGGCCATCTCGTAATCGGACAACGCCAGGCATGACGGCGAATCGGTGAGTCGTGCGGATACGCGTACATCGCCCACGCGATCGCCCAGCAGCTCCTTGAGCTTGTGGATCAACGGCTCGGCAGCCTTGCTGGCCTCTTCCTGGTGCTTCTTGCCTGCGTCATCCAGCGGCAGCTCGCCCTTCGCCACGTTGCGGAGCTTCTTGCCGGCGTATTCGTTCAAGCTGTTGAGCATCCACTCGTCGATGCGGTCGAACATCAACAGCACTTCGATGCCCTTGGCCTTGAACGCTTCCAGCTGCGGGCTGCCCATGGCCGCGGTGAAGCTGTCGGCGGTGATGTACCAGATGTTTTCCTGGCCAATCGCCATGCGGCCGATGTAGTCGTCGAGCGACACCGTCTGCGCGGCACCATCGCCCTTGGTGGACGCAAAACGCAGCAGCTTGGCGATGCGTTCGCGATTGGCGGCGTCTTCGGCGATGCCTTCCTTCAGCGTGTTGCCGAACGCCTTGTAGAACGTGGCGAACTTCTCGGGTTCGTCGCGCGCGAGCCTTTCCAGCAAATCCAGCACGCGCTTCACGCAGGCCGCGCGGATGCGCTCGAGCTGGCGATTGTGCTGGAGGATCTCGCGGCTCACGTTGAGCGGCAGATCGTCGGCATCCACCACGCCGCGCACGAAACGCAGGTAGTTCGGCAACAGTTCTTCCGCCGCATCCATGATGAAGACGCGCTTGATGTAGAGCTTCAGGCCCTTGCGCTCGTCGCGCCCGCCCATCATCAGGTCGAACGGCGGTTGTTCGGGAATGTAGAGCAGCGTGGTGAAGCTCTGGCTGCCTTCGACGCGGTTGTGCGTCCAGGCCAGCGCATCGTTGAAGTCGTGGCCCAGCGACTTGTAGAAGCTCTGGTAGTCCTCGTCGGAAATCTCGTTGCGTGGTTTGGTCCACAGCGCGGAGGCGTCGTTCACCGTTTCCCATTCGTCGCCCGGCTTGCCGTCGACTTCCTTCGGCATGCGGATGGGGAATGCCACGTGATCGGAGTATTTGCGGATCAGCGAGCGCAGCTCCCAGCCCTTCAGGAACTCATCCTCGTCCGCCTTCAGATGCAGGATCACCGCCGTGCCACGTTCGGGCAGATCGACCTGCGCGAGGCTGTACTCGCCCTTGCCGTCGCTGTCCCACTTCACGCCGTCGCTGGCCGGCAGATCGGCGCGACGACTGAGCACCGTGACGCGATCCGCCACCACGAAGGCGGAATAAAAACCCACACCGAACTGCCCGATGAGGCGCGCGTCGGTTTTCTGTTCCGCGCTCATGGCTTCCAGGAAACGGCGTGTACCGGAGCTGGCGATGGTGCCGATGTTGGCCACCACTTCATCGCGGCTCATGCCGATGCCGTTGTCGCGCACCGTCAGCGTGCGTGCCTCCGGTTCCCAGCTCACATGGATCTGCAACTCGCCGTCGCCGGAGAGCAGCTCGGGGTTGGCAATGGATTCGAAACGCAGCTTGTCGCAGGCGTCGGAGGCGTTGGAGATCAATTCGCGCAGGAAGATTTCCTTGTGCGAATACAGCGAGTGCGTAACCAGGTGCAGCACCTGGGCGACTTCAGCTTCGAATTTGCGGGTTTCAGGCGCGGCGTTCGTCATGCGGAAAGACTCATGCAAAGGTCAGGCGGAAAGGGAGCAAACAAAGGGGCCGACAAGTCGGCCCCTGAGGTTAACCGCCCCCACGCGGGGAGCGGGTGAAGATCAGGCGTTGTTCGAGGCACTCTGCAGGGCGGCGATGCGCTCTTCCAGCGGCGGATGGCTCATGAACAGGCGCTTGAAACCCGTGGCGAGGTGGCCGGAGATGCCGAAGGCGGCGATGGTCTGCGGCAGCGTGCTTTCGCCGTGCTGCACCTGCAGGCGCTGCAGGGCGGAAATCATCGAGCCACGGCCCGCCAGCTTGGCACCGGCCGCATCGGCGCGGAATTCGCGCCAGCGCGAGAAGGCCATCACGATCATCGAGGCGAACAGGCCGAACACCAGCTGCAGCACCATCACCGAGATGAAGTAGCCGATGCCGCCACCGCCCTCGCGGTCGCGGCCGCCGGACAGCCAGCTGTCGACCAGTCGGCCCACGACGCGGGCCGCCACGATCACCAGCGTGTTGAGCACGCCCTGGATCAGGGTGAGCGTCACCATGTCGCCATTGGCGACGTGGCCGATCTCGTGGCCCAGCACGGCGGAGACCTGCTCGCGATCCATCTGCTGCAGCAGACCGGTGCTTACCGCCACCAGCGAGCTGTTCCTGGTCATGCCGGTGGCGAACGCGTTCATTTCGGGCGCGTCGTAGATGGCCACCTCGGGCATGCCGATGCCGGCGTTCTGTGCATGGCGACGCACGGTTTCCACCAGCCAGCGCTCGGCTTCGTTCTGCGGCTGATCGATGACGCGGGCGCCGGTGGACATCTTGGCCGTCCACTTGGACATGGCCAGCGAAATGAAGGCGCCACCCATGCCGATCACGGCAGCGTAGGCCAGCAGGTTGCCCATGCCGCCGTAACCACGGGCGGCGGACCACTGATCGATGTGCAGCAAATGGCACACGATGCTCAGCAGGAACAGGACGGCGATATTGGTAAGCAGGAACAATGCGATGCGACGCATGGCTGTCTCTCGGGCAGTCATGAAAGGGGATGCGGCTTTGGCCGCTGTGAAAGGATCGTGGCGAATTCTTGCGGTTTCAAGGGCCATGAGTCGGGAATCGGTGTTTGGCCGACCGACGTTTCATCCGCGCGTCAGGGAACACCTCGATGGCCCTTCCTGACAAGGCGCACACCGCCCTTAAAATGGCCCGATGAATTACCGCGGACGTTTCGCCCCATCTCCGACCGGCCATCTGCATTTCGGTTCCCTCGTGGCCGCGGTCGGCAGCTGGCTGTGCGCCCGACACGCCGGGGGCGAGTGGCTGTTGCGCGTGGAGGACATCGATCCGCCGCGGGAAATGCCCGGCTCCGCGGAAAGCATCCTGGCGGCACTGCCCGCCTTCGGCCTGGTCGTCGATGCGCCACCGCTATTCCAATCCCGGCGTATCGCGGCCTACGACGTGGCGTTCGAGCAGCTCAAGGCCGCGGACCTGGTGTTTCCCTGCTGGTGCAGCCGCAACGACCTGGCCGGCGGCCTGCATCTGGATGGCCAATGCCTGGCGCCTCCCGCCGAGGGACGTGCGCCGGCCTGGCGCCTGCGCGTGCCGGACATCGAACTCACCTTCGACGACGTGCTGCAGGGCCCGCAGACGCAGAACCTGCGTCTGGCGGCCGGGGACTTCGTCATACGCCGCGTGGAAGGCTATTACGCCTACCAGCTGGCTTGCGTGGTCGACGACGCCTTTCAGGGCATTACGCAGGTGGTGCGCGGCAACGACCTGCTGGACTCCACGGCACGGCAGATCTTCCTGCAGCGCTGCCTCGGACTGCCCACACCGGGTTACCTGCACCTGCCCCTTGCGCTGGATGGCGAGGGCCGCAAGCTGTCCAAGTCCGAGCGGGCCCATCCGGTAGATCCCACCGATCCGCTGCCCTCATTGCGGCGGGCGCTGGAGTTCCTCGACCTTCCCGCCTCACCTTTGGCGCGTGATCCGGCGAACCTGCTTGCCCATGCGTTGTCCTACTTCAGACCGGAGCGTCTGCCGCACTGCAGCGAACGGGCGGCGGCTTAAACGGCTACACCCCTTCATGTGACGGCCACCAACAGGTCGTCAAGTCGGCGTACTCTCCGTAGACGTTTTGCCATGTTCGACGTGGTAGACATGGCGCAGTCCCGGCTCCACGATCCGGGTAGATTGGACACTGGCACTTTCTGGAGAACAGGCATGACGCAACGCACGGCATTGGTCACTGGCGGCACAGGCGGTATCGGTACCGCGATCATTCGCTACCTCGCGCGCCAGGGGCATCGGGTCGCCACCAACTACCGCGACCAGTCGAAGGCCGAAGCCATGAAGGAAGCCATGGCGAAGGAAGGCATCGAAGTGATGCTGGTGCCAGGCGACGTGAAAGATCCCGATTCCTGCGAAGCGATGGTGCGCATCATCGAAGGCGCGATGGGGCCGGTGGAAATCCTGGTCAACAATGCCGGCATCACGCGCGACACCACCTTCCACAAGATGACCTATCCGCAGTGGATGGAAGTGGTGAACACGAACCTCAACGCCTGCTTCAACGTCACCCGCCCGGTGATCGAAGGCATGCGTCACCACAAGTGGGGCCGCATCGTGCAGATCAGCTCCATCAACGGCCAGAAGGGCCAGTACGGCCAGGCCAACTACGCCGCCGCCAAGGCCGGCATGCACGGTTTCACCATTTCGCTGGCACAGGAAAACGCCAAGTTCGGCATCACGGTGAACACGGTGTCGCCGGGCTATGTGGGCACCGACATGGTGATGGCCGTGCCCGAAGACGTGCGCGAGAAAATCGTGGCGCAGATTCCGGTGGGTCGCCTGGGCAAGCCGGAAGAAATCGCCCACGCCGTGGCGTTCCTCACGGGTGAAGAAGCCGGCTGGATCACGGGTGCGAACCTGTCGATCAACGGCGGCCACTACATGGGCTGGTAACAAGACCCTTGTGATGGGAAAGAAACGTGAGTTGAGGGAAGGCGAGCCATCGCCCTTCCCTCACTTCTCACTTGCCATCACTCACTTCTTGCTTTCAAGCAGGCGTTCCATCACCCGGCCCACCGCCGCAAAGGCAAACGCGCCCGTGACGTGCGTGGCGGCACCCAGGCCACCGCCGCATGCAAGGTTGAGTGCTTCCGTACCGTTGGCCACCGGCGGACGCGTGCCGCACACGCTGCCGTCCGGCTGCGGGTACTGCACGTTCTGCAGCGAATACACCGCCGACACACCGAAATAGCGATCCGGGTTCTTCGGGAAGTTGAAATCCTGCCTGAGCTTCTTGCGGATCAGGCTGAACATCGCATCGTGCTCGGTACGCGAAAGATCGCGTATGCGAATCTGCGTGGGGTCGGTACGACCGCCGGCCGAGCCCACCGTCACCATCGGCAGCTTGCGGCGACGACACCACGCGATGGCTTCCAGCTTCACGCGGAACGCATCGCACGCATCGAGCACCACGTCATAGCCACGGTCGAGCAACTCGTCCAGCGTCGAGGTGGTGAGAAAGCGTTCGATGGCATCTACCTTGATGGCCGGGTTGATCGCGCGCAGGCGCTCTTCGATCACCTTGACCTTGGACTTGCCGAAGTGCCCATCCAGCGCGTGCAGCTGGCGGTTGGTGTTGGACACGCAGATCTCGTCGGCATCGATCAGCGTGAGGTGCCCCACGCCGCTGCGTGCGAGCGCTTCCGCTGCCCATGAGCCCACGCCGCCGATGCCGATGACGCACACATGCGCCTGCATCAGACGATCGAGACTACCCACGCCATACAAGCGCTCCACACCGGCAAACCGTTCGCGCGGAAACGCGACGCCGGCTTGCGCGACTTCTTCTTCCACCACAGTGGCGGCTTTTTCGCTATGCATCACTGGAACCATGACAACACCTTGAACATTCTGCATTTTATCGAGAACTGCCCTTCGCTGCAGGCGCCCCGCTATGCTTGCGGTTCTTCCGCGCCCACAGGGAGTTTCAACGCATGCGTTCTGCCCTTCTGATCGTGCTTGGCCTGGTCATCGGCATCATCGGCACCGTGTTCGCCATGAACGCCCTGCACGACCGCGAGCCGTACTCGCATACCGTGATGACCACCATGGCACACCATGCCGGTGCATTGAGCGCAGCCGTGAAGGCGCAAAAATGCGATGCCACGCAATCGCAGCAGCACCTGACCCGCCTGCTGGAGACGCAGAGCGACCTAAGTGAGGCCTTCCCGGGCGTGGATCAACCGTTCAAGGACGAGGAAACCAGGCTGCGGGAGAAGACCCAGGCAGCGCTGGCAGCGGCGCCAGCGGATTGTGCGGCCCTGGCGGCGGTCATGAAGCCCATCGGCGAGACCTGCCAGTCCTGTCACCAGCAGTATCGCTGAGCGATCGGATGATCCCTGTAGGAGCGCACTTGTGCGCGACCGCAGAACATTGCCGCACCTCGGTCGCGCACAAGTGCGCTCCTACAAGGAAAGGCCTGCAACGCCGGTTACAGCTTCACCTTGCCCCGCAGAATGTCCCAGTACATCACCCAATCACCCATCAGGCTGTAGAGCGGATGGGTGAAGGTGGCCGGACGGTTCTTCTCGAACACGAAATGCCCGATCCAGGCAAAGCCATAACCAGCGACGGGCACCAGCAGCAACCACCAGGCGTTGCCCGTCACGATGGCCAGCACGACGACCGCCAGCACCAGCGTGCTGCCCGCAAAGTGCATACGGCGACATTTCACATCGCTGTGCTCGTTCAAATAGAACGGGTAGAAGTCATGAAAGCTGGTGTACTGGGACATGCGGATCACCCTGAGCGTTAAAGCTGAGGGTAATCCGCACCGTTCGCCGATGCATGCGCGCATGCAACATGGGGCGTTTCAAACAGGCAGCGGGATGAACTCCTTCTCGTCGCCGACCACCTTGCCCATGCGCTGCGCGGCCCAATCCGCCTTGGCCTGCTCGATACGCTCACGCGTGCTGGCCACGAAGTTCCACCACAGGTGGCGTTCGCCATCCAGCGGCGCACCGCCGAACAACATCACGCGACTCCTGGTTTTTGCACGCAGCGGCGGCGACGTCTCGCCTGTCTGCACAGCGGCGTGCATCGGCACGATGGTGGCGCCATCCCATTCCACTTCACCGTCGACCACGCAGACGCCACGCTCCACATGCTGCTCCGGCCACGGCAACTCGGCGCCCTCTTCCAGCGTGGCCTCGATGAAGAACATCGGCGCGAACACTTTCACCGGCGATTCCTTGCCGTAACCGGTGCCCGCAATCAGCACGAGCTCGACGCCCGGCAACGAGATCTTCGGCAGCTCGTCGGCACCGTGATGATGAAACTCCGGTTCCACCTCGGCGTCCTTCTCGGGCAGCGCCACCCACACCTGGATGCCATGCGTGCGAAAACCGCCGCCCCGTGCTTCCGGCGGCGTGCGCTCGGAATGCACGATGCCCTTGCCGGACGTCATCCAGTTCACTTCGCCCGGACGGATATCCGCGATGCTGCCCAGGCTGTCGCGATGGCGAATCACGCCCTCGAACAGCCAGGTGACCGTGGCAAGGCCGATGTGCGGATGCGGGCGCACGTCCATGCCCTTGTCATCGAGGAACGTCACCGGCCCCATGTAGTCGAAGAACACGAACGGCCCCACGTGCCGTGCCTGCAGCACAGGCAGCAGGCGGCGTACGTTGAAGCCATCGCCGAGGTCGTGCACGCGACCATCGATCACCATCGGTTGCTGTTCCATCGTTTCTCCTTTGAGCCGTTGCCTTACCAGGCGCGCTGGTACTGCTCGGGCGCGGTGATCGTGATTCCCAGTTCCTGCGCGGCGCGGCGCGGAAAATACGGATCGCGCAGGCTTTCGCGGGCAATCAGCACCACGTCGGCCGAACCTTCTTCGATGATGCGCGCGGCGTGTGTGGATTCGGTGATGAGGCCCACCGCGCCCGTGGCAACGCCAGCGTCATGGCGCAGTCGAGCCGCAAACGGCACTTGGTAACCCGGCGAAAGCGGAATTTTCACATGCGGCACCAGACCGCCGCTGGAGACATCCACCAGGTCGACGCCCATCGACTTCACCATCCCGGCGAGTTGCACGCTCTGCTCCACGTCCCAGCCACCTTCGCTCCAGTCGGTGGCGGAAACACGCAACCACAGTGGCAAGTGTTCCGGCCACACCTCGCGCACGGCGGTGATCACTTCGCGCACGATGCGCGTGCGGTTTTCGAAGCTGCCACCGTATTCGTCGGTGCGATGGTTGCTGAGTGGCGACAGGAACTGGTGCAGCAGATAACCATGTGCGCCATGCAGTTCGATCAGCTGGAAACCCGCTGCCAACGCGCGTTCGGCTGCGGCGCGGAAATCGGCCACGACCTTCGCAATGCCCTGCTTGTCCAGCGCTTGGGGTACATGCCAATGCGTGTCGAACGGAATCGCCGAGGGCGCCACCGTCTGCCAGGCGCCCGCGTCAGCGGCCAACGGACCGCCGCCTTCCCAGGGCACCATGACGCTAGCCTTGCGACCGGCATGCGCCAGCTGCACGCCAACGACAGCACCATGCGCCTTCATGAAATGCGTGATGGGTTGCCACGCTATCTGCTGCGCCTCGTTCCACAGGCCAACGTCACCGAGGGAAATGCGGCCTTCCGGCGAAACCGCTGTCGCTTCGGTAATCACAAGCCCGGCGCCGCCCACGGCGCGACTGCCCAGATGCACTAAGTGCCAGTCGTTGGGCAGGCCGTCGGTGGCGGAGTACTCGCACATGGGCGCGACAACAAGGCGATTGCGGAGCGACACACTGCGCTGCGCGAAGGGGGTGAAGAGTTTCAAGGAATCACCTTCGGAAAAAGTGTCTGCCACACATGCCGTCACCAGTCGCCACGTTCAAGTACCTGATCAGGTAGCTTGCGTCTTCAGCCACTGCGCGATGTGCATGGCAACGGCGTCAGGCGCTTTCATCCAGCTGAAATGATCGGCCTTTTCGATGCCCAGTTCTGCGGCAGTGACCACCTGTTGCACGTGCGGTGCTTGCGGCATTTTTTGCAGCAACCATGACAGTGAACCGGGCGGAACAAGCCAGTCGCTTTCCATGCGAAAACCAATTGCAGGCAACGTCAGCTGATGCAGCGTGGCTTCGAAATCGACATCCATGCCCACCGCGGCATAGCGACCCGTGCGACCTGTGCACGCCCAGTCATCGATCAACTGCCGCGCTTCATTGCCACCAAAGCCAATCTTTCGCCCGGGCAGATAGCCCACCATCCGCGCCAGCCAGGGTGCCGCGGCATACGCCAGCCACAACAGGCCACGCTGCGGAAACTGCTTCCAGAACGGCGCGCCGCTTGCCACCAGCAAAAGACCCGCTGCGTCGCGCGGATGCAGGCTTGCGTACAACGCCGCGATTTGGCCACCCAAACTGTGGCCGCCAAAGTACATGGGGACACGGGGTACATGTGCACGCGCCACGGCGATACCGGCGGGCAGATCGCCTTCCAGCAATTCGCGATAACCCCAGTCTTCGTGGCGACTCGCACGCCTGTCGCTGGAACCGATGCCCCGCCACTCATGGATCGCCACCGCCACGCCCTGAGCGGCCATAGCCTGCGCCAACGGCAGATAGTGCCTGGCTGCTACGCCTAGCGCCGGCAGCCAGTAGATCAATTGCAGGGGTTGTCCCACGGGCCGCTGCAGCAACACCTCTGCACGTGCGCCGTCAGCGGCGAGCACGGGCCATGCGTCGCACGGCGGCAGCGTGGCGGGAATGGAAGCGGAAGCAGGCATTCTCGTCGCGCCATGAGAAGGAAAGTCGGTGAGGCTAACGAATTAGCGCGCGGCTAGAAAGTCGCGCAAAGAAAAGGCCGGCGTGTGCCGGCCCTTTCTTCATGCAGTGAATCTCTTCCCCAATGAACTCAGGCAGGCGCCACTTCGTCGGCTTGCAGGCCCTTCTGCCCCTGCACCACCTTGAAGCTCACTTTCTGGCCTTCCTTCAGGCTGCGGAATCCCGATCCGCTGATGGCGCGGAAATGCACGAAAACATCCGGGCCGCTCTCACGACTGATAAAGCCAAAGCCTTTGGCGTCGTTGAACCATTTGACAGTGCCAACTTCACGATCCGACATGACTCACTCCGATCAACTCGATGCTGAGACAAGTCAGCCTCCCCTTTGGCCGACGGCTTACTGGGCATGCAGGATCGGGGTGAAGCGATGTGGACCCTCGCGGATCGCGCACCGGGCACGCACGTGACCGAGCAACCACAGTGAATCCAGCATAACGGATTTTCTTAATGCAAGTGAATGGCTTTAAATCGGTGAATTGATTTTCACGTTTCAACGACATTTGCGAATAAAACAAAAAAGCCAGGCATTGCTGCCTGGCTTTTTTCTTCAGCGTTTGAAACCGCTAATTACTGCGGGATCACTTCGTCAGCCTGCAGGCCCTTCTGGCCCTGCACGACCTTGAAGGAAACCTTCTGGCCTTCGACCAGGCTCTTGAAGCCGTTGCCCTGGATCGCGCGGAAATGCACGAAGACGTCCGGGCCGTTGTCACGGCTGATGAAGCCGAAACCCTTGGCATCGTTGAACCACTTGACGGTACCGATCTGACGATCAGACATGTAAATCACCTTATAGGATTGAACAGACTCAGCCCGCGCCACATGCGCAGGCGGCTTACTGGTGTGCAAGGAAACCCTAGGGGTGAGGCGATGAGGCTAGATCGAGATCAGCGGCATCGGGTCACAAAACTCTGGTGACCCCAGCAAACACAGTCCCGAGATGATAACCGCTCTCCGACCGCAAGGCGAATGACAAATCGCGCTTAAACCTGAATGAATAACCGTCAGTCCTTACCAAACAGGGTTTGATTTTCACGCCATCTTCGCATTTCATCCCGACTCTTGAGGCCATGCCTTTCACTCGGCCGACTACCTCGTCCGCCCCACGGAGAATCCCCATGAAATGTCGTCGTCAGTCCCGCCTGGTTCTCCTTTCCCTGATCGTTGGCGCCACTGTGCTTGCCGGCTGCTCCAGCAAGCCGGAAACCACCCGACCCACCACGACCACCCACAGCACCGCCGCCACGGCGCAAGGAACGCGCACCACCGCTGGCGGCTCAGGAACTGCTGCGACAGGCGCCACCAAGGCCCGCACCGGCACGGTGACCACGTCCGGTGGCAAACCCCTGCCCAACAGCACCGGCATTCCGGCCTGCGATGACTATCTGGCCAGCTATGTGTCCTGCCACGCCGCTGCCGGGGTGTACACGCCCGATCAAATCCAGTCACGCTACCAGGACATGCGCACCAGCCTGCTGCAGGACTCGGTGGACCCCAATGTTCGCCCTCAATTGGGCGCGCGCTGCACGGCGCTCGCCAAGCAGCTGCGTGAAACGCTGCAAGGCAAGTCCTGCGCGCCGGTCAGCCCGGCCGGCAGCGGTTCGCACTGAGTTTCAGCGCAGCAGCGCACGCAGCCCGGCGGCAATCTGCGCCGGCCGGCTGCGTGCCAGCTTCACCGTGGGCCTGCCATGCCATTGCGCTGACGCGCGAATGGCCTTGGCAATGTCTTCCAGCATGCTTGGCGTGGCTTCCAGCCCGGGTTCGAGAAACAGTGCCTTGATCTCGAACACGCCCTCGCGTCGATGTGCCTTGGCATCCAGCCGCCCCACCAGTCGCCCGCGATGAAGAATGGGTAGCACGTAATAGCCGTAACGACGTTTCGGCGCGGGCACATAGCACTCGATGGTGTATTCGAAATCGAACAGCGCCTGCGCACGCGCGCGATCCCACACCACCGGATCGAATGGCGACAGCAACGTCGTATGCGTTGCGCGCAACTTGCCTGCCGTTGCCTGTGCCAGCAACGCTGCGTGATCGCGATGCACGTATGCCGGCACGCTCCAGTCGGCGACCTGTACCGAAATCAATTCGCCCGTGGCCACCAGCGGCGCAAGCTCCTTGTCCGTCACCGAGGGCTTGAGCCGGTAATAGTCCGCGATCCACCTGGCCTGCGTTATGCCCAAAGCGCGCACGCTATCCAGGATGAAGCGGCGACGCAGCGATTCGTGGTCCAGCGCGAGCAGTGCTCGATCCATCGGCGGATCGAGTTTCTGGAGCACTCGCTCGGCCAGATCGTAGACGCGCTGAAAACGCTCGCGCCGCGTCACCATCAGTTCGCCCAGCGCGAACCAGGCTTCCAGCCAGCGCTTCTCCGGTTTCCATGACCACCAGCCTCCCGCACTTCGCGTTTCGCTTTCGAAATCCGCGGCACGTGCGGCGCCGTTGTCGCGGATGCGCGACAGCAGCATGTCCATGCCTTCGCGATGTTCGCGATGCATGCGATCGGCATGCTTGTACGCCCAATGCATGGATCGCTGCATGCGCCAGGCGTGATGCAGCACGAAATCCGCTGCCGGAACGAAACACGCCTCGTGCGCCCAGCTTTCGGCAATGCGGCCCTTTTCCAGCGCATCGTCAAGCCATTGCGGATCGTAGTTGCCCAGGCGCGAATGCAACACCAGGTACGGACTTCGCGCGACCACGTGAATGCTGTCGATTTGCAGCAGCCGCATGCGTTCAATCGCGCCCACGACATCCGCTGCCTTCGCGCGTGCCGCTGGCTTGTTGAGCAAGCCCTGGGCTGCAAGATGGATGCGCTGTGCCTGCACCAAGCTCAACGCAGTGTCGGAGCCAGATGAAGAAACCGACAACGGTAACGATGACTTCACGTGATCACGATGCCTTTATTGAGGCGGCATTTAGCCGTCTTTTGTTAACTTGCGAAACAGCGCGAAGGAAAGCAGCGACGTTGTATCTCTCACTGCACCATCGCGCACATCCGTCCACGAGCCACGCATTCTGGCATGGAGTAACGACGATGAAATCCCGCACTCCCCTACTCGCTTTTGTCACTGCCAGCTCCATGATGCTGGCGGCTTCGGTGTTCGCGCAGGATCAACCCATGCCAACGCCGCCCCCTCCGCCGCCGCCCACGTCCCAACCC
>NZ_QAVX01000013.1 GCF_003121485.1 Dyella sp. C11 | reverse complement strand
TTTCGCATCTGCCCGTTGAGAGCGTTGTGCCGGCGTCCAGTGGCAACAGCTTCGAGCTGGGACTTGAGATAGACACGCGGCTGCGCACTGATCCAAGGAGCACCGATCTTGCTCCCGAGTGCACCATGACAGGATCCACATGGTGCAATATTCCGCATCGGATCGCCGCTCGCCACAATACTTAGTGACGGTGACGTCGCATCAGCCTGAATACTTTTCAGGCGTGGCAATGACGCGTAGTAGATCGAAAGATCCCGCAAATCCTGATCACTTAGCCCTACGATCATCGGAGCCATGACAGCACTTGTCCTCGCGCCAGATTGGAAGTCTCGAAGCTCTTTATAGATCGACGCCGCATATTGCCCTGCGAGGTTTGGTGTGTCGGCAGCCGTCACGCCGCGGGCGCCGTGGCACATCGTGCAGCGCAGCGCCAGTGTGGCTCCCCTGCCAACAGCATCACGGGAATCTGAACCACTAAGCGTTTCTGGGGTGAGCACGACACTGGAGAGCTTTTCTTCCGGCTGCACTGGTGGGTTTGTACTGTTGAGCCAAACTTTGGGAATGCCGGCCGCTCCGCAAATCGCGTTGATCAAGCCCTTGAAGAGCGCATCGTTCTGCGCAGACGGAAGCCAGACGAACCCGACAAAGAACGAAAAAAGAAACAGTACAAGCGTCGCCCCAACACTCACTGTGAACCATGGATTGCGCAGCGATATCAGACGTGGGCGTCGCTCGTTCATGGCTTCGCTCCAATATAGACAGCCGGCACCTGGGCATCGTGCAAACCGATGAGCTGAAGAATGGGATATCCGTAGTTGGTGATGGTCAGAGCTACCATCAGACCAACCCACAAACTCAGCCCATTCAAAGCAAGAGGTAATGACACAGGCTCGTGAACCGCCCGACTAAAGGTCCACGGGGCGGGCTCAATCTGGCGAGCCGAATGGTTACGGTAAAGGATGGCAAGGAACAGGATTGCTGATGCCAGCAACATCGCGCCACCAACTGTCGACATGATTACCGCTACGCCTTGACCGACCAGCCCTGGCGCACTGTAGTCGTAGTAGGCCATCCGTCGCGGCATGCCGAGAATGCCAACGTAGTGCCACGGAAACGTTGTCACGATCATGCCAACGAACCACAGCCACAACTGCCAGCGAATCAAGCGCAAGTCCTGCATCGCGCGCCCGGTAAGGTGGGGCCACAGATCGTAGGCGATGGCGAAATACATGACGACAATTGCCCCGGCGAAGATCAGGTGGAAGTGACCTGTAATCCACTGGGTGTTATGAATGGTCGAATCCAGCTGATAACTCATGTTGATCAAGCCACCAGCACCACCAAAACCAAGCATTACAAAAGAGAACGCCAGTGCGAGCATCTGCGGGTTGTCCCAAGGCAATGCCTTCAGCCATCCGAAGACACCACTTCCTCCGCGCAAGCGCGCTGCGATCTCAACCGATGCGCATATCGTGAAGACCGTCAGCAGTGTGGGCACGGAGACCATGGCCGTGAACACGGAATGGACAAATTTGAAACCGGATCCCACCTGCGGATCGGCAAACAGGTGATGAATGCCAATAGGCATGGCGAAAACAAGGAACAGAACAAATGAAATGCGCGCCATCGTGTCGCTGTACAAGCGCCCGCCGATCGCGCGAGGCACAATGGTGTAGAACGCGATGTACGCCGGCATTAGCCAGAAATAGACAATGGCATGCAATGTCCAGGAAAACAGTACGCGAGAAAGTCCTGCATTGATGGTGCTGGAAAACCCTAGCGCCACGGGCAGGATTTGAAACAACAGTTCCAACGCAGCGCCGACGGCGGTCCACGCCCACAGATACGCCCCGGCCACATTGGCGAACATGGCAAGCGGCACGGGGGAACCTGGGTTTGCGCGCTTCCAGGCGCCCATGTTGATGCCCATCAGGGCAACCCATATCCACGAGCCAACCACGACCAACACCACGCCAACGTAGTAAAACGCATTACCAATCATGGGCGGGTAAAACGTATAAAGCACAGAGTCGAGCCCCAGCGACACTGGCACCAAAGCAGCCACCGACCCGATGATGATCAGGAAGTAACCCACCCATGCCCAGCGCCTGCCAATAAGTGGCTGTTTGAGGGATGCCTCGGTAATGGCGTAGCCAAACCCCATCGCAATCAGCGTGGGAAATACATAGCCCATGACGGTGCCGTGCGCGGTAACCGATCGATAGTAGAGATCGGGGTTTCGCAGCCAGCCGTGCAAAGGGCTCCTAATGAACATCTGCCACTCGCCCAATACAACAGCCAAGCCGAAGACGGCAAACGCTAGCCAGAAATGGGCCAATACCAGTCGCTTGTTATAGATCACAGGTCAGCCTCCGCGCATGGGCCGCCATTTTTAAAAAATCTTCCTTGTCCACGACCTTGACGTTCGCCCACATGGCTTCGTGGCCTACGCCGCAATACTCATGACATGGCATCAGATGGTCGCCTGGAGTGTCGAACTGTGTCTTAAAGGTGGCGACATAACCGGGCTCCAACATGGAATTTATGTTGGTCCCGGTAATGAGCATGCCGTGTACAACATCGGAGCTGGTGGCCCGAAATGTCACCGACGTTTTTGTTGGAACGACAATGCATTGCGGGGTGAACGAATACTGCTGACCGACGATTCGTACGGTCACCGAACCGTCGGATTCCACAGCACTGCCCAAATTGCTTTCGATGAACTCGCCATCGACGTGAAGCCGGGTCGGGTCGATTGTCTCGACGCGAGATGGAGGCATCATCGCCCAATGCAGTCCGGTAAAGATCACGATGGCGACCAGCAGGGCGACAATGCCAACGACCATCAAAGCCCAACGTCGCTCGATGCGCGCCGCCACTGCAGCGCTGCCATGAGGATCAGTAGAGGACACCTGAGCCATGGGCCGCCCTTTTAATGGATTACGCCGCGTGGCAGGAAAACCAGGAAGTAGAACAAGAACCACAATCCGATAACGATGGCCACTGCGATGCCGGTGATCACCAGAGCACCGCGCGGCCCCGCGCGCACGATGTCGTCGACCCGCTCCTCTTCACTTTTGCCAGATTTATCGAAATCTCCACTCATCAGGTGCCACCTTTTAATTCAATGGCGCCGAACGCAGCGCGTTCACATCCTTGGCTTCTATAGCTGTACCGTGGTTCTGCCACGCGGTGCGGATGTAAGTGACCACTGCAGCCACCTCGACGTCCGATAGTTCCTGTGCAAACGGCGGCATGCCGTAGGGCCGCGGGTTGCGTAAGGTTCCTGGCGGGTAGCCGCCATTGAGCACCATCCGGATCGGATTGACCGAGGACGTCATCTGGATCGATTGATTGCCGGCCAGTGGCGGGAAGTCCCAGCCCCTGCCCTCACCGCTGGTACCGTGGCACTCGGCACATTGAGCTGTATAAATCTTCTTTCCCAGCGGAGAGAGGCGCAACTTATCTTGTGACTCCGCCTTGGTTGGACTGGCCGTTTCGCCCGTGGGTGGCAAGGATTTCAGATAGACGGCCATAGCACGCACATCGGCGTCCGTGAGGTACTGCAGGCTGTTGTAGACCACCTCGGCCATCGGACCGTAGACGGCGCCGCGCTTGGAAACGCCAGCTTGCAGCAAGTCTGAAATGTCTTCGATGCTCCAATCACCAAGCCCTGCTTCGCGATTGGAAGTCAACGAAGGCGCGTACCACTCCTGCATAGGAATCAAGCCCCCCTGAAAGGCCGCGGCGTCGGAGCTCCCGCCCAGGGCATTGATTGCCGTATGACACATGGAACAATGGCCTAACCCTTCCACCAGATACGCGCCGCGATTCCATTCGGCAGACTTGGCGACGTTGAGCTTGTACTCGCCTTCACTAAAGTAGAGCGCGCGCCAGCCATTCAACAAGCTGCGATTGTTGTATGGAAAATGGAGATCCTGATCGCGACTGGGGCGATTTATCGGCGGCGTAGATTTCAGGAAGGCGAAAATGGCATCCGAATCCGCGCGCGTGACCTTGGTGTAATTGCCGTAAGGCATCGCTGGATAGATCAGCGCACCTGAGCGCGAACGCCCTGTGTGCAACATCGTATAGAACTCGTCAGCCGTCCAAGCACCAATGCCGGTGGCCTGGTCAGAAGAAATATTGGGCGAATACAGCGTGCCAAATGGCGTCTCCATAGGGCGGCCGCCGCCGAAAGGCTGATCGCCGGGATTGCTATGGCAAGCGACGCAGTCGCCTGCACGCGCCAGATATTGTCCGTGCGCAACGACCGAGAGGTCTTGGGCGCCGGCAGATGAAGCCCACAGCAAGCCGCTCATCGCCACGGAAGCCATCGGAGACAGAATGGTGGCAACGAGGCTCTTGGCCATGGAAATGGGCGGTCGCATGCTCATTTCACCTCGCCGCTGTCACAGGTAAGTGCCAGTTTCAGTGAGCCGGCGGACGCAGGGGCCGGATTTTCCGGTGCAGGCAGCGAGGACAGCCACGCCGAGACGGCTGCGATGTCCTCCTCGGACAATTGGGAAGCCACCTTCTGCATGCACTGACTTGTGGTGATCACGCGCGTGCCATAGCGTGACGCGCCCAACTGTGCGCTGATGTACTTGCTGTGCAGACCCAACAAACTGGGAATGCCGGGCTCCACCCCCGTCAATGTTGGCCCGTGGCAGGCGGCGCATGAGGGAATATGTCTCGTCTCATCCCCCTCCATTGCCAGCTTCTTGCCGAGTCCCATGACCTCCGGTGACACATCCGGTCTTGGCAACTCGGGAAATGGGGCGTGCTGAGCCGCGAAGTAATCCGCCATCTCCCGTAAATAGCTGTCGGGAAGATAGGCGAGCAGGTAATTCATCGGCGGGTATTTGCGCTGCCCGTCGCGGAATGCCACCAGTTGATGAAACAAATAGGCCGACGGCTTGCCAGCCAGGCGCGGGAAATAGTCGTCTCGACCGCCCTGCCCCTTCTCGCCGTGGCAGGCCGTACATGCCATCACCCGCGTCGCCGTGGAGTCTGGAGCGGTCACGCTACTTTGCGCCAGAACCGGCTCGCTGGTGACATAGCCCGAAACGAGGGCAGCCAAGATCGCCACCCAGCCGGCTCTTGAGAGAAAGGCGCTGCAACGATCGACCTTCATCATTGGAACAACCCACTATAGGTGGTGGTTGGCCTGACGAATGCTGGTCTTGCGACAGGGCTTCAATATACCGCCTTTCGGTCAGCCCTCAATGGGCTGGATGGCAAATGTTCCGCTGGAATACTCGGGCGGAGAGCCGAAGGGTGATTGGCTCTCTGCTGGCCACTCCTTTCATGACCCAGATATCTGGCCAACCCCAGGCCGCTCCCATCGAAGAATGCCCTGGCTGGTCGACCCGATCGGCCAATTTCGCAGCCGCACGTGCAGTGGGGCCTGCACCATTCAACAGGCAGCCGGCTCATACGGCCATAGAGACGCTTGGGTAGTGACATTCGTTAGACGATTTGACTCCTCATCACCCGTGATAACGAGCCCTAATCACCAGTCCTTTCCTCCTCGCAATCGGCTGCTCGCCGAGCGAGGTGGTGCCAAAGACCTAAAACTTCCGAGGGTAATCCCGGGCCAAGCTACGACCGGCGGGCTCTTTCCATGAGGCGTTCTCGGATCATCAAAGGCCGTTCGCGGACCAAGACACTGGGCCTACAAGGATCACTCAAAGCCAATGAAGCTGAATTGATCAGCGTCCATGCGGTGTCGCTACAGATTCTTCAATCCTACGACGCCAAGCGCGCTTTTCAATGACGCGTACATTCGGCTCAAGCCGAAGTTGGTCTAGAAAAATCTTGAGGTAGTGAAGCTCGTCATCGACCGACTGGCCATAGTACGGCCTACGGGCGCATCAAGCGGATCAGCTAGGCGCAGCACCATGTCCGAATTCTTGCGATCGACAATGTCCATAGTTGCCTCTTCTCATGGCAGCACAGGATCGGGTGACATCATGCAATCAGGCCAGCAGCGCCAGCGCTGTCGAGATCTTTAGTCAAAGGCGAGGCAGGAGATCAGGGCAGTCACGGCAGCTAGGCACATTGCGGCACTTATAGTGGGATTTGACAAATTTTCCATCGGAAAGCGAGATAAGTTCTTCGCGGGTGATCCATCCATTTCAAGGACGCGAAATGGGACGCGGTGACCGGTGCATGCGGTGAATCAGGGGGTGACTATGATTTCCGATCCCAGGAAGCCACTACAGCTCGTTGCACGGGTATTGCAAGAAAGCGGCACGGATGGTTTGTCACCGCCGCAGGCGGCCCTCATCGGACACCTGCTGCGCGGGCTCGCGCAGAACGTGGAAGATGACAGGCTCGACAATTTGCCCGCCATCCTTCATTCCATGGCCTTTGTAATGTCCGAAGGGACTGTCTCCCCTTCTTTGGCCTTTTTGCTGGAAATTGCAGCGCAAAATGCGCTCGATCTTATGGATTCGCTTTCTGCCAAAGAGCGCTTGCCACTTTCTATGGACTAAACATCTCCAAGCGTTGCACCACGTCCGAATGTCTGATGTTCGCGGCGACCATGGGCAACTCTTTTCCCGGAAGCCAAGGAACTGCTGACAGCATGGAACTAGTAATCACCATCAGCGCAGTCGAAATCTTTAGTTAAGGACTATGGAGATGGATGACAAAGATGTCCGCTATGGATTGCGGACATTGCGAGCGCTTTCGATCGAAGGTCTTCTTGATAACGTCAGTGATCACGGCTGCAGGCGTGATCACTGACCACATCTTTCATCTCAGAATTTGTAGGTTGCCTTCAAGGAACCCGTGTCCGATTGGAAGTGATCAGCAAACTCACCGCTGTACTCCAGTCGTACGTCCCAATGGTCGCTAGCCTTCAGATCCAGACCGGCCGTGGTCTTGAAGCGATCCGACGGCAAGTCGCTACTGATGTGGAACGTGCCGGAGCCCGGCAGACTGTCAGCGAACTGCATATCCGCGCCGAGTGCGCCCTGGTTGTAGAACGTGCCGCCGATGCCGCCGTAAAGCTGCAGGCTCATGCCGTTGTTGAAGACGAAGTTGCTGCCCGCCTCGATCATCGGCGAGGCGCCGAACACATTGGTGCTGGACGGCAACACTTTCAGATCCAGTGCGCCAGCCCCTTGCTCCGTATAGCCGTCCGCATTGATATGCGTGGCATGCAGGTCGATGTAGGGCTTGAGATACCAGCCATCCATCGGGAACTGCTTGCTGATGCGCGAGTGCAGACCCCAGTGACTGACATCGAACTCGCTGCGTGCCGTGCCACCCATGCCCGGCAACTGGACCTG
This sequence comes from Dyella sp. C11, assembly GCF_003121485.1. GTDB lineage: Bacteria > Pseudomonadota > Gammaproteobacteria > Xanthomonadales > Rhodanobacteraceae > Dyella. The sequence goes on along the minus strand of NZ_QAVX01000013.1, from coordinate 137,057 downwards.
GCGCGAGGCGTCGTAGGACATCGAGCCCCCTTCCAGCACGCCGGACACCAGCCAGTCGCCCATCTGGTGCTTCACCACGGCACCGGCGGTCCAACCATGGCCGTTGACTGAATCAGAGACGGTGCGGGTGTCGAGGTTGCTGTTGTCGGCGGATACCGAGCCACCGACGAACCAGTCCGTCGCCACTTCTTTCTGGCCGCCCAGCTGGAACACGCTGCCGCTCTGGTGGTAGCCCACGCTGTCATTCGTTGCATCGCGATCGCCGTTGTTGCCGATCACGCGACCCCACACGCAGTCGTGCTCACGCGTGTCCTGTGCGCCATCCTCGAAACGCGGACAGCTGTTCATGCGCTCGACGAAGGCGTCGCTGGCCACCACATGCGCCACCGTCGCCGCCTGGCCGCCTTCGTTGGCGAGGTTGGTCAGGGCGGCGAGGTATTGCTGTGCGTTGCCGATGGTGGCCAGGCTGGCGAAGGTCTGCGCCTGCGCCAATGACATGCCGCTACCCACGGTGTCCCAAGTGGTGTCCAGGTTCTTGGCCACCGCCATCGGATTGCCATAGGCGCCATTAGCCACGGCGGTTGCTTCAAAGTGCGAACCGCTGTTGGCTTGCACCGTCATATAGCCGAAATCGTCGAAGCCGAGCGTGTAGTTGAACAGGAAGTTGTTGCCGGGGTCGGTGACCGGCACCGTGTTGATGCCCGCAAAGTTGGCTAGCAAAATTTCCACTGGCTCGTTCGGCACCAGCGCGACCGGCGTAACGTAGATGCGCGAGCCGGCCTGGAAGTTCAGCGTTCCGCTCACAATCAACTGGCCGCCGCTGGGACCGCTGGACGGATAGAAGTCAACGGTGGATGCAATCGTGCCGGCGTTGTTCAGATTGCCGTAGATCTCGCTCGTGGCCATGACGCCGCTATAGCTGCCGGTCGTGGCGCCGCCGATATTCAACCAGCCATTGTTGTTCACCGTGCCTGCGGTGGTGATGGTATTGGTGTTCCAGAGACCGCTGTTGTTGAAGGTGCCCTGGCTGCCAGCATCGATGTCGCCGTTGATGGTGCCGCCAGCATTGTTGTTGATCACCGCAAAGCTCGACGAGGTGGCATTGGCCGATACGGCCGTGCCGTTCATCGCCGTGATGGTGCCGCTGTTGAACACTGAGCCATCGCCATTGCCATTGCCGCCTTCCAGCATGATGGCCGGCGCGCTGCTGGTGCCGAAGATGTTACCGGTGTTGGTCACGCTGACCTGCGAGCTGTTGCTCTGGCCTTGCGTGTCGACCACGATGGCGCTGGAGCCGCTGCCGGTGACCTGGATGGTGCCGCTATTGGTGATGCTCACCGCGCCGGCATCGCCCGTGCCGCCCGAAGTGCCCATCCACAGCGTCGACGTCACGCCATTGGCGCCCATGCTGTTGGCCGCATACAGACCACCGCCGCCACCCACGCTCTGCGCAAAGATGCCGGTGGCATTGCTGCCCGAGGTGGTGATGTTGCCGCTGTTGGCGATGGTGATCGAGCCACCGGAGCCCACGCGATTGATCGGCTTCTTGGAGTCATCGTGAGGGAAGGCTGTGACACTGGTGGAAGCGGCGAGATCGCCGCCCAGCACACCACCGCCGCCCACTGACTGCGCGAGTACGCCATAGGCGCCATCACCGCTGGTGCTGATGCTGCCGCCCAGCGTCAGGTTGATATTGCCCGCCGAACCGGCCATGGCCGGATTGCTGAAGGGATTGGTGGTGCCTTCGCTCAGGCCCACGATCCAGCCGCCACCGCCGCCGAAACTTTGCGCGAGCACGCCATGAGCGTTGCGCCCCGCCGTGCTGATGCTGCTGTTGGCCGACGTGCTGACCGTGACGTCACCACCGGTGCCGCACGAGTTGTAGGGTTCGCGCCCCTTGAAGAGATAGCAACCCGTCTCGTTCTGCGTCTGATCGGTAAAGAGGCCCACGGCCACCTGATTAAGGCTGCCGGTTTCATCCAACAGAGGGTTGGTGACGCCCATGGAGTTGCCGGACGAATTCGCCGCCGTCTGCATCACGATGGCATCGCCGCCACCGCCGCCAAAGCTCTGCGCCACGATGCCCACTGCGTCGTTGCCCGTGGTGGCAATGCTGGCGTTCAATGCACCGGAGGTATTGCTGACGTTGACCGCGCCGCCGGCACCCTGATTGTTAGTGCTTTGCGACAGCGCAATCTGGATCGGCGTGCTGCCACCGGCGTTGTACTGGCTGGCCGTGATGATGCTCTCGCCGCCACCGCCGCCGATGCTTTGCGCCAGCACGCCAAACGACGCATCGCCAGCCGTGGCGATGTTGCCAGTGTTGTTGACGGTCACCGTGCCGCCGTTGCCGTAGCTGAAAGCCTGCCCGTTGAAATTGACCATCAACGCCGCGGCATTTTTGCCGGCCGGCGTCTTGACCTGATCGACCACGTATTCGCCGATCTCGCCGCCACCGGCACCCACGCTCTGTGCGAACACGCCGGGCGAGGCAGGGCCATTGGTCTGCGCGGTGAAGTTGTTGTTCACCGTGACGTTGCCGCCGTCGCCGCCGTTGGTTGTGGTGGATGCCGAGCCGCCCAGATAGAGATTTACCGCTGCCGTGCCGCCCGAGCCATCCGGCGTCGTCGGCGCGTTGGCGTTGGCATAAGCGAGGAATTCGCTGGCCCAGGCTCCCAGCTGCCAGATGCTGCTCGGCTGCCAGCCCGTGCCATCGAAGGCCACCACGCCAGCATAGGTGCCCGTGTGGCCTGCCAGTTGCGTACTTTGGGACAGATAGCTGGACAGCGGCAGATCGGTGGTGAGCAGCCCCGCCGTAGTGCCGGTGCCCAGCTTGCCGCCGCCGCCGCCAACCGACTGCGCATAGATCGCTGCCGCATCGCCGCCGTAGGTGAGCACGGTGGCGCTGTTGGTCACGTTCACCGTGCCGCCGTTGCCGCCTTCGCCGTTGTTGCCGGTCACCGTCATCGATTCGCTGGCCTTGGCCGCCGAACCCTTGATCGAGCCGCCCGAACCCACGCCGCCGCCACCGCCCACGCTCTGCGCAAGAATGCCGTTGGAGCCGTCGCCCAGGGTCAGGATGTTGCCTTCGTTGGTCACATCGACGGTGCCGCCCGTGCCGCCACCGCCGCCGAGGCCACCCAGCGAGATGGTCAGGCTGGCCTTCTGTCCCGCGCCTAGATACTCGTTGGTGAGCTTGGATGTGCCGCCTGACCCCCCGCCGCCGCTGACGCTCTGCGCGAAGATGCCGTCCGATTGCTCGCCCGTGGTCCAGATCATCGAGCCGGCGCTGTTGTCGGCTGTCACGTTGCCGGCGGAACCGCTGTCGCCGCCATTGCCGCCGATCGCCACGGTGATATCCAGATTGGTGCCCTTGCTGGCACTCACGCCTGCGGTCAGCGCGCTGGAATCGCCGCCATTGCCACCGCCGCCGCTGATGCTCTGCGCGAGCATGCCGTGCGCACCGGGGCCGGCCGTCATGATCAGCGCATCGCTGTTGTACGCGTAGACATTGCCGCTGCCCGAGCCATCGCCACCCTTCCCGCCGATGGACGCATTGATGGTCACCGAGGGAATCGGCGAAGGGCCGGCCGCCTCGAACGCGTCGGACACGCTCGCGCCGCCATTGCCACCGCCGCCTGCCACGCTTTGAGCAAGCATGCCCCACGCATCGGATCCCGAAGTAAAAATCTGCCCCGCATTGGTGGCGTAGACATCACCCGCCGTACCGCCCGTACCACCCACGCCGCCTACGGCTACAGACACGTTGAGCTGGGCGCCAGCCGTGATCGACTGCGCCGCACCGCCATCACCGCCGCCACCGCCCACGGCCTGCGCCACCACACCCTTGGCGTGTTCACCGGTGGTACTGACGATGCCCAGGTTCTCCACGCTCACCTGCGTGTTGCCCACAGTGCCCGCCGCGCCGCCGCTGCCACCGCTGCCGCCTACCGTATACGTCACATCACCGCCATCGACCGCAGTGGCCGTACCACCGGTGCCGCCACCGCCGCCAATACTCTGTGCGACCAGCGCGCTGGAGTTCTGGCCTTGCGTGGCAATCACGAAGCCGGCCTGTGCGGGATTGCTGCCCGACGCCAGCGTGCCGTTGTTCAACGACACCACCGCGCCAGTGCCGCCGCTTTGGCCGTCGCCACCGCTGGCCACGCCCGTGATGAACGAGCCCCCCGACCCCGCACCGCCGGCACCACCACCGCCGCCGATGCTTTGCGCGACCACGCCCATGGAATCATCACCCGAGGTGGTAATCAGATCGGACGGCCAAACGGTATTGGACGAATCGCCCAGACTGACCGTCACCGCGCCTGCATCGCCGCCGACCGCACCATTGCCGCCCTTCTTGTAGAAGATGCCGCCCGCGCCGCTACCCCCGCCGCCCGCACCGCCGACGCTCTGCGCCAGCACGCCCGCCGCTGCGAAACCCGTGGTGAAGATGTTGGCGCTGTTCAGCGCGATGTTGACCGTGCCCGCGTTTCCACCCGCGCCACCCTTGCCTGCCTTGCCCTCGGCGCCGTCGCCCGTGCCGCCCGCACCACCCGCGCCGCCCATGCTTTGCGCCTGGATGCCCGCGGCCATCAGCGCCGCATCGGCCGTATCGCCATTCGCATCGATGGGAACGACCACGCCGGTTGCCGCGCTGGCTGCACCGGCCGCGATGATGTTGGGCGTCGTGGTGCCCTGGCCGATCGTCATCTGGATCGCATTGCCGGTGCCGCCCGGCCCTCCGTTGCCGCCTTGGCCGATATAGGCGTAGGAGTCCGAGCCCGTGCCGTCACCACCCGTACCACCCTGGCTGAGCGCCACGATGGCCGACCCGGCCGATGCCACGTTGCCCTGGAATAGGTTGTAGGTGATCTGTCCGGCATTGCCACCATAGTTACCGTTGGCGCCGGTGACCTTGGTCGTGCCCTGAGCGCCGTCGTAAAGCAGGGGTTCGCCCGCATCGCCGCCATTGGCCTGCATCAGAATCGCCGTGGTGCCGGGCGTGCCGCCGTTCCAGCCGTTGGTGCTGATCACCGTGCCGTTCTGATTGAAGGCGACGTTGCCGGCATTGCCGCCTTGCCCGGGCTGGCCAGGGTTGCCGCTGGAGGAATCCATCGCACCGGCCGTACCACCGACGCCACCGCTGCTGTTGAGATCCACTGCGGCAGTGACCGCGAGCTTGCTGTTGACGCCCGCGCTCGGCATCACCGTCATATTGACGTTGGCGCCGTTGCCACCCAGGCCTCCGTTGCCGGTGGGATCGCCACCATTCGTGCCCGTGCCGCCAGCGCCGCCTATGCTGTAGGCAATGATCTGGCTGGTGTAGTAGCCCGAATCAAGGCTATCCACCGTGGCCGTGGCGGCACCGCCCTGCCCGCCACTCTGATCAGGCGCGCCGGTGCCCGAATTAAGATCCTGGATGGGAAGGTAGTTGGGCAGCGGCAAGGTGATCGGCGGAGGGGCCGTCTGTGCGGCCGCCGTGCTCATCAACGCATTGCCGCCGCAAGCAGCGGCAATGCATAGCGCCACCATACGTGACAGCGGGCGACGTGCCAGGCGATCCAGAGTTTGCGCTCGCTGCGCGTGGCAATACTTGGGCTTGTTCATGGCGTGGCTTCCGGGGAGTGGGATCGAGGGTTTGCATGATCCCGGGAGGCCGCCATCGCCCTTTTCCTGCAAACACGACAAATTTCCGATCGGCACTCCCGTTTTTCAATTCGCACGATTTGCGGAGAACTTTGTCTCGATGAAAGACACGCTATGTCACCAGCGCTTTTTTCGCGGGCGGCACTCAACTCAAGAGAAAAGCGGGATAAAACAGCCATGTTAGGCGAAATACACTCGCCTTCCGGTCACATTCACATGAGGCGATCGATGGCGCCGGCCGACCATAATGTTGCTTTATAAGCCCTGAAAAATTGTCTCGCGGGTCATTGGGAGCCCCCGCGCTCATACCGTCGCCGCCTCGTTGCAAGGCAGCGGAAATCTTCATTCAAGCGCGATCACATGGATGCCCATGGCTGCTTGCGACGACATGACGCACGCCGGACATGAAGAGCGATCGCACTCGTGCCTCAGCACACCCGTTCGAGCGAAGCTCACGCCGCCAGTAGCGTGCGCCGCCACTGGCTCAACGTGGTTCGTTCCAAGCGTGGGCAGTTGCTTGAAGCAGTGATTGTTCGCGGTCATTGATCCGATCGTGCGAATCGGAAACATGCTGTTGCTTCCGAAAGCACCGCCCACCATCTGATGGCTAAGCTGCGTCATCGAGTTCTTCGCGATGCGGGAAGAACAAGCATCGGTGATATGCATGAGCCCTCTCCAAGCACCCACGCACTCGCCTTCCTGTGTCGAGTCAGTCGAACTCTCACGCGGCTATCCAGGTCCCATGCCGACGCCTTCGGCTGAACTGACGCAAGGCGTCGAGTGCTCTTACCCCGTGATCATTCCCACCATCGGCCTGACGCTGTGGATCCGCATGGCGCCTGCGCTGTTCGGCGGCGCTGCATCAGTCATCGAAACGATGCATGAACCGGGCTTCGGGCCACCGTTGCATCGGCACGCAGAAACAGAAGTGTTCCGCATCCTTAAAGGCAGCTACCTCATGCAAGTGGACGGACGGCGCTTCCTGGCATCGGAAGGCGATGTCGTGACGGTGCCCGGCGGTGCCGCTCATGCGTTTGTCAATGTGGGCAAGACCAAAGCCAGCCAGCTCGTGCTGATCACGCCCGGCCTGCAGGCCGACCGCTTCTTTCGCGAACTGGGTCAACTGCTGCGTAACGGTCGCCCGGAGCCATCGGCACTCGCCGCGTTCGGCCACGCATGGGGTGTGGAGTTTCTGGGGCCGCCATTGCCTGCGGATGCCGTGACTGCCTGAGTGAATGGCGACGACGCGCCGATATCGCGTTCGACACGCTCGCGCGACACGCGTGCAACGCTGGTCCGGCTGGCACGGTGCGGCTACTCTGCACGCATGCGAGCCAAGCCCAATGCACAGCCCAATCAGAGCCTGATCGACGGCATCGTCACCCTTCAGGCGCTGGCGTCCGCGCCGGAGCCGGTCGGCTGCCGTGAACTGGCGCGCCAGCTCGGCGCCAACACGACGCGTGTCAACCGCTTGCTAAAGACGCTGGCGTACATGGGCATCGTGCGACAGACAGCCGACCGCAAATACACCGCCGGTCCCGGCATGCATGTGCTGGCGGCACAGAGCCTGTTCGCCTCCGGGCTTATCCGCCGCGCACTGCCGGTGCTGGAGCAGTTGCGGCGCTTTGGTCACACCGTGGCCATGGGCGTGCTCTGGAACGACAGCGTGAGTTACCTGTTCCACGCGCCGCCCGGCATCGAGGCCGCACGTGGCCTGGGTCGCATCGGACTGCTGCCGGCCACCACCAGCGGCATCGGCATCGTGCTGCTGTCGCAGCTGCAAGACGAAGACGTTCGCGAACTGTACGCCGAGCGCGAGATCCCGATGTTCCCCGAAGGCATGGATAGCCTGCTGGCCCGGCTCGCCAGCACGCGGGATCAGGGCTTCACGCGCGTGCACGTAGCGGACGAGCGCGACCACCACATCGTGGCCGTTCCAGTGGGTAGTCCGGTGTATGCGGGCATCGCCATGTCCGGCTGGATTCCCGAATCGGCGACGGCGGAACTGGTGGAAGCGTTGCTGGGAGCGGCACGCGACATCGGCTGACGGAGTTGCGCCATCGCAAATTGACGTGTTGCTGAATTAGTAATACGGTCCACGCTCGAATGCATGGGATCGGGGGCGGCTTATGGGCGAGGCGGAAGGCGGACGCGGTGGGCGATTGCGCTGGGTCCTGCTGGCGCTGCTCTTCGCGTCGACGGTCATCAATTACCTGGACCGGCAGGCGCTTTCCATCCTCGCCACGACCATCCAGGTCGACCTGCACATTAATGATCTGGCGTACGCGCGCATCGTGCAGGGCTTTCTGCTCGCCTACACGGTGGCGTACTTGTTGGCGGGACGCATCACCGATGGCCTGGGCTCGCGTTTGGCGCTAGCGCTGTTCGTGGGCTGGTGGTCCATCGCCAACCTGCTGCCCGGTTTCGCACGCAGCGCCTTCCAGCTGGGCGCTGCGCGTTTCGCGCTGGGGTTGGGGGAGCCCGGCAACTACACCGTGGGCTCGAAGGTGATGGCGGAACGCTTTCCGCCCGGAGAACGAGGGCTGGCGTTCGGCATCTATACCGCCGGCGCGATGGTGGGCGCGACGCTGGCGCCCCCATTAATTGGTGGCGTCGCGTTGCATTACGGCTGGCGTTCGGCCTTCCTGGTCACCGGCGCTGCGGGGCTTGTGTGGCTGGTCGCGTGGTTGCTGCTGCATCCACGGGAAGAGCGACCAGCGTCCGTTGCCGGCCCCGATGGCGAGGCTGGGCTGTGGTGGGATTTGTTGCGCGACCGCTCGCTGTGGCTGCTGGTGCTGTCGCGCGCCGTGGCTGATCCAGTCTGGTACTTCTACCTGTTCTGGTTCCCCAAATACCTCAATGACGTGCGCGGCATGTCGCTTGCCGCGGTGGCGTCGATGGCGTGGGTCGTCTATTTGGCCGCGGACCTGGGAAGCATCGGCGGCGGCGCGATTTCCAGCGGATTGGTTCGTCGCGGCATGAACCCCGCGCGCAGTCGTTTGGTAGCCATGGCGGGCGCTGCGGTAGTGGCGCCAGTCGGTATTCTCGCGGCATCGCATCCTGCCCTGCCCGCACTGTTTGCCGTGGCGTCGGCGGTGGCATTCGCGCACATGGTGTTCCTGATTAACATCAGCACGCTGGTAACGGACATCTATCCCACGCGCACCATCGCCACCGTGTTTGGCCTCATCGGCGCCGGCAGCGGGCTGGGCGGCATGTTGTCCGCGCAGATCATTGGCGACCTCGTGACCAGCGGGCATTTCGATCGCAGCTTCGTGCTGATGGCCACGTTGCATCCGGTCGCATGGCTGCTGGCATGGATGGCGCTGCGTGTGGCGCCGCGCTCGCGACTCATCGCCAGTGCGGCGCAAGCCTGATACTCAATCCACCTGCTCGGCGTACTCCCAGAATCGCGCGCCCGGCTGCGCACCAAGTCCCGGGCCAGTCGGCAATTGATAGCTGCGATCGGCGTACGCCATATCGGTGTCCAGCAACGCGAGCGATCGGGAAAACACCGAGTGCTGCCACTCATGTCGCCATAGCGACGGCACCGTCACCGAAGCATGCAGGCTGGCTGCGAGGAACAGGCCCGCACCGATGGTGGCGTGTGGCGCCATCTGTACGCCGGCCGCTTCCGCCAGGGCATTGATGCGCCGGAACTGCGTGATGCCCGTATGCCCCATTTCCGGCTGGATATAGCGCACGGAAGGTGGTTCCAGTCGAAGCTTCGCCTCGTACGCCGTGTACCACTCCTCACCCGCCGCCACTGGCACCGGTGAGCGTGCGGCGAGCCACGCCAGTCCGGTGATGTCTTCGGGCTTCACCGGTGCTTCGATGAAGTACGGATCGTAAGGCGCAAGACGTTCGGCCATAGCCAAGGCGTCATGCCGCGAGAACTTCCAGTGCAGATCCACCATCAGCAACGCGTCATCACCCAGCGCACGACGCAGGGCAGCGACTTCTTCCACGATACCTTCGCTACTTACCACCGCGTGAATCTTGAAAGCGTCATGGCCTTCATCCTGAAATTGTCGAGCCATCTCGACGCGACCTTCCAGCGTGGCCGCAGGTAGGCCAGAAAGATACCCGGGCACGTGCTCCCGCCTTCGTTCGCCGAGCATCTGCCACAACGGCACGCCGTGGCCGCGGGCGCGCAAGTCCCATAGCGCGATGTCGAGCGCGGTGATCGCGTCGACATGAAAACCTGACGTGCAGCCGCGCACGCGCATCAAACCGTAGAGCTCGTCCCAGATCTGCTCGACATCTTCGGGATTGCGCCCCAGCACCTCAGGCACGAGCAGGTCGTTGATGATTTCGCAGGTCGCGCGCGGCGCGCAGATGCCGTAGGTCTCACCCCAGCCTTCGCTGCCATCGGTGCACGTCATGCGTACGGCGATGGAGCGATCGACAGTCGGGTAGATGGTGCCGTTACCTTTGCGCACCACGTATCCTCGCTCGTTGATACGCTCGCCCGAGCCCAGGGGGCCAAGGTACGGCGTGTCACGAGGCACGGTGACAATAAATGTTTCGACCTTGCTGACGGTGCGACTCATGAGCGAATTGTCTCCTGCGCACCGGGCACACGGTCCAGTGGCAACAGGTCACTGATGCGGGCGAGCAGTGCGTCTAATTCCCGCTGATCGTAAGCGTCGAGCGCAGGGCCTGGAGCACGCACGTAATCGCTGTCGATCAGCCCGCGACGCAGCAGTACCGCCTTGGTCAGTCGCCAGCGGAAGACCGCCTGCATGCTGAGCAACGGCAGCGTGCGTTCGAACAGCGTACGCGCGCCATCAACATCGCCTTGATGGAAGCGGGCCAACATTTCCACATGCACCTCGGTGATCTCGCAGGCAGGCATGGTGCCTATGGTGCCGCGCTGCAACTCATCAATGACGTAACGCGCACCAGCGCCACCGAATACCGCGTCCACCGCAGCTCCCGCCTGGACGCCCAGCGCCGTGATGCGATGGCCTGACGGCTGTGTTTCCTCCTTGACGTAACGGATGCCGTCCACGGCACGCGCCAGCGCCACCACCTGATCCACGTTCAGCCCCACGCCCATCGGCGCAGGCGCATTCTGCAGCATGATCGCGATACCTCCGGCTTCGTGGACATCGGCAAAGTACCGTGCCATCGCCGCTGCATCGCCAGCATGCGCATGCGGTGTCAGCACCATCGCAGCCACCGCACCGGCAGCCGCGCCTGCCGACGCCAAGCGTGCGGCTACTGCTGCATCGGGATGGCTGGCGCCCACGATCAGTGGTACACGCCCTGCTATCCATTGGCCCAGTGCCGCCGTGGTTTCAAGGCGTTCGTCCACCGATAACTGGTCGTACTCGCTGGCGAGCCCGGGAAACACTACGCCAGCAGCGCCGGCCGCGAGGATGTACTCCACGACCCGTCGTGTACCCCTCAGATCCAGCGCGCCCGTGGGCGTGAAGATCGTCGGGACAATGGGAAATACGCCAGCCAAGCTCGTCATGCGTGTGTCCTTTGATGTTGCTCAATAAGAAATCGAACTGCCCCCAAGGTCCATCGACTGTTCCGCCCTTCTGGCGAAAAACTTTGTGCGGGTGACCTTGCATCGGGAAATATATTGCTATATCAGTAACGCCCATGCCAAGCATTACTTGCCTGGCAGTCAGCAGTCCGACCAGCCATTGACGTTGAGTGAGCTTGGGAAGGGGAATACGGCCGACCTGTCCATGTGACGTTCGCCGCCTCTCAGGTTCGTGACCCTCGGGGGAGGAAATCCGTAATGCGCAACATCCGTCGTACGATCCTGTGGACCCTTCTGACGCAGGCGCTCGTGGCCTCGTTGCCGGCCGTGGCACAGACCAGCCCGACCGACGCCACGCCAAAACCGTCCACACCACCTCCTGCCACGCCAGCCGCCTCTGGGCAGGCATCGCAGGACCAGCCGAAGACACTTGAAGGCGTGACGGTCTCGGGTATTCGCGGGAGCCTGGAGGCGGCTCGCGACGTCAAGAAAGACTCCACACAGATCGTTGACGCCGTGGTGGCAGACGACATCGGCAAGTTGCCCGACACCAACGTGGCCGAGTCATTGGGCCGCGTCGCAGGCGTACAGCTGGTGCGCGGCATGGGCGAAGGCAGCGATATTCTCGTGCGTGGCCTGCACCAGAACGTCTTCCTCTATAACGGCCGCGAGATCTACGACTCTACCGGCCGCGGTGGCGTCGGCCTGGATCAGCTAGGAACCTCCACCTATGGCCTGCTGACCCTGGTGCCCTCGCAATTCATCTCGCAGTTGCAGGTGACCAAGCTGGCCAGCGCCGACCAGATCGACGGCGCGCTTGGCGGCATCATCGACATCAATACGCGCATGCCACTCAATGCCGACGGCGATCAGAACGTCGTCGCAGTGTCGGGCACGTACGGCGGCCTCTCGCATCGTGCCGGTGGCTCGGGCCTGGCGCTGCTTTCCGCGCACAGTGCGGACAATCGCTGGGGCGCGATGATCGCTGCCAGCTACAGCCATACCGATGTGGTGCAGCAAGGCCTGGATACCTTCTCCGGCTATACCGCGTTCAAGGATCCCACCAGTGCCAGCCCCACCACCGTGCGCTATGGCGACAGCGATATGCGCGCGCAGAACATCAACGACGACCGCGACAAGACCGGCATCAGCGCCATCCTGCAATGGCGTCCGGTCAACGGCGTGGAAATCACCGCCGACACCTTCTATTCGCATCAGCAGGCCGAGCGCGACCGCGACTGGCTGTCGTTCAACCCGACCTCGGGCTTGAGCAATGCGGTGTACTCCAACAACAACATCCTGGTGGCAGGCACCTCGAAGACGCCGGTGCTCTCCAATACCGAAGTGGCCAATATCGATTCCGACGTCTGGTCCACCGCGTTGAAAGGCACCTTCCACGTCTCCGATCACCTCGATGGCTCAGCCCAAGTCTCCTTTGACAAATCCACCGCCGAATACCAGCAGTTCTACATGCGCCTGCAACCCAAGACTGGCGTGAATTCGGTGGTGAACTTCGATCTTCGCAACGGCGATTTCGGCAGCTTCAACATCAGCGGCGTCAACATGACCGACCCGTCCCAGTTGAACATGACCATCCTGTTCGACAACGACTATCGCGCGCGCACCGATGCACCCGAAGTGCGTTCCGACTGGAACTGGAGCTTCGACTCCGATACCTGGAAGACGCTGGATTTCGGTGTGCGCTACACACAGATCAGCAGTGCCCAGGATCCGTTGCGCGCGGATATTCGTCCCACCGGGGGCATTCCCGCCACGGAGCTGATGGACTTCCTGCAGGTCTACAGCAATAACAACTTCATGAACGGCCAGTTCGCCGGCCTGCCGCGCGACTACCTGGCCAGCTATCGCTCGGCCTTCACCGGTTGCTCGGCCTTCACTGCCTTCCCGGTGATCAGCCAGAACCCGCAGTGCTTGAACGGTGCGGACAACTCGCTCGCCTACGCCGGCACCTTCAACATCGACGAGGACTTCTACGAGGGCTATACCAAGCTCGACTGGGGCACCAATGTCGGCGACATGCCGTTGAGCGGCAACGTGGGCGTGCGTTATGTGCAGCGCGAACTGGATTCGCGCGGCAACCTGCTATCGGGCAGCGGCGCGCCGATTCCCACCGATTTCCGTCGCACCGACCGCAACTGGCTGCCTTCGGCCATCGCCCGACTGGACATCAGCGACCAGTGGCTGCTGCGCGGCGGTGTGGCGCGCGTGGTGGCCTATCCCAATACGGCTGACCTCAACAACGGCGTCTCGCTCAACAACAACGCCGTGTTCCAGAATGGTGTGCAGATTTCCCCAGGCACGGGCACGGGCGGCGCACCGAATCTCGATCCGTTCAAGGCAACGCAGTACGACCTGTCGCTGGAGTACTACTACAGCGAACAGGGCATGCTCTCCGCGGGCCTGTTCTACAAGGACATCTCCACCTTCATCATCCAGAAGCAGAGCGCCGAAACCTATGCGGGTACCGACTACCTGATCAACCGCGAGGTCAATGGCGATCACGCCAAGGTGCAAGGCGCGGAGATTCTTGCGCAGGTGCCGTTTACCTTCCTGCCTGATCCGTTCAGCGGTTTCGGCATGGTGGCGCCATACACCTATGTCGATTCTCAGACCCCGATCAAAGACGTCACCGGTCGCTCGCTAACCTTCCCCGGTCTGTCCAAGAACAACGCCAACCTGATCTTCTACTACGAGACCGGGCCGTTCAGTGCGCGTGTGGCGTACAACTGGCGCGACAAGTACTTCGTCAGCCTCTCCGCCGCCAACACCGGCGTGTACAACGACACGTACTCGGATCTGGCCGCCTCCATCAACTACAACTTCACCGACCGCCTGTCGCTGCAACTGGAAGCGAGTAACCTGCTCAACAGCCAGCAGCGCACCTATGACGGCAGCCCCGAAGGCCTGCGCACCAATGTGGTCTATGGCCGCAACTACATGGCCACGGCGACCTGGCGTTTCTGATGATCGACCAGCGCAAAGGGGGAATGGGCACATGGATACCATGTCGTTGAACGGACGCGCCGCCATTGTCACTGGCGCAGCGAGCGGCATCGGCGAAGCGGTGGCGCGGCGACTGGTGGCGCTGGGTGTTCGCGTGGCAGGCATCGACCGGGCGCCATCCCCGAGCGCGTCGATGTCCTGCCTCGCGGATCTTCGCGACGCCGCGGCACTTGCCGCGGCGATGCAAGAGGCAGAGCACGCGCACGGCGACGCCACCATCCTGGTGCACTGCGCGGGCATCTGCCCGCCCGGTTCGTTGCTGGAGACGGATGACGCAACCTATCTGGACACGTTCGACGTCAACGTAGTCTCCATTCCACGTCTGCTGCGCTTATGCGTGCCCGGTATGCAGCGACAGGGTGGCGGCTCCGTGGTCCTCACCTCGTCGATCAATGCGCGCTTCGCCACTCCCACGCTGGCTGCATATGCCGCCAGCAAGGCAGCGGTGGAATCACTCGTGCGTTCCGCGGCATTGGAACTGGCGCCTTTGCAGATACGCATCAACGCGATCGCGCCGGCATCGATCGATACGCCGATGCTGCGCTCATCGTTCGAACGCGAAAGTGATCCGGCACAAGCACGCGAGCGCAATATCGGACGACATCCGCTAGGCCGACTGGGCACCGCCGACGATGTCGCCGCGATGGCGACCTTTCTCGCGGGCGATGAAAGCCGCTGGATTACCGGCACGGTCATACCCGTCGACGGCGGTGCTGCCGTGACAAGACGCTGAGGAAAGGCATGAGCAAGGATTTCATCGCGATCAACTGGGGCAGCTCCAACTTTCGCGCGTACTTGATGGATGACAACAGCAACGTGATCGACGCCTGGTCCGAGGCTGCGGGCATTGCCTCTCTCGACCGTGCCGGCATGACAACGCAGATCGAGCGGGTCACGGAACGTTGGCCCGGCGCAAAAATTCTCTACGCCTGCGGCATGATCGGCTCGAACATCGGCTGGGCTGACGCGGGTTACGCGGAATGTCCGATTGGTCTGGACGGGCTGTCTTCGCGCATGCGTGTCACCACCATTGCCGATCGGACGATGCATATCGTGCCCGGATTGGCTTGCCACCGTGCATCGGATGGCGCACCCGACATCATGCGCGGCGAAGAGACGGAGCTCTTCGGTTTGCTGGGTTCTGGGAGACTTCCGAATAACGGGCTTGTCGCATTGCCGGGCACGCACGGCAAATGGGTGCGCGTCGTCGATGGATCCGTGCAGGAGTTCATGACGGCGATGTCCGGCGAAATCTTCGATCGCCTCACCGCGCAAGGCTTGCTTGCGTCGATCGTCAGCGCACCCGCCTCGATCGGCAGTGCATTTGCCGACGGCGTCCGGAGTGGTGCATCAAAAAGGCTTGGGCTGGGCACGCAACTATTCGGAGCTCGCGCTCGCGTGATACGCGACGAACTGGCGCGTGATGATGCGGCTTCGTATCTGCGCGGCTTGTTGATCGGCGCTGAAATTGCCGATGCACGCTCGGCTTACTCGGCCTCGTTTGGTGATCCCGTCACATTGGTGGGTAGCACGCCGGTGTGCGCGATGTATGCCGAGGCGCTTTCCCTGCTTGGCACGAACGCCCGCACCATCGATGCCGCGGACGCAACCGTCCTGGGCTTCGCTGCCCTGCACGCTTCGATCGGTGCCAAGGCATGAACGCACTGGCCATGAATCGCGTCAAAAATGCGCTTGAGTCCATGCCCATCGTGGCTATTCTCCGGGGCATTCGTAGCGATGAGGCCATCCCGGTTGTTGAGGCACTTTACGAAGCCGGCATTCGCATTGCCGAAGTGCCACTCAATTCACCGGACCCGTTCGACACCATTGATCGTCTCGTAAAGCACTTCGGCTCGCGCATGGTGATTGGCGCAGGCACGGTCGTCGACCCTGCTGATGTGCCGCCGCTTGCCTTCATCGGATGCGAGGTGTGTGTGGCGCCTAACGCCGACCAACGCGTGATCGAAACAACCATTGCCCATGGCATGGTACCCATGCCCGGTGTCGCCACCGCCACGGAAGCCTTTGCAGCGGTTGCGGCGGGCGCGTCGGTGCTCAAGGTATTTCCCGCCGCAGATAGTGCGCCCAAGCTCTCGGCGTGGCGAACGGTACTTCCCCGCAACGTCAAACTACTCGCAGTAGGCGGCGTTCAACCCGAGGCCGCCGAGGCGCTGCGAGCGGCCGGTGCGGACGGATTCGGTCTGGGTTCGGATATCTATCGACCAGGGTATTCGCCCGAACAGGTGCGTGAGCGCGCACGCGCTTGGGTGGCTGTCATCCGGTGCGCTGCTCAAGATCGCGCCCAATTGCTCACGCAAGCCAATGCACGGGTCGGCGAATCAGTGCGCATGGATGGTCATGATGTGATCTGGCTCGACCCACCCCATTCGCGCCTGCTGCGTTGGCAAACCCACAACGAAGTGCTGCACGAACAACATCTCTCGCAGCCCGTCTGGTCGTTGGGCCACACGACTGACAGCGGCTGGGTGGGCGCCACCGAGAACGCACTGTGCCGTATCGATGTCACGTCGGGGGATCTATCGTGCGGGCCAATGGCTCCGCTTGCACCGGGTTGCCGCTTCAACGACATGACGGTCGATGATGATGGCGGGCTCTGGGTTGG
This sequence comes from Dyella sp. C11, assembly GCF_003121485.1. GTDB lineage: Bacteria > Pseudomonadota > Gammaproteobacteria > Xanthomonadales > Rhodanobacteraceae > Dyella. Next base: position 120,261 of record NZ_QAVX01000013.1, on the reverse strand, counting down.
CTCGATGCATCGAGGCCTGCTTTCCAGCAAGGGCGGCATCTTCCATAGCTCAGGTGTGGACATGCCCGTGCAGCAGATGGCTGAAGGCCTGGGTGTCGCCAACGGCATGGCTTTCAGCGCTGATGGCAATACGCTTTACGTCGTCGACACACTTGCACGGGTTTTGCTGGCCTACCCGCGTGATCGTCGCGGCCCGCGCCTTGGCGAACCTGTCGTGGTGAGCGACTTCATGGCTATTCCCGGCAAGCCCGACGGCCTTGCTCTGGCTGCCGACGGGACGCTATGGGTGGCAATGTGGGGTGGCGGTTGCGTCGTGCAGCTTGGCTCCGATGGCGCCTTCTTGCGCGCCATCGCGGTCCCGGCACCACATGTCGGGAGCGTCTGTTTCGACGCTGACGGCCATGTTTTCGTATCCACATCCCAGGCAAGACTGTCTGCCGAGGCGCTGGCGAAGTGGCCGGGTTCCGGTGGACTTTTCCGCATCACCGCGCCGGCATAGCCCAACGATCGCCAAGTCATTAAGGCATCTCGTCACGGAAACGGGGTGCGGGGTCAGCACGGCCATCGGGCCAGCGATGCGTTGAACGGGCCCCCCACCCTTGCGACACGGCATGGAATGCGACGTACCAGGCAAGTCCACCCGTTAACCAAGGGAGTCTCGTCATGCGTTCATCGTTTCGTATTTCCCGCTGGGCCCTTGTTGTCACCATGCTTACTGCAAGTTTCGGCATACACGCTCAAGCGGTGCCGGCCAACTACGAACTGCAGTGGAGCGATACATTCGACGGCACTGTCCTCGACGCGAGCAAATGGAATTATCGCGTCGACACGAAAGTCGACAACGGCATCACGGGCGCGCAGCTGCCATCCAACATCAGCGTGGATGGAAGCAACCATATGAACATCGCGCTGCAACAACAAAATCTCGGAGCGGCAACGTTCACTGGTGGCGGCATCGTCAGCAAGGCGTCGTTCCGGTACGGCTATTACGAAGTGGCGGCCAAAACCACAGCGAATTACGGATGGCATAGCGCCTTCTGGCTGTTTGCTGGCAACGGCAACACGACGTACGTCACCACGTCCAGCACCGAGATCGACGATTTTGAAATCAATTCTGATCCCAGTGCGACATCAACGAATATTTCCATGGGTGTTATCGAGTGGGCTAATGGCAGTACCGTGTCCGGTGGCAGCCGTTGCAGCAGCACGAAACAACCGACGTTCAATACAGATAGTGGCTACCACACCTACGGCGTGGAGTGGACCGAACAGACGGTGACCTACTACTTGGATGGCCAAAGCATCTGCTCGCAATCCTATCCTCCCACTCAGCACACCCACGACTTGGTGAACATCTGGCTCACGGCAATCCCCTACCTGAGCGGCGTGTCTGTTGCCAATAATCCGTCACCCACGAGCTTTTCTGGCGTCGCCTATTACGTGCGTGATTACTACATCGGCGACAACGAACCCGGATATTCCGAATATGGCAGCGGATGGGGCAACAGCGCGCTGCCGGGATACTCCGGACTACCGAGTCGCTACTCTTGCTCGGCTGGCGCCACCGCCATGTGGACACCCACCATCCTGGCCGCCGGAAACTACGATGTGCAGGTCTATCAGATCACGGATTCCGGATCAGACCACGCGGCCCAACTTGCCGTGACTTATAGCGGCGGAACGGCAAATAAGACCATTAACTTCACAAGCGGAAGCTCAGGTTGGGTGGATCTTGGGACCTATTCGTTTGCCACTGGTTCGCAGGGATTCTTGACCAACACCAATTCCGGTAACGGTTGCACGCGAGCCAGCATGGTCAAGTTCGTCAGGACGTAAGTATCTGCTTCAGCTGCCGGCGATCACGATGTATCCATGGTCGCCAGCAGCTCCCTGGAGAACTTAGAACGTGTAGGTGACCTTCAACGCCCTGGGTTGGCCTATTGGCTTCCATGTGCGCGAGTGCAGTTGTCGCTGGCGGGAAACAGGAGTCACCCAATACGCTCGGGCGCATTGATTTAAGACGCCTTACAACATCGGCCGTTTCGGCCGCCGAGGGGCCGTCACCTGGTGCAGGCTTGCCCCGTGAGTTTCCTCCATGGGCGACGCTGCCAGGGAAACACCAAGATGGGCTGCCAAGCGCAGCAGGATGGGACTCCACCCTCCTCCGCAGCTAACATGCCACACCACTCGGCATGCTTGCCTTCGATCGATCGAGCCTTCCGCTTCGATCATCGACAGCAAATGAACCTGCGCCAATGCAACTGCCGCAATGGCCCCGCTCAAGGACGTTCTTGGTGGGGTCGCCTCCAACCATTCGGAGGGAGGAGTCAGGTCACCGACCGTCCAATGACTTTTCGTCACGCGCGTCAGGCGACCCTGCGAAGCCACAAGTTGTTGGCTAGATAAGCGCAGCATTCTTACCTGTAGACGGCCAAGGCTGGAGGCTACGGCAAGAAGGATTGGGCGGACATCGTCCATGGCGACGAGCCTAGCGCCGTAGAGTCTCAGAAAGTGATACGAACGACGTGCTTGCATTGATCCGCACTTCAGGTGACATCTGCGCTGATGATGCTAGCCACGATAACTTGCCCTAATCACTCCGGCGCGGGCCGAGTTTCCAAGCAAGCCTGAATTTCTATCTGAATCCCGCGAGCCGCCGGAGGGTTACAAGTCGCATCGCAAAGCGCAACACAGCACTCCAGAATCACGCGCAACAGCCGACCGGGGCGTCGCGCTTGCGCGCGGCTGGCGCGCAACGCCTAACCATTCAAAGCCTCGCAATGGCAATTGTCGCCACTTTTCGAAAATGAGGTGGATTTTCTGGGTTTTCGCCTGCGCAACAGATCCCACAATTACCAAGAATGGGAAATTGCGGGTGGATTGGACGAGGCAGCCAAGGCCGGAGTCACGCTGAAAACGTCGACCTCACCGCCCATCCAGCCAATCAACAATGTTGCGGACCGTGTCGCCGTAGAACGTCTGGTACATCTCGCGGGTCACGTAGCCAATATGAGGTGTGGCCAATACGTTCTTCAGCGTGCGCAGTTGGTCGTTTGGCGCCAGGGGTTCGGCGTCGTAGACATCCATGGCTGCGCCGGCTATCTGGCCACTCTGGATGGCATGAATCAGTGCCGCTGTGTCGACGATCGGGCCGCGTGACGTGTTGATAAGGCGGCTTGTCGGTTTCATTTGAGCCAGCTCAGGCGCGCCGACCATGCTCCGTGTTCGGTCGCTCAACCGCAAATGGATGGACAGGAAGTCGGAGCTCTTGAACAGCTCGTTCTTTTCCACGCGTTGCACGCCCTTTGATTCGGCGCGTTCGATGGTCAAGTTCTCGCTCCAGGCGATCACATTCATCCGGAATGCACGCCCGATCACGCCCACGGCCGAGCCGATGTGGCCAAGGCCAAGGAGCCCGAGGGTCTTGCCTGACAGTTGCGAACCCAGTGCCGTCTGCCATCCGCCTTCGCGCAGCGATTGATTCTCCAGCGGGATATTCCTGGTCATTGCCAGAATCAGGGCCCAGGTCATCTCAATGGTCGGCGTGGACGAGTATCCGGTGTTTGCTACTTTGATCCCACGCTCGGTTGCGGCGTCAAGATCGATCGATGCATTGCCTGCGCCCGTCGATGCGATCAGCTTCAGGCGAGGCAGGCGTTCGATGATCGCGCGGCTTAGTGGCGTGCGTTCGCGCATGACACACACCACATCGAATGGAGTCAGGCGTTCGACAATACGATCGGCATCCATCAGGTGATCCCGGAAAACCGTGATCTTGGCGCGCCCGTCCAGAGGCGACCAATCAGCCATGTCGAGAGCGACGCCCTGGTAGTCGTCCAGTATGGCGATGTTTGCAAGCGCAGAAGTGACCATGATGTTGATGTTCCGAGAGTGGGTGTGCTCAGGACGCGTTGCACTGCGGGTCGATGGCCACGGGACCCCTTCCCTTCAGCCAGACACTGAAATAGTGCATGCCAACGGTTGAAAGCAAGCCAATGCTTCCGCCGACAATGACGTTGATGGTCCGAACATCTGCCGCAAGTGTGACGTGCCCGGCCACAATGATGGCGATGGCTTGCAACGCGCAACGAACACCAAATCCAACGGCATAGTGATGAAAGCTCACGAGCGTCAAGGCGATGGCTATCGTCAGCATGGGAGCCAACAGTGCGGAGTGCGGCATGAGCATCGCTGCCAGCATGCCCAGCGGAACGCCCGTGACTGCGCCAAGCGCCCTGTCCTTCCACTTCGCCAAGGCCGTAGGCAGATCGCCGGTGACCACGCATGCCGCCGACCAGACCATCCATTGCTCATGCTGTACATGCTGCAGGCTGACCAGTGTCGCTGCGGCGCCCACTGCCAGTGCCGCAGTCAACGCCGTGGTGAAGACGTTTTTTGCTGACGGCTCGCTGGTGCGACGCCACGCCCGCCAGCTGCTGACGCTGGCACGTTCCGTCTTGGCCAGGCACGGTGCGATGGCGCCAAGTATCGCGGGCAGCCCGGCGATGATCACGTAAGGGAGCGCTGCCCAGTCGACGCCTGAAAAGGACCCTCTTGCACTTCCTGCCAGGCCGCACGCCAAGTACACCGAAGGCAGAAAGGTGAAGATTCCCGTCCATCGCATACCCTGCCCCGCCGTCATGACCAGTGCGCACGCAGCGGCGAGCAGTGCGGTTGCCAGAACGAACAAGACCGGCGACGCCATCGAAAGTGACAGCGCGATAAAAGCAGCAGCAATGGCCATGGCATGAAGTAGTACGCCCAATGGCGTCAGCTGCGATCGCTCTGCGGCAATGAACGTCGAAATGGTCACGATCTCCACATGCGTCCACAACGGATTTCCTGTGGCCAATCCGGCGACAAGAAAGGGGGCGAGCATCAACGCGCCGCGAAAAAGCATCTCAATATGAATCAGGCGACGGATCATGGTGAATGGAAATCTGTGAATCGACATGGGGTTATGGAAGGCAGTTCGTTTCATTCGCGTCTAACGGACGCTGGACGGGGCGTAACCGAATCGCTCGCGAAAACGCTCCGCGAAGCGCGTTCGCGACTTGTAGCCGCTGGCTTCGGCAATGCGCGGGATGCTCCATGACGTCGTTTGCATAAGCATCAATGCGTGATGCATGCGGACGTCCATCAGCATGTCCTCGAAATGCGCTCCTTCGTCCGCCAAACGTCGGCGCAAGGTCGCTTCGCTGGTGGCAAGTGCATGCGCGGCATCTTTCGCCGTCCATCGCCGCTCTGGTGCTTCACCCACCATGGTGCGCAAGCGTGCAACCACGCCCGACTGCGGCACCCTGGCAAATCGATGGCCTCGCTCCGAGATCGCGGCAAGAAGATCCAGCAATCGATAACGAAGCCGCTCATCACTGACGGCCGATCCATAGATGCTTTCCAGGACGTAATGCAGCGTCTCGGCCAGTTCGTCATCCAGCGCAACTTGATGGACCGCTGAGGTGCGATCAACCGGATCACGGCCCGACTGGAACGTGCTGAGTAGATCGGGCAAAAAACTCAGAAAGATGGATCGGAAGCGCGACTCCGCGTCACCAGGTGACTTTTGCAGGTCGCTGCGCGTATTGGCTTCCACCAATAGCAAGTTCAGCGGTGAATCGATGCTGATCTTATTGGCACCATCGATGATCTCCAGCCGTCCAGACGCGACGAGCAGTAGCGTTGCATCCTGGAACAGGAACTGCGGTGCGTGCTGCGGATGCCTCAGGCAAGGTTGCGCCAGGCTGCACAACCCCTTTCGCACGATGGGCGCCTCCAGCGGCAAAGGTTGGCGCGAGAGTGCTTGCGCAGCCCCGGTGGCGAGGGGCGTCCATCCGGTTTCAGTCATGGATGACAATTCAGTCATACCGAGTAGGCAATGGGTGCGGCTCATGGTGCGGAGGCGAGCGCCTCGCCGTCCTGAGCCACGCCTGGCATCGGTTATTTTGTGGGACGGAAGAGCTGATCCGCTCCTTTGTCCCTAAAACAGCGCTTGCCAGAGAACTGCATTTTAGAGGTTCGCAAGGAGCTCACGGCTCCAGATCCGATCAATATTTGCTCAAATCCCGTCGCCATGATTGCCCGTGATGCCATTGGGCCAAGCATGGCCTGGCTTTGTGGTTCACATGTTCACGATCACATGATCCCGGGTCGATCCTCCGTGAATACGAGCGCCGGGTGGCCTGCGTTGGCGGGCCACCCGGCATGACGTGCTACTTGCCGTCGATCTTCAAGACCGCTCTTCCTGAAATCTTTCCATGCCTGAGCGCATCGATCGTTTCGTTGAGTTGATCAAAGCCGATGGTCTTGATGTTGTGTTGAATCTTTCCTTTTGCGGCCAGCGACATGACTTCGCTCAGGTCCGTGAAATTTCCCCAGTTGGAACCGTAGAAGGACTGTTCCCGATTGATGCGAGGAAACAGCGGGATATCGATACGATCCCCAAGCAGCCCAACGTCAACGTAGTGGCCGCTGATACCCAGAAGGCTGAATCCAAACTGCATCATCTCCGGCGTACCGACGCAATCGATGATCGCATCAAGGTCTCGCTGGCCTGTCGCGGCTTCCAGCTCGTTGGCTACGTCAGTGGCAGATCGATCGGTGATGTTGACGGCAACGTCTGCGCCATACGTTTTTGCCATCTCGAGTTTGCGGGCGTCCCGCTCGAAGACGACAATCGTGGCACCGCCGCCTTGCAGCTTCGCATACTGCACCGCATAGCCGCCCAATCCGCCCAATCCAAAGACGCCAAGCACCCTGTCAGGGCCAAGGGCATCGGCCCTGCGAAGTTTTTTGATGGCGCGAAAAGGCGTCAAGCCGGCATCGGTGAGCGGCGCCAGTTCTTCTGACTTCAGGCTCTTGCCCACCTTGATCAGGTAGCGCGCCGGGACAGGCAGGTACTCGGCGAAGCCGCCATAAGGACCGAAGCCCGGGTAACGCACATTGGGGCACAGCTGCGTGTTGCCCACCTGGCAATGCCTGCATGTTCCGTCGCCCCAGCCGGGAACTACAACGACATGATCCCCTTTCTGGAAGGCCGAGCTCGGCACATCCCTTCCCATCTCCGCAACCTCGCCGGCGATTTCATGGCCCAGCGTGATGGGTGTCGGAATCTCGAAGTAGCGATTGAAATAGCCGTCAATGAGTTCGGCATCTGTCCGGCAAACGCCGCATGCCGTCACCTTGACCAGGATTTCATCCGCCTGAATTTCAGGGATCGGTATGTCTTCGATGACAAGGGGCTTGCCATATTCGTGCAGACGCGCGGCTTTCATTTTCTACTCTCCTTCATGTATTTGAAGGGCGCCGCGTGCCGGGGCCGGCATGTGCCAACCGACCGGACAGCGCGGGGCCTGGTCCCGACCCGGTTGCGGGTCGAGTGTCACTGAATCGATACGACGCTGAATTGCACAAAAAGCTCGCTTTTCCTGCAGGGGCTCGCGACCGCTAGCCCGGCGTCGATTAAAATCGCCCGCATCCATGGTTCCCACGTACATAGCCGGGAAAATTGCGGTGGCCGAGAACTACAATGATCTTCAGGCGTTCATCGCCGTGGCGCGCGAGGGGAACTTCACGCGCGCCGCCGCGAAGCTTGGGCTGTCGCAATCCGCGCTTAGTCACAAGATTCGCGAGATGGAGGAGCGGCTCGGCCTGCGCCTTCTCACGCGTACCACTCGCAGCGTGTCTCCCACGGAGGCTGGTGAGCGCCTGCTTCGGGTGCTGGTTCCGAATTTCGACAACATCGACGAGGCCATCGGCAGCCTCAGTGAGTTGCGCGACAAACCCAGCGGTACGATCCGAATCAGCACCACAAGCGATTACGCCGCCGACTCCATTCTCTGGCCAGCGCTCGAACGGTTGTTGCCGCAGTATCCGGACGTCAATGTCGAGGTCATTTGTGATCCTACGTTGACGGATATCGTGGCCGAACGCTTTGATGCCGGCATCAGCCTTGGAGAGCAAGTCGCCAAGGACATGATTGCCGTGCCCATCGGTCCGCCAACGCGATTGGTGGTGGTGGGCAGTCCTGCCTACCTGGATGGACGGCCAACGATTGATACGCCGCATGACCTGGCAAAGCACGATTGCATCAACATGCGTTTCCTGACCCATGGTGGACTGTACATCTGGGAATTCGAGAAGAACGGCATTCCACTCAATGTGCGAGTCGAAGGCCGCATCACATTCAATAACGTCAACCGGATTCTCCTCGCTGCGCTCGCTCATTTCGGACTGGCATATCTGCCCGAGGCCATGGTTCTTCCGCACATTCGCGCAGGTGCACTTAGGCAGGTGCTGGACGACTGGTGCCCGTTGTTTCCCGGATATCATCTTTACTACGCCAGCAGGCGCCAGCCATCGGCGGCATTTTCACTCCTAATCGATGCCCTTCGATATCGCGGTCGCACGTAGCCCCGTCACGCGCTTTCGCACACTCCGCTGTCTACGTAACGGGCAGATTGATGTCGGGCAGCCGGCGAATCATTCGGCCGGAAAATCCGCTGATGCGCTTAGATCACGCAGGGACTCGATTTCTGCCGTTCGCTGCGCCAGTTTCTCGACCAGCGCCTGGACAGCCCACGCACCAAGCGGAAGATGGCGTGGCGCCGAGGTGCCGTTGGCGATATCGATCATGATGTCTGCCGCACGCACCGGGTCGCCAACCTGTTTCCCGCTCATGTCGCGAGTGGCCACGAAACGCTTTCCGACCGTGTCGGCGTAGTCTGCGATTCTGGTTGGTGTCTGGCGCAAGGATCGGCCCGCCCAATCGGTGCGGAACGGACCGGGCTCGACACCGGTCACGCCAATGCCGAGCGGAGCAACCTCGGCACGCAGCGAGTCGGTAAAGCCCTCGACGGCGTGCTTGGAGGCCGCATAGAACCCGGAACCGGGGAAGCCAATCATGCCGGCAACCGACGTGACATTCAGGATGTTGCCGCTGCGCTGTTCGCGCATGGTGGGCAGTACGGCGCGGGTGAGCTCAAATAGCCCAAAGACATTGGTGTCGAACTGGGCGCGCACTTCCGAGTCAACGGCCTCCTCGGCCGTGCTCTGGTAGCCATACCCGGCGTTGTTGACCAAAACATCAATGCGTCCGAATTTCTCCCTGGCTGCTGCAACAGCAGCTTCAATCTGGTCGGACTTCGTCACGTCGAGCGCCAACGTCAACACTTGATCTTCAGCACCTTTGGCCAGGGCTGCCAGTTGGCTGACGTCACGTGCGGTAGCGACGACGCGAAGGCCGCGCTCCTTCGCCCGCTGTGCCAATGCGTAACCAAGACCGGTCGAACAGCCAGTGATAAACCATACCGGTGTAAATGCCATGTTCTTCTCCTGCGTGTCCCGCAACTGAAGGGTTGAATCAATATTCGAGTGATCACCAGATGAACGCGACATGGTTGCCGAGTGGGCGCCAAGACGCGGTCAAGCCTCGCGGCTGAGAAGTGCGCCCTGCCCGGTGTTGCGCCAATGACGGCACCTCAGTATCGGCGGGCTCAAAGAACGGCCTGACGACCCCTGTCGCCCGTTCAATCGCATGCGCCAGCGGACGGGGTGGCAAGGGATGCGCCGTCTCGTGTGATGCGAAAATGTACTGGCTCACGAGGCCGCTGATTAGGCAGGGAGAATCGCTAGCGCTTATGCGCGTGGCTCATGAATCAGGCATCGAGCGTCCTTGGAGCCATCTCTCTGATGCCGCAACGCCCCGGAGCACCTCGACGCTTTGCACCATTTAACTTGGATTGACCGCATGCGAAAGCCGTCGCGGACTATCGTTCCAGGTATCGCGAAGATCGGGGAGATATGCCATGCCTAAGATGTTCCTCCACGCGCCGGAAGGCGCTTTTACCGCAGACGCCCGCGCCAAGGTTGCCGCCGAGCTGACCGACCTTGGCATGGCCTGCGAACGCCTTATCGACACGCCTCAAATTCGCGCGGGTATCTGGGTCTACTTTGTAGAGCACGCCCCTGACACCGTGTTTCGCGCAGGAAAACAGGCAGCCGAGCCCATCATGAGCCTCAAGGTCTACGCCCTGAAAGGCGGCTTCAACGCCCAGACCAAGACGCGCATGGTCGAGGAGGCAACGGCCATCCTTGGCAAATATTCCAAGACCGATGGCGGCCAGGTACCGGCCTATGTCGGCATTCTTGAAGTCCCGGAAGAGAACTGGGGCATGTACGGCAAGCAGGTTCACCTGGCCGCCATGCAGATCAAGACCTGATCTGGAGCGTGCGGGCAAACGATTTACCGAAACAGCAGGACCGTCGGTGTTTGCGGATGGTCCACTGGCGAGTTGCGCCGCGGCCAGCCTACCCGCCTTGTCGCTGAAAACCGGCGAACCCTTCAAGGCCGTCGCGCCCTGAGTGTCGCGCGTTGAGGGCTTTTCGCCTTGGAGAGCTGTCGTAGCTCCCGTCCAGGCGGCCACCAACGCGCCCTGCCCTGTGAAGCCCCTGCGAGAAAACGTTCTCTAAACCGATACGGCAGGGGTGATGGGATAGCCATGGCCGGCACGATCCATCCACCGGGGAGACGAAATGGCGCGATCCTGTTCCACGTCGAAGAACATCGTCTACCTGGCGTTGCTGGGTGATCTGCTCGTAGCAAGCACCAAGGTGATCGCTGCGGTAGTTACCGGAAGTGCGGCGATGCTGAGCGAGGCCATTCACTCGCTGGTGGACTCGACCAACGAATGGCTCCTGTTGCACGGTTACAAGATGGCACTTCGTCGCCCCGATGCCATCCATCCCCTTGGCTACGGGCGAGAGCTCTATTTCTGGAGTTTCATCGTTGCGTTGATGCTGTTCGGGCTGGGCGCCGGCGCGTCGCTGTACCACGGCGTACAACACATTCTTGAACCTGCCGCCATCGAGCACCCCGTGGTGAACTACGTAGTTCTGGGCTGCGCCTTTGTGTTCGAAGGCATCTCCTGGCTTGCCGCCTTTCGCAAGCTTCGGGCTACACGTGGCGAACTGACGTACTGGCAGGCGATTCACCGCAGCAAGGACCCGCCCTCCTTCATGGTGCTGTTCGAAGACAGCGCAGCGCTCGCTGGCAATGTGATCGCTGCGCTGGGCATCTATCTATCCCTGGCGCTTGATCTGCCCGTGCTCGACGGTGTGGCGTCGGTGTTGATCGGGTTGATCCTCGCCATCGTCGCCGGCATCCTTGCGCGCGAAAGCAAGAGCCTGCTGATCGGCGAGAGAGCGAATCCGACACTGGTGACGGGAATCCTTGCGCTGGCGGCAGCCACGCCCGGTGTGAGCAAGGCGAACGGCGCGCTGACGGTGCATCTCGCGCCAGACCAGATCCTGGCAGGCCTCAGCGTCGAGTTTGTCAAAGATTTGCATGCGGACCAGATCGAAGCCTGCGTTCAGTCGATCGAGCAGCGCATCCAGAATGCGCATCCCGAGATCGTCACCCTTTTCATCAAGCCGCAGACGAACGAGCGCTATCAGGTGTGGCGAGCCATGCACTACGGACCCGCTGACATTCATAGCGCCTAGCCAGCGGACGTCTTGGTCATGGCCCGTAGCCGGCCAATGACGACGGGAGTTTCGCCATGGCGCCTGACGGGCTCAAACGTTTTCAGTGTTCAATGCCTTTGCCGTGACGGCGCGTGATGTGCGCAGCGCATCGGCGTCCTTCGTCAGGTCGATTCCATAGGTCGGGATGATCTGTTTCAGCTTTGGCAGCCACGCACCGTCGGTGAGTTTGTCGGGAAAGCATGCATGAAGTACTTGAAGAGCGACCGCAGCTGCTGTCGACGCGCCTGGCGAAGCACCAAGCAGGGCCACCAGTGACTTGTCTTCGGCGGGTACCAGTTCGGTGCCAACTTCCAGCCGTCCACCCATGTCGCCGGTGTCGGGCTTGATGATCTGCACACGCTGGCCTGCCACGGCTTCAATCCAGTCACCCCGCCTGGCATGGGGGAAGAAGTCCAGCAACGCCTTGAACTGGTGATGGCCACTCTGCAGCACCTGGCCGATCAGGTACTCCTCCAGCCCCGCGTTGTCCTTGGCCACCTCCAGCAACGGCACGATGTTGTCGTGGGTAATGGAGTCAAGCAGGTCCGTCACTGATCCATGCTTCAGGAACTTGGTCGAAAATCCGGCGTAGGGACCGAACAGCAGCGATCGCTTGCCGTCGATCATGCGGGTATCAAGGTGTGGAACCGACATGGGCGGCGATCCTTCGGCCGCCTTGCCATACACCTTGGCGTGATGCCTTTGCGCAACAGCATCAACCTCGCATCGAAGCCAGATGCCGCTGACCGGAAAGCCGCCATAGCCCCGTCCCTCGGGAATGCCCGACTTCTCCAGAAGCTCGATGGCTGCGCCGCCCGCTCCGATGAAGACGAATTTCGCGTTGACCGATCCCGTCGCCTGATCCTTGCTGTCCTTGAATCCCACGCGCCAACCGTTGTTGCCATCCCGCTCCAGCGTGGTGACTTCACGGTTGTATCGAAGGTCGAATCCAGGTTGCGTACTCAGCTGTGCAACAAGCAGATGCGTCAATGATCCGTAGTCGACATCCGTGCCCGTGATGATGCGCGTGGCCGCCACCGGCTGATGCGGATCGCGCCCCTCCATGATCAATGGAGCCCAATGGGAAATTTGCGCCTGATCTTCCGTGTACTCCATGCCGTGGAAGCAAGGATGCACATGCATTTCGTCGAAACGAGCCTTGAGGAACGAAACGTTCTTGCCGCCCCACACAAAACTCATGTGCGGACACGCGTGGATGAACGCTTGTGGGTCCTTGATCGTTCCCTTGCTCACCAGATAGGTCCATAGCTGGCGCGAAAGATCGAATTGGGTATTGACCTTCAGTGCCGCAGAAATGTCGATGCTTCCATCGTCGCGCTGTGGCGTGTAGTTGAGCTCGCAATTGGCGGCGTGCCCCGTGCCCGCGTTGTTCCATGCCTGCGAGCTCTCCTGGGCACAATCCTCCAGGCGCTCGATCATGGCGATGCGTAGCGACGGATCCAGTTCTTTCAGGAACGTTCCCAGCGTGGCGCTCATGATGCCGGCGCCGATCAGCACGACGTCGTAGTTGTCGGTCCCGGGCGCACTCATTTCTGCCCCTCCGCATGCTGAGGGACAAACTGCAGCCCGGCATCGGCGTCGTAAACGACGTACGCGCGTCGCCAGGGCTCGTCCCCGATGAGTCGCCACTTGTGGCCACTGCCCGTATTGTCCTGTGCGAGCAGGACATCGCCAGGGCGAATGGTGAATGTCGCCCCTGATTTTGTTTCGAATTCCAACGTTCCCGACAGCGTCAGTACATAGCGGGGCACCGGGTCCTGGTGCCACTCGTAAGAGCCGCCCGAGTTCGTTTCCCTGAAGGACAGCGCGCGCACCGCGATAGAAGCACCCACGAAGTCGCCCCGCTCTCCTCCGGTGAGTTCAATGTGGCCCTCCTCGAACAAGGAGTTCCCATCAGCGCCGGTCCACATGCGTACGCAACGAATCATGAGGGAGTCTCCTCAGGCGCCCGCGAGTCCGCGGCCCACCATGTTTAAGGGTTTGATGGTTTGATCGAAGAGCGCCTCATCGACCTTGCCCGAGGCCAGGGCCGCCTGTTTAAGCGTCATGTCTTCAGCGAGCGCTCGCTCCGCAATGTGAGCTGCGTTCTGGTAACCAATGACCGGGGATAGCGCGGTCACCAGCATCAGGCTGCCATCCACATAGCCTTGGATTTTCCGTCGATTGAGATCGGTGCCCTCCACCGAGAACTGCCGAAAGCGGTCGCCGCCATCGGCGAGGATGCGAATGGAATGGAGCACGGTTGTTGATGATCACCGGCCGCATGGCGTTCAATTCGAAGTTGCCCTGGCTCCCGGCGAGCGCTACGGCCGTGTCGTTGCCCAGCACCTGAATCGCAATCATCACGATCGCCTCGCACTGGGTGGGGTTCACCTTGCCCGGCATGATCGACGAGCCCGGTTCATTGGCTGGCAGTATCAATTCGCCCAGGCCACACCTCGGGCCTGAGGCGAGCCAACGCATGTCGTTGGCGATCTTCATCAGTGCCACCGCCAGGCCGCGAAGGCTTGCACCCGCACGCACCATGGCATCCAGCGAACCTTGTGCGGTGAATTTGTTGGGCGCGGTAACAAAGGGCTTGCCCGTAAGTTCTGCAATTTTCGCGGCAACGTCCCTGGAGAAATGCGGCGGCGCGTTGAGGCCTGTGCCCACGGCCGTGCCGCCCACGGCCAGTTCGTAGAGTCCCTCTCGGGACAGGGCCATGTCGGCAAGACACGCGCGCAATTGCCCCGCCCATCCCTGCCATTCCTGTCCGACTGTCAGTGGCACCGCGTCTTCCAGGTGGGTGCGCCCGATCTTCACCACATCCATCCAACCATTGGCCTTGCGCTCGATGGTCTCGCAAAGCCTGGTGACGGAAGGCAGCAGATGCTCATCCAGCGCCATGACTGTGGCGATATGCATGGCGGTGGGGAATGTGTCGTTTGACGACTGCCCCATGTTGACGTCGTCATTGGGTCCAATCGGTTGCTGCGAGCCCAGTTCCCCGCCAAGCAACTGGATGGCCCGGTTGGAAATCTCCTCATTGACGTTCATGTTCGACTGCGTACCCGAGCCGGTCTGCCACACGAACAGGGGGTAGTGGTCGTCAAGCTTGCCGGCAATGGTTTCGTCGGCAGCCTTCACCATGGCCGCACACTTCCAGCCTGGCAGGCGGCCAGCATCCGCATTTACCAGTGCGCAGGCCTTTTTTACGAAGCCGTAGGCGTGATAGACCTCTTTGGGCATGCGATCGCCGCCGATGTCGAAATGGTGAAGCGAGCGTTCGGTCTGCGCGCCCCAGTAACGATCTGCCGGCACATCCACGGTTCCAAGGCTATCGAACTCCTTTCGCGTACCCATGGCGCTGACGCCGATGGGTACGTCCCTGACGACTTGATTGCCTGGATCGATGAACGCCATGACCAAGTCCTTTCGACGGAAAACATGCGAAACGCGCCTGCCGTGCTCGCTCAGCCGCGCCGGTCAACCCAAACCGTCTGCGCGTTGACGAACTCGCGCAACCCGAAGTGTGAAAGCTCGCGTCCATAGCCGCTCTTCTTGACGCCCCCGATGGGGACGCGAGGATCGGAGGCGGAGAACCCATTGATGAATACACCGCCGGTTTCCAGGCGCCGCGCCAGGGCCTTGGCGCGCTCGATGTCGCGTGACCACACGTTGCCGCTGAGTCCGTACTCGCTGTGATTGGCAAGCTCCACCGCATGATCGGCATCACGCGCCTCGATAATCGCGGCGAGCGGGCCAAACGTTTCCGTATCAAAGGCAGCCATGCCCGGCTTGACCCGGCCCAGTACGGTGGGAGCGTAGAAGGCGCCCTCCACGCCCACCCGCTTTCCGCCTTCAAGCAGTTCCGCGCCCGCCTTGACGCTGGCCTTTACCTGGCCGTCCAGTTGTTCCAGCAAATCCAGTCGCGCCATGGGGCCCAGGTCGCACTGCATCTTTCGACTGTCACCGACCACAAGCTTGCGAACGCCGGAAAGAAATTTCTCGACGAATTCGCTGTAAGCCGACGACTCCACGATGATGCGCTTGGCCGCAATACACACCTGGCCTGCGTTCTGGAACCGCGCAGTCACGGCAGTCTCCGCAGCAAGATCGAGATCCGCATCGGCAAGGACGATGTACGGATCGGACCCACCGAGTTCCAGCACCGCCTTCTTCACCGCCTGGGATGCCGCCGTTGAAATGGCGCGACCAGCATTGACGCTGCCGGTGACCGTTACTCCCGCAATGCGGTTGTCACCAATGGCTTGGGCCACATGCGGCCGGCTGAGATTGGCGGCGATGAACGTATCTTTCGGCAACCCCGCCTCCTCCCATACCTTTTGCAACAACAATGCACAGCCGACGACGTTCTCGGCTGGCTTCAGCAGATAGCCGTTGCCGCCACTGAGAATCGGAACGGCCGATCGCATCGCTTGCCAATACGGCATGTTCCACGGCATGACTGCCAGAACAGTGCCGAGGGGAAGAAAGGATACGTAGGCCTTGCCATCAGGAACCTGCGTCGGCTCATCCTTGAGGAAAGTGGGTGCGTTATCCGCATTCCATTCGCAAAGCCAGGCGCACTTGTCGATCTCTGCGCGCGCTTCATTCAGTGTTCGCCCCATTTCCGTCGTTGCCAGCAGCGCCATCTCTTCCTTGTGCTTGCGCAAGGCATCAGCCATGGAGCGAAGCACCTTGGACCGTTGCTCAAGCGTGCTGAAGCGCCAACGATGGAACCCGGCGCGAGTGCGTTCCAGCAGTGACTCCAGCTCGGCCTCGGTCGTAAACGGATACGCCTTGATCAGCTTGCCGGTGGCGGGGTCGCGGGACTCGGCAGACAGGGGTGCGGCAGTGCTTGGCTGGGCAGGCATGGCTGGTTTCCCTCATTGGCTTTCAAAGGCGCCTGCGCCGTGCTGCCGAAATCTACGCACCACTTGTTTTCGTGGCGTGGGAAGACCTTGGTGGCACTGCGTGGATACGACAAGTTAAGGCGAGTAAAGAGAGATTAAACGCCTTCCGAGTCCATCCCTTCCGCAAGAAAGTGCAGCGTCATTGAGGTCATGGATTTTGCGTTTTTTGGATAAAAAGAGGCTTCGCGTGCAATCGACGCCATGCTCTTTTGGACACGCTTGACGTGTCTTAAGGCCTTCCCAATTACCCTGTCGCCTTGCAGGAGCCCATGAGACGGCGATGACCGATCAGTCATCCTGGTGGAGATCGTCTGCGTCCAAAGATGCCGGTTTCGCGCAACCGGGCGGATGTCACTGCGTTGGCTGCGCTGCGGGCTTTTAAAGGTTCAAGCGATTCCTGCGTCGCCGGACAGGTCGTCGCTGGCTTCGCGGGAGTGTCCATCTGCCATCGGATAGCCGGAGCCGTGAGACATCAACGTCATGAGCACCCAGACCGACGTTCTGTGGGACAAGGGGACGCTCCAGGCGCTCAAGGTCTTCTGGCGGTCCGATCGGGTGCGCGTCATTCATGCCTGCAAGACGGCGTTGGCGCTGACTGTCGGCCTTGGCATCACCATGCGCCTGGAGCTTGGCACTCCGCGCACTACCATGGTGTCCATCGTCATTGTGATGATGCATCAACAGGTGGGAATGACCATCGCCCGAGGCATTTATCGCTTGCTTGGCATGTTGGCTGGTTGTGCCGTAGCACTCGCCATGGTCGCGTACCTGTCCCAGTCATTCTTTGCTTTCTATGTCGCACTCTCGTGCTGGACGGCGTGGTGCGTCTGGGGCGCGTTTTTCTTTCGAAACTATCAGTCCTACGCATTTGTTCTCGCCGGATATGCCACGGCGATTGTCGCCGTGCCGGCATGGTCCGATCCCTACGCCATTATCGACCGCATCATCTACACGGCCAGTGAAGTGGCGATTGCCGTGGCCAGCGCCAGTGCCGTCAACGCGTTCATTTTTCCGCAGAGCGTCGGTGCCGCCTTTTTTGCAGCCGGACAGCGCCACTGCGGCAACCTCATCGGCGCGCTTCGCACCCTGCTGGCGTTTTCCGAGCCCGAAGCGGAAATGGACAGTCTCCATTTCAAATTGAATGCCGAACGCATCGATGTCGAAGGCCTTCGCAGTGCGGCCGTGTTCGAAGACCCTGAACTTCGCCAGCGCACGCCTTTGCTGCGCGAGATAACCTCGGAGTTCCTGGATGTCACCACGACATTCCATGTCATCAAGCAGATTCGTTCCCGGGTGAAGTTGCTCGATGACGCCGATGACCAGGACGCGGTCAACCGAATCGCCCAGCGTGTCCTTGGCGTACTACCGAATGTTCCCGATCCGGGAAGCCTCTCGTCGAGCGACATTGATCGCACCGAAAAGGCGCTCGAAGACTGCCTGAACATGTCATCGCCACACGCCGAGGACATGCCATGCACACCTTCCGGTGCGCCGACTCACGCGCCTGCATTTTGCGAAACCTTCAGGGTCATCCTGAGTGAGGCAGTGGCGGACCTCGCCACGTATTTGAGGCTCTTTGCAGCACTTCGCGAACCGCCTTCCAGTGATGCGCGCTCACCAACCCTTGTTCGTCACGCGATTCGTTTCTCAAGCACCGCCAATCGCTGGGCCGCCACGGCAGCAGCAGCGCGAGCGCTTGTCGTTGTGGCTGCGGTTTCAAGTGCCTGGTACATCTCGGGATGGGATAACGGATCAACGGCTGTTACCGGTGCCGCCATTACCGCCGCGCTGTTTGCAACCTTCCCCAATCCTTCCAGGGTAAGCCGGCAGCTTTTTCTTGGCGCAGTGGGCGGTGCCGTGGCTGCCAGCGTGTTTGGATTTTTCATCCTTCCGCAACTGGACGGCTTTGCCATGCTCGCTGCGGCACTGGCGCCCATCATCATGTTCGGGAGTTACCTCGGAAGCTTTCCAAGCCTTGGACCCACCGGCATCAGCTTCAACATCTATTTTTGTTACGTCGCAAACATCACCAACCCGGCCACGTACGACCCAACGGGGCTGCTGGACGCGGGCTTCGCATTTTGTACGGGCATCGGCGTCGCCGTGATTGCCTTTGGCGTGCTCATCCCGGCAGACGGCGCCTGGATGACACGGTTCTATGTCTGGCAGATGCGTCGCATGGTGTCTTCGGATGCGTGCCGCAAGGAGATCGAGCCGCAGTCGCTGCATCGTTTTGAAAGCGGCGTCAGGGATTACATGGTTCAAGTGGCCGCACCCGCCGTACCCGAACTGGCAAGGCAGTGGGGGTTTGCGGTGCTGGACGTGGGCAGTGCGGTCATCAAGATTCGCGACGCGTCGCTCACGCAGCCTTCTCGTTTGCCGACTTCCTGGTCATCCGTGATCGAGCCATGG
The DNA here is from genome assembly GCF_003121485.1 of Dyella sp. C11. GTDB lineage: Bacteria > Pseudomonadota > Gammaproteobacteria > Xanthomonadales > Rhodanobacteraceae > Dyella. The sequence goes on along the minus strand of NZ_QAVX01000013.1, from coordinate 101,413 downwards.
CGAGAATCCATGGCGCTGCTGTTTGAGGCAGTTACCCCGGAACGACATGCGCGTGCCGCGGCCTCGACCCGTCAGGCAGCCAGCCTCCTTGCTGACGTGAGCGGCGAAGCCATGCCACCAGGCCACGCCTGGCTGGGTTACGTCAGGGCGTATTTGCAGGTCATCGAAATCGAACTTGCGAACACGGCTTCGCCGCTTCACCCAGCCTCGGTGGGAGGCTGACATGCCACGCGCATCCGCTCTTACGTTGACCGGACTGTCTGTGTTGATGGCAGCTTGCGCCAGCCCGGGTGACATTCATTCCAAGGCGACCATGGGCGACGCCTCGCGACTGCAGTCCGGGGCATCCATTGCCTCGCTCGCGCACGACGCCGGCTGGCCGCAGGCAGACTGGTGGGGGGTTCTCAATGACGCCCAGCTCAACCAGTTGATCGAGCAGGCTGTGGCGCACCGCCCCGACATACAGGCGGCACGCTCTCGCCTCGAATCTGCACAATACGAGGCGCGCATCGCTGGTGCGTCCCTCAAGCCGCAGGTCAATGCGCAATCGGATCTAAGCCGCGAGCGCTTTGCCCGTTACACCACGCCATCACCACCCGGTGGATTCACGGTCTGGAACAACGAGGTGGGCGTGGATCTTGGTTACGACCTGGACCTGTGGGGGCGCAACCACGCCGAGCTGGCAGGTGCCATTGATGCAGTGAAGGAAAATGCAGCCGAATTGCAGGGCGTGAAGATCGCCCTTGAAGTGGCCGTGGTGCGCGCGTATGTGCAGTTGTGGGCGCGGTATCGACTGCTGGATGCCTACCAGAGCCTGCATGAGCAGGCGGTTCGCTCCCGCAACATTGTCGCCGCGCGACTGCATGCGGGACTCAGCAGCCCGCTTGAGCTGACGCAGGCGGAAACCGTCGTGGCCACCAGTGCCAACAACGAAGAACAGGCCAGGCATGACATTGCGCTGATCAAGGACGAATTGGGTGCGTTGTCCGGGCTTGGTCCTGGGGCGGGCGATGCGCTCGCCCGCCCCACTTTCCTGTTGAGCCGCGTCGCGATTCTTCCGGAGGCGCTTCCTGCGGACCTGCTCGGCCACCGGCCGGATATCGTCGCGCAACGATGGCGCGTGGAGGCGGCAAGCCAGGGGATCAAGGCGGCGCACGCTGCGTTCTATCCGAATGTCGATCTCGTCGCACTGGCTAGCCTGGGTTCGCTCACAACGTTCGGCGGGTTCTTCAACTTCCTGGACAAGAATGGTGGCGGCCACAAAGTCGGAGCCGCCATTTCGCTGCCCTTGTTCGATGGCGGCCGACTGCAGGGCCAGTACGGTGTTGCGGTGGCGTCCTACGATGGTGCCGTCGACGCTTACAACCAATCCCTGCTCGATGCGCTGCGAGAGGTTGCCGATGAGGTCACGGCGCTCAAGTCACTCGACACGCAAAGCCACCAGGCAAAGTTGGCCACGGATTCGGCGGAACACGCCTATACGCTGGCCACGCAGGGCTATCGCAGCGGCATCACGGAATTCCTCGATGTGCTCGTTGCCCAGGATACCCAGGTGCGACAAGAGCAGGTGCTGATCATTACCGAAGCGCAGGAGCTTGATGCATGGGTTCTGTTGATGCGCGCACTCGGTGGTGGCTACGTGCCATCACCGGACATGACGCCGGCGCCGGCGGCCTGAGGGGCATGCATGTACGACGACGTCAACCTCTTTACCTTCTTCATACCAGGGCTGCTTTTCGTGCTTCTGGGGTGCGTTCCCATTTTCGTGTTTCTGGATCTGGCCCTGGCTCGCGCAGGCGCGTACCGACATGTATGGCATCCCGCACTCTTCCGGGCCTGCCTTTTCGTGGCACTGTTTTGCGGTGCCGGCTGGCTGACGCGCACCTGGTGACGAGTCGACGCGCATGAATACCACTTCCATCATGCGCTTCCTGGTAACGACCCTTTTGCTGGTCGTGGCCTGCAGTCTTGCCTTCGGTCTGTGGCGTGGCTATATGTACTCGCCCTGGACGCGCGACGGACGAATACGGGCAGAGGTTGTCCATATCGCGCCCGATGTATCGGGTATTGTCTCCGAAGTGCGCGTTCACGATAACGAGCAGGTTCGGCGAGGCGATGTCCTGTTCGTGATTGACCCGGAGCGCTTCCACGCCACCCTGAAACGCGCGGATGCCGACATCGCGCGAGCGCAGGCACAGATAGCCGTCTCCAACGCACAAATCGCACAGCGCGCTTCCGAACGAACCATGCGTCGCGCGCAAGCAGCGCGGCGCACGGGGCTTGGCGAAGAAGTGGTGTCCAACGAGGCGAAGACCGACTATGGCGCGCAGGCAGAGCAGGCGGACGCCGCTTATGTCGCTGCGCAGGCAGAACTGAAGGCCAGTGAGGCCGAGCTCGAGGCGGCGACAGCAGCCAGGCAGGCTGCCCAGATCGATCTGGACCGCAGCGTGGTACGCGCACCGGCCGACGGCTCCATCGTCAACCTGAACCTGTATTCGGGTGACTACGCCATCGCGGGCTCTCCGCGCCTCGTGCTCGTGGAGTCGCACTCCTTCTGGGTGTACGGCTACTTCGAGGAAACCAAGCTGCCCCAGGTAAGTGTGGGCGAAGCCGTCAAGATCGAACTGTTGTCGGGCCGTGTCGCCATGAAGGGGCATGTGGAGAGCATTGCCACCGGCATTACCGATCGCGACAACCCATCGGGCGACTACGTGCTCGCTGACGTCAATCCCGTATTTACCTGGATTCGACTGGCGCAGCGCGTGCCTGTTCGCATCGCCATCGACGAGATTCCGTCGGGCGCCCATATTGCCGCCGGCATGACGTGCACGGTCTTTGTCCAGCCGAAGAAACCAGGGCGCGCACCCTAGCGTCGCCCGAAGGCAATCCGCGTCCTTGGGCCGCGCATCCATCCTCACGACGTTGACGTGATCCCGGCGATGATTCCAGGCATCACGTGATCAATCTATTGCCATGCCGGACATGCGTTCGCTTCGAGACAACATCACCGCCAATTTCCACGAGCAGTTATCCGGACTGGCGCAACTGGGGTCCGATTTGCTGCGCGATCTTCGAACGCTGGCGCAGCCCGGGCCCCGCATGGTCGATCAGGTGGAGGCCATGGCGTCGGTGTTGCTGGCCATTGCGCTGGCGCAACTGGTGGGCACGCAGAATATTGGATGGGCTGCCTTCAGCGGCTTCATGGTGATCCGCTCCCATCTTGCGGCCAGCACGCAGCGAGCAGTGCTTCGCGTCATAGGCACGCTGCTCGGCGCCCTGGCGGGCTGGGCTGTAGCTACCGGTGTCGCGGGGCACCTGGCCATCGCCAGCCTATCCCTGCTGCTGGCGGTCACCTTCACCATGTACATGGCGCTTGTAAGCCGACGAACCTATGCATGGCTCTTCAGTGGCCTGACCTTTGTGATGGTGGTGGTGGAAAGCGGCGTGCCGCACGCAGCGGCGCCGGCGATGTTTGCGAAAACGCGCGTCACGGAAATTGTGCTGGGCACGACAGCAGGCCTGTTCGTCAGCTACCTATCGTCCAAGACGTTGCGGCGCTGGGTGCCGGGCCAACGTCCTTCGCCAGTCACGTCGTATCGCCAGTGGCACCCAAGGGCTGCATGGCATGCGCTGCAAGCCGGGCTGGCTGCAGCGTGCATACCGTTGTTCTCGACCTGGGTTTCCGCCCCTGCCCTTATCCAGGCAGGCATCACCGTCATGGCCGTCATGCTGGTTCCGCTGGCCAGCCTGGAGGACGCAAAAACCACGCTTGTGTCCCGGCGCATGGTTCATCGCTTTATCGGCTGCAGTGCGGGCGCGCTCCTGGCCATGGCCATTCTGCTCACGTGTCACTCCAACCCGCTGATGATGACCGCAGGCGTGTGCGTGGGCGTGGCCATAGGGCGGCACATAGAAAACGGCCCTGCCCGCTACAGCTACATCGGTGTTCAATTTGCCTTGGCTTTTCTGGTGGTTCTGGTACCCGACAACTACGCGCAAGCGAGCATCAAGCCCGGCATGGAACGACTTTCCGGCATTCTCATGGGCTTTGCATTGCTGCTGGTGATACGACCAGGGTTCAGACTCTTCAAGCGCTGGTTGCAACGAAGAGTCGCCACGCGCCTGGACGACTGACCATCACCTGATGATGCATTCGCGGACGCAGGCGCGACGACCTCACTGCGTGGAATTCTCTTCAAACAGATGCCGGTGCTGGCGCGGCTGGCACCGCAGATACTGGTTGGGCGCCCTCACCTGCCCTCCCAGGTGCGCGGCGGCGTGCCATGGCCAGCGAGGGTCATAGAGGATGGTGCGCGCCAATGCGATCAAGTGGGCATCTCCCGTGGCGACAATCGCTTCCGCCTGTTCGTAGCCGGTGATCAAGCCGACGGCGACCACGGGAATGTCAACAACGTTCCTCACGGCGCGGGCCAGGGGAACCTGATAGCTCGGCCCGACCGGAATCGCCTGCGCATGGTGCAACCCGCCGCTGGAAACGTGGATGGCATCGCAACCACGCCGCTCCAGTTCCTTGGCAAAAACCAGCGTTTCCTCAAGATTCCAGCCTCCCTCCACCCAGTCGGTGGCGGACACGCGCACCGACACGGGACGGTCCTTGGGAAAGGCCGCGCGAACGGCATCGAACACCTCAAGCGGAAACCGCATGCGCCCTTCCAGCGATCCGCCATATCCGTCATCGCGGCGGTTGGTGAGCGGCGACAGGAACTGGTGCAACAGGTACCCGTGCGCAGCATGCAGTTGCACCACATCAATACCCAGGCGCGCTGCCCGCAACGCTGCCTGCACGAACGCCTCGCGCACGTTGTGCATGTCGTGATGACTCAGCGCCACGGGCGTGGGATGGTGTTCGTTGTATGCCACGGCGGATGGTGCAAACGTCTGCCAGCCCAGTGGCTCCCATGGCGGGAATTGGCCGCCACCCTTCCACGGCACTTCCGATGACGCTTTGCGTCCCGCGTGACAAAGCTGGATTCCCATATGCATGCCCGACCATTGGCGGATGCCTTCCAGCGTCTTGCGCATGGCCGCTTCCGTCTCGTCATTCCAGAGGCCGACGTCGGCATAGGTAATCCGGCCCTCTGGTAGCACGGCGCTGGCCTCAATGAAAAGAATCGCCGCGCCGGACATGGCCAACTGCCCCAGGTGCATGAGATGCCACGAGTTCATGCACCCGTTTTCGGCCGAGTACTGGCACATCGGGGCAATCACGATGCGGTTGGGCAGATGAAGCTTGCCAATCTGCAGTGGCTGGAAAAGAACTGGCTTTGACACGGCACAAACCCCTCTGTCGATGAGGCCTTCGTGACTTCATGCATCAGCAAGCGGATGCCTGATACGCGCCTTGATGCTGTCTCATTTGTTGATACTCGCCGACACCTTGGGCGATGAACACCGGTCATGCCTTACGCGACGGCCAGGCGAGATGACCGTCGCAGGCTGAAAAGGAAAACCAGCAAGCCGAGCATGGTCAATGCAAATCCTGCCCACGCGGCCGATAGAAGTCCGTACCCGCTGGCTATCGCGTGTGCGCCAGACCATGCGCCAATGGCGTTGGCTACATTGAGCGACGCCAGGTTCATGGCGCCCATGAGCGTCGGCGCCGTGGGAGCGTACTGCGTCAGTCGCACCTGTATGGTCGGAATCGCCATCATCATGGTGAGCCCCACGCCAAACAGTGCAGGCATCAACACGGCAGCCGATGATCCGCATACGGCAAGCACGGCCAACACCACCAGGGCGCTCCCAAAGCCGAGAACAAGCCCCCGTGAAGGATGACCATCAGCGAGCCGCCCACCTATCAAGTTACCCACCGTCATACCGATCCCAAACAAGGCCAGAGCGAAGGGAATCCAGCGCGGGTTGAGCAGCGCCTCATCCGTTACGAAAGGGCCAATGAAGGTGTACACCGCGAAAATACTGGCAACACCCAGTGCGGCCACAAGCATCGTCCCCCACACGTTGATGTTTCGTAGAGAGCCCAATTCCTGGGTGATAGGGCCGCCATCAAATGCCGCCGAACGGGGCACCCACGACCACAACGCGAGCAGTGCCAGAATCGCAAGCCCGGCGACGGTGGCGTAGGTGGATCGCCACCCCAGGGTTTGACCAAGAAACGTGGCGAGCGGCGATCCGACGATGGTGGCGATGGTCAACCCGGTCATCACCAGGGCAAAAGCCCTGCCGCCACTGCCCGGGCCCACCAGGCAGGATGCCACGACCGCGCCCGCGCCAAAGTAGGCACCCTGGGGCATGCCGCTGATGAATCGGGCCACCGTGAGCATGCCAAGGTTGGCAGCCATCCCTGAAAACAGATTGCCCGCCGCAAACAGTGCCATCAAGCCAAGCAGAAGTGTGCGTCGGTTCAAGCTGGCTGCGGCGAGCGTAACCAATGGCGCACCGATCACCACACCAAGCGCATAGGCCGTGATGGCGTCAGTTGCGCGGGGAATAGTTATCCGCATGTCGGCCGCGAACAGCTGCAGTATTCCCATGCTCGCGAACTCGGAGGTGCCGATGCAGAAGCTTCCCAGCGCCAGTGCAAACAACGCCAGCGACCGCTTGCGCCGGATATCTCCTTCACTGCAGTGCCGATGAATAGTGGAGCACTGCCCGTCGAACGCCTTTTCATGCATGGGGACGCTCCGCCATGAAGGCACTGCAAGTACGCCGCACCGCATGGGTGAACGCACTCCGGTTGTCTCGCCAAAGACGAGGAGAACATGGCAAGCGACCGATCAACCATCCCAATCCACATTGAGCGCGCGGACGGCGGCTGCCGTGCGGTCGGCCAGATCGTTGATCCGAGACAGGTAGTCCTGGAAATGAGGGCTCGATCGGTGCGCAAGCAATGCATCGTCGTCGAGATAGAGCTCGTCCAATAGAAAGCGGCCCGGATCTTCGATGTCCTGCCACAGGTCGTAACGGAGGTTGCCTGACTCGGCCCGTGAAGATGCAAGCATTTGGTCCAGTAACGCCTTGAGTTCGGTTGTCCGCCCGGGCCGGGCGGCCAATACGGCAACAACTTTGATCATGCTGGTCACGGCACTGCCTCCGTTGGGCGCAGGTGCTGGAAAGTCTTGCCAACCCTGACTCTGCGTCGCACCAGCCAAGCCAATTCGCTGCGGGCAGACCGAGCGGAATGGCCCTCCGCCGCGCGCGATCCACGTGGCCAAAGAGTAGACGGGAGACAGTGCTTCCCGCCGGTTAAATATTGTGAAATGCCGTGAACATCAACGGATATATCGGCACAACAGCCGGCAACGCTGCAGCTGCTCTTTACTGAAACTCACGAGGCTTAACGTCTGGTGCGGGCATGATCGGGGTACAACATGGCTTTCAACGGCGCCTCACGCGCTGAGCACTGGCGCATCGCCATGCTTCATGAAAAGCCACGACCTGCGCCCGTACCGCGGCGCGTCTCGCTCGACGACACCATGCCCGGAGAACACCATGATCAAGGTCGTACAGGCATTTGACCGCCAGTTGATTTCGGAGCTGCCCGGTGATGACGCGCAAAGCCTTGAACGAAAGCTTGCCACTGCGCACCGCCTGTTCAAGGACAGGCGAGCGTGGCTGAAGCCGTACGAGCGCATCGATATCCTGCGCAAGCTTGCGACGCTTGTTGAGGGTCGCCGCGAACATTTTGGCCAGCAGATAGCACGCGAAGGCGGTAAGCCGTACACGGATGCGCTTATCGAAACCGATCGCGCCGTCGACGGACTCCGCAGCGCGACGGAAATCCTGCGAACTCGCGCCGGCCGCGAAATTCCCATGGGAATAACCAAGGCCAGCGTCAATCGCCGGGCCTGGACCCTGGAAGAACCTATCGGCGTGGTCGCAGCGATTTCGGCATTCAACCATCCGCTCAACCTGATCGTGCACCAGATAGCCCCGGCCATTGCCACGGGCTGCCCGGTCATCGTGAAGCCGGCCAGTTCCACGCCACTCAACTGATTCGAACTGGTCAAGCTGGCACTGGAAGCCGGGGTCCCGGAGGGCTGGGTGCAAACCTTTCTTCCTGAAGAGCGCGGATTGTCGGAGGCGTTTGCTTCCGATCCACGCGTCGCCTTTCTGAGTTTCATTGGCTCGGCAGCGGTGGGCTGGCATCTGCGATCCAAGCTTGCGCCCGGCGCGCGCTGCGCACTGGAACATGGCGGCGTCGCGCCCGCGATCGTCGACAGGAGCGCCGACCTGGACAAGATCATCGAGCCGCTGGCCAAGGGTGGCTACTACCATGCCGGCCAGGTTTGTGTTTCCGTGCAGCGGATCTATGTCCACGAGGACATCGAGGAAGAATTTATCGAGCGATTTGCCAGGCGCGTCACCGCGTTGAATGTGGGAGATCCCACATTGCCCGCCACCGAAGTGGGTCCGCTTATTACGCCGGCGGAATCCACTCGCGTGCAAGGCTGGATCGACGAAGCCGTCGCCCAGGGTACCCGGCTCATTGGAGGTGGACGTGTCAGCGAGACCACGCTGCGCCCGTCTATCCTGGTGCACCCTGCGAAAGATGCCAAGGTATCCACGCTTGAGGTCTTCGGGCCGCTGACGTGCGTGTATTCGTTTCGGACGCTGGACGAAGCCATTCGCGAGGCCAACTCGCTTCCCGTCGCCTTTCAATCGAGCATCTTCACCAGCGAGCTGGCATCGGCCATGGAAGCCGCGGAGCGATTGGATGCATCGACGGTGATGGTGAACGACCACACTGCGTTCCGTGTGGATTGGATGCCCTTCGCCGGCCGTCACGTTTCCGGTCATGGCGTTGGCGGCATTCCTTTCACCATGCATGAGATGACAGCTGAAAAAATGGTGGTCTTCAGGACGTGACGCACCACGCACAACACACCTTCGCAAGCTGACGCCAAGTCATCCGGGAGACAACCGATGGCCAAACCACGCATCGCCAAGACCGCTTCCGCCGCCACTCGCCAGACGGCGGCCCTGCACACCCCATCGGCACTCAACGAAAAGGCCGTCCGTGACATCGCCGGCGAGCTCAATGCCCTGCTGTCGGATGTCCTTTCCCTGTACCTGAAAACGAAAAATTTCCACTGGCACATGTCGGGTCCGTACTTTCGCGATTACCACCTGCTCCTGGACGAGCAATCCGACGAAATCTACGCCGCCATGGACCCCATCGCCGAACGTGTACGAAAGCTGGGCGGCACAACACTGCGTTCATTGGGTCACGCAAAGCGGCTCGCCCGCCTGTCGGACAACGACGCGGACTTTGTAACCCCCGATGACATGCTGGCCGAGCTTCGCGAAGACAATCAGCGACTGGCTGGATTCATGCGCGAAACGCACGGGCTATGCGACGAATGCGGTGACGTGGCCACGGCCAGCCTGCTGGAAAACTGGATTGACGAAGCGGAACGTCGCGTCTGGTTTCTATTCGAGACTGGGCGGCGTTCCTGACCAGGGCGAAGCCTTTCATGGTGGACCGGCGAGCTGGCGTCCGGTCCACCATTTGCTTTACCCCTTCCTGCTTTGGGGTGAGTACACCGGGAAATCCGTATACCCTGCCGCCGCGCCGCCGTAGTAGGTCGCCAGGTCTGCGACAACAAGCGGATAGTTGTTCTCCAGGCGGCTCACCAGATCCGGGTTGCCGATGAACGGGCGGCCGAAGGCCACCATGTCCGCATGTCCACTATCAACAGCGCTGATCGCCAGGTCTCTCGTGTAACTGTTGTTGGCGATGTACCAGCCACCAAATGCAGCGTGCAGGGCCTTGAAATCAAAATCCCTTGAATCGTTTGCACCGCGCGTCTGACCCTCGATGCAGTGAAGATACGCCAGCTTCAGTTCGCCGAGCTTCCTTGCCAGAAAGCCATAGGTTTCCTGTGGCGTACTGTCCAACGGCGTGTGTCCCACCGCATGGGTTATGGGGGAGAGCCTGATGCCCACCCTGTCGCTGCTCCAGATGCCACAGATGGCCTTTGCCACCTCCAGCGTCAACCGCGTGCGATTTTCGATTGACCCGCCGTAAGCGTCCGTTCGCTTGTTGGTGCTGTCGCGGATGAATTGTTCAAGCAGGTAGCAATTCGCGGAGTGGATCTCGACCCCATCGAATCCCGCCTGCAAAGCCTTGGTGGCGGCATTTCGATAATCATCGATGATTCCCGGAATCTCGTCGGCACGCAGTGCACGTGGCATCGATGGCCGCATCTGGCCGGCCTCCGTGAACACTTCGTCATCCGCCTGGATGGCCGATGGCGCTACCGGCGCCGCGCCCGCCTCCTGCAGGCTGGTGTGCGACATTCTGCCGACATGCCACAACTGCACCACGATGCGACCACCTGCATCGTGTACCGCCTTCGTCACTGGCAGCCATGCCTGGACGTGGGCATCCGTGTAGATGCCAGGCGTGTAGGCATAGCCACGAGCCTGCCGGGAAATATTGGTTGCCTCGGTAATGATGAGGCCCGCCGAAGCACGTTGGCGGTAGTACTCCACGGCAAGCGGCGTTTGCACGCCATCCATGCCGGCGCGCGACCGGGTCAGTGGTGCCATGGCCACGCGATTGGATACGTCCATCGCACCGAGCTTTCCTGGCGAAAACAGTGTGGGTTTTGCCATGTTGTCACTCCCGCTGGAGACCTTGCTGAAGGGTGGCCAGAACGATGCGCCCGGCACCCGAAAATTTCAGTGATTTTTCGAGCATTGAGGCAACGGCAATGCCTGGGCGCCGCTGCCATGTGCTTCACGCGGCCATGGCGATCAGGCTGGCAACGATTCTTCATGTGCCGGATCATCAGCACGGACCACTGACAACCGCGTGTGTTTTACGGCACCTTTCACGAAAACGGCTGCAGCGTTTGTCCGCGCCATCGTCAGCACGCGCGAGCAATCTTCCTGCATGTGGCGATCAAGCCCCGACGACATGGCGGCCACGGCGATATCTATGGCCAGCGAGTGCGCCTCGTTGGCCGCGGTCGCCCACCCCAGCGCATCCCTGATGTCACCCACACCGAGCCTGCTCTGTGCATGACCATCCGCGTCATTGGCGTGCTGTCGCGTCGAATGCGCAGCAACAACCTTGAGGCAGTACTCTGCGTGGCGCCTGCGGACGTCCTCAAGCTCAAAGTGCTGCGCCAGTTTTTGCCGTGCAAAGCATCGTGTTGTGGTCAGCAGTCGATAGCAGGCGGGGTCCTGCTCGGGACATGCCATGACGAGCGATTTGGACACGAGGTTGCCCAGCCATTCGGCGATGTCTTCCCGTCCAAGCCCGTGCTGGCTTGCCACGATTTCTGCATCGCTCAAACTGAATTCGTGGGAAAAAATGGCGAGCCGCCGCAGAAGCCGCTGTTCCGGTTCGGCCAGCAGCGCATAACTCCATTCCACGCTGGCCGTCAGTGTCCGCAGGCGACCGGGAGCGTTTCGGCGACCCTGGCCAAGCAGCCTCAAGTCGCCTTCAAGCAATTGCTCAAGCTTGGCCAGGTCAAAAGCATTCACCCGGCTTGCTGCAAGCTCAATCGCCAGCGGAATGCCATCCAGGCGACGACACAGGCGAGCCACCACCGACATGTCGGCATGCGTCAATACGCGCTCCATTCCCGCCGCCGAGGCCCTCTCGATGAACAGTTCGACAGCGGCGTAGCGACGACTCTCCACCTCATCCAGATCCATGCCTTCGTCGGGACAGGACAGCGGCGGGATGCGAAGCACGTGCTCTCCACGTGCAAAGAGTGGCTCGCGACTGGTCACCAGTATGTGGGTATCGCGCGAACATGCGTTGATCTTTTCCACCATCTCCGCCACGGGTCCAAGAAGTGCTTCGGCGCCGTCAAGCACCAGGAGCATTTCTCGATCGCGCAGCTGATCCATCAGCGCCGTGCGCGCGTTGACGCTGCGGGCGGTAAAACCGATGGCACCAAGTATGGCTCCCGCCACGAGGCGACCTTCCGCCACTTCCGCAAGATCGACGTAGACGACCTCCATGTGCCGTCGCGTGGTGATCAGCCCCGCGACCTCCTTCGCTACCGTGGTTTTACCCACACCACCCGGGCCAACGAGCGACATGAATCGTCTGGCCGGAAGCTGATTCAAGATGTCGTTGATCAACGTTGAGCGACCAACAACGAATGACGGGCAATCGCGTGCGAAAGGACCGGAACGCCCGGCACCACCCGGACCGCAACAGCCATCCATCCGCGAGGACTGCTCCGTGCGGTGGCACATCACGGGTGCAACAAACCGATAGCCGCGCCCAACGACGGTGGCAATGTAGCGTTCATCGCCCAGGCCATCGTGCAGCGCCTTGCGAAGGGCTGCCACATGCACCTTCAGATTGCTTTCCTCCACAATGGTGGTTGGCCAGACGCGGGCGATGATTTCCTCTTTCTCGATCAACTCGCCCGGCCGCTCCACGAGCATCCCGAGAATTTCCAGGGCGCGATTCCCCAGGACCACTGCCGTGTTATCCCGCAACAGCAGCTGCTTTTCGGGCTGGTAGACCCAGGGCCCAAATTCGAAGCGTCGTCCACTGGTCATGGTCGGGCGTGTCGTCATGGCATGGATGTCGCGCATGTGGATGGAAAGCTGGGTGGTTAGTCGGGGGCCTGCATGGAGAAGATCGCCTCCGCATGAATTTCCGCGTACTCGCCGTTACCACCGCCGCGAAGAACCGGATGAGCCTGTGCGGTGTGATACACGCCATCCGTGATCAGGCTTTTGTCGATGTGAACTTCTATCACTTCGCCAAACACCATCCAGGCTTCAACGGGAACACCATGGGCGTCTTGCAATTGCACCAGCTGGGTACACGCACACTCGAAGGTGACGGGGCTTTCCTGCACCCGGTACGGCTTTACACGGCAACTGGTTAACTTGGTCAGGCCGGCCAGCACGAATTCATCAACCTCATGAGGCACCGACGCGGATGTCGCGTTCATCGCAGGCGCGATGGAACGTGTTGCAAGGTTCCAGACGAATTGCCTGGTCTTCGCCACATTGGCCACGGTGTCTTTCCATCCATTGCTGCAGAATCCGATGATGTGGGGCTCGTCGCAGAAGGCGTTGAAGAAGCTGTAAGGCGCAAGATTGGATCGGCCACCCTCGTCCATCGACGAAATCCATCCGATGGGCCGAGGACCCACGATCGAATAGAAAGGGTCGTGTCGTAATCCGTGACCGTCTCTGGGGCTGTAACTGTATGTTCCGCTCATCCGAACCCCGTCGATTGAACCACCGACCCGTTTTTGTCGCGACAGTCGCCCATACGGGATGGCGGTCAACCTTCCATCGTTTTCGCCAGCGCCTTCAGCCCCGTGTCGTAGATGGTCTTGAACAGATCAGTTGCTTCCTGATCGGTTATTCCCACGGGCGTGAATTCACCTTCCCATTCCACGCGCGAGGATTTACCCGCACCCGTACTGGACACCTTGAGGGTGGAGTAGTAGTCAGCCACCGGAAATGGCGCCTTCAGGATGTGATAGGTATAACGCCGCGCCTGCTCATCGAACGCCATGAGCCGCTCCACTATGGTCTGCCCATCTTCGGTAGTGAGATGCCTCACCCTGCCACCATCCATCAGGTCAGATCGCGGAATGTAGGGGAGCCAATCGGGCAGCGATCCAAATCCACCCACCACGCTCCACACGCGGTCAGGTGACATGGGAAGGTCAATGCTGGACGCTGCCCTGGCCATGTCACACCTTCCCTTTGTCGATCGGCAACGGTGCAGCCGGCGACACCAAGTGTTGCTCACGCAATTCGCGCCAGAAGTCCGCGGGCACCCTGGCCTTCATGGCAGCGTGATCTTCCTTGATGCGCTCAGGCTTGCTGGCACCGGGAATCACTGCCGCCGACGCGGGGTGCGCAAGGGAAAACTGCAACGCTGCCGCCTTGATGGGCACGTCATGCCTGGCGCACAGCGCCTTTATCTTTTCGACCTTCTCGGCGATATCGGGTGGAACCTTGCCGTATTCGAAATGCGTGCCTCCCGCCAGGACGCCGGAGCTGTAAGGCCCACCGACCACGATGTCCACGCCTCGTACGGCCGCGGTGGGCATCAGCCGCTGCAGGGCAAGCTCGTGATCGAGCAGTGAGTACCGACCCGCCAGCAATGTGGCATCGGGCTGTACTTCCGAGAGATCCAAAAGCAGTTCAACAGGCTGCACCTTATTGACGCCAAGCCCCCAGCCCTTGATGACACCCTCGTCCCGCAGGCGGCTGAGCGCGCGAAACGCACCCTTGCGTGCTTCTTCGAAGCGGGCGAGCCATTCATCGCCATAAAAGTCCTGTGCGATGTCGTGCACCCAGACGAAGTCGATGCGATCCACCTTCATGCGCTTGAGGCTGTCTTCGATGGACTTGTACGTACCATCGGCCGAGTAGTCGTACACCACCTTGTTTGCCCGCCCATATCTGAAGATGTCGCCCTTCTCGCCGAAATCGCGGGAGGCGGGGTCTTCCAGCTCATCCAGGATCAGGCGTCCCACCTTGGTGCTCAGCAGGTACTCGTCGCGCTTGTGTCGGCCAAGCTCCTCGCCCAGTCGAATTTCCGCCAGGCCCGCGCCATAGAACGGCGCCGTGTCAAAGAAACGCGTGCCCTCCTCCCAGGCCGCGCGAACAGTCGCCGTGGCTTCCTCATCGGAAATGTTGCGAAACATGTTCCCCAACGGTGCGGCACCGAAGCCCAGCGGACCATTTGGCAGTGCATCTCGCAGTTTCATGAAATCCTCCGCTCTTGAAGTCGACCCGACATCTTCAAACCCGACTGCAAATGATGGAGCCGGCATCCACCGGCGCCTCTGTCAATCCCTGCTACGCGGCCTCGCGGGCAAGCCAGCCATGAATGGCATGCACCACCACTGAGCCCTCGCCGACCGCCGAGGCGACCCGCTTGATGGAGTTGGCGCGTACATCACCGACCGCAAATATTCCCGGCATGCTGGTGAGATAGGGTGTCACCTGGCCGCTGGTGTCCCGAAACTGGCCCGTGATGATGAAGCCGCCCGGATCAAGCGCGACCGTTCCTGAAAGCCACGCCGTATTCGGGTCGGCACCAATCATCAGGAAAAGATTGGATGTGCGAAGAACGCTTTCGACGCCTCGCTCGTCTCGCCAGCGAACACCTTCGAGATACTTTTCGCCCATCAGTTCGACGACTTCGCTGCAGAAGTGGAGCGTCATGCGCGCCGAATCGGCAATGCGCTGGATCAGGTAGTCGGACATGGTGGCAGCAAGACTGTCATCGCGAATCATGATGTGCACGTGGCGGGCCAGTCCCGACAGGTAAACGGCCGCCTGGCCCGCGGAGTTCCCGCCACCCACCACGACCACATCGCCTCCCACGCACAGATGGCCTTCGATGGCCGTGGCGGCGTAATGCACGCCGCTGCCTTCGTAGCGGGAAAGCTCGGGGAGATTCAGGCGCCGATACCGTGCACCGGTAGCCACGACCACGACACGCGCGCGAATTTCACCGCCGTCTTCCGTGGAGAGCAGAAAAGCCCCCGCGCCACGCTGGATGCGCGTTGTTGCCTTGGCAACGGCCAGTCTCGCGCCAAACTTTTGCGCCTGTATCTGCGCCCGACTGGCCAACGCCTGCCCGGAAATGCCCGTGGGAAATCCAAGGTAATTTTCAATCCGGGAACTCGTACCCGCCTGCCCGCCCGGGCCGAGCGCCTCGATCACAACGGTATCCAGACCCTCGGAGGCGGCATAGACAGCGGCGGCCAGGCCCGCCGGTCCCGCACCCACCACTGCCACGTCGTAGAGATGATTCGGGTCAATCTGTTCCGTGATGCCCAATGCGTCGGCCAGTGCTGCATTCGCCGGATTCGTCAAAACCTTTCTTCCATCCAGGATGACGATGGGCAAGGCAGCATCGCTCAACCCAAGATGATGCAGGGCCGGCCGTGCCGCCGGATCACAGCCGACATCCAGCAGGCGGTGCGGATAGCCATTGAGAACCAGAAAACTTTGTATGCGCAGCGTATCGCCGGACCGGGTATCACCCACCAGCACGATTCCACCGTCCGTGTGTTGAAGGAGATCCATCCGTCGAAGGATGAAAGCTCGCAGGATCACATCGCCGATGTCCGGTTCCAGGGCGACCATGCGTCGCAGGGCGTTTCGGTCAACCCGAGTGACCCGGGTGGCTCGCACTGCGCGGGCACATACCAGCACAGCGCGACCACTGAGGTGGTCAAGCTCACCGGTGAATTCGCCGGACTCATGCGTCGTAATAAGTACATGGCCGCCCTCTCCATCGCTTTCGAAGATATCGACGGCGCCCTCGATGACGAGAAAGAAATCGACGTTCCGGTCGCCCAGGCGAAAGAGGTAGGCGCCTGCCTCGAAGCGGTCGACGACGCCGTACGACGCCACCCGCGCCACCATCTCGGCCGGCAATCGCGGGAATGTTTGCTCGTAACGCAGCGTTGCATCACCCAGGAAATCGTTCGGGTCCGCCAGGTCGCTGCGGGGAGGGCGGGACGCACTCATGCCTGCTGGTCTCGATGGAGTGTCATGGCCATCACAACAAGCCGCTCTTTCGCAGCTGACTCAGCTCGGTCAGTGCGTGACGTTCCATCAGTGAGTACATCTGCTCCCACCACCACAAGCGATCCGTATCCGCCAGGGCGCCGCTGGGAAGATGCATCCGATCCTCGATGGCCATCCACTTCACTTCTTCATGGACCTGGCGCTCTTCCAGAATGGATAGCTGCGCGTCCATATCTTCAAACTGTCGCTGCAGCTGCCTTCTTGTGCGAAACATCACTACCACTCCTGCACCAAGAGTGCCCGGGTCATGTGGCGATCCATCGGCTTGTGGCAACACGATTCACGCGAGATCACGCGCTTGTGGCGTGCACTCTTGTCGACCAATGAGCGCCGTCAACGTTCAGCGGCAATCCGATTCTTGAAAATGGGCATGTGATGGAGCTTGCACGCGAAAGCGAAAATTGCCGGAAAAGGAAGCTCATCCGCTTCTTTGCCCGTGGCCGCGCGCGCGATTCTTCAGACGTGCCTGACCACACCAAGAATCAGGAACTTGAATACGGTGCTGATCGCCAGCGTGACAATGACGCCACTCAGCCACAGGAACACAAACCATCCTGATCGTCGCCACCAGGATTGCTGGATATGACGGTCGTCAATGTCCATCGGAGTACCCCTGCCGGGTGTCTCGTACCTTGCCGCGAAAGACGCGGTACTGCATGAAGCTGTAGCAGAGCACGATGGGAAGAATGATGAGGACGCCAACCAGTGCAAAGAGTTGGCTTGAATGATTCGACGATGCCTGCCAGATGGTGAGCGATGGCGGCACGATATTGGGCCAGATGCTGATCACCAGGCCGCTGTAGCCAAGGAAAAGCAACAACAGTGACAGTGCGAACGGCATCCGGTCACGTTGCCTGTTCACCGCGCGAAAAATGCCGAACACGCTCAGAAGAACGAGCAATGGCACGGGCGCGAAGTAGACGAAGTTGTGCCCATCGAACCAGCGTGCGGCCACTGCAGGCTGGGCGAGCACGGTCCAGCCACTGATCACCAGCATGGTGATCAGCAGGACGGCGCAGATCGGCTTCATCAAGGCGTACATCTTTGCCTGGAGTTCACCTTCGGTGCGAAGGATCAGCCAGGCGCAGCCAAGGGTGGCGTAGGTCACAAGCAAACCGAGTCCGCAAAACACGCTGAATGGCGACAACCAGTCAAAGGCACCGCCCGTGAAACGTCCCTCGGTAATCGTTATCCCTTGAAGAAGCGAACCAAGCACCACGCCCTGGCAAAAACTTGCCTGCACCGAACCGGCGATAAACGCCAGGCCCCACAGGTGTCGCGTACCGGTCGCTTTCGCACGGAGCTCGAAAGCCGCGCCCCTGAAGATGAGTCCGGCAAGCATCAACACGAGTGGCAGGTAGTTGGCGGGAAGCAACGTGGAATACACCACGGGAAATGCCGCAAACAACGCTGCACCGCCAAGCACAAGAAAGGTTTCGTTGCCATCCCAGACGGGCGCCACGGTGCTGAGCATCGTTTCCTGGTCGCTGGCGTTCTCGAAGAAAGGCAGCAGCAGGCCAATGCCAAGATCAAATCCATCGAGCATCACGTACAGAAAGATGCCTGCCGCGATGAGCACGGACCACACCGTAGGAAGGTCAAAAACCATGGTTCGTCACCTGTCGATGGCTACGTTGGCACGCGTAAGGGCGTTACGTTCAAGCGCGGGGTGCGGCGCCTTGGCCGGGGCATTCGCGTCACTGGCCGCGGGCCCCTGCTTCATCAGCTTGAGCATGTAAAAGACGCCGGTGCCAAATACCAGCAAATAGACAATCACGAAGGTAAGCAGTGACGTGCCGACCTGTTGCGCATCCAGCGGCGAGGCCGAGTCGACGGTTCTGAGCACGCCATAGACGGTCCAGGGCTGCCTTCCCACTTCGGTAGTGACCCAGCCGGCGATCAACGCCAGCAAGCCCGATGGACCCATGCAGAACACCCAGTATTGAAACCAGCGCGTCTCGTAGATTCGCCCGCCCCTGCGCAACACGAGCCCAACCAGCGACATCAGGAGCATCAACACGCCCAGGCCGGCCATCAGCCGGAACGACCAGAAAATGATCGGCGAATACGGCCGGTCTTCCGGCGGAAAACTTTTCAGCCCCTTGATTTCGCCATCCCATGAATGGGTAAGGATGACACTGCCAAGATGAGGCACCTTGATGGCGTAACGGGTGGGTTCCGTTTCCATGTCGGGCAGCCCCACAAGATTCAGTGACGTACCGCCGTGCTCCGTCTCCCACAAGCCCTCGATGCCTGCGATCTTGGCGGGCTGGTACTCACGCGTGTTGAGTCCGTGCGCGTCCCCGATGAATATCTGGACGGGAGTGAGGACCACGAGCATCCACAACGCCATGGAAAAGCTGCGCTTTACGGGAAGGTCGCGGCGCCCCCTTGCCAGCTGGTAGGCGCCACAAGCGGCGACCAGAAACGCCGCGACGATATAGGAGGCCACCGTCATATGTGCCAGCCGGAAAGGAAACGACGGATTGAAGATGACCTTGAGCCAGTCCACCGGAACGATCTTTCCGTCGACGATGGCGTACCCCTGTGGCGTCTGCATGAAGCTGTTGGACGCCAGTATCCAGAACGTGGAAATCAGCGTACCCGTGGCCACCATCAGCGTGGCAAAGAAATGGGCTCGCTCACCTACCCGGCCCCAGCCAAACAGCATGACGCCAAGGAAACCAGCCTCCAGGAAGAACGCCGTGAGCACCTCGTAAGTGAGTAGCGGTCCGGTAATGGCGCCGGCCACCGTCGAAAAGCCCGCCCAATTGGTGCCGAACTCATAGGCCATCACCACGCCTGACACCACGCCCATGCCAAAGCCGACGGCGAAAACCTTTGACCAGAAGAAGTACATATCCTTATAGGCACCGTCCCGTGTCTTGAGCCACGCGCCCTCAAGCACCACAAGGAATCCAGCCAGGCCAATGCTGATGGCTGGAAAAATAATGTGTACGGCCACAGTGAACGCGAACTGCAGCCGTGCCAGGTGTAAGGCGTCCAGAGTCATCAGCATGCCTCTTCACGGTTCCGTCAAACACAGCGCACCTGGCGCGATGCTGGAACACTGCGGGTATCGTCGAAACTGCCTTGCCCTGTCTTTCGGGCAACGGAAACACTAGGCGCGTCGATGGACATGCGATAGCACTTGCTGCTCACTTTTCTCCACGGTCATCGCCCGGCGAACATCATCGAATCGACACGCCTGTGAAGTGAGATGTGCGTCAATCAGCGTTCGGGAATTTCCTGCAAAAAGACGTATCAGGTGCAATCGCGAAATAGGCGTGCACGGGAGCATGAGCCGGTGCAACTGCGCTTGCCTCAACCTCCACACCTCGATTTGTGTTCGGGAGCGGTTACATGGACTACCCGTTCCCACGACAGGGGGTGTACTCATGAAACGGGAAAAGGGACGCCACGCGGGCGACGCCTGGTTCCACGTGATGGATGCACAAAACGCCGAACGGTTGCGTACCGTATTCAGCGACACCGTGCTACTGGACACATCCATGCTGAGCGACCGCCTTCATGGAGCACCGGCCGTGGGCGCCTTTTTTGATGCCTTTACCGAACTGTGCGAAACCCTGACGATCCAGGACGAAGCCGAAGGTTCCGCAACAAGCTATCTGGTATGGAGCGGCGCCGCCTTCAACGGGCGGCTGTTTGATGGGGTCACCAGCCTGGCTCGCGATGAGCGCGGCCAGATTCATCACATCAGGGTGCTCTGCGAGCCCTTCAGCATGCTGCTTCGATTCTCCGCTGCGCTCACGCCGCGCCTGCAAAGCTATCTGCCGAACTGATGGTTGACGCAACAATGCGCATCACGTCCATTGCGGCCGTGACGGTGCGCTGTGGTTCACAAGTTGAGGGCGACCGGGTGTTGCCGAGCAGTCAGGGCCTCGATGACTCTTGAACCGGGCTCGCTTCCGACGACGAATGCGCGCGTCGCCAGCGGGCCGGTGTCATGCCGAGCAAGGCCGCAAACGTCCTGGTCAGGTGACTCTGGTCAGAGAATCCCCACCGAAGTGCGATCTCTGCCATGGGCAGCGACGTGGACAAAAGGTCACCACAGGCCTGGTCGACACGCTGACGAACCACCCAGCGATGAATGCTCTGTCCGGTGCTGGCAAGAAAAGCCCGACGCAGATGCGATGTCGATATGCCACACAATCGTGCAAGTTTTTCCGCATCCAGCTTGCTGTCCAGTCGAGCCAGCATGGCTTCCTTCACGACATGCAGTTGCCAGGGCGCCAAGGCACCCGCCGTCTGGCCGGTGCCCGACCCCTGATCACCATACGTTCTCAGGATGTGGTACTTGATCGCGGTACCGATGGCATGGCAGAAATCCGCGCTGCCGCCCTGCTCTGCCGGCTGCACGGTAATGTGTTCGGCAAGTGCATCGACGAAATTCTCGAGAACCGCATCGCTCGGGTACTCACCCATCATCGGGAACGAGTTGAGGCGAACACCACAGCCCGTTGCCAGGCATTCAAGCGCACTCAAGGTAATCTTGAGCGAACTGTATTTCGTTCCCGGGGCACCCACCAGGCTGGCACCCTGTTCGAGATTGACCACCCAGGTGGAGCCGCACGCAGCTATCGCCGCAGACTGGCCATTACCCAATTCGAGGAACAGGTTGCCGCTGCGGGGAATCACCACAAGAACGGCCAGTTCCGGCGCATAACGCCGCCGCTGCTGCCGCTCCGGAATATCCGCCGCCCGACGCAGGTGAAGCCCCACGCCATGACCCAGGTCGCAGTCACCGCGATCCAAGATTTTCTCGGAATGATAACCAGCGTACATAAGCATGCCTCGGTCACCGATGAAGAAATGGATCGATGCTCGCGCCTGGATTCAACGCCGACCGACCAGGATGTGTGCGCGATGGCTCATGTATCGACGCCACGCACCGGGCGACGCACCAACGATGGCGGTAAACACCCGCGTGAAATGACTTTGACTCGTGAAGCCGCACGCCACGGCAATCTTCAGTAAGGGCATATCGTTCTTGCGTAGAAGCTGTTGAGCCCGGTCCACGCGCCGCTCCTGCAGCCACTGGTACGGCGGCACGCCGAACGTGCGCCGAAACGCCCGCGCAAAGTGCTTGGGTGATAGGCAACATTCCCGTGCCAGATCACCGATCGCCAGATCCGACGCCATGTTGGCTTCGATCAATTCCGTGGTTCGTCGGATCTGCCATGAGGTCAGGCCGCTGCGTAACGGGCGCGGGTCAACGCACGGTCCTGCATAGTTGCTGATCAGATGGGAGTGCAGCGCCAGGGCCACCTGATCCATGAAGAGGTTGTCCACTTCGTCAGACCGGCCGAAGCTTGGAATCAAGGCGCGCGCCAGGTGAAAAAGAATGGGGTCTTTCTGGCCAAACGGCGGGCGCTTCAGGCCCGTCACCGGCTTTTCGTCCGACGCATGGCAAAGCGCGTTGATGGCGGCCTGCGAAACTTCAAAGCGCACCAGATCGAATGCCGAGTGGAACGTGGGAACCGGGTTGCTCTCCAGGTTCACGAGAAACATGCCACTTTGCGGTACCGGATCTGCCGTGGCCAGCCGACCAAGCAACCGCACTTCCATCGAATCGATCGCCCGGATGGCCACCTGGATATCGTAGGCATCCACGCGTGGCGGAGGTTCGGCCGTACCGTGGTTCGGCACGTCGCTATGCAGCCACGAGGCCAATATGGGTGACACGCCTGCCACGCCGGACACGAGCGTCGGCGCTGCCGGTAGATGGAAGCGCTTTGCGATCTGCTTGACGTAATACGCTGATTGCATGACACCTCACCGCTGGCGTCTCACTCATAGAAACTAACCAGCCCGCCACGAGCCAATGGCTCCGGCCAGGTGAGTGTCCTACTCAGCGCGACGGGGAAGTTTGATGGTACGGCCACCCAAAACATCAAAAGTGCGCACTTCTTGCGGTGCCGCAGGGCAATCTTGCGCAAAATGACCAAAGCAGCCACCTATCCCCCTCGAAAGAGGGAGGCATTCGGCAAACCTTGCACTGGCTTGCGCGAGCCCTTCGATGGCGACGGTGCGACCGTTGCGATGCCTGATTTACGTCGAAGGTTTTACTGGCCTTTACGCGCATTAACGAACACCTGCTCCCACGCGCTGCTAGGTTGCGGCATGACTTGCGCGCCGAATCTTCCGGATGAACGTCGCCACCAGACATCCAGGGAACGTCATGCCCCGTACCTGCCAGACGCTTACGCTTGGTGACGCAAAGAGGATGATCGCCGCAGCGGAGGCGAAGGCCGTGGCATTTGGTATTCCCTACAACATCGCTGTGGTTGACTCGGCAGGTCACCTCCTGGCTTTCGTAAGACAGGACGGGGCATTGATCGGAAGCATTGACTTGGCCATCGGCAAGGCAGTCACCGCACGCATTTTCGACAAGTCGACGGATGATCTCGCGCAGCTGTCCCAATCTGGCAGACCTCTTTTTGGCATCCAGGAAACGAATGCCGGGAAGGTCGTCATCTTCGGCGGCGGCATTCCCGTCAAGATCGACGGAAACATTGTCGGCGCCGTGGGAGCGAGTGCAGGCACTGTGCAGCAGGACATCGCCGTTGCTGAAGCCGCCATCGCGGCGTTGCTGTCCTGAAGCGCCATGCTTTCTGCTTGCCAGCCTGACTGCAAGCCGCGTGAATATCCAACAAAAACTGGTTGGCGATGCAATTCAACGGGGTCCGGCTTTCCGACAATGATGCCAGGCTGCGCGACTATCCCAGTGTGCGGCGTAAAGGAGCACAGGGTCTTGAGCTACGGATAACGGCCGACACATGTCCATGTTCATTGGAGCGTGCGGACGTGACCGGGCGTATGCCAGGGCAGCCCGTCAAACTGCCAATGGCCTGTGGCGAACTGCGCGCTGCCGCCACTCATGGACGACCTCAAGACATAAGCCTGTTCTCGCATTTGTGCTGACATTCGGCACCCCCATAGCCAGGAGAACACGATGAAACTGTCACTGACGCTTTTGTCCTTTGCCCTCGCCGCACTCGCCGGCAATGCATCCGCGACACCGCCGGGCGCGATCAAGAACGTTGTCCTTGTCCACGGCGCCTTCGCCGATGGCTCAGGCTGGGTTGATGTGACCAAGATCCTCGAGAAGGACGGATACACCGTCGCCGTTGTACAGCAACCGGAAACGTCGTTTGGCGATGACGTCAAAGCCACGCTGCGCACCATAGCCATGCTTGATGGACCGATCGTGCTGGTTGGCCACAGCTACGGCGGATCGATCATTTCCGAGGCCGGCAATGATCCCAAGGTGACGGCACTCGTTTACATCGCAGCGTTTCAGCCGGACAAGGGCGAAACCACGTTGAACCTGATTGAGAAGATGCCGCCGGCGTCGAAGGGCATCAAAAAGACAGCAGACGGCTATCTGTATATCGATCCCGCCGTGTTCTGGGCCGATTTCTGCGCGGAACTGCCCAAAGACCAGGCTCACTTCATGGCCTTGTCCCAGGTTTTCACGGAGGCCGGTGCGTTCGGTACGGCCATTACGAATGCGGCATGGCGCAGCAAGCCCAGCTGGGCGATGGTCGCTGGCGCCGATCGATCCATCAATCCCGACCTCGAGCGCTGGATGTCCAAGCGCGCCGGCAGCCACGTGACCGAAGTGAAAGGCGCCAATCATGCGGTCTACATGTCCCATCCCAAGGAAGTGGCGCAACTGATTGAACAGGCCGCAACCGGTGCCAAGCCGTAAGAGCACTGCTCCGCCCGCGCAACGCGGGCGGAGCGCGGCCGGTCATGCACTCACGCTTTCGCCACAGCGTGCACGTCAAAGCGAAGTGTCGACGGAAAGTCAGCCAACGTCATCGGCGCTGAGGACAACCACGGTCCTGTCCGCCAGATCGTTGATGCGCGCCAGGTAGCCCTGAAAATGTGGGCTCGCGCGATGCTGGGTGATGGCATCTGCATTGACATACAACTCATCAAGCACAAAACGTCCCGGCTGCTCGGTCTCGCGCCAAAGGTCGTAGCGAAGATTTCCCGGTTCGGCGCGCGATGGGGTCACCATGGAGCGAAGCAAAGCGTGGAGATCATCCTCCCGCCCTTTCTTTGCGTTGAATATGGCAACGGTTTTGACGGATGTGCTCACGGAAATCTCCTGAAGCTTCACGCTCGATTGCGGGGATATTCGCGCACCACTCTATGCATGCGAAACCGATAAAATCATCGACGTGACGCGCGGCACGGCGACATCCTGCATCGCCGCGCCGCGCCGCGCCGCGCCGCTTCGTGTCAGGCCACGATCCAATGCCTTACGCGGCCAGCGCTTTTCGACTCAGCGCCTTGACCAGTGTTTCGCCCACCAGGTGATCCGAGCGTGGATTCTGTCCGGTAATCAGCTCGCGATCTTCCACCACGTGCGGCGCAAAATCGACGGTGCCGTTCTGCACGTTGCCACCTGCGGCCTGCAGCGCCTCTGGCATCGTGAAGTACATCTTTCCGTGAAGAATCTGGTCTTCCACATACTTCTCCTCGGATGCGGAGAAGACGGTCATCTTGTATCCGGTGTACTGCCACCCTTTGGCAAGTTCGGCCGCCTTCGTCATGTCGCGGGCCACCAGGGCGGCGCGAAACTCCCGCGCCTTCGGCATCGCCGCAACCACCGCAATGGGCCCGTGACAAAGCAGTGCCGTGGGTTTCTTGTGCGTGTGGAAGTACCGAAGAATCTCGCCCATCTCCGGGTTCTGCATGAGGTCGACAACAGGGGCCTGGCCGCCTGGCACGAAGACGGCAGCATAGCCATCAAGGCCATCGTCCAGCACCGATCGCAACGTTCGCGGGTGATTGACGAACGCATTCTCGGCATAGAAGGACTTGGCCTGCTCGAAGGCCTTTTCGTCCCCACCGAAGTGCTGGGCCGACAACGAAGCCTCATCAATATGCGGCTTGGTTCCGTCCGGCGTGGCCAACACAATGTCGTAACCGGCATCGATCAACGTCATGATCGGCACAACCGTTTCATTGAGATACTGGCCCGTGGGTCCTGTTTTTCCTCCTTGAATCTCGATCCTGGTGGCATTCGATCCGATGACGAGCACGTTACCCTTAGCCATGAATGTCTCCCGCGCCAGAAGGCGACGAACGAATAAAGTAGCCCCCGTCGAAAGAGGCTATGAAGTCCGTTGACCAGGGGTATTGCCCGATCTTGCGCTTCGATGCGCACTTCGTGCGATTGAAGGGATGCAGAAAGGTCACGTGATTTCGCCGTGACAAAGCCCGTCGCTCGAACATTGGCGATGCCATGTTCCAGGGCAGGACACGGCACGCGTGTACCAACCTATTTGCCAAGAAGACCATGCCCGTTCTATCCAATGGGTTCCTTGCGGCTTATGCATAGGCATCGTCATGGAACCGAAGCCCGCAGCGTCGACCAAGGGAGGCGTGCATGGAAAATCTGGCACTGATCGTCTTGCTTCTTGCCATCGTCGTCCTGAGCTCCATGCTGGCCAGGTCGTTTGCGCCCACCGTCCCGCTGCCGCTGATCCAGATCGCGCTCGGATCGCTGGTGGGGCAGGTTTCGGGCTTGAAAGTGCAATTGGAGCCAAGCATTTTCTTCCCGCTGTTCCTGGCACCCCTGTTGTTCCTGGATGGATGGCGCATTCCTCGCGAGGGCCTGTTTCGCGATGCGCGCCCTGTCATGTCACTGGCATTTGGGCTTGTGCTGTTCACGGTATTGGCGGCTGGATATTTCATCCACTGGCTGATCCCCACCATCCCCCTGGCGTTCAGCTTGGCTCTTGCTGCCATCCTTTCCCCCACCGACACCGTGGCCGTGTCATCCATCGCCACCTATGCGCCGGTGCCGCGCCACCTGATGCTCATCCTCGAAGGCGAATCGCTCCTCAATGACGCATCGAGCCTGGTGTGCTTTCGCTTTGCCATCGCTGCGGCGTTGACGGGAAGCTTCATATGGGGCCCGGCGATTGGCACGTTTGCATGGCTGGCCGTGGGCGGACCGTTGATTGGCGTGCTGGTATGCGTTGGCGCCAACGTGGCCAAGGACTGGGTTGCCAATCGATTTGGCGAGGAGGTGGGCGCCCAGATACTCGTCAGCCTGATCATCCCTTTTGCCGCCTATCTGTTTGCCGATGCCGTGGGCGCATCGGGCATCCTGTCTGCCGTGGCCGCCGGGGTAATGATGGGCATCGAGGAACGTGCAGGCAGGGCGTCTGCTGTGACGCGCATTCGTCGTCTTGCGGTGTGGGATGCAGTGCAGTTCGCCGGAAATGGTGTGATCTTCGTGCTGCTTGGCCAGCAACTGCCGGGCATTGTTCTTGGTGCACGCCTGGCCATTCAACAAACCAACCGAAAGAGCGAGCTTTGGCTCGTCCTGTATGTGCTGAGCATCTGTTTGTTTCTCATGCTCGTTCGATGGCTCTGGGCCTCCGCCACGATCAGGCGCCTGCCGCCCAGCGACGACATCAAAGCGCAGGAGCCTTTCGTAAGCACGCAGCGCTCCGTGGCCATCACTGCATTTGCCGGAGCACGTGGAGCCGTCACGCTGGCGGCCGCCATGACCCTGCCACTGGCCATGGCCGACGGCACGCCCTGGCCTGTGCGCGACCTCACCATCCTGCTGGCGGCTGGCGTGATCGTGATCTCGCTCGTAACGGCCAATGTGGGGTTGATATGGCTGACCCGCCCATTCAAGCGATCGCCCAGAAGCGCCCTGGACGAGGAGCGTGAACTGCGCTCATCTTCCGCGCGCGCAGCCATCATTGCCATTGAACGTGTTGTCAGGGAAGTGGATGAGGAAAGCGCAAGCCGCAGCGTGTATGCGCGAGCCGCACAGCGGTTGCAGAACCACTATCGGCGACTCGCTGAATTCAGCAGCACAGGCGATGAACCTTCCGCGCGGCTAAGCGAGATCCGTGGTATCGAGAAAAGTCTTCGACTGACTGCACTGGACGCGGAACGCAAGGAGCTCTATCGCGTGTCGGTGCTTGGCAAGCAAAGCGATGAATTGATCCGCAGGCTCGTCTATGAGATCGACCTGCAGGAGTCCCAGCTCTGCGCAGATCCTCGAAACAGGACAGCACGAGAGCCGTCGGCGCATGGAACCGGCGAATGATCCAGTGACTCGAAGGCGGACGCGAAGCTGGCCATGGATGGCACGCGCCACCTCATGAATCGATGAATCCGCGGCGCGAGGCAATCGTGACGGCATGCGTGCGATCTGACGCACTGAGCTTGGTCAGGATGCTCTTCATGTGTGCCTTGACTGTCTCTTCGGAGATGAAGAGGGATTCCGCGATGAGGCGATTGGACATCCCCTCCTTGACCAGGCGCAACACGGCGAGCTCGCGTACCGTCAGGCCAGCCATGCCCTGATGCGCCTGAAGCTCATCATTGATCTCACCGGCGATGACCTGATGGCCGGCTGACGTGGTGCGAATTGCTTCAATGATTTCTTCGCGACTCGCCGACTTCAACAAATACGAAGTCGCGCCAAGATTGAGCGCCTGCGTCACGCGCGCATCACCTGGGTAAATGGTGAAGACCACGACCGAGGCATCCGGCTTGGCCTGGCGAATGGATGCCAGGGCCTGAAGTCCGTCCACGCGGGGCATTTGCAGGTCAAGCAGGGTCACATCCGGACTGAGCGACGAAAACATCTCGATCGCCTCAGCGCCATCAACGGCCTCGCCGATGACTCGCATGTCCTTTTCAATCTCAATGGTGGAGCGCAGACCATCCCTCATCATGGGGTGATCGTCGACGATGAGAACGCGGATTGAGCTCTGGCTTTCCACGGCAGCGGCACTCCTGCAAAGAGGCCTCCCAAAAACCACCCGGCCCCGGCTTGCATTAGCAAACGATTACTCCGCCATGGCAATCCCCCTTACGGGTAGTTCATGGGGCGATGTGGTCGCAGCGTGAATGACTTCGCGTGAAGGCGCACACCGGGGATCCACCCGGCGCTTTCGTTACAGACATGACTCACTTCCTGGAGCGAAGTCGCCAGGCGTACCTCATCATCAAAAAATCCCTCTTTGGAGTAGTTCAGAACGCACCGCCTTTGGTCGCACTATCAGCCATTACACGGACATGTCCTGACTTGCACAGAGCGCGTCGCGCGGGAGGCCGAGATGGCTTGGATTGAGCATGTTAGGGAGCCCGCCGGCTCATACAAGATGGCGCAGGCCACCTTCGCCAATCTGCGCCTTGAGCTGTGGCACGTGGCCTCCGGAGGCTTCAAGCCCGGGACGTTCGACTGCAACGAAGTTGCTTCCGTGATTTCCGGCCGCACGCGGACGTGGCGATCCAGCAAGGGCGTGACACAGGAGTACCTGATCGAGCCCGGTGCGTCTCGCATCAGTCCTGCCGGCATCTACGAAACGGAAGCGGGCCTCTCTGATCCGGTCGACATCCTTTACGCCAGGCTCCCTTCACAGCTGGTTGGGGAGAGCGCCCTGAGCGACTTTGGTATCGACCCTTCCAAGGTCGAACTCGCCTACGCCGGAGGATTGAAGGACCCCATGCTGCGGCAAATCATCCTGGCGCTTCACGGTGTCATGAGTGACGCCGATGATCCGTCGCCCTGCCTTTTTGTCGACGGCATGCGTGCCGCGCTGGTCGGGCATTTGCTGAGCAAGTACACCATTGACCGCTGGCAGCCCCCCATAACCCTGCCCGACCTGGACCCTCGCCGCCTCAAGCGCGTGCTCGACCTGATTGAAGTGCGCTTCACCGAACCATTGTCGCTCGCCGAATTGGCCGCCGAAGCCTGCCTGAGCGAATACCACTTTTCGCGACTGTTCCGCGCAGCGACCGGCCTCTCCCCCTATCGATACGTTACGGTTCGCCGCGTGCAGGCTGCGCAGCGGATTCTGGCCCACACACGGGCCTCGCTGCTGGAAGTGGCCCTGGAGACGGGCTTTGGGTCACAGGCCAACTTCATTCGTGTCTTTCGCAAATGTACGGGCCTGACGCCCGGCCAATATCGCGGCCTGCACTGCAGTAAAGACTCGTTGGCCCTGGAGGGCTGATTCACCTTCGACCGCCATGCCCTCCCCGCCCTTCCGCACCGCTGCGACGAGCGGCGGATGCAGCTGGCATGAGTCGCGTAATTTCACGTTTCAATCACGCAAAACGCGTGACCTATGAACGCCCGAGACGCTTGTGCTATTAGCTGCCATTTCCAGCTGCTGAAGCCTCGCGGAGAATCTCTTGTCCCGGCGTTGCCCTGCGCGTTCCGCTCGTTCATTTCGTGCGTTTCGTGTAGCGCGGAGCGTCATGCTCCTTGCGCTCTCCTGCTGCGCCGTGGCGAATGGCCAGCCCATTGAGCCGGGCCAGTACGTTCACCAGTCCTGGACTGTTCGCGACGGCGCCCCTTCCGCGGTGTGCGTGATCGCCCAGGCGCCGGACGGCTATCTCTGGCTTGGCACGGGAACGGGGCTGTTCCGTTTTGATGGCGTGCAATTTTCGCCCTATCGGTTGGCACCCGGGCAACACCTGCTGTCAAACGACATCACCGCACTGACGTTTGCCTCCGATGGAGGATTGTGGATCGGGTCCTACGCGGGCGGCGCAAATCTGCTCAAGGATGGCCAGCTCACCTCGTTCTCTTCCCGCGAGGGTTTTCCGTCCGGATGGGTGCTGGATTTCACCGAAGGCCCCGATGGCGATGTGTGGGTGGCCACGGGGCAAGGCCTGGGTCGTTTTGACGGCAAGCACTGGCAGTCCATCGGCAATGACTGGGATTACCCGGAAGACCGCGCAGACTGGGTCGTCTTTGACAAGGCGGGCACGCTGTGGGTTGCCGCGGTCAACCAGCTTAGATTCCTGCAACGGGGCGCGTCGAAGTTTCAGGCCACCAATGTTGCGCTCGCACCTGGCGCCACACTGGCCATCGACAACACGGGCACGCTGTGGGCGTCAGACCGATTGCACGGCACGCGCCCCTTGCGGGGACTATCCGCCGATCATCCAACCCTGCCGCGTATCGACACGCTCCCCGTCTCGGATGAAAACGCAGCGTTGCGCCTGGCGTTCGCCCAGCTTGGAGGATTGTGGGGATCCGGCCTGGGCACGGGTGTAGTGCTGCACGTTGCTGATGCGGCGCGCATTGGCGCCGCACAAAACGTGACACCAGCGGCGCTCACCGAGATTTTCAGTGCTCCACGAGGCCTGACTGCCGACACCGCCATTCCGGTAGCCAGCGACCGCGAGGGCACCGTGTGGGTCGGCACCAGCGTGGGAATCGACAGCTACCGACGCGGCCGCGTGGGAACGCTGCGGGACTTTCATATCGAACCCAGCGCCCACGTAAGCGCGACCGAGGATGCCCACCATCACTTGTGGCTGGCGAGCCAGAACAAGGTATATCGGCTCGACAACGACACCTTTGTCCCCGTGATCACGGACGCGCCTGATGTCCAGGGCCTTCTCCTCACGCGCAACGACACCCTGTGGGTCATCGGCTTTCGCGATCTCTACCGCGAGCACGAAGGGCATCTGGAAAACGTCCCGCTACCCAATCATCTTTATTCGTCGCGCCTCAAATTCGTTGCGCCAGGATTGAACGACGACCTATGGGCCTCGATCGACGGCATGGGCATTTTTCGTTTCACCAACAATGCCTGGGTGCCCTGGACCCCTCGCACGAAGGGCGTAAAGCTGAGCCCCACCACGGGTGCCGCAGGCCTCGATGGATCGTTATGGCTTGGCTACACCGGAAGTGAAGTGCTGTACGTGGACAGGACGGGAGGCGAACACTTTTACGACACGCACTCGGGCCTGGACATCGGCTCGGTGCAAGTCATCAGCATGGGGACGCAGGGACTCTTGCTGGGCGGAAATTCGGGGCTCGCGCGCTTCCACCAGGGCGCCATTCAATCGCTGACTGATCGCGACTTCCCGGACCTCACCGCCATTACCGGCATCGTGCAGGAAGCCGATGGAAGCACGTGGCTCAACACGGGTCGAGGGATTGTCTACTACACCGCACAGGAACTGGAGCGCGCCTTCGGCGATCCGCACTACCACCCGATCGCCAAACGCCTGGATTTCCGGGACGGCGTCCAGGGTGTGGCGCGACAGGGACAGCCCACGCCAACCATGCAATCGGATGACAAGGGGCGTCTTTGGTTCCTCACCGGGGAGCAATTGCAGTGGATGGATCCGGCGAACCAGCCACGCAATCCGCACCCGCCGCCGGTACATATAAAAAGCGTCCTGTCCGGCGGCAAGTCATACAGCGCCGCCGACAGCATCACGCTGCCGCCCGGCGGCGCGTCGCTGCAAATCGACTACACGGCGCTCAGCCTGGCGTCCCCTTCGCGCGTGCGATTCCGTTACCGGCTCGATGGCGTGGACAAGGACTGGATCGACCCGGGCGCACGCCGACAGGCGTACTACACCAACCTGCCTCCAGGCACCTACCGCTTCGATGTCATCGCTTCGAACGATGACGGCATCTGGAACAACCAGGGGGCAAGCATCGCCATCGACCTGCCGCCACGGTTTTATCAGACGGCGTGGTTCCACATGCTGGAGATATTGCTGGGCGCCGGCGCACTCGGGCTGGCGTATTTACTGCGTGTGCGCCGCGTGGCCCACAATGTCCTGCTGCAATCGGAAGCGCGGCATGCCGAGCGCGAACGCATTGCGCGCGAATTGCACGATACGTTGCTTCAGGCCATCCATGCCCTGGCGCTGCGCTTCCAGTCGGTGGCCGCCACCATTCCGGAAAACGATCCTGTCCAGCAAGGCATTCGCAGCACGCTGAAGCTTGCCAGCGGATTCATCGTGGAAGGCCGGGATCGCGTCAAGGCGTTGCGAACCACGCTGGCGTCCATTCAAGCGCTGGCGGCAGCCGTACTGGATCTGGCGCAAAGTCTGGAAAAAGCGTCATCGGTCACTGTCGTCGCGCAAATCGACGTCGATGACCAGGCGATTGATTCCGCCCTGGGCGATGAGCTTTTTGCCATCTGCCGGGAAAGCCTGATCAACGCTTTTCAGCACGCCAATGCAAGCCGGATCGATGTGCTCATCGGCACCAGAAAGCGGCACCTCCATATAAGCATTGCAGACAACGGAACAGGCATGGCGCCGGATGTCCTGGCGCGATCGGCCGAAACAGGCCATTGGGGCCTGGTGGGCATGCGTGAGCGCGCAAGGCAACTGGGCGCACATTTTGCGATCACCTCCGGCGCAAGTGGAACCACGATAGCCCTGAGGATGCCGTTGCGAACCTTGCGGCGCCGCCTGCTGCACGCCCGCGTATCGTGACCCACGGTCAACGGCAGGTGCTTAGCCACCGCCAGGAATCCAGTACTTCCAGCGCGGCCCGGCGGGCAGCAACACTTTGTGCCGTCGCAAACTGCACCCGCAATGCGTAGCGCGCCTGATCCTCGCGCCGGGAGGTTTCATACAGGTCCAGCCAGCCGTCGCCACGATTCATCAGGTGCTCCACCCATACCGCGCCCGGCATGCGCTTTTCTTCGGTTGCCTTCAACACCCAGCCCTGCTTCAACGCATCGCGGTATGCATCGGATGCCTTGTCGGCACCCCATGTGTAGCTGGCGGAAATCGAAAGTCGTGCACAGGCGTGCGGCTCACACGGATGCCCCACATCCATGGCGATACCGCTGCCATCGTGATTGACGGTGACATGCGACACCGCCTCCGGTTGCACGATGCGATAACAAAACGTGGCGTTGACATATTCGTTGCCAGCGCACGCCTGGCACGAAACGAGCAGCGCCGCGATGGTGGCAAATGCGCCTTCGCAAACGGAGAGCGCGCGCGACACCATCAGCGTGCCCTCACCCGGCGCGACTTGTCAGTGGCCCGCATGCTCGTGATCTTGGATGCTGGCGTGGAAGGTACGATCATGCGGGATCGCTGCAACAGTTCGCGAAAATGCGTGACCACGGGACGCAAGGCCACCTTATGCCATGCAACCCACAGGGCGGTGCGATAACTCATCCAGGGCACCTCGCGAAGCACCACGCCTTCCGGCGCCTGTTCACGCAGGCTCGTCTGGACCATCGTCACGCCAAGGCCTGCTGCAACCAGGCCGAGCGCCGCAAGAGGTTCGGTTGCTTCCATGGTGATGTCTGGCACAAAGCCCGCCTTGGCACAGGCGGAAATGAAGTTGTCGTGCCTGAGGGCGCCTTCCTTGTGCATCACGCCAATCCATTTTTGTGCTGCCAGGTCCTGCGGCGTCAATGACGGCGCCCCGGCCAGCGGATGATCCACCGGCACGGCGAGCAACATGGGATCACTCAGCACCTGCGAGGATTCAAGTTCGGGATCATCCACTGCCACCGGCTCACAGATCAGCGCCACATCAAGGCTGCGTTGGCGCAGCCCCTCCAGTTGCGCCGCGTTGGAATAACTGTAGAGGGCGATATGCACGGCCGGCCGTTCCCGCTGCAATTCGCGCAACGCGTTGGGAAGCACGCCCGAATGCATGGCGTTCTCCAGGTAGCCGATGCACAGGCCGCCCTCATCGCCGCGACCCAGGCGCCGAGCCATGGACTCCAGGCGCTTGGCGTGCGCCAGGAAGGCCTGCGCTTCGGCGAGGAAGATCCTCCCGTCAGGCGTGAGCTTGATGCGCTGCTGGCTGCGCTCGAACAGGGTGAGGCCCAGCTTTTCCTCGAGCTGCGCAATCTGGCGACTGAGCGGCGATTGCGAAATATGCAGGCGCTCCGCCGCTCGGCCGACGTGCTCTTCCTCGGCCACGGCGACGAAATAATTGAGCTGGCGAATGTCCAGCATGACAGACCTCGAAGGACTTAACTTAGCCATATTATGTCTTGGACAGACTTAACTGGCCACCCTAGACTCGCTCCATTCCCCCACCATCTGGAGCCCGCATTGAGCATCAAGGATAAACTTCCCGCCGGCGCCGTCCTCGGTTTTGGCACGGCACCGCTCGGCAACATGTTCCGCAACATCCCTGACGAAGAGGCCGCCGCCACGGTGCAGGCCGCCTGGGATCAAGGTGTTCGCTTTTTCGACACTGCGCCGTTTTATGGAGCCGGCCTGGCCGAAATTCGACTGGGCCAGGCCCTGGCCGGCCGCAAGCGTGACGACTACGCCATCAGCACCAAGGTGGGCCGCATCGTGCTTGACGAAGTGATCGCCGGCCCGCAGGCCTTTGGCGAGAAAGGCACGCTGTTTCAGCACGGCCGAAAGAACAGGGTCATCAACGACTACTCGGTGGACGGCACGCTGCGCTCCATCGAAGACAGCCTGAAGCGACTGGGCACGGACCGCCTGGACATCGTCTGGGTTCATGACATCGCACAGGATTTCTACGGCGATGAGTGGCTCGCCCGTTTCGAAGAGGCACGCAAGGGAGCGTTTCGCGCGCTGACCCGACTGCGCGACGAGGGCGTCATCAAAGGCTGGGGCCTGGGCGTGAATCGCGTGGAACCGCTGGAAATCACGCTCGACCTGGACGAAGCCAAGCCCGACGGTTTCCTGCTCGCGGGCCGCTACTCGCTGCTGGACCACGAACGCGCCCTTCAGCGACTGATGCCGGCCGCCGCGGCACAGAACGTGGAAATCGTCGTCGGCGGACCGTATAGCTCAGGCATTCTCGCCGGTGGCGCGCACTTTGAGTATCGGCAGGCTTCGGCCGAGATCATCGCCAAGGTGGAACGCATCAAGGCAGTGGCACAGAAGCACAACGTCAGCATCAAGGCGGCCGCGCTTCAGTTCGTCCTGGCCAACCCTGCCGTTGCCGCTGTTATCCCGGGCGCAAGCAAGCCCGAGCGCATCCTGGAAGACCGCCTTGCCATGTCGGAGGTCATTCCAGCGGCCTTCTGGGTCGATCTGCGCGAACAGGGTCTCGTCGCGCCTGACGCTCCGCTGCCGATCGATCACCGCTAAGGCACACGGGGAGCACGTTGACTGCCGAAGCTTCCCCATGAAGGCGAGCCATGCTCAAGAGGAGCATGGCTCGCGTCGGCAGACGGTGCCCCGACGCAACGCAAGACAGCATCAATTGGGCCATGGTGCCTGCATCCATGCTTTCGACCGGTACCTGTCCCAGCTGTCCGGAAGGACGGTGACGATCGGCCCGCTCACCTGGCCGCTCGCTGCCACGCGCATCGCCGCTGCCACGTTGGTGCCGGATGATCCGCCCACAAGAAGGCCCTCCTCCCGAATCAATCGACGAGTCACCTCAAAGCTTTCGTCATCGGAAATGCGCTCGACGCTGTCGATCACGTCGCGATGCAGGTTAAGTGGCGGCTCGGCCGCGCCTATGCCTTCCACGGCGTACGATCCGTCAGGGCCAGGCGAGCCTGTTTCAACCCACGCCGCCAGAGCCGACCCCACGGGATCGGCCAGCACGACCCGAATGTCCTTGTGGTGCGCCTTGAGTCGCCGGCCAACGCCGGAACTGCTGCCACCCGTGCCGGCACCCGCCACAAAAGCGCCGATGCTTCCACCCGTCTGTTCGAGAATTTCCTTTGCGGTCGTTTCCTGGTGAATGCGGACGTTGGCGGGATTGCGGAACTGGTCCGTCAGGAACCAGCCGTTTTCGCGAGAAAGACGTTCGGCAACGTTGCGGAAATTATCGGGGCTCGATGGCGGCGCGTTCGGCGTAATGATCACTTCTACGCCAAGCGCCGCCAGCGTGCTGCGTTTGTCGATGGACATTTTCTCGGGCATCACACAGACAAGCCGGCAGCCGCGAGCCGCCGCCACCAACGCCAGGCCAGCACCCGTATTGCCCGCCGTGCCCTCGATCAACGTCATGCCCGGGCGCAACACCCCGCGTGCTTCCGCGTCATCGACAATGGCCAGCGCGATGCGGTCCTTGATCGAGCCACCCGGATTCAGATGCTCGCACTTCACCCAGATCTCGCAGGGCAATCGGCTTCCGATTCGTCGAAGGCGCACCAGCGGCGTGCCGCCGATCTGCTGGAGGATGTCCTGGCTCATCGTTTGATCCATTCATGCCAGATGCCAGTGTGGCACGCCGCACCGCAGTGCAGCGTCGTACGCGCACCAGGACACTTGACCCATCACATGGGTGACGTCAACGGCGGCCGGCAATGTCCGATGCACTGAGCGTGCCTTGCTGCCCTCCGAAATGGCTCGTGACGTAGTTCGACAGCGCGGCCACTTCCGCATCGGAATACGAACGCCCGAAGGAAGGCATGAACACCTCTTGCCCATGAACTTTCAACGATGATCCGTTGAGGATGATCTGCGTGAGGTTGGTGGCATGCGGATCGCGCACCGAACGCAAGCCCATCAGCGTGGCGTAATCGGTCTGGCGCCCCTGCCCGGCATCGGTGTGGCAGCCGGCGCAGGCGCCATCGAACAGCTGCTTGCCGAGGCTGGCCGTATTTGCGCCAGGCATCGATGCGTCGTGACCGTTTGGCGTCACGTCACCACCTTGCTGTGGCTTCACATCGCGCAGGTAGGCCACAAGGGCGGCCAGGTCGGATGGCGTGAGGTACTGCAGGCTCAGGCCCACCACTTCGCCCATCGGGCCGGACGCCGTTCCACGGCCGGCTGCATGCCCCTTGGAAAAGTAATCCGTCAACTCCTGGTCGCTCCAGGCGCCGATGCCATGATCCTTGTCGGAGGTGATGTTGTAGGCATTCCATCCATCGACCGGCGCACCGGCCAGCGCCTTGCCGCCATCCATCGCGAAGGCAACGTTGCGCGGCGTGTGGCATTCGCCGCAGTGACCCAGCGCCGTGGCGAGGTAGGCGCCGCGATTGTAGGCATCCGACTTGCCGGGCTCAGGCTGGAAGCGCTCCTTCTTGAGGAACACCGCGTTCCACAGGCTAAGCCCCCAGCGCTGGTTGAACGGGAACGACAGATCGTTGGGGCGCGCGCTCTGGTGCACCACGGGAAGGCTGAAGAGATACGCCTTGATGGCAAGGATGTCATCGCGACTCAGCGCGGTGTACGAGGTAAACGGAAACGCCGGGTACAACGGCCGCCCTTCCTTGTCCACGCCCGCATGCAGGGCGCGGACGAAATCATCATCACTCCAGTCGCCGATGCCGGTTTCCTTGTCGGCGGTGATATTGGACGAATAGATGGTGCCGAACGGCAGCTTGAACGGCACGCCGCCCGCAAAGGCACGCCCTTCGGGCGTCGTGTGGCATGCCGCGCAGTCGGCGGCGCGCGCAAGATATTCGCCACGCGTTATCTGCGCCGGCAAGTCCGCGGGCGTACCTGCCGCGACGGGCTGCGTCGCGTGTTCGTCGCCGCCGTGTGTGACGGTAAGCAGTGCGTACGCCGTGAACGCGATGCCGCCCACGAAAACCACGCCGACGATGATCGCCAAAGTGCGCCAGATCTTCATGCGGGTGTCTCCCATGGCGCTGCGGGCACATAGGCGGCAGCCACGGCCGATTGCAGCGCGTGTTTGTCCTGCACGAGCAGCGAGCGGTCGATGGGCAGCGTGCGCACGCGCACGCCCGTGGCCGCGAAGATGGCGTTGGTCAGGCTGGGCATCGCCATGACGGTGCCGGTTTCGCCAATGCCTCCGGGCGTCTCATTGCTGGCCACCAGGTGCACTTCAATCGGCGGCGTCTGGTTGAGGCGAAGCACGCGGTAGTCGTTGAAGTTGCGCTGCTCCACGGCACCGTGCTT
The DNA here is from genome assembly GCF_003121485.1 of Dyella sp. C11. Lineage (GTDB taxonomy): Bacteria > Pseudomonadota > Gammaproteobacteria > Xanthomonadales > Rhodanobacteraceae > Dyella. Next base: position 63,259 of record NZ_QAVX01000013.1, on the reverse strand, counting down.
GAGGGTGATGCCGCTATAGAGCGCAGCGCTCCAGCCAAAGACCAGGCCGCCCTGGACCTGCGCCTCGACCGTGTTGGGATTGATGACCGTGCCGCAGTCGACGGCAGCCACCGCGCGCCGCAAGCTGATTTCTCCCTGTGGCGACACCTCGACGTCGGTGATCACGCACAGATAACTGCCGAACGGTGCAGCGAGCGCGATGCCACGACCCTGTCGTGCACCAAGCGTTGCCTTGCCCCAGCCCGCCTTTTCGGCCGCCAGTTCCAGTACGGCGCGTGCACGCGGGTTGTCACCCAGCATGTCCCGCCGGAACTGCAGCGGATCCTTGCCGGCGGTGTGCGCCAGCTCATCGACGAAACTCTCCACCACGAATACGTTGTGCGTAGGACCCACACCGCGCCACCATCCAATAGGCAAGCCGTTGGGCATGTCATGCCGCACCCAATCCACGTGCAGGTTGGGCAGCTCATAGGGCGGCTCGGCGGCGCCCTCCACGGCATCGGGGTCCAATCCGTTCTTGCCCATGGCGGGAGGCGCGAAGGTGGCCATGACCGAAGCGCCGGTGGTGCGATGCGTCCACGCGATGGGACGGCCGTGATCATCCAGCGTTGCGGAAATGCGGTCGTAGTACGCAGGCCGGTAACGATCCTGCGCAATGTCTTCCTCGCGCGCCCAGATGATCTTGACCGGATAGTCCACCTGCTTGCCGATGGCCACGGCCTGCTCGACGGAATCCTCGAACAGGCGACGACCGAAGCCGCCACCCAGGTACTGGTTGTGCACCTGGATGCGCTCGGCCGGAAGACCAGTGACCTTCATGGCCACATCGACGCAACGCGCAGGCACCTGGGTGCCGACCCAGATGTCGCAACCATCGGGCCGCACGTGCACGGTGGTGTTGATCGGCTCCATGGTGGCATGCGCAAGCAGCGGCAGCTGATAGGTGGCGGATATCACCTTGCCCTGCACCTTGCCGACATCGCCCACCTGTCGCGCAAGTATGGGTGTGCCGTGCTCCGATGCCTGCGCCAGATCCTTGAACAGTTGCTCGGTGGAAAAGTCGCCGTTGGCACCGGGACGCCACTCGATGCGCAAAGCGTCCATGCCTTTCTTGGCCGCCCAGTAGTGCTCGCCGATCACCGCGACAGCGTTGTCGAGCCGCACCACCTTGATCACGCCAGGCACGGCCAGCGCCTGCGTGTCATCGACCGACGCCAGCATGCCGCCGAAGGTGGGGCTCGCGCGCACCGTCGCCACCTTCATGCCTGGCACGCGGATATCGATGCCAAAAGGAAGGGTGCCATCCACTTTCTGCGCGGTGTCCACGCGACGCAGCGGCTTGCCGACCAGCTGGAAATCCTTGGGGTCTTTCAGGGCGGGCTTGGCCGGCGGCATGACTTTCGCCGCATCGTCCGCGACATCGCCGTAGTGCAACGTGCGACCGCTGGGAGCATGCGTGATCACGCCACGCGAGGTCGTGCACTGCGCCGGGTCCACTTTCAGTCGATGAGCGGCTGCCGCCACCAGCATGGTGCGTGCGGCGGCACCAGCCTGGCGCAAACTGGTCCAGCAAAACCGCATCGTGGTCGATCCGCCGGTCGCCTGCTCGCCCAGCAACGTGTTGGAATACAGCGCGCGATTGGCTGGCGCGTGTTCGACGCTGATCTGGTCCAGCCCGACATCGAGCTCCTCAGCCAGCAGCGTCGCCTGCCCCGTATACGCACCCTGCCCCATCTCGACGCACGGCATCACCAACTGCACGCTGCCATCCGTGCCCACGCGCACGAAGGCGTTGGGCGCAAATTGCGGATGCCCGGCGTCCAGTCGCGCGCCCTCGGGCAACCCCCACACGCGGCTGGCGCCACCCAGCCACATGAAGGCCACCACGAGACCGCCACGCCGCATCAGCTCTCGGCGCGACGGGTTGATCAGGTCCGCTTCGTCGTGTGCGGGATCAAAACGAACAATCATGATCGACTCCCCGGTGGCGGTGTTGCCTGCAGCTGCTGTCAGGCGGTGGTCTGTGGCAACTCGGCATGACCAGTGGCCGCCTGCTTGATCGCCGCGCGAATGCGCACGTACGTGCCGCAACGACAAAGGTTGCCGGCCATGGCGGTGTCGATGTCCTCGTCGGTGGGCGCAGGTTTTTGCGCCAGCAACGCGGCCGCTGACATGATCTGTCCCGTCTGGCAGTAGCCGCACTGCGCCACTTCGATGCCCAGCCAGGCCTGCTGCACGCGCTTGCCCAGATCGGTAGTGCTGAGCCCTTCGATGGTGACGATCTTCTTGCCCGCCGCGCCGGCAACGGGAAGCACGCACGAACGCACCGGCTGATCGTCCAGGTGCACGGTGCAGGCGCCGCACTGGGCCATGCCGCAGCCGAACTTGGTGCCATAGAGCCCCAGCACGTCACGCAGCACCCACAACAGTGGCATGTCATCGGGGACATCCACAGGCGTGTCCTGGCCATTGATGGAAAGGACGATCATCGAGTTCTCCCCGGCGAATCAGGCAAGTGGAGCGAAGCGGTCGTGGCTGCAGCCCGGAGCACAGGCCCCGCGGCGACCCAAGGAACGAGGGAAATCTTCCTCTGGGCCGGCGAAAAGAGAGGTGAAGGGGTGGCCCTGAAGTTGCCGGATATGCTCCTTTTTGCATGAAACGCTTTGCGCAGATCAAAAAGCGAGGCCTGAATTAACGACGCATAGACGTGATCCGTGGCCGACTGTGCGCATGAACGTCGCCCAGGAATTCGACCCCCTATTCCATGCCGCCCTGGCATTGAATCTCTCTGGCGAAACCGCCGAGGCGGCGCTGATCACCATTACCCGCACGACCGGCTCGACCTTTCGACGGGCAGGCGCAAGCATGCTCGTGCACCAGGACGGCCGATTGGTCTGCGAACTCTCCGGTGGCTGCCCCCAGCGCGACATCGTCCTGCGCTCGCAACAGGCCATGGCGTGCGATGAGCCGGCAGTCATCAACTACGGCCGGGAAAGCAACTTTGATGTGATGCTTGAAACGGGCTGCGGCGGTGAGCTTGAGGTACTCATCGAGCCCTGGCGCCGCCCTGATGACATTGCATTCCTCTACGCCATCGAGGAACTTCGATCCCGACGCACGCAAGGCGCCATGGCTTCGTTATTCACTGCCGATGGCGGCCTGGCATCGGAACGACCACGCCGCCTTGTTCATGGCGGTGGAAAGACCTGGACCAATATCGGACGCAGCACGGTCGAGCGGCAGATCCTGTCGACGCTTCTTTCGGCGGGCACGTCAACCGCGGCAGTCGCCCAGCAAGTGGAACTCGAAGGGCATCGCCGAGACGTGCTGCTGGAATACCTGCAGCCGCCACACGCACTTGTCGTCATCGGTGATGGCATTGGCGCCAGTGCGCTGGTCCAGCTTTCCATGCAGCTGGGCTGGCGGACGACGCTGGTAAATCCATCCAGCGCGACCGAGGTCGCGCATGCAGGTGCGCGCTTCATGTCGGCGACACCCGACATGCTGCTGTCCAGCGTTCCACTGGATTCCCTGACCTCAGTGGTTGTGATGACGCACCGCCTGGATCGCGACATCGCGTACGTGAATGCCGTCGTCAAATCGTCGGCAAACTACATAGGCGTGATTGGCTCACGGAGTCGCGCACAGGCCATTCTTTCCGCGCTTCCCGGAGAAGAGGCACGAGTGCACGCTCCGGCAGGTCTTGATGTGGGGTCCGAGACGCCACAGGAGATAGCCTTGGCCATCGCCGCGGAAATCCTTGCCGTGCGCAACAAAAGGATGGGTGGCCCGCTGGTTCATTCGCGAAACGCCATCCATCCATGACGTCGCCGCCCGTCCGTCTTGGCGCCGTCATTCTCGCGGCAGGAAGCAGCACACGCTTTGGCAGCCCGAAACAGTTGCTGGATATCGATGGCGAGCCCATGGTGCGGTCGATTGCCAGGCGAGCCATGGGGGCCGGCCTGACAACAGTAATGGTCGTCATCGGCTTTGAGGGCAATCGTGTCACTGCCGCCCTGGATGGTCTCGGCGTACACGTGGCTGCCAATCCATCGTGGATCACCGGCATGGGCAGCTCGCTGTCCATCGGTGTTCGCGCGATCGTTTCAATTGAGCCGACGCTGGACTCGATCATGGTCCTTCTGGGGGATCAGCCAGGCATACGCGTCGCTGATTTGCAGGCGATGATCGCTGCGCACACCCAGGCTCCCGACCGCATCGTTGCCTGCGCGAACGAGGAAACCCTCGGGCCGCCGTGCATCTTTCCGCAGCGCTATCGAGACGAACTCATCGCACTGGATGGCCACGCTGGCGCCCGGCACCTCCTGGAGCACCATGCAGACATGGTCGATGGCTTCACGCTACCTGCGGCATTCACGGATATTGATACGCCATCGGACTACATCGCATGGAAAACCGGTAATCCGACCTCTTGAACGACGCCGGAGCAACCACGCAAAGTCGCAGGCACCGCCCGATAACATCACCGAAAACACCTGCCGAAAAGCCCTCTAACAAGGCGACCTCACGAAGCCCGCAAGACACTTGATTCACTGCAATAGGCCGGGCCAGGCGCTCCGCCCCGATGTCGGCGAACAGGGCTATCCCGCGTATCCAGGCACCCATGCCAGGCTTAGCAGGCTCTCGATGTGTCCCTCGGCCAGCTTTACCCAAAGTTCCAACATGCTGACGAACGACAAGCCGCGCATGTGCCACGGACCATCTCCCGTCTCGATGTTTTCGAGCCAGACAATGCCCGATCGGAAGGCACTGATGGACCACCCGGATTCATGGGTCAGTGACACATCGGGGTGTTCATTGCTGGCGAGACGAAGCGATTCAAGCAAGGCGGCCATGTCCTCGATCGACGGCTCGCGAAGAGTCTCGCCGGACCTGTTGCACGCAAAGCAGTTCATCGCCTCTACCTTTTTTGTGGGATGCGCCTCGCGCCTGACGCACACGTTGCTGGCGCTCGTGTCCGAGCAGTCCCTGGGACGCACAAATACCAACGGCGTTCCATTCATCAGGTGCGCGCTATCGCCACCCGCCGTCCACCCCGAAAGATTCGCCCGGCGGCCGCCTCAAAAAGCGACGGAATTCCTGCCGCTGCGTTTTGCTTCGTACAGGGCGGCGTCTGCGCTGCAATACGCTTCAGTGAACGTACCGCCACCGGGCGTAAAGCTGACCCCGAAGCTCGCCGTTACGATGCGGCCGACGGGCGCGTCGAACGGCGTTGCAGCCACTTGTGCACGCATGCGCTCTGCCAGTGCAGCAGCGGCATGCAGCTCCATGCGCGGCAACACCACGGTGAACTCTTCGCCGCCGACGCGGCCGATCTCAACAGGCTCAGGCGTGATGTTCCGCAAACGCGCAACCAGTTCCACGATGACCGCGTCGCCGGCCGGATGCCCATGCTCATCATTGATGCGCTTGAAATGATCGATATCCAGCACGATCAGTGCAATCCCATCGCTGCGCAGGTGCGCCTCGACGAGTTCGATGACAGCTCGCCGATTGAAGGCACCGGTCAAAGAGTCGTGCCTCGCCTTGTGGTCGAGCTCGGCGGCGAGCTGGGTCAACCTGGCGTTGAGTGCGTTGAGTTCGCGCTCCTGCCGGTCGCTATGCATGATGACGCGCCGGGTTTCGCGCACCAGCCGACGAAACCGGGTAATGAGCGTACCCAGTGCATCGCGATAGCTCTTGGCATCGAGCGATTCCAGGGCATGCGTGTCTGCGGCAGCACGCAGCGCCAGTTCTTCGGCTTCAAAGAGATCGTGCTCGCCCATCACTCGGAAGTTGGCAAGTCACGGAATTCGAGCGCACTGAAATCGTCACGCAACTCACTGCCGAAGTCCGCGATGGTGTCGTCCTCCGGGTCGTAATGCCAGTTCAGCACGACATGCACGCCACGTTCGGCCGCACTGTTCAGTGCATCGAAGAAAGCGAACAGCATCTTGGTGCTGGAGCTGTTGAAGTAGATCAGCGCAACGTTCACCGAGATCGTGGTGCCTTCGTCGCAGCTGGCCAGATAGTCATGCAGCTGCTTGATGATGCTGCCATAGAACGCAGCGGCGTTCTCCGGATACGACTCGCCCTTCAGGGTGAGTTCGTTCGTATCGAAGCGAAAGTCGACCTCGGGGGAGTCCGCCGTTGCCGCAAGGTACAGATTTTCCATCGTTGCATTGCTCATGTCAGACAGTCACTTTTAGATAGAAAATCATGTCATCGTGATTTTCGAGGGGTGCGAACTCGAATTCCAGCGGCTTGCTGGCATCGCGTGCGACCGTGAGGAACCCGAGGCCCGCCCCTTTGCTCCCCTCCGGCTGCTCCGCGCGCAGCGTGTCCTGGTAGGCGCGCTTGATCTCTTCCAGCGTCATGGTCTTGAGCGGTTCGAGCTTTTCACGCAACGGTCCGATGTCATGGGCGGCCACGCGATTGGAACACATCAGGTAGAAGCGATCCTCGGTTTGGCCGATGCAGACCGAACCCTGGCGGACTTCAGCATCGTCCTGCGTCACCGGAGTGAGCGCCTCGGACGAATAGTGAATGATGTTCTGGGCCATCTCCACAAAACACGAAAAAAGCTTGCGCTTGACCGCGGCGGTGGTGTCCGCCTGCTTCATGCTCAACTTGATCGTTTCAGCCATGGCGGAAACGATGGTCTGGGAGAAGTAGCCGTAGTAGTAGAAGACGATCTTTCGCTCTTTGACAAAGTCCGAAAATATGCGGTACTCGGAATGGTTCATGTGGTTTCTCAGGGTACTCGCAGGCAGATAAGGGAAACGTCGTCACGACGTCGATGTTGCCCCTGATACTCGACATGCGCCTGCATGATCGCGGCTGCCTGTGCAGGCGCCGGCATGTCACGGCCATCGTGCAGCAGCTGGCGCAGGCGACGCTTGCCGAAGCTTATGTTTCGGGGGCCGCCGATCTGGTCGGTCAGGCCATCAGTGGCTGCATACAACAGGTCGCCCTGCTGCAGCGGCAATGTGCGGTTCATCCAACGATGGTCGATAGGCGTGGCGACGTAACCGACGCCGACCCGATCCGTTTCGTGCGTGGCGGCCGTCGCCGCCCCCGCCGAAAGCACATGCAGTGGCATGCGTGCACCCGCATAGGTCACCAGGCGGTCCCTGAGATTGACCCACATGAACAAGGCATCCAGTCCATCGTCGGATTGTTCGCCCACAGTCCGCGAGCCGATCTGTCCAAGTGATTGCTTGATCTTGTGGTTAAGCGTGCCGAGCAACTGAGCGGGATCGGCCGGCCCGTCGCGCTCCAGCGCCTGGGCCAGCCACGACGAGGAGATCAGCGTCATGAAGGCGCCGGGCACGCCATGCCCGGTGCAGTCCGCCATCGCAATGAAGACACCATGGTCGAATTTGGCACACTGGAAAAAATCCCCGCCGACCGTATCTCGCGGCTGCCACACAATCGCCGAATCCGGCAGCTCCGCCTTCAGGACTTCCTGCGAGGTCTGCAGCATCGCGCGCTGAATGACGCTCGCGTAGTCGATGCTTTGCATGATCTGGCGATTCTTGGCCTCCTGCAGGTCGGCGACCCTGCCCATGAGGTCCAGGCCGAAGCCGATGCCGAGGAATTCGTTGTCGCGTACCACGAGGAATCCGTCGGCGAGCGCATTTGTCTGGCTGTCGGCTACCAGTTTTGCCGTGCGCTCAATCGATGTATCCGCTTCGATGATCAGCGGCTGCAGGTCCATGAAGGCCACGCAGCTCTTGTGTTCATGCAGCTCCTGCCGGAATGGCTTGGCCATTTCGGACTGGAACGTGTGCCGCTTGATAAGCCCGCGCACGCGCGTGCCATCGACCACCGGGAGGCTGATCAACTCCCGATGCTGGTCGAACAGGTCGCGTACGGTCGCGTTGGTGTCCGACGAGGCGACCGTGGGTACCGGGCGGCAGAGGATTGCGGCGCACTGCATCTCAGCTGGCCCGTAACCCCGAATGATCGGAGTGATGTGTGATGAAGTCGCCATTCCGCCCCCTTGCTGCAAATAGCATCAAAAGGTTTGATGACGAATTGATGACAGGCCGCGCAGCGCGATGCTGGCTGAAAAGCGCAACACGGCAAGAAGCAGCCTGCTATAGCTGGATAATGCCGCGCCTTACTGCGGTCACCACGGCGTGGGTGCGGTCGCTGGCGTCCAGCTTGGAGAGGATGCTCTTCATGTGCGACTTGATGGTGTCTTCGCTCACACCCAGCTCGGTACCAATCTTCTTGTTGCTCAAGCCTTGAGCCACGCGAGTCAGGACCTGCAGTTCCCGTTCGGAGAGCATGTCCCCGCCCATGTACTCGACCAGGTCCGACGCCGCAGCGGGAGACATGACGCGGCGCCCTGCCCTGACTGCCCTGATGGCATCGCGCAATTCCTTTCTCAGCGAAGCCTTGAGCAGAAATCCGCTGGCACCCTGCCTGATGGCATTGGTGACCTGAACGTCGCCCCGGTAAGTCGTCAAAACAAGAATGCATGCACCCGGAAATTCCGCGCGGATCGCACACATGGCGTCGATGCCACTCATGTCAGGCAATTGCAGATCCATCAGGGTGACGTCAGGGCGATGCTCGCGAAAGGCATCAATGGCCGACCGGCCATCGGCGGCATTCGCAACAATGCGCATGTCCGTCTCCCCGGACAGCGCAAAGGCCACGCCGTCGCGCAACAGCGGGTGATCGTCGACCACGAGCACGGTGATCACGCCTGGGTTGCCGAGCGGCTTTGACACGTCATGCCTCATCGCGGTCAAGTGAACGTACCCGGCGGCCGGTGAACATCATACCCACGAGTTCGCGCCATCGACGCCATGGCCCTGGTGCATCACGAAAGGCGATGTCTGCCGGCACCAGCAGCTCAACCGCGGTGCCGATGCCCGGCCGACTGGAAAAGGTAAGGCGTGCACGGAGGGTCGTGGCGCGCTCATGCATGCCTTGCAAGCCCCAGTGCCCCACGGGGCTGCTTCCTGAAAGCATATCGACATCGAAACCCGTTCCGTCGTCGACCACGCTGAGCGTCAGGTGCCGCCGCCCGTAGGTCACGTTCACGTCGATGTGACTGGCGCGCGCATGGGCAAAGGCATTGGCGATGGCCTCCTTCGACAGACGCAGGATTTCCTCTCTCACCGCTCGGTCCAGCGGGCGACGGGCACCCTCCACGGTCAGCCGGAACGCCGTAGCGGTGTCGCGTGCCCCATCCTCGCCGGCCTGGCGGATGGCGTCTTCCAGGTTGGCGGCCTTGGGCTCTCCCATCCGCAGCGTGGTGACGCGGTCGCGGCCCTCGATGATGACTTCATCGGCGTGGTCGAGGGCCTGCTCCATCAGTTCGCGCGCCGGTTCCGTCGGCGGTATGCGCTCCATGGCGGACTGGAATCGCAACATCAGGCCCTGCACCGCCTGCAGGAAGGTGTCGTGCAATTCGCGCGCAATACGTTCGCGTTCGGCATGCCGCTCATCGAACAGGGTGCGCATCTGCGTCTTGACGTGCACGAGGCGCCAGGCGAACAGCATCCATAGCGACAGGGCCATCAGCGCCACGACCAGCAGCATGAAAAGACTGGTCTGGTAGAACGCCGGCTTCACGGTGAACGCCAGTGGCGCAGCCTCTTCCCATGCATGGCCATCGAGGCTGGCCGCCACGCGGAAACGGTAGGCGCCCGGCGGTAGATCCGTATAGAAGGCCTGGCGTCGCTGGCCGGCATCGATCCACGTTTTTTCGCGCCCATCGAGGCGATAGCGGAAGCGAACGTGCTGGGGCACGGCAAGGGCGGTTGCCGTGTAATCCAGCTGCACGTCGTGCGTGAGTGGTGGAAGCGACAGACCCTCGGCCAGCGGATAGTGATTCCTGTCCGCTACGAGACCTTCCACATGGACGGGCAGCGAGGCGCTCGTCGCGCTGGCTGCATGGGGTTCGAACGATTGCAGCGCGACGCCATTGGCAAGCCACAGCGAGCCATCGGGTGCACGGGCCATCTTCTTCTGGAACGGCGCCGCACCAGGATGCATACCATCGAGTACGTCGATCACGTTCGCACTCACCGCATGCGTCGGATGATGCAGCGCATCCCCGATATCCGCGAGCCCGACCCTGACCAGGCCGCACGGCATCGCCAGCCACAGCGCCCCATCCTCGCCGTCGACCACGCCATGGATGGCATCGCAAGGCAGGCCGTCCTTGGCCGAAAGCACGCGCAACAAGCCATCCTTGAAAACGATCAGGCCCTTTGCCGTGCCTCCCGCGACCAGGCCGTCCTTTGCCACGGCGATGTCGAACACAGTGGTGTTCAAGCCCGTCGTCACGCGAGGCCCTGTCGCACCCAGTTGTACCAGGTCGCCGTGCTGCAGGCCCAGCCAGATGTGGCCCGCTGCATCCGACGCCATCGAGCGTGCCGAGGGAAACTCAGGTGGCGCCAGGGACTGCACCGCCTGGCCATCATGGATGCGAACGACCCTGGATGGATGTCCGCGCATCACCGCCCACACGTCACCATCGCCATCTTGCGCCATCGCGAAGGCCATGCCCTTGAGCGGCTTTCCACCCCCATCGGTGACAGCAGTAAATTTTCCGTCCGCGTAAATCCAGAGCCCTTCGTCGATGCCAACCCACACGCGTTGCGCGCTGTCCTCAAAGAGCGCCGTGACTTGTGTGCCCGGCAATTCCTTGCCTGAACGAAGCGAATGAATTTCCCCATGATCGAGCACGTCCAGGCTACTGGCTGTGCCGGCCCAGATCCTGCCATCCCGGGTGGCGAGCACGGAGTCCACCTCGTCCACGCCCAGCCCCTCGCGTGTCGTGTAGGTCCAGACCTTAAAGTCGCGGAACCGATCGATGCCTGCCGACGTACTGACCCACATGTTCCCTTCCCGATCCTCGAAGAAGGAATAGATGCTGTCGCTGGTGAGGCCATCCTTGGTGGCGAAGTGATCCACGTGGCCGGAGGCGATTCGGTAGATGCCGCGATCGATGGTGCCCACCCACAATGCGCCCGAGCGATCGCGGTACATGGATTGCACGGCCAGATCGCTTCCCGACAACGCGGAAGCCTGGAACGACCGCCACTGTTCGCCCACCAGTTGTTGCAGACCCAGGCCGGGACCCGTCATGGGCAGGCCGGCCCAAATTTCTCCGGTTGGCTCACGCGCCAGGATCAGGCTGCCCGGGGTGCCCGCCTTGATCTTCGCCTCGATGGGATAGGTTTTGGACTGTGCATGTTCGCGCCATTGGACCAGCGCTGTATCGGTGCCCATCCAGAAGGTGCCCTTGCCGTCGGTGATCATGCGATCACAACAGATGCCCGCGGCATTGAGCCCATCCTGTTTGCCATGGCAGATCACGCCCGCACCGGCAACCTCGCATAGCGGCTTGGCTTCCTTGCTGAGCGTAAGCAGCCAGACCCTGCCGTCATCACCCTGCGCAAGCGACAGCACCGGGGTGTCGATGCCGGCATAGTCAGTGAGCTTTCCATCCTTCCAGCGACTCAGTCCCGCCTGCGTGCCGATCCAGAGGCTGCCATCCCTCGCGGCGAGCAGCGCCACGACGAAGGGGCTGGCCAACCGGCTCTCGGTCAACGTATCCAATGGTACGAAGCGCGCGCCGTCGTATCGCACCACGCCTGCCTGCGTGCCTATCCATAGATAGCCGTCCGCCGTCTGCGTCATGGGATAGGCGGGTGCGGGAAGTTCGCCGTCCTGCAAACGCCAGCCGGTGTGCCCGTACTGGGAAAGCAGCCGGCCGGCATCCACCGCGTGTGTGATGCTGGCAGCGCCAAGCCACGCGAATAGAACAAGCGCAACCATCCAGCACAACCCGCTGGATCGGCGGAGATGCAAGCGTGAAGTGCTTGCCTCGCGATACACCACTGTCTTCGCCTCCCATTTGCCTGTGACGTGCGATCTTCGCCGACCGCGGGCCAATTGCAACCACTCAGGTGGTTACTGCCTGATGGACGCCCGTATGTCATGCCACTAATGAGTGAGTCGCCCTCGCTCCGCTTGGGGATGTCGGACATGCGCGGCGCGTCTACGCTGATCACATGCAGCGTCTTTTTTCCATGTTTCCTGTCGGCCTGCCAGGCATCGGCCTGTTGTGCCTGCGCCTCACGGCGGCGTTCGCGTTGTGCCTGGCAACGCAGTCCGCACGCTCTCGGTTTCCGGCGATGGCCTGGTTGCTGGAGGCGCTCTGCTTCTCATTGATCATCGGATTGGCCACGCCGGTGATTGCAGCTTGCTGCGCCCTGGCGGGTGCGTATGCCTTGATCCACAGCGGTGGCGCAGCGTGGTCGTGCGCGGGCATTTCCATTCCGGTGGCCTTGGCGCTCGCCCTGCTTGGGCCGGGCGCGTACTCCGCCGACGCACGACTGTTCGGCCGCAAGAGTGTCGTGCTCAACGACCCCGAGGCATCCAGCGGACGCAGAGAGCCGCCGTAATCCCGCCAGCAGGCAGTGCCGCCGCACCCAATCAACCACCTTCAGCAAGGCAGGAGCCGCCATGAAACGCACAACCCTAGGCTTGATGGCAGGAACGGTGTTGATGACAGCCATGCTGGCCGGCGTCGCCTTCGCCGTGTCGACGCAGGACAAGTACGCCTTGAAGGTTCCGGGCGGCCTCGCCTTCTCTGAATTCAAGGGCTATGAGAGTTGGCAGGTGGTCTCCGTCAGTGAGGACGGTGGCCTGCTTGCCGTGGTGGTGGCCAACCCCACCATGATCGAAGCCTTCCGCTCGGGCATTCCCGGCAATGGCAAACCGTTCCCCGACGGCTCCAGGATGGCCAAGGTGCATTGGGACACCAAGAAGCTTGAAACCTTCCCCGCTGCCACCGTGCCCGCCACGCAGCACGACGTCGACTTCATGGTGAAGGACAGCAAGCGGTTTGCGGACAGCGGCGGCTGGGGCTACGCCGTGTTCGATCGCGACAAGGCTTCCGACACATTCTCGCCCGGCACGCAGGCCAGCAACCCGCCCCAAGGAAACGATGCGCAGTGCGGTTACGCCTGCCACACCATCGTGAAGGGACGCGACTACGTTTTTACCGAATTCGCCAAGCGGTAACCGGTGGCGTACACGCCAGCGCCGTTACGGCATGCATTGCCCTTTTCTCGCCTTCCTATCGGAGACCTGCTCATGCACGTTACATCCAAGTTCTCGGCTCGCGGCCTGTTGCGCACGGCACTGGGCGTTGCGCTGACCCTTCCGCTGGGATTGTCGGCGCTTCCGGCACCGGCAGATCCCTGGGGCTCCCTCAAGCATGTGCACGCAGGCGTGCTCGACGTGGCCTACGCGGAGATGGGCCCCGCCAATGGTCCCGTAGTGATCCTGCTGCACGGCTGGCCGTATGACATCCATAGCTACGAGAAGGTGGCTCCGGCGCTGGCAGCGAAGGGGTATCGCGTGCTCGTTCCCTATGCACGCGGCTACGGCGACACCCATTTCCTTTCGGCGAACACGATGCGCAACGCCGAACCGGCCGCACTTGCGCAGGACGTCGTCGACTTCATGGATGCACTGCATGTGCAACGTGCCGTGTTCGGAGGTTTCGACTGGGGTGCGCGTTCGGCCGACATCGTGGCGGCGTTGTGGCCTGAGCGCGTCAAGGCGCTTGTCAGCGTAAGCGGCTACCTGATCGGCACGCAGGCAGCCGGCCAGGCGCCACTGCCACCCAAGGCCGAGTACCAGTGGTGGTATCAGTTCTATTTCGCGACCGAGCGTGGCCAGCAGGGCTACGAAAAGAATCATCGTGATTTTGCCAAGCTGATCTGGCAGCTGGCATCACCCAAGTGGAATTTCGACGACGCCACGTTCGATCGCAGCGCCGCGGCCTTCGACAACCCGGACCATGTCGCCATCACCATCCACAACTATCGCTGGCGGCTTGATCTTGCCAAGGGCGAGGACCGCTACGCGCCACTGGAAGCGCGCCTTGCGCAGCTTCCGCCGATCACCGTGCCAACCATCACCATGGAAGGCGATGCCAACGGCGCACCGCATCCGGCACCGGAGGCGTATGCCAAGCAGTTCACTGGCAAGTACGAATTCCGCCTGATCAGTGGCGGCATCGGCCACAACCTGCCGCAGGAAGCACCGGAAGCGTTTACCAAGGCTGTCATCGACGCGAACCACCTTTGAACGGGTGCCCATCCATGAGCCAGGCGTGTGTCGCTCTGATTGCGGTCACGGGTGTAGCCGTGGCTATGGGCTCCATGGCATTCGCCGCACAGGCGAACAACCAGGCTCCTGTGTCACCGATCTATGGCGTCACGCTGCCGCAGGGTTATCGGGAATGGACGGTGATCGCACCGGCACAGGAAGCCGCCCCGCTCGATGAACTGCGCGTGGTGGTCGGCAATGCCGTCGCGGTGAAGGCCTATCGCGACGGCACGCTGCCGTTTCCGGACGGCGCAGTGCTGGTCAAGCTGGCCTGGAAGCGCGTGCCGTCCTCCGAGTTTGCGCCGGCATCCATTCCCGGCGCCGCCACCACGGTGCAGGTGATGGTCAAGGATTCTCACCGATACGCCAGCACCGGCGGCTGGGGTTTCGGCCGGTTTATCAACGGCACGCCAGCCGACGAAGCACAGCACCGCACCTGCCATGCCTGCCATCAGTCCGCCGTGAAAGATCACGACCTGGTTTTCACGCGCTACGCACCGTAAACCCCGCACGAGGAGATTCGGCGATGACACAACGCTGGTTGATCACCGGCTGCTCGCGCGGCCTGGGCCGTGCACTGGCCGAAGCTGTATTGCAGGCGGGGCATTGCCTGGTGGCGACCGCTCGCGATCCGTCGCAACTGGACGACCTTGTACGCCAGCACGGCGATCGAGTTCGCGCCGTACCGCTCGATGTCGTCGACGCCATGGAGGCAGCGGAAGCCATCCAAACCGCTGTGGACGCCTTCGGTGGGCTCGATGTACTCGTCAACAATGCCGGCTACGGCAACATCAATGCGATTGAAGACACCAGCATCGAGGAATTCCGGCAGCAGATCGACACCAATCTGTTCGGCACGATCATCGTCACCAAGGCCGCCATTTCGCTCATGCGAGAACAACGCAGCGGGCACATCATCCAGTTTTCGTCGGTCGGCGGGCGCGTGGGTGCACCGGGTCGCGCGCCCTATTCCGCAGCGAAATGGGCGGTGGAGGGTTTCTCCGAAGTACTGGCCCGCGAGATGGTGCTTGTTGGCGTGAAAGTCACGGTGATCGAGCCAGGTGGCTTTCGCACGGATTTTGCCGGCGCCTCGACCGTCCTTGAGGAAGGCCGCGTCGAGTACGACGCCGTCGTGGGCGCTGCAGCGCGCATGCAACGCGATTACAACGGACGCCAGCCTGGCGATCCTGAACGCGCAGCGCAAGTCGTACTGAAAGTGGCCGCCATGGAACAACCGCCACTACGTTTGGCCTTGGGCAGCGATGCGGTGGCAGCCATCGGTCACGCGGACCGTGCGCGCCTGGCCGAACTCGAACGCTGGCGCGAGCTGAGCATCTCTACAGATTTCCCCGTCTAGCGGCGCGCTGCGCATGCGCAGCGTTCCATTGTCGACAGCCCTTCCCCACCCAAAAACCAAGGAGAGATGAAATGAGGAAAGCCCTGGCCGCTTTCATGTTCGGCATGACGGCGATGCTGGCCATGAACGCATCCGCGCAGTCACCGGATGCCGTCATGTCAAAACCGTCCACCAAGCCCTTCATCGTGCTCGTGCACGGCGCCTTCGCCGATGCATCCAGCTGGAATGGCGTAGCAAAAATCCTGCAGAAGGACGGCTACTTTGTCATCGCCGCCGCCAATCCCTTGCGCGGCGCCAAGAGTGATGGCGCCTACATCGGCAGTCTGGTCGGAGACCTCAAAGGTCCGGTGGTGCTGGTGGGGCATTCGTACGGCGGCAACGTGATTACGGAGGCGGCCAATTGGCACGCCAACGTGAAGGCGCTGGTGTACGTCAGTGCGTTCGCACCCGAGACGGGCGAGACGCTGGGCGAGCTGACGGGCAAATTCCCCGGCAGCACGCTGGGCCAGGCGCTGGCGCCGCCGGCCGATCTCGCCGATGGCGGGAAGGACCTTTATATCGTCCAGAACAAGTTCCACGCGCAGTTCGCGGCTGACGTGCCCGCCGCCGATGCCGCCTTGATGGCCATCACGCAGCGACCGTTGTCGCAGTCGGCTCTCGATGAAAAGGCCGGCGCCGCCGCCTGGAAGAACCTGCCCTCCTGGTGGGTCTACGGCGACGCGGACAAGAACATCCCGCCGGCAGCCATGGCCTTCATGGCCAAGCGCGCAGCCGCCAAGGATGTTGTTGTGGTCAAGGGCGCTTCGCACGTCGTCATGGTCTCGCACCCGGACGTGGTGGCGCGCATGATCGAGAAGGCTGCCACTGCTAAATAAGTGGGCGGCTATAGCCGCCCTTTCGTTCCAACCTGCTGCCCTGGTGATACCAAGGCAGCAGGGCGCTGACGCTGTCAGCAGTGCCGATCATCCGCTCGGTACCGCCTAGTTCGCTCCGACCTGGCTATTGGCACGAATCGTTGCTTCATTGATCGCACGCACCTGCGACTCAACCACTTTCTCGACCTTGCGATCGTAGGTGTACAGGCCGTTGTGCTCCCCTTCGACGTCGGTGATCTGCGTGTACACGCTGCCCGACATGCCGACAGCGGGCCCCTTGTCGCGCAGCACGGCGGTGTTGGCCACGTAGCCGGCGTTCAGGGCGTCGCGATCCTTGACGGCGCCATACGGGTTGATGGGCGTGTTAGGCCAGACGTGACCGGGAACGCCCAGGGTCAGTCCGCCATGCTCGCCATCCATCGAAGCGCGTTCCGCATCGGGGCTGGGCAAACCCGGGCCCTGGTAGTCATGGATGTCATAGACATCGCCAGCATGCGGATCACCCTTGGTATCGCAGCAGTTGGCGCCGCTGCGTGCGTCAACGATGCGCGAGGGGTCCTGCTGCTTGATCTGCGCGGCAAGCTCGGCGGCGGCGGGAATGCTCCACTGGCCCCAGCCTTCGTTGAATGGAATCCAGCCGATGATCGAGGTCACCCCCGAAAGCTGACCGACAATGGACGTCACATCCGCGCGGAACGTGGCCTTGTCGGCATCACTGAGCTTGTCGTTGTGGCCGTTCGGCAAGGCAGGCATGTCTTGCCACACCATCAGGCCAATACGGTCTGCCCAGTAGTACCAGCGCGCCGGCTCCACCTTGATGTGCTTGCGGATGGTGTTGAAGCCCAGATCCTTGGTTTTCTGGATGTCGAACTTCAGGGCTTCATCGGTGGGTGCCGTGTAGATGCCGTCTGGCCAGTAGCCCTGGTCCAGCGTGGCCAGCAGGAAAGTTGGCTTGTTGTTCAGCACGATGCGATTGCGGCCGTTCACCTTCTTGATGGCCACGGTGCGCAAGCCGGCATAACTGGTGACCTCATCGCTCTGCTTGCCTTGCGTGAGCGTCGCCTTGAACGTGTACAGGAAGGGGTCCTGTGGACTCCACGGATGCGGATGCGCGATAGCCAGGCGCAGCGGTTTGCCGGGCGCGCCCTTGGCCTCGCCGACCGGCTTGCCGTCTGCATAGGCTGTCACTTGCAGCGTGGCGCCATCGTCCGAACCATCCGTCCTCGAGGTAACGGTGAAGGCATCCAGGCTCTGCGTCGGAGTGAAATTCAACTGCGCAAGGCTGCTCGCAGGCACAGGCTCCAGCCACACCGTCTGCCAGATGCCCGATGCCGCCGTGTAGAAACTGCCGTCCGGCTTCAATCGCTGCTTGCCGACCATCACATTGGCGCCATCCACCGGCGCATGCACGGCAACCACGATTTCCTGTGCGCCGCTCGCCCGCAACGCGGAGGTGATGTCGGTACTGAAAGACGTATAGCCGCCCGTATGATTGACCACCTGTTTGCCGTTGACGTACACGGTGGCGTCCTGGCCTACCCCGCCAAAGTTCAGCCGCACATGCTGGCCGTGCGCTGTGAAGTCAGCCGGAACGTCCACCATTCGACGGTAGAACATGAAGTCGGCGTGCTTCTGCACACCCGACAGCACCGACTCGATCGGGTAAGGCACCAACACCTGGTCCTTCAACACCTGACCGAACGGCGGCGCACCCTTCCCGTCACTCGACGCGAATTGCCACAGCCCGTTAAGGCTCATCCATCGCGGATGCTCCAGCGACGGGCGTGCCAACTGCGGGCGCGGGTATTCGGGCAACGCGTTGCCGGGTGACACCTCGCTGGTCCATGGCGTCGACAGGGGCGCCTCCTTGCCGTTCCATGTCGTCGACGGATCGGAAGCCATTGCTGCCGACGCGAAGCCCATGGTGATGAACGCACTCACCAGGGTGCTGTAACCGACCGCCCTACGCCTTGCTGTCATCACTTTTCCTTTTCGAACGAGTTGACGCTTGCTGCTTTACGGCGTTGCCAGGATTACTGCTTGACGGCCGACATCGACGGCGGCGCATCGTGCGGGCTTGCACCCCAGGCCTTGTTCGGCTCCGGCCCCATGGTGAGCACCAGCGTGGCACCGTTGGCAATGTCCGCATGACTGAACCAGGGCTTGGTCCAAGGCTTGCCGTTGAGCGTGGCGGACTGGATGTACATGTTCTGTGCGGAATTGTTGCGCGCAACAATCTCGAACGTCTTGCCGTTGTCCATGTGCAGCTGGACGCGATCAAACAGTGGGCTGCCGATGATGTAGTCGGGACTGGACGGATCGACGGGATAGAAACCCATCGCGCTCAGCGTGTACCACGACGAGGTCGAACCCTGGTCGTCCATGCCGGGGTAGCCGTAGCCCGTCGCATCGCTGCCGTACATGTCGGAAAGAATGCGGCGTGTCAGTGCCTGGGTCTTCCAGGGCTGGCCACTCCAGGCGTAGAGGTAAGCTGCCTGCTGATCGGGTTGATTGCCCTGCACGTACTGGCCGATCAAGCCGGTGCAGTCGCGACAGATGCCCTTGGCCGTATACGGCGTGGAGAAGAACGCATCGAGCTTGGCGTTGAACGCATCGCGCCCGCCAAGCAGATCGGCCAGACCCTGCACATCGTGCGGAACAAGCCATAGCGTGGACCAGCCCGATGCTTCCTTCATCATGAAGTTGTAGTACGGCTCGCCCGGATCGAAGGGTGAAATCCATTTCCCGTCTTCCGTGCGCCCGCGAACGAATCCCACGGAAGGATCGAACACGTTGCGGTAGTTCGCCGCGCGGTGCAGGAACATCTGCGCATCGTCCGTCTTGCCCAGTCGCTGAGCCACGTCGGCCAGCGCGTGGTCGTCCCACGCGTATTCCAGCGTGGTGGCGGCGCCCGCCTTTCCACCGGCATACGGCGGACTGGGATTGCCGGTCGGCACGATGTCGGAAATCCAGCCGTTCTTCATGTATTCGGCGAGATAGCCACGCGGGCCCTTCGGATCGGTCGCGTTCTTGCGCAGGTACACGTAGGCGGCGGCATAGTCGAACGGAATGCCGCGTTGCCATGCACCGTCGTAGAGAAACACGGCATGGTCGCCGTGGAACGAGGTATCCATGTAGCCGCGCTCACGTGCGCGGTCCAGCTCGGAACGCATGATGTCCTGCACCACGCGCGGCTCCAGCAGCATCAGCAAGGTGATCTGGTTGCGGCCGGTGTCCCAGAACGGCACCGGACCGTAGCGATCATAGTTGGCGACCTGCACCTTGCCGTCTTCACCGGTGTAGTGATCGCCCTTGCGCGCGACCAGTCGCGGACTGGCGAAGGAATGGTAGAGCGTGGAATAGAACAGCATGCGTTGCTTCGGCGTGCCGCCGGTGACTTGAACACGGTCGAACAGCTTCGCCCAGGCAGCGCGCGCCTGTGCGTGCACGCGGTCGAAATTGCCGTCGGGATCTTCGTCGTGAAGACGCTGTTCGGCCTCCGCGGCACTGTGGCCGTGGGCGATCTTCACCAGCACCTGGTCGCCCTGCTTCGTGTCGAACGTGACGTAAGCACCGGCGTAGCTGCCGGATATGGCGCGTCGATTGCCCTGCACGTCCGCATCGCCAATCCCGTAGCCTTCATGCTCGTGGTCCGCACGGAAGGTGCCAAAGCTGGCAAACGGACGCGAGAACTCGGCAACGAACCACGGGCCCTCTGAATCGCTATCCGGGCGGCCGCCGGTGGCGACACCACGAACAGTGCGATCGCCAACCACTTCGACATCGCCGCCAGGGCGGCGCAGGTTGATCACCACGTTCGAACGATGACTGGATGGAAAGGTGAAGCGCATCAGACTGGTGCGCTGCGTTGCCGTCAGCTCGGCGCGCGTATGGAACGTGGCGAGATCCACGGCGTAATAGCCCGGTGATGCTTTCTCGCTCGCCTTGTCGTAGTACGACTCCGTGTAGTTGGGCGGCACGGTCCAGTCGCCCACCACCGGCATGATCATGGGCGCCGCGCGCCCACCGTACGTCGAGCCGCCACCCGTGAAGCCGATCATCGTCGGATTGCTGTAGTAGTACGACATGGCAACGCCCGCGGGATAACTGAGATCCACATTGACGTTGACGGGAGTCGCCTCGGTGGCGCTCTGCGGCAGGCTCGCACCCGGCGACGTCATGCCCGAATACAGCGGCTCGCCCGGCGGAGGCGAGTTGCCGATCAGCTCCTGGCGATCCAGTGGCGCAGTGCCCACGAGCGGGTTGGCTTCATCGACGGACGATGTCGACGTTGATGCATGGTCGTCCTTGGCATAGCACGCGCCGATGCTTGCGGTGGCGCACATCGCCAGCAGGAGCAACCTGCCGGTACGTCGATTGAAAACAAACGAAGCGCGACGCTGAAGGCGTGCGAGAGGCGAATTCATGGATCGTTTCCCGTGCGGAATGAAGGCGCGGCCGCCGGATCGCGGACGCCCATCGGCCTCCTCGCCAGGAACGGCCAGGAGATGAGCAAAAGGACCTCGGTTGTGGGGCCGGGCTAGTGCCCGGCCCCAGCCTTCCTTAGCCACCGTCTCCGAACTTGTACGTCAGACCCACGTAGTACTGGCGACCGGCGTATTCCAGCTGATACAGGCGAGCCGTGGTGTCGCTGCCCAGATACTCGCGCGGCGTCGAACGGGTCAGGTTGATCACCGAAGCGGTCACCATGAAGTGCTTGGTGAACTCGTAGTCGCCGTTCAAGTCGATCTGGTTGTACGGCGACGTGTAGATCGGCAGGCCGGACGACAGGCCCTGCATGGTGCGGCCCGTCCAGTTGCTGGTCGCGCGCAGCAGCAGGCCGTTCTTTTCATAGAACAGCGAGATGTTGGCGGCGTACTTGGCGCTACCGATCAGCTCCGACTTGCCCACCTGCGTATCGCCCAGCGAGACCGGCGTTTCGTTGGTCTTGTTGAGCGTGTAGTTGGCGATGTAGCCAAAGCCCATGTCGAAGGTGTGCTGCGTGTACAGCTCCACGCCCTTGGACGTACCGGAACGGCCGTTGGCATTGGTGCTGTACTGCATGAACTCCGTCGGCGTGCCATTCACGTCTACCGTCATGTTGTTGACGGTCACCGGCACCACGAAGTTCTTCACCTTCTTCTGGAACAAGTCCACGCCCACCACGGACTCCGGCGCGTAGTACCACTCGGTGGCCAGATCGAACTGCGTGGCGGTAAACGGCTTCAGGTCCGGGTTGGCACCGCTGCCGTACCAGCCCGGCAGCGGTGCGCCGAACTGCTTGCGGTCGTCGTAGTAGGCCTGCGTGTTGTTGGTCAGGCTGCCCAGCTGCGCCAGATCGGTGTAGTTCGCACGAGCCATGGCCTGCGAACCGGCCGCACGCATCACGAAGTCGTCAGCAAACGTCCATGCGATGTTGAAGCTCGGCAGCAGCTTGTTGTAGCGCGTGGAAGTGGACGCGTTGGAGAACGTCTGGATCACCGACTGCTCGCGCGGCAGGTACTGGAAGTCGCCCGGTGCGCAGGCGCCGCCCGCCACGTTCTGACCCGATGCCGGGCAGATCAGGATGTTGCCGCCTGCATCGTGGTAGTACACCGCGTTGTTGGTGGTGATCTCGTCGGCCACCGTCAGATCCTGCTTGGTGCTGACAAAGCGGAGGCCGAAGTTGCCGCGCAGCGAATCCGTGGCGAAATTGGCCTGCGCGTAGATGGCCGAGATCTGCTCCTGGATCGACGACTTGTCTTCCGGATGGTTGAACAGCACCCGGTCGTAGGTGTTGTTGAGATAGTTGTAGTACGCCGGGAAATTGATCGCCGGGAAGACATTGTCGCTGTAGGCCGGGTTGCTCGAATCCAGATAGCCGGACTGCAGGAAGCCCGCCGGCAACTGGCCTGCATTGGGATCGCAGGTCTGGAACTGCAGCTGCGTGCCCTTGCAGTACCAGCGCAGCTCGTTGTTCTGCTGCTCGGCATGGTTGTCGCGGTACTTGGCGCCGAACTGCAGCGACTGCACCCAGCTATTGTCGAAGGCCCAGGTGAAATCCGCCTGCGCGAAGTTCTGCGAGGTGCTGGTGTTGACCATGTTCGAACCCGTCGAACCCAGGTCGACCTGGCCTTCACCGGCCAGCATGTTCTGCAGCACGCTAGGCGAAGCGTTGATGGTCGGCTTGCCGTTGAGGGTCCATGACGCGCCGTCGCTGCCATCCACCCACTGGCCGTTGACGAAGTTGCGCGGCTTGGCGGCCATGCTCAGCTCAACCGAGGGACCGCCGGTGGCCCAAGTCCGACCAACATTGAACGTGCCACTGAGGTTGCCGCCGTTATCCCATTCGCCTTCCAGGTTGATGGTCTGCGAGGTCGCCTTTTCCACCGAGTAGTTGCCGGTGACCCACGGAATTTCCGTGGAGCACACGTCGACCGGCTGACGCGCTGCGCCGGTTACCGGATTGGTCAGCGAGTTACAGCCGGTGCCCGCCGCCGGCAGCACGTAGTTCGCGCCCGTGACAACCGTGTGCGAGGGATCGAACGTCAGGCCATTGGGTGCCAGCAACCTGCCCTGCTGGTTGGCGTAGGTATCGGTAGGCAGGCCCCACTCGGGCACTTCCAGCGTGTTGGTGATCTGGGTCTGCTGGCGCTCAAAGCGGAAGTAGTTGCCCGTCATCAGGAAGTGATCGGAGGGCTTGAACTGCATGGTCAGCTGCGCAGCCTTGTTCGTCAGGTCCAGCTGATTGCGGCTGGTGGCGAACTGCTGCGGCATCCAGTAACCGGAATAGCTCTTGCCCGACTGGTCGGTGACACCACCGCCCGGCCACAGCGCGAGGTTCGGTGCGACGTCCGCACCGTACTGATGACCATGCACGTCGGTCGGCGGAGCGGTACAGGTGGAGTAGTCGGTGCAATCGTTGGACCACCAATGCCAGCTCGAGGCGTTGGACTGGTAATCCACGTCGCGGCGCTTCTGGTAAGAACCGGCCACGAGCACGCCGAAGGTTTCGTCCTTGTTCTTCCACGAATACAGACCCGAGCCCTGCGGCGTGGTCTTGCTGCTGTTGTCCGAACCTGCCGCATTGAGGGAAACGAAACCGTCGTTCGCCTTCATTTCCAGCGGACGGCGTGTGCGCAGATCCACATTGCCGCCGATGCCGCCTTCGTCCAGGCGCGCCTCAAGGCTCTTGTAGAGCTTGATGTCCGAGAACATGTTGGCGGGCATCAGCGTGTAGTTGAACGAACGCGACAGCCCGGCCGACGTATCGGCAGAGGCCACGTAGTTGCCGTTCAACTCGGTCAGCGTCAGTTCCGGCGCAAGGCCGCGGATGCTCACCGTCTTGCCTTCGCCGGATTCGCGCGTAATGACCACGCCCGGCACATGCGCCAGTGCGTCGGCGATGTTCTTCGCGGGGAACTGCGCAATGTTCTGCGCATTGATCACCTCCACGATGGAGTTGGAGTCGCGCTTGTCCTGCATGTTCTGGTCAACCGACTGGCGGAAGCTCGTGACCACCACCGCATCAAGTGTCTTGGCGTCCTCGCCCTTCTCCTTGTCGGTTTTCTTGTCGTCTTTCTTTGCCGTGCCGTCGGAAGACGGAGCCGGAGCTTGCGCCTGCGGCGATGCAGCCGGAGCGGCGGCAGGCGCAGCGGACTGCGCAAAAGCCGTTGCGGGTGTGCCCAGATAGCTGCCCAACGACAACGTCGCCATGGTGAGTGCGACGTACAACGGCTTGCGCGTAAAAAGGTATGGCCGGTAATTCATTGTCTCTCCCCGTACACAAATGCGCCCTTGAAAGGAGTCGGCGCGGTGATCCCCCGTTTGATCACTGCAAATGCGCGATTTATTGCGACATGCGTTCTCCTTCCCTCGAAATTGAATCGATCTAAAACAGCGGCGAAAAAAACGACGTCCGGCTTTTCAGCGAGAAGCTTCAAAGCCCTGTTGCGCTGATGCGAAGGCTTGGGTGTGGCGGCCTAGAGCGGCATGTCGCCGTTGGGCTCGGTGCGCCGGGCGCCGGCTGGTTCCATGGCGTCGCCATGTCGACAGCGTGGACGGAAAGACGGCAAGGCACGGAAACGCGTGGCCGATCCTCGGCCACTGGCTACTGTGCCTGCGTGCGCGCTGATGGCACGCAACGATGTCACGACGGAAATACGG
This sequence comes from Dyella sp. C11, assembly GCF_003121485.1. GTDB lineage: Bacteria > Pseudomonadota > Gammaproteobacteria > Xanthomonadales > Rhodanobacteraceae > Dyella. Next base: position 38,728 of record NZ_QAVX01000013.1, on the reverse strand, counting down.
GCGGTATTTGGTGCCATGTGACGGTATCTCGCTCCCTCAATCGTCTGGTGGGTAGCAAGAAACAAGGCCGCATGACATGCATGCGCCCGATCCCTCACCCTCCCGGCCAAGCCCAAGTCGCTCAGATCCTCCGCTCCCACGGAACTGCCTGAATCATTGACAACTTGGATCGATCCAATCCCCTGTGGAGCGCATTAAGACGCCGAACGCGCAAGCTGTCACGCTGCGCCGCAAAAACGCGGCGCAGGGTCGTTGGATTTCACGTTATTTCCACGAACGAACGCCGGGACCAAAGCGCCTGAACGCAGCGCCATGTCGCCATTCGCCACGCATGAAGACCTACTCAAGCGTCTGGCAAACCTTGAACAACAGTTCGCGAACCCAGCGATGCCCACGATCGCGATGCGTCCGCTCATGCCAGGCGGCTGTCTTGGTGAAACCGGGTATGTCGAGCGGTGGATCGAACACGGCCAGGCCTTTGGTGCCTCTTACCAGTCGCTCGGGAACCACGGCGACCAGATCGCTGTGGGCAAGGATGCGGGGCAGCACAAGAAAGCTGGTCACGGACAATGTCACACGACGCGCGTGCCCCAGTGCTGCCAACGCATCGTCAGTGACGCCGCGGAAGCTGCCTCCGGTGTAGGACACCAAGGCATGATCGAGTGCGCAGAAGCGCTTCATCGAAAGACGCCGTGCCCCAGCGTCGGGATGGTTGTGCCGCATGACGCACACGTATCGCTCATCGAACAGCCGACGCGCATGCAGATCCGGCGGCGTGCTTTCAGGCGTGACCAGCGCCAGATGAATGTCGCCGCGTTCGAGTTGAACATGCAGCCGAGGATCCTGCACCGGCACTACCGCCACACGAATGCCCGGGGCCAGACGCCGCAGCTCGGCAAGAAAAGGCGTTACCACTACCTGCAAGGCGTAGTCGGTCGCTGCCACGTTGAGCGCCATGTCCGCCTTCGCCGGATCGAACGCTGCGGGCTGCAACAGCGTTTCGACGTCGCCGAGAATCTGCTTGATGGGGCCAGCCAACTCCAGTGCGCGCAGCGTTGGCGCGATACCGCGCTGCGTGCGCACAAACAAGGGATCGCCAAAGGTCTCGCGCAGCCGCGTGAGCATGCCGCTCACGGCAGGCTGTGTCAGCGACAGTCGCTGCGCGGCCCGGGTGACGTTCCGCTCGTCGAGCAAGGCATCCAGCGCCTTGAGAAGATTGAGGTCGATTCCCCTGATATCAGTAGCCATGATGTCTAAGATCACAGAACGCGATTGGACTTATTTCATGGTAACGCCCATGGTGTAAGGGTTCCAGCTGGACGAACGCGCCCAGCCCTACTCTTCCTAGGTGTTCTCATGAATGACATTTTCTGGCCTGAAGGCTACGTGCCAGGCTTCGCGGACAACTTCTGTTCCAATGAAGTGATCGTTGCCGGCCTTGCCGCCGAAGACGTGTGGCCGTTGCTTAGCGTGCCCTCGGCATGGCCGAGGTACTACGCCAATGCCGCCAACGTTCGCTTCTACGACCAGGCGGGTCCGGCGCTCGCAGAGGGCGCGCGCTTCTATTTCGAAACGTTCGGCTTTCCCGTTGAATCGCAGTGCGTCGAATTCGTGCCGCCCACCGAAGATAAGCCGGGACGCGTGGCGTGGCATGGCTGGGCGGGCGACGGCGATACGCGCCTGGATGTCCATCACGCATGGCTGGTGGAAAACCTCGATCGCGGACGCGTGCGCATCCTTACCCAGGAAACGCAGAACGGAAAGCCTGCGCAGACGTTGGCGCGCACCAAGCCCAACCCGATGATCAACGGCCATCAGGACTGGCTTGACGGCCTGGTCGATGCGGCTCGCAAGGCCCGCGCATAACTTCGTCGCACCCAACCTTCCTTCGTACGCCACACCAGGTTTTCTGGCGCGGCACGCCTGTATTCATCCCGGATAGAGATTTTCGATGTCGGCTTTGTTCACTCCGTTCAAACTCAAGGATGTCACGCTCCGCAACCGCATCGCCGTGCCACCCATGTGCCAGTACAGCGCCGTGGATGGCCTCACCACGGACTGGCATCAGGTGCACTACCCATCCATTGCGCGCGGTGGTGCGGGCCTGGTCATCGTGGAGGCCACGGGCGTATCGCCCGAAGGCCGCATCACGCCAGGCTGCACCGGCCTGTGGAACGACGAACAAGCCGAAGGCATGGCGCGCATTGCATCAAGCATTGCGAAAGCGGGCGCCGTCCCCGGCATCCAGATCGGACACGCGGGCCGCAAGGCAAGCGCCAATCGCCCCTGGGAGGGCGACGACCACATCGCCGACGATGATCCGCGCGGCTGGCAGCCACTCGCTCCTTCCGCCATCGCATTCGGCGGCGGTCTGTCGCGCGTACCCAGGGCAATGACGCTGGATGACATTGCCAAGGTGAAGGCCGATTTCGTCGCGGCCACTCGACGCGCACGCGATGCCGGCTTCCAGTGGCTTGAGCTGCACTACGCGCACGGTTATCTCGCGCAGAGTTTCTTCTCGCCCTATAGCAATCATCGTGATGATCAATACGGTGGAAGCTTCGACAATCGCGGCCGCTTCCTGCTTGAGACCCTGGCGGCTGTCCGTGAAGTGTGGCCTGAGCATCTGCCGCTGACGGCGCGCTTTGGCGTGATCGAGTACGACGGCAACGACGAGTCCACGCTGGCCGAATCCATTGCACTCGTGCGTCGCATGCATGCGTCCGGCCTGGACCTGCTCAACGTCAGCATGAACTTCGTGATACCCGACGTGCGCGTGCCCTGGGGAACGCAGGCTTTTCTCGCGCCCATCGCCGAACGCGTGCGCCGCGAAGCACAGCTGCCAGTGGCTTCCGGCTGGTGCATCGATGGCGCGGAGGTGGCGGAGCGCGTGATTGCCAACAACCAGATGGACCTGGTCATGATGGGGCGCGCGCATCTGGCCGATCCCCATTATCCATACCAGCTCGCTCACGCCCTGCAGGAATCACAGCCGGCCCAGGTGCTGCCTACGCCGTACGCCTATTGGCTGTCGCGCTATCAGGGTCCAGGCAAGGCATCCGCCCAGTAAACCAATGCCCCCTGCCACGTTGCGGCGCCTAAAGCACCGCAACCGGCCGCCCGGCCAACCACAAGGCAACGTTTCTCACATATGCCCGAATCGACTCCCGCGCCTCGGGCGAGCCTGCCAACGCATGGCCAGGCGGCTCGCTGACGAAGCTGGGAGCGCCTTCAGCGGGGTCCCAGTTGTAGTCGGCAAAATGATGGAACGTGGATTGTGCAATGGCCGGTCCACGCCCTTCTCCCGGCTCGAAAGCCACGGCGAGATTGAACGATTTCCCGCTCAACTTGCTGCAGCCCTTGGCAATCACTCGCGCCGAATCGTCATGCTCAGGCTTGCCCACGTCGCCCTCGTGCGGATGCGCAGGCAGGAAACGGATGGCGCCATCGGGCGACGTCGCATCCGTCAGCACGGGATGCAGCGGCCACTGCGGCTCGACGCGCTGGAAATCGCCATTGGCGCCCGAGTGAAAATTGGGCCATTGGATATCCGTGGTGATGGTGTCGTCGTTCTGGCGATGCGAGAGATCAGGGTCGAGGTTCTTGGAGTGAAAGAAGTGCGCCGCACCCACGCCACCCAGCGTGCACACCGAGCTTCCAAGATCCATGTGGTCCCGCGCCACCAGCAGACCGCCACCACGCTGGCGGAACCGCCCGATGGCTTCGCAGTCGGCGTCCGTCAACCCATCGCCGGTGTCGACGGCGAAAAGCCAGAGCTCGTCGAACCGGGATGTGTCGAGCGTTGACAACACGTTATCCGGCTCGCCTATCGCATCGCGATTACGGGCCGTCACCTCGAACAATGGCGTGCCATCGCTACCGCTGACACTGGCCAGATATCGGTGCAACAGGCTGAAGCGACCGATGTGCCAGTCGTCATCGGCGTGCGGAATGGTGGTCTGCAAGAGAATCCGGCTGACTTGCCCCATAGTTGCAACTCCGCGTAAGGGTGAATGCCTCTCTCTCATGAAAGTGGCACGCCGTGACAAGAAGAACCGGCCTCAATCGAGGGGTGAATATAGCCGCGAAGCCGTGTTACAGAGGTCAAACCACAGCACTGCACGTGTTCGCCTGGCTACCGCAAGGCACGGCACCGACGACCCGCCAAGGCATGGCTGGAGCTGACCAGGAGCCGCCCCTGTTTCGCCGACAGCCAGCTTTACGCAGCTAACCTCGAAACACCCGACCGATCCGAGGTGACTCATGTCTGCGGATACCAAGGCACCGCTTGAACACGTGAACGACGCGCTGGCTCAGCTCAAGGAAATACGCCATTACGCGAAGAACAACGTCGAAACCCTGACGTCCCAGTGGCTTTTGTTCGATGGTGAACTGAAAAAGCTCAAGCAGGCCGATGCCATCGAGACCTTGATGGCACGCCAAAGCGAGCTGCACGATGCGCTCAACGAGCAAATCACCACGCTGGAGGAACTGGTGCTGGCACTGCAGCCACCGCCGGAAGAGACGTAAGGCCGCCTGATGGAACTCCGCCCCTTCTCGGAGTCGCCGGTTTTCCATTGATGCGCCGTGATGGCGATGGCCCGCTCGCGACCGGTCTACGTAGATTTGCGGAGTTTTGCCTCGTATTTCTGCCGTTGCCCAATGCAGCCCCAGCCCCGAATCTCACGAGGGTCTAAGGCCGTGCCGGGACTGAGTGATGAACGCCATCGCCGTGCGCTGGTTTGGGGTCCGGGGCTTATGCATTCTCATGCTGCTGACATGGGCGCTAAGCATGGCGCCCGTGGCGCGAGCGGCATGGCAGGATTCAAGTGCGCCGCCGGATACGTCGCCACCTGTCGCCAGTCGCGACGTCACGCTGCGCTACTTCAACCGTGACATCGTTACCTTCCGTTCCGACTTCCTTGGGCGCTCGCCGGAACTGCGCGCCAGGGCGGGCGTGGACAACATAGACCGGATCATCACGAAACAGGGCGATGTGCCCATCACGTTCAAGGATGTCTCCCAGGGCATGCTGATCATGCTGGGCGGCGAGTTCGTGGGCATCGTGACGCCGGATGACCTGGACAAGATCAACAACGAAACCATGGCGGATGTGCGCACGCGCGTGGCGCGCAATCTGGGCGAAGCCGTGCATGCCTCGTATACCGCCAATTCGCCACGGCGACTGACGCAAGGCATCTTGTGGTCATTGGGCGCCACCGCCATTGCGCTGGTGTTGCTGCTGGCACTGCGCTGGCTGGGACGACGCATCGACAAGGGTTTGCAGGGCTGGCTGGAGCGGCGGCTGCTCGCCATACGCAGCGAATCGGCGCGTCAGTTTGCCTTGAGTACGCGCACCATTGCGTCGTGGATTGTTCGCGTGGCGATTTGGATCGTCGCGTTGCTTGTACTCGAAGAGTGGCTTCGCTTCGTGCTTGGCCAATTTCCCTATACACAGCCGTGGTCCGACGCGATGCGCGGCTGGGTGGTTGGCAAGCTCAAGCAATGGGGTGAGGCCATTGCCGGCGCCCTGCCCGGCCTGGTCACCGCCGCCGTGATCCTGCTGGTGGCGCGCGCCGTGACGCAAGCCATCAGCATCACGTTCCGAGGCGTCCAAAGCGGCCGCTTCAAGCTGCTGGAGATCGACTCGGAACTGGCCGAACCCACGCGCAAGCTCATCGTGGCGGTGGTCTGGCTGTTTGCGGTCGCCATGGCTTATCCGTATTTGCCGGGCGCGCAAACCGAGGCCTTCAAGGGCCTGAGCGTACTGGTGGGGTTGATGGTGTCGCTGGGTGCGTCGGGCATCATCGGCCAGGCAGCAGCCAGCTTCACCATCCTCTATTCGCGCACCATGAAAGTCGGTGATCTCATCCGCAGCGGCACCACGGAAGGTGTGGTGCTGCAGATTGGCCTGTTTACCACGCGACTGCGCACTATCACCGGCGTGGAGGTGAGCATTCCCAACAGCGTGGTGCTCGGCAGCCAGTTGCAGAATTTTTCGCGTAACCCGGAAGGCCCAGGCATGTGGCTCACCACGACGGTGACCATCGGCTACGACGCGCCGTGGCGACAGGTGCAGGGCATGCTGGTGGATGCAGCCAAGGCGACGGCACTGGTATTGCCCGACCCTGCCCCCTTCGTGCTGCAGACGGCGCTCTCGGACTTCTACGTGGAATACCTGCTGCACGTGCGCATCACGGACAACAGCATGCGCCTGGATATTCTTCACGAGCTCCACTCGCGCATCCAGGACAACTTCAATACCGCGGGCGTGCAGATCATGTCGCCGCATTACGTGGGCGATCCCGCCGAAGCCAAGGTCGTGGCGCCTGGTCATTGGAATGGTTGAACGTTGTCGTCGTCGGCGCAAGGAGTCGCCACCTGACCATCCATGCGTCCGACACGCTCTTCTGCCAGAAAAATACGTATTTCTACGCAGCAGTACCGTGGGCGGATTGCCGATCTGGAAGATGGTGATGCCAGGCATTCCCCGCTCTTTTGAGGCCTCCCGTTCTCAAGGCGACTCGCGCTTACAAAAACTTTCACGCATTAACGCCTGATCGCTCTCGAAACCGTCACGCACCAACGTAGACGATTGCCCTAAAAGCCAGGAAATCCTGGTCTCTAACGGTGGCGTGCCACTTAGTTCTACTTGCAGATTGATTGAGTGATTGGACCTTCCGAAGCAACGGCGAGTCACCAACCCGCCGCCTCCCATGTCCTTCGACGCCGGCCTTGGCGCGACAGAAGCTGAACTCTCCTGGATGCGGCGCGACATTTGCGACGCCTCAGCTTGATGGAAGCTTGGTTCGCACTTCATCTCAGGGCGACTCGGACGCTTGAAAAGCCCCATGGTTTCGCACGAAAAAAACCGTCGACATGAAGTGAGGAATCCGTAGGTAATTATACGGATGTTGTTTTCCGGTCATGTCGTAGAAACTCGCCAAACTGAAGTACGAGCCACGCTATTGACATCAGGGAAATGCTGAAGACAAACCCGAGCCGTGTCGAGCAGCGCGTCTCACGTGGCAATCAGATCGCCCTGCACGAATGATTACGCTCCACGGAAAAGCAGGCCGCCTGTGTGCAATCGCGACACCCGGACAGGGCGCAGCTTCATTATTTTTGGCGTCAAGTCGTGAGTGATGCTTGCGCTCCAGTAACCGGGGAACTGCATTCGGAAAAATGCGTAGCGGGCTGACGTGATTTTTCCTGCTCATCGTGGCGCAACCCGGAGTGAGTTACCCCGGCTTTCGGAGGAAGGAAGCCCATGAACCAGATTTACCGCCTGTGCTGGAATCGAGCGCTTCGCCAGTGGATTGTCGCCTCCGAATTGGCCCATGCCGGCCACGGCGTGCCCAGGCGAAAGGTGCGAGACAAACGCGTGCCGATGCTCGCTTTGACACTACTGGCCAGCGCGGTCGCAGCAATGGTGGGTACAGCACATGCCGCCGGACCGGTCGGTGGCCAGATCATTGCGGGCAGTGGCAGCATCCAGCAAAGCGGCCTGATCACCAACATTCAACAAAACAGCCCGACGCTGCAGCTGAACTGGCAAAGCTTCAATGTCGGTGCCGATCAGACCGTCAATTTCCTGCAGCCCGGCGCGAGCTCCATCGCCGTCAATCGCGTGCTCAGCAACACGCCAAGCGATATCTACGGGCATCTCAATGCCAATGGACAGGTATGGCTGATCAACCCCACTGGCGTGCTGTTTGGCCGGAGCGCGCAGCTAAACGTAGGTGGCCTGGTCGCGTCCACGCTTGATGTCGACGCCAACAGCCTGAGTGCCAGCAACCGCACATTCAGTGGAGCCGGCAAAGGCAGCGTCATCAACCAGGGCAACATTACGGCAGCAACGGGGGGCTATGTCGCGTTGCTGGGCAACCAGGTATCCAACCAGGGTGCCATTCGCGCCACGCTTGGCACGGTTGCATTGGCGGGCGGCAGCGCAGTGACCCTGACGTTTGCCGGCACGCAGCTGCTTCACCTGCAGGTCGATGGCAGCACGCTCAACAACCTTGCCGAGAACCGCCAGTTGCTGGTCGCCGACGGCGGCCAGGTCATCATGACGGCCGGCGCCAAGGATTCCCTGCTGGCCAGCGTGGTGAACAACACCGGCCAGGTACGCGCGCAGACCGTGGAGAACCACAACGGCACCATCGAGCTCGTTGGCGGCATGACCGCCGGCAAGGTGAATGTGGGTGGCCATCTCGACGCCAGCGCCCCGACCGGCGGCGTTGGCGGCTTCATTGAAACGTCGGCAGCACAATTCGCCCTCGCACCCGACGCGCAGATCACGGCCGCCGCGCCACACGGCCGGGCGGGAACCTGGCTGGTCGATCCGACCAACCTGACCATCGATACCGCTGCCGCAAACACCATCTCCACGACGCTGAATGGCGGCACCAGCGTGGTCGAGCAAACCACGGCGACCGGCACCTCGGGCGCGGGCGTGCAGAGTCCTGGCAATGGCGACATTACCGTCGCGGCACCCATCAGCTGGACCAACAGTGCAGCCAACCTGACGCTCGACGCGTACAACGCCATCAACGTCAATGCGAGCGTTACCGGCGCCGGCGCAGTCACCATGCTGGCACGCGCCTCCAATCTGACGATCGGCGCGGGAGCGTCGATCACCGGTGGAACCGGCGTGACCCTCGCGACCGCGGGCAACTTCATCAACAACGGTGGTGCGAGCGCGGTCAGCACCGGCACGTCGTCACCGTGGCTGATCTATTCGACCAATCCCGCCAGCGACACGACCGGCGGATTGACGCCCAGCTTCGTTCAGTACAACGCCACCTATCCCGATGCACCGGCGCAAGGCGGCAACGGCTTCCTGTACAGCCTCGCGCCCGTGGTGAATCTCACGGGGCTGACCGGCACGGTAAGCAAGGTCTACGACGGCACCACGACAGCAACCCTGACCGGCGCCAACCTGATCACCACTGGCCTGGTGAACGGCGACAAGGTCACCAGCGCCATCGGCAGCTATGCCAGCGAAAACGCGGGCAGCAACATCGTGGTGAATTCGCCCACGTCGCTCGCCGCCGTGACCTTTGTCACCGCAACGGGCATTCCGGTCTATGGTTACCAGGCCGGCGGCACGGCCAGTGCGGCGATCGGCACGATTACCCAGGCACCGCTGACCGTCTCCATCGTGAACAACCCCACGAAGGTCTATGACGGCACGACGAACGCCACGCTGACCAACAGCAATTACAGCTTCAGTGGATTCATCGCGGGCGAAGGCGCCACCGTCAACCAGGCCAGTTCGTCGAGCTACGCCAGTGCTGACGCAGGCAGTGGCATTACGGTGAATGCCACGTTTTCCCCGACCAATTTTGTCGCCAATACCGGAACCCTCCTGGCCAACTATCGCCTGCCCACCACGGCCACGGGTACCGGCACCATCTCTCAGGCACCGCTGCTGGTTACGGGCCTGACGGCGTCCGACAAGGTCTACGACGGCACACGTGACGCGACGATCGACACGAGTGGCGCCACGCTATTCGGCCTGATCAGCACGGACACAGGTCAGGTAGTGCTGAATAGCTCAGGCGCGAGCGGATCGTTCGTCTCGCCGAATGTGGGCGTGAACATCGAAGTGCTGGCCAACGGCTTTGTACTCAGCGGCACCAAGGCGAACAATTACATCATCCAGCCCACGACTTATCTGCAAGCGGATATCACGCAAAAGGCGCTGACGATCACTGGCGTCACCGCCAACGACAAGGTCTACGACGGAACGACGCTGGCTACCCTGAACGTGGGCAATGCCAACCTCAGCGGACTGGTGGCATCGGACGCCGGTGATGTCACCCTGTCGACCGCCGGGTCCACTGGCAGCTTCAGCCAGTCCAATGTCGGCAACAATCTGGCGGTATCGGCCAATGGCTTCACGCTGAGTGGTTCAGCGGCAAGCAATTACAGCATTGGTGCACTGGCTGGCGTGACCGCCAACATCACGCCCGCACCGTTGACCATCGACCTTGTCGGCACCCCCACCAAGATCTACGACGGCACCACGGCCGTTGTCCTGAGCCAGTCCAACTACACCATCTCGGGGTTCGTGGCAGGCCAGAGCGCCACCATCACCCAGGTTTCCGGCGGCTATGCCACGCAGCATGCGGGCACGAACATCCCCATCACGGCGACGCTGACGGCTTCGGATTTTGCGCCCGCGGCCGGCACGTCAATGTCGAACTACAGCTTCGCAAGCAGCCTGACCAGCGCCACGGGCATCATTCAACCGCAGCCCATCCAGGTCGATATCGTCAACAACCCAAGCAAGGTCTATGACGGTAACGACACGGCCACGCTGGGAACTGGCAATTATTCGGTTATCGGCGCCATTCCGGGCGAGCAGGTCAACCTGAGCCCCGCGCCAACCAGCGGCACTTACGCCTCATCCAACGTGGGTTTCTGGAATGTGACCGCCGCGCTGTCACCGGGCAATTTTTCGGCCGGCCCGAACACGTTGCTGAGCGACTACCTGCTGCCCACCACGGCAACCGGCATGGGCACCATCTACAAGGCGCCCATCAACGGTGACTTCACGGTATCCATCACGGGCAACCCATCCAAGGTTTACGACGGCAACACGATCGCCATCATTGCGGCCGGCGACTTCACCCTGTCGGGCTTTGCCCCCGGACAGGGAGCCACGGTCAATCAAACCGTCACTGGCGACTACGCATCAAAGAATGCAGGTTCGCAGCCAGTACACGCATCGATGCTGGAATCGTATTTCACGCCCGACCCGGGAACGGATCTCAGCAACTACACATTCCCCGTCGATGCGTACGGCACCGGCACCATCATCCCTGCGCCACTCGTGGCCAACATCATCAACAATCCCACGAAGACGTACAACGGCAGCGCGCTCGCGCAACTGGTCAGCTCGCAATTCCAGCTCAGCGGCTTCGTAAGCGGTGAAGGGGCCACCATCACGCCCACCACGGTGTTCAACTATGCCAGCGCCAATGCCGGCACATGGACCATCAGTGGATCGCTGGTGCCGAGCAACTACACCGCCAACAGTGGCACATTGCTGACTAATTACACCTTGGCTACGACGGCTTCAGGACCGGGCACGATCAATCCAGCCCCACTGTTCGTCATCAATGCCTATGCGAACGACAAGGTGTACGACACCACTACCGCAGCCACGTTGAACGTCAGCAGCGCGGCACTCTCGGGGCTCGTAGCGAGTGACGAAGGCGATGTCACGCTGAACACCAGCACCACCGGCACATTCGCCCAATCCAATGTAGGCAACGGTATTGCGGTGACCGCCACCGGCTTCACCGTCACGGGCAGCGCTGCGTCCAACTACCTGCTGCAACCCATCGCGGGATTGGCCGCGAATATCACCCCCGCACCACTCATCATCAACGGGGCCATCGCCAACAACAAGGTCTACGACGGCACCACCCCGACCACGATCAATGTCAGCGGCGCATCCTTGAGCGGCGTGCTGGGCACCGATGACGTCACGCTCAACGCAGCCGGCGGCACCGGCAACTTCATCACTTCCAACGTGGGCAACAGCCTGCGTGTAACAACCAGCGGCTTCACGCTGAGTGGTGCGCAAGCTGGCAACTATGCGGTGACACAACCCTACGGACTCACCGCCAACATTACCCCTGCCCCCTTGTCGGTGAGTATTACCGGCAATCCGATCAAGAGCTACGACGGCTCCACGTCGGTGACGCTGACTGCCAACGATTACACCCTCACCGGCTTCGTCAGCGGCCAGAGCGCAACCATCAATGGCGTGACCAGCAGTGGCTACCTTTCGCCCAATGTGGGCACCAACATTGGCGTGCAGGCCACGCTGGAACCGTCGAATTATTCGTCCGCGATTGGTACCAGCCTGTCCAACTACCTGTTGCCAACGACTGCCACCGGACCACTCGGCGAAATCACCGCTGCCGTCATTTCGCTCACCGGTTCACGGGTGTATGACGCGACCACCGATGCGGACGCCAGCGTCTTTGCCGTCGATGGCCTGGTCAACGGCATCAACGGACAAACGCTGCAACTGACTGGCACGGGCACGCTGACGAGCAAGAACGTGGGCATACACGTACCTCTCGCCAGCCTGGGGACGCTGACCCTGGCTGATGGCTCGGGCCTTGCCGCCAACTACGTGCTGGGCGCCCCCGCCGGGGACTGGGTCACCATCACGCCTGCCCAGTTGACCGTACTCAACACAGCGGCCGCAACCAAGGTCTATGACGGCACCACCGCCGCGACGCTGAGTGGCGCCACATTGAGCGGCGTACTCAACAACGCCAACGGACCTGACAGTGTCACGCTGATCAACGACACCAGCGGCACGTTCAACAACAAGAACGTGGGCACCGGCAAGCCTGTCACTGCAAACATGGGAATCACGGGCGCCGACGCCGGCAACTACACGTTGATCCAGCCCACCGGCATCGTCGGCGATATCACTCCGCTCAACGTGACTGTCAGCATCACCGGCAACAACAAGGTGTATGACGGCACGAACGCAGCCACGGTGAATTACCTCTCCATCCCCAACCTGATCGCGGGCGACCAGGTCAGCTATACCGCAAGCTCGTCCACGTTCTCCCAGGCGGATGTCGGCAACAACCTGACCGTCACGGCGACCAACATCACCTTGACGGGTGCCGATGCCGGCAACTATTTCCTGACCAACAACAACAGCACCGCGACTACAACGGCCAGCATTACGCCGTACATCATCAATCTGCAGGGCACGCGCGTGTACGACGCGACCACGGACGCTGCCGCCAACTTGTTTGGCGTCGAGGGCGTGATCAGTGGCATCCCCGGCGGAAACGGTGCGCCGGCAGAAACGCTGACGCTGGCAGGCACCGGCAACCTGGCATCGAAAAACGTCGGCCAGGAGTCAATTACCAACGTGAACACCGCGTTCTCCCTGACCGGCAATAACGGCGCCAAGGCCAGCAACTACGCGTTCGGCACCAGCAACTGGGTCACCGTGACACCCGCCAGCCTGGCCGTCATAGACGCCGTGGCGGCAAACAAGGTGTATGACGGCAATGCCAACGCAACCGTCAGTGGCGCACAGCTGAGTGGCGTGCTTGGAAGCGACACGGTCACGCTCGGCAACGACACCACGGGCCTGTTCGACAACAAGAACGTGGGCGACAACAAGCCCGTAAGCACCAGCATGACCATCAGCGGTACCGATGCGGGCAACTACATACTCAACCAGCCCACCTACCTGACCGCCAACATCACGCCGCTTGTCATTACCGCCTCGGTGGAAGCCACGGCCCAGAACAAGGTCTACGACGGCAACACCCCAGCCACCGTCACCCTGTTCAGCCCGAACGTCATCACTGGCGACGCGGTGAACTTCAGCTACGGGACGGCCAACTTCGACACCAAGAATGTCGGCAACGGCAAGCTGGTCACCGTCGATGGCATTACGGAATCGGGCGCCGATGCCGGCAACTATGAATTCCTCAACACCTCGGCCACCACGACCGCCAACATCACGCCGTATGTGCTGAACCTTACCGGCACACGGGTCTATGACAGCACCACGAACGCCGACAGCAGCCTGTTCGGCTCCAATGGCGTGCTCACCGGCGTGGCCGGTGAAACGCTCACCCTAAGCGGTACCGGCACCCTGGCCAGCAAGAACGTCAACACGACGCAGCCTTTCGCCACCAACGGCTTGAATGGCTTCACCCTGACCGGCAACAGCGGCGCGGACCCCAACAACTACACGCTGGTCGGCGGCACGGACTGGGTGAACATCACCCCCGCATCGCTGACAGTCATCGGCACATCGGTGATCACCAGGGTGTACGACGCCACGACCGATGCGCAGCTCTCGGGCGCCACGCTGAGTGGCGTGTTTACGGGTGATGTGGTCAGCCTCGCCAACGACACGACCGGCACGTTCGACAACAAGAATGTCGGCAGCGGCAAGAGCGTCCCCGCCAGCACCATGACCCTGGGTGGCACCGCCGCAGGCAACTATGTTTTGACCCAACCCACCGGCCTGACCGGCACCATCACGCCGCTGAACATCACGGTCGACGTGGCCGCACAGAACAAGGTGTACGACACCACCACCACCGCTTCGGCCGCGGCCACTTCGACGGGCGTTCTCGCAGGGGACCAACTCACGTTCGCCGCCGGAGCAGCCAACTTTGTCACGCCCAATGCCGGCAATGGCATCACCGTCAACGTCACGGGCATCACGGGCAGCGGCGCCGACCTGGGCAACTACACGTTCAATACATCGGCATCCACCAGCGCCAACATCACGCCCTACATCCTGGCGCTCAACGGTACGCGTGTTTACAACGCCGCCACCGACGCGAATGCCGCCGTGTTTGGAACGGGCGGCGTCATCACCGGTCTCGATGGGCAGACCCTGAATGTCACCGGCTCGGGCACGCTCGTGTCAAAGAATGTCGGCGTTGAAGCGCTGTCCAGCATCGGAACCCTCGCCTTGACGGATGGAACCGGACTGGCGAGCAACTATCAACTGGACGTTCCGGCCCACGACTTTGTCACAGTCACACCCCTGGCCATTACGGTCGGCGCGACAGGGCAAGACAAGGTCTACGACGGCAACAGCAACGCCACCGTTACGCTCAGCAGTGCCGGCATACTTGGCTCAGACGACGAGACCTTCAGCTACACCTCGGCCCTGTTCAACAACCCGAACGTCGGCAACGGCAAACCGATCAGCGTAAGCGGCATCACGGCCAGTGGCGCGGACTCCGGCAACTACACCATCAACACAACGGCGAGCACGAGTGCCGACATCACGCCATACCTGCTGACCCTGACCGGCACCCGCGTCTACGACGGCACGACAAACGCAGCAGCCAGCCTGTTTGGCAACAACGGTGTGCTCACTGGCGTGAACGGCGAAACGCTGACACTCAGCGGCACGGGAACCCTGGCAAGCAAGAACGCCAACCCGGCCCAGCCTTTCGCCGCCGGCGGCCTTGCCGGCTTCACACTGGCGGGCGACAACGGTGCGCTGGCCAGCAACTACACATTGGGTACGGGCGTTGGCGATTGGGTAGACATCACCCGCAAGGCCCTGACAGTGACTGCCGTGGGCGAAGACAAAGTCTACGACGGCACAACCGCCGCCCAGCTGGCCAGCTTCACCGTCAACGGCGTGGTGCCTGGCGACAGTGCGTCGCTGGTCTACACCAGTGCCACGTTCGCGCAGGCCAACGTCGGCAACAATATTCCCATCGCCGTGAATGGCATTGGCGGCAGCGGTAGCGACATAGGCAACTACACGTTCCCCGGCTCGGCAACGACCAGCGCCAACATCACCGCGTATATCCTTGCCCTCACAGGAACCCGGGTCTACGACGGCACGGCCATCGCCGATGCCAACCTGTTCGGCAACCAGGGCGTACTCACGGGCGTCAATGGTGAAACACTCACGCTCAGCGGCAGCGGCGATCTGCAAGACAAGAACGTCGGCGTCGAAAAACCCTTTGCAGCCGGTGGACTGGGTGGGTTCACCCTGGTCGGCAATGGCACTGCATTGGCCAGCAACTACACGCTGGCTGGCGGAAACGACTGGGTCACCATCACGCCGCTGGCCATCACCGTGGCCGCCACCGGCCAGGACAAGGTCTACGACGGCACGACAAGCGCACAGGTCACACTGGCGGCCACCGGGGTACTTCCGGGAGACACCATCAGCTTCAGCGATGGCGCCGCCAACTTCGCCAGCAAGGATGTCGGCAACAACAAACTCATCACGGTGACCGGTATCACGGGCACCGGAACCGACGCCGGCAACTACAGCTACAACAGTGGCGCGACGACGTCCGCCAACATTACGCCGTTCATCCTCGATCTCACGGGCCTGCGCATTTACGACGGCACCGACACGGCGGCAGCGACCTTGTTCGGCAGCAATGGCGTGCTCACCGGCGCTGACGGCGAAACGCTCACGCTCAGTGGCAGCGGCACGCTGGTGGACAAGAATGTCGGCCTGCGAAAATCGTTCACGCCAACCGGCCTGGGTGGCTTCAGTCTCACGGGCAACAACGGCGCATTGGCCAGCAACTACACCCTTACGGGCGGCACTGACTGGGTGACCATCCTGCCCAAGCCGATCCTGGTGACGGCCAACGTCGCCGACAAGACCTACGATGGCACGACGGCAGCGACCCTGCTCAGCCTGAACAATGGCGGCATCATTGCCGGTGACAACGTAACGGTCAGCTATTCATCGGTGGCGTTCCTGTCGCCCAATGCCGGCAACCGCGTGCCGATCGTGGTGCAGGGAGTCAGCCTTACCGGTGCCGATGCAGGCAACTACATCTATCCGTCCACGGTTCCAACGAGCGCGGCCATTTTTCCGTACGTGCTGAATCTGACAGGCCGGCGCATCTACGACGGCACCGCCACGGCGGCGGCCAGCCTG
The DNA here is from genome assembly GCF_003121485.1 of Dyella sp. C11. Classification (GTDB taxonomy): domain Bacteria; phylum Pseudomonadota; class Gammaproteobacteria; order Xanthomonadales; family Rhodanobacteraceae; genus Dyella. The sequence goes on along the minus strand of NZ_QAVX01000013.1, from coordinate 22,281 downwards.
TTTGGCAACGACGGCGTGTTGACGGGCGTCAACGGCGAAACCCTTACGCTCGGCGGCGCCGGCACGCTGGTCGACAAGAACGTGGGCATCCAGAAGATGTTCGCGTCGAACGGCCTGGCGGGCTTCACCCTTACCGGAAACGGCGGCGCCCTGGCCAGCAATTACACGTTCACCGGTGGCACCGACTGGGTCACCATCGTTCCGCTGGTCATCAACGTCACCGCCAGCGCAAACGACAAAACCTATGACGGCAACACGACCGCGATCGTAAACCTCGGCAGCAGTGGCGTACTGGCGGGTGACAACGTGAGCTTCACCGATGCCTCGGCGAACTTCGCCAGTAAGGACGCAGGTATCGGCAAGCTGGTTACCGTGAACGGCATCGCTGCCGGCGGCGCCGACGCGGGCAATTACCTGTTCAACAACACGGCCACCACGCAAGCGAACATCGATCCGGCGATCCTCAACCTCACAGGCACCCGTGTCTACGACGCGAACACCGATGCAGACGCCAGCCTGTTCGGTAACAACGGCATCCTCGCCGGCGTTGACGGCGAGACACTTACCCTCAGTGGCAGCGGCACGCTCGGCGACAAGAATGTCGGCAATCAGAAGCCGTTCGCGCCCAATGGCCTGGCCGGCTTTACGCTGACGGGCAACAACGGCGCACTGGCCAGCAACTACACGTTTGCAGGCGGCATGGATTGGGTCACGGTGACACCGGCCACCTTGACCGTTATCGACACGCAAACCACCAACCGCCCCTACGACGGCACGACGACTGACAAGCTCTCCGGAGCCACTCTCGCCGGCGTACTGGGCAACGATAACGTGCTGCTCGGGAATGACAGCATCGGCATGTTCAACGACCCCAATATCGGCAACAACAAGCCGGTGAACACCAGCATGGTCATCAGCGGCGATGACGCCGGCAACTACGTCCTGGTGCAACCGACGGGGCTGACTGCTGACATTACGCAGCCACTCACCCCTCCCTCGCCGCCCCCGGACATCGTCCCACCAGGACTGCTTGCCGCCCTTCAGGCACCGCTTGCGCACAATGACATCGAAACGCCGTACGGCACCGCCCGGGCGAACGCTACGGGAGCGTTCACCGGGAACCAGAAGCAGGAGGCCGATCACCCGCTGGAACGCAACCGCATTCGTTCGGACTTCCATGCCGGATTGCCGCTCCAGGTTGTCGATGGCGGCGTGCGCCTGCCTGCAGACAAGTCGCCATGACCCGCATCGCGCCTCTTCGCCTGCACACCCTCAACGTCACGCACAGGTTTGCCCTTATGCCCTCGATGCGCCTTGCGACTACACGCGGCATCCAGCTTGGCGTGGCAACCCTCCTCGCCGTCACCGCCCATGCCGTGCAGGCACAAAGCCAGCCTGTAGTGCCGCAGACCAATAGCGGCCAGATCCTGCAACAGGTCGCACCGCCACCTGCTGCAGCGCCGCCCTCCAAGCTGGGCTTGTCCATCCAGCCGCAGGAAAAGAACACATCCCAGAGCACGACCCGTTTCCTGGTGCGCAGCATCCAGATCACGGGCAATACCGAGCTGCCGACCGAGCTGCTCCACGCGGTCGTGGCATCCAGCGAAGGCCGGGAACTGACGCTGGGCGATCTTGATGCATTGGCGCTGCGCATCGGCGACGTTTACCACCAGCACGGCTATCCGTTGGCCACGGCCTATGTGCCGGCACAAACGCTCAAGGATGGCGTGGTGCGCATCGATGTGGCCGAGGCGCGCTATGGCGCTGTGTCGCTGAACAATCAAAGCTACGTATCCAATCGCGTGCTCAACGCCACCCTGTCTCCTCTGCAATCGGGCCAGCCGGTGACGGAATACTCGCTCGAACGCAGCCTGCTGCTTCTGTCGGACATTCCCGGCGCCACGGGCAATTCCACCATGCGTCCGGGCCAGGACGTCGGCACGTCGGACCTGCAGGTCGATGTCACGCCACAGCCGCGTTACACCGGCGAGGTGGGCCTGGACAATTTCGCTGCCCAATACACGGGCAATGTGCGCGCTACTGGCAACTTCACCGTCAACAGTCCGTTCGGGCAAGGCGACCTGTTCGATGTCGACGCCGTGACCAGCGGCAGCGGCATGAAATACGGCCGCGCCGAGTACCGCTACCGCCTCAATGGGTATGGCACGACCATCGGTATCGCGTACTCCGGCCTCGACTATCGCCTCGGTGGCGCCGCCCGTGACCTCGACGCCCATGGCACCGCCACCGTCGGCAGCGTCTTCCTGTCGCAACCGATCATCCGCAACACGGCGGGCAATCTTTACGTCCTGGTCGAGTACGACCACCGTCGACTCGACGATCGCGTGGATGTCATCGGCCTCGACAACGACCGTCACATCGACAGGTGGAGCGCCACGCTCGCGGGCGACCAGGTCGATGCCAGCGGCGTCACCAATGTGCGCGTCTCGGCGGACTACGGGCGTCTCTTCACCGACAACTTCCAGACCGCCTTTTTTGACTACTTCGGCGCGCAAACCGCGGGAAGCTATACGAAGTTCGAGTTTTCCATATCGCGACTGCAACAGCTTGACCAGACGAACGCGTTGTATCTCGGCTTCTCGGCGCAAAACGCCAACAAGAACCTCGACAGCTCCGAGCAGTTCTTCCTTGGAGGTCCCGACAGCGTGCGCGGTTATGACGTTGGCGTCATCGCCGGCACCATCGGCAGCCTGGCGACCGTCGAGTACCGCCACGACCAAGTGTTCTCGTTCGCACCCGGTGTCTGGCAGTTCACGGCGTTCTTTGACAGTGGCCGCGTGCAGATCTACAACACGCCCATCGTCCCCGGCACCAACAGCGCCCGCCTGGATAGCGTGGGGCTAGGCGCAAACTGGACAGCGACCCACGGCTGGCATCTGGCGGCGAGCGTCGCCAAACCCGTCAGCGGCACACCCGATCTGCTCGCCGGGCGCGTGGATACTTCCGTTCGATTCTGGGCGCAGATACGCAAGGCGTTCTATTGATGGTGCGCAACTAAGCGCGCGCGGCACGGCATGTGGTGACGCCGACGAGAAGCACGTTGCTTCCACAAGGTATCCGCAACGGGTGATAACGTTCGACTAGCAGCATGGAATGGCCCACCACTACCGTGCCGCCGCACGACTCCTATCACCGACAGCCGCATTGGGCACCCACAGCTCGATGGTCGAAGAGCTGCCTTTCAGAGCGCCCGGCATGGGAATGAGATCGATGCTCGGCCAGCGAGCAGCGAAATACGTCTTCAGCGCGCTCGCGCAGGCATCGCCACCCGGCGAATAGATCAACGTTACCTGCCCCCACGGCGATGGCTTGCGACGACCCGCCCGCGTAGCCGTGGCCGCGACATTCTCGACACCTGGCACGGCGACACCCAGCGCGCGCAGTGGCGTAACGATATCGCTCACCGGATCACGTGCCGACTCGTCATAGACCTGCGTGTAGAGCGTGAATGGGCGCCCTTCGCTCATCGCGCAGCTGGCAGCCACCTGCCCCGACGCATCGACGCGAGATTCCGGCACCACCGCTTTCTCGGGCGTGTTCGCCACCGGCCCACTGGGTGGGCGCGCGCCGGCTGTCGCGAGCGACTCGGATGACGGCGGTACCGGCGAGGCCTGCGGTGGTGGCGCTGGGACGGGCGCCGGTGCCGCTCCAGGCGCCGATGGCGACGCCCCTCCTGTCATCACCGCGGGACTCAGATCTGAAACAACCGCCGCTCTTGCCACGACGGGCGCGGAATCCGACGGTGCCGGCGCGCTGACTGCCACTGCCTGCGCAGGCATGGTCGTATTGATCGATGTTGACTGCAGCGTGTTTCGCACTGGCCAATTGGTGTAGACGGCCAACGCCTCGGTTGATGAACGGTCGCTATCGTCGCCCGTGTAGTCGAGTCGCGCCGCCTGGTTCTGGCAATCCTGGCGATCCTTGTCATCCACGTGCGGACCACCACAAAGCTGTTCCAATCGCGCGATGACATCCCCAAGCTGACTTTCCTGATCACTGTTGACGCCGTAAGTGCGCACGTACTGCTGGAGCTTGCTGAAGCCGGCGGTTGTGGCGGACGAGAAGTCCACGATGCCCGCCGGCATGACGCCCCATGCTGCGGACACGGCATCGTTGAACGCATCGCGTTGATGTTCCAGCTCGGTGCGGTAGCCCTGCCACGCCTGCCATGCAGCAACGGCCGTGGTCAGCAGCACGCCGGCGCCCAGCGATGTGCCGACTGCCTTGACCACCTTGCGTCGCCCTTGCGCCTTGATCGCTGCGGGACCGGCTTCCGGCGTCAGGGTAGAGGCGCTCGCCGGCGCCGACGCCATGGTCCAGCCTGGTGCGTGCGCAAGCATGGCTGCATCGATGCGGCGCCCGATGCTCAGGCCAAGCGTACAGTAGCTTTCCCATTCTTCTTCGCTGAAGAACTGATTGACGGTGCTTTGCTGAGGAAAGGATGGATTGCGGTCGCTGTAGCTCACCACGTCCAGATCCAGATCCTCACTCACGCGCGGCTTGACGACCAACAAGGTTCCGCACTGTTGGCTGCCTGGATACAGGATGCGCGCGAGCACAAGGCAGGCGCTGCCCGGGTGTGCCTGGATACTGGTTGGTGTTCCAAAGCAATGGCCCTTCGGCAGGATGCCGGATGGCAATGACTCCGGATCGATGAACTCGATGATGACGTCGTAATCGATGCGCGCCTTGCGCACCAGATTCTGCAAATCGCCAAAACGATAATCCGGGTCAGCTCCGCAATCGGCCAGCACAATCACCGACACGCGCCGTTTCAGCAACGCATACACACCTGTGTTGTCGAAATGCCCGCCGTCCGACACATACCAATATCGCGCACCGAGCCCGGGAAACTGGGCAAACATTTCCCGCAGCAGCGAACGGTACTTGGCCAGACCAAGGCGACTCGCCTTCCACGACTGGATCAGGCTCTGCGTCCAGTAACCCAGCCGAAAGCCGCTGAGAAACGTCATCACGGCAATGCCCGGCTTGGTATTGGAACCCATGCCCGAGGCAACGGCAGCACCGGAAATGGCTATCCATTGCGCCAGGGTGTCTTTCGCCAACACGCCATCGGCCGGCGACTCAGGCTGCTGTGCACCGGTTTCCACGCCCAGTGCGCTCAGCGTGAGATTGACGCCCTTGCGATCGGCATTGAACAGACCGGTGCGGTCGTCACGTGTCTGGTTGATGCAGCAGTTGATCAGGTGAATGGGCCCACCAAAACGATGCGGCACATAGGAGAGAAACGGCGTGTCATCGCTGGGAAGTTGTTCCGTCACGCGAAGGGTGCGTTCGGTGAAAGTACGCGTGTTGGCGACAAGCGGCGACACGGGGAAACGGGCACCCTCCGCCTGGCCGGATTGCCCATGATTTCCCACGGAAACATAGGCCCTCGCGATGCGTGAGCGATAGAAGAAATGCAGCGATGACAGATTGAGCTGCTGCAATTTGTTACCGGTAATGAACACCACCACCAGTCCCAGAAAAAGCAGCACGGGCGCATAGAGATAGGCTTGCGGATGACCTGCCATGACGGCCGCATCATTGGGCAGCAACAGCGCCTGGTACACACCCAGCCACGCAATGCCCACCGCCAGGATCAACGCAAGACCAACGCTGTTCCCCAGCGTTTCCACGGGAAGCCCGGCGGCCATTGTCTTGTCTCTTGACGAAAGCACCGGCGCTATCGCGCGCGCCACGATCACCAGGAGCGACGTCCAGCCGATGCCCCACGACAGTCGAACGGGGTTGTGGCCACCCAGCCCGCCGAGCAGCTCATAGCGGAGAAACCAGCTGACCATGTCCAGGCCGCCAAGAATCACGGCACCGACCGTCAAGGTCAGGCACATCGACAAGACGTTGGTGAAACGCAGGCGGCTCACATCCACCGCCTTGTCCCTGCTCCTACAAATCAGCGACCAGGGCCAACCGACGATGGCGGGCAACAGCAATCCGCTGGCGAAGAACAACGCCACTGCCGTCTGCGTGGACTTTGCGTGGAAAGCCTGCCAACCCAGGCTGCCGAGCCAGCCGCCGATCAGCGCGCAGAGCACCGCCAGCAACAAGCCGGTCGACAGCCCCACTTCCAGCAACCAGTAGCCATAGCACGCCGCCACTGCAACCAGTCCGAACACCGCAGCCAGCACAAACCATGGGCTGAAATTCACAGGCAGCACGCCGTTGGGCGGCGTCGCCCAGGCGAGAAAAATATGCGGCGCCACCACAAGCAATGCACCGAAGAGGCACACCACCATGAACTCGAATTGCGTCGCAACGAAACTGCGGAGCTGTCCGGAACACGCCTGAAAAAGATCCTTGATGCCCGACGGCAACAGATACCGCCCGTTGTTTCGCATCCACCAGAGCAGCAGCGAACCGTCGTTCGCGAGGCCGGCCTCGACATCCAGCGCGTTGCCGGCGTTCGCGTCCGGCTTGCGTTGATAGAGCCGCCCCAGCATGGCCCCGATATAGCCACCACCCGACACGGTGGAAAGATAGTCAAACCGATGGAGCACGCCGTTCTTGGCCAATGCCCGGAGCAGCCCGAGGCAAAACGTGGCGCTGCGAATGCCACCGCCCGAAAGCGCCAGCCCCATGGTGGGCGCGGCAGACGCCACAACGGGATGTCCATGACTGTCGAGCAGCGCTTCACGGCGCAGTTTTACGGCGTCGACGTCTGCCTTTGAAGCGCCATCGCAACGTACATGCCCGTTCATCGCGAACTCCCTCTATGGCTGAATGCGCAACGTCGCGGAGTGCAGCCACCAGCGTGGCTGCACGACGGGCGAAATCACCCGCGCGAAATGGCACCCGTTGCCCCACCGGGCATCCCCATGCCCGGCCACAAGACAGCCGCACTGCGCGGCCTCGACCCCAGACCTGACGACGATGCGCCCGCTTGCCCGGTGTCGCCATAGCACTTCGGTACTAAGCGGCATGTCTGGCGCCCTATGGCATGCGGAGAAGTGCGGCTCGGGGCTTCGTTTTGCGCCCAAACATCCCCATATCCAGGGCAGATATCTGCCATTGCCACCTTCCGACGTGTCCCAGCTCTCCCTGTTCAAGCAAGGCCCACTGGTTCTGCTGGACGACGCCAGCGGCAGGATCGTGCTCGAGGAAAACGTGATTGATGACGCGGAGGGCGCCGAATGGCACGCCCTGCTTCTCGACAGCCCCATCTGGCATCAGCAGCGTCGCGTGATGTATGAGCGCGAACTGGATGTGCCAAGACTTACTTCGCACTTTGCGGCGGACCAGCCCGACCTTCCATGGCCGCTGGAGGCCGCCCTGGGACGCGTGCGTCTACGCACAGGCGAACACTTCAACAGCATCGGCCTGAATCTGTACCGCGACCAGCACGACAGCGTGGCGATGCACAACGATCGATTGGGCGATCTGGTCGAAGGAAGGCCTATCGCCCTGCTCTCGCTGGGTGCTACACGGCGCATGCACATCCGCAACAAGAAGCACGCTCCTGCGCGCCGCATGGACGTGGACCTGACCGCGGGCAGCCTTTTGATCATGAGCTGGGAAACACAGCTGCATTACGACCACGGCATTCCCAAGCAGACGCACGCCGCAGGTCCACGCATCAGCCTGGCATTTCGGACGCGTAAATCGCATAGCGTGCATGCCTGAACGCAGTGCGTAACGATCACGCCATTTCCACGCCGCATGCATCCGCCCGGCGACAGCCTGCAAGCGCATGTTGCAGAGGTCGTCACCATGAACACCGAAAAGACTGAAAACCACAAACCCCGCCAACCGCATGGCACGTCTGGCTTTCCGGAACCCCAGCCGACGCCGGCGAAAGGCAAGTCACAGCCAAACGAGCGCACGCCACACGAGCCGCAGAACAACCCACGGCAAAAGCCGGGGCATCACTGAGAAGCAACGGATTTCAGGGCTCGGGCAAGGCTCTGTCGCAGCTCATTCATCGCTTTCCATGGATCGCCGCGCAGGCGTTTCAGCCGAGCCACCGTTCGCGCGAGATCGAATGCAGCTCCACTCTCCAGCTTGCCCAGCTCCTCCCAGCGCAACGGCACCGCAACAGGTGCGCCGGGGCGGGCACGCAAGGAATAGGACGCCACGCTGGTAGCGCCGCGCCCATTGCGCAAATAGTCGAAAAATATCTTGCCACGCCGTTTCGCCTTGCTGGCAACGGCAACGAACTCATCGGGATACGCACCCGCCAACGACATGGCGAACGCTTTTGCAAACACCTCTACTTCGGCCCATGCCGCCGAAGGACGCAAGGGCACGACCACATGCAGACCCTTGCCGCCGGTTGTACGCACGAAGGACTCAAGGCCCAGTTGACTCAACAAACGTCGCGTCGTGCGTGCCGCGGATACAACACGCTCCCAACTGACATCGTCAGCCGGATCAAGATCGAATACCACACGATCGGCCTTGTCGGGCGTAGCGGCCAGCCCGCCCCAGGGGTGAAACTCGATGACGCCGAACTGCACCAGTTCGATGATGGATGTCTCGTCCGTGGGACACAGATAGACGCCCTTCGCGCCTGAACTCTCCTTGATCGAAACCTGTTTCACATGCTTCATGCCGGGCATCGGGTGCTTCTGGAAGAAACACGTACCTTCCGTACCGTCCGGACAACGCAGAATGGAAAGCGGGCGGCCTTGCACGCCAGGCAGAAACCAGTCCATCACCGTGTCGTAGTAGCGCGCCACATCCAGCTTGGTGATCCCCGGATATACCTCGCGCTCCGGATGCGTGATGGTGATACCGCGAATGACCGGCGCATCTTTCAACGCACTGCCCGGTGCGCTTTTGCGCGACGCGGCCGTGCCACGCGCAGGGCGATCCGGCTGATGGAGACTGGCCACGGTTTTGTCCTCACGCAGAGCCTTCAGGCTGGGCTGGCGAAGCAGGCCATTGCCGCCCATGCCGCGATAGTAGACCTCGACGACAGCCTGCGGCCTGATCCAGCGCGCCTGCCGCAACAAGGGATCGATAGTGTTTTCGTGCACGGTGGGTCGCGAACCGCCCTTCAGGCCGGCCAGCGCATGACCCAGTTGCTTGAGCTGTGCATCGCTGAAACCGGAACCCACGCGACCGGCATAGTCCCAGCCACCCTTCGATCCCGGCCTGCCCAGCAATAGCGAGCCAAAGCCCTCACGACTGCCCTTGCCCGGCGTATAGCCCACCACGGCAAATTCATCGCTTTCCAGCCGCTTGATCTTCAACCAGTCGCCACTGCGACCCGCGTGATACGCGGATAACGTGCGCTTGGAGACCACACCTTCCAGGCCCTCTTTCATCACCATGGCGAGCATGTCCTCGCCGTGGCCGACCACATGGTCGCTGTAACCAAGCACGCTGTTTCGGCCGCGTTTCGGCAAACCGATGATCTTCTTGAGCAAGGCCTTTCGTTCGATCAAAGGAGCCTGGCTCACGTCCTGCCCATTCACGTGGAGGACGTCAAACACCATATAGACCAGATGCCCGCGTCGCTCGCCGGAAAGCGTCTTCTGAAGCGCTGCAAAATCGCTGCGCCCGCCATCCATCACGACGAGCTCGCCATCCAGGCGAAGCGACTTCAATCCCAATGCGCGTACGGCATCGGCAATGTCAGCGATGCGGTCGGTCCATTCCAGGGCATTGCGGGACCAGCAACGCACGTCGCCATCGGCTACCGCCGTGAGAATGCGATAGCCATCCCACTTGATCTCGTGCAGCCAGTCATCGCCTTCGGGCAACGCATGGCGAAGCTGGGTGAGCGCTGGTGGAAAGAAACCCGCATCAATGGTTTCTGCGTGACGTTTTTTGATGCCTTTCAGTGAGACTGATTTTCGGCCAGCAGCGGCCTTTGTCGCAGTCTTTCCCGTCATTTTGACTGCCTTTTTCGTCGCCGCCTTCTTCGCTGTCGCCGCCCTGGAAGCTACCTTCCCTGCCGCCGACCTTCTGGAAGCCGGCATGGCCGTATCAAGCAAGTCATCAGCCTCCACATCACCGGCGTATTCATCTTGCGACTTGATCAGGAACCACGCAGGCTGCCGCTCCTTTCGATGGCTTCGCACCAGATGCCAACGCCCGTGCAATCGCTTGCCGTACAGCGTGAACTCCAGGTGCCCCTTGCGTAGCTGTGCAGATACGTCGCCATCACTGGCCCACAAACCACGATCGAACTGATCGACGTGCCCTGCGCCATAGTTGCCCTCGGGAATGTCGCCCTCGAAATCGGCATACGACAACGGGTGATCTTCCACCTCGACAGCCAGCCGTTTCACCGCCGGATCAAAACTGGGGCCTTTGGGAACGGCCCAGCTCTTGAGCACCTTGCCTACCTGCAGGCGGAAATCAAAATGGCGGCGCCGCGCGTGATGCAGTTGCACGACGAAGATGGGGCGCTTTCCACCGGCACCAGGCGAACCGGAAGGTTCGTCAGTCCGGGAGAAATTCCGCTTGCGACGATATTCGCGCAATGACATGGGGCGAGACGTCCGACGTCGTCAGGCCGTACGACGTGAGGCGCGCTTCTTGGTCGCTGCCTTTGCGGTCTTCTTCGCTGCCGCACGCTTGCGCGTGGCGCCACCTGCTGATTTGGCGCGCGAAGTCGATTTCTTGGCCGGCGTGCGCCTTTTGCTTGCCAGGCTTTTCTGCAGCAGCGCCATGAAATCCACCACGTTGGTGCTGGCGTCTTCGGGCGACTCGGGCTCATCGACCACGGGCGTCACCAGGCCCTTGGACTTCATGCGTTTTTCGATCACCTTGTGCAGGCGGTCGCGGAATTCGTCGCGGTAGTCACCCGGCGCCCATTCGCCAGCCATCGATTCGACCAGCTGCTCAGCCATCTGCAATTCCTTGGTGCTGATGCGATAGCTCGCAGGCTTGCCGCTGGGTAGCGTGTAATCGTCCACAGGCACCAGTTCTTGTGGATAGCGCAGCAACACCAGCAGCAGGCTGTCGTCCTTGGGCATCACGGCGGACAGGTATTCACGCGTACGGATCACCACGCGCGCAATGCCGATCTTCCCCGTACGTCGCAGCGTTTCGCGCAGCAGCACATAACCCTTCTCGGCTTTCTTGCCGGGCACCAGCACATAAGGTTTCTCGAAGTATTCGGGACCCACGGACGCCGCATCGACGAAGGCTTCCACCTCAACCGCCTCCCGGCCCTCCGGCGACGCGGATTTGATGTCCTCCGGCTTCAGCACCACGTAGCTGCCTTTCTTGTACTCGTAGGCCTTGACGATGTCTTTCCATGGCACCTCCTCGCCCGTGTCGGCGTTGACGCGCTCGTAGCGGATCGGCGTATTGCTGCGACTGTCGAGCATGCGGAAATGCAGGTCGACGCGACGCTCTCCCGGCATCACCGACACAGGCACATTCAACAGGCCAAATGACAGCGTTCCAGTCCAGATGGGGCGAGCCATGACAGGGCTCCTGAAAGGACGAAACACGAGCAAAAGCCCTCGCGCGTGAGCCCGTAGTGAGTCACGCGTGAAGGCAACTGCAAATAGCTGGCTAAACGCGTTCGCCCGTTCCTTCGCGAATCGCCGTGGCCAGTTCACGGCCCAGCTCGGACAGGGTGAACGGCTTGCTGATCAGGCGAACACCAGGGTCCAGGATGCCGTTGTGCACGATGGCGTTGCGCGTGTAGCCGGTCATGTACACCACGACGAGGTCGGGCCGCATCTCTCGCGCCCGGGCCGCCAACTGGCGTCCGTTCATGCCGGGCATCACTACATCGGTCAGCATCAACTTGATATCGGGGTGTTCGTCCATCGCATGCAACGCCGCCTCGGCGCCGGGAACGTCAACGGTGGTGTAGCCGATTTCGCGCAAGGCGTTGACCACAAAAACCCGGACATCGTGATCGTCTTCCACCACCAGCACCTTGTGACGCGCAGGTTGCTCGTCCTCACGACGGTCAAACGATTCCTCGTCCAACGTTTCGGAGAAGTCACGCGGCAGATACAGCTTTACCGTCGTGCCGACACCGATCTCGCTGTAGATCTTGATATGGCCGTGCGATTGCTTGATGAATCCGTGCACCTGGCTCAGGCCCAGGCCGGTGCCCTTGCCCAGCTCCTTGGTCGTGAAGAACGGATCAAACGCCTTCTGCATCACATCTGCCGTCATGCCACCACCGGTGTCGGTCACTGCCACCATCACGTATTGACCGGCAGTGACTTCCACGTGCTGCTGCGCATAGATGCGATCGAGCACCGTATTGGCCGTTTCGATGGTCAGCTTGCCGCTGCCATTCATGGCATCGCGACTGTTCACGGCAAGGTTGATCAGCGCGCTCTCCAGCTGCGCCCGGTCGACAAATGCCGGCCACAAGCCACCGGCCTGTACCGTTTCGATACGGATACTTTCGCCCAGCGAGCGACGCAAGAGTGCCGACATGTCGCGAATGGACTGATTGATATCGGTCGGCTTGGGTTGCAATGCCTGTTGTCGCGCAAAGGCCAGCAGCTGACGGGTGAGCTCGCCGGCTTTCACGGCGCCATTCAATGCGTTGTTGGCAGGCCCCTGAAGGCGCGCATCACCTTCAGGCAGGCGGCGCAACAACAGCTCCAGATTGCCAATGATGATGGCGAGCATATTGTTGAAATCGTGCGCCACGCCACCGGTGAGATGCCCAATGGCTTCCATCTTCTGTGCCTGGCGCAGTTGCGCTTCAACGTCTTCGCGCTGGCCAATCTCCTGCTCCAGTGCATGAACGGAGTGCCGCAAGGCCGTGGCGTGCTGCTGACCCTCGCGTATCACCATATAGGTCAGCGCGCTGGCCATGCCGATGGCCAGGATCACGGCAATCATCAGCAGGAAACGTTGCTGATCCATGGCAGCCGTGCGTTGGCGCAACATCTGCTGCTCGGCTCGATCCATGTTGGTGACGATGCTGCGGATCTGCACCATCCATTGCCGGCCGGCATCACCCTTCACCACGGCGAACGCAGCATCCATCTCACCCGCATCACGCAGGTGCACCGTGCGCTCGAGTTCGTCCATCTTGGAAGCAATGAGATTGAACAGCTGGGTTTGCTGAGCTTCCCGCTCCGGGCTCAGCGCCACCATGCTGCGCAGCCTGGCTTCACGCTCCGGAAGCTGCGTTTTCGCATCGAGAAACGGCGTCAGATACGTGCGATCGCCTGTGAGCAGATAACCACGCTGACCAGTCTCAGCATCCTGCACAAGACTGAAGAGCTCCCAGGTGCTCTGCTGCAATTCCAGCGAATGCTCGACCCAGCGCTCGGCGCGAAAGCTTGACGCCACGGCCAGCACGATCAGCACGCACGCCACGCCAAGCAGCGCAAAGCCACCCACAATGCCGCGCCGCATGCGCGAAGGTCCCATTACCGATGCCATTGAGTCCCCTGGTGCCACCCAGCCCATCATTGAAGCCGTACCGCCTTGCCCTCCGGCACCGGCCTCACTTTTTCATAACGCCAACGACGAGATTCTCTCCGCCCCGGAATCGCTGTCAATCATGAAAACAGCCTGTTTTCCTTGCTGAATCTCGTACACACGATTCCTTGATCCCGTCATCACCTTTGCTGCCGGTAACATGCCTTCACGCGCCGCACAGGCGCCAAGCTGGGGGAAGGCACATGGGCACGCTGGCCACACGGGAACGCAGCATCACGTCGGCCGTGGAACGAGCAGCGTTCGACGAAGCCATGGCCATTTATCTGCGGAAAGTCGCCGACTGCAAAAAGCGCCGGTTGCGCGCCGACCTGTTGTTGGTGCTGGCTGGCATTTTGCTGGCCAGCAGCGGGTTGCTTGCTCCCCCGCTGCGCTTTGCCGTGCTACCCCTGGCTTTTGCGGTGGCCTGGGCGGGTGTCCATGTCGGCGAGTGCGCGGCACGTGCAAGGGCACGTCTGCGCTGGTAAAGCATGAAACTGGAAACACTGTTTGGATACGTCATCCGTAGAACGTTACCGCACGCCGGATTCCATCTCCCCCGTCACCGATCCGGGTGACTGCAGGCAAGCCATGAGCGTCCCGCCGTCGAGCTTCACCAGTGCCATCCCCGGATGGATGAGCGAAGCCTACGGCCACCCTTCGGCCGCCGAAGCCATGCAATGGCTGCTGGCCATGATTTGCCAGCAACTGGGCGCCGAAGCATGCATTGTGTTGCGCATCAACGACACTGGCACGCACGGCGCTGCAGCATGGACGCATGGAACCTCGATGCAATCGGTCTCCCGCGAGCTTTTCCCGCTGCACGGCAGCGCCAGCGAGCACGCGCTTTCGGCACCCTCACCCGTCGCGCTTGAACTTGCGTTACTGGGTGCCGACCCGTGGCTGGCCAATCGCGGCATTACAGGCGGGGCGATGGTCGCCCTGCAACAAGGACCTGTCCGGTTTGGCTCGCTGGGCGTCTACTTCACACACGACAACGTTGACGTGGCGGAAACGCTTTCCGTGCTCGCCGAAGTGCGACTCATGCTATGGCCCCTGCTGTGCTGGCTGATCCTGGGCATGGAGCGCGGCACCACGGAGCATGGCCACACCGGCGACGCCCCAGGCACCGTGCATCGCGCCAACAACATTCTGAGCAATATCGTGCTGCTCACCGACCTGGCGCTCGACATGCCCTGCGCGAAGCAGGACGAATCGATGCATGTACTATTGGAGCGGATAGCCGCTGAAAGCGTGCGCTGCGCAAGCGTGCTTCGCGAGCTGGGTCCGGGCTGATTCAAGGAGGGAAGCGGCGCCCTGCCGTGCGCCGCCATCCCTAATGATTTGCGATTAGTGGTGCTTGTCGTAATCGCGCTGACGATCGTGTTCCTTGCCGATTTCCTTCTGAACCTTGCCGGCGTTCTTTTCGAGATTGCCCGCCGCTTCCTTGACCGGATTATTCGTTACCTTGCCGACGCCCTCTTTGATGGCGCCCTTGATCTCGTGCTTCGTACCCTCTACGCGATTCTTATCCATAACGTTCTCCAGCGTCGCCGGATTGCGACGTGACGTTTTTAGGAATCGCGAGGTGCCCGCACTGTGAAATTAGAAGAAAGGCCGAAGGCAGCTGTACATCCTGCTTTTTAACGTGCGCTAGATGTTAGCCCGACGGCAAAAACGCATGCGGGCGACGTGCGCAACGCATACTGATTCGGGATGCGGTCAGTCGAGCATCCCGCGCACTTTGGTAAGCAGCTGATCAATCTCAAACGGCTTGATAAGGATATCCATCCCCTCGTCGAGCAACTCATCGCCGGCCAACGCACTCTCTGCATAGCCCGTCATGAACAGGATCGGCAACGAGGGGCGCCAAGCACGCGCCGCCTCCGCCAACTGCCGGCCATTCATGCCCGGCAGGCCCACATCGGTCAGGAGCAAATGAATGGCGACATCGCCGCGCAGCACGCGTAGCGCCGCATCGACGTCCTCGGCTTCAATGCAGCGATAACCAGCATCGGAAAGCAGCTCACGCGCGAGTGCGCGCAGCGACGTGTTGTCCTCCACGATGAGCACGCTCTCGCCCTGGCCCTGCGCCCAGTCAGCGGACTCCTCCAGCTCTTCTTCGTGCTCGGGCTCGCCTTGCGGCAACGTCAGCCGCACTTCCGTGCCCACGCCCTTCTGGCTGCAAATGGTGACGCGCCCACCGGATTGCCGGGAGAAACCGTAAATCATCGAAAGGCCCAAACCCGTGCCCTTGCCCATGGGTTTGGTCGAGAAGAACGGTTCGAACACGCGCTCAAGCACATCCGGCTCGATGCCCGAGCCGTTGTCGATCACGGCAACCTGGACATAGCGGCCGTCCGGCAGCTCGCCATCGCCATGAAGACGCGTCGTGGAGGTAAGCACACGAATCTCGCCACCGTTGGGCATGGCGTCGCGCGCATTGATCACCAGGTTGATGATGGCGTTTTCCAGCTGATTGGCGTCGACCTTGGCGATACCGATGTCGTCCATCAACTCGAAACGCAGTGCAATGTGCTCCCCAATGGTCCGGCGCAGCAGATCATTGAGCGAACGCAACAGCTGGTTGATGTCCACCGGCTTGGGATCAAGCGGCTGCTGACGCGCGAATGCAAGCAGGCGATGCGTCAGCGACACGGCACGACGCGCCGAACCCAACGCCATGTCGGCAAAGCGCTGCACGCCTTCGATACGCCCTTCGGACACGTGGCGGCTCATCAGGTCGATGCCGGTGATGATGGTCGTCAGCAGGTTATTGAAGTCATGCGCGATGCCGCCGGTAAGCTTGCCCAGCGCGTCCATCTTCATCGCCTGGTGCAGCTGCGATTCGGTGCGCTCGCGCTCGGCGATTTCCTGGGCCAACTGCGTATTCACCGAGGCCAGTGCAGCCTCGTGACGCTGCTCGCGCCTCCATTGCTCGGTAACGTCTTCCACGAAGACCAGGCCGAGGTCGGGCGCGCGATAAGGCGCGACACGCCACTCGATACGCCGCACCGCATCCCGAACCCGCATGGAGACCGTGCCGCGCCAGCGCTTGCGCTCGGCCAGGTGCGTACGCAGCTGCTCCAGCGCATCCTCCTGCCCCGACTCAAAGGACGCCAGCAACGAGCCCTCGTTCTCGGCGCCATACAGCAGGCGAGCGAAGGCTGCATTGGCCTCATGAATGGCGAGCCGCTGGTCCACCACGGCAATCGGCGCCACGGTGCTGGAAAAGATTTCGCGGAAACGCGCCTCGCTCTCTGTCAGCGCATCTTCCGCGCTGCGCACGCGCAGCAGGGTTCGCAGCGTGGCGAGCAACACATCCGGGTCCACGGGATGGATGAGGTACGCATCCGCACCCGCGTCCAGGCCCGTGATGAGATCGCCCGTTTCGATCGACGCAGCCGACACGTGAATCACCGGCAGCAACCGAGTGCCCGCCTCGCTGCGCAAGTGGCGCACGATGTCGAAGCCGCTCATGTCGGGCAGGTTCACGTCGAGTATCAGCGCTGCAAACGCCTCGCTGGCGAGCAATGCCAAGCCTTCCGCGCCCGTGCCGGCCTCCTTGACAGGATAGCCGTGACGTTCCAGCACGCGACGCATGGAGTAAAGCGTGGCGGCATTGTCGTCGACGATCAGCAACGGACTATGACTCGGCATGGGCAACCGCCTCCGGAAGCGTGTGCGGAAGAATGACGAAGAACACCGAACCCTCGCCCGGCTTGCTTTCCATGCCCACGTGCCCGCCTAGCAATTCCGCGTAGCGCTTGCACAGCGACAAGCCCAGGCCGGTGCCACGCAGCCGCTTCTGCAAGGGCGAGTCCAGCTGGCTGAAGTCCTTGAACAGGTCTTGCTGCAGGTCTTCGGGAATGCCGATGCCGGTGTCGCGCACGGCGAAGCACACTTCATGTTCGCCATGGATGTGGGCCGACACGCGCACCGTGCCACGCGGGGTGAACTTCAGTGCATTGGAAATGTAGTTGCGCAGGATCTGGGACAGCTTGCGGTCGTCCGTGTAGAGACGCGGCATGTCTTCAGGATCTTCAAAGACAAGATCAGCCTCGGTCGCCTCCACGATCGGCCGGAAGGTGCCGCGAAGCGCCGCAAACAGGTCCACCATGTCGAACCACGCCGGCGAGATGGTGATGCGGCCCGCCTCGATCTTCGCCAGATCCAGCAAGTCGTCCACCATGTCGCTCAGTTCACGCGCGCCCGAGGAAATGTACTTGATCTGCCGGTGCTGCTCGGGCGTCAGCGGCCCGTCCATTTCGTCGGACAGAAGGCGCGCAATACTGAGAATGGAACCCAACGGCGTACGGAACTCGTGGCTCATGTAGGAAAGGAAGCGACTCTTGAGCTCCGAGGCTTCCTTCAGCTGCTCGGCCTGCTTGTCCAGCTCGGCGTAAAGCGCGACGACGCCTTGATTGGTTTCATCCAGTTCCGCGCGCAGCGACTCCGCCTCGACGCGCAAGCGCTCCAGTTCTTCCTGCATCTTGGCCATGGGCTCCATGGGATCAGACATGCTTGCGCTCCAGGGCTAGCACCATCACGGTGGCGTCGTCGCGGCCCCGGTTGAAGTCCCGGTGCAGCACGGCAGCAATCACCGCCGGGTGGCGCATGAGCAATCCGGGGTAATCACTCAGCCGCCAGCGCGACTGCAAACCGTCCGAATGCATGATCAGCAACTGCCCGATGATATCGCTGAAATCAAAGGCCTGGGCGCGCCGGAATTGCGCGCCGACGATGCCGGGGTGCGATGCGAGCCCACGCATCGATGCAGCCCCCACCAGGTTGGCTGAAATGTTGCCGATGCCGGAAAACCGCAGTGTTCCGCGCGCCATGTCCACTCTGGCAAGCGCCACGGCGCCGCCCCGCGAGCCCATCATGGACTGGTGAAGCTCAGCCATGAGCGATGAGGGCTCGGCCATGGGATTTTCGACAAAGGCGGCAACGCCTGCCTCGGCGGCGCGCGACGCAGCCTCGCCGTGGCCCAGCCCGTCGACCACCATCGCGGACAGGATGTCGCCATGGATGGCGAACGCCCAGCCATCGCCGCAAAACGTTTCGCTGTGCATGGCCGTTTGGGACACGCCAAAACGAATGTCGTTGTCGGCATGCTGGCGAGGGAAAAGTCGGGCCAGCACCACGGAGCCACGCGCATCCGAGTAGACGTCCATCACCTGCGCCTGGCGCACCACGGCCCCCAGCCCAATACCCTGTGAGCCGTGCGTGGAAAATCCATCCGGCAGGCAGGACGCGAGATTAAAGCCCGGCCCGCGATCGACCGCTACCACCTCCACGCCTTTCGACTGCCGTCCGGGCACGCTGCGCAAGTAGAGAAACCCGCCGTGGCCATGCTTGATCACATTGGTGGCAAGCTCGGTCGCCACCAATGCCGCACGCCCACCATCGCTCTCGTCGAAACCTAGATCCGCGGCAATATGCAGAGCCCGGCGACGCGCCTGTCCGACCTGCGTTGCTTCGTCCATCGCAATGGCGCAGCCCAGATCACCTTGCAGCGTCAGTTCCATTTGGTGATGGTGACGCGCGTACCTTCCCCTGGCGCGCTCTGGATGTCGAATTGATCGACCAGGCGCTTGGCACCCGTCAGCCCAAGCCCCAGCCCATTGCCGGACGTCCAGCCATCGGTCATCGCCTGCTTGATATCGGGAATGCCGGGGCCTTCGTCGCGAAATACCAGCCGCACGCCCTTGCGGCCGCCGTCTTCCACGAGCTCCCAATCCATGTCGCCACCACCGCCGTAGATCACGGTGTTGCGGGCCAGCTCGCTCACGGCGGTGACCAGCTTGGTCTGGTCCACCAGGCGCAGGCCGCACTCGATCGCCAGCTTGCGCACGGCCTGGCGACTCAGCACCACATCCTGCTCGGATCGGATGGCATGTGTTCCGCTGCGCGTGGTCATAGGCTCCGCACGCGTTCGCGCAACAGCTTCATGCCGCGCTCCACATCCAGCGCCGTGCTCACGCCCGACAGCGTAAGCCCCAACTCGACCAGCGTAATGGCCACGGCGGGCTGCATGCCGACCACCACCGTCTCCGCATCGAGGATGCGCGACAGGCCCGAGATCATGCTGATCATGCGACCGATGAATGAATCGACGATATCCAGCGCGGAGATGTCGATGAGCACGCCTTTGGCCGAGATCTCGTTGATCTTGGTCGAAAGATCGTCCTGCAAGGTCAGAGCGAGCTGGTCATGCATGTCCACCTGGATGGTGACCAGCAGAAACTCACCCATGCGCAGAATGGGAATGCGGTCCATGGCGTTAACCGGCCGCCTTCGTCACGGTGAGGCCGGAACGCTTGAGCGCCAGGGCCAGCGCATCGGCCAGGTTGGCCTTGGTGACAATGCCACCCAGATCCAGACCCAGATGCACGATGGTCTGCGCAATTTGCGGACGAATGCCGCTGATGATGCAATCCGCACCCATCAGGCGAATGGCGGTCACCGTCTTGAGCAGATGCTGGGCCACCAAGGTGTCCACCGTGGGCACGCCGGTGATGTCGATGATGGCGATTTCCGAGCCGGTTTCGACGATGCGCTGCAGCAGCGACTCCATCACCACCTGCGTGCGCTGCGAATCCAGCGTACCGATCATCGGCAAGGCCAGCACGCCTTCCCACAGCTTGACCACCGGCGTGGAGAGCTCCAGCAACTCCTCCTGCTGGCGCAGGATCACTTCTTCGCGCGACTTCTGGAAGGAGCGAATGGTGTGCATGCCCAACGTGTCGAGCAGTTCGGAGATCATCCACAGCTCGCTGGAAAGCGCGCGCGGATCGGCGGCGTAAGCCTTCTGCAGCAAATCAAACAACGGCCGCTTCAACGAAAAGATGAAATGCGCAGTGTGCTGTGAATCAAAGCCCTGCATGGCGCGGCTGCGCGACAGCGCTTCCAGAAACTGGCGCGAATCCAGCCACTCCGAGCGAGTCAGGTCCGCGGCATCGCCGTTGGCCGAAGCCGTCACGAGCAGACTCAGGAACTCCCTGGCCTGGCGACTGACGTCCTCACGACTGATGCGGCTGTCGTTTAGAGAGCCGCCATCGCCGAGATTCTCGATCCAGCTGGCCAGCAAGGCCGACTCGTTTTGCTTGATGGCGTCGATGGTCGCCTGCTGAAGAATGGCCATGTGCGTCTCCACGAAGATTCCATTCATCATCAGGGAACGCGGCTTGCTTGGGAATAGCTGGTGAAAAAATCGTGCAGACGCTGCGGAATTTGACACGTCCTTGACACTCGACCACTTAAACGGATCGGTTACCAAGGGCGTCAACATAGAAAGATCATCATGGGCCTCGACCGAACACTGAGCATCCTTCTCGTCGAGGACGACGACGGCATCCGCACCATTGCCAGCCTTCTGCTTGAAACGGAGGGGCACCGCGTGCACGTGGCGTCAAGTGGTGAAGAAGCCAGTGAGTGGCTGAAGCAGAACCACCCCGACCTGCTGTTTACCGACATCAACATGCCCGGCGGCATGAAAGGCACGGAACTGGTACGCATCGCACGCCTCGCCAATCCTGGCCTGCGCGTACTGCTGACGTCAGGCGAAGCCTTTCCCGATCCTTCGTGGCTGGCCTCCGGCGGGCATTACCTCAACAAGCCATATGACCGCCGGGCGCTGCTCGCCGCCATTGAAGCTACGGCGACGCCTGCGGCCGCCTGATCAGGACATCATCGGCGGCGGGCCACCCATGCCCACCGCAGCCACCATGTGGCGAATGCGCTGCAACACCCAGTCGTGATCCTCGCGCGCCGCATTGCGCAGCACCTCTTCCGCAAGCCCCGAGAATTCCTGCCAGAACGCGGGGGGCTCGGGATACTTGCGCGCCAATGCCTGTGCATATCCGTTCAAGCGCTCAAGGTCGCTGTCGAGGTTTTCGCGATTCTTCGTCATGGGCGATCCATGCTGTCCTGGCGTGCACCACTCGCGCCTGTGTAACGACAACGTGCGAACGAACGCGTCACGGTCGTGTCGCCACGACGTGATGCAGCGTGGCAAGCACTCATCAGCCACAACGCCAGCCAAATGCAACGCGCGACTCATGACGCGAAAGCCGCCTCTTTACATTTGCGCGGCAGCCCGATCACGCATGCGCATTGATGGTGAAGCCTCATTTCAAAAGCGAGGTTGCCGCCATGAGCCAACACACTCACGAAATTCATGTACTCAATGGACTCATCGAGACAACCATCGACAGCGTCGACGGCTACACCGAAGCCGCAAAAGACGCAGAAAGCGTGGAGTTCCGCGACCTGTTCCTTGCGCGCGCCATGGAGCGTCGCCAGGTGGCCGCCCGCTTGCGTGAGGCCGTTCGCCGCGAAGGTGGCGAACCCGCAGACGACGGCACCGTGCTCGCCTCCGCGCATCGCGTGTTCGTGGGTTTGCGCAACACCCTGAGCCGCGGCGACAAGGCCGTGATCGATGAAGTGGAACGTGGCGAAGATCACATCAAGTCGAAGTACGATGATGCCTTGAAGGACGACAAGCTGTCCCTGTCGGCGCGCGAATCCATCCAGCAGGCCTATACCTCGGTACGCCAAGGCCATGACCAGATGAGCGCCATCAAGCACGCCATTCGACCGGGAACCCATTGATGGTGCTGCCGCTGCACAACGACGCAGCGGATGACGACCCGGCCGGATGCATGGTCATCCAGCCGGGTCGTGTTCCCGATGCGCTGCCGCAGCTGTTTTCACAGCATATGTGGCTGCTGGTCCGGCGGCGGGACCGGGTCCTGTATGGGCGCCGGGGGCGGCTCGGGATCGGTGAGCGGCGGGCGTTCCCGCGCGGTCTCTGATACCCATCGGACGCTGCCGACGATCTCACGCGTGTAGATCACGGTGGGCGGCGCATCAGTA
>NZ_QAVX01000012.1 GCF_003121485.1 Dyella sp. C11 | reverse complement strand
CAGCGAATGTTTTGTACCCGAACTGGTCGTGGGCGGGGCGCCCCCGCCGCCCCCGCCGCCGCACCACTAATCGTCCACGAAAACGCCGGCTTTCGCCGGCGTTTTTTTGTGCCACATGTTGTTGGGCCCTTCAGCCCGGCGGCCAATGCATCTGGCGCCCGGCCAGCAAATGCAGGTGCAGGTGAAACACCGTCTGGCCGCCGTGTTCGTTGCAATTGATCACGGTGCGATAGCCCTGGTCGGCAAGGCCCTCGCGTCGCGCATAAGCCGCAGCGGCGAGCAGCAGCTTGCCCAGCAGCTCCGCATCGGCGGCGGTCGCACCATCCAGCGTGGCGATGGGCTTCTTCGGCACGAACAGCACGTGCACAGGCGCTTGCGGGTTGAGGTCGCGGAAGGCAAGCACGTCATCGTCCTCGTAGACGATATCGGCGGGAATTTCGCGGCGAATGATCTTGCCGAAGATGGTGTCGCCCATGTCTGACTCCTCGCAATGCACTTAGGACAGGCGCAGCAGCATACCGTGTGCGCCGGGCGCCACGAGCTTGAAACCGAATTTGGCGTAAAGCTCGTGAGCCGTGCCATCGGCAATCAGGCCCACCATCGTTCGCGACGGAGCCCGTGCATGCACCTCGTCCATCAGCGCTTGCATCACACGCCGTCCCATGCCCTTGCCCTGCCAGGCAGGCGTCACGGCCATATCGACGACGAACAGGAACAGGCCGCCATCACCCACTACGCGCCCCATGCCGATCAATTCGCCGTCATGGCGCACGCACACGGAGCACCAGCTGGCAGGAAGGCCAAGGGCCGCGCCCTCTTCCGTCATCATGCTGAGCCCGGCGGCGCCTCGCAGTGCGCGGTACTCCTCGTTGCCGGGAATCTCAAGCGCGAGCGTCGGCTCCATCGATCAGTCCACTGACTGGCGACTGCCGAACGCGTGCGCCAGCGTGCCGCGATCCACGTATTCCAGTTCGCCACCCAGCGGCACGCCATGCGCGAGACGCGTCGGCTTTACGTTGGCCGCCCGCGCCAGCTGCGCAAGGTAATGCGCCGTGGCCTCGCCTTCCACCGTGGGGTTGGTGGCAATGATCACTTCCTCGACCTCGCCCTCGGCGAGACGCTCGGCAAGGCGATCCAGGCCCAGCTCTTCAGGGCCCAGGCCATCCAGCGGCGACAAACGACCGAGCAGCACGAAGTACTGCCCACGATAGCCGGTGGCCTGCTCAATGGCTGCAAGCTCCGTCGGCGATTCAACGACACACAGCACATGGCGGTCACGACTGCTGCTGGAGCACAGCGTGCAGACCGGCGTTTCGCTGAAATTGCGGCAGCGGGAACAGTTGCCGATATCCCGCATGGCCTGCGCCATCACCTGCGCCAGCCGTTGCCCGCGCTCACGATCGCGCTCCAGCAAATGGAAGGCCATTCGCTGCGCACTCTTGCCGCCCACACCAGGCAGGCAGCGAAGCGCTTCGATAAGGTCGGTGAGGAGTTTGCTCATGAATCACATGCCACTGCAGGAGCGCACCCTGTGCGCGACCGCGGAGATGCCTCGTTGCCCGATGACCGGATGGGTGCCGAACTGCCGCGCTGCCCGCTCCGCATGTTGTCGCGCAGAGGGTGCTCCTACAGCAAGGTTCGTCAGAACGGCATCTTGAAGCCGGGCGGCAGGTTCATGCCCGACGTCACGCCACCCATCTTGTTCTTGCTGACTTCAGCCACTTTGTTCACCGCGTCGTTGATCGCCGCGACAACCAGGTCTTCGGCCATTTCCGGATCATCCGCAAACATCTTGCGGTCGATCTGCACGCGACGAACTTCGTGCACGCCGGTCATCAGCACGGTGACCAGGCCACCGCCGGCACTGCCGGTGACTTCAAGCTTGGCGATCTCTTCCTGCGCACGCTTCATTTCTTCCTGCATGCGCTGGGCCTGCTGCATCAGCTGACCGATCTGTCCTCTCATGGGTCTACTCCACTATCGCTTTCAGTGTTCAAACGGTTTGATCGACTGGGGCACCACGCGCGCGCCAAATTCGCGCTTCAGCGACTGCACCAGGGGATCTTCTTCGATGGCCTGCTCGGCGGCCGACTGTGCCGCTTCGCGCGCGTTGGCGGCACGCGCGGCGGGGGTTTGGCCGGCAGCGCCGTGTTCTTCGACGAAGCGCAGCTTCACGCGCTCGCCGAGCGCCTGGCCGATGCGCTCTTCCATCTGGCTGACCATGGGTTCCACGGCCAGATGCATATGCATGGGTTGCAGCGCCAGCACCAGCGTGTTGCCTTCGCGATCACGCAATGCCGCGTTCTGGGCCAGCTGGCCCAGCGGACCGCGCAAGTTGGCCTGTTCGATCAGGCTGTCCCATTGCGGCAGGCCACGCGCATCGACCGACACCGCAGGTCGCGGCGCAGGCACCGTCGCCATGGACGGTGTCACCGGGGCAGAAACAGGTGCCATGTCTGCACGTGCGGCAGGCACTTCAGCCACGCTCGCCATGTGCATGCGTTCATTGGCAACGGGTGCGGCGGCATGCTGCGGTGCAGCCGGTGCCCGGGGCGCCGAAGTGGTGGTCGGGCGTTCGGCGTGCGAGCCGCCGCCGTCCGCGGGGCGGAAGGCGAGCATGCGCAGCATGGCCATTTCGAAACCGGTGCGTGCGTCGGGCGCCAGGGCAAGGTCTCGGCGACCGGTGGTGGCGATCTGGTAGTAAAGCTGCACGTCTTCCGGCGCCAGCTGCTGCGCCAGTTCAACCAGTGCGCTGTCGTCGCTGCCGTTGTCTTCCGGGCGGTAACCCGGCACGAGCTGGGTCAGCTGGATGCGGTGAAGCACGCTGGCCAGATCGTCCAGCACGCCACCGAAATCCGGCGAGAACGACGCAATGCGCGTGCATTCGGCCATGAGTGATTCGCCACTGCCTTCGACCAGCGCCTGCAGCAGGCCCAACACCTGGCCTCGCGCCACGCTGCCCAGCATGGCGCGCACGTCGTCCCCCCGCCGCGAGCCGCCACCGTAAGCAATGGCCTGATCGAGCAACGAAAGACCGTCACGCAACGAACCGTCGGCGCCACGCGCCAGTTCGACGATGGCTGCGTCTTCGTAAGGAATGTTTTCCGCACCAAGAATGTGGCGCATCTGCCCGGAGATCTGATCCGGCAACAAACGCTTCAGATTGAACTTCAGGCAGCGCGACAGCACCGTTACCGGCAGCTTCTGCGGATCGGTGGTGGCGAGCAGGAATTTCACATGCGGCGGCGGCTCTTCCAGCGTCTTTAGCAACGCGTTGAACGCCGGCTTGGAGAGCATGTGCACCTCGTCGACCAGGTACACCTTGAAGCGACCGCGCGCCGGTGCGTACTGCGCGTTTTCGATCACCTCGCGCACGTCGTCCACGCCGGTATTGCTGGCGGCGTCGATTTCAAGGAGGTCGACGAAACGGCCCTGGTCCACCGCCGTGCAGACAGCGCACTCGCCGCAGGGATCGGCCGATTCGCCGCGCTCGCAGTTCAGCGACTTGGCGAAGATGCGGGCGATGGTGGTCTTGCCCACACCGCGCGTACCGGTGAAGAGGTAGGCGTGATGCATGCGGCCGGTGTCGAGCGCATTGGTGAGCGCGCGGACCACGTGCTCCTGCCCCACCAGTTCTGCGAACTTGCGGGGACGCCACTTGCGTGCGAGGACCTGATAGGACATTCGTTAGAGCCTGCTTATGGCATTCCAGTAACCCGCGCCGGAATCTGTTTGCGCGCAGGCCAAGGAAGAACGAGTGAGTGTATGTCGATACATGATCGAGTGATGACGCCGGCCTGTGGGCAAACAGATCCGGCCCGAAGGGTTGTTTCGCTTAGCCCACCATGCGGCAGCGCGCAGCTTGACCAGGGCACCACCCTGGCCAGCGCTGCACCCTACCACCTGGCAGGCTAAACGAAACAACGCGGGCTGCTGGAATGCCATAAGCAGGCTCTAACCTTGGGGCAAGAACCGATTGTGCCAAGTCGTCCGCGGCAAGTCAGTAACGGCTGCGACGATGCGTGGTAGAAGCCCGAAAAGGCGGCGGCCCTGCCAGCCACACCCCGGCACCCGAATCATTCGCTACCGTTGCTCCCTTCCGGGCCTGGCGGAGTTTACGAACTATCGTCGCGGGGGGACCGACAGGGCCACCATAGAGACGTGCTTTGTTGCGTCAGCCTTGAGGCCGTCGCCCGGTTTCACTCACTGGCGGAGAGGGCGGGATTCGAACCCGCGATACGGGGATAAGCCGTATACACACTTTCCAGGCGTGCTCCTTCAACCACTCGGACACCTCTCCGCAATGGTGAAACCGCTCGCCGGGCCTACTGGCCCTGGCAAAGAGGCGAAAGGATAGCGGGACGGGGGCCTTCACACAAGATAGCTCCCGCATCCGCGTCACGCCTGGGGCACGTCCCTCAGGAAAACCGGGAAATCCGTGGCGGGCGGCCTGGCTGGCACCTGATAGAACATGTCCGCCACGAAACCGCGGTGATACGTCGCGTGATTGACCACGTGGAGGATGATTTCCTCGCGCGTCATCCGCCCTTCCCCGCCACCAATGAACTGGAAAACCACCAGCTCATTCGCCTGTTCCGATGTGAGCGACGCCGCGTAGTCCCGATACCAGGCATTCATGACCTGCTGGCGCGCCCACAAGTCGTCGAACGACAACGGCTCGTCCGTGTTGCGACTGGTGTAGCCGTGTGCCCGGCCCTGGAGATGGGCCTGGAAAATATCGTCCACCACCCAGGTGTGGGTCAGCGTACGCAGCATATTGCCGAAGATGGTGGCGCGCGGCGCAGTTGCTTCGCCGGCAGGCAGCACGCGCACGGCTTCATAGGTCAGTTGATCGGCCCAGGTCCGATAGCGCAGCAGCTTGCCGAGATGTTGGATGGACATGATTTACCCATACCGACGGTGCGTGGAATCAGCCCGCGTCGGGGCGCAGTGGCGACGGCGCAGGCAAGCCCAGTCGCTCGCCCGTACGCGCAATGGTGAAGCCCCGGGACTCCAGTTCACGTCCGTCCGCTTCGCTGCCGTAGTGATAAAGGCGCAGACGCGAACGCCAGCTCTCGGGATATTCGCGCTCGATATCGTCCACGCCGGTGTGCGAGGGATTGCCCACCAAACCGCAATCGTGCGCAATAAGTTCGTCACCCGGCGCAACGCGGGCAAGCACTTCGGGAATCGGGCGGGTATCGCCCGTATACGCGAAGCTTCCTGGCAACGCCACGCCGTACGACGTGCCCGCCATGTGATGCCGCGTGCCGAATACATCGAACCACAGGCCATCCAGCCAGAAGCCCCGCGTACAGGGCACCAACCGAAACGCCTCCCAGAAATTGACGCCGCCTTCGGCCAGCGCATTCGGATAGTCGGCCACGCGCGTCTGCAACCACGGTACAAGCCCGGCATGCACGAAGACCTGCGTGCGTCCACGCCATTGCTCGTCGAACCACAGGCGAAAGAACAGGCGTTCCATGCCACCGATGTGGTCCATGTGCGTATGCGTGATGTAGAGCGCCCGCGGGGGTTCACCGTACGCCGCCACGTAACGATCCAGCGTATCCGGACCGCAATCAATCAGCAGCAGCGGCTTGCCATCGCGCTCCAGCACCACGGCCGAGGAACCCAGCTCCACCGCATGCGCGGCGCCGACACCCAGGAAATGCAGGGACCAGTTCATGCTCTCAGTGTGCGCTCATAGCGATAGACAAGGGGTTTCCACAACGTTTCCTCGAACGCGGCCTCGCCCTTCGCGGCCGCGCCCAGCTTCACCAGCGAGCGACGCAGGCGCTGCAGGTTGGCCTGCTGCCAGCTTTCCGCCGGCTCGCGCAGGCGGCCACGGTCGAAGTCGATCAGGTACAGCTCGTCGCTGGCGACCAGCACGTTATGGGCGTTCAGGTCGGCATGCCAGATGCCCGCGCGATGAAAGCGCGCCACGAGCGCACCCACCAGCTCGGCCATTTCGCCATCCAGCCGGCCCGTTGCCAGGCACTCGGCCAGCGTGTCGGCATTCGCGATGCGTCGCGTGATCAAGTCGGCGGTATAAAAAAGGCCCTGCCGTTGATATCGGCAAGCCACGGGCAAGGCACTCGGCAACCCCAGCTCGGCAATACGCCCCAGCAGCCGGAATTCCATGAAGCTTCGCGTATGGTCGGCGCCGGGCCAGAGGTAACGATCGCCCATCAGCTTCGCGACCATGCCGCCGCGTCGATAGTGGCGCAGCACGCAGTCGCCAGCGGGCGACTCGATGATGGCCACGCCGCCACGCCCGCCCGCCTGCTGACGCAAAGCCCCCTGTTCGCGCCAGACTTCGGGCTCGAACCAGTCATTCTCGACTTGTGGCCACACCGCGGCGTCGAACAGAATCGCACCAGCGGCGTCTTCGCGAATTCGTTCCTGCATCGCCATCAGTTGGTCAGACGCCCGCCCCGAGCCCTTATTCATCCGATTCTAGCCTAATGCCCGCTCCCGACTCGATCTGCATCCTGCGCACCTCCGCCATCGGCGACGTCACCCACGTTGTTCCGCTGGTGCGCACCCTGCAGGCCGCATGGCCGCAGACGGAACTCACCTGGATCGTGGGCAAGCTGGAGCGCCGCCTGGTGGGCGACCTGCCCGGTGTCCGCTTCGTGACGTTCGACAAGGGCGCAGGCTTCGCCGGCATGCGCGCCATCGGCTATGAACTCAAGGGACATCGCTTCGGCGCGCTCTTGCAGATGCAGGTGGCCCTTCGCTCGAATCTGCTCAGCCTTTTCATCAAGGCCGATCGACGCATCGGCTACGACAAGGCACGCGCCAAGGATGGTCACGGACTGGTGATCGGCGAGCGCATTCCTGCGCGCACCGGCGAGCACGTGCTGGACGCCATGGGCAGCTTCTGCGAACCGCTGGGCCTGAAGCAGACGCAGGTGCGCTGGGATATCCCGATTCCGGAAGAAGCGCATGCATGGGCTGCCGAACAACTACCGGGCGATCAACCCACGTTGCTGGTCAGCCCCACCTCCAGCCATTCACTGCGCAACTGGCAACCCGAACGCTACGCCGCCGTGATGGATCATGCTGCCGCACGCGGCTGGCGCGTGGCACTGGTCGGCGGCCCTTCCGACTTCGAACGCAGCATGGCCGACGCCGTACTCGCCGCCTGCAAACGCACGCCGCTCGACCTTACCGGCAAGGACACGCTGAAGAAGATGATGGCCATGCTGGTACGCGCACCGATGTTGCTGACCCCCGACTCCGGCCCCATGCACATGGCCAACTCGGTGGGCTGCAAGGTGCTGGGCTTGCATGCCGCCAGCAACCCAAACCGATCCGGCCCTTATTCCGACCGCCGCTGGTGTGTCGACAAATACAACGAGGCATCGCTCAAGTATCTCGGCAAGCCGGCGAACGAGATTGCCTGGGGAACCAAGATCGAAAGACCGGGCGTGATGGACCTGATCACCGTGGATGAGGTGATCGACAGGTTCGAAGCCTGCGCGGCGCATTTGGGGCTCACTTGAAGCAAAACGAAAAACCCGGCCTGGATGTTCCCCGTCAAACTCATTACACGGCAATTTTGCCCGGATTCAATCAACCATCCAGCTGACGTCGCCTTCGACCAGAGTGCCGCCATCGACGCCGACGATGCCCGACCGCTTAAGCATGACTTGCAGAATTTGTGGCACTGTTTGTTGTTGAAACATGCGCAAATCGCTACGCAATCCCAAGCGCGCAAGCGATGGCTCCACGGTGGCGCGATAACGCGTACGGCGAAAACCGGTTTCCCCTTGTTCGAAGGCGCTGATGACGCCATGGACGATGCGAACCGCTTCGTCACGGCGCCATAACGTGAATACCGCTGCCTGATCCAATAAACCGCCAAAATCCACAGAGGAATTTGCACTGGCAAGGTCCAGGGTGAGCACGGACGGTTCAGAGAGTGCTTCTTCCAGTCGGAATTCGACGACTTCGAAGGATTGGCCGCTAGCCGGTTCGAAGGTGAAGCGAAGATCGGATTGAAGCGGCGTGGAGCCTCCTTGCAAGCCTTTACACGGTATTCAACGGTGCGAGAGTACAGCGACACCACGACCTGCAACATGGCAGGTCGTGGTCATCGTTTAGTCTCAGCCTTCCATCGGCTTGCGCCAGTCGTCCGAGGACTCGGTGCCAGCGATGGAATGTGTCCACGTGATCTTGCGGTAGGCCATGGCGACCTTAATCAGCTGGGTATAGTCAGACTTCGACGCATCCTGCGCATGCGGCAACACGGTGGTGATGTCGACGATGGTGGCGTCTTCCAGCCTGGTGGTAAAGAAGTGCTCCTGCTTGCCATCCACTGAGGTGCGGAACCACTGCACATCAACATTCGGCAGCATTTCACCAGAGGCCAGCGATTGATACATCAACGGGACAGCCTTGTTCAACGCGCACGTAAACACGAGAGGCTTGTGCACGCGCTGGCCCGAGGGCTGTCCGCTTTGCGGGTCGGTCGGTGTGGTCACACGGTGCTCGATTTCCTGCACCAGAATCTGATCTTCGTGGCCTTCCACATAGACGTTACCGACAGAGTCGGCGGTGAAAGCACCCTTGGTGATATTCCCCTGGGTTTTTCCGTTGATGCTGATATAGGCGGGTGTTGGCATGACAGAAGTCCTTTGTCGAAATAGAACGGCCACAGGGCCGAGATGCCATCCTTGGCGGATGGATATGACATCTCAGCAATCGCCATGCCAACATCGTCTAAGCACTTAAAATGACGGTGTATCAAGCAAACGGCCCGAGCTTCGAGTGCGTCATCGCCGTAAACTACGCGCTGACGATTGAATTTCGTTGCGTTTCACCGAGTATCGGGCAACTCGTTGCCCGATACTCACCAAGCGACTGATTTCACTGAATGTGAAACGGGCAACTATTTGCCCGACCGGGCAAACGTTTGCTCATTTGCGGAATTCAAAGCAAAACTAACGCTTGAGCATCGTATCCAGCGAGCGAAGCACGTCATCCGTCGTGTGATGCAAACTCATGACAAACAGCACATACACCACGGCAAGCGTGCCAAGCACAGCTAACCACGGCGTCCACCACGGCCACTGTCGCCCCACGTTGTAACGCCGACTGGCGAGCTGATCGTGCCCATCCGTCAGATGCTCGGGAGCTAGGCCACGCATATCGCGAAGCGCACCGTGCAATTTCTTTATGATCCCTTGCAGGGCCTCGACCTGATTGTGCTGCACGCCGTATTTGCCTTTGAAACCAAGACAAAGGCACAGATATTTGAGCTCCAATACATCCCGGTATTTCTTGGGGTCCATCAGCATGCGGGAAAGCACCGTAAAAAACTTTTCACCGCCCCAGGTTTCCTGGTGGCAGGCACTTAGAAGCGAGCGCTCCGCCCATGAAGAATGCGAACCCCAATGCGTTTGCATCACCGCTTCGTCAATGAAGGCACACAGGGCATAGCGATAGGCAAGCTGCGTTGCGCCGTCATAGCCATGCTTGCGGACTTCTTCATCAATTGCGGCGATCTGGTCGCGCACCGCACCGTACAGGCTTTCGACATGGCTGTACTTTTCCATGCGTCGCAAACGGATCACCACACCGAACAGTGGCAACGCGGCATCTACCAGTGGGTTGTAACCGTGCCCACGAAGGGGAAAACCAAGGTCCGTATCGTTGTCGATAAAGGCGATGGTGTCGTAGCCAATATCACGCTTCCCGGAGATGACTGTAGCGGGTGTGGCGCGTAAAAAGCTTCTTGATGAGACGATATTCGAGTCGCTCATATCATTCGCTCCGAATGGCCCAGAACTGCAACTCGAGCTCGGGGAAATCACCGGCGATGTGGAATCCGAAGCCGGCTGTATCACGCATCATGTGCCAGCTTGGATGCGTGCGATCCAGCTGGAAATAGGTAAAGCCCGCGTGGAATGGCAGATGCCGCGGCGCCACCGGAAGGGGGCTCAGCGGAATGCCTGGCAATTGCAGGTTAACCAGTTCGCCCAGCTTCTCCATGGATGCCACCTTCGCTTGCTGCACAAATTGCTGCCGCAGCTTATCCAAAGGCATACGCGCACGTACCGCCAGAATGAACTCTGCACTGATCATCAGGCTGCGGTCTTGCACTGCCGCAGTCAGAACACCGTACTGCTGCCGGATGATCGGCAACGACACCGCACGCGGCTGGAGCACTGTGCTGAGTGATCGGCGCAGCGTTTCCTCCAGCATGCGAAACGAAACGCGGAGATTGTCATGTTGATAGGCCGGGTATTCATCCGGTAACCGACCTTCATCCGTAAACGTCACCATCTCGCCGCATGCCTGACTGAAGGCGACATAGAGCTGTTCCGGATGCACGTGCCGCAGCCGCGACAAGTGAAGAAAATAGGGATGCAAGCGATTAAGCACCTGCAACAGGTTGAAGTCCGTGACATCGGCCACACCCGATTGGCCTGGCGAACCGATCCGCTCTGCGATATTTTTGGCGCGCTCACGCATCAAGGCCGCTGTTTCGCTCAAGAAGCGGTGGAGCGGCGGCACGGCATTCAACGATAGACTGGTCGGATAGAACGACTCATCCAGAATCAGGCTACCATCCGGACGACGATCCAGAATACGGCACAAGGCAATGCCAGTGAACGCGCTGCGATCATCACGTTCCAGCGTCAACTGAAGATTGAGGGACGCGACGTCCATGGAAACATAGTCGCCCTCCTGACTATGAGTATCCCTGATCTCTTCGACACACACCGCATATCGTGTTTGAGCGTAGGAATCGGGCCACTGCACCTCGAGCACACCGTCGGACTTCATCGGCAACGTGAGGTAGACCACTTGGTTGGCGGTGGATGCATCCGTGATGGCCAACGGCACCGGCGGCGCCTGATCGTTGGGAAGATCGAACACGCTTCCGTCCGGCATGACGCCGCGCGCGCGGACAATGGCAATCTTGCCGAAGCTCAGGTATTCCTGATTGATCTCCAGCTCACTGAATCCATAAAGATGCTCGCTGACGGCGCCTATGCGCTGATTGGCGTGATGTTCAAGTGCACGCTGCTGTTGCTGAAAATGCTGGGGCTTGACGAACAACCCTTCGCTCCAGATGACGGGATTCCTCGATGTCATGATTTCTTCCTTGGAGGCTGGTGATAGCTCTCGTCAACGATGACAACCTTGTTGCCCTGAAACAGCAGTAGCAGCGAATATTTGTATCCATCCGGATCAATACGCAGCACTTGCTTCCAGGTAGAGCTGACCTGGTCATGGAAATTTGCGAGCACGGCGATGTAGCGTGCGTTCTTGTCAATCTTCTTGAAATCGACGTATTTGAACTGACTTGGCTGCAGTACGTAGTCATCGTCGTCGACGTACGTACTACCCAATGCTTTCTTTAGATCGTTTTGCAGCACGTCACGATCGGCATTGAGAAACACCGAGTCGTCCTTCAATTGAAGGACTTTGAAGAAAATCGGCGTGCCGTCGATGTGGACAGCTCCATCATCTGCAGCGGACGGCGGGACGGTTGGGCCGTCCGCATACTGTCCCAATGCTGGCGCATTACCCACCTGGGCTTTCAATTCTGATCGCTGACTGCCTCCACGCAGTGGGACAGGCAGGTCATCCACCACCGTTGCATGGCGTTGCTCATGCAGCGATTCGATGGATAGCTTTATCTCGCGCGGACTTGTCGCCAACGGCGATGCCGGTACGGGCTTGGTAGCAAGGACAGCTGTCGCATCGGAAGCAACCGTGCTGAATCTGGATGGCACGCCAATGACATAAGGCGCCAAAGTGGCAGCCATCGCGACCCGGCTGACGGGTTTACCCTCCCCGAAACCATCCTGGCGTAGCTGCGAATCGGCGGTATTGACCACCGCGGCCGCGCCACGGTTTGGAGATATCAATAACGTTTGTGGTTCGGCCGCCCCCATGTCTGGCGATCGCAGATAGTCCAACAGCGCCATCATCTTCTCGGCGAGTTCGGCTTCGCTGCCTCCGCTCAAGTTGACCAGGTAAGGACCTTCTTTCACGCTGGCATCCACCTTGACCGTCGTTACATCCGGCGTCTGCATGGTGGATGCGGATGTATCCGCTGGTAACGCGTCGGCATTGGGGTTGACGTTCGGTGTTGCGTAAAGGCTTAGCGCCACTTGAGTTGGCGCTTCGCGATCCTTTCGCAGGAGCCCGGACATGCTGCAGCCGGCCACGCTCATGCTGGCCAGCAACAAGGCCGTACGTGGGAATCTCATTGCGCCTCCGCGCGGAACGCGCGGTCGTACGCTTGCTCGAACACCTCCCAAAACAGCTTTTCAAAGCCTAGCTGGCGCGCTGATGCCAGCTCGTTGTAATAGTGGGTATACATCTGCCAAGCCCAATCGTCAGAACTGGCGGATTGAGCCGGATCGGGCTGGTAGCGCTGAAAGCGTTGCAAGAGCGTGCCGGGCGAAAAGGAACGAAGCAGCGCTTCGAGACCGACAGAAATCGCCTGAACAATGGCTGCCTGGTGGAGCGCGACCTGCGCAAGACTCTCTTGCACGGCCGCACTGGGCGACAGGTGAACAATGCTGCGGTTGCTGCCAAACAGCGCACGTACGGAGTCTTCGTAGTTCAAGCCCAATCGCAAAGGGTTATCCTCGATGGGCTGTAGAGTGCGACCCATGAGCGACAAACGACTCTCATCGCCGGACATCGCGCGATGAAGCGTCGCCAATCCAGTCAGTGTGGCTTGCAGCGTCTGTCCCGCTTCCAGCAGCAGACGGTGAGCGGACTGGGCATCCGTGGTATCCATGGGTACTCCCAGTCCCTCCATGAGAAGGGCCACCAGTTGGCGCGAATCACCCCCTATCGGTGAATGCGCGTCAAGCCATTGCTGGGCGTGTGTCGACTCAGCGCGGGAGTTGGTCATACTTGATCCTCCGGATAAAATTTTGGGTGCGCCGACCAACGCTTCAAAGCGTGTGGCGCCAAGATCTGCCTGTGGGCTGGCCGCGGCTAGGCCGTAGTGCGTTGCATCCAGAGCAGCGGCACTGGTCGGCTCAGTCACGCGTTCGGCTAACTCCAGGGCGTGGAGCGGATCGAGATCAGCGCGGGGGTTTTCAGGCGCGGCCAGCGCGTGAAACGCTGCGTCACTCTCAAGCGTGCCTGGCGATGAAGCATCGGCGGCCCACAGCTCGGTGTCATCGCACTGCAATTGGCTCCATGGCTGCCCGTCCTCATCGTGCAGTGCAGACGTTGCTCGGTCGCTCATGGCATCGATGACATCACCCAAATGAACAGCGATGTCATAGGGGCCGACCTGGATGGAGTCGCCATCGCTTAACCGGGCACCGACGCCTTGCCCCAAGGGCGCGTGGGCTCCATTGAGGTGCGTCCGACCAGATCGATCGACGATGCAGAAATGACCGTCTTCCTGACAGATTTCGCAGTGAACGGGCTCTACGCGATCGTGACGATCGACAAGTATCCAGTTGGCACCTCGACAGCCCAAGGTGCCACCGATGCGATCGAAGCTATGCCTTGGCGAACTGCCATACTGCAAGGCGTCAGGATTGCTCACCACGAGCGTCACGTGGCGTGGAACAACAGCTGCATTCATAGGCGCACCTTGATTCGAACACGGGAGGATTGGCGCGCTCCCTTCTGATCGACGAAACTGGTCCAGCCAAGATGGCTGCCCCCCTCTTTTCCCAGATTGAATGGCGGCACTTCTTCCTGCCGCAGACCCAATTCAAGATCGTAGGCGGAAGGATCACGCAGCAAAAAATCGATCAATTTGCGTAAACCCTTGAAGTTGTCGCCACTGGGCAAAAACTCCCTGAAGCGCGATTGGCTTAGAGCGGGAATAACGATGGTGAATTTGCTGTGCCGGGTACGAACGCGCCCACCGATGACGAAGCTGTCTCCCAGCGTCCCATTGCGCCGGCCCAGCGCCAGCCGCTGACCCGCGGGCACTTCCATATTGCGTTGCTCGAACTCCTGAATACGCACCGTGTCCAGATCAAAACAATGCGCAATGATGCCGGCCACCACGGATGGCGAACGACTGCGGCTCGCGATGAGCCCGGCGTAGCTGAGCAGTCGCCCCCACGGAATGGGCGTTGCCCCGCGGAGTTCCTCGTCATTGAGGCCAATCAAGGCAAATACGTAGCGCGAGAAACCGTCCTTGGCATCGGACTGAAAGCGAACGTAGTACCGGTACTTTCGCCACGCCTGATGAAGGAGAGAAAGCAAGCGATGGTGAAAG
Organism: Dyella sp. C11; assembly: GCF_003121485.1. Lineage (GTDB taxonomy): Bacteria > Pseudomonadota > Gammaproteobacteria > Xanthomonadales > Rhodanobacteraceae > Dyella. The sequence continues at coordinate 130,349 of NZ_QAVX01000012.1, read as the reverse complement.
AAATCGAGGAAGGCCGGACGAATGCCCGCGCCCTGCCCGTACTCATACGCCAAGCGATCAAGATAGTGGCTGGGCAAGGGCGAGTCTGGACCGTGAAGTCCAAAGAAGCTGGCCTGTACGCGGTAGTCGCTATTCGCCAGCGACGGCATGCGCTCAGCCAGCACGACATCCGATGCCGGAAAGCCCAAGCCGGCATAGCTGCTTAGACGCACACGCTGACGCCCGGGCTCGATCGCATCGATCGCCTCCAAGTCGTCCCCGTGCAAGCCATGCAACAGCTCCAGTAAGCGAAAGAAATCATGATTCTTCGCTTCGGCAAGCAGGATGTCGGCTAGATCTGTGGTTGTTTGCCGATCTGCCATGGCCATTGGTAGCGCTCGTTGTTGCTGGTATTGATGACATCCAGCTGGTGAAAAGCATTAATGCTCGCGTACAACGCGAAGAAATGACTTAGCACCGTGCCGAAAAGATACAGATCGCCCTCGCAAAGAAACGCTGACTGGTCGAGCGTCAACTGGGTGCTGAGACCGCGTATGGGCAGCCCCTTCATCAATGCATCGGCGGGTCGCGTCACAGCATTTTTCACACCAGCCAGGCGCTTGCGCGTTGCCCGGGCATGCTGGATGTCGTGCAGCGCAGCAAAGTCATATGCGCGAACGACGGCCTTCAAAGGCGCCGCCGACAACAAAGACAAATAGTTGAGCGACAAGCTCGAGATCAGTGTCCACAGCAGCTCACCATCCAGCACGGGCCGATACGATGGTGTCGGCCGCGTGATGTTGCTGAAAGTGGCGTACATCGGTGTCGTTTGAGTCAGAAGACAGATATCTCCCACGCCTAGCGCCAACGGAAGATCCCGATTGGTGCAAGTCATCGATAAAGATACGGTCTCGCCCTGCCCGATGTATGCGGTTTCATCGCCGCGTACGAACGCTATGCGGTGAATGACCCCATCATCGTTTATCGATTGCTGAAGACGCGTCCTGTAATACAACGCCGTCCTTCCCCGGGCGTGTTCAATCTCATGTTGCAACGACTCGAACGCGTAAAACGTACGCAAAAGATGGCCTTTTTGACCGTCCGGCTCGCGTCGATAGCTGTCGGCGGCATCGACACTGAAAATTTCGTAGGCATCGGTTCGCAGGCCTGACGGTTGAAGGCGCTGGTCCACGGCTCGGCCATTGAGGTGAATCGGCTCGGCATCATGCTCAAATAAGTTGACCGCTGGCGCACAGTACAGCGAGATATCCGCCATCCGTAGCCGAATGTCCGTCGGCATCGGCCGCCAAAAATGAAATTCAAATCGAACGTGCTTAGCTGGCTTCGCGGGCCATGCGGAGCGCAGCCGATCTAATCTGAAAAAATGAAATCGCTGCGGAAAAACAAAGTACTCCTGCAGGATCCGATAACCATCGAAGACGTTCTTCGGGTAAGGTAACAACGACTCGTCGGGGTTAAACCCGGGAAATCGAATCAGATCAGCAGGAAGCTTGTGTAGATCGCCATCTACTTCCAGGCGAATTTCGCTTAAATACTTGGCCAGCCAGAGATAGAGTGTCCTGGCCGAAACATCGTCGCCACTTAGATGGAAATCGAGCTGGTCGCAGTCAAAAGTGTTGAGTGCGTTATCGGATGTAGGTGAAAGATCGATCCTCACCACTGATTTTTCGCGTGTGTGTGCGTCACTAACGTCATGAAGATGAAAGGGATATAACGCAACATCCGTGCAAGTGCGAAACTCACACTGCACACCGTCAACCGGCCGGGAAAGCATCCGTGTGCCCCGGGGAATCACCTGCCGTCGCGTGATGGCGCGGTCTACCGGATCGAACTTCACTATCGTCGCACTGGGAAGCGGGCGCAGGTAATTGGGCCACAACAACTGCAGCAGAGAGTGCGTCAGCTCAGGAAAATCGTCTTCGATCTTCAGGCGCAGCTTGGCCGAAAGAAACGCGAAGCCTTCCAGTAGGCGTTCCACGTCAGGATCGGCGGCCTCGTCGCCCAGAAACCGCGCCAGTTGCGGATTGTCCTTGGCGAACTCGCGACCGAGCCGGCGAAGATAGTCCATCTCCTCGCGAAACTTGTGTCGTAACGACATGGCTCGTTCTTTCCTTGACGCTAGTCAACGCGTGCAGTCTGATCTTGATGACGGATGAGAAGATCGATTTCGACCTGCTCTTCGGCGTTGTTTACGGGAATCACGCAGTCCAACCGGAAGTGGAGGTCCAGCGGCTGGTCCACATCGGGACAGAGACGCACACCCAGCACTTGCACACGCGGTTCATAGGCGGCGACAAGCCGTTGTATATCTAGACGAACGCGCAGGCTTAGATCCGCACTCCCGATGGCAGCATCGTTGAAGTCGCTGAGACCCAAATCAGGGCTGCTCAAGGAGCAGCCTTGTCGAGCATTAAGCAGCCACTGCAGATGACTCTTGACGGCGAGAATCCGCTCAGCGGCCATCTGCTGCCGGGTTCGCACCCGCTGGGGGGGCGCATCTGGCTCCAACCGCTCAAACAGACTCCCCCGCCCTAGAGACCGCGGCATCGAGATACCCCTATTCGCGGTCCAGTCGACCCACCAGCGATAGCTCGAAGTTGGCGCCCATGTACTTGAAGTGCGGGCGCACAGCCATCGAAACCTGATACCAGCCCGGGTTGCCGGAAACGTCCTGCACTTCGATACGTGCAGCTCGAAGCGGACGACGGCTTCGCACATCCGACGACGGGTTCTCTTGGTCAGCGATGTACTGCTTCAGCCAACCATTGAGCTCCCGCTCCAGGTCCTGTCGCTCCTTCCAGCTACCAATCTGCTCGCGCTGCAGCACTTTGATGTAGTGCGCGAGGCGATTGATGATGAACATGTAGGGAAGCTGCGTGCCCAATTTGTAGTTGGTCTGCGCCTGCTGGCCCTCCGCAGTCTTGGGGAATGCCTTGGGCTTTTGCACGGAGTTGGCGGAGAAGAACGCGGCGTTGTCACTGTCCTTGCGCATGGTCAGCGGGATAAAGCCCTCTTCGGAGAGCTCGAATTCCTTGCGATCAGACACCAGTACTTCCGTCGGAATCTTGGCCTGCAGCTGGCCCAAGGACTCGTAGAGGTGGACCGGAAGATCATCCACTGCGCCACCGGACTGGGGACCGATGATGTTCGGGCACCAGCGATATTTGGCAAAACTCTCCGTGATGCGGCTAGCCATCAAGAACGCCGTGTTACCCCAAAGGTAATTGTCGTGATTACCATCGATCGTTTCACGATAGACAAAGGTGCGGGCCGGATTCTCCAGCGGATCGTACGGCTGTCGCAGCAGGAAGCGGGGCATGGTCAAACCGAGATAGCGCGCGTCTTCCGACTCGCGCAGGCTTCGCCATTTGGCAAAGCGTGGACCGTCGAAGATGTCCTTCACTTCCTTCAGATTCGGCAGGTCCTGGAAGCTTCTGATGTTGAAGAACTCTGCACCCGCCGCTGAGATAAACGGCGCATGCGCCATGGCGCCCACCGAAGCCACATAGCTCAGCAGCTTAATGTCAGGTGAAGATGGGCCGAACGTGGAGTTGCCAATGATGCTCGCGGTGGGCTGTCCACCGAACTGCCCATAACCTGCCGTATAGACATGCTTGTAGAGACCACTACGAGTGATGTCCGCCGCGCCCTCGAAGTCCTCCAGCAGCTCATCTTTTGTAACGTGGAGAATTTCGATCTTGATGTTCTCGCGAAAATCGGTGCGATCCACCAGCAACCGAAGGCCACGCCACGCTGACTCCAGCTCCTGCAGTGCGTCGTGATGCAGGATGGCGTCCATCTGCAGGCTAATTTTATGATCAAGCTCGGCGATCATGTGATCAACTAACTGCTTATTGACCGGTTGCTCGTGTTCGTCGGTCTTCAGCATTTCCGCAATGAAGGCAGCCACCCCCCGTTCGGCGACGGCGTAGCCTTCATGGCTGGGTTCAATGCGGGTCTGGGCCATGATCTGGTCCAGCAAACCTGACGTCGACGAAACGGGAGCGGCCGAGGCCGCTGTGGTGCTCTTCTGTGCCATGAGTCTTCCTTAACGACGCAATGTCATGCGGTACAAGCGAACCGGAATTAATGCTGTAGCTGCCTAGGACTGAATGGGCTGGTCCAGGACCAACTGAAGTTCCCTGGCCAGCTTGGCCCGTGCGGTTTCATCAGAGAGCAAAGTCTGTAGCTGTTTTCTGAATGCCGGTACATTGCCCAGCGGGCCTTTGAGTGCGACCAGGGCTTCACGCAGTTCCAGCAACTTACTCAGCTCCGGGACCTGCTTGGCGATCGCGTCAGGGCTGAAGTCCTTCATCGACTTGAACTGAAGGTTGACGTTGAGCGTGTCGTCGTTAGCGCTGTCGTTGAGGGCGGAAGGAACCTCCATCGTGAGGTTGAGCTTGGCCTCGGCCATCACTGCATCAAACGTGTCTTTGGTGACCTGCACGGCCTGGCGATCTTCAAGTGCTTCCGATTCGCCGTGCCCTTTGAAGTCGCCGGTAACAACCAGCTTCAGCGGGAGTTCCATCTCCGCTTGCTGATCTCCCGTGGTCGGAACGTACTTGATGTTGATGCGTTCCTGCGGTGCGACGGATCCTGGTTTCTTCGCCATGACAACTCCCTGTGAATACTGCGAGAACGAGTTAAGCGCATAAGGTTCAGCCACTTTCGCATGGCGACATGCTGAATCACCCGAGATGCAAAAGAAGCCACGCAAATCGAAGGCATGCACTACCGATACGACATGATTTCGGTGTTCGTAAATTGCCTAGCCATAGGTGTGATGGTGGAACGCAGGGCACGCACGCTATCCAAGATCTATTGGTCATGGCAATCGGACGAATCCCAAATCTTCGGCGACGATCGACTGGCTAAGTAATTTTTCATGTTGAGTAGAAATCGCTCATCCTGCTCGGTCATTTCCTACATAAACGTATCGATAAACGTGCTTTTCTAATGCGTTGTTCTTGCCCCCATCGAGTCTGCTCGCCACGGGTGTAGTCGATGCGATAACCCCAAAAGTCAGCCAATCTGGCGACGCGGGCGAGACATCATCGGACGAGTCCTAATGCATGATCAGAATTGATCTACCGACGCTTATCGATCGGCTCAACCCTGTCTGCCGACACGGCCTTGAAGAGGCCGCCAGCCTCTGCATAAGTCAACGCGGCGCCGAGGTCTCCGTGCCGCACGTATTGTTCAAGCTACTGGACAACCCGCTAAGCGATATCCGTCTTCTTCTTCGCCGGGCCGCTCTGGATGTCGACGCTGCGCGACAGGCACTGTCCTGTGCATTCATAGAGCAACATGGCGGTAACGATCAGTACCCGTCGTTCTCGCCTTTGCTGGTGGAGTTGCTTCAGGAGGCCTGGATGCTCGGCTCGCTGGAACTTGAGCAACCTCTGATACGCAGCGGCAGCGTGCTACTCGCCGCTTTGCTCAACCCTGCGCGTTACCTTCCGCTGGCAGCCATACGTTTGCTGGATGGCATCAATCGCGAGTCGCTGCGCAAACAGTTCGCGAGCTTGCTTGCCCAGTCGAGCGAAAGCCCGGACACCTCGACAACGATGCCAGAAGGTCCCATGGGAAGCGGTGACTCTGCGCTTACCAAATATGGCCACAACTACACCCAACAAGCGCGTGATGGCGGCATCGATCCGGTCCTATGCCGCGACAGCGAAATCGACCTGATGATCGACATCCTGTCCCGACGTCGTAAAAACAATCCGATCGTGGTGGGCGATGCGGGCGTGGGCAAAAGTGCGGTGGTCGAAGGGCTGGCTCTACGCATCGCGCAGGAGCGCGTGCCCGAGCCGCTGAGCCAAGTTGCACTCTGGGGGCTGGACCTCGGCGCTTTGCAGGCTGGTGCTGCCATCAAGGGCGAATTCGAGAAGCGGCTTAAAGCAGTCATCGACGAGGTCAGGGCATCGCCGCACCCGGTCATCCTGTTCATCGACGAGGCGCATACCCTCATTGGCGCAGGCAACGCCGCGGGCGGCACGGACGCGGCCAATCTTCTCAAGCCCGCGCTGGCCCGCGGTGAACTTCGCACGATCGCCGCTACGACCTGGTCCGAATACAAGAAATATTTCGAGAAAGATCCGGCTTTATCGCGCCGCTTTCAGCTCGTCAAGCTGGACGAGCCCAGCCAGGAGCAGGCGGTGCATATTCTCCGCGGCTTGCGCGCCGTGTATGAGAAAGCACACAACGTCGTTATCAGCGACGATGCACTGCGCGCGGCGGCAGGTCTTTCTGCGCGCTATCTCGCTGGGCGCCAGTTGCCGGACAAGGCCATCGATGTACTCGACACTGCCTGCGCCCGCGTGGCAACAGCCCAAGCCGAGCCACCCCGCAGGCTCTCTGCGCTTGAACACGCACAGCAGGAGATCAACGCGGAAATAGAGATTCTTCGCCGAGATGCTCGCTTTGGGCGATCCGTAGAATCCTCACTTGTCGCGAAGTTGGAAGCGAAGCACGGTCACATCGCTGCCCAGATCGAGTCGCTTCACGAGACTTGGGAAAGGCAGCGGCAACTCGTCGATGAGATTATCGCGCTACGTCGATCGAAGGACGACAAAAGCGACAGTCGTCACGATCGTAACGATGGGGCTGACGAGTCTCTATTGCGCGACAAGGTCGTCCAGCTGGCCGACTTGCAGCGCGACGGAGCGCTGCTCCACGCGGATGTGGGTCGAGAGCAGATCGCACAGGTCATTGCTGATTGGACCGGCATCCCCGCCAACACCATGACCAGCGATCGCATGGAGCGATTGCGTTCGTTGCCCGCTCTGCTGAGTGAGCGGGTCAAGGGGCAGCAAACTGCGATCGAGCGCGTGCACAAGCATTTGCTGACTGCCATGGCCGATTTGAGGCGGCCGGGCACGCCGCTTGGAGCGTTCCTTCTCGTCGGCCCCAGCGGTGTGGGAAAAACAGAAACGGCGTTGGCGATGACCGACGCTCTGTTTGGCGGCAAGCAATTCATCACCACCATCAATATGGCCGAATATCAGGAAAAGCACACCGTCTCGCGGTTGCTTGGCTCACCACCGGGCTACGTCGGTTATGGCGAGGGCGGCCTCCTGACGGAGGCAATTCGTCAGCGTCCCTATTCGGTGGTGTTGTTGGATGAAGTGGAGAAAGCTCATCCGGAAGTGCTCAATATCTTCTATCAGGCGTTTGACAAAGGTGAGCTCACCGACGGCGAAGGTCGCCTGATCGATTGCAAGAACATCCTGTTCTTTCTCACTTCCAATCTCGGCTTCGATCAACAGGATGGTTCGTTGTGCGATCTGGATGAAGAAACGCTGCGCTCACGCATCATGCGCTTCTTCAAGCCTGCGTTGCTTGCGCGCATGCAGATCGTGCCTTATCGCTACCTGGGCGATGGCGTCCTGAGCGAGATCATCGATGCACGTCTTCAACGTTTAATCGATCAGTTCGCTGCGCGTTATGGCGCCGTGCTTGAGGTGGACACCAGCGCCACGAATGAGTTGCGGGCACGCTGTACCCGGCACGAAAACGGTGCTCGCATGCTGGACGCCAGCATCGATGGAGAGTTGTTGCCGCCACTTTCGCTCGCCGTCCTGCAGCGCGTGGCTTCTCGGCAAACCTTCACTCAAGCCCGGCTGAGCTGGGACGACACGGCCTTCGCGGCCATCCTGGATTGAGGACATGGACGCGCTTGCGGTAGCCCTGCTCACTCGATCGATGGCCATGGCGACGCACTTCGGGACATTGTCCGAGGTTTTTCTGGCTCAGACCGTACGCCTGCATGGGCTGCTCGGCGCTTGTTGCTATCTGCGCAATCGTGTGGGCGATCAGCTGTGCGCCTTGGCCGTCGCAAATGGATCGGTGGCAGGCATGCCTTCGCTGGACATGAGCGCGCAGGACAATCCCCTGGTCTACAGCCTTATCACCGGGCAGCGCTGCCATGTCGATGACATGACCTGCCTGGTGGGCATCGGTGAGGGTTTCGAGGCGCTCCGCGAGCACTGGCCCAGCGCGCGGGCACTATGGGTAGTGCCCTTGAATAACAGCCAACAGCAAAGGATCGGCGTCATGGCCTTTCTCGGCTCGCCGCAGGCCTTACGCGTGCTGCAAAACGACGCACTCTGGCAAGCATTATTCGACGCGCATGAAAGCTTGTTCGCGCGGCTCGCGGAGATGGTCAACGCCGAGGAAAGCTTTCGCTACGAGCAAACCGTTCGTCTCAAGCTGGAGGCCGATCGCGGCGACAGTCGTGCCCGCCGCCTGCTCGCTTCCGAATTCGTCGGCGAGAGCACTCTCACACAGCAGATCCGCAGCGATTTGCTTCGTCTGGCCGATTCCAGCCTGTCCATCCTCATTACCGGTGAGACCGGTTCGGGCAAAGACCACGCAGCCTGGTTGATACATCAGGCATCCGCGCGCGGCGGCCCGTTCGTACCGGTCAACTGCGCAGCTATCCCCAACGAGCTGATCGAAGCCGAGTTGTTCGGCAGTGTGCGGGGCGCCTATACCGGCGCTACGCAAGCGCGACAGGGACTGGTTGCGGAGGCGCACGGCGGCACGCTGTTTCTCGATGAGATCGGCGACATGCCGCTGGCCTTGCAGAGTGTGCTGCTTCGCGTACTCAACGAGAAAAAGTACCGGCCGGTCGGCGCCACCAAGGAGCGCGAGTCTGATTTCCGCTTGATCTGCGCCACCCATCAGCCATTGCCGCGCCGCATTCGCGAAGGCCAGTTCCGCGAGGATCTTTACTACCGCATCCGCCAGCAGGCGCTGCACCTGCCGTCCTTGCGCGAGCGCCCTGACGATATTCAGGCTATCGCCACGCATGTATTGCTGAAGCACAACCGAGAGCGTCAATCGCACGTGGCGGGCTTCAGCGCTGCGGCAAAAGCGTGGCTGCATGACCAGCCTTTCCCGGGCAACGTGCGCGAGCTTCGCAGCCTGGTAATGGCGGCCGCCGAACAAACCGCGCCAGGTCAGCTGATAGATCTCAATACCTTGCAAACCTGGATGCTGCCGGTGGATGCGCTGACTCCGCACGGCGCGCCAGCCATCGGTGAACAGGCGTCGCTGCACCCGCTGTTGGCTATGCCGCGCCTGGCCGAAGCCGTGGATGCCTTCGAACGCCTGATGATTGGCAGTCGCCTGCGCCAGCTCAACGGTTCGCGTAGCCGGGCAGCGCAGAGCCTCGGCATGCCCAAACGCACCCTGGCCCACAAATGCCAGAAATGGAATCTGGATCGGGAGACGGATGCCCCATGAAATTACGCATATCCAGCCTGCTGCTGCTCAGCGCTGCCGCCTGCAGCCATGGCAACGATGATCCTGCTCGCATCGCGGCCACCCAAACGCCTGACTGCACCAAAATCACCTCGTCGGTACAGCGGCTTGCCTGCTTCGATAGCGTCGCCGGTACACCGGTGACGCTGCCAGCGATGACGGCCAGTTCAACCCTGCATGCCTCGGCCGAGCAAGCAACGGTGGCGACCGTGCCGCTCATCGTGCAGCTGGTTCAACGCAACGAGAACCAGCGCAAGCCGGAAGATCATCGTTTCCTGTTGTCGCGTTCTCGCGACGACGGCAACGGTGCCATGCAAATCGTGATCTCTGCGCCGGCAATCAACGGCACGGCGTTGGGACCGGTCATGGCCATCAGCTGTCTGTCGGGCATCACCCGGCTTCAGCTTCTTGCCGGCCACCCCATCGCCAACAATCGACTGCGCATGCAACTGCTGTTGGACGGCAAGGCGGTAGCGGATGCCGCCGCATGGCAGGTGCTGGAGGTGGGCAGCATCGCCGACGCCGGTCGTGGGCTGGTGGCCATCGACACGCTCAAGCAGCTGGGCGCCGGTGCGCAGCTGCAAACCAAAAGCGATTTCCCCACGCTGGATGGGCTCGTCTTCGACGCCTCCGATCTGCATGAGCTTATCAAGCAGCAGCGCGAGGCATGTCACTGGTGATGGATTTCCCCGCCCTGGATGTCGACACCCTGCTGGCGCCCATCGATGCGCAGCAGCCAGCCGGCTATTTCAACGAAGAAGACGAAACCTATCAGGCCATCGATCAGGAGATGGTCAAGCTGGGTGGCCTGAACGAAGCGCGCATGGATTGGTTGTACATCGATGACGCGGCGCGCCACTACCTGCAACACCAGTGCAAGCACTTCCGCATCGCGGGACACCTGATGACGGCCCGCCTGCGTGCGCACAACTGGCGCTCGTGGACGGAGGCAGCAAGCATGCTGGCCGGCATGGTGGAGCAGTATTGGGACACCGGTTATCCCAAGCCCGGTCCCACCGGCCATCTCGCCAAGCGGAAGATGGTGACGCTATGGCTCGAACGCCTCGCGCAAGCGTTGCCTGCGCTTGACCCGCACGACTTCAGCCCAGCAGCCTTGACCAGCGCGCAAAACCCGCTGGAGCGCTTGCAGCTGCGTGCGGAGGCAGCGCAGCTGGATGTCGGCTCCCTGACCCAATTGTTGACCAAACTCCAGCAGCAGGCCGACGCCGCGCGTTTCCCTGAAGCCGTATCCGTTATGCCTGCGCCGTCGCAGGGCCAGGCTGGCGGCACGGCCATCAGCGAGGCGTTCTTCAGCTCCACGGATCCGCTCAAGCTCGGCGAAGAGCGCAACAACCGCCGCTCCTTGCTGGCGGTGGCTGAGTTCGCCAACCAGCAAGATGTCTACGATCCCACCGGCTATCAGCTGCGGCGCTTCGCCCTGTGGGCACACTTGAACGCCGCACCCGCCGCGCGACGCGAGCAGCGTACTGAGCTGATGGGCGTGCCGGCCGATATCGCCCAGGGCTATCAAGATGCACTGCGCAACAACGCAGTGAATCCCCTGCTGCTGCAGCGGGTTGAAAAAAGCGTGGTGTCTTCACCGTACTGGATACGCGGCAGCTATCTGGCCGCCAGCATTGCCGCGCGCCTGGAAATGAAGGAAGTGGCCGATGCCATCCGCCTTTCCACCGAGCGCTTCGTACGACGCATACCCACGCTGACCGACTTGTGCTTCAACGATGGGCGCCCGTTCATCGATCACGAAACCCTGGGCTGGCTCAGCGGCGCCGACGACACGGCGCATAGCAGCCCCGTGCAGGAGTACGGCGACTTGCGCGACGAACTGGTCGTCCAGCTGGACAACGAGGGCGTGGAGGTAGTGCTGCGCCGCCTGCAAGAGCTGCAGACCAGTCATACCGCGCCGCGCCAGCGTTGCTACGCCACCGCCATCGCTGCCGATCTGCTCGCTTCGCGCGGGCTCGCGTGGTTGGCCGACGATCTTTACGCCAGCGTGCTGCGCACCATGCAGACCACGCCAGCGGAGCAGTGGGAGCCTGCGCTGTACGAGCATCTGCTGCGCCAGCAGCCGGCGCAGGCATTGCTTGAATCGACGCCCAAGGGGTAAGGCTTATGGCTTATATCGCGGGTTCATCGTCATTCGTCCAGCGCATCGATGCGATGGGACGTATGGACGGCCAAGGCATCACAGACGCAGCACGGCGTCTGGTTCTGTTGTTCTTGCTTGTGTGTGCCTCGGCGTGCGCCAGCCAGGGCGCTTATGCCGATGCGCAGACGAAACGGTTCGTGGTTCCGTTTTGCCACCACTGGGCCATCGAGGCGGTGGCGCCAAGGTATATGGAAGCTTGGATAGAAACCCTGGAAGTAAAAGATGCCAAAGGCCGCTGGGTAAAGATTCCTCAGGGCGTCGTGGGCGAGTTGGGGCAGGCCGCTGGCTGGAGCAATCTGCAGGGCGGCGGTGGTGGTCCCCGTTTCGACTGGGCAGAAGCTCCCATGGAAGTATTCGTGCGCTGGCAATCCCTCGTCGAACCGCAGACGTACAGCTGGCAATTCACCGTACCGGAAACCATGCGCCAGGCGCTGGTCAAACAGGAACGCGTCACCTGGCGTGGCCAGACGCAGATGAGCTGTCGCAGCGATATCACGCTAGGTGTGGCACCAGGAGGACACACCATCGTGTGGCTGGTGGGTATCGGCTTTGAGCCGATGGAAATTCTGAGAGGCAAAGCCGAGGCGGAGCCGCTGGGGCCCGACCAAGGGCAACACGAGGGGCGTTACGTACGCCTCTCCGACGAAGCCAAAAAATACGTCGAAGAACACGGCATCCCCTACGACAGCTGGTAATGGCGATCCGTTTCACGCGTCGAACCGCCATTGACGGCCCGCCTCCCATGCAAGGACGACCCATGACCAAGCGTAAAGGCATTACCTGTTGTTCGCGTACCGACCATGGCGGGCGCGTGCTCGAAGGCTATGGCATTGCCAGCCATAAGGGCCATGCGGTCGCCGGCCTGGGGCATAAGGTGTATTGCCCGCAGTGCAACGGCGTGTTTCCGATTGTGCAATCGGTGAAGCCCTTGCTGGCCTATGCCCCGGCAGTGGAAGGCATGCGCACCGGTTGTGGCGCACGGTTGATCGGTGCGTTCGATGATTTCTGGATCGAAGACGATTCGGGACTGACTGATATTGACCTGCCCACGCAACCGCTGGGTGATGCCGTCCGCACGCAGGCGGCCAGGCATGTCGAAGCCAATACGGGTGATGCGGACGACGTTTCCTCCGTCGCGTTCGAGGCGATGCGCACCGCCGACGCCGTGCATGTGGTGATACGCGTGGGAGTGTTCCATGACGGCACCGGCAATAACTTCACAAATAGCCTCCGCGCGCATGACGCCTGCGATCCGCTGGTGGTCAATCCGCCTTTGCAGCAACACCCGGATGTGCTTGGCAGCATGTTCAAGAGCTGCCTCAAGCGAGAGGGCTGGGGGGAAGACAGCGCCAGCTACGGTGGTGACGAAACCAATGTGCATCGGTTGTATGACCTCTATAAAGTCACTCGCACACTGGATGAAGCGACGACCGAGAACGGTTGCCAATGTGTATATCGGCATGTCTATGTCGAAGGCATCGCCACGTTGGCCGACCATCAAGACAGCCTTTTGTCCGGAGCCACCGGCTATGGGCCGACCGGCGTCATCGCACGCGCTGAGGAAGCTATTCTCAAAGTAGTCGACGAAATAAGAACGTTTTTGCTCGGCAGCGCTGGCAGCAACATCATCATCGATGCCATCGAATTCGATCTATTCGGTTTCAGTCGCGGTGCAGCCGCCACGCGCCACTTCGCCAACCTGATTTTCCACGCGGGCTCGGCAAGCCCCATGGCCAAGGCGCTGCGCGAGGCGGGGCTGCCGCTCAAGTCCGCCTGGGGCACGGCCAAGGACGATTTGAAGATCCGCTTTATCGGCCTGTTCGAGAGCGTCGCCGCCATGGGCATCCCCGGCAACGACAAGGATGACCCCGCCAAGCTCTACCTGCCCAAGGATTGCGCGGACCGGGTGATCCATCTGATTGCCGATGACGAGTGCCGGCACAACTTTGCCTTGAACCACGCCGGTTCGCACAAGGAGATTCGCCTGCACGGCGTGCACTCAGATATCGGCGGCGGTTACACGTTGTCGCTGGCCTGGGAGCACCTGTTGCTCGGCCAGCCGCAAACCAGCACCGAAGCCATGGGCACCTTGCCTACCGACAGCGATGCCTGGTGGCGTGCCTCGCGCGATATGGACAAGCAGGGCTGGTATCCCACCGACCTGCTCGATGCAGGCAACACGCAGACCACCCATGGCACGCTCGATCAGAAGTTGTTTATCCAGACATGGACCGGCGAGGCACGTCGCTACGACCGACGCAGCGCGGTGCCGGAGCGTTGCCTGTTCGTCACCGCGGCTGCGGTGCTGCAGCGCTATGTGCGGGGCGAATACCAGCTGATTCCGTTGCGGATCATGCATACCTTGGCGCAGGAGGCGGGTGTGCCTTTCAACAGATCACCCGATGACGTTCCGGCACAGTCGCTTCCCAGCGAGCTACAACCCATCTATCAAAAACTGATGGCATACGCGCGACGCGGTGGTGCACTCAAGGGCGTATTGAGTAAGGACGAAGAACGCTTGCTGCGCACCCGCTATTTGCATCAGTCGGCCCATTGGAATCCCCTGCTGTGGAAGCCAACCCCGCACAAGCCCGATGGCAAACCCTGGGGAGCCGAACTTCTCTACGCCATGCGTCCGGCACCGGAGCGGAAACGCAATACCTTCCTGCCCAAGCCGGGACATTGAAGAGAGATGCTTATGAGATGGCGTTCGCTAGGACTACTTCTGCTAGTGGCAAGCCTGCCGGCATGTGCCGATACACCGTCGAAGTTCAAGCCCAACTTCTGCGGGCATTGGGCGATGGGCGTCGTTGCCCCTAACCACATGGAAGCGTGGGTCGAAACACTGGAAGTCAAAGACGACCGTGGCCGCTGGGTGAAGATTCCACAAGGTGTGGTTGGCGAACTGGCGCAAACCGAGGGGTGGGATAACGGTCGCTGGATGGCCGATCGCACCATCATCGATAGTGCCGGCGCTCCTATGGAGGTGTTTATCCGCTGGCAATCGTTGGCCGAGCCGCAGACCTATAGCTGGCAATTCACCGTGCCCGAGGCTATGCGGCAAGCCTTGGTGAAGAAAGAGACGTTCCAGTGGAACGGTAAAAGCGAGACTACCTGCCGCAATGACATCGCCATCGGCGTAGCGCCAGGCGGTCGTGTCGTGGTTTGGGTTAGTGGCACCAGCTTATCGCGCGTAGAAATTTTGCGCGATTACGCAGAGGTAGAAGCGCTGGGGCCTGGTCAAGGCTGGGGCAAAGGCTATGCCTATCCCCTCTCCGACGAAGCCAAAAAATACATCGAAGAACATGGCATCCCCTATGACAGCTGGTAATCGCGTCTGTCAAAACACCTGACGCCTAACAAACACATCAGCGCCGATACCAAGCACGCCGTACGTTGATTTTTAACGACGTACCAAGGACACAAGGAAGTTCAGTCATGTCGTATTTTCTCCAACTCGTCAAACGCTACGCCACCAGCCTGCTGCGCCAGTTCAAGAGCGCCACGCCGGTGCTTCTGCTGCTCGGCATCGTGTTTCTGCTGATCGCCATCTGGTGGCTGGGGCCGCAATGGAGCTGGCGCGACAAGAAGCCGTTGGCCGATCTTTCCGTTCGCGTACTGCTGACGCTGGTGCTGTTATTGGTGCCCACCTTGCTATGGGCCTTGCAGTTGAAGGCGCGTAACCGCACTTACAAGGAAAAGGAAGATCGCGAAAATCAGCTGACCAGAGACAGGGACTTCAAATATGTCGACGCGCAGCAGCGTTCGCTCGACAACAACCTGGCCGTACTCAAAAGCACGCTCATGGGGCGCCAGTCGCTGTACAAGCTGCCGTGGTATCTGGTGCTGGGCACAGAGGACGCGGGCAAGACCAGTTTCATCAACCGCTCCAACCAGAATTTCCATCTCACTGGCACCACTCGCGCGGCGAGTGACCGTACGGCCGATCCGGACCTTATCTACCCGATTGATTGGTGGATGGGCGATCAAGCCGTATTGATCGATATGCCGGGCGAGTTGATCAGCCAGGCTCGGACGGACGAACCGGACGAGGCTACGCGCACCGACAAGAAGGCCACACCCGCTGACGATGCCACGACCGCGCCGTTGGAGGACAAACTCAAGAAGCGTCTATGGAATCATCTGATCAACTGGCTGGGTCATAACCGCAGCCGGCGACCGCTGAATGGCGTGGTGCTTGTGGTCGACCTGATCGCGCTCCTCAACCAGAAGCCCAGCGACCGACAGGCACAGGCAACCATGCTGCGCACACGCCTGAAGGAGCTCGGTGCCCATCTAGGGACCCGGCCGCCGATCTATGTGGTGCTGAGCAAGTGTGATCAGCTGGACGGTTTCGGGACGTTCTTTGCCAGGCTGCCGCGCAGCGTTCGGGAAGCTATTTTTGGTTTCACCTTCAGCCTGGCCTCGGTCAAGCACTTCGACGCATGGCTGGACGAATTGTCCAAGCGCTATGGCGCCATGGTGGCGCGACTCAATGAACAGGTTTTCGATGCACTGAGCGATCCGCTGTCGCTCGAACAACGCGAAGGCTTGTTCTCGCTGACGCGTGAACTGGACGGACTGCTACCCATCCTGCTTCGCTACCTGGCGGACGTGCTCGCCGCCGACCGCTCCGGCGCACCGGCGCTGCCGCGCGGCGTATATTTTTCCTCGGTTTTCCAGCAGGGCTTGCTGAGCAACGCCTTCGTCGACGCGGCGGCGGCGACCTTCAAGCTGGATACGGTGATTTCCCGTGCCCAGCCCGCGAGCGGCGGCACTGTCTATTTTGCTCAGCAACTCTTTCAGCGCGTCATCTACCCCGAGGCAGGTCTGGCGGGCGACAACGTCAAGGTGTTGGCCGACAAGAAGCGCGCCTTGCTGACCCATACGATCATCGCCAGTCTGGGGGGCTTGCTGGTGGTGGGTGGCTGGTATCACTACTACACGTTGAACCGCGACCTGGCGCTCAATGTCCTGGCCAAGAGCCGGGACTTCAGCGGCAAGCAGGTAGACATGACGGCCGATCCCACGGGCAGGAACCTGCTGGCTCCCATGGATCAAATCCGCGACGCAGTCACGGTGTACGGCGATTACCGCAATGCGTGGCCAGTGGTGTCGGACATGGGCCTGTACCAGGGCCGCAAGATCGGACCCAAGGTGGACGAGGCCTACCTGCAATTGCTCTCCCAACGCTTCCTGCCGGAACTGGCGAGCGGCGTGATGGACGCCATGAACCAGGCCGCGGCCAGCAGCAGCGATCAGCTGGCCGCCTTGCGCGTGTATCGAATGATCGAAGATCGCCCCAATCGCCGTGCGCCCATCGTGGAAGACTGGATGGCCAAATACTGGCAGGCGGCGTTTTCCGGCGATGGCACGGTGCAGAACAATTTGATGCGGCATCTCGACTACGCCATGAAGTATGCCGATGCCGATCTTCCGGCTTATCGCCAGCGGATCGCGGAGTTGCAGCAGCAGCTGCGGCAGATTCCGATGCCGCAACGCGTGTACCTGACCATGCAACAGCAGGCGGGTGAAACATTGCATGCTCCGCTGGATCTGCGTCATGAAATTGGCCCGGCATTCGATATCGTCTACCAAGTCAAATCATCCGGCGAATCTCCCCAGACGGCACGCATCGATGCACTGCTTACCGCCAAGGGTTTCCACGGCTACTTCGAGCCTCACAGCCAGGACTTGACCGATCTGGCGATGATCGACGAATGGACGCTGGGTCAACGTAATCGCATTGACTACTCCGCGTCGGACAAGCAGGCCTTGGCCGGGCGCATTCGTACCATCTACACCGCCGACTACCTGGCGAACTGGCGCCAGGGCATCAACCAACTTGACGTGGTTGACTTCAACGACATCGGCCAGGCGGTGACTGTCCTGGAGAGCCTCACCAGCCCGGCGGCACCCATGCGCCGACTGGTGGAAACGGTGCGCGACAACACGCAGCTCAATCCCCTCCTCCCCGATGGCAACGCCAAAGCCCCTGCTTCCGCCAACGACGCGGCAAGCCTGCAGCTGACGGCGGATATCGCGCGATCTTTTGCGCCGCTGGCCGACCTGCTGGTGGGCAAAGGTGACAAGCCGGCGTACATGGACGAAACCATGGTGGCCATCGGCAATGTTCGCGACGCCGTGAAAAGTGTCAAAGACAGTCCGGACCGCGGCAAAGCTGCGCTGGCCATGGTGCTGGACCGCTTTGCGCTCAAGGGACAGGACCCGATCGGGATCGTGCAGCGCATGGCCGCTGGCCTGCCGGAGCCACTGAATGGGCAAGTAAAAAAGATAGCTGACGAATCGTCACAAGTGCTGCTGGTCGAAGCGCTGCACGAACTGGAGCGTCGCTGGGATACCGATGTCTACAGTTTTTACAGCGAACACCTGGCAGGACGCTACCCGTTCAATCCAGCCAGCACGTCGGATGCCTCGCTGGAGGACTTCGAGGCCTTCTTCGGCCCTCAGGGACGATTGCAGCAGTTTCGCGACAAATACCTGAAGACCTTGCTGGAAGACAATCTGGATGCGCTGTATTCCGAACGTCGCAGCGGCTATCTGGTACGCACCGACGTGCTGACTCAGTTGGAGGCAGCCAACCGTATCCGTGATGCGTTCTTCAACAATCGCGGTGCGCTCAATGTGCAGTTCAATGTCACGCCGCTTGGCCTCACGCCAAACCGCCGCAGCAGCGTGCTGGGCATCGAAGGCCAGCTGATCTCCTACGACCATGGGCCCAGTAACAGCGTAGGTTTGATCTGGCCCAATAGCCTGGGCAATAGCACCGACAGCCGGGTGACCCTGGTCAACAGCAGCGGCAACAGCAGCAGCCTGGTCTTCCGTGGGCCCTGGTCTATGTTCCGCTTGCTCAGCCGTGGCCAACTCACCGGCACGACCCCCACCAGCATTGATCTGAGCTTCACAGCCGACGACGGCGCAGCGATGCGCTATCGCGTAGTTGTCGAGAAGGCCAATAACCCTTTCACGCAACGCATCTTCAACAACTTCACCCTGCCACGCACCCTGCTGCAGGATGGGGCCCGGCCAGTTGCGCCTACCGAAGCGTCGTCTCTCAAGGCAGAGAGCAAGCCACCCGTGCGCGGATAGTCATGTCCCTCCGCCTACGGGCGGGGGCATACCGGCGGCGCGGAGATTACGATCTGAGGCGCCCCAGGAGCGCTCAGGGCTGTCGGTAGTCCTGATAGAACTTCTCTTCCACCAGCTGCGAGCCGAGCTTGAGGTTGATCTCGCGCTTTACGGCGGCGCGGTCGTCGTTCTGGAAATAGACCGAACGTGCCAGTTCGATGAATTCGGCGTCGAACGCCTGCGCCTTTTCCTTCAGGCGGATGCGGTCTTCGATATCCCACAGCGCTTCGTTCACCGCCAGCAGGCGGGCGCGCTCGGAAGAAATATCGGTCTGCGAGGCCGGGTGGCTTGCCCAGGTGGCGTTGAGCAGGTCCAGCTCGGTGCGGACGTTGGCCAGCTTGGCCGCGTCGGTGATCTGCTTGGACTTGATCTCCAGGATGGTGATCTTGTCGATCAGCTCGCCGTAGGAAACCGGGACTTGGATAAGGCTCATGGCGACTCCGATGTGCGTGGCTTTCGCGGGGTGCCGCAAGGGTCACTGCGAGCGGCCGGAAAAGTGCACATGATACGGGTCTTTTGCCCGATCATTCAGTCCGCCATTCAGTGAGTCTCGCTAGACTGGGGACGTAACGCCCCCTCAATGGAGAGAGAGTCCATGTTCAACCCCCGTCTCGCCGTGTTGTCGCTGGCCGCCCTGCTTGTAGCCAGCCCGTTTGCCGCCAGCGCCCAGCAGGCGCGTAGCGGCGTGCTGGTCCGCAACGACGGCATCTACCTCCGCTGTGACCAGTGCGGCACGGTGGAAGCGATCGACCAGAACATCACCCAAGGCAATGACCACAGCATGGCCGGCACCATCATCGGCGGCATCGCCGGCGGCGTGCTGGGCAACCAGGTCGGCAAGGGCAAGGGCAACACCCTGGCCACCGTCGCCGGCGCCGTGGGCGGCGGTTATGCGGGCAACCGCATCGGCGCCAACAGCGGCCGCCCGAACGCCAGCTACACCCTGCGCATTCGCATGGGCAACGGTGCCTACAGCAACGTGACCGTGCCCGATGCCAGCGCCATCCGCACCGGCGACCTTGTGCAGATCGACCCGCAGGGCAATATCGTTCGCATCCAGTAATCAGCTGCGCCAACGATCAAAGAAAAAGCCGACCTTCGCGGGTCGGCTTTTTTTTGTTGTCGCACTCAGCGCATGGTCCGTTTCAGACGCGCCACGACATCATCAAAAAAACTTGGCGGCAAATCGGCCCGCACGGGCACCGTCCACCAGTGCGCCTGTGCGAAGGGACGGCACTTTACGGCGTCCTTTTCGGTCATCAGTACGGGCTTGCAGTCGCCGAACGACAGGTCGCCCGCCGTAAACAGGTGATGATCGGGAAACGGGTGCTCGACCACCTCGATGCCCTGCGCGCGCAGGCTGGCAAAGAAGCGCAGCGGATGACCGATGGCAGCCACGGCGTGCACCGTTTGTCCGGCGAAGTCTGCCAGCGGCTTGGCGTGGTCATCGGCCAGCGCGCGGGCGATGCCACCTTTCAGAGACATGGGGATATCGCCCTGCGCCACCGCTCCACCGTTGCAGACGCGGAAATCCACGTGATGCAGGCGCGATAAAGGCTCGCGTAGCGGTCCGGCCGGCAGCAAACGGCTGTTGCCGAAGCGGCGCGCACCATCGATCACGCAGATTTCCACATCACGCGCCAAGGCGTAGTGCTGGAGGCCATCGTCGGCAATCACCACGTTGCAGCCTGCATCGATCAGGAGCGCGGCGGCGGCCGGCCGATCGCGCCCCACGGCTACCGGCGTTCCGCTGGCACGAATCAGGCACGGTTCGTCGCCCACTTGTGCGGGATCGGGCGTATCACCGAGCCGCAGCGGTTCCTTCTGCGTGCCACCGTATCCACGACTCACGACGCCCGGCGTGTAACCGCGTTCGCGAAGTGCGTCAGCCAGCGCGATGGTCAATGGCGTCTTGCCTGTACCACCTACGCTGATGTTGCCGATGACGATGACGGGAACGGACAACCGCGTGGCACGCAACACGCCCGTGCGATACAGCGCACGCCTCAACGCTGTAAGGCCGCCATAAAGCCAGGAGAGCGGACCGGTCCACCACGGGGCGCGCGCCGAACCGTACCAGGCCGCTTCGAGCCGTTCGGTCAGCGTCATGCCACGGCCTCAATCACCAGGCTGGCTGTGGAACTGCATGCGGTGCAGCGCCGCGTAATGGCCGTTCTGAGCGAGCAATTCGGCGTGCGTGCCACGTTCGACAATGCGGCCCTGATCCATCACGGCGATCTGGTCGGCATGCTCGATGGTGGACAGGCGATGCGCGATCACCAATGTCGTGCGGTCCTTCATCAGGCCCTGCAGCGCCTGCTGGATCAGACGCTCGGATTCGGTATCGAGCGCGCTGGTGGCTTCGTCCAGCACAAGGATCGGTGCGTTCTTCAGAATCGCGCGTGCAATCGCGAGACGCTGACGCTGGCCGCCCGACAGCAGGTTGCCGCCCTGCCCAATCGCGCAGTGGATGCCGCCGGGCATCTTCTGGATGAATTCCCACGCGTTGGCCGCCTGCGCCGCCGCGATGATGTCGGCCTCGCTCGCGCCGGCGAGTTCGCCGTACGCAATGTTTTCCGCCACGGTGCCATCGAACAGCACCACGCTCTGGCCGACCCATGCGATCTGGCGACGCAGCGATGCAAGCGTGAAGCTCTCGTAGTTGGCGCCATCGATCAGGATGTGGCCGGTCGTGGGCTCGTTGAATCGCGGAAGAAGACTGACCAGGCTGCTCTTGCCGCTGCCGGAGCGGCCGACCAATGCCGTGACCGTACCCGGCGCGCAATGCAGGTTGATGCCACGCAGTGCTTCCAGATCACCGCGCGCGTACTTGAGGCTGACATCTTCAAACCGGATATCACCCTGCGTTCGATCGAGCACGCGGGTGCCGGCATCCACTTCGGGCGCCGTGTCGATGATCTCGAAGAGATTCTCCGCCGCCGACATGCCGCTCTGGATGTTGGACTGGACGTTCGCAAGCCGCCGCAGCGACGGCATCATGCCGCCCATGGCGGTCAAGACCACGATGAAGTCACCGGCCGACATCTTCTCGATTTCGAACGGGCGCGTCGCCAGAAAAACCATCACAGCCAATGCCAACGCGGCCACCGTCTGGATGGCCGAACTTGACTGGGCATTCGTGGATGCGATCTTCAGATTGAGGCGGCGCGTGTTATCGGTGACGTCCTTGAAGCGCGACGCTGCCTGTTCCTGGCCGCCATAGACGCGAATCTCACGATGCGCCTGCACCGATTCTTCGACCGTGCCGGTCACCCCGCCCATGGTGCTCTGGATGCGGCGACTGATCGTGCGGTACCGGCGACTGACAACGCTGGCGATCAGCGCGATCAGCGGCACCATCACGAAGAGCGCCATCGTCAGGTAGGCGCTGGTGCTGAGCATGGCGTACAACATGCCAATGACGGTGACGCCTTCGGTGATCACCACTTTCACCGCGTCGGTGGAAGCAACCGCCACCTGCTCACTGGTGTAGGTGATGCGCGAGACCTGATGCCCCGAGTGTTCCCTGCCAAAAAAGGAGGCTGGCAACCGCAGGTAAGCGGCAAACACGTCGCGCTGGATCGCATTGACGACGTTGCGCCCGATGTAGGCCACGCCATAGCTGCTGGCGAACGTGCCGACGCCGCGCACCAGAAACACCATCACGATCCAGATCGGCATCCAGAAGATCATCACCGGATCTTTCTCGGTGAAGAGCTTGTCGATCATCGGCTTGAGCAGCTTGGTGAACACGGCCAGGCCGCCACCGTCGACGATCATGCCCGCGATGGCGATCAGCCCCACCGGCCAGAAACGCTTGGTATAGCCCAGCAGCCGCTTGTAGATCTGGATCGTGTGCGCGTCCCAGATCTTGACCTTGCCGTTGCTCACTGGCCGCTATCCGCCTGACTGGGTGTCGTGGCGATGGACAGCTTCGTGAAGCCGAGCTGGCCCAGCGCGTCCATCGCGGTCACCACATTCTGGTGTGGCGTCATGGCGTCCGCACGAATGGTCACCTGACGTTCGCGATCGTCGCCCGCCACATTGGCAATGGCCTGCTTGAGCGGTTCCACGCCTTCACCATGCACTTCGTCGCTGCCGACGAAGAAGTGGCCATCGCGGTCCACCACGATGGTGAGCGCGGGTGCCTGCATGTCGCGATCTTCCGCGCTGGCCTTGGGCAGGGTCACCTGCATCCGCGAGTGCTGGATGAAGGTGGTGGTGAGCACGAAGAACATCAGCAGGGTAAGCAGCACGTCGATCAGCGAGATCACGTTGATCTCGAAATCGTCTTGCCGACGGTCGTTGCCGATACGCATGCGTCAGCTCGCGCTCGACTCGGTGGTGGTGCTGGCGCGCGGCGCACGGGTGCGCGGTGCGGCCACTTGATGGGCCGTCAGCTCATCGAGCAACTCGGTGGCCTGCTTTTCCATTTCCACGCAGTAACCCGCCACTTTCGAACGGAAATAGCGGTGCAGCACGTAAGCGGGGATGGCCACGATCAGGCCCGTGGCGGTGCAGATCAGCGCCTCGCCGATGCCGCCGGCCATCTTCATGGGATCGCCCACGCCACCGCGCATCACTTCCATGAACATGCGGATCAGGCCGATCACGGTGCCGAGCAGGCCGAGCAGCGGGCCGATCAGCGCGATGGTGCCGAGCGTGTTGAGATAGCGCTCCATGCGGTGGACCACATGGCGGCCGGTATCCTCGATGCGCTCCTTGATCAGCTCGCGCGGACGGTTGCGCACGGCCAGCGCGGAAGCCAGCAGTTCGCCCAGCGGCGAGCCATTGGCCAGGGTGGTGAGGTGGTTCGGGTCGAGCTGGCCCGCGCGCGCCCAGTTGCGCACTTCCTCGCCCAGACCCGGCGGAAGCACGGACTTGCGACGAAGGGTCCAGCAACGCTCCAGCACGATCGCCAGGGCGACCGCCGAACAGATCAGGATGGGCAGCATTGCCCAGCCACCAGCCATCAGGATTTCCAGCACAACGACTCCGGGCCACTTCGCCAGTCAGGAAGGACGCATCATAACAGTCTCGCCCTGCCGTTCTCCGGGCTGTGCCGACCGTTGCCGAAGGGCTGTGAATGGGGTCACGAATGGTGCCAGGCAGGCCTTGCGAGCCGGCCTCGGATTCATTCGCGCCAGTAGCGAGACTGGCGCGGGCGCCAGGTCAGGGCAACGCGAGGAGGCCCGTCGGCGGGAACATCGACCTGGATGGCTCCCACCACCGCAGTGTTCAGCCAAGGCACGCCCGCCTCGTCGTAACGCTGCATGACGGCAGCATTGGGATGATGGAAACGGTTGCGCCAGCCGGCGGACACCAGCGCCAAAGCCGGCGACGTGGCCTGGATGAACGCCCGGCTCGACGAGGTCCGGCTGCCGTGATGCGGAACGGCCAGCACCAGCGGCGGCCCCTCGGGTATCGCAGCCGCCACCACGGGTTCAACGGCCGAGGTGATGTCGCCCGTGAGCAACGCCCTGCCACCCCGCCCTTCGACCAGCAGCGTGCACGACCGGTCGTTGGCCTTGGCGCCGTCCTTGCCCGACGGAAGCACGCGCAGAGTCACGCCATCCCACTCCCACGCCGTGCCGGGGATACAAGGACCCATGGCGATGGGAATGCGCTCGGGCTCGCCCGAGATTCGCTCCGCGTCGGGAAATGCCGCCGCCACGGCAGGAATGCCGCCTGCGTGGTCGTTGTCGGCGTGGCTGGCCACGAGCAGATCCAGCTTCTTGATGCCCAGTGCATGCAGCGACGGAAGCACCGCCGCTTCACCCAGATCGAAATCCGACGGATACCGCGCACCGGCGTCGTACACCAGTGCGTGATGCGTCGTGCGGACCACCATCGAAAGCCCCTGCCCCACGTCCAGCGTCCAGAGCTGAAATTCGCCGGCTTTCGGCACATCGCGTGTCGGCAACAGCAGAGGCAGAAACAGCACGCCGCCGAGCCAGCGCATCGGCATGCCGCGCGGCGAGAACAACCAGAGCGCGCCAAGCGTTGCCAACACCAACGACCACCAACGCACCTCGGGCAGATACCAATGGGCGCCCGGCCACCGCGCCATCTGCTCAAGCAGCCACCATTGCGCGTGCGCCAGCCACGCAGCGCACCACAGCACAGGCTGCGCGAGCGGAGGACACACGCCCAGAAGAATCATGCCCACCAAGGTGACCGGCACGATGACAAAACTGACGAAGGGCACGGCGATCAGGTTGGACAGCGCGCCAACCAGCGACGACTCGCCGAAAAACCACATCGTCAACGGCAACAGGGACAAGGTCATCACCAGTTGCCCTGCGGACAGTTCGTGCAGAAAACCGCGCCATCCCTTCCCTCGCGTCGTCATGCAGACCATCAGGAAAGCCACGCCGATGAAGGAAAGCCAGAACCCTGCGGCCAGCACCGAAAGGGGATCGACCACCAGCACGGCCATCAATGCGAGCGCCAATGTTTGTGGGCCGCCCGAGTAGCGACGCGAGCATTTTGCCAACGCCACGATGCCAATCATCAGCAGGGTGCGTACTGTCGGCAGGCCGAACCCTGCGAGCGCGCTGTAGATACCCGCCACTGCGAACGCCAATGCCGCCTGCGCCTGCACGCGTGGCAGGCGCAAGCCAAGCGTGGGGCGAAGCCAGTACAGAAGGCGTGCCAGCCAGACGCCGAAAATTGCAGCCACGCCCACGTGGAAACCTGAAATGGCGATGAGATGGGGAATGCCGTTGGCGCGCGCCACTTCCCAGTCGTGCTGGCTCAGGCCGCGCGTGTCGCCTACCGAGAAAGCCTGCAGGAGTGCGGCATCGTGTGGATCGCGGACGCGTGACGCGATGCCACGGCTGATCGCCTGCCGCACACCATCGATGCAAAATCCCGGCAACCCGAGCGGCGCGTTTCCTGCGCCATCGCGCACGTAACCCACGGCCACGATGTTGCGCTCAAGCGCGCTGCGCTCGCTGTCCGTCCCTCCCGGATTGATCAGCCCGCGCGGGCGCTTGAGCCGCACGGTCAATTGCCAGCGACTGCACGGAGGAATGTCGGGCGCACCGTTGTACCAACTCACCCGCACGCGCCCACGCAGAGACACCGGCGTATCGCCGAACGAGGCCTGTTCGACCCGAAACACAAAGCCCGTGGCATCGGCGCGCGCCTGCGGCAGATCCACGACGCGTCCCACCAGGTGAAAGTCCTGCCCTTCCCGATCGCGCGGCAAGCGCGCATCCATCGCCGTACTACCGCGCCAGCATGCCCACGCGATGCCGAACAGGCACCACGCCAGCGCGCGACCGTATCGGCCAAGACGAAGAAGAAGCAGCGCCAGGGCTCCGCACACGATGCAGAACCAGGCGGGCGGCAACACCACCCACCATTGCACCGCGAGCACGCCGGACAGCAGCATCACGGCGGGTAACAGGGCACCATCCTTGCGCACGTTGCCTCCTCCCTGAAGGAGAAGACAGGCTATCGGCTACAAGACAACCGTGCTGCCGAAAAACGTGTAGGCGCAGGCAACGACGCCGCCTTACGGCGGCGTCGGCGATCAGTCGAAAACCTTGTTGACCAACTTGCCGTTGTGCAACTCAAGCGTGCGATCCATGCGCGACGCCAGGCGGTTGTCGTGCGTAACCAGGATGAAACTGGTGCCGATCTCGCGGTTGAGTTCCAGCATCAGGTCGTACACCTGTGCCGCATTGGTCTCGTCGAGATTGCCCGTGGGCTCGTCACCCAGCACCACGGCGGGACGCGTCACCAGCGCGCGCGCCACTGCGCTGCGCTGGCGTTCGCCACCCGACAGTTCAGCGGGCTTGTGGTGCAGGCGTTGCTCCAACCCCACACGACCCAGCAACGCTGCCGCCTGGCGCTCCGCTTCGGCGATGGCAACGCCACGGATCAGCAGCGGCATGCACACGTTCTCAAGCGCCGTGAATTCGGGCAGCAGATGATGGAACTGGTAGATGAAGCCCATCGAACGGTTGCGCACGCGGCCGCGCTCGGCATCGGAAAGGCTGGAAAGGTTGCGCCCTTCCACTTCCACGTCGCCCTGGGTCAACGTGTCCAGGCCGCCCAGGATATGCAGCAAGGTGCTTTTGCCCGAACCGGACGCGCCCACGATGGCGAGCGTCTCGCCCCGCTTCAGCGTAAAGCTGACATCGGACAGCACAGCCGTCTTCAGGTCGCCTTCTTCGTACGTCTTGGCAATGCCGCTGGCACGCATCACGACGTCGTTGGCAGTATTCATCGGCTTATTCATAACGCAGTGCCTGCGCAGGCTGGGTGCGCGATGCACGCCAGGCGGGATAAAGGGTGGCCAGCAGGGAGAACAGGAAGGTCACCAACGCCACCCAACCCACGTCGCTTGCGTCGAGTTTGCTCGGCAGTTCGCTGATGTAATAGACGTCCGGCGACAGGAAGGTGACGCCCGTGACGTGCTCGATCCACTTCACGATGCCGGGCAGCTTCCACGACAGCAGCGAACCCAGCGCCACGCCGAAGCCGATGCCGACAAAACCCACCAGCACACCCTGCACCATGAACATGCCCATGATGCTGCGCGGCGTGGAGCCCAGCGTGCGCAGAATGGCGATATCGGCCTGCTTGTCGGTCACCAGCATCATCAACATGGAAATCAGGTTGATCACGGCGACCAGGATGATCAGCGAGAGGATGATGAACATCACTTTCTTCTCCATCGAAATGGCAGAGAAGAAGTTGGCGTGGCTATCCATCCAGGTATCCACGCGGTAGACCTGTCCCAGCTGGTCGGCCAGCTCACGCGCGACTTCGCGGGCGTTGAACATGTCGTCCAGCTTCAGGCGAATGCCGGTGGGGCCACCGAGTCGATTGAGGCGCTCGGCGTCCGTCATGTTGACCAGCGCCAGACCCGAGTCGAATTCCTGCATGCCCATTTCGAACACGCCCGACACGGTAAACGTGCGCAGGCTGGGCACGCTGCCGGTGATCGGCGAGGACTGGAACGACGGCACCGCTACAATCACCTTGTCGCCCACCGCCACACCGAGCTGCATCGCCAGCTCGCGACCCAGCACGATATTCCAGCTGCCCGGCACGAGCTGGTTGAGCTTGCCTTCGACCATGTGCTGGTCGATGTCGGACACCTTGGGCTCTTCCGACGGCTCGATGCCACGCAGCAGTCCTCCCGTCGAACGGCGCGCCTGCAAGAAGGCTTCGCTTTCCACGTAAGGTGCCGCACCCAGCACGTGCTTGTTCGAACCGGCGATCTTCACGGCGCGCGGCCAGTCCTGCACCGCCTCACCCGGCATGCCCGATACCGTCGCATGCGAAATGGCACCGAGAATGCGCGAGCGCAATTCGTCATCGAAGCCATTCATCACCGACATCACCGTGATCAGCGCAGTCACGCTGATGGCGATGCACACGATGGACACCGTGGAGATGAAGGAGATGAACTGGTTGCGACGCTTGGCGCGGGTGTAACGCAGGCCGATGAAAAGCTCTAGCGGTCGAAACATTAGGGCGGTCGCTTGTGGTGTCGAAAGGGCTGGCCGCCCGAATAGCGGGGATTATCGCCTGTAACGCGGCCAAACCGTAGGACCGCGTTCAGCCGCCAGAGTGCCCTGCGGCCTCGACCTGGGCCAGCCGCATGCGCAACCGGCGGCGGATGTCCGCATCGCTGTTGTCCGGCGCCAGCAGCAGGACCACGTGCCGTTTCTCCGGCAGCGAGAGACGAAGCCAGACGACGGCTTCACCGACGACCCGAAACGATGCGAGCACGCCGGCGACGTCCTCGCCCGCATGCATGCGCAGACTCCAGCCACCGTCACGCGCCCAGCCGGCCGCCCTGACGGTCACGAGCGACTGACCGCGCCATGCCTTCCACAAGGAACATCCCAGCACGAGCGTGCCGGCAAGTTTCAGTGCCCACGGGATATCGGCCAGCCACAGCGCGGTGGCGGCCAGGCAGCAAGTTGAGGTGAGCAATCGCCCCAGCCAGCGCGAGGGCCGATATTCAAAGCCGATGGCGGGAGCGGATGTCATCGATGATGGCCTGCCAGTCCGGGCGGGTCGCCTTGGCGTGCCCCATCACCCAGTCCCACAGGTCCGGGTCCTGCACGTCCAGCAATTCATCGAAGGCCTGGCGCTGGGCTTCGTCTGCGCCGGCGAAGCGTTCGTCGAGCCAGCCGCCGAACAGGGCGTCCAGCTCGCGGGTGCCGCGGCGGGTGCGCCAGCGGAGGCGTTTGATGCGGGCTTCGTCCATAAATAACGCGAGGCGCCTCCTACCGAATACTTCCTCTCCCCTTCGGGGAGAGGATTGAGGTGAGGGGCCAGTCTTGCCTCAGTCTCGCAAAAAGAAACCTTATCGCGAGCACCCGCCCCTCACCCTAGCCCTCTCCCCGGAGGGGAGAGGGAACAAAGAGCTTACGTCCGACGCTCGACGATCAGCTTCTTGATCTCCGCAATCGCCTTCGCCGGGTTCAGACCCTTCGGGCAGGTGCGGGCGCAGTTCATGATCGTGTGGCAGCGATACAGCTTGAACGGATCTTCCAGATCGTCCAGGCGCGCACCGGTGTCTTCGTCACGGCTGTCGATGATCCAGCGGTAAGCCTGCAGCAGGATGGCCGGACCGAGGTAACGGTCGCCGTTCCACCAGTAGCTGGGGCAGCTGGTCGAGCAGCATGCGCAGAGAATGCATTCGTAGAGACCGTCGAGCTTCTTGCGGTCTTCCGGCGACTGCAGGCGCTCCTTGTCGGCCGGCGCCGGGCTCTGCGTGCGCAACCACGGCTTGATCGAGGCGAACTGCGCGTAGAAGTGCGTGAGGTCGGGCACCAGATCCTTCACCACCGGCATGTGCGGCAGCGGATAGATCTTCACGTCGCCCGAGGCGCAATCTTCAATCGCCTTGGTGCAGGCCAGCGTGTTGGTGCCGTCGATGTTCATCGCGCACGAACCACAGATGCCTTCGCGGCACGAGCGACGCAGCGTGAGCGTGGAGTCGATCTCGTTCTTGATCTTCAGCAGCGCGTCCAGAACCATCGGGCCACACGAAGCCATGTCGACTTCATACGTATCGATGCGCGGGTTCTGGCCGTCGTCCGGGCTCCAGCGATAGATGCGGAACGTGCGCGGCTTCTTTGCGTCCTTGGCCGGAAAGTGCTTGCCCGGCTGGACCTTGGAATTCTTGGGTAGCGAAAACTCAGCCACAGTGGCTCTCCAGTCCGGGAATTAGTAGGTGCGCTTCTTCGGCGGCACGACGTCGACGTCTTTCGTCATGGTGTACATGTGCACCGGACGGAAGTCGAAGCTGGTCTTGCCGTTCTCGTCCACGGAAACCATGGTGTGCTTCTGCCACTCGTGGTCGTCGCGGTCCGGGAAGTCCTCGCGGGCATGCGCGCCACGGCTCTCGTGACGCTGCTCGGCCGAGTACATGGTGGCCACGGCCTGGTCCAGCAGGTTCGCCAGTTCCAGCGTTTCGATCAGGTCGGAGTTCCACACCAGCGAACGATCGGTGACGCCGACATCCTTGAACGATTCGCGCACCGCGGAGATCTTCTCGCAACCTTCCTTGAGCGACTCGCCGGTACGGAACACGGCGGCGTCGGACTGCATGACACCTTGCATGTTCGCGCGAATCTTGGCGGTCGGCTGGCTGCCCTTGGCGTTGCGCAGGCCGTCGAAACGGGCCAGCGCCTTGTCCAGCACGTTGGCCGGCAGATCCTTGTGCGGGGTATCCGGCGTGATGATCTCGGCGCAGCGGTGCGACACCGAGCGACCGAACACGACCAGGTCGAGCAGCGAGTTGGAGCCGAGACGGTTGGCACCGTGCACCGACACGCAAGCCGCTTCGCCAATGGCGAACAGGCCCGGCACGACGGCGTCGACGTTGTCGCCGCGCTTCTGCACCACTTCACCGTGATAGTTGGTGGGGATGCCGCCCATGTTGTAGTGGACGGTCGGGATCACCGGGATCGGTTCCTTGGTCACGTCCACGCCAGCGAAGATGCGCGCCGATTCGGCGATGCCCGGCAGGCGTTCGTGGATCACGTCCGCGCCCAGGTGCATCAGGTTGATGTGGATGTGGTCCTTCTTTTCGCCCACGCCGCGGCCTTCGCGGATTTCCATCGTCATGGCGCGGGAAACCACGTCACGCGAGGCGAGATCCTTGGCGTTCGGCGCGTAGCGCTCCATGAAGCGCTCGCCGTTGGAGTTGGTGAGGTAGCCACCTTCGCCGCGCACGCCTTCGGTAATCAGGCAGCCCGAACCGTAGATGCCGGTCGGGTGGAACTGCACGAACTCCATGTCCTGCAGCGCAAGGCCCGCACGCAGCACCATGCCGCCACCGTCACCGGTGCAGGTATGCGCCGAGGTGGCGCTGAAGTACGCACGGCCATAGCCGCCGGTGGCCAGCACCACCGCGTGGCCGCGGAAGAAGTGCAAGGTGCCTTCGTTCATGTCCAGCGCAAGCACCCCGCGGCACACACCTTCTTCGTCGAAGATGAGGTCGATGGCGAAGTACTCGATGAAGAACGTGGCGTCATGCGCCAGCGCCTGCTGGTACAGCGTGTGCAGGATGGCGTGACCGGTACGGTCGGCCGCGGCGCAGGTGCGCTGCGCGGTGCCCTTGCCGTAATGCGTGGTCATGCCGCCGAACGGACGCTGGTAGATCTTGCCTTCTTCCGTACGGGAGAACGGCACGCCGTAGTGTTCCAGCTCGATGATGGCCGGAATCGCTTCGCGGCACATGTACTCGATGGCGTCCTGGTCGCCGAGCCAGTCGGAACCCTTGATCGTGTCGTAGAAGTGGAAGCGCCAGTCGTCTTCACCCATGTTGCCGAGCGCGGCGGAGATACCGCCCTGCGCCGCCACCGTGTGCGAACGCGTCGGGAACACCTTGGTGATGCACGCGGCCTTCAGGCCCTTCTCGGCCAGGCCAAACGTGGCACGCAGGCCCGCGCCGCCGGCGCCGACCACGATCACGTCGTACTTATGCTGTTGGATCTTGTAGCTTTCCATGGAATCAGGCTCCCAGCGCCACGCGCAGCACGGCCATCAAGGTAGCCAGCGTGCCGAGCACTGCAATGAACTTCACCAGCACCAGGAGGGCAACTTCCTTCCAGCGCGTATGCACGTAGTCTTCGATCACGACCTGCAGGCCGAGCACCGCGTGCCAGCACATGGCCAGCACGAAGGCGACCAGCAGCAGGGCGTTCCACGGCTTGGCAACAATGGCCTTGGCCGTGGCGTAGTCGGCGTGCAGTGCGCCCAGCACCGTCACGACGAACCAGATGGCGAGGAAAACCAGCGCCGTCGCGGTAACGCGCTGCGTCCACCAATGACCGACACCCGACTGCGCCGAGCCGAGGCCCTTGGCGCGCTTCAGCGGATTGCGCAGTTGCGTGCGCACATCGTGCTGCTGACCGTTGGCGCTCATGCGGCACCTCCCGAGGTGAACACGTAGGCCCAGACGATGATGGTCAGCACCACGCTGCCGATGATCGACAGCCAGCTGGAACGGATGAACTGGGGAATGGCGTAGCCCATGCCGCCGTCCTGGAACAGGTGACGGATGCCGTTGCACAGGTGATAGAAGAGTGCCCACGTCCAGCCGATCAGCAGGACCAGCCCGATCGGGCTGCCGGTGCAGGTCTTGAACTGGTTGTAGCTGTCTTCGCCACTGGCAAGGGCAAAGACGCCCCACAGCACAAGCAGGGTTCCGACGGAAAGGGCAATGCCGGTAGCGCGGTGCACGATGGATGTCACCATCTGCACTTGCCACTTATATATGCCCATGTGGGGAGAGAGCGGTCGTTGCGTGTCTGCCATGGCGGCTATCCTGGGTGGAATCGCTGATGCCCTTTACCGCCCTTCCCTTACCCGAACACGCCGGCGCGGAGCCGGCGCGGCGAGATCAGAAGTCGATACAGCGCCCGTTCTTTTCCCAATCGCCGTAGCGCGTGGGATCGGGAGCCGGTTGCTCCGACGGAGCCTTTTCCCTTGTTGCCGGAGAGGCAGGCACGGGAATCTGCTCCGATGGAACGGACGCAGGCTTGGGCTCGGTTTGGGAGGACGTATCGGACATGGTGTTTGAAAGCCGTAAAAGCGTAATACCTGCGTTAATGCAGCACAACCTTGACGACTGCGTGTCTGTCTGACAGCGCCACCCGTGGCACTTGCATCCCCGCCTCGCTGCCCCTACCTCTACCAGCTTATGACGACACACCATTCCGGCCAGGTCCTGCTGCTCGAAGGTCCCGACGCGATCGCGTTCGCCCAATCCCAATTCACCAGCAACGTCACTTCGCTTGCCGTGGGCGCATGGCACTTCAGTGCATGGCTCGATGCCCAGGGTCGCGTGCTCGCGTTCTTCCACCTTGCGCGACTTGCCGACGACTCCCTGCTGATGCTTCTGCGCGGCGGCGAGGCCGCACCCATCGCGTCATCACTGCAACGTTTCGTGTTTCGTTCCAAGGTGAAGCTGACGGCATGCGAGCCCTACCTGCTCGGCACCGGCGATGCACGCGAGAGTTACGCCGCCCATCGTGAAGGCGACGCCTACGTGCTCGGTTGTGGCGACCACAGCCTGATCGTCGGCGCCACGCATGCCGATGACGCATGGCGACTCCCGCAAATTCGCGCGGGATGGCCGTGGCTTGCCGGTGACACGCAAGGCAAATTGCTTCCGCAAGCAATGGCTCTTGAACATCTGCAAGCCGTCGCATTCGACAAGGGTTGCTACCCGGGACAAGAGATCGTTGCGCGCTTGCACTACCGCGGCGGACTGAAGCGGCATATGCATTGCGTCGTATTGTCGCAGCATGTCGCGGGGGGCACCGTGCTGCACCGTAGCAGCGAGAACAGCATTCAATTGCTCGATGTTGCGAGTGACGATGCAAGCGCATGGGCCCTCGCCGTCATAGACGATGGTCTAATGAATTCGCTTGAAGATGCATCGCACATCGACACCGATGAAGGCATCTCGCTGCGTGTGTCGGAGAGTTGGCCCGCGTGACAAAACATCGAAACGCAAACATTCACGATCAGCGATGACAATGTGAGCGTGACGTGAACCTGAACCGTTGGGCACTTGCCAGATCGAAAACTCGCCACTAGTCTCCGGCAGCTAATTCGACGACACCCATTGCCCACAGGTGTCGACATACGCGACGAACCGGAGGGGTCCGGATCGGCGCGACCCGGCAGAGATGCCGGTGTATCCACCGCCCTGAGCGCGGATGAAGTTGCAGGCAACGTGGTCGTTAGTACCCGAGCATCGCCTTTGCAGCACAACAAGTTATGAGTGGCGCCGGATCAGCCGCTCTACCGGCCACAATCCCGTGGCTAACCGCCTGACCACAAGTTTCGGTCACTGGCGATTCAATCCAGGTGGAACGGCCTGCCCGCCCGTCCACCGCAACGGCGCGCGAAGTCAGCAGTAACGACCTCGCACGTACAGCACGTTGGAGGCAGACAATGAAACTTTCGATGCTGTTGTGGTTAGCGTCCGTGCTACCCCAGCCCCTCGCGGACCAGACCTGCCTGGCCACGACGGTTTATCTCGAGGCACGCAGTGAGTCGACCATTGGCCAATACGCCGTGGCCGAAGTTGCCCTTCGTCGTCGCGACCGCGGCACATGGGGCGATAGCGTTTGCGAAGTGGTGAAATCACCGCGTCAATTTGCGTTGACCACTACCGCAAGCACGTTCGAAGTGACCGACCTCAACTCCTTTACCAAGGCATGGAAGATTGCTGGTGATTCGATCAGCAACTGGAGCCTGCCAAAGGGAGAGCGCACGGTGTACGTGCCACAAGCGGATCACTTCGCCACACTGGCAGTGACCACCACATGGTCAACCAAACGCGTAAAAACCATCGGCGATCACGCCTTCTACGCTGTCAGCAACTAACCCCACCCAAAACCATAAAAAAAGGCCCTCGCAAGAGGGCCTTTTCATTTGGACATCCAAACGTCTATTTGTCAGAGACGGTAGACGAGGTTGTTGCGGATCTGCACGTAGTCGCCCGGGCGAACCTGCGGATCGGCAGCCTGCGTCACCGTGGCATAGCGACCATCATCAAGCTTGACGGTGACCTGCCATACGATATCGGGACCGCCGTTGTTCTTGCCGACCTGGTTGCCAATGGCACCACCCGCCACCGCGCCAGCCACGGTGGTCAGCGCCTTGCCGCTGCCACCGCCGAACTGGTTGCCGATCACGCCACCGGCAATACCGCCAATGACCATGCCGAGCGGCGATGCTTCCTTCTGCGTCTGTACCTGACGCACATCACTCACCACACCACACTGCTCGCAGCGATTGGACGCGCCGCTGTAAACCACTTGGCGTTGCGGTGGCGTCTCACATCCTGAAAGAAGCGCTAAAACCGAAACCAGTCCTGCAACAGCCAAATGTCTAAGCAATGTCTGCATGGCGTGAATCCTCAGTGAGCGTCGGAAACGGCTACCACACCTTCCTGTACTTGCAGCCTGTCACCCGGATCGTGATCCATTCGTACAGTGCGGGTCACTCCGTTGTACTCGTAACTCACATCGTACGCCACCACCTGATCACCGCTGCTTCCGGGCGTCGTCGTGCAATGACGCTGGGTCGACTGCTGCGTGGCATTTTCCTGATGGTTCTTCTGGATCTCGTGACCCGCATAGCCGCCGCCGACCGCGCCGGCAACCGTGGCCAAGGTGCGACCCTTGCCGCCACCCACCTGGTTGCCCAACAGACCGCCAGCCACGGCACCAATGGCCGTTCCTGCAATCTGGTGCGTGTCCTGCACCGGCTTGTGCGTGGTTACCACTTCGTCATGGCACACCTGCTGCGGCGCACTCGCGGCGCCACGCACCGGCGTCACGCTGACAACGCGGGCGTACTTGGCACCATCGGGACCACCCTGTTGTGCCATGGCGCCTACGCCGCCATCGGCATTCGCATCACGATTGCAGGCCGAAAGACCAAATACCAAGAATCCGGCGAAACCGACATGCAGCGCCGAAACGACCAACCTGTTCATAATGCTCTCCTGTCTGGGCAGCGGCGCACCCCGCATCCGCTTGAATCCGATCCCAGTACATTCATTGAACCGCTGGGTCACTGAATGTTCGCTTAGATCGAAGCCGCCCATTTTTTCAAATTCAGGACACTCAATACTGTGCTCGAACTCACCGACAGCCATGCGCACATCGATGATGCGAGCTTCGCGCCCGATCTGGGCGCCGTGTTTCAGCGCGCCAGCGACGCGGGTGTGCGCCATATCGTGGTGCCGGCCATCGACGTTGCGTCGTGGCCCCGGATCGAAGCCATTTGCCGCGAATACACGCATGCGCACCCGGCGTACGGCCTGCACCCCATCTATCTTGACCAGCATCGCCCCGAACACCTTGACGAACTTCGCGCCTGGCTTCAGACGCACTCGGCGGTTGCCGTTGGCGAGATCGGTCTTGACTATTTTCTTCCCGAACTGGATGTCGAACGGCAGCGCGACTATTTCAAGCAGCAACTGCGCGTTGCACGCGATTTTGACCTTCCCGTGATCGTGCACGCGCGACGCGCGGTGGACGAGGTCACCTCCACCATGCGCCGCATCGGCGGGCTGCGTGGCGTGGTGCACAGCTTTTCCGGCAGCCTGCAGCAAGCGGAACGACTGTGGGAGCTGGGCTTCCATCTGGGGCTGGGCGGCCCTGTGACGCACGAACGCGCACAACGACTTCGTCACATCGTCGCGACCATGCCTGTCGAACGATTGCTGCTCGAAACCGATGCACCGGACCAACCTGGCGCCTGCCATCGCGGCGAGCGCAACGAGCCGGCGAATATCGTCGAAGTGCTCAATGTGATCGCCGAGCTGCGTGGCGAGAGCCCCGAAAGCCTGGCAGCCGCAACGACGCGCAACGCCCGCGAACTCTTCGGCATTCTCTGAGCCAGACTTTCTGACCCTTGCAGTCCATTAATGCAGGGTGCTAGCCTAATTACTTCACTGGCGAAATATCCTTTGATGAAATGAAGTGCATGCCCGAGTGCCTCGCCCACATGGACGAGGGGATTGGCCGAGTGAGCAAGAACTTCCCCGACCTTCCTGTGCAGGAAGTCGTGCTGACGCGCCTGTTGCTGCTGGTGGGCGGCAATCTGCTCGCGGAACTCGAGCGCAACCTCAAGCCCCATGGTCTCAACGACAGCGACTTCCGTACGCTGATGATGATCTACGCCAGCCCCACGGGCAGCGCCACGCCGACGGAGTTGTGCGAGTACGCGCAACAAGGGCCCACCAACATGACGCGCATTGCCAATGCGCTCGTGAAAGCGGGCCTGATCACACGTGCGCCCAGCGCCGAGGATCGGCGCCGCATCGTGCTCAGCATCACCGCGGCTGGCAAACGCATGGTGCGAAAGATTCTTCCGCCCCTGTTTCCCAACGTGCACGGCGCCTTCGCGTCACTCAGTGCGAGCGACAAGCGCACGCTTGATCGCCTGCTTCGCCGCATCGCCGTCAACATCGATTCGATCACTCAACCGGACACTGGTCCATGACTCCACACCGCCCCTTCCCTCACGGAATCGGCCGTCGCGCGCTGCTCGCCTGCGCCGTCGCGCTTGCCGTGGCGGGCTGCTCCATTCCCGCCAAGCTGCATCGACCTGCCGTTCGCGACGATGTTCCGCTGGCCGGCCTCACCACCGGTCATCGCGCCGGCTGGCCGGACACCGATTGGTGGAAGCAGTACAACGATCCGCAGCTCAACCAGCTGATCGACCTGGCCATGAAGGATTCGCCGGATATCGCGCAGGCACGTTCGCGCGTGGAATCGGCGCAGCAGAACATTCGCGCCACCACCGCACAGGCGGGCCTCAGCGTGAACGGCAGTGCGCAGGTCGAACGCCAGCGCCTGAGTGAAACCGGCCTGATTCCGCCGCAGTTCCTGGGTTTCACCTGGTACAACCAGGGCGACATCGGCGTGCAGGCGCAGTACGACTTCGACTTCTGGGGCAAGAAGCACGACACCATCGAAGCGGCCGTGGACCAGGCGCATGCGGCCGAAGCGCAGCACAGCGCGGCGGCCATCGCCATCCAGATCAACGTGGCGGACACCTATTTCGGCTGGCTGGCCGATCAGGCGCGCATTGTCATTGCCAGGCAGGCCGTACAGACGGCCGAACAGCTTGAGCAGATTGCCGCCTTGCGCGTGAAGCAAGGCGTGGATCGCCCGGATACCGTGCAGTCGGCGAAAGCGCAGACTGCGTCCGCCCGCCAGATGCTGGTGACCATCGAAAGCTCCGCGCATATCCGCGAAGCCGCCCTGGCCAGCCTGTGCGGCGTGTCACCAGCACAGCTTCCGGCGATGCAGCCGCGTGCCCTGCCCGGCGTCACGACGGGCTTGCCCGACAATGTTGGCGTCGACCTGATCGCACGCCGCCCCGACATCGCCGCCAGCCTGTGGCAGGTGGAAGCCGCGCTGCGGCAGACCGATGTCGCGCGCGCCGAGTTCTTCCCCGACATCAGCATCAGTGCGATGGCCGGCCTGTCCAGTATCGACCTGGACAAGATGTTCAACAGCGGCAGCCGCGTGTTCGGCCTGACGCCCGCCATCCACCTGCCGATTTTCACCGGCGGTTTGCTGGAAGCGAATTACGGCGTAAGCAAGGCACAGCTCGATGCCGCCGTCGCGCAGTACAACAGCACCGTACTTACGGCGGCCCGCGACGTCGCGACGCAAAGCCTTACCGCGGACCAGATCGAAGCTCGCCGCAAGGAGCAGGCTCGCCAAATTGCCGCCAACCAGCAGCTGTTCGCCACGGCGCAGTCGCGCGTACAGCGTGGCGTCACCGATCGCCGCGAGACGCTCAGTGCGCAGGCGCAGCTGTTGCAGCAACAGGACGGCGACGTGAGCCTGCAGGCGCAGGCGCTGTCCACCGATATTTCGCTGATCAAGGCCCTCGGCGGCGGCTATCGCACCAGCCTGCCCGAGCAAGCCTCCAGCGATCATCCCTCTTCCCCTTTGAACCTTTCCGGAGACGCCCCGAATGAGCGCCACTGATTCCGACGTCAAGAAGAACAACGATAAAAAGAACGGCAACGGTGACGACAGCGGCATGGCGGCGAAGGACCCTGCCAAGCGCCGTCGCGCCCTGCTGATCGTCGCCACCGTATTCATCCTCGCGGGTGCGGCGTGGCTGCTGCTGTGGCTGTTCGTGTTCTCCACCCGCGAGAAGACCGACAACGCCTACGTCAACGGCAACCAGGTGGCTATTTCCGCCCAGGTGCCCGGCATCGTGGTGGCCATCCTGGCGGATGACACGCAGCGCGTGGAAGCGGGCCAGGTGCTGGTGAAGCTGGACAACACCGATGCGGACGTTCGCCTGCAACAGGCCAGCAGCTCGCTCGCCCAGGCCGTACGCCAGGTGCGCCAGCAGACGGCCTCGGCGACCAGTGCCGATGCCCAGGTGGCCAAGGCACGCGTTGACCTGAAGAAGGCCGAGGCCGATCTTGCGCGCAGCGCACCGCTGGTCGCCGCGCAGGCCGAAGCACCGCAGAACGTGCAGCACCTGCGTGATGCCGTGGACCAGGCACGCGCCTCGCTCGATGCCGCGGTCGCCCAGGCGACGGCTTCGCGTGCCGCCATCGAAGGCACGCAGATCGCCAACAACCCGGCCGTGGAACAGGCTCGCGCGAACTTCCGTTCGGCATGGATCGCCTCCCAGCGCAACAACATCTACTCGCCGGTGACCGGCTACGTGGCCCAGCGCAGCGTGCAGGTGGGCAACAGCGTGCAGCCCGGCCAGCAGATGATGGCCGTGGTGCCGCTGCATAACCTCTGGGTGGATGCGAACTTCAAGGAAAACCAGCTGCGCCACATCCGTGTGGGCCAGCCCGCGAAGATCGAGGCCGACGTGTACGGCGGCAGCGCCGAATTCCACGGCAAGGTGGTGGGCCTTGGCGCAGGCACCGGCAGCGTGTTCTCCCTGCTGCCCGCACAGAACGCCACGGGCAACTGGATCAAGGTGGTGCAACGCGTGCCGGTGCGCATTGCGCTGGACGACAGCGAACTGGACAAGCACCCGCTGCGCGTGGGCCTGTCCACCGATGTCACCGTCGATATCACCGATGACAAGGGTCCGATGAATGCAGCGGTCGGCAATGGCCAGCCCATTGCGCAGACGACCGTGTACGACCAGATGGCCGCCAAGGCCGACGAAGAGGCCGAGAAGATCATCCAGGCCAACCTCAGCCAGCGCGACGCGAACTGACGACTAGACGGACACGTCGCCATGGCCGATCAATCCAACGAAGAAGAAAAGACCGCCGAAGGCTTGTCGCCTTTGCACGGCACGGCGCTGGTCCTGCTGACCATCGCCGTCGCGTTCAGCACCTTCATGGAGGTGCTGGACATGACCATCGTGAACGTCGCGGTGCCCCACATTGCGGGCAGCCTCGGCGTGAGCGCCAACGAAGGCACCTGGACCATCAGTTCGTACTCGCTGGCCAGCGCCATCATGCAGCCGCTGACCGGCTGGATTGCGCGGCGATTTGGCGAAGTGAAGACGTTCGTCGTTTCCGTGGGCCTGTTCGTCGTGTTCTCCATGATGTGCGGCCTGGCCACGTCGATGCCGATGCTGGTGTTTGCCCGCCTGATGCAGGGCGCGGGTTCGGGCCCGATGGTGGCGTTGTCGCTGACGCTGCTGCTGGCGAGTTACCCGAAGGCCAAGCAAGGCATTGCGCTGGCGCTGTGGGCCATGACCGTGGTCGTGGCGCCGATCTTCGGCCCCATCCTCGGTGGCTGGCTCACGGACAACTTCTCCTGGCCGTGGATCTTCTACATCAACCTGCCGGTGGGTATCGCCGCAGGCGTGATCACCTGGACGTTGCTGCGCAAACGCGAAACCAAGACCTTCCAGTCGCCCATCGACGTGGTCGGCCTGGTGCTGCTGGTGGCGGGCGTGGGCTGCCTGCAGTTCATGCTGGACAACGGCAACGACCACGACTGGTTTGCCTCGCCCATGATCACCACGCTGGGCATCACGGCGCTGGTATGCCTCGTCTTCCTGGTGGTGTGGGAGTTGCACGCCAAGCATCCCGTGGTGGATCTGGCGCTGTTCAAGCAACGCAACTTCACCGCGGGCGTCATCGCGCTGTCGCTGGGCATGTTCGCCTTCTTCGGCATCAACGTGGTGTTCCCGTTGTGGCTGCAGACCACGCTGGGCTACACGGCTACCTGGGCGGGCCTGGCGACGGCGCCGGTGGGCATCCTGGCCTTCCTGTTGTCGCCCATCATCGGCCGCAACATGCAGAAGCTGGAGCTGCGCGGGGTGGTCACGTTCGCCTTCGTGGTATTCGCGGCGACCTCGTACTGGTTCTCCACGTTCGACAGCTCGGCGTCCTTCTCCACGCTGATATTGCCGCGCTTCGTCATGGGCATCGCCATCCCCTGCTTCTTCATCCCGCTCAACCAGATCTACCTGTCGGGATTGCCGCCTGAGGAGATTGCCAGCGCCAGCGGCCTGGCCAACTTCTTCCGAACGCTGGGTTCCAGCGTGTCCACGGCGGTGACGGTGACGCTTTGGCAGCACCGTGGCATTGAGCACCACGCCACCCTGACCG
This sequence comes from Dyella sp. C11, assembly GCF_003121485.1. Taxonomy (GTDB): domain Bacteria; phylum Pseudomonadota; class Gammaproteobacteria; order Xanthomonadales; family Rhodanobacteraceae; genus Dyella. The sequence continues at coordinate 89,187 of NZ_QAVX01000012.1, read as the reverse complement.
AAAGCGTGAACAGCGCCAGCCAGCCGGCCACGCAGATCATTGGCCAGCTCACCCATGCGGGTAACGGGCAACAACAGGCGTTGGGCATCGTGGATCAGCTGGTGAACCGCGAAGCGCTGACGCTGGCCGTGAACGACATCTTCCTGCTGTGCGCCATCCTGTTCATCGTGCTGATCCCGGTGATCTGGCTGGCCAAACCGCCGTTTGGCTCTGCGGGCGGCGCCGTGGGCCACTAAGCGCTACCGCCTTTGTGCCGGATTGTCCGCAATCCGGCACAAATCGGCATAAACATGCATGTAGTTGATCTAACAGGAATTGCTGCAACTGACCAGTGCAGCAATTAATACCAGTTGGGCGACTGGTGCGCCGCAATACCTTCTGCTAGTTTGTGTGCATGGCACAAACGATCCGCACCATCAAGAAGTATCCGAACCGTCGGCTCTACGACACGGAAATCTCCAGCTACATCACGCTGGAAGAGGTCCGTCAGTTGGTGCTGGACGGAGAAACCTTCGAAGTCCGTGACGCCAAGAGCGGTGAGGACCTCACCCGCTCCGTCCTGTTGCAGATCATCTCCGAGCACGAGGAAAAGGGGCAGCCGATGCTGTCTCCCCAGCTGCTCAGTCAGATCATCCGCTTCTACGGCGACTCGTTGCAGGGCTTCATGGGCCCGTACCTGGAACGCAGCCTGCAGGTCTTCCTGGACCAGCAGCAGCAGTTCCGTACGCAGCTCAACACCATGCTGGGCCAGACGCCGTGGTCGATGCTCAACGACCTGACCGAGCGCAACATGGAAGCGTGGCGCAACATGCAGCGCGGCCTGATGGATACGGCCACGCAATCTCATACGTCGCGCGGCCCGACCACCAAGAAGCCGGGCTGATTCCTTGCGGCCGGCGCCACGCCGGTCGCCCTTCCGTCTCACTCACCGCTGCAGCACAACACGTGCTGCCCTGCGGCATGTGCACGAGTCTTTCACATGAGCGCCAACACCCACGCACCGCGTGTCGCCCTGGTCACCGGCGGCATCGGCGGACTCGGCACGGAAATCTGTCGCCAACTGGCCGAAGCGGGTCGCCAGGTGATCGCCGTCGACTTGTCCGGACGCGAGGAAAGGCTCGACGCGTTCCGCCACGAACTGGCCGATCTCAACGGTGCGGTGAAGTTCGAGCACGCCGACGTCAGCCAGTTTGAAAGCTGCGCTGAGCTGGTCCAGCGCGTCGAGGCGCAGCACGGCGCGGTGGATATCCTTGTGAACGCGGCCGGCATCACCCGCGACACCAGCCTGCGCAAGATGACGCCGCAGCAATGGCACGAGCTGATGCGCGTGAATCTGGACGGCGTCTTCAACATGTGCCGCAACGTGGTCGAGGGCATGAGCGCGCGCGGCTTCGGTCGCATCGTCAACCTCAGCTCGGTCAACGGCCAGACCGGCCAGTTCGGCCAGACCAACTACTCCGCCGCCAAGGCCGGCGTGCATGGCTTCGGCATGGCACTCGCTCGCGAAACCGCGCGCAAGGGCATCACAGTGAACACCGTCTCGCCCGGCTATTGCGACACCGCGCTGGTGGCCGCCGTGCCGCAGGACATTCGCGAGCAGATCATCGCGGACATTCCGGTTGGCCGTCTGGGGTCGCCGGGCGATATTGCCCGCGCCGTGGCGTTTCTCACCGCGGACGATGCCGGCTACATCACGGGCGCCAACCTGCCGGTCAACGGCGGGTATTTCATGAGTTTCTGAATGTGGCCGGATAAGTCGCTCACCTGCGGCGAGCTGCAAGTCGCCGCCTGCAGCGGCTGTAAAGAGTCAGTTGGGATAGGCAGCGCTCCCGCTCTTACTATTTACTATTGACCATTGGCAGCCGCCAAAGGGCGGCGACTCACCCATCGAGACTCCATGGCGAAGCACATCACCCTCATTGGCGGCGGTCTGGTTGGCGCCTTGCTGGCGCAGCAATTGGCCGGGCGCGGTTTCGCCGTCGACGTGTTCGAAAAGCGCCCTGACCCGCGCATTGCCGGTTTCACCGGCGGACGATCCATCAATCTCGCCCTTGCCGAACGCGGCCTGCAGGCGCTGCGCGAAGCGGGCCTGGCCGATGACGTGCTGCAGCGCGCCGTGATGATGCGCGGCCGCATGGTGCACACGCGCGACGGGCGTTCCGGCCTGCAGCGCTATGGCGTGGACGACAGCGAAGTCATCTGGTCCGTATCGCGTGGCGCGCTCAACATGCTGCTGCTGGATGCGGCCGAAGCGGCAGGTGTGAATTTTCATTTCGGCCAGTCGCTGGCCAGTGCGGATTTCGATGGCCACCGCATTCGCCTGGTCGACGAACAGGGCGTCTCGCGCGAACTCGACGCACCGGTCATCATCGGTGCCGACGGCGCCGGCTCCGCCTTGCGCGCCGCGATGAACGCGTACTCCCCGCTGGGCGAGCGCGTGGAATCGCTGGGGCATGGCTACAAGGAGCTGGAAATTCCACCGGCGGGCGGCCTTGCCGCCGACCTTGTGGGGCTCAGCGGCGGCCACGACCAATTCGCCCTGGAGCCGCATGCGCTGCATATCTGGCCGCGCGGCGGCTACATGTGCATCGCGCTGCCCAACACCGAAGGCAGCTTCACCGTCACGCTGTTCCTGCCGGCCCACGGCGCGCATCCAAGCTTCGATACCATCGCCGATTCAACGCGGGCACGTGCGTTCTTCGAAGACGATTTCCCCGACCTGCTGCCGCTGATTCCGGACTTTGCCAACGATTACGACAACCATCCGGTCGGCACGCTTTCCACGCATTATCTCGACCGCTGGCAGCTGGACGGCCGCGCCCTGCTGGTGGGCGATGCGGCGCACGCCATCGTGCCGTTCCACGGCCAGGGCATGAACTGCGGCTTCGAGGACACCGTGGTGCTGGCGTCGCTGCTGGCCGAATCGCCCGATGACACCGCCGACGTGTTTGCCGAGTTCCAGCGCATTCGCCAACCCAACAGCGATGCCATCGCCGCCATGGCGCTGGAAAACTACATCGAGATGCGCGACTCGGTTGCCGACCCGCACTACCTGGCCAAACGCGCACTGGGCGCTTTGCTTGCCGAGCGTGCACCCGAACATTTCATGGCGCGCTATCGCATGGTGACCTTCACGCACCTGCCTTACTCGTACGCCTACGAACGCGGGCGCGCACAGGACGTCTTGCTGGATCAATTGCTGCGCGGCTCCGCCGATGCCACCTCGGTCGATCTGAACGCCGCCATCGCCGCATTGCGGGCCACGTTGCCTGCCCTGCCCGACCTGCGGCATGGATGAAACCCTGCTCGCCGCGTACCGGGCCACCGCGTATCGGGTGCGCCTGGCGCGGGGCGGCTGGGCCACCATCCGCATCGGGCAGCCGTTGCCCCCGGTGCTCGATGCGCTGACCAGGCAGCTGCCTTGGGGGTTCATCACGGCCTGGAATCCTCGCTCACAGCCTGCTTCGCTGATGGAAAACCGCTCCGCCCTGCGCAACATGCTCACGGCACTCCGCGCCCTGCCAGACGTCGCGCTGATCCAGCCCGCCGTGGGCGTCGCCACCACGCCGCCATGGCGAGAGCCGAGCCTATGGGTGGTCGGGCCCGGTACCGGTGAATGCGATGCACTGGCGGTCCGCTTCGGGCAGCTCGGCTACATCCACGGCGGATCCGATGGCCTCGCCACGCTGCGACTTACCGGGCTCGCTTAAGCGCTTATTCAAAGACTTGCATTGACACCCATGTCCCTCACCGTCATTCCGGCGAAAGCGGGAGGTCCTTTTCAACAGCCCCAAGGGCTGGTCGTCCAGTGACTTTTGCTCGTCAAAGCAGCCCCAAAGGCGCTGGATTCCCGCGAAAGCGGGAATGACGGTGAGTGGTTAGCAACTCTCTGGCAAGACTTTGACCAAGCCTCCAGAACGCCGGGCGCCCTTCCCCCCGAAACCCACACCACCCTTTGGCGTCACCCCGCCGCATGGACAAGCCCGCCGGGCTTTGCGGACAATCGACCGATGACTGCACCCGACGCCGTCGCCCCGCCTCTCCTGGAGGCTCGGGCGCTCTCCTTCTACCGCCAGGACGAACCCGTGTTCGGCCCGCTGGATTTCTCCCTCCACGAGGGCGAAGTGGCGTTGGTGGAAGGCGACAACGGCAGCGGCAAAACCACCTTGCTGCGCATCCTCGCCGGATTGCTGCACATCGACGAGGGCACGCTCACGTGGCGCGGAAAACCGTGGCGGCGCGAGGAGCATCTCGGCGACACCTTGTTCCTCGGCCATCACCTCGGCTTGAAAGCCGATCTCACCGCGCGGGAGAACCTCGTCGTTGCGGCAGGCCTCTACGGCACGCGTGACGGTCGCTCGGTGGACAACGTGCTGGCCGACATCGGCCTGGCCGGTTATGAAGACGAACCCACCCGGCGTCTCTCCGCCGGCCAGAAAAAGCGCGCCGCGCTGGCCGGCCTGCTGCTGCTTCCCGCTACGCTCTGGCTGCTGGACGAGCCCTACGCCAATCTCGACCGCATCGGCATCGACATGGTGAACCGCCTGCTCGAACAGCATGCCGCCGAAGGCGGTGCAGCCTTGGTGACCAGCCACGGCGCGGTGAGCTTTCTCCACGGCGAACCCAAACGGGTACGCATGCACGTATGAGTCACGCGCCGCTCGTATCCGCCTGCGCCGCCGTGCTGCGCCGCGACCTCACCCTGGCCTGGCGTCGTCGTGGCGACATCGTCATGCCGGTGCTCTACGCACTCATCGTCATCACGCTGTTCCCGTTCGCGCTGGGGCCGGAAGATGCCCTGCTCCAGCGCATCGCCGGTGGCGCGGTGCTGGTGACCATGTTGCTGGCCATGCTGCTGGCGCTGGATGCCATGTTCCGCAGCGATATCGAAGACGGATCGCTGGAACAACTCATCCTTTCACCCCAGCCGCTGGCACTCATGCTCGGCATGAAAATTCTCGCGCACTGGATCACCACGGCTTTGCCGCTCATCGTCATCGCGCCCCTGCTGGCCGGCATGCTGCATTTGCCGACGGCGGTGATGCCGGTGCTGGTCTACGCGCTACTGCTGTCTACGCCCCTGCTGAGCCTGCTTGGCGCCGTGCTGGTGGCGCTGACGGCTGGCACGCGACGCTCTGGTATGCTCCTGGCGCTGATGCTGCTGCCGCTGTGCGTACCCGTGGTGATCTTTGCCGCAGGCGCTGTCGCCGCGGCTCAACAAGGGCTGCCGTGGCTTGCGCCCATTGCCTGGCTGGGGGCCGCGTTGGTTATGGCCCTGGTATTGGCTCCGCTCGCCTGTGCTGCCGCCCTCCGCATCGCTCTGGACGCATAGACAGGTTCTCATGGCCAACTGGATCCCACTCTGGGTTCACAAGCTCAGCTCGCCGCCGAACTTCTACCGCTTTGCCGGCATCGTACGGCCTTGGGCGTTGGGACTTGCGCTGATCACTGGCGCCATCGCGCTGTACGGCGGCCTGGTGCTGGCGCCCGCCGATTACCAGCAGGGCGATGCCTATCGCATCATCTTCATCCACGTGCCATGCGCATGGATGAGCCTGTTCTGCTACGGCATGATGGCCGTGGCCTCGTTCATCTCGCTGGTGTGGCGCATCAAGCTGGCCGAAGTGGTGGCGATGGAATCGGCGCCCATCGGCGCGGCATTCACCTTCATCACGCTGGTCACCGGTTCCCTGTGGGGCAAGCCGATGTGGGGCACGTGGTGGACGTGGGATGCGCGCCTTACCTCCGAGCTCGTGCTGCTGTTTCTCTACCTCGGCGTGATCGGCCTGTACCACTCGTTCGAAGACCGCCGCCAGGGCGCGCGCGCCGCGGCGTTCCTCGCCCTCATCGGCATCATCAACGTGCCGATCGTGCATTTCTCGGTGAACTGGTGGAACACGCTGCACCAGGGTTCCACCATTCGCATCCTCGGTCCGTCGAAGATCAGCGGCGCCATGCTGTGGCCGTTGCTCACCATGATGGCCGCCACCAAGTTCTATTACATCGCCAGCCTGTTCGGTCGCGTGCGCACGGATCTGCTGTCGATGGAGAGTGGCAAGGATTGGGTCAAGCAGATCGCTGAAGCGGAGGGCCGCGCATGAGCGCGTTCTTCGCGATGGGTGGCTACGCCATGTACGTGTGGCCAGCCTATGCCGTGTTCTTCATCGTCCTTATCGCCGACTATGTGAACCCGTGGCTGCGCCGTCGTCGCAACCTGCGCGAGTTGCGTGGGCGCATGGCGCGCCAGGCCGCGCGCCAGCAACGCAACCCGTCCGCGCCGTAAGGCACACTGAGAACCTCATTGATGTCTTGCGCCAAGGTCCAATCTCCTCACCGTCATTCCCGCGAAGGCGGGAATCCAGTGTCTTTCCACGCACGATCAAAGGCGCTGGATTCCCGCCTTCGCGGGAATGACGGTGAGGGCGATCGACACGTTGGAAAAACTTCGAACACGTTTCCAGACGAATGAGCATGAACCCCACCCGCAAACGCCGCCTCACCATTGTCCTGCTCGTGATTGCCGCCGCCGTGGTCGCCGTCGGCCTGATCGTGTTCGCACTGCAGCAGAACATGAACTACCTGTTCACTCCCAGTCAGGTGCAGACAGGACAGGCGACCAGCTACAAGACGTTCCGCCTCGGCGGCATGGTGAAGGCCGGTTCCATCCAGCGCGCCAACGATACGCTGAAGGTCACCTTCACCGTGGTCGATGCCAGCGGATCGATGCCGGTGGAATACACCGGCATCCTGCCCGACCTGTTTCGCGACAATCAGTCGGTGATCGCCACGGGCCACATGGACAACGCACGTTTCATCGCCACCGAAGTGCTGGCCAAGCATGACGAAACCTACATGCCCAAGGAATTGAAGGACGCCATGGCGAAGGCGCACGAGGGCAAGAACGTCAACGAAGAAGCCGCGCAGGACAAGCCGCAATGACGCCGGAACTGGGCCAACTCGCGCTGATCCTCGCCCTGCTGCTCGCGTTTGCGCAGGGCGTTCTTCCACTTGTCGGCGCATGGAACGGCAAACGCGCCCTGATGGCCATTGCGCGACCGGCCGCCGCAGGGCAAGCCGTATTCGTGGCGCTCGCCTTCGGCCTGCTCACGTGGGCTTTCTTGTCGTTCGATTTCTCGGTGCAGTACGTCGCCGACAATTCCAATCTCGCGTTGCCGTGGTACTACCGCATCGCGGCCGTGTGGGGTGCACACGAAGGTTCGCTGCTGCTGTGGATCTTCATCCTCAACCTGTGGACGCTCGCGCTGGCCACCTTGAGCCGCAACCTGCCGGACGTGTTCGTGGCGCGCGTGCTCGGCGTGCTCGGACTGGTGGCGGTGGGCTTTCTCGCCTTCATCATCTTCACGTCGAATCCGTTCGCACGCCTGCTGCCCATGCCGCCCGATGGCGGCGACCTCAACCCGGTGTTGCAGGACCCGGGCATGACGTTCCACCCGCCGGTGCTCTACATGGGCTATGTGGGGTTCTCGGTGGCGTTCGCGTTCTCCATCGCTGCCTTGCTTGGCGGTGAACTGGAACAGGCGTGGGTGCGGTGGGCGCGTCCGTGGACCAACGTGGCATGGGGCTGCCTCTCTGCCGGCATCGTCGCGGGCAGCTGGTGGGCCTACGCTGAACTCGGCTGGGGCGGCTGGTGGTTCTGGGACCCGGTGGAGAACGCGAGCTTCATGCCCTGGCTGGTGGGTGCGGCGTTGATCCACGCACAGGCCGTGACGGAAAAACGCGGCGGCCTGCGCGCGTGGACCATCCTGCTTTCCATCTTCGCCTTTTCGCTGTCGCTGCTCGGTACGTTCCTGGTGCGCTCGGGCGTGCTGACGTCGGTGCATGCATTCGCATCCGATCCGCGCCGCGGCCTTTTCATCCTGTGCTTCCTCGCGGTGGTGGTCGGCGGCTCGTTGCTGCTGTATGCGCTGCGCGCACCGAAGGTGGCGGGCGGCAAGCCCTTCAGCGTGGTGTCGCGCGAAACGGCCATCCTCATCGGCAACCTGATGCTCACCGTGGCCGCTGCCATGGTGCTGCTTGGCACGCTGTTCCCGTTGCTGGGCGATGCGTTGAACCTGGGCAAGATTTCGGTGGGACCGCCCTACTTCGGTTTCCTGTTCACCCTGCTGATGATTCCCGTGGTCGTGCTGCTGCCGTTCGGCCCGTATCTGCGCTGGGGCAAGAGCGACGTGCCGGTGCTGAAGAACGTGCTGTGGCGTGCAGGCCTTGCGGCTGTTGCCTGCGCCATCCTCGCGGCGTTCGCCACCGGTGGTGAATCGAAAGCCATTGCCGGCACGGCCGCGGCGGTGTGGTGCGGCTTCGGCACGCTGCTCTACGTGTTCAAGCGCTGGCGCGAGATGCCCGCTGGGCGCCGTTATCCCGCGGAAATGGCCGGCATGCTGCTCGCACACTTTGGCGTGGGCGTGTTTCTGGCAGGCGTACTGCTCACCAATGCGCTGAGCGTGGAGCGCGACGTGCGCGTGGCACCGGGCCAGACCGAAAGCATCGGCGGCTACGAATTCCGCTTCGATGGCGTGCAGCACACGACCGGACCGAACTGGCAGGGTGACCAGGGCGTGGTCACCGTGATGCGCAACGGCAGCGAAGTCGCCGTGATGCATCCGCAGAAGCGCACCTACCTGCGCGGCCAGGTGCAGACGGAATCGGCCATTAACCCCGGCCTTTTCCGCGACCTGTACGTGGCGCTCGGCGAACCCATGGACCCGAAGCAGCCGGAGGGTGCGTGGGCCCTGCGCCTCTACGACAAACCGTTCGTGCGCTGGATCTGGGCCGGCGGTCTTTTCATGATGCTGGGTGGTTTCTTCGCCGCCGCTGATCGTCGCTTCCGCACCAAGCGCGTCGCCGAAACCGAAACCATTTCCTCGCCCGCGCTGCAGGAGTCGCGCGCATGAGCCGCCTGATTCCGTTCTTCGGTTTCCTGCTGCTGGTGGCGCTGTTCGGCTTCGGCATCTGGTGGAACACGCAGCATGACCAGCGCGAAGTGCCGTCGCCGCTGATCAACAAGCCTGCGCCTGCGTTCGTGCTGCCCAAACTGGACGATCCCGCACAGACGGTGAGCCGCGACGCGCTGCTCGGCAAACCCTACCTCATCAACGTGTTCGCCAGCTGGTGCATTGCCTGCGGCGAGGAACACCCGGTGCTGATGGCCGAAGGCAAGTCCATCGGCGTACCTGTCATCGGCTACAACTACAAGGATGAAGCCGCGGACGCCAAGAACTGGCTCGACAAGCACGGCAATCCGTACGACACGGTGATCGTGGATCGCGAAGGCCGCACCGCCATCGATTTCGGTGTGTATGGCGCGCCGGAAAGTTTCCTGGTCGATGGCAAGGGCATCATTCGCTACAAGCGTATCGGCCCGCTGACGCCGGAAGCGATCGAGAAGGAATTGAAGCCGGCCATTGCCGCACTGGCGAAGGAGCAGCCGTGACCCCTCACCGCTCCCCTGTAGGAGCGCACTTTGTGCGCGACAACCCGACGAAGCGGCGAGCATGGGGTCGCGCACAAAGTGCGCTCCTACAGTTGGCGCTGCTGTTCTTTGCAAGCCTGGCATTCGCCCAAGCCATCGATCCCCTGCCCTTCAAGGATCACGCGCAGGAAGTCCGCTTCCAGAACCTCACGCGCGAACTGCGCTGCCTGGTGTGCCAGAACGAAAACCTGGCCGACTCCAACGCCGACCTTGCACGCGACCTGCGCCACGAAGTGTTCAACCTGATGCAGCAGGGCAAGAGCGACGAGGAGATCAAGCAGTACCTTGTCGATCGCTATTCCGATTTTGTGTTGTACGACCCGCCCGTGAACCGCAACACGCTGCTGCTGTGGTTCGGGCCGTTGGTGATACTGCTGGCAGGCGCCGCCGTGGTTGTGGTCACCGTGCGCCGTCGCGGACGCGCAGGAGCCGTGATCACCGACGACAAGCCGGCCAATGAAGGGGACGACTGGTGAGGCTGGCTTTTTACTTGATCGCTGCGGCGATGATCGTCGCGGCGCTGCTACTGCTGTTGTGGCCGCTGATTCGTCATGGGCGCCAGCAGGGACAACCCCGCGGCCTGTTCGTGCTCGCCATGGTCGTGGCGTTCTGTTTGCCGCTGGCAGCCGTCGGCCTTTACATGGCCATCGGTACGCCGGTGGCGCTCAATGGCGTGCCCAAGGCCCAAACCGGCATGAGTATCGACCAGGCCGTCGACGAGCTGAAGGCGCACCTGGTGCAGAAGCCGGACGATGTGCAGGGCTGGATGCTGCTGGGACAGACCTACAGCGTGATGCACCGCTCCACCGAAGCACGCGACGCTTACGGTGAAGCACTGCGCGTAGACCCGAACAACGGCGTGGCCATGGTGGGCTGGGCCGAAGCCGATTCGCTGCTGCGCGACGATCACCGCATCGAAGGCCGTGCACGCGAACTGCTTGAGCGCGCCGTGCAGATCGACCCGCAAAGCCAGCGCGGCCTGTGGCTGCTCGGCATCAGCCAGTTCCAGCACGACGAATACGCCAAGGCCGCGGCCACCTGGCGCCAGCTGCAACCGCAGCTTGACCCCGACTCCAACGTGGCCAAGGCCGTGGCCGAGCAGATCGCCGTGGCCGATGCGCGCATCAACGGCGCCGGCAAGACCGCGCCGGAAACCCCGGCAGCGGAAGCCACGCAACCCTCGCTGCAGGTGCAGGTGGCCCTATCTCCCACGCTGAAGGACAAGCTCGCGCCGGGCGATACGTTGTTCGTTTATGCCCGCGCCGACCAGGGCCCGCCGATGCCGCTGGCCGTGGCGAAAATGGACGCCTCCGCCCTGCCCGCCACCGTCACACTCAACGACGGCATGGGCATGACGCCGCAACTCAAACTATCCTCGGCATCGCGCGTGTTCGTCGGCGCCCGCATCAGCAAGAGCGGCCAGGCCATCGCCCAGCCAGGCGACCTGGAAGGCGATGCCGGTGTGGTCGACGTGAACACGCATTCGCCCGTCAAGATCAGCATCGATAAGGTTCATTAAATGGCCGACGCTCGCCGCTACTGCCCACTGCCCTCGCCCTTCGCGATGAAACGTGGCGGCGAACTGCGCGATGCGCGCGTGGCGTATGAAACCTGGGGCACGTTGAACGAGTCGAGCGACAACGCCGTGCTGCTGCTCACCGGCCTCTCGCCCAGCGCTCACGCTGCTTCCAACGCTGAAGATCCCAGCGAAGGCTGGTGGGAAGCGATGATCGGCCCCGGCAAGGCCATCGATACCTCGCGCTGGTTTGTCATCTGCGTGAACTCGCTGGGCAGCGACAAGGGCTCCACCTGCGCCGCATCGATCAACCCGGCGACGGGCGAACCTTACCGCCTCGACTTTCCCGAGCTGTCGCTGGAAGACGTGGCGAACGCAGCGCATGTCGCCGTGACAAGCCTGGGCATCGAACAACTTTCCTGCCTCATCGGCTGCTCCATGGGCGGCATGAGCGCGCTCGCCTACATGGTGCTGCACCCCGGCACGGTGCGCGCGCACATCAGCGTGGATACCGCACCGCAGGCACAGCCCTTCGCCATCGCCATCCGCTCGTTGCAGCGCGAGGCCATCCGTCTTGATCCGCACTGGAACAACGGGCGCTACACGGACGAAAACTACCCCCTGGATGGCATGAGCATCGCGCGCAAGCTCGGCGTGATCACTTATCGCTCGGCCATGGAATGGAACGGCCGCTTCGCGCGCATCCGCCTCGATCCCGAGCAGCGCGACGACAACCCGTTCGGCCTCGAGTTCGAAGTGGAGTCGTATCTGCAAGGTCACGCGCAGCGCTTCGTGCATACGTTCGATCCCAACAGCTATCTCTACCTGTCGCGCGCCAGCGACTGGTTCGACATCGCCGAATACGGCAACGGCAGCATCCTGGAAGGCTTGAAGCGCATCCGCATCCAGAAGGCCATGGTGATCGGCGTAAGCACCGACATCCTGTTCCCGCTGGAGCAACAGGAACAGATTGCCGAAGGCCTGCGCGCCGCCGATGCCGAGGTGGAATTCGTGGCGCTCAATTCGCCGCAGGGACATGACGCCTTCCTGGTCGACATTCCCAACTACAGCCGGGCCATAGGCGGTTTCCTCCGGGGGCTTTGACGCAGCCGCCTGCGCCCTGGGGCCGGCGCTGCTAAGATGGGCGGGCAGCACGCAACCTCCGAGAACGCCATGCTTACCCTGGATTTCCCCGGCTCACGCAAACTCATCGACGCCATTGACGCCGCCGTGTCGCAGGACACCACGCGCGCCGTGACAGACAGCCTTCGCAACAGCCTGTGCAGCCTCATCCGCGGCCAGGAAGTGAAGCTGCCCGATTGCGTGTTCGAAACCGCCGAAGGCCGCTACGCCCGCCGCGAGCTGTACCGCAGCGAGGAACACGGTTACGCCGTGGTCGCCATGACCTGGGGCCCCGGCCAGGGCACCCCCATTCACGACCATTGCGGCATGTGGTGCGTGGAAGGCGTGTGGAGCGGCGCGCTGGAAGTGGTCCAGTACGAGCGCCTGGCCGACGAAGACGGCAACTATTGCTTCCAGCCCGTGGGCTCCATCCAGGCCGGCCCCGGCTCCGCCGGCAGCCTGATCCCGCCCCACGAATACCACACCATCCGCAACCCCAGCGATGACGCCGTAGCCGTGAGCCTGCACATCTACTCCGGCGCCATGACCCACTGCGCCGTGTTCCAGCCCGTGGGCCACAACCAGTACCAGCGCTCCGACCGTCAATTGGGGCTCGACCCGGTCCACTGAACCCGGCATAATGTCCCGCTGCAATGCCGGTGTGGCGGAATGGTAGACGCGGCGGACTCAAAATCCGCTTCTAGCGATAGAGTGTAGGTTCGAGTCCTATCACCGGTACCAAGTAGAAGTTTCAGGACGTCCCATACAGTCCAAGGAACTAAGGAAAAGCCCGCAGATATGCGGGTTTTTTATGCCTGATTGTTCCATCTTGTCCCATACCGTGTCTTGGAATCTCACCCCTTCTGGGGGGTATATCTGGGGGTAGCGGGGGTATATGCCCCATGACTGAATCCCGGATACCCCCAGATGCCGACGATCACAGACGTCGCCCTGCGCAAAGCAAAGGCCCAAGACAAGCCCTACAAGATCGCCACGGGCAATGGCCTCTATCTGCTCGTCAATCCAATTGGCTCGAAGCTATGGCGATGGAAGTACCGAGTTGCCGGCAAGGAAAAGCTACTCGCGCTAGGCCCCTACCCCGCGGTGTCTCTGCTCGATGCCCGCCAGCGTTGCGAAGACGCGCGCAGACTACTAGCTCTGGGTCAGGATCCAGGAGCGCTCCGGAAGACTGAGAAGGCCGCCAAGGTCCAGGCTGAAGCTGTCGCTGCAGAGACGTTCGAGCGCGTTGCGCGCGACTGGATGGCAGCACGTGAAACCAAGGGGGACACGGCAGAGACGACTGCAGCGAAGGATCGTTGGCGCTTGGAATCGTACCTCTTCCCTCACATCGGCCGGCGCCCCATCACGGAGATCACGGCACTCGAGCTACGCGATGTCCTCAAGAAGGCTGAGGACGCCGGCAAGCGTGAAACGGCAAGCCGTGTGAAGATCAACGCCGGCCAGGTCTTCCGCTGGGCCGTGCTCGAAGGACGCGCACACAGCGACATCACCGCCAGCCTGCGTGGGCTGTTCACCACGCCCAAGCCGACTCACCGGGCCACCATTACCGACCCCAAGAAGATCGGCGAGCTCCTGCGCGCCATTGAGGGCTTTACCAGACAGTACGTCACCTTGGCCGCGCTCAAACTCGCTCCACTCGTCTTCGTGCGACCTGGTGAGCTGAGGAAGGCAGAGTGGGTTGAGCTCGACCTCGACAATGCGATCTGGCGCATCCCTGGCCCACGCATGAAGATGAAGGCAGCACACCTAGTGCCGCTATCAAGCCAAGCCGTCGATGTCCTGCGTGAGCTACACAAGCTGACAGGACACGGCCACTTCGTCTTCCCTGGTGTCCGCACCGCCAGCCGCCCGATGTCGGAGAACACCATCAATGCGGCCCTTCGCCGCTTGGGCTACGCCAGCGACGAGATGTCTGGTCACGGCTTCCGAAGCATGGCCGCCACACGCTTGAACGAGATGGGTTGGAATGCTGATGCCATCGAGCGTCAGCTAGCTCACGCAGAGTCCAACAAAGTCCGCGGGGCATACACGCATGCCGCGCAGTACCTCGATGAGAGGAAGCGCATGATGCAGGCTTGGGCGGACTACCTTGATGGCCTAAGAGCTGGTGGCAAGGTTGTAGCAATCAAACAAAAAGTGTCCTGAAAGACATTGCCCCGATAGCAGTGGCCATCCATTTCTCCTGTCGGATCTTCTGCCACTCAAATTGCCCCCACAATCCGACGTCTGAAAACTCCGCATATCAAACGGACTTAGGCCGGGTGCTGGACAAACGGGTTCACCGAGTGCCATCTAATAATTTCGGCAAGCGGGCCGATAACTCCAGCAGGGCTTGCAGGAGCCTCCTAGGCGGAGGTTAGACTGTGACGCGTTTCACACAACAGGGATAGGGGAAACAATGAAAGACTATCGTATCGCTGCGCTTGCGGCGTGCTTGGCGCTGACTGCTTGCGGCGGAGAAGAGGTGGATCAGCGACAAACGGAAACTGTGCAGGGACTTGTGTACAAACTCCACGATTCCGAACCATTCACCGGCACTGTTACACATTCCAAGATCAGCCTCTACGACACGTTTCAAGTTGGCGAATGCAACATCTCGTACAAAAAGGGCGTGATCGACGGTAAAGCAGAATGCTTTTCCAATGATGGAAGGAAAGTAACAGAGACCCATTTTTCCAATGAGAAAAAGGACGGGTCTGAAACTCGTTGGAATCTTTCAGGGAAGACAACTTATGAGGCTTCTTGGAAAGATGGAAAGAAAGATGGTCACGAGCGGATCTATGACGACTCTGGTGCATTGATTCATGAGCTGACTTGGTCGAACGGCGTGCAAGATGGCGCTGAAAAGGAATGGGACACGACAGGGAAAGTAGTTCTCAAAGACTTCAACTGGTCCAATGGCAAACCCACGGGCCATCAGGAGGCGGCGAGCAACAATGGGCGCGTGACGATGACTCTGAAGAACGGACTGCTGAACGGAGTCCGCAAGGAGTTTTCACCGGATGGCCAGCTGCATGATGAACAAAATTTCGTGGACGGTATCGCAGACGGCAACCAGCACTATGTTGACAACAACGCTGATTGGAAGCGCGTCTGGTCGCGCGGTCTTCTCAAATCCGCCACGGTCGAAGTACGCGACGAAAAGGGACAACTAGTCGAAAGCGACCAGATCGAATGTACTGATCGATGTGGTTGGCAGGTCGATGGTTATGTCAATGCGTTTCAGTTTGACTGGACCAAAGCCAAAGTGCTGATGATCGAGTTCAATCCACTGTCAACGAGGAGATCACCCCTTGATCCACTCGAAACCGGTTTCCGTAAATTCGACTGGGATGCAGGTGTGCTACTCGGTACGATGACTGGAAAGTTCGGTTGGTCATTCGACCATCGAGGCATCGCCAAGTTTGAAACGACCTTTGTTAGCGGCATTCCGACTGGGACGCAAAAAGCTTGGGACGATCAAGGGCAACTGATCATCGAAGCGACCCGCGACAACGGCAAGCTCGCGGGTGCAACGGGAAGTTTGTGGCCTATTGGCGGAAACCTTGCGGCCCCTGAAGGATCATCTCCGCCAGGCTCACTGCAGGCACCGCCCGCAAATACTGACGGAGCGACGCGGGCAGGCAACCCATCGCCAACTCAGATTGTTATCTTCCAATTTCAAGGCTCCAACGGACCCGAGCCGGCGTTCTGCGCTGACGAAGGCCAAGATGGGGTCATGTGCCGAAGCGACTCGGTGGCTGAAATTGGGGCTGGAACCTATAGGGACTTCATGATCAAGGGCTCGGCAACCTGTATTGCAGGCAGCCCTGGGTGCGTTGTTCCCAAGGTCTTTGCGGCGGTGCATCCGCGCGGATAACTAAATCACATCGGCCATAGAAAAGCCTCGCTCCGGCGAGGCTTTTTTATTTAGCCTACGATGCAAGCACGAGCAAGAGAACCCACGAGAGGTAGTCTCCAATGCCTGCCATGAGGCACCCCTGTCTTGCGCCCTTCGAGGATGGCGCGAATCATAGGCGCACTGAAAAGGATGGGGCGCAGACGCATGACGATGGCTCTCACGGCTCTGGCGCGGCCCTACAGGCCGCGACCGGAATGGATGGATGACGCCAACCTGGTGTTCGTGCTGGCGGCTGCTGCGGTGCTGGCCATCGCCGGCATCGCTGCGATTGTTCGCGCTGTGAAAGCGCGGAAGGCCGAGAAGCACGCGGCGCTCGACCGTGTGCGAGCGAGGGTCCGCCGCGGCTAACGATCCCGCTACCATGGGGCCATTCAGGAGAAGGGGGAGTTCACGCATGGGGATCGATCCTCAGCAGGCCGCGCTGTTGGCCGCGGAGAGCCAGGCAACGGCAGCATGGTGCCAGTTCATCGGTTCGAAAATCGGCCTGGTGGTAGCCATTGGCGTGCCCGTCGCTCTTTACAAACGAGGCGAGCGCACTCGTCAGCACCAGGCGCGAGACACTGCAATGGGAATGGCGCTGGTTGTCAGACCAATCCTCACCCGCATGGCAAACAGACTGCGGTGGATTCTGAAGCAGTGGCCTGAAGGTCATGGCGCCCCCTTGTTCCTTGAGATGAAGACACCAGACGGAACCTCTGCCAAACGCGAGCTTTGGGACTCGTTTCCATTCGTTGAGGAGTGGGCGCCGGTCTACGACCGCTTGCACCTTCTCGACGGTGCGGCGCACGAAACTCTCCTTGCGGTGGCGCGAGCCATCGACGTCCACGCAAATATCGAATCGCTCGATTTCGCGTGGAATGTGCTTGCTGGCGAAGACGGGGTGACTATCGAGCCCATCCTGCGCAAAGCTATGGTGGATTGCCTCTTCCACACCGACAATGGGCTTGCAAAGATCGGCGAACTGCTCGCCGACAAAAAGCGAGACTGACATCACGCCGCATCCCTGACGCTGTGCGGCGCTAGAATCGATGGCATGTGGATCTGCATCCGCTGCCATACCGAGTTCCCTGATTTCACGGGAGGCGCCGAGGCGACCATAGATAGCTTCGGCCTGCACTTCATGTGCCGCGTTTGTGGCCGCCGGAATCGCTTGCGGAGCCTTGGCGAGGATGAGGAAGGGTTCCTCCGCCTTGAGCAGGTGGACGAGCCGGAATGAGCATCTAGGCGCGAGGGCTAAACGGACCCTTCCATGGCAGTGGAAAAAGCGCTGATGCTGGTTTACAGTAGTGTCAAGTCGGACTGGAAATTTCCGGTCGGCGCTAGGCCTCAAACTTCGGTTTGGGGCCTTTCGCTTTTATGGGGACAATTTTACACCCCATCCCTCTGCCCTACCCTGTTGATCCCGCCGAATCTTTCCAGCAATGATCTCGTATGCTCGATTGGCCTGATTCGGGCGAATCGATCTGATGCCCATAGGGCGGGCACAGAGATCCGCGATCTGCAGACCAATCGAATTTGACAGCTTTGGAATCATAAGTAGGTCGAACGGCAGAGGACGCCCGCAAGCATTCTCACCCCCGACGATTCTTGCAAACGCCTCCCCTAGCTGGGCGTCTTCATTCGCACCGCGGCACTCAACAATGACTTTGGTGCGCTTGTGGGTCTGCCCTTTCGAGTGCAGATCCAGGAAAACACGTTCCAGTACGAAGCTCATGGCAACGTCGTAGGGGTTACGTGGTAGCTGGTAACGCTCCACATAGCGGTCCTTATGGATAACGCTGAAAACAAGCTTGAACTTTGCTTGTGCCAAAAATGCTGAAAGCCTTTCCTGGAACGCATTGCGGTTCGCGGCATCCTGAAGGAAAGCAAATTGATTCTTCGGTTTGCGAATGTCGTGCTCGTGCAAGATGACCTCATCATGCCCCCAGAAGTCCATCTTCAGAGCGTTTAAGGCGGGGCAAATCGCTTCGACATACTCTCGCCTATTAAAAAGCGCCGCGCAGAGAACGAATACTGGGTAGTTAGCATCGATGCTCTTAAGTCCGTGGTCCCCGCTCTCATCGATGAACACCAGGTAGTCGCTGTAGCCCGAACCGGGAATAGCTATCGCCATTCAATTTCCTCCAACCCATTTCTCCACGAGCTCTTCCGCGAGTTGATCTATCGTTGCTTTTGGTACTCCGCTGGACAGGACAAAGATCTCTGCTAGCTTGCCAATCTCTCGCAGAAGCAGCGAAGTCTCATCAGCGATACGATCAAGGCGGTCAAGAAGTTCGTGAAACGCTCCATCGCTCTTGATCGCATGCCCGCTGGTCGTTCTGGACCTGTGGACGAGCCAATTTCTTTCGGTCAGAAGCGTTTGAAAACGGCCCTCAAGCCCAGGCGATAATTTGCCGGACTTACGCAACTTTGTGATGGTAGCGCCGAACGTTCCCGAGTTCGCCTTCTCGAAGAGCGCGTTCCCAGCTTCTTCGCCCATGCCCTTGGTAGCTTGCGCTACTAACACGAAGTATTGCGCCAAGGCGCCCTCAAGGGTCTGGAGCTGCCACAGGGCATAGCCCGCACGACTCGCGATCTCTACTAGCCGATCCGCTCGTTCCAGCTTGGACGACAACAACTCCATTCCGCTTCTCTCCAATACCCCTACAGTTTCGAACACTACCAAGAGCCAGCTCCGTTCACCTGCGATGCTTTCGCTGATTCATCGCCCACTCGTTCACCTCGGACCTCTTCCACGAGCGCGTCACCGGGTTTGGTTCGGGCGGCAAGCAACACGCTCCAGGAAGCCGCGGCGATTGGGATCCCCCTTGGGCATGACCATGCCGAGATACACCGCGCACGCATCAGCGTTGAGCCAACGATCTCCAGCCACCAATGCTGCCAGTACGGCAACGGCGTTATCGTCAATGGTCATAGCTACATCTCAGCCCAATGAGCGCTTTAAAGTTGCGTTTACCTGGAAGATCACTGTTTCTCCCCCCAAGCCGCGCGAAACATTGATGTGCCCAGCACCCTGGAGCTTTTTAATCGCGTGCTCTACCAGCGCCCGATCGAGACCAATAGACGCTGCAATGTCAGCACCGGTATGAAGCCCGTTGTTCTGTATTGCCAAAGCAACCTCACGAACTAGTGCCCCCTCCTTTGGGCCCAGGACTTTCGAGACACCGAGCTCCGTAATCCGTGACGGATAAGGCCCTGGCCCTAGATGACGAAGAATCTCGACCAAGTGCTGATTCGCCAGTACCTCCAAGCTCTCCTGCGCTACAGAAGATTCAATCCCCTGACCCGAAGCAAGGGTGTTTAAGGCGCCGGGCTCCTGGTAATTGCCAAAGTGATCGCGAACAAAATGCTCGAATAACATATAAAGCACAGCGGCATCAGCGCTGGTTAGTCCTCGAATTGACGGGTACGCAGGGTGCTCATTCACATATGCGGGCACAGGCCCAAGTGCGGGCTTCCGGGTGTGACCGAAAACGGAATCCACCACTCGAGCCAGACTTTCATTAAAGTTCGCGGGATCCTTGACCGGCTCCCAGACGAGGGACTTGAGCGCCTGAGGCACCTCGCAATCGTCCAAAACGACCGGAATCAACTTCGTTCCTCGACCGATTCTATCGACCACTGCGGCGTTGAGTTCTTCTCGAACCCACGGTTTAACGACGCTAATCTTCGACAGAACAATGATCACTGCGGCCGCTTCTTTCAAACCCTCCTCAAAGATTTTGTCGACCAGGCTATCGCCCGGAAGCATTTCCCATCTATCCACCCAGGCATCAATTCCCTTTCCCCGAAGGGCCGCAGCGAACGGTAGAACGAATCGATCCTTGTCCTCGCTGGCGTGGCTTACGAATACCTTGGGGGGTGTCGATATCGACATAAATGCTCTCCATGAGTTGTCAGCCGACCATATCCATCAGCAATGATGTCGATGCGTCGGAACCTACGATATCGCCCAGCAAGACTATTGACTTGTGGGCATCCTAGGCGCATGGTGCTGCCGTCGCCGCCAATTCGGCGACCAGGTTTGGCGACCTGAATTGATATAGGCGCAACGGCGCCCATGGCGCTTTTTTTGTGCCCGTTGCACGGCATGCCCGCTTTCTATGGCGGGCGTGCGGGGCAGCCTTCGGGCTGGCCGGTTTCCTATGTCACCGGTTCGCCAACCCTGCACGTCCGCCACCCTTATCGCAACGATGGGTGGCCCGTCCAACAGGAATGGGGAGATTGACCATGACGACACAAAACGCAATTAGCACCGCCGGTTCGTCCATCAATGAGCGCGCCCTGCTGGAGCTGCGGAACCTTGAGGGATGGATCGACACCACCTCGCGAATATTCACGCAACTCGGCGCTTTGTTCGGCACCCTGAGGGAGAAAGGCCCACGGAACGGTGAGCTCGCCGAGCTCGGGCAATACATGGCTGATACTTGGGGGAATGACTGCGACCTCGTTGCGGAGCAAGCCCGAGCCACCTTTTTTGGGGACTTATGAAGATCTATGGACGAACGATTGAGCACGCAGAAGTTCTGAACGAAATGAGAGAAGTCAGCATCGTCGCGTCACCGGATGAGCTACGCTCAATCGCAGACTTTCTTATCGCCCAAGCTGACGCGATGCGCAAAGAAGACCACTTCGATCATGTGCATTACTTGGACTATGTGGGTGCTGAGCAGGAGCAGGTGGAGATCATCGTCTGCAACCCAAGTGTTCTCGGGACTACTTGATTGGGGTTGATGGGCCATCCGATAGGCGATTCATCTGCTACCGATGTCACGTATGGCGGAAATGGCTTCTGAGGACACTGACTCATCCCCGCCTGACACTTGCTGGGCTCGTCAAGGAACGAGGTACCGGGGGTAGATTTGGGGGTATTTCGACAGGATGTCCTTGCGATCCGCACCAAATAAGCCTTTTCGCGACCTATCACCTGCAGGGTTTTGACAATGCGAACGGTGCGCAGTGCCCCTGTGACGAGCTCACAAATTCTCAGCGCGTGCATGGCGATCATTTGGCTGCTCTGCTCTCTTTTGGGGCTCGTTTTGTATGGCTCGGTGGTCTCGCAGCACGTACCGGGTTATCCCGATTCTGGGCAGATGAAGTTTTATGTCGTGGTGCCTGTGGCTATGACGCTGGGCAGCGGACTTCTTGTTCTGCTGTCCAAGCGGCTTCCCACCGCCTTGATCGTGCTCGCCTCCGGTGTGCAGATCCTTGTACTGCTTGGATGGTTTTTCTATGGCGGTGGTGGCGTCTGAATCGCCGCACCCGGGTGCACGGAGATTCGCCCGCCTGCATTCACCCGCCGTGCGTCCAGAGCGATGGATACGACCACTGTTTGCAATCACGTGGGCATGGAGCCAGCCGAGATTCGCTGCGCAATGAAACTCACGTGCCGACTGAGTTGAACGACAAACCCTGACGCACCATCGCAGCGCAGCGCCTACAAACGGCACCCGCAATGCTTGGCCAACCTTGCTAGTTTGTGCAGGCTGCTCGCGGGTGTCTTCGGACGGGGTTTTGCGGGTGGCCACGGCAGTAGTGTCGTGAGTAGCGCGGGCTGCAGGTGTACGACCACCTGCAACCCGCTGACCAAACCAACTTCACAGGAGTTGATCATGGCTACGCCGGATCATAAGGCACATGCACGCCCGTCTTTTGCACTAGACGGCCATCTCACGACAATTCCCTACACGGCGCAGCCCACGCGCAGCGTTGCGTGCACCGTGCTTACGAACCGCCTAGGTGACAACCACCTCGCCCACCGGGACCGAGGTGTGACTCTGCGCGCGATGACGCGAATCGCGCACAGGGACGGGCGGCGACTCGCGGGCACACGCCGTCATTACGGCCCCGCGCACGCCGCGCGAGCCATGCCGTGCAAACCGGGAATGGTCGGCCACTCGCCGACGTGAGCGCATCGCGCGCCTGTTGATCGCCCCTGTGGCGTGACGGACGTGATCCGGCACGCCACACCTGGCAGCGCGGCATTTAACGTACGCGAATGAAACGCGCACATGCCCACGCTTCAACAACGCGCACTCAACAATGGTTTCCCAAGTCACGCATTCGGCGGCGACCACACGATGTGCCCGCCCCTTTCGCCTGCATCAATGCAGAAACGGATATTCCGCCATCTGCCGCCACCGCCGGTTGTCACTGACCAGCAACGCCATCGATTCGCACCAGCCGTAGATGGGGCCGTGAGCGGCCAGGCGCGCTTGCAGTTCGTTGATCACCGCCGCCTTGTCTTTCAACTGACGCGCCACGGATAGATGCGGTACGTAGTCGGGAAAGGCACCGCCGCCTTTGGGATGATCGGGAAAGGCGCGCTCCAGGGCATTCGCGATCTGCACGATGGGTTTGGCCGGTTCGGGCGCGAGCCAGACAACGGAGGGGAACGTGTCCACGCTGGCGAGGCGGAACATGGGGGCCGGAAGATCGGCCACGGTGTCGCGCACTCGCTGTAGCACGCCTTGCGTAAGCAGCTCGCTGTCGATGAAGGGATAGATGAGGGTGATGTGGGCGCCCAGGCCGCGACGCGCGGAAGGGTCGTACTGATCGCGGAAGCTGCCGACAATGGGCTCGGCTTCGGGTACCAGCAAGGCCAGCAGGGTCCGCGCCATGGTCAGCCCTTCGTTTTCCTCTCGTGCGGCCACTGCACCGCGCCGGAATTATGAGCCCGGGCCATGTGAAGGCGCCGGCAGCCCGCTGATTCAGGCAGCGGTGACCTGCGCTTGCCAGCGCAGCACCCAAACCGGAAGCATCCCGCGGCACTCGCGGGCGTTAACGGGGTGAATTCAGGTATCCGACGGACCACGCGGACGCCCCGCCTTTCCCGCAAAACCCGGCAACCTCACCAGCGCGAACAGGGGCGTGGAAATCAGCAGCACCACGAGCGCCTTCCGGTTGAGCTCGGCGGATTGCCCCAGCACCACGCCGACGCAATACACACACGCCAGCAGGCCAACCACGATAAGGAACCGACGCATCGCCGGCGTAAGTTCCAGTGTGCGGTTGAGCCGCCACATGGCCACCACGGAATAGATATACGGCAACGCCATCAGCACCACGGTGGCGTTGGTGATGGTGGCGAATTGCGTGGCGATGTCCGGCGACGTGGTGAACACAAGCATCAGCGTCATCAGCACGCCGGTGATCACCAGGTTGCGTACCGGCATGCCGTGTTCATTGGTGACGGCGAAGCTGGTGGCGAACATGCCGTCCTGCGCCGCGGCCTGGGACGACTGCGCGACGATGAGTATCCAGCCCACCAGCGCACCTGCTGCTTTCAAGATAGCCGCCAGCGAAATCGCCACAGCGGCCCAGTTACCCAGCATCACGCGTGCCGCATCGGCAAAGGGCGCGCCGGAAACACGCAACTCCGCGTTGGGCAACAAGCCCATCATCACCGTACAGCAGGCGATGTAGATCACCGTGGAGACGATCAGTCCAATCACCGTGGCGAGCGGCACGTTACGCTTGGGATTGTCGATGACGCCTGCCGACACCGCCGCACTTTCCACGCCCAGGAAGGCCCACAGCGCGATGGATGCGCTTCGATTGATGGCCGTGGGCACCGACAATGCCTCCGGATTCCAGCCGGCCTGGAACACATCGCTGCGAAACCAGAACCAGCCAAGAATGCCGACGAAAGCAATGGGCAGGATGCCGGCAATGGTGCTCACCGTGGTGAAGGGGCCAACCACGTTCGCGCCGCGCGTATTGAGCCAGATGAAAAGCCAGATGATCGCGGCCGTGCACACATTGGCGAACCACGGGCTTTTCAGCACGGGCAGGAACACGGCGAGATAACCCGTACCCGATACCGCACTGGCCACGTGGCCGATGACGTTGGCGCCCCAGTAAAGAAAGTTGGTCTGGAAGGCGGCAAACGGCCCAAGGTGATCGCGCGCGTACGCGTATGGTCCACCCGCCTGCGGCTCGACCATGCCAAGGTGGGCAAACACCAGGCCCAGCGCACTGGCGCCGATGGCGGCGGCAATCCAGCCGAGGATGGAAATGCTGCCCACGCCAGCCATGCTCGAAGGCAGCAGGAACAAGCCGGTGCCCACCATGTTCGCCACCACCAGGGACGAGGCGGCGAGCAGGCCCATCTTCTTCACCGGTTGCGCTGACATGTCACCTCCCGCGTGGATGTCGTGGACCACGCGGGGCGGTCGGAGAGTTCATGCGCGGCGCACGTCAGGGATTGAGGTCATAGCGCAAGGTGGTTTGCACGCGCTGCCCCTGCCCTCGCAGATCCACCAGCGAAATGTTCTGGCCCCACAGGTATTCAATGCCGAGCATGGCGCGTTGACTGAACTGCCACGCAAGGTTGAGCGAGGCAAACTTGGTGCTCTTGGGCAGGTCGCGATCGATTTGCATGTCGGCCGACGGACTGATGCGCAGATAGCCGTAGGAGGCGCTGGAACTCAGGTCATCGGTCCAGCCGTGCGTATAGCCCACGCCCCAACCGCGCGCGCGAATGGCGCGCAGCACGCCGGCGCTGGTGAAGGCCGCATCGAGGCCAAGGCCCGAGATGTCCTGCAGGAAATTCGCGTAGCCGTGGCCGCTGCTGAACCAGCCTTGCGCGCTGTCGCGCTCGAATACCTTGGTGCTGCCGGTGAGCTGGGTGGCGAACGCCGTGGTGCGCTGCGCGTTGCCGGTTTCGGAATCCTGCATGCCCAGGTCGCGGAACAGGTTGGACCACTGGATATGCCAGTCGGGCGTTTCATACCGAAGCCCGGCGGTGAAATCCGCCAGGCGCGAATACGGCGTGTAGTTGCCGATGGCAGTGATGTCGGCGTTCGGCTTTTCCATCGACAAAGGCAAGGTGAGCGTGCCGTCGCCCGTCTTCCACAGCACGGGAGAGAAGCGGATCTGCGGGCCGTACTTGAAGTTGAAGGAGTTCGGGCCTTCGTAGTCGAGCGTGTTGGGGAACACGTCGATATCGGTGAACGCAGAAATGTTGTAGCCGGCGAGCAGTGTGTAGTGCTCGTTGTCCAGTTCGCCGTAGAAGAACTGGAGGTTGTACGGCATGTCGCCGGAGCCGCTGCCGAAGAAGTTGTTCTTGTAGACCACCTTCAGCGTGCCGTAGTCGGTATCGCGACGGAAATCCATGCGGAAGATGCTTTGCCGCGCACTCAGGTTGGTGCGCCATCCGCTGTCATAGAACGGCTGGCCCTTGACGGGAATCGACGAGGGAACGAACAGGTCGGCCGAACCCATGTATTTGTTGTCGATCATGGTATCCAGCTGCGCCACCAGATCCAGCTTCAACAGGTTGCCGGTATCACCCAGTCGCACGAAGCCCTCGGGCAACGGCTCGGCAACGCCCGCTGGCGCCGAAGGGGGACGGTAAGGCGCAGGCCTGGAAGGCTCCGGTGCCGTCGCCGACGACACGATGGGCGTCGAGGAAACGGGCTGTGTCACGGGGGCCGTTGTGGCGGCGGTGGCAGCCGGCGCCGATTTCTCCTGCGCTGCTTCCTTCGCCTCCAGTTGCTGAAGGCGTTGCTGCATCTGTTGCATCACTTGCTGTTGCGCATCCATCTGCTGGCGCATCTGCGAAATCTGCGCTTTCAGATCGTCGTTCGACTGCGCGAAGGCTTGCGGTGCAAGTGCCAGCGCACAGCTGCTTATCAGTACGGAACGAAGTATGCGCACCTGGTGCGCACGCGGTATCCGGGGGCAAAGCCATAGCCGCATGTGAACACTCCTGTTCGAACGCCGATGGGTGCCATAGGTTGCGGAAAACACACGCGCCAAAAGCCGCCGCGCAATACGCGGGGGTCACGATGGCTAGCCCCAAAACGTTTCGGATGCGCTGACCGGGAATCCTTCCTTCAGGCCTGGGTCGCACCAAAACCCCCGCCGCCTACAGCGCAAATGCCTTCCTGTTTTGATTAGAGCCGAGAAATTGTCGAAAGCCCGTGAACCAGCGAGTGCCGGGCCATGGCATCCGTGATGGGTTAAGTAAATTTGCGCAAGACAGGCACGCCATCACTAGACGTAAAATAGCAACAAGAGCCGTCTGAAATGTCGATGTTTTTGGCGCAGAAAACGCCTTTCATCCTGACAGCAAAGAAGCAAAGTCCTACCGCTTTCCCTGCAGCGCGACAGCGATGCTTAGCGTTGCCTGAAGACTGCGAACGCTCCGTAAGAATTGTCCTGCAAGCGTCTACCGAGTGAGTCGCTAACCTAGTTAGCCACACGAACATTCAGGACGGAAACTTTGTGACGCTTCGCATCATTCTTGCTGATGATCACCCCATCTTCCGCAGCGGCGTGCGTGCGCTGCTGGAAAGCAGTACAGCGTCCAAGGTCATCGCGGATGTCGGCTCACCCGTGGATCTGTTGAATGCCATCGACAAGCATCCTGCTGATTTGTTGATTACCGACTTCAGCATGCCAGGCGGCCAGGTTGCCGATGGCTTGCAGATGCTTGGCCTGATCCGTCGGCGCCAGCCCAAGCTGTCTTTCATCGTACTCACCATGGTGAACAACGGTGGCGTGCTGAAGGCCATTCAGAAAGCCGGCGCGCGAGGACTGGTCAGCAAGACCGATGCGCTTTCCGAACTGACGCTTGCCGTGCAGGCCGTGTCGCACGGACGCACGTTTCTCAGCTCCGGCATCTCCCGTGTTCTCGACGACGGCGGTGCAGGCAGCGACGGGGACAACCATCCCGCGCTGTCCAAGCGAGAGGCGGAGGTGCTTCGCCTGTATGCCTCGGGGTTCACCGTCACCGAGATCGCCGGGCAGCTCAACCGCAGCGTGAAAACCGTCCGCCGCCAGAAAATGGATGCCATGAACAAGCTGGGACTGAAGAACGACCTGGACGTGTACGCCTACGCGC
The DNA here is from genome assembly GCF_003121485.1 of Dyella sp. C11. Taxonomy (GTDB): domain Bacteria; phylum Pseudomonadota; class Gammaproteobacteria; order Xanthomonadales; family Rhodanobacteraceae; genus Dyella. The sequence goes on along the minus strand of NZ_QAVX01000012.1, from coordinate 62,291 downwards.
GCGAGCACGGCATACTGGCTTGAGCGACGGCGGCGCCTGCTCCCCTGGCACGCCTGATGATTCCTTCCCTCAGGGTACGTTGAGCACCTCGGCACCTTTGTCGCTGAAGAACACCAACCCATCGCCCAACATGGCGTAGCCCTGCACCATGGCCATGCTGTGGGGCGAGGCGTCGGCTATGCGTGTCACGTAGGCCGGCGTGAAAAGCCGCTTCCATTGCGTTGCCAGCTGGCGGGCATCGCGTACTTCTTCGTGCTTTCCCGGCCCATGATTGACCCGCAGGGGGAAATTCACAAAACGCGCTGCCGCGTTGCTGTCTCCCTTCATCACCGCGGCACGAAAGCCCTGGGTGCGTGCTTCGAACACGTCGTCCGTCTCGTCGGTGATGGATTGATACCAGTGCCCCGTCGGCGTTGCCGTAAAGAGCCCGCCGCCGCGCAGCTTCACCGGCAGGCTTTGTTTGCCGTCGCTCCACTCGCCTTCCAGGCCAATGCTGTTGTTGAAGTCCAGCGGCTGGCCGTGCTCGCTGCCGTTGCCGACGAAATGCAGGGTCATCGTGGCGCCCTTCTCATGCAGGCTGAAGCTGCCGTTGCGAAGTTCGCCTTCGAGGGGGATGTCCACCAGGTGTCGCAGGTAGTAGTAGCGACTGGGCGCCACCTGTTGACCGGACATGGTCAGCACCAGGCCAATGCGTTGCGTGCCCAGGGTGCCGTCGTAGTCGGCCTGCTTGAGTTCCTCGGCATGCACCGGCCGCAGTGCCAGCACCAGCAGCAGACCAACCATCCAGCGTGCCGCTGCCGGCCATGTGAGCGCTCGCGTCATGATGTCCCCAGCCCGTAGCTGTTGATGTCGCCCACAGCCTAGCCGGTGTGGTACGGCGGCACATGTGGATGCCGGAAAAGCGGACGGCCCTGCTCATGGCACGTTCCTTGATTGCCTTTCCCTGAAGCTGCGTGGCAGCCCCGCAGAAGAATGACTCGATGGGGTTCGCACGCAGGCTTTCCCCAATCACCCACCGCATGACCGTTGTGCGAGCGTCAGGGGCGCTCACCGATGAACATGAATTTCAGTGTCGTGGACGAGACAGACCACGAACTTCAAGTGATTTGCGAAGTTGATCAATTGGCCAACCGGGTTGCATGGCGCGCCCATATCTATGGCACTGTATTGCCCCAGGAAGAACTCAGCGGCGAGGCGGTGGACCATGACGCGGTTGCCGGACACGTGCAGGCTGAGGTGCTGGACCGGGGGATTTTCGCCAGAAGCTGACCTAAAGCGTCATGGCGATGACGAGGAGTGACATGGGGTGATTTCACCCGCATAGGGACGTGCGCACCAACATGGGCTGCTGCATGAGTGTAGTGATGGCTTTTTCGACCGAACGTGTGTTGTTGGCTTGGGTGGAAGATCTGGAGCAGGGACTCGACGAACTCTCGCGAAGTCCCCGAAAACATCATCAGGACGAATTGTTGAAGGACCTGCTGCAATCGGCACATGGCCTTTTGGCCCTGTCCCAGGCAGAACTCCGCAAGCTCTCCGGCTCCGACGTTCCACTGCTCGACCGCGACACCATGCATTCCGCTGACGACATCCGGCAATTGTGTTCCCGCATACGCCGCGTCTTCCGCGCCGATATCGACGACGGCGAGTCGTCCGACTGACAAAGCGCACTGCGCGCCGGGCTGTTCACGACGCATCGCGTTGTTACCGCTCCCACCCCGCCCTGAGACGATCCCAACGGTGCCCCTGCCCCGGCTCGGCATCCTTCGTGTCTTGTCGCCTGTATGCACGTCGCGCTCTCGCGGCGCGGCCCTGCGCCGCGCTCCGTGGATGCTCCGGCTGGCCGCCCTGGCATAAAAAAGGGCCGGCATCGCTGCCAGCCCTCCGTACGTATGCGCATTGGTGCCCCCGATACGATTCGAACGTACGACCTTCCCCTTAGGAGGGGGACGCTCTATCCAGCTGAGCTACGGGGGCAACAGGCCGAATTTTGGCACGGATCGCCCCCGGCGCGAACCCGGTCCGGGCCCCCTGCTAGAATGGGCGTTTTCTTCCCGGCGCCTCCCCGCGCCACGGTCCGGAGTGAAGCATGTCCCACGAAATCCTCACCGCCCTTGGTCTTGGCAACACGCAGTCGGGTTCTTACCTGGGTCAGGGCGAGTGGTCGAAGACCACCGACGCCGGCACGTTGAACCCGGTCAATCCCGCCACGGGCGAGGTGATTGCTTCGGTGCACGCATCGAGCGCGGCCGACTACGACGTGATCGTCAAGCGCGCGCAGGAAGCCTTCAAGGTGTGGCGCACGACGCCTGCGCCGCGTCGCGGTGAAGCGGTTCGCCTGTGCGGCGAAGCGCTGCGCAAGCACAAGGACGCGCTGGGTTCGCTGGTCGCGCTGGAAATGGGCAAGATCAAGCCCGAAGGCGACGGCGAAGTGCAGGAGATGATCGACATCGCCGACTTCGCGGTCGGCCAGAGCCGCATGCTCTACGGCTACACCATGCACTCGGAGCGCCCGGGTCACCGCATGTACGAGCAGTACCAGCCGCTGGGCCTGGTCGGCATCATCAGCGCGTTCAACTTCCCCGTGGCCGTGTGGGCGTGGAATGCGTTCCTTGCCGCCATCTGCGGTGACATCTGCATCTGGAAGCCGTCGCCGAAGACGCCGCTCTCGGCCATCGCGACCATGAAGATCTGCAACGAGGCGCTGAAGGAAGCCGGCTTCCCGGACATCTTCTTCCTGTTCAACGACGCTGGCACCGATCTTTCGCAGGCCTTCGTGGACGATCACCGCATCCCGCTGATCAGCTTCACCGGTTCCACCAAGGTGGGCCGCCACGTGGGCGAGCGCGTTGCCAAGCGCATGGGCCGTTCGCTGCTGGAACTGGGCGGCAACAACGCTATCGTGGTTGACGAAACCGCCGACCTCAAGCTCGCCATTCCCGCCATCGTGTTCGGCGCCGTCGGCACGGCCGGCCAGCGCTGCACCACCACGCGCCGCCTGTTCGTGCACGAGTCGATCATCGGCGATGTCACCGACAAGCTGGTGGCCGCGTACAAGCAGGTGGAAGGCAAGATCGGCGATCCGACGCTCGCCACCACCCTGATGGGCCCGCTCAACAGCGCCGAAGCCGTGAAGGCCTACCTCGCTGCCGTGGAAAAGGCCAAGGCCACCGGCGGCAAGGTGCTGACCGGCGGCGCCGCGCTCACCGACCGCAAGGGCCACTTCGTGCTGCCGACCATCGTCAGCGGCGTGAAGAACAGCGACGAGGTGGTGCAGACGGAAACCTTCGCGCCGATCCTCTACGTCATGCCGTTCAAGACGCTGGACGAAGCCATCGATCTGCAGAACGCCGTGCCGCAGGGCCTGTCCTCGGCCATCTTCACGCAGAACCTGAAGTCGGCCGAGCAGTATCTGTCGGCAGCCGGTTCAGACTGCGGCATCGCCAACGTCAACATCGGCACGTCCGGTGCGGAAATCGGCGGCGCGTTCGGTGGCGAGAAGGAAACCGGCGGTGGTCGCGAGTCGGGCTCGGATGCATGGAAGGTCTACATGCGTCGCCAGACCAACACCATCAACTACTCCAACTCGTTGCCGCTGGCGCAGGGCATCAAGTTCGACCTGTAAGCAACGTTCACGCGGTGCATCCCGGCTGATGCCGGGATGCACGTGAGTCACGGCAGCACCGACCGGCGCCATCGCCCTCCTCGCCCACGGGGTGACACCATGACCGATCTCAAGCCCACCGAACGCTTCAGCGACCGCGTCGCGGACTATGTTCGCTTCCGCCCGGATTATCCGGTGGCCATGCTGGATTGGCTGCAAAGCGAATTTGGCGTCACGCCGCATTGGCTGGTGGCGGACGTGGGCGCAGGCACCGGTATTTCCAGCAAGCTGTTCCTCGACGGCGGTTACCACGTGATCGCCGTGGAACCGAACGCGCCGATGCGCGCAGCGGCTGAAAGCTGGCTGGGTGACGACGCGCGCTTCAAGGCCGTCGATGGCCGTGCAACCGCCACCGGGCTGGACGATGCAAGCATCGATCTGATCGTGGTGGCGCAAGCGTTCCACTGGTTCGATCAGGCGGCGGCGCGCGCGGAATTCCAGCGCGTTCTTCGTCCGGGCGGGTTGGCCGCCATCATCTGGAACTCGCGCCGGCTGGTGGGTACGCCGTTCCTTGAAGGCTACGAGGCACTGCTCAAGCAATACGGCACCGATTACACCAGCGTGGCCGAACGCTACGGCGACGAGCCGAGCATGCGTGCGTGGTTCGGCGAGGGTTACCTGGGCATGGGCCGTTTCGATCACGGCCAGAAACTCGACTACGAAAGCCTGAGTGGGCGCCTGCTTTCCTCCTCGTATGCGCCACGCGAAGGCCACCCCAACCACGAGCCCATGATGCACACGCTGCGCGAACTGTTCGATCGCAGCGCCATCGACGGGCGCATCAGCTTCGACTACGACACCGTCATCTACGTGGGCCAATTGTCCTGATTATGTACGACCTTATTCGCCCGCTCCTGTTTGCCCTCGATGCCGAGACCGCGCATCGCGCGACGCTTTACGGCCTCGACGTCGCCCACCGCAGCAACTTCCTGCACCTGGTGGCCAAGCCGCCGGAAGATCTGCCCACCACGGCCTTCGGCATCCGCTTTCCCAATCCGGTCGGCCTGGCTGCCGGCCTGGACAAGAACGCCGATCACCTCGACGCGCTGGGCGCGCTGGGCTTCGGTTTCGTCGAAGTCGGCACGACCACGCCGCGTCCGCAGCCGGGCAACGACAAGCCGCGCATGTTCCGCCTGCCCAGGCACCAGGCGGTGATCAATCGCCTGGGCTTCAACAATGCAGGCGTCGATGCGCTGGTGCGCAACGTGCAGAAATCCAGCTACCGCGGCGTGCTCGGCATCAACATCGGCAAGAACAAGGACACGCCCAACGAGAAGGCGGTTGACGACTACCTGTTCTGCCTGGAGCGCGTCTACGCGCTCGCCAGCTACATCACGGTGAATATTTCCTCGCCGAACACGCAGGGCCTGCGTGACCTGCAGGAAGAAGCCACGCTTCGCCGCTTCATCGAAACGTTGCGCGAAGCACAGGAGCGCCTGGGTTCGCAGAGCGGTGCGCGCAAGCCGATGCTGCTGAAGATCGCGCCCGACCTGAGTGAAACGGAACTGGACGCGATTGCCGAAGTGCTGCTCGCAGCCAAGGTGGATGGCGTGATCTGCACCAACACCACCATCGATCATTCATCGGTCGCCGACGATCCGCACGGCAACGAAATGGGCGGCCTTTCCGGACGACCGCTGTTCGAGCGCTCCACAGCCGTGTTGCGCGGCATGCGCCAGCGCGTGGGCAACCAGCTGGGGATCATTGGCGTGGGCGGCATATTGGAAGGCGACCATGCCGCCGACAAGATCAGTGCTGGCGCATCGCTGGTGCAGCTCTATTCGGGCATGGTGTACCGCGGCCCGGCGTTGATCGCCGAATGCGTCAACGAGATCCGCCGCCAGCAGGAGCCCACGCATGCCGGTTGAACGCATCGACATGGGTGGCTACACGTTGATCGAAAACGCATCGCTGGCATCACGCAACACGTTGCGTGTCGATGCGCGTGCGCGGTTGCTGGCCGAGATCAACGACGCATCGAAGCTCACCGAACTGCTGGAATTCCCCGCGGTTCGCAACGGCAAGCTGCTGGTGCTGGGTGAAGGCAGCAACATGCTGTTTACCGGCGACTTCGACGGCACCGTGCTGGCCATGGCCACGCGTGGCGTGCAGGTGGAACAGGACGGCGACGTGGCACGCATCGCCGTGGCAGCTGGTGAACGCTGGGACGACTTCGTCCGGTGGACGCTGGGCCAGGGCTTTGCGGGTCTGGAGAATCTGATCCTGATTCCGGGCACTGTCGGCGCGGCGCCCATCCAGAACATTGGCGCTTACGGCACGGAAGTCGCCGAATTCATCGAGAGCGTGGAAGCGTGGGACATGAAGGAGCGCCGCATCGCCGTGCTCGATCGTGCCGCCTGCGCCTTCGCCTATCGCGATTCGGTGTTCAAGCATGAGCCGGGACGCTACATCGTTACCGCCGTTCGCTTCGCCCTGCCCCGCTCGCGTGTATTGCGACTCGACTACGCCGGCATCCGCGAGGAACTGGCGCGCATGGGTATTCAGAAGCCCGCGCCGTTCCATGTTGCCGAGGCGGTGATCCATCTGCGCACGAAGAAGCTTCCCGATCCCGCCGTGATCGGCAATGCCGGCAGTTTCTTCAAGAACCCCATCGTCGATGCATCCACCGGCGAAGCGCTCAAGCGCGAACACGCGGAACTGGTGTCGTGGGTTGGTGGCGATGGCCGCTGGAAGCTTTCCGCCGCATGGCTGATCGAACAGAGCGGCTTCAAGGGCGAGCGCGATGGCGACGCCGGCATTTCCAACCGCCATGCCCTGGTGCTGGTAAACCACGGTCGCGCCACGGGTGGAGAGCTGTGGGGCTTTGCGCAGAAGGTGATCGAAGGCGTGCGCGCCAGGTTCGGCGTGACGCTGGAGCCGGAGCCGGTGGTCGTCTGACCATCGGCCTCGGGATCACTCGCATGTACGCGATGTTTTCCCCCGAAAAATTGTCAATGCGCTAGGTTCGGGATTCCACTCACCTCGGAATCCCTGCATGCGCCTTCGACACCTGCTGGTGCGCACCGCCTTCGTTGCCACGCTGGCACTCGCCGCTTCCGCACAGGCAGGCAATCCGGTGTTCCCCGGCTGGTATGCGGACCCTGAGGCGCAGGTTTTCCAGAACCAGTACTGGATCTACCCCACCACGTCGGTACGCTACGGCGAGCAGACGCGTTTCGATGCGTTTTCATCCGACGACCTGACGCACTGGACCAAACACGAAGGCGTGCTGCGCATGGCCGACGTGCCGTGGGCGAAGAAGGCCATGTGGGCACCGGCCATGGCCGAGAACGGCGGCAAGTACTATTTCTTCTTCGCCGCGAATGACATCCAGAACGACAAGGAACTTGGCGGTATCGGCGTGGCCGTGGCCGATCGCCCCGAGGGGCCGTACAAGGATCTGCTCGGCCATCCGCTGGTCGATGCCTTTCATAACCGCGCGCAGCCCATCGATCCGTTCGTGTTTCACGACGACGACGGCAGCTGGTATCTGATCTACGGTGGCTGGAAGCACGCCAACATGGTGAAGCTCAAGCCCGACTTCACCGGCGTGGAGCCCATGGCCGATGGCAAGACGTGGCACGAGATCACGCCTTCGCCGGAATACGTGGAAGGCCCGATGATGTTCAAGCGCAACGGCAAGTACTACTTCATGTGGTCCGAAGGCGGCTGGACCGGCCCGGACTACTCGGTGGCCTACGCCATCGGCGACTCACCGCTGGGGCCGTTCAAGCGCATCGGGAAGATCCTGCAGCAGGATGACAAGATCGGCACGGGTGCGGGGCACCACTCGCTGTTCCATGTCGCCCGCGACGACAGCTGGTTCATCGTGTATCACCGCCACCCGCTGGGCGATACCGACGGCAACCATCGCAACATCTGCATCGACCGCATGACGTTCGATGCGGACGGGAAAATCGTTCCCGTGAAGATGACCAACGAGGGCGTGCCAGCGCACGCCCTCTGACCTGCATCAGGCCTTCTTGCCTTCCACGTTGGGCAGGAAGGCCGTGATGATGCCGATCAACGGCAGGTAGGCGCACAGGCCGTAGACGTACTCGATGCCACGCGCATCGGCGACGTGGCCCAGCACCGCTGCACCAATGCCGCCCATGCCGAACGCGAAGCCGAAGAACAGGCCTGACACCATGCCGACGCGACCGGGAATCAGCTCCTGCGCGTAGACCAGGATGGCGGAGAACGCCGAGGCCAGGATCAGGCCGATGATCACCGTGAGCACGCCGGTCCAGAACAGGCTGGCGTGCGGAAGGATGAGCGTGAACGGTGCCACGCCAAGAATGGATGCCCAGATCACCCATTTGCGGCCAATGCGATCCCCCACCGGGCCGCCGATAAGCGAACCCGCGGCCACGGCAAACAGGAACACGAACAGGTGCGTCTGCGCGTTCTGCACCGACACGCCGAACTTCTGCATCAGATAGAACGTGTAATAGCTGCTGAGGCTCGCCAGGTAGAAATACTTGGAGAAGATCAGCAGCCCCAGAATCAGCAGCGACCACGCCACCTGCGCCTTCGTCAGCACGATATGCGATGCACGGCGTGCCTTGGCCTTGCCGCGCACTGCGTGATGGTCGCGATACCAGCGGCTCACCTGCAGCAGCACCACGATGGCCAGCAGCGCCGCCAGCGAGAACCACGCCACGCTGTGCTGCCCATGCGGCACGATGATCCACGCCGCCAGCAACGGCCCCAGCGATGCACCGGCATTGCCACCCACCTGGAACAGTGACTGCGCCAGGCCATGACGGCCGCCCGACGCCATGCGCGCCACGCGCGAGGATTCGGGGTGAAACACCGACGACCCCGTACCCACCAGCGCGGCAGCCACCAGCAGCACGCCGAAGTTCGGCGCGAAGGCGAGCAGCAGCAGACCGCACAAGGTAAAGCCCATGCCAATCGGCAACGAATACGGCATCGGCTTCTTGTCGGTGATCAGACCCACCGCCGGCTGCAATAGCGATGCGGTGATCTGGTACGTCAACGTGATCAGGCCGATCTGCGCGAAAGTGAGGTTGAAGCCGCTCTTGAGGATGGGATAGATCGCCAGGATCAACGACTGGATCATGTCGTTGAGCAGGTGCGAGAAGCTGATCGCCCCCAGCACACGAAATTCGGTTCCCTGCTCGCTGGCTATTTGTTCGACGGAAGCGGCAGGAGGAACGGCGGACGGTGCTGCGGCCAATGGCATGTCTTCGACGCGGGTTTGCATGGGGACTCTTGGGCGGAAGTGCGGCATGGCGACGCGGTTGCGTGCCCGGGATCGCCACCTTAAAGTGACCAGCTCAGGCCCGCATGCATTGCCGGGTCAATATTTGTCGAAAATGGGCCAAACCCATGCGCAACACCCGCGTTGAAGCGTTCGACCGCACGCCCCGGGACGTCATCGCCACGGGCAACGAGTATCCGCCGCACCACGTGCTGCCTTCGCACTCGCACCGGCGCGGCCAGCTCCTGTATGCCTCTACCGGCGTGTTCACCACCATTACCAACGAAGGCAGCTGGGTCGTGCCGCCCCGGCGGGCGCTGTGGATACCTGCTGGCGTCGCGCACGAAGTGCACATGGGCGGCCCGGTCGCCACGCGCAGCGCCTATGTGACCCCGGAAGCCGCGCAGGCTGCAGGCTTGTCCGAGCGCTGCGTGGTGATCGCCGTCTCCCCGCTGCTCCACGAACTGCTGATGGAAGCGGTGGACTTGCCCGCCGAGTACGACCTGGACGGGCGCGATGGTCGCGTCATGGCGCTGCTTCTGGATGAAATCCGCCGCATGCCGGTGCTGCCGCTCAGCGCACCGCTGCCACACGAAAAGCGCCTTGCCGCCCTGTGCCGTGATTTGCTCGAGGAACCCTCGCAGGAAGTGAAGATCGACGACATGGCGCGTCGTGCCGGCATGAGTCGACGGCATTTCACTCGCACTTTCCGCGAGGAAACGGGCATGAGCTTCACCGCGTGGCGACAGCAGGCCTGCCTGTTGTCCGCGCTGACGCGGCTGGGCAACGGCGAGGCGATCACGCAGGTGGCGATGGATCTGGGATACGGCAATCCAAGCGCATTCACTGCAGCGTTTCGGCGCGTGCTGGGCATGGCGCCAACCCGCTATCTCGCTTCACCTGCGGCGTGACATCAAGAAAGAGCACGCACTTCTTTGTAGGAGCGCACTTGTGCGCGACCAACCCGCACGCCCCAGCGCACACCAGGTCGCGCGCAAGCGCGCTCCTACACGACAGCTGGATCTGCCCTTGCATCACGGCGCCATGACATTAGTGAAGGCACTGTCATGGAGTCGTCAGATGCCGCGGGCAATATGTCGATCATATGACAGCGCAGATGTGCGCCTAACTGCCATGGCCCGGTCGCAATTGGCGGCTTACCATGCTTTCCATTCGCGGATAGCGCGACTTTCGCGCGCCGCCCATAGAACGGTGACACGATGAGCAACGATGCCGTCCAGACCAGCGCCGAGCGCGATGCCGTAGCCGCAGACACTGCGCGCGCCACGCCGGCCGAGGTCCCTTCCCTCCCAACCGTGCCGGATCTCAACGATCCCAGCCTTTACATCAACCGCGAGCTGTCGCAGCTGCAATTCAATATCCGTGTGCTCGAGCAGGCGCTGGATGAAACCAAACCCATTCTCGAACGCCTCAAGTTCCTGCTGATCTTTTCCAGCAACATGGACGAGTTCTTCGAGATCCGCGTGGCGGGTTTGAAGAGCCAGATCGCGTTCGATCACGAGATCGTCGGGTCCGACGGTGTGCCGCCTCGCAAGGCGCTCGCCGAGATCAGCGAGATCACGCACAAGCAGATCGAGCGGCAGTACGCCATCCTCAACGACAAGATCCTGCCCGAGCTGAAACTCCACGGCATCCGCATCGTTCGCCGCAACGAGTGGTCGCACAAGCAGAAGCTCTGGGTGCGCCGCTACTTCAAGCAGGAAGTGGGTCCGCTGGTCACGCCGATCGGCCTCGATCCCACGCATCCGTTCCCGTTGCTGGTGAACAAGAGCCTGAACTTCATCGTGCAGCTGGAAGGCACGGATGCGTTCGGTCGCGATTCGGGCCTGGCCATCGTTCCGGCACCGCGCGTGCTGCCGCGCCTGATCCGCCTGCCGGATGAAGTGTGCGAAGGCGGCGACAACTTCGTGCTGCTCTCCTCGATCATCCATGCGCATGCCGAGGAACTGTTCCCCGGCATGTCCGTGCGGGGTTGTTACCAGTTCCGCCTGACGCGCAACGCCGACCTCACCATTGATCCGGAAGATGTCGAGGATCTCGCCCGTGCACTGCGTGGCGAACTGTACTCGCGCCGCTTCGGCGACGCCGTGCGACTGGAAGTGGCCGACAACTGCCCTGCCGAGCTCACCGATTACCTGCTGCGACAGTTCGGCCTGACCGCCGCCGAAATGTACGAAGTGAACGGCCCCGTGAACCTGGCGCGCCTGTTCGGCCTGGCCAGCAAGATCCAGCGCCCGGAACTGCAATATCCCCCGTTCACACCGTCGATTCCCAAGGCGCTGAAGAAGGCAGAAGACCTGTTCCAGGTCATTGGCCGGCAGGACGTCTTGCTGCTGCATCCGTACGAATCGTTTGCCCCGGTGGTCGACCTGCTGCACCAGGCCGCCAAAGACCCCAATGTGCTGGCGATCAAGCAGACGCTTTATCGCAGCGGCGCCAATTCCGAGATCGTCGATGCGCTGGTGGACGCGGCGCGGGCGGGCAAGGAAGTCACCGTCGTCATCGAACTGCGCGCCCGCTTCGATGAGGAATCCAATCTCTCGCTCGCCTCGCGCCTGCAGCAGGCCGGTGCGATGGTGATCTACGGCGTGGTCGGCGTGAAAACACACGCCAAGCTCATGCTGATCCAGCGTCGCGAAGGCGAGGAACTGGTGCGTTACGCGCACCTGGGCACCGGCAACTACCACACCGGCAACGCACGCCTCTACACCGACTACAGCCTGCTCACGTCCGACCAGGCGCTGTGCGAAGACGTGCACAAGCTCTTCAGCCAGCTCACCGGCATGGGCAAGCTGCTGCAGATGAAGAAGCTGCTGCACGCCCCCTTTACGCTGAAAAAGACGTTGCTGGAGATGATCGCGCGCGAAACCGCGCACGCCACGGCAGGCAAGCCGGCGCAGATCATCATCAAGGTCAACGCCGTCACCGATGCCAAGATGATCCGCGCGCTCTACAAGGCCAGCATGGCCGGCGTGAAGGTGGACATGATCGTGCGCGGCATGTGCTGCCTGCGCCCTGGTGTGCCGGGCGTGTCGCACAACATCCGCGTGCGTTCCATCGTGGGTCGCTTCCTGGAACACAGCCGCGTGTACTGGTTCCTCAACCATGGCGACGAACAGTTCTACCTTGCCAGCGCCGACCTGATGGAACGCAATCTGGATCGCCGTGTGGAAACCGGCTTCCCGGTGGAAGGCAAGAAGCTCCACGCGCGCCTGAAGAAGGAACTGGAGCTTTACCTCGCCGATAATTCCAGCGCATGGCTGCTGCACGCAGATGGCCGCTACACGCGCACCAAGCCCAGCACCAGCCAGGGCGCACGCAACGTGCAGGTGCAGCTATTGGAGAAGCTGTGCGGCTCGGGCGCTGCGACCGAGACATGACCTTCACGGCACCACCCTTGCCCCCATAGAACTGACTGAAAACTCCTTGGCGTGAAGCCGCCCTTTGCCGGCTTCGCCGTCGCAGGCGGCTGCGTCATGTGGCGGAAATTCATCCAGCCCAACAGGGCCGCCACAGGCGTTCCCATGAAACCATTGGTCGCCCTCATGCCGTGCAACGGTGCCGCAGGTGCAAGTGCGGGCGCGGGGGCGGCGCCGCCACCGGCGCGGGTGGCACCACAGGTACCACCGGTACGACGGGCATTCATTGAGCTCAGCCCCAAGCAACAAAAGCCCCGGCAGTGACCGGGGCTTTTCTATTTGCGCTGTCAGCCGTTTTATTTGCGCTGTCAGCGGCTGAGCAGGTGCTTCACCCAGTCGCTGTAGCGATCCACGAATCCCTGCAGGAATTTTTCGGTGCCTTCGTTGTTGATCGTGCCGTCCTCGCTGAACAGCCCTTCCTTGTTCTGGATGAACACTTCCGGCTGTCCCTCGACCAGCACGTCCAGATAGGAAAGCACGTTGCGCAGATGTTGTTGCGCCAACGCCGTACCCGTCGCTCCCACGGATACGCCAATCACCGCGCCGGGTTTGCCCTTGAAGGAATTGGTACCCCACGGGCGCGAGGCGATATCGATGGCATTCTTGAGTACACCAGGAATCGAACGGTTGTATTCCGCCGTGACGAACAGCAACGCGTCGGCCGAGGCAATCTCGTCCTTGAGGCGCTTGCATTCGGCCGGATAGTCCGCGTCGAAGTCCTGGTTGTAGAGCGGCAGGTTGTCGATGCGGATGTGTTCGAAAACGAAGTCATCGGACGCCAGGCGTTCCACCGCACGCGCCAGGTGGCGATTGAAGGAAGCCTTGCGCAGGCTGCCGACGAGAACGGCCACGCGAATCTTGCTCATGCCATCAACTCCCGAGTGCTGGATAGGCCAAAAGAGATAGGCCCCAGCATGGCATCAAGGGCAGTGAATCCCTCGTGATAAGCGACTTCGCGCACCATCCACATCCTTGTGGCATGCTAGGCGCTTAGCCTTCCATACGGCTTGACGTCATCTGCGTCATGGATCCAGCGAGACCGACCCTCACCGTCATGTCTCGTCGATAGCAAGGACGATGCCCTGCCCGCGCCGCCGGTACCGCGGGTATCTGCTTACAGGGACAACCGGAACGGTTGTGAAACTGCGCGCGACCCCAGGACCGGGGTGCGCGACAAGGGGGAACCGGATCATGGGTTGGCCAGTCGCGTCGTTGGCGAAGCGTGGCTACGGGCGGATGCTTGGCATCCTCGCCCTGGTGCTGCTCGCCTTTGCAGCACACGCAGGTACACCGTTGACCGGTGCCGTGCGCGAGGTGATGCCTGGCGACACCCCGCAGTCGGCGCTGGATGCCTATCACCGTGGCGAATTCGCCACCTTCGACCCTTACCTTCTGCAGCGCTTCTCACGGCGCGGGCTGGGCACCTGGGTGGTCCTGCAACCGCAGCCGCCCCTGGTGAACGAAGAACGGGTGCTGTCCGTCTACCCACCACCGTCGGCACCGGTGACCCTGTTCGATCCGCATGGCGCGTCGCTCACCATGTCGCTGGATGACTTTGTCGCCAGCGCGCACGGCAACGGCAGGCTCGCCTTCCGCATCACGGCGGACACGCCGGCGTCCACGCCCATCCTGGTGAAGATCGAGCCGGGCGATGCGGGATACGCGGTAGCCAGCTTCCGCCTGCAGCCATGGGACGAATACCTGCAGACGGACGAACACTGGCTCGCCTTTGCCAGTGCGTGCTTCGCCATCATGGTGGCGATGTCGCTGATGGCGTTGTGCCTTGCGATGATGCTGCGCGACAGCACCTTCGCCTGGTACGCGGGCTACGTGCTTTGTTATGCGCTGATCCAGGGCGCACAGACAGGCTATCTGTTCCATCCGCTGGAACTGACCTGGCTGGCGGGCAATGCGGCCTTGCTCAGTAGTTCGGCGATGGCGCTTTCGCTGGCGTTCGCCGCGATGTTCGTTTCGCGCTTCTGCGAGTTGCCGCGCTACGCTCCCGTACTTCACCTGCCCACGGTGGCGCTGGCCGTGGGCATGCCGCTGGTGGTGTTGCTGGACAACAGCCAGGTGGCGGTGTTGCAGCAGACGGCGCAGGTGCTGGTGACGCCACTGCTGGTCATCGGCACGTTGTTGCTGCTGTCGGCGGCCATCGTGGCGGCTGTCCAGGGCTCGCGCCCGGCCTGGTTTTTCCTCGCCGGCTGGACGCCGCTGCTGGCGCTCACCGCGCTGTTCAGTTCGCAGATGACGGGCATGCTGGCAGACGTCGCATGGCTTGGCGACGCCTGCCTGGCCGCCGGTGCATTCGAAGCCATCGTGTTGTCGCTGGGCCTTGCCGATCGTGCCCTGATGATGCGGCGCGACCGCCACATGGTGCAGGAACTGGCAGACACCGACGCGCTCACCAACGTGCTCAACCGCCGCGCCTGGACGGAAAGCATGCGCAAGGTGCTTGGCAGCGGCAACGCGCATCCCATCGCCCTGCTGTTCCTTGACCTGGACCACTTCAAGCTGCTCAACGACCGCCAGGGCCACGCTGCGGGCGATCGCGCCCTGGTGGCTGTTGCCGACGCGCTGAAGCACGAGCTGCGCCCGCACGATCTGCTGGGGCGCTATGGCGGCGAGGAATTCGTAGCCATGCTGTTCGGCATCGAGCAAAACCAGGCGATGCAAGTGGCGACGCGCCTGTGTCGCCGCGTGCACCGACTGGATATTCCGGTGAACCAGGAGGGCCTGGTACTGAGCGTGAGCATTGGCATCGCCATGCGCGTGCCCGAGGACACGGTCGACACGCTGGTCGAACGTTCGGACCTGGCCATGTACCGGGCCAAGTTGGCCGGCCGCAATCGTGCCCGCCTGGACGAGGAACTGGAGACACCTGCGCGGCGCCCGTGGCCACGTGCCGTGGAAACCGACCGGCGCGCCTGACGCCGCACTCGGAAAATCCACAAGACAACGCCGTTGGGCGCGTTAGGCTGTAGCCAACCCGCCACGGAGCAACGCCATGAGCAAGCCTGTCGTTTCCGGCAGCACCATCATTCCCTCCCTGCGCTATCGCGATGCGCACGCCGCCATCGACTGGCTATGCAAGGCCTTCGGATTCCAGAAGCACGTGGTCTATGACGACGAGAACGGCGGCGTAGCGCACGCACAACTCATCTACGGCAGCGGCATGCTGATGCTTGGCTCCGTCAACGACAACGCGTTCGGGCAACGCATGGTGCAACCCGACGAAGTGGGCGGGCGCGAAACGCAATGCGCCTGCGTGATCGTGAAGGACTGCAAGGCGCACTATGAGCAGGCCAAGGCCGCCGGCGCCGCCATCGTCGACGCTTACGAAGAAAAGGATTATGGCGGCGCAGGCTACAGTTGCCGCGACCCGGAGGGCCATCTGTGGTGGTTCGGC
Source organism: Dyella sp. C11 (assembly GCF_003121485.1). Lineage (GTDB taxonomy): Bacteria > Pseudomonadota > Gammaproteobacteria > Xanthomonadales > Rhodanobacteraceae > Dyella. Next base: position 46,551 of record NZ_QAVX01000012.1, on the reverse strand, counting down.
AGCTACGATCCCTGGAACGAGCACAGCGCCTGAACCAGGCTCAACAAGGTTCTACCGGCAGATAGACATCGGCACGCAGCAGGTCCACGGGTGTTTCCTCGGGATCATCGAGGAAATGCCGGAACGGAGCCTGGTCGCGCAATACATGGCCGCTGCCAGGCAACCAGTGGGCGATGAGCTGATCGGTGAGCGCACCGAGCCCATCGTAGGTGCCCACATGGCGCCAGCGCGCCCAACAGCCGCCACCCAACGACAAGGGGTACGTGAAGGCATCTGTTGCCACGTCATCGCCCGCGAAAGCCAGTGCGCAGTCGAATGCGCCGTGATCGGGCACGGTCTCCGACGCCGTATCGTGTGCCACGCCATAGATGCCCTGGACACGTTCCAGCAGGCCATGGTCGGCGGCCCATGCAAATAGACGTCCAAACGATTCGTCGAGGCCGCGGTGATCACCCTCATGACGGGTCGCCACCACCTGGAACGGCTGGACCGATACCACCTCGACGGCGAACGATGTCTGCGACATCCGATCGCCCAGGGCCGGATGGCGGAGCCGCTCGATCGCCGCGTGCAGGCGATCCGGCTCGCCACGCAGCTCGCTTGGCGTGGCGTCGAACACCTGCCTGACGGCACGCGCGAAGGACTGCGGCGTTTCATAGCCAGCCGTCAACGCTACCTCGGTGACGTGCCCAGCGGATCGCTGCAGCAGGCTCAACGCGCACATGAGGCGCAGCCGGGTCACCGTCTGCCCGACGGTTTCGCCCGAGAGCGCGCGATAGATCCGATGAAAATGAAACGGGGACAGATGGGCGGCAGCGGCCATGACGGCAAGATCGGGCAACTCGCCGCCTCGCTCCACCGTGGACTGCAACAGGGCAACCACGCGATCGATGCGGCGCAGGTAATCCTCGCGAGTATTGGCTTTCATGGCCGGCTCCCGGTGAGAACGGCGCCAGCGTGGCTGGCGTCGCAGACGGTTGCATTCCCATTCTTGCTCAATCGTCGCGTTCGCGTTGGCCATAGGGAGGAAGTCATGGTGGGAGCCCCAAGGCCAGTCGCTTACAGTCGAGGCTCTGCGCCTACGTTCATCTGCAAGCCCTACCTGCCTGGAGGATTCATGCCCAACCGCCGTCGCCTGCTCGCCATTGCCACGCTTGCTGCGTTCACCGCCACGCTGGCCCAAGCCCAGACGGCACCGCTCACGCCGGATGTGCCGCAACACGCCCCGGCGGCAGACACGTCGGCCAACGATTACGTGAAGCGCGACGTGATGATTCCGATGCGTGACGGCGTGAAGCTGCACACCGTGATCGTGATACCCAAGGGCGCACAGGGTGCGCCGATCCTGCTGACCCGCACGCCATACGACGCCAGCGGTCGCGCCAAGCGCTTCGCCTCGCCGCACATGGACGCCACGCTGCCGCAGAGTGATGAAGTGTTCGTGCACAGCGGCTACATCCGGGTATTCCAGGATGTGCGCGGCAAGTACGGCTCGGAAGGCGACTACGTGATGACCCGCCCCTTGCGTGGGCCGCTCAACAGCAGCGAGGTGGATCATTCCACCGACGCCTACGACACCATCGACTGGCTGGTGAAGAACATCCCCGAGTCCAATGGCCGCGTAGGCATGATCGGCTCGTCCTACGAGGGCTTCACGGTGGTGATGGCGTTGATCCATCCGCACCCCGCGCTCAAGGTCGCCGCGCCGGAAAGCCCCATGGTGGATGGCTGGATGGGCGACGACTGGTTCCACTACGGCGCGTTCCGCCAGACCAACTTCGACTACATCTCCAGCCAGACGGCGCAGAAGGGCAAAGGCGAAGGCGTGGTGCGCGCGGGTTTCGACGACTACACCAACTTCCTCGAGGCCGGTTCGGCCGGCGACTACGCCCGCGCGCACGGCTTCGAACAGTTGCCGTTCTGGCGCAAGCTCGACGAGCACCCTTCCTATGACGCCTTCTGGCAGGGCCAGGCGCTGGACAAGATCATGGCGCAACAGCCGCTCACCGTGCCCACCATGTGGTTGCAGGGCCTGTGGGACCAGGAAGACATGTGGGGCGCCATCCACAGCTACATGGCCACCGAGCCCAAGGACAAGGCAAACGACAAGAACTTCCTCGTGATGGGCCCGTGGCGCCACAGCCAGGTCAATTACGACGGCCGCTCGCTGGGACCGTTGCAATGGGACGGCGATACCGCCCTGCAATTCCGCCGCGACGTGCTCAAGCCCTTCTTCGACCAGTACCTGGTCTCGGGCGCACCCAAGGCGAATACGCCGCCGGTGCTGATCTACAACACCGGCGAGAACCACTGGGATCGCTACAAGTCGTGGCCGTTGAGCTGCGACAAGGGTTGCGCCAACAAACCCAAGGCGCTTTACCTTGGCGACCATGGATCATTGTCGTTCAACGCGCCGGACGACCATGCGGCGAAGTACGACGAGTACGTTTCCGATCCGTCGAAGCCGGTGCCGTATCAGCCACGGCCCGTGCACTTCGCCGACCACGACGCGTGGACACGCTGGCTGGTCAACGACCAGCGCTTCGTGGATGGACGTCCAGACGTACTGACCTACGTGAGCGAACCACTCACCGCCCCCGTGCACATTGGCGGCGTGCCGGAGGTGAATCTCTATGCGTCCACCAGCGGCACCGACAGCGACTGGGTGGTGAAGTTGATCGACGTGTACCCCAGCACCGTGCCCTCGCAGCCGGAGATGGGTGGCTACGAGCTCGCGGTGTCACTGGATATCTTCCGCGGCCGCTACCGCACCAGCTTCGAGCACCCGCAGTCGCTGACACCGGACCAGCCGTTGCTTTACTCCTTCGGCCTGCCCACCACGAACCACGTATTCCAACCGGGGCATCGCATCATGGTGCAGGTGCAGTCCAGCCTGTTTCCACTGTACGACCGCAACCCGCAGACGTTCGTGCCGAATATTTTCGAAGCAAAGCCTTCCGATTATCAAAAGGCGACACAGCGCGTGTGGCACACGCCCGGCACCGCCAGCTTCATCCAGTTGCCGGTGGTGCCCAACGGCTGACATGGCTCGGCAAAGTCACTGCGTCTTCTCTCGGCATCGCGCAGCAAGACGCCTGGCGACACATGAAAAAGGCCCGCAATCGCGGGCCTTTTTCATTCAATCCATCAACCCGTCACTGCGTACAGGCTTTCCCGTGATCCGCGTGATAGCCCTTGGCCTTCGCATCGGCTTCGCTCATGTACGAACCGGCTTTGGTCTTGCCGTACCACTTGTCACCCTGGCAGTGATAAACCTTGCTGCTGTCGTTCACCCACACCAGGCCCGGACCACCGCCCGGCGCGGCGTTGGCCGGCGGCTGCGGACCGGACGCCTTCGTGCTCGACGCTGGTGTTGCCGCGGTGCTCTTGCTGGCAGCCGCAGGCGCGGCAGCCGGAGCAGCGGCGGGCGCGGCGGCAGCAGGTGCTGCTGCAGCAGTGGTGTACCACTCCTTCACACCTTGGTGGCCCGAGCACGCACCCTTCTTGGTGGCGTGGTCGGTATAGCTTCCGTCCTTGCACTGTCCCGTGGATCCGGCAGGCGCGGCGGATTGCTGCGCATAAACGGCCGGCCCGGCCAGAAGACCCGCGAGCAACACTGCGATCAACCCGTACGATTTCATCTTCGATCCCTCCCGTGCGAATTCGCCTGCCCATGGGAAGCACACCCGGCGAGCTGACGTGCATCCCCTATCGCGTCATCGGCATCGACAACTCATGGTCGATAGATGGCGCATCCCAAGCGCGTCGCGCCTGTGCGGGCACTATGCGCCCGTCGCGTGACACGTCGTCACGCTGACCGAATATGCGTTTATCTGGCGTGATGTCATTTCGCAAAATCGTGCGAACCGAACGGCATCGTGGTTCGACCACGATGCCGTTCGCAGGGATCAGTGGTTGATCACCAGGTCGGCGATGACGCCGGTAGCTACCGCAACCAGCAGGAAATCGCCGGTGTCGCTGCGCACCCACACGTGCTCCGGCGGCGGCGGCGCCAGGTGGTAGGCGTGGTAGTCCACGTAGTAACGGCGGTCGTGGTAGTACTCCTCGGGCACACGTCCACCACGGTGGTACCAACCCTCGTGATTGCCGCGATCGTGCACGATCACGTAGTCGTGATGGTCGCGGTCATCGCGATGGTCACGGTCGTCGTGCCCTTGATCATGATGATCCTGGTCGTAGTGATCATGGTGGTCGTCGTACTGAAACGGCGAGGCGGCGACCGTACCGGAAGCCATCACGGCGCCGAACATCAGTGCGAACAGTGTCTTCTTCATGCGAACTCTCCATCGGTGAACGCCGCGGACCTTGGCGCGCCCCCGGCGCACTTTTCCACGGCGGCGCCATGATGTGATTCGCAACGATGCACGATGGGTGAATTCGATCGCAAAATTACGTCCCGCTGACGCGCAAGTTCCTGCGTTGAGCGAACGTTGGGTTTGTGCGTTCGATGCGTGTGTCGACACGGAAGAAGCCATCCATGGCCAACCCCTGCTCCGCTTTTGCAAAACCGGGGGACATCCGTACTCTCTGGCTCAATGCACGGTGCGGTTGCCCAGGCGCTCCTTCAGCGGCGCCGCGTCCAGCAACAGCAGGGTGCGTTGATCCGGCAGTTCCACCACTTCGCGCATGTCGTTGCGCAACGCGTGATCGATCTGGTTGCGCAGCACACTGGGCACGACCAGCTTGTCGGCCGCATCGATGGTCACGATGTTCTCAATCGCATCCACCACCAGCCCGAACTTCTCCTCGTCGTTTTCCACCACCAGTACCTTGGCGCCTTCGATATCCGCGTAGGCTTTCATGCCGTACAGCGCACGAAGGTCGATGATGGTGACCAGCTTGCGACGAAGATTGAGGATGCCGCGCACATAATCCGGCGCGCCAGGCGGCTGCATCACATCGGGTGGAAAGTCGATCACTTCGCGCAACTGGTCAATGCGCATGCCCATCAACTGGTCGAGCTTGAAGGTGACATAGGTTTCGCGCACGCCGCTGCGGCGCTTGGCCTGCCCACGTTCCGACGTGGATTCAACCTGGTACAGCGCGCGGTGGCCCTGCGTAAGCTCGGTGACCACGGCGTCGTCCAGCAACGCGGCTTCGTTGATCAGCATGATGTCCGCCGCGCCATCACGACTGATGCAGCCCGTGAACAGTTGCGGACGCTCGGCGTTGAACGACGGAATGGCCAGCAACTCCTCGTCGCGATAGCCGACGATGCTTTCCACGTCATCGACCAGCAAGCCGAAATCCATATCTTGCTGGCGTATCACCACGATGCGCCGCGGATCGTCGAAATCACCCGGAACCATGCCCTCCGCGACGGCACATGGAAGCCCGAGAAAGCGTGCAAAGTCGATCACCGGCACCGTGTTGCCGCGCAGGTTGAGCATGCCCAGGCACAACTCGCTGGCGAGCACGGAGCGCAGCAACTCCGGCACGCGGATGATTTCGTGGATGGCGCCCATCGGCAGTGCCAGGCGTGTCTCGCTCACGCGGAAGGACACGCCCTGCCGGCGCTGCCCTTGAGCGGCGCGCTGGCGTGCGGATTCAGACGCCTGCGCGTCGGCCTTGAGCATCGGCATGTCGGGTAGGCGATGCAAGGCATCCACATTGAGAATCTGCAGGATGCGATTGCCGCCATCGAGCTTCAGCGCGCCCCCGATCATCGACATCTCGCCTTGGCCATCGTCGAACAGGACCTTCTGCTCGGCGGGCACGCGGAGAATTTCACCCGTGCCATCGAACAGCAGGCCGATGCGTCCCTGGCGGAATTCGACGATGGCGATCTTGGCGTTGGCCCGCGAACCCTCGCCGGGCAATTGCAGAAGCTGGCCAAGGTGGATGATGGGAATCAGCCGCCCGCGCAGGTTGAACAAACCCAGCAGGTAGGAAGGCGCCAGCGGCACCTGCGTCACCACGGCGGGGTAGTTCACCACTTCCTGCACGGTAGCGACGGGAAGCACCAGCTCGGTATCGCCCAGGTGAAACGAACCGAACAGTTCCGTGCCTTCATGTCGTACGGTCGACGCATTTGAAGTTGCCATGTCCATGCCCCGGTTCACGTCGTGCGGCCGATGGTCTTGACCGCGAATTGGTGTTGCGCGCAATCGATCACCAGCACGCGGCCACTCTCGCCGCCTACCTCGACATGCACGACCTTGATCTTCGTCTCGGCCAGCAACCGCTGCGCCATGCGCGCGTTCTGCTCACCGATCAAACCGTGCCGCGGCGGCGTGGCGTGCTGCACCATGCAGGCGCCGCCCGCGATCACGGCTTCCACTTCATCCTGCTGCGAGCGCCCCACCTCCATCATCGAGAGCAAGGTCGGCACGGCGCCGGTGACGTACTTGGCGCCCTCGCCTGCCGGCGCCTGCGGTGGCTCAGGCAGCAGGCAATGCGCCATCGCGTAGAGGCCGCGCTTTCTCCACAGCAATCCGATGCCCACGCACGAGCCGAGGATGGCGCGAAGCACGTCGGTGCCACTGCCAACCTTTACCTCGCACATGCGTACCTGGATGTCCTGCCCGTCAGGCATGGAAGCCATCCTGCCTGCGATAGATCAGCGGCTGTTCGAAATCAAAACCTACGTTCAGCCGTGTCAGCGATTCCGACTCGCCGATGATCAACGTGCTGCCCGGCGACATGGCGCGACGGACGTTCTCCAGCACGCTGCACTGCCCTTCTTCGTCGAAATAGATGAGGACGTTGCGCAGCAGGGTGATATCGAAACGCGACGCACCATCCAGTCGCTTGTGCAGGTGATGCTCGCGAAACACCACGTGCGAGCGCAGCGTGGGTGACACCAGGTAGCCATCGCCGCTGGCCTGGAAATACTTGGCAAGCATCTCGGGCTTGGTGCGCTTCAACCCTTCGATGCTCTTGCCCTGGTAATGCCCCGCCTTGCCCACGGCCAGCACATGGCTGGCGATGTCAGTGGCCAGGATCTGGTACTTGAACGTCGGGTGGTTTTCGCGAAATTCCTCGCACAGCATCGCCAGCGAGTACGCCTCTTCGCCCGTGGATGCTGCCGCGGACCACAGCTGCAGCGTGGCACCGCGATGCTGCCGGAACCACTCCGGCAGCAGCTGCTGCCAGAGGTGATCCCAGATGCGCGGCGTGCGGAAGAACGAGGTCTCGTTGGTGGTCACCAGGTTGATGAAGTTGCCCACTTCATCGGGCTTGGAATCCAGCACCGCGAGGTAATCGCGGTAGCGGCCAAGGTCCAATGCCTGAAGGCGGCGACGCAAACGCCCCTGCAACAAGGTCCACTTTCGATCCGCCATATGGATGCCCGTATGGCGGCGCACCTTGTCCAGCAGCGCACGCTGCGTGGCCAGGTCGATCTCGTTCTCGATCTCCATGGCACCACCCTCAGACGACGAAGCGCTGGACTGTCCCGTTCAGCTCTTCCGCGCCCTGCGTGAGCACGGTGGTGGAACGGGCGATGGTGTCGCACGCGGCAGCCGACTTCTCGGTTTCCTCGGCCACCTGCTGGATGGCTGCGCTGACTTCGCGCGCCGCCACCAGCTGCTCGTCCGCGCCGCAGGAGATCTCGGAGATGGCCTGCGTGGTGCGGCCTACCCCCGCCACGATCTTCTCGAACGCTTCGCCGGCCTGCTTGGAAATCTCGCTGCCCTGCGCCACGCGCTTTACCGACTCGTTGATGAGCTTGGAAATTTCCTTGGTGGCCTGCGATGAGCGCTCTGCGAGCTTGCGCACTTCATCGGCCACCACGGAGAAGCCCAGGCCGTGTTCGCCGGCACGCGCTGCCTCAATGGCGGCGTTGAAGGCCAGCAGGTTGGTCTGGCTGGCGATCTCGCCGATCACCTTGATGATCTCGCTGATGTCTTCGGACGACTTGTTGATCAGCTCCATCGCTTCGATGGAGCGCGTGATGGCCTTGGCGCCACGCTCGGCTTCCTGGTGCGTGTCCTTGGCCAGCTGGTCGGCGCTGCGCGAGTTGGTGGCGATGGAGTTGATCGAGGCGGTGAGCTCTTCGATCGACGCGTTCATTTCCTCCACCGTAGCACCGAGCAGCTGTGCACCGCTGGCCACGCTGCTGGCGCGGCCGGCGATCTCCTGCGAACTGCCGGAAAAACCACCTGCGGAATCGACCACCTTGCCGATGACGCTGCGCAGGTCGCTCATCATCTGCTGGATGCCGTCGGCGAGCTGATCGATGGGATCGCTGCCTTCCACGCGCACTTCGCCGGTAAGGTCACCCTCAGCGGCAAGACGCACGGTCTTGAGCAGGGCTTCGACCTTGCGCTGATCCTCCGCCGCGCGACGTTTCACGCTCTCTTCCAGTTCCACCTGCGCGGTGACATCCGTGGCGAACTTCACCACCTTGCACAGGCGGCCGTTGCCGTCGTAGATCGGGTTGTAGGTGGCCTGGATCCACACCGTGCGGCCACCCTTGCCTACGCGCTTGTAGCGGCCGGCATCGAATTCGCCGCGATTGAGCTTGGCCCAGAAGTCCGCATAGGCCTGGCTGTCCGCGTGCGATTCCTCACAGAACATGCGGTGATGCTGACCCCGGATTTCCTCCAGCTCGTAGCCCATGCCCTTGAGGAAATTGTCGTTGGCATACAGCACGTGGCCGCCAAGATCGAACTCGATCATGGCCTGCGCCTTGTCGATGGCGTTGACCTTGCCTTCGAACTCGGCCTTCTGCTGACGGCTTGCCGTCACGTCGGTGGCGAACTTGATGACCTTGTACGGCTTGCCGTTTTCATCGAACACCGGGTTGTACGAGGCGTTGATCCACACCTCGCGGCCGTCGCCGCCGATGCGCTTGTATTCGCCGCGATCGAGCACGCCCTTGCCCAGGCTTTCCCAGAACTTCTTGTATTCCGCGCTCGCCGCGTAGGCGGGCTCGCAGAACATGCGGTGATGCTGGCCACGGATGTCCTCAAGGGTGTAACCCATCGCATTGAGGAAATTGTCGTTGGCGTGGAGGATCTTGCCCTTGAGGTCGAACTCGATCACTGCCTGCACACGGTTGAGCGCCTCATTGACGGCGCGCAGCTCATGCGGTTCGAGCTGCATATCTGGTGTCTCTTTTCCCATGGCCCCTCTCCCTCGTTGATAAGAACGCAGACAAACCCGTTGAATCCGGTGCGGGAGGGGATGTCGCTGGTCGCTGGGCATCGATCGACGCGCAGTAACCCAAGGCGTTGCTCAACGATTCGAGGCATGCCACGGCTTGCCCGCGCGTTTTCGCATGGGCACCGCTGCAAACGTCGTGTGTCCTTCCCCCGCGATTGGGGTATCGGCGTGACCACCATGGCCTTTAGACCACTACCGAGGACAGAAATGCTGCGATTTGCGTGAGTTACGTGAGACTGGGCGTGGAATCGACCCAGCCAGACAGACCTGCGCAAGCCTGGATCGAGACAGTGTGATCCACGTCTCACAAAGCGCCACGGCGTGGCGTGGCGCTCTGTCGAATGGCCTATGGCGTAATACTTAGGGCGCCGCGGCCTTTTTCAGCGTCGATTGCGGCCGCGCCACCGCATACATTTCCCAGCTGATCTGCTTGAGCAGCGCGGTGCGATCGTTGCCCACCACGTACAGATCGAAGTGCGTCTTGTTGGGCAGGAAGCGGATGTCCGAATGCGCGTGCAGGCCGTCCAGCACGTCCTTCAGGCGATGCGCGGCGCCGTCCAGGTAGAACGTGTCCGCCGTGCCCACGATGAGGTGGATCTTCCCGTCCAGATCCGGCGCGAGCTGCGGCCACTCGGCCTGCAGGCGATGGGCGATGTCGTAGTGATCGCGCCAGTAGTCAACCACCTCGGCATTCACGTCGCCGGTGTCGCGGTTGTACATGGGCTGCGGACGGCCATCGGCGCCACGCGGCGAGAACACCCAGTCGAACGACGACATCTGGCCGCCGTAACTGCCGAACACGCGTTCCAGCTGCGAGTACTGCTGCACCGTGGCAATCACCTGGCCCTTGTCGCGCACCAGCGGATACGCCGAACCATCCGCCTTGCGATACATGTTGGCGTGCGGCGCGTAGAGATCGACGCCGGTGAAGTCATGGAAATCACTGGGATCGGGCGACGTGGACCACGTACCGCCAAACACCTTGGGGTATCGCGTCTGCAGCCACAGCGTGGCCCAGCCGCCGGACGAGTGACCGTTGAGGAAGCGGCCCGACGGCTTGGCATCCATGCGATAGGTGGATTCCAGTTGCGGAATCAGTTCTTCGGTAAGCGCCTTGCCCCAGGGCCCGTTGTTCACTGAGTCGGCAAACTCATGCGTGCCCGTGGGCGAGGATTCGTCCAGGTACACCCAGATCATCGGCGGCATCTCGCCCTTGGACATGGACTGCCACGTGTGGGCAATGCCATTGGCGAAGTGGTCCAGGCCACCACCAAAACCATGCGTGAAGTACACCACCGGATACGTTGTGCTGCCCTTCGCGTCGTAACCCGGCGGCAACAGCACGAAGCCGCGCATAGTCACCGGGCGTCCCCAGAACGCAGCCAGCGACGGACTGGCAAAGTCGATGTCTTCCACGTGCTTGCGCGCCTCGGTCAGGGCATCGCGCGTCTCCTGCGTGGCGGACGGCGGCAGCGCCCAGCGATCGGTCTTGGGCAGCACGCTGGTGAGCTTCAATGAAGTCTCTGCGCTGGAAGGCAGGTGCACCTTCACCACATCGCTGACCACGTCACCCTCGCCGCGCCCGGTGTAGTTGTAGCTGTGGTCGGGATCGAGCACCGCCTGCACGTAGTAATCGCCCGGCGGCAACTGCGAGAACGGCTGCGGATAGGTGATGGCATCGGCATAGACATCCACGCCCTGGCCCGGCACCAGATGACTGGCTTCCTTGCCCACCACCGTCACCTTGTTCGGCGCCATGATGTCGGCGTCAACCTCGGTGACCTTGCCGTCCTTCGAGACGCCCTCCGCGCTCTTGGCGTCTTCGATGAAGATCAGCAACCGCCCCGACGCGGGCGTTGCATCACTGCCAGCTTCCACGCGGAAACCATTCGCGGTGGACGACGACGCCGGCGGCTGCGTGCAACCCGCGCACAGGGCCAGCGCCAAGGTAACCAGCGGCGCAACTCGAACCATTTGCATGACTACTCTCCCCGGCATGCGGCTTCCGCGCTGCGGAAGCCGGCTGTTGGATGGGACGCTCAGTGCGCCGTGGCCTGCTTGGTGCTCTTGACCGGCGACAAACGCAGGTCCTGGAAGTCGAAACTGAAATCGGTCAGCGGTGACACCGGTTCCATGCGCACGTCACGCACCTTGCCATCGGCATCCAGTGAATAGCTCACGAAGGCATCGGCGTTCAGCGCACGGTCGTCCCAGCGCACGATGAAGGTGTCGTGCTGCCATGGCGTCATGGTGCCCACCAGCTGCGCCGTCTTGGAGAAGGTCATGCGCAGCTTGCCGTTCTGCTGGCTCACCACGATGTCGCCGTACCACGGATCGCGGAACGTGCCCGCATAACCGGACAACGGCAACGACGGCTTGCCGCCCTTGTCGCGCGCGTTCTCGTGGTTCTTCCAGCTGTCGTCCGCACCGCCCTCGGATTTCTTCACCGCCGCGGCGTATGCGGCCACCCAGTCGGTCTTGTCCTTGCCCATGAAGGCATCGAGCACGCGATAGGTCACCGCGTTGAAGGCCGCGCCGGATTCCTGGTTGGTCAGCACCACCACGCCCAGCTTGAGTTCGGGCACCAGCGTCACGCGCGACACCATGCCGGGCCAGCCGCCGGTGTGCCAGACAAGGCGCTGGCCCTGATAGTCGGAAAGAAACCAGCCTTCGCCATAGCCGGCGAAATTCGGCCGCACGGCATGGAGTTCCGGCACTGGCGGCTCGTTGATCTTCATCGGCGTGAGCATGGACCACATCTGCTTCTGGCTGTCGACGGAGAACAGCGCTTTGCCATCGGGAAGCTTGCCGCCGGCCAGCTGCACGTTCATCCACTTCGCCATGTCATGCACGCTGGCGTAGATGCCGCCCGCACCCGAGTTGTTCGACCAGGCCATCGGCGGCACCGGCTTCAGTTCGGTGAAGTTGAACTTGGCGTGGCCCATCGCGGTGTCCATGCCGGGCTTGAGCTGCGTCATGTCCACCAGCGATTCATCCATGCCCACCGGCTTGAAGATGCGGTTGGTGATGAAGTCGGTATAGCTCTGTCCCGATACCTGCTCGATCACCAGCGTGGCTACGGCGAACAGGATGTTGTCGTAGGCATACGCACTACGGAAGCTGGTGGCCAGCGGCACATCGCGAAGTCGCTGCACCACTTCCTTGGTGGTGTACGACGTCGGCGGCCAGTACAGCAGGTCACCCGCGCCCAGACCAAGCCCGCTGCGATGCGCAAGCAAGTCGCGAATACGCATTTCGTTCGTCACGTACGGATCGGACATGCGGAACCACGGCAAATGGTCGATCACGCGATCGTCCATGTTGAGCTTGCCTTCCTCGGCCAGCATCTGCAGCGCAGCGGCGGTGAACGCCTTGGTGTTGGACGCGATGGCAAAACGCGTACGCGCATCCACCGGTTCGGGCTTGCCCAGCTCGCGCAGGCCGTAGCCCTGCTCCAGCACGACGTGGCCGTCCTTGACGATGGCAACGGCGATGCCCGGCACGTCGAACTGCTTGCGCACGCTGTCGACGTAGGCGGTGAAGTCCTGCAATTGCGCGGGCAATGCCGGCTGCGCACCCGTGGAAGCGGCGGCGGGCGCTTCCGGTGATGGCGCGGTTTGCGCCCATACCGGTGCACTCAGCGCCAGCAGTGCGCAGCAGCCCACGACTCGGGGAGAAAGGGTTCGCAGGAACATTCGGCCACTCCGCAACGTCAAAGCGCATCACTATCGTGGCAAAGGCGTTCCTGATCCAGCACTGAAAGTCACGCCTGCCGGCCCCTCGACGGCCTGCGCCACAGCCCGGATCATGCACCGTTGTATCAAGGAACCTGCATGAACGATCTCGTCGAATGGATTGCCGCCCACGCCCTGCCCGTCTGGGCCGGCCTGCTGCTGGCCGCCTTGCTCATGGGCGACCTGGCCTGGCAGTGGAATCGGCGGCACGGCGAACGCACCCTGGCTGCGGGCGGCCAGCCCATGGCGATCCGCGGGCTCACGGCCGCGTTGCTGCTGGTATCCACCTGCCTGCTCTTCGCCGCCATTGCCATTGCGCTGAAGGAGGAAGCCACGCGCTGGCTGCCCGCTTTCGACGAGGCCCTCGCACAAGACCTGAGCACCGACATGTCACCCGGCGTATTGCGACTGGTGGCGGCGGTATCGCACCTGGGCGATCTCGGCTCCGTCGCGGCTGCGACGACGGTGATCCTCGCCGTGTTGTTGTGGCGACGTCATCTGCGACTGGCTGCATGCTGGACCATCGCCATGGTCGGCGTGGTGCCGATCAACAGCGGGCTCAAGGCAATATTCCAGCGCCCGCGTCCGCTGCACAGCCACGGCTTCATCGTGGAGCACGGCTGGAGTTTCCCCAGCGGACATGCGTTCGGCGCCACCGTGTTCTACGGCATGCTGGCGTATGTGCTGCTGCGCCTGTTGCCGCCGCAGTGGCATCGCTGGATCGTTGCCGGCGCCGTGCTGATGATCGGCATCATCGGGCTCAGCCGCATCGTGCTGCAGGTGCATTACCTCAGCGATGTCATGGCCGGCTACATCAGCGGCATGGCGTGGCTGGTGGTCTGCATCGCCGGCGCGGAAGCGTGGCGGTTGAGACACGCGCAACGTTGAATCCGCATCCGAACCCTGTGGGAGAGCACCCTGTGCGCGACGCTCTTGTATGCCGACCTATCACGATCAAAAGCGTCGCGCACAGGGTGCGCTCCCACAGTGGTGGCCTTCGCTTCAAATCAATCCGGCGAATGCCGTTTCTGCCTTGGTAGCTGCGGCGAAATCAGCAGCATGGCATGGCTGGTGGCCTGCATTGCCGGTGCGGAAACGTGGCGATTGAGGCACGCGCAACGTTGAATCTGCATCCGAACCCTGTGGGAGCGCACCCTGTGCGCGAGGCCCTTTGCCCAACCCTTTGCCATCAAAAGCGTCGCGCACAGGGTCCGCTCCCACAGTGGTGGCCTTCGTTTCAAATCAATCCGGCGAATACAGCTTTTGTCGCAGCAGCTGCCGTGAAATCTCATCCGGTGCGCCCAGCCAGATCAGGTCGTCATTGGCGGGATCGTTGCTGTCGGCATTGTTCGCCGCGTTGGGCTTGCGACGCGCGAACAGCCCGGACATGGCATGGGTGTTTTCGTCGTAAAGGATGAGGATGCGCTCGGCCGGACAATCATGTGGCTTGCATGCCGTGGCGAGCATTTCCACGCGGCCATTCACCGTCACCTGCTGCGCCGGCGTGGCCACACCGCCCTGGCTGGCCCACGGCGGCAATTGATCGACGCCTGACAACGCGGCGAACGCCGTGGAGAAATCGGGGCGCTGCATCAGGTCGTAGAGATAGGTCAGGTTGCTTGGCGTGCTGGTGGTCGTGACCAGCGCAGGAACCGAGGTTGTGGCCGCAGCGCGCGGCGCGTTTGCCAGCGGTGCGCTGCCCTCCTGCTGCTGCGAACAGGCCACGCAAGCTGCCGCAATGCCCAGCACGACAACGAATCGGTATGCCATGAAGCCTCCTCGCGTTGCGATGCGCGTGCGCCACCGCGCTGGAGGCCGATGCGGCGCCGGTCAGCCGGCGCCGCGATTCGCTCAGGCCAGCTTGCGCGCCGCGGCGACCACGTCGGCATCACCCGGCAGCACCAGCAGCGCGGCACCGGCAAGCGGTGTGTAGGTATCGGCACCCACCACGCGCTCCAGCGGTGTCGCGCCGGAACCGCCCTCGACAATGGCGGTGATGATGCCCTCGCCCACACCCGCGCTCTTGCGGCCTTCGTCCAGCACGATGATGCGTTTGGCGGACTTTGCCTGCGCCGCGATGAAGGCATCGTTGAGAGGCGCCAGCCAGCGCAGGTCCACCACGCGGACCTTCCAGCCCAGTTCCGCCTTGATGGTGCGGGCGGCGCGCAGCGACATGGTCACGCCGTTGCCGAACGTGAACACCACCAGGTCGGTCGCATCCTCGTTGTAGATGCGCCCCTCGCCCAACGTCATGGCTTCGCCGGGTGCGGGATAGGCAAATTGCCACTGGCCATCGGCCGCTTCGTAGAGGTCCTTGGTCATGTAGAGCGCGATGGGCTCCAGGTACGCGCAGACGCGGCCGTCCACCTTGGCCAGCGCCGTCATCGTGCGCAGCATGGTCGCCGCATCGTCGCCACGGCTCGGGCAACCCACCACAAGACCGGGAATGTCACGCAGCGCCGCAATGGAGTTGTCGTTGTGGAAGTGACCGCCGAAGCCCTTCTGGTAGCCCAGGCTCGCCACGCGCATCACCATCGGGTTGCGGTACTGGTTGTTCGAGAAGAACTGCAGCGATGCCGCTTCACCGCGAATCTGGTCGCACGCGTTGTGGAAATACGCCAGGTACTGGATTTCCGGCAACGGCAGCATGCCCATGTTGGCGTAGCCCTGCGCGAGACCGAGGATGATCGTCTCGTCCAGCAGCGTGTTGAACACGCGGCTGCCCTTGAAGGCTTTCTGCAGGCCCTTGGTGACCGTGTAGACGCCGCCCTTCTGCGCCACGTCCTCGCCGAACAGCAGGGACTCCGGATACTTCGCCATGATGTCGTGCAGCGCCTGGCCGATCTGGATGGCCAAATGACGCGGCGGCTGATTTTCCGGCAGCTTCTCTTCGCTGCCAAAAGCGGCGATACGCCGGTCCTGATAATCCGTACGCTCTGCTTCGGCCTTCACCACGTCCGGCGTGTAAGGCGCCAGCGGCTTCATCACTTCGTCGAGCGTGGTGAGGCGCGGACGGCGGTCGGCATCTTCGGCGGCTTCAAAACAACGCTTGCGCGTGGCTTCGTACAGCGCCAGCAGCGACTCCTTCGTGTACAGGCCCGAGGACAACGCGATTTCCGCCGAACGCAGCAGCGGATCGCTGGCTTCCACGGCGAACAGTTCTTCCACACTGCGCCATTCGATTTCGAAGTCGGTACCGGCGTGCCCCATCACGCGCGTGGTGCGCAGATGCAGGAACGTCGGGCGGCGCGTGTGACGGCAATGCTCCACCGCTTCCTGCACCTGCGCGTAGCCGTTGGCGAGGTCCAGGCCGTCGGCGTAGAAGTAATCGAGATCCGCGCGATGACGGAAGTTGTTCGCCACCCAGCCGTTCGGGGTCTTCACCGAAATGCCGATGCCATTGTCTTCGCACACGTAGAGCACGGGTGCGGGGAGCTTCTGGTACGCCGTCCACGCGGCGGCATTGAAGGCCGTCTGCGCCGTAGCGTGATTGGACGAAGCGTCGCCGAACGAGCAGATGGCGATGCTGTCCTCGGGAATGGGCAGCTTGTGGCCAATGCGGCGCGCCTGCTCGATGGCCACTGCCGTACCCAGGGCCTTGGGCAGATGCGACGCGATGGTGGACGTCTGCGGCAACACCCACAACGGCTTGCTGCCCCACACCTTGTGGCGTCCGCCCGACGCGGGATCTTCCATGCTGGCAGCGAAGGACAGCGCCGAATCCATCACCGGGTCCATGCCCGGCAGCTTGCGGAAACGCTCCGCCATGAAGCCGCCGGAACGGTAGTGCAGGAAGGCGGGATCGGTATGGCGCGTCAGGCGCGCCACCATGGCGTTGCCTTCATGACCACTGGAGCCGATGGTGTAGAACACCTTGTTCTGCACGCGCAGCACGCGCGCCATCAGATCAAGATGACGGCTGATCAGCTGCGATTCCAGCAGCTCGCGAAAGCCCTGGGCATCGAGCGTGCTGCCCGGCAGCACGGGCGAGTGCGCGCCGTGTGGCGCATGCACCTCGCCCTGCCACAACTGCACGAACTCGGTGAAGTTCTGATCGACGATCTCGGCGCGGTTGAAGCCTTTGTGGCGTGCCGTGAGGGAATACGGAATGGCGGTCATGGTGGCTGCGTGTCTCGTCAACGTTTGGCCGTGGAGGCGCTAAGCGAAAAAAGATGGGGCAATGTCAGCGAGGGAAAGGCGATGAAACCGCGCCTTTGCTCCCTCTCCCCCTTGGGGAGAGGGTTGGGGTGAGGGGCCAATCTTGCGGCACGCGTTGATCGGAGTGCGCTTCGTAGCAACATCATCGCAAGCACCCGCCCCTCACCTCAGTCCTCTCCCCGAAGGGGAGAGGAAGTGAAAGCGCGCAGCGTCTTCGCGCGCTGCAAGTCTTTCTCACGCCCAAAACTTTCAAGAATGCGAATCTGGTCTTCCACCGAAGGCACCGGCACGGCCAGCCCGTTCAAGCCCGCGAGCGTCAAGCGCCCTGCTTTCACCGGCTTCCATCCGTCACCCTGGTTGAGCTCCAGCCCACCCATCACCTCGACGGGCAGACCGGGAAAACGAAACCGTGCGAAATGCGAACGAAAACGCTCGGCACCAGCGGGCTCACAAACGTGTTCGCGCCGGTCGGCCCACAACGCCATCAGGCGCTCAGCATCGTCGCGGGACATCAGCACATCCACATCGGCCACGCCGACATCCGCACCTGCGAGCAAGGCCGCCGCGCTGCCGATCACGCACCAGGGCTCCATGCAATGCACATGCAGCTCGGGAACGATTTCCGCCAACGTGGCATACAGGGCGGGGGTGACATGGCTCATGCGCGGCGCTTCCATTCGTCGCGGGTCTGTCCCCAGATCTCGACAGGTACGCTCTCGAACGGTGCTGGCAGGCGGCCGGGGCCACGCAGTTGCGAACCCAGCTTTCTGGCCACGGCCTGCGATGGCGTATTGGCGGGTTCGATGCTGTGAATCACATCGTCCCAGCCCAGTTCGTCGAACGCGAAATCCATGCAAGCGATGGCGCCTTCCAGCGCGTAACCCTTTCCCCACGCGCTGCGGGCCAACCCCCAACCGATTTCATGACCGGGCCAGCCTTCGGGATACCAGGGCCCCATGCGGCCGATCCACTGTCCGGTGCGCTTCTCGATCACCGAGAACATGGCGAAGCCCTGCATGGCCCACGCGCCGGCCATCGTGAGGAATCCGCGCCACGCCACCGCTCGCGGCACCGGGCCGCCGATGTGGCGCGAGTTTTCCTCGTCAGCCATCAGCGCGGCCCAGCCGTCGAAATCCTCCGGCTGCGTGGGACGCAGGATGAGGCGTTCGGTTTCGATGCGGATGTTTTGCCAGCTCATAAAGGCACTTCACCTCAGTGCTAGTTCATCCTCAGCGTCATCCCGGCGCAGGCCGGGATCCAGGGGCTTCGGTTCAGCGATTAGGCGCTGGATTCCGGCCTTCGCCGGAATGACGGACAGGGAAACCAGGAGCACGTTGAAAACTTAGAACGCGTTGATACCCGTCAGCTCGCGCCCCACCACCAGCTGATGCACCGTCTCGGTGCCTTCATAGGTGATGACCGATTCCAGGTTCAGCGCATGGCGAATGGCGACATGTTCCGTGGTGATGCCGGCGCCGCCGAGGATGTCGCGACACTCGCGCGCAATGTCGATGGCCATGCGGCAGTTGTTCCACTTCGCCAGCGACACCTGCGTGGGCTGCATGGTGCCGGCGTCCTTCAGGCGACCCAGCTGCAGCGAGAGCAGCTGCGCCATGGTGATGCGGCGTGCCATCTCGGCCATCTTGATCTGTACGGCCTGGTTTGATGCCAGCGGGCGACCGAACAGGATGCGTTCCTGCGTGTAGTTCAGCACTTCCTGCAGGCAGGCCTGCGCGGCGCCGATCGGGCCCCACGTGATGCCGTAGCGTGCCTGCGTGAGGCAGCCCAGCGGACCCTTCAGGCCCTTCACGTTCGGCAGGCGGTTGGCTTCGGGCACGCGCACGTTGTCGAAGAACAGGCCCGACGTTACCGACGCGCGCAGGCTCATCTTCTTGTGCACTTCCTGCGCGGTGAAGCCCTTGGTGTCGGTCGGCACGATGAAGCCCTGGATGCCGTCCTCGGTCTGCGCCCACACGATGGCGATGTGCGCGACGTTGCCGTTGGTGATCCACATCTTGGCGCCATTGATGACCCAATCGCCGCCATCCTTCTTGGCGTGGGTCTTCATGTTCGCCGGGTCCGAGCCGCCGTGCGGTTCGGTGAGGCCGAAGCAGCCGATGATTTCACCCGCCGCCATCTTCGGCAGGTAGTGCATCTTCTGCTCTTCCGTGCCGTAGGCGTAGATGGGGTACATGCACAGCGAGCTCTGCACGGAAGCAAAGCTGCGCAGGCCTGAATCGCCGCGCTCCAGTTCCTGGCAGATCAGGCCGTAGCTCACGCCGTTCATGCCGGCGCAGCCGTACTTTTCGGGAAGCGTGGCGCCCAGCAGGCCAAGGCCCGCGATCTCGGGAATCAGCTCCTTGGGAAAGCGGCCCTGGTCGAAACAGTCCCCGATGATCGGCAGCACGCGTTCGTCGACGAAACGGCCAACGGCGTCCTGCACCATGCGTTCTTCGTCGGTCAGCAGGGAACGAACGTCGTAGAGATCCAGCGGGTTCAAACGGGATGCCATAGAAATTCCGGAAACGGACCAGGGAGCCAGACATTCTAGCCATGCCCCCAGCTCCGGTCACGCCGCTGGGCAGCATCCGCAAACCCGTGCCAGTCAAGGAATTTTCAGCTTATTTCCGGGACACCAGCGCCGTTTTCCGGTGACACCTGCCGTCTCAGCCCTGATCGCGAAGGATCATCGAAGCGCCCATCCCCCTGGGTTCTGACCTTCCCCGACTGTGGGACTATAGACGCGTCCCCCTTCCCTTCGGCCGCCCCCACAGCGTCTGGGCGCGCCTTTTCTCGGAAACCGCATGTTCAAAGGTGTTCTGCTCGGCTTCGCCTGCTACGCCGCTTACGCGATCAGCGACGCTTTCGTGAAGTCGTTGCATGGCACGTTGCCGGCGTACGAGGCGGTGTTCTTCGGCGCCGTGCTGATGCTCAGCGCGCTGCCTTTCATCCGCAAGCCGGACGACCGCTACCTGGACGTGTTCCGCGCACGCAAGCCGCATCTGTGGTGGATTCGCGCCATCACCGGCGCCATCTGCAATATTTCGGCGGTCATCGCCTTCACGGCGTTGCCGATGGCCGAGGCATTCGCGCTGATCTTTCTGCTTCCGATCTTCGTCACCTTGCTGTCGGTGATTTTCCTCAAGGAACACGTCGGCTGGCGACGCTGGTCGGCGGTGATCGTGGGTTTCATCGGCGTACTGGTGGTGCTGCGTCCCGGCTTTCGCGCGCTGGGCATCGGTCATTTCGCGGCGATGGCCTGCGGCCTTTCCGGCGCGGTCTCCGTGGTGGCGTTGCGCATGGCCGGTCCGCACGAGAAGCGCATCAGCCTGTATGGCGCGGGCGTCATCGGCCCGCTTGTCAGCGGTGGCTTGCTCATGCTGCCGAATTTCATCTGGCCGGATCTTCACCAATGGATGCTGCTGGCCGGTTACGGCCTTCTGGCGGGACTGGCCGGCGTGCTGCTGATGCTGGCCACGCATCACGCTCCGGCCAATCGCATCGCGCCCACGCAGTACAGCCAGATGTTGTGGGCCATCTTCTTCGGCTACTGGCTGTTCGGCGACCACCTGGACTGGCCGATGGTGATCGGCATCGTGCTGATCCTGGGATCGGGCCTCTTCACGCTGGTGCGCGAAGAGAAGGTCACCGGATGGTGGAAGCGCGCCCGCATGGTCTGACTGTCGACCTGCGCCAGATGAACATTTCTTAATGAAGTAACGGGCCAATGCACGCCATGCCGTGAGGCATCACTTGGCCGTGACAATCCTTGTGTCATCACCTTTTTCCGGCGTTTTTGCCACTCCGCGCCCATGCATTGCCGCGAGGAGGCATGCGTCCGCGCTTGCTCGTGCCCGGGTCAACCGCATGGCCAACGGATCGTTAGAAGTCAGTCGACAGCGTACCCCCGGCAACACCGTGTTTCGAATGTGTTGCCGCGCTGACGATCCAACCTTGCTTGTTTTGTGATTCGCACATTTGAGTTGCTGGGAGATGGTGCATGAGTGCCGACACTGCCCAAACATCGGGGCATCCTCGTAGGAAGCGTGGCGTACTGATCGCGGCCGTGATCATCGTCCTCCTGGTTGTATTGATGGTGATCCACATCCTCACGGGCCAGAAGGCCAAGACGGGCCAACCGCCCCAGGTGGTGAGCGCTGCGGCGGCCACCACCGGTGAGATGCCGGAGATCCTTACCGCGCTGGGCACGGTCACGCCCGTCGCCACGGTGAACGTGCTGCCGCAGCTGAGTGGCTACCTCACCTCCGTGGGCTATCAGGAAGGCCAGGACGTCGAGAAGGGCCAGTTCCTCGCCCAGATCGATCCGCGCCAGTACGAGATCAACAAGCAGCAGGCCGAGGCGCAGCTCGCCAAGGACCAGGCGACGCTGGATCAGGCGCGTGCTGACCTGGCGCGCTACACGCAGCTGCACGAACAGAAGTCCATCGCCGAGCAGACTTATACCGACCAGCGCTTCACCGTGGCGCAGTCGGAAGCGGCCGTGAAGGCGGACAAGGCGGCCATCGCGCAGGACGAGCTTGACCTCATCTATTGCCACATCACCGCCCCGGTTGCCGGTCGCGTGGGCCTGCGGCTGGTCGATCCGGGCAACTACGTCACGCAGTCAACGTCGCCGGGCATCGTCACCATTACGCAGATGAAGCCGACCACGGTGCAGTTCACCGTGCCGCAGAACTCGCTGGCCAAAGTGCTGCAACGTGTGAATGGCGGCGCCAAGCTGCCGGTCACGGCGTACTCCAGCGACAACAGCAAGCAGATCGCCGCGGGCACGCTGTACGCGCTGAGCAACCAGATGGCCACGAGCACCGGCACGGTGACGTTGCGTGCCACCTTCGCCAATGACGACGAAGCGCTGTTCCCCAACGAGTTCGTCAACATCCAGATGCTGGTGGATACGTTGCAGAAGGTGGTGCTGGTGCCCACCGCTGCCGTGCAGACCGGCGCACCGGGCAACTACGTGTACCTGGTGAACCAGGACCAGACGGTGTCGGTGCACAAGGTGACGCCGGGCCCGAGCAACGGCAAGTTCACCGCCATCCTGTCGGGCCTCAATGCCGGCGAACAGGTGGTGACCGACGGCATGGATCGCCTGAGCGACGGCGCGAAGATCCGCGTGTCGCAGGGTCATCCGGCCGGCGCCAGCAGCACGGGCGCGCCTGCCACGGCGCATTCGGGCAAGCACGCACACGCCAACGCAAGCTCGTGAGTCGCAGGCGCGCGAACCGATGAATATTTCCCGCCTGTTTATCATCAGGCCGGTAGCCACTTCGCTGCTGATGATCGCCCTCGTGCTGGTGGGCCTCGTCGCGATGAAGTTCCTGCCGGTCTCCTCGTTGCCGAACGTCGATTACCCGACGATCCAGGTGCAGACGTTCTATCCCGGCGCCAGCCCCAACGTGATGGCCACCACGGTGACGGCGCCGCTGGAAGTGCAGCTGGGTGAAATCCCCGGCCTGCAGCAGATGACGTCGAACAGTTCGGCGGGGGCGTCCATCATCACGCTGCAGTTCGACCTGTCGCTCAATCTCGATGTGGCCGAACAGAACGTGCAGGAGGCGATCAACGCCGCCAACAGCCTGCTGCCCACTGGCCTGCCCGCTCCGCCGACGTATGCCAAGGTGAATCCGGCCGACCGCCCGATCCTGACCCTGGCGGTAACGTCCAACTCCATGTCGCTGCCGCAGTTGCAGGACGTGGCGAACAACCGCCTGGGCGCCAAGATTTCGCAGGTGCAGGGTGTGGGCCTGGTGACGCCGGCGGGCGGCAACGTACCCGCCATCCGCATCGAGGCCGATCCCAAGAAACTCGCCGGCTACGGCCTCAACATCGACGACCTGCGCTCGCTGCTCGCGAACGTCAACGTAAGCCAGCCCAAGGGCAACTTCGACGGCCCGGATCTCGACTACACCATCAACGGCAACGACCAGATCCAGAATCCGCAGGATTACCTGGATACGGTGATCTCGTACCAGAACGGCGCGCCGGTGTATCTGCGCGACGTGGCCAACGTCTCGCAGGCCGCGCAGAACACCGAACAAGGTGCGTGGTTCAACAAGACCCAGGCCATCGTGCTGAACGTGCAGCGCCAGCCCGGCGCCAACGTCATCGCCACGGTCAACCAGATCATGAAGACGCTGCCGCAGCTGGAATCCACGCTGCCCGCCGGCATGAAGGTGGAAGTGGTGACGGACAGCACCGGTGTGATCCGGTCGTCGGTGAACGATGCGGCGTTCGAGCTGATCCTTGCCGTGGCGCTGGTCGTGCTGGTGATCTTCGTCTTCCTGCGCAATATCCCGGCCACCATCATTCCCAGCATCTCGGTGCCGGTGTCGCTGATCGGCACGCTGGCGCTGATGTACGAACTCAATTACTCCATCGACAACCTGTCGCTGATGGCGTTGATCATCGCCACCGGTTTCGTCGTGGATGACTCGATCGTGATGATCGAGAACATCGTGCGCTACCTTGAAGAAGGCAAGACACCACTGGAAGCCGCGCTGGAAGGCGCGGGACAGATCGGCTTCACCATCCTGTCGCTGACCGTGTCGCTGATCGCCGTGCTGATCCCGCTGCTGTTCATGGGCGGCGTGATTGGTCGCCTGTTCAACGAGTTCGCCGTGACGCTGGCAGTGACCATCCTGCTGTCCGCCGTGGTATCGCTGACCCTCGTACCGATGCTGTGCGCGCGCATCCTGAAGGCACAGAAGGATCGTCACCCCAGCCGCTTCGAACGCATCAGCGAGGGCCTGTTCGACAAGACGCTGGCCGCATACAAGCGTGGCCTGCACTTCGTGATGGCCCACCAGACCGCCACCTTGCTCGCCTTCATCGTCACGCTGGTGCTGACGATCGTGCTGTACATCGTCATTCCCAAGGGCCTGTTCCCGGTGCAGGACGTGGGCGTGCTGCAAGGCATCAGCGTGTCGGACAACTCGGTGTCCTACGTGGCCATGGTCGATCGGCAGAAGCAGCTGGCCGATGAAATCCTGAAGGACCAGGACGTGGCCAGCCTTACCTCGTACGTGGGCATCGACGGCACCAACACCACGCTGAACAACGGTCGCTTCCTGATCAACCTGAAGCCGCGCGACGATCGTTCTTCCACGGCCGCCGAGATCGCGCGCCGCATCCAGCAGGAAGTGGCCAACGTGCCGGGCATCAAGCTGTACATGCAGCCCGAGCAGGACCTGACGCTGGACACCACCATCTCGCCCAACCAGTACCAGTTCGTGTTGCGCGGGCCGAACCAGCAGGCGTTCCAGCAGTATGTGCCGCAGCTGATTTCGAAGTTGAAGGACATCAAGTCCATCACCGACGTTACCAGCGACCTCAACAACGACGGCCTGGCCATCGACGTGGAAGTGAATCGCCAGCTGGCTGCGCGTTATGGCATTACCGCGGCGACCATCGACAATGCGTTGTACGACTCGCTCGGCCAGCGCATCGTTTCCACCATCTTCGAGCAGGCCAGCCAGTACCGCGTCATTCTGGTGGCGAAGCCGGAGAGCATTCCCACGGTGGAATCGCTGGGTGACCTGTACCTGCCCAGCCAGACCGCCAGCAGCGGCCAGGTGCCGCTGAAGGGCATCGCCAACATCCACATCACCAAGTCCCCGCTGGTGATCAGCCACCTGGCCCAGTTCCCGGCCGTCACCGTGTCGTTCAACCTGGCGCAGGATGCATCGCTCAGCAAGGCGGTGAAGGAAGTGAACGACGCGGAGCAATCCGTGCATCTGCCTTCGTCGATCACCTCCACCTTCCAGGGCGCGGCCCAGGCGTTCCAGGATTCGCTGTCCAGCGAGGTGTACCTGCTCATCGCCGCCCTCATCGCCGTCTATATCGTGCTGGGCGTGCTGTACGAAAGCTTCATCCACCCGGTGACGATTCTCTCCACCCTGCCCTCGGCCGGTATCGGCGCGCTGCTGGCCTTGATGATCGCCGGCAGCGACCTGGACGTGATCGGCATCATCGGCATCGTGCTGTTGATCGGCATCGTGAAGAAGAACGCGATCATGATCGTGGACTTCGCACTGGAAGCCGAGCGCGAACACAACAAGCCCGCGGAAGAAGCCATCTTCGAAGCCTCGCTGCTGCGCTTCCGCCCGATCCTGATGACCACGCTGGCGGCGATGCTGGGCGCCATGCCCATGCTGCTGGGCACGGGCACCGGTTCGGAGCTGCGCCGCCCGCTGGGCCTGGCGATCATCGGTGGCTTGCTGCTCAGCCAGCTGCTTACGCTGTTCACCACGCCGGTGATCTACCTGTATTTCGACCGCCTCGCGCAACGTTTCGGGCGCAAGCCACAGCCTGAGGCGGCGACCGGGGACGGCGCGTGAACATCCCCGGGCTATTCATCCGACGGCCGGTAGCGACCACGCTGCTGGCCATCGCGATTTTCCTGTCGGGTGCGCTCGCGTATTTTCGCTTGCCGGTGGCACCGCTGCCCAACATCACGTTTCCGGTGGTGGTGGTGCAGGCGAGCATGGCGGGCGCCAGTCCCAGCATCATGGCGTCCACCGTGGCCGAGCCCCTGGAGCGGCGCCTGGGCAGCATTGCGGACGTCACCGAGCTGACCTCGACCAGCACCGTGGGCGCGGCGCAGATCGTGATCCAGTTCGGCCTGAATCGCGACATCAACGGCGCCGCGCGCGACGTGCAAGCCGCCATCCAGGCAGCCCGCGCCGACCTGCCCACCACGCTGCGCAACAACCCGACGTACCGCGAGTTCAATCCGGCAGATTCGCCGATCATGGTGCTCGCGCTGACGTCCAAGACACTGACGCGCGCGCAGTTGTATGACTCCGCCGACTCGGTGATCCAGCAGCAGTTGTCGCAGGTGGACGGCGTGGGCCAGATCACCCTGGGAGGCAGTGCCCTGCCCTCCGTGCGCGTGGAGTTGCAGCCGGACCAGCTCAACAGCTACGGCATCGGCCTGGAAGACGTGCGAGCGGCGATCAGCGCCGCCAACGCGGACAGCGTGAAGGGGCACATCGACCAGAACGGCATCCGCTATGAAGTGGAATCCAACGACCAGATCAGCAAGGCCGCGCCGTATCGCGATCTGGTAATCGCCTACCGCAACGGCTCGCCCGTGCAATTGCGCGACGTGGCGCAGGTGGTCGACTCCGCCGAGAACATACGCACCGCCGGCCTGTACAACGGGCAGGACGCGGTGCTGGTCATCGTGTATCCGCTGCCGGGCAGCAATATCGTCAAGACGGTGGCGCAGATCCGCAAGTCGCTGCCCAACATCGAGGCCACATTGCCGCAGAACGTGCACATCGGCGTGGCGGTGGATCGCTCGCAATCGGTGAACGCGGCCGTGGGCGATACCGAACGCACGCTGTTCATTGCCGTGTTGCTGGTGATCGGCGTGGTGTTCGTGTTCCTGCAATCGCCGCGCGCCGTGCTGGTGCCGGCCGTGGCGTTGCCGTTGTCCATCGTGGGCACGTTCGGCCCGATGTACCTGCTGGGCTACAGCATCGACAACCTATCGCTGATGGCGCTGACCATCGGCACCGGCTTCGTGGTGGATGATGCCGTGGTGGTGCTGGAAAACATCGTGCGCCATGTGGAACAAGGCATGGACGTGCACGAAGCGGCCATGGTCGGCAGCGCCGAGGTCAGCTTCACCGTGATCTCCATGAGCCTGTCGCTGATCGCGGTGTTCCTGCCCATCCTGCTGATGCCCGGCATCGTCGGCCTGCTGTTCCACGAGTTCGCGGTGACGCTGTCCATCGCCATCCTGCTGTCGCTGGTGATCTCGCTGACCGTGACACCGACCATGGCGGCCTATGTGATCAGCCGCAAGACGCTGCATTCGAAGGCCAAGTGGGCGGTGTGGTACGAGCGGCAGTTCGATCGCTTCCGCAACGCGTATTCACGCTCGCTGACCGCGGTGCTCGATCACGCGTTCGCCGTACTGCTCACGCTGATCGGCCTGATCGTGCTGAACGTGGTGCTGATCCGCCTGGTGCCGTCCACGTTCTTTCCCGAGCAGGACAACGGTATCCTGATGGGCCAGATCATTGCCGACCAGAGCATTTCCTTCCAGGCGATGCAGAAGAAGCTCGCGCAGCTGCAAGCCATCGTGCAGAAGGACCCGGCCGTCGCGGCCGTCGCCGGCTTCACCGGCGGTCGTGCGCTCAACACGGCCAACGTCTTCATCGAGCTCAAGCCGCTGGCCGAACGCAAGGTGGCGGCAACAGAAGTGGTGGATCGCCTGCGGCCCAAGCTCAACGCGGTGTCGGGCGCCAAGCTGTTCCTGCAGGCCGCGCAGGATCTGCGCATCGGCGGACGGCAATCGGCGTCGGAATACCAGTACACGCTGACCAGCGACGACTCGGATGCGCTGTTCGAGTGGGTACCGAAACTGGTGACGGCATTGGGCAAGTATCACGACCGACTTGTCGACGTGAACTCCGACCTGCAGCAGAACGGCTTGCAGCTGTACGTGAACATCGACCGCGCCACGGCGGCGCGCTACGGCTTCGCACCGAACCAGATCGACAGCGTGCTGTACGACGCGTTCGGCCAGCGCACGGTGTCTACCGTCTACAACCAGCTCAACCAGTACTACGTGGTGATGGAAGTGGCGCCGCAGTACTGGCAATACCCGCAAACCATCGACCGCATTCGTTTCAGCACGGCGGCGGGCAACGCCACCGGCACCGCGCAGACGCAGATGTCGAAGTCGGTGGTGACGGGCGTCACCGGCGTCACGGTCGGCACCTCCACCACCAGCAGCACGGGCACAAGCACCAATTCGCGCAACTCCGACGCCGAAGCCAACCAGCTCACCAACGCCATTTCCAACGCCAAGGGCGGCAGCTCCAGCGGCAGCGCGGACAGTACGTCGGCCGAGACCATGGTGCCGTTCCCTGCCCTGGCGTCGTACATCAGCAACCACACGGCCACGCAGGTGAACCATCAGGGCGGCCTGGTGGCGGGCACCGTCTCGTTCAACCTGCCGCCGGGCGGTTCGCTCAGCGATGCACTGGCCGCCATCAATGAAGCGGTACAGGAAATTGGCATGCCGGCCTCCATCCACGGCAGCTCGGCGGGCGCGGCGCAGGTCTATGCGCAATCCATGGGCACCATGCCGCTGCTGATTCTTGCCGCGCTGGCAGCCGTCTATATCGTGCTGGGCATCCTGTACGAGAACACCGTGCATCCCATCACCATTCTTTCCACCCTGCCCTCCGCCGGCATCGGCGCCACGCTGGCACTGCTCATCTTCGGCACGCCGTTCTCGGTGATCGCGATGATCGGCATCATCCTGCTTATCGGCATCGTGAAGAAGAACGCCATCATGATGATCGACGTGGCCATCCATTTGCAGCGCGATGAAGGCGTGGAGCCGACCAAGGCCATCCACGATGCCGCCGTGGTGCGACTGCGCCCGATCATGATGACCACGGCCGCGGCCGTGCTCGGCGCGGTGCCGCTGGCCATCGGCATCGGCCAGGGCGCATCGTTGCGTCAGCCCCTGGGCATCACGGTGATGGGCGGCCTGATTCTTAGCCAGGTTTTCACCCTCTACACCACGCCAGTGATCTATCTCTACCTCGACCGCCTGCGCGCACGGCTTGCGCGGTGGTCGGAAAGCCTGCCGTGGAACCGATCGGACGCAAGCGCATGAACACGAGTCCCTTAATCCGCAACGTTCTTGCCATCACCCTCGCGATGACGCTGGGTGGCTGCATGGTCGGCCCCGACTACCATCGTCCCGACGCAAAGGTGCCCACGCAGTACAAGGAACTGCCGGGCTGGACCACCGCCACGCCCGCGGACGACGCGCCCAAGGGCGACTGGTGGACGTCGTTCAACGATCCGCTGCTCAACGAACTGGAGCCGCAGGTGGCGGTATCCAACCAGACAGTGGCGCAGAGCTATGCGAACTATCAGGCCGCCATGGCCGAAGTCGAAGTGGCGCGCGCTTCGCTGTTTCCCACCCTCGGCATCACCGGCGCGGGCAGCAAGCAGCGCGCGGCGGCGGGCAATGCCGGCAGCGGCGTCGAGCATCTGCGGCCGATCAGCACGTCTGGTTCGCTGGAAGGCAATGTGAGCTGGGCGCCGGATCTGTGGGGCAAGGTTCGTCGCACCATCGAGGAAAACAAGGCCAACGCGCAGGCCAGCCAGGCCACGCTGGCCAATGCCACGCTCACCGAGCAAACCGCGCTCGCCACCGCGGTGATCGACCTGCGTGTGACCGATGCGAATATCGACCTGCTGCAGAAGACGGTCGATGAGTACAAGGAATATCTGCGCGTGGTCGACAACCAAGGCAAGGCTGGCACGATCGCGCCTTCGGACGTCATCACCGCACGAACGCAGCTGGAAAGCGCGCAATCGAAGTTGATCGCACTGGGCGTGTCGCGCGCGCAGTACGTGCACGCCATTGCCGTGCTGGTGGGCAAGAACCCAGAAGAACTCGACGTTCCGCACAACGCCAAGCTGCCGACCTTGCCCAGCGTACCCACGGGCGTTCCTTCCACGTTGCTGCAGCGTCGCCCGGACATTGCCGTGGCCGAGCGCCAGATGGCCGCGGAGAATGCTTCCGTCGGCGTGGCCATCGCCGCCTATTACCCGTCGCTTACGCTTTCCGGCGCGGATGGCTTTTCGCAATCGCCACTGGCCGGTTTGCTGCACGCGGCAAACCATGTGTGGTCGCTGGGTGCCGACGCCACGGAGACCGTGCTCGACTTCGGTGCTCGTCACGGCGATGTCGCCGCCGCCCGTGCCAACTACGAAGCCGCCGTGGCCAACTACCGCGGCACCGTGCTGACCGCGCTGCAGAACGTGGAAGACGATCTTTCCGGCATCACCATCCTGGCGCAGCAGGCGCAGGTGCTCGACGCCGCCGTGAAGGATTCCACGCGTGGCGCGGAGATCGCCTTCAACGAATACCAGGCGGGCACGGTCGACTACACCACCGCGGCCACGGCACAGACCACGCAACTGAGCGCGGAGCAGGACGCGCTGAGCGTGCAGCAGCAGCGGCTGCTTGATGCGGTGTCGTTGTATGGCGACCTGGGGGGTGGCTGGTCGGCGGATGAGCTGGGGCATGCGCCGGTGGCGGTAACTGCGAAGTAAGGTCCACTCACACACGTCAACGTGCGCCTCTTTTGCTCGTCATTCCGGCGCAGGCCGGAATCCAGTAGCGAGCACGCACCCGTATCGCGACGGTCTTTGCCAATCATGGATTGCGCCGCGAAAAGCATGGACCGTGGCCACTGGATTCCGGCCTGCGCCGGAATGACGGCTATGGGGGCGCGTGTTGGCGCCACGGTCAGAACGTACCCATAGCAAGCCCACCCCGTGAACATGGGAGAATAAGCCCCCACACCTTGCCGCGGACCCGAGCGACCTGCCCAGCGCCGCCCCGCCCCAGCACGACGCCACCGCACTCGAGCGCTACTTCGGCGTGCGCGCTGCCGGCTCTTCGATCAAGACCGAAGTGCTCGCCGGCATCACTACGTTTCTCACCGCGATGTACATCATCGTGGTCAATCCCGGCATCCTCGCCCAGGCTGGCGTACCGTTCGCGGGGGCGCTTACGGCCACCGTGATCGTGAGTTTTCTGGGCAGCTGCGCGATGGGCCTGTATGCGCGCAATCCGGTATTGATCGCGCCGGGCATGGGCATGAACGCGCTGTTCGCCTTCGTCATGGTTCACGTCGGCAAACTGCCCTGGCAGACCGCGCTGGGCTGCGTGTTCTGGTCCGGCCTGATCTTCGCGGTGCTGGCTGCGTTCAATGCACGCAAGCTGGTGGTCGAGGCGATTCCAGCCAGCCTGCGGCATGCGGTGTCCTGCGGCATCGGCTTGTTCATCAGCCTGATCGGCCTGGTCAATGCCAAGTTCGTCATCGGCGATCCGGTGACCATCGTGCGTTCGGCCTCGCTCAATCCGGTGGTCATCACCTTCCTGATCGGACTGGCTGCAACGACGGTATTTGTGGCGCGCAGGATCACCGGTGCGCTGATGCTCGGCATCGTGTTCACCACGCTGATCGCCATTCCCATCGGTCGGCTGTGGGGCGATGGCACGGCGTACTGGCCAGCAGCCATCGCCACCAAGACGCTGGTCAATTGGGGCGGTTTTTTCGCTGCGCCGGATTTCTCGGCGATGGGCCAACTGGATCTGCTCGGTTCGCTGAAGGTGGTCTATTGGCCCTTCATTTTCGTCATGCTGTTCACTTCATTCTTCGACGCGCTGTCCACCTTCCTGGCCATCGCCGAAGCCGGCAAGCTGTACGACGAACATGGCCAGCCGCGCCAGATCAAACAGTCGATGCGCGTGGATGCCTTCGCTGCCCTGATCTCCGCCCCGCTGGGCACCAGCCCGGCGAATGCCTATATCGAATCCGCCGCCGGTATCTCGGTGGGTGGACGCACCGGGCTGGTCGCCGTGGTGGCGGGCCTGTGCTTCCTGCCTTTCCTGTTTCTCTCGCCGCTGCTGTCGCTGGTGCCGGCCATCGCCACCGCGCCTGCGCTCGTGCTGGTCGGGGTGTTCATGATGGAATCGGTCACGCAAATTGAATGGCACCGATTCGACGAGGCCATTCCCGCCTTCCTCGCCATGATCCTGATCCCGCTGACCTACTCCATCACGGATGGCGTGGCCTACGGCTTTCTTTCCTTCGTCATCATCAAGGCCTGCACCGGGCGCAGCAAGGACATCAAGCCGGCGATGTGGGTGATCGCCGCGCTCTCGGCCGTGCTGCTGGCGCACTTGTGACGACCCATCTACCGAGCTTTCAGTGACATGACCAACCTTACTCTTTCCCCCATCGTCGCCGGCCTGTGGCGCATCGTCAGCTGGAAGCTCAGCGTGGACGAGCGCGTGCGCTGGATCGAGCAGGCGCTGGAGCTGGGCATCACCAGTTTCGATCACGCCGACATCTATGGTGATTACCAGGCCGAAGCGCAGTTCGGTGAAGCCTTGAAGGCCTCGCCTGCGCTGCGCCAGCGCATGCAGCTGGTGAGCAAGTGCGGCATCCGCCTGCGTTCCGCCGACAAGCCCTACCGCATCAATTACTACGACACCTCCGCCGCCTACGTGCGCGCGCAGGTGGAACAATCGCTGCGCAACCTGCATACCGAGCAGCTCGATCTGGTGCTGATCCATCGACCGGATTACCTGATGGATGCCGCCGCACTCGCCGACACCTTCGCCACGCTCACACGCGAAGGCAAGGTGGCGCACTGGGGCGTATCCAACCACACGACCAGCCAGTTCGCGTTGTTGCACCAGCATCATCCGCTGATCACCAACCAGATCGAACTGTCGCCCCTGCAGATGGATGCACTGGACGACGGTACGCTCGACCAGGCCCAGCAGCTTGGCCTGCGCCCCATGATCTGGTCGCCGCTCGGCGGTGGTCGCCTGTTCACCGGCGATGACGAACAGGCTGTGCGCGTGCGCGCAGAGATGGAAGCCATCGCTGGCCGCTACAACATCAGCCTCACCACCCTGGCCTTTGCCTGGGCATTGCGCCATCCGTCACGCCCGCATGTCATTACCGGCACAGGTCGTATCGACGGTCTGCGCGAAGCCGTGGCCGCATTGGATGTGCAACTGGATGCCGAAGACTGGTACGCCATCTGGACGGCCAGTAAGGGCCATGGCGTGCCCTGATGGCGCACGGCGCCCGCGTGTGGCGCTTGCGTGTGGGAGCGCACCCTGTGCGCGACCGTCCCATATAAGCCCCGTCGCGGCTGGGTCATCACGACAAGCGTCCAAAGAGGCAACCCGCGACGCTGCGGTCGCGCACAGGGTGCGCTCCCACCGTAGTAGGTGGGGTGCCCTATCGATCAGTAGTGGTGAGGCGCCCTATCGATTGGACACGCCATGCGGCACATGGCCGGTGGCCACATGCTTGCGCGCGGATTCCACGTTCGCCGGTGAATCATCGAAGAAAATGTCGGCGCCGAATGCATCCAGGAACGGCCCCTTGTCGCGCCCGCCCAGGAACAAGGCCTCGTCGATACGCACGCCCCAGCGGCGCAAGGTGAGGATGACGCGCTTGTGCGCGGGTGCGGAACGCGCGGTGACCAGTGCGGTGCGAATGGGTGAATCTTCGGCCGGAAACGCGGCCTGCAGGCGATGCACGGCGCTGAGAAAGCCGCGGAACGGCCCTACCGACAGCGGCTCGTTGGCCAGCTGGTGCTCGCTGCGGTGGAAGGCTTCAAGGCCTTCCTCGCGCGACACCCGCTCGCCTTCGTCGCCGAAGATCACCGCATCGCCATCGAAGGCAATGCGCAGCTGCTCGGTGGCACGCGGTGGCGCGATGGACGGCAGGATGGTGGCAGCAGCCACGCCGGCGGCGAGTGCGCGCCCCACGTCTTCGGCATTGGCGGAGAGGAACAGGTCGGCCTTGAACGGCGCGATGTAGTCGGAAGTTGGCGCGCCGCTGGTGAACGCCGCACGGCTGATCTCCAGCCCGTAATGCTGGATGGCGTTGAAGATGCGCAGTCCCGTGTCGCCGGAATTGCGCGACAGCAGGATCACTTCCACCGGCGGCACATCGCCCGCGAGCTTGTTCAGGCCCAGCAGCTTCTGCACGAGCGGGAATGCCACACCCGGCTTGAGGATCTCGTTCTCGTGATCGATCTGGAAGGAACGATAGGCATCAAGGCCTTCGCGTTCGAACAGGTCGTGGCTGTCACCCAGATCGAACAGGGCACGCGAGGAAATGGCCACCACAAGGCGGTTGTCCGTGGTGGCCGATGGATCGTGGGCGTCTGTCTTGGGGCGGCTCATGGCGTGCAATCTAGCATGGGTCGCGTGACGCGGATGGGACGCCTGTTGCGCTCAATCCTGCGCGAACTGTTCGTCCAGGATGCGCTGTTCCAGGTTGTGTTCCGGGTCGAACAACAAGCGCACGCCCTGCCCTGCGGACTGGCGGATTTCCACTTCGCGAATGTCGCGCACTTCCAGGTAATCGGCCGTGGCACTCACGGGACGCTTGCCCGGATCGAGCACGCGCAACGTGACCAGCGTGCGGTGCGGCAGGATCGCGCCGCGCCAGCGACGCGGGCGGAACGGACTGATCGGCGTCAGCGCGAGCACGTTGGCATCCAGCGGAAGAATCGGCCCGTGTGCAGACAGGTTGTACGCGGTGGAGCCGGCCGGCGTGGACACCAGGATGCCGTCGCAGACCAGGTTCTGCAGTTTCACCGTGTCGTTGAGCTTCACTTCCAGGTGCGCCGCCTGGTTGCTCTGGCGCAGCAGCGAGACTTCGTTGAAAGCCAGCGCATGTGTCACTTCCCCGTTCGTGCAGATCGTGCGCATTTCCAGGGGATACAGCACTGCGGCATGCGCACGGGAAATGCGCTCCTCGAGTTCATCGAGCCGATGCTTGTTCATCAGGAAGCCCACGCGCCCCAGCTTCATGCCATAGACGGGTGCAGGCAGCGCGCGATAAGCATGCAGCGTGCGCAGCATGAAGCCGTCGCCACCCAGGGCCACGATGACGTCCGCCTCTTCGGGCGGCGTGTCTCCATAGCGATCGATGAGCTTACGACGCGCCTGCTGGGCGACGTTGGTTTCGCTGGCGACGAAGGCGAAGCGCATAGGGCCGGTCAACAGTCGATGGTAAGGGCGTCAGTTGATCCTAGATGGACGAAGGGCGCAAGACCGTCGCCGGTCTGCGCCCTTCGCTGGTGACAGCGTCACCCACAAGCACGACGTATTTGCCCCACCGTCATTCCCGCGAAAGCGGGAATGACGGTGGGGGGTACGGGCCGATGGAAAAGCTGGAAGCCGCGAGGTCTGCCCGGCGTGACCGAGCAGACCCTGCCGCTTACTGGGTCACCGGCACCTGTGCCAGCTGCGCCAGGCGACGGACGGCGACCGATGCGATCGGGTAGTCCGCGTTCTGCGTCAGGATTTCCGCCAGCATGTTGCGCGTGTACTTCAGCGTGGCGTCGTCACGCTGCAGCCATGCCTGCACCGGCGAGACGTCCTTGGCATTGCCGGTCATGGTGAGTACCTGCAGGGCAAGTGCGCGATGCTGGTGGTTGAGCTCATCCAGCAGCGAACCACGTGCCTGTGCGTGCCATGCACCTTCCACCGGCAGCGCCTCGATCTGGCTGCGCAGCCATTCCAGGTCGAGCGCTTCACCCAGCTCGTAGAACACGCCGGCCACCTTGGCGATGGGCTGGCCGCTCTGCTGGGCCACTTCAACGATGTCGAGCATCGCGCGAAGTTCCGGCATGCGTGCCATGCGCAGGGCGAGTTCGCCCGGCATGCCAAGGCCTTCCCACTTCTCCTGGCTGGTGGCGAATTCCTGCTTGCCCGTCTCGGTGAGCACCACCGGTAACGCAGCGCGCAGCTCGGTGACGCCGGCCTGGTAACGCTCCACGTTGGCGTTGATGTCCAGCGTGCCGCCCGGACGGTTCAGCAGCCAGCGCGTGGTGTGACGCAGCAGCGACCAGATCTGCAGGATCGCGTCGATCTGCGTGTTCTCGGCCACCTTGCCATCCAGCGCTTCGATCTGCGACCACAGCTCACGCGCATCGAGGATTTCACGCGCTGCCGTATATGCCTTGGCAATGGACGCCGGGCCCTGCCCCGTGTCTTCCTGCATGCGCATCATGAAGGTGGCGCCCATGCGGTTGATGGTGGAGTTGGTGACGGCCGTGGCGATGATGTCGCGCTTCAGGCGGTGGCGCTGCATGTGCTCGGCGTACTTGGCGTGCAGCGGTTCCGGGAAGTAACGCACCAGCTCCTTGGAGAGGTACGGATCTTCCGGCACATCCGAGTCGAGCAGCTGCTGGTACAGCTTGATCTTGTCGTACGACAGCAGCACGGAGAGTTCCGGACGCGTCATGCCGATGCCGCGCGTCTTGCGCTCGGTCAGCTCGGCTTCGGTCGGCAGGTTTTCCACCTGGCGGTCGAGCAGGCCTTCCGATTCCAGCATGCGGATGAAGTGCGCCATCGAACCGATGCGATGCACCGACTGGTGCTCCATCAGCGTAATGGCCTGGTTCTGGCGGTAGTTGTCCCACAGCACCAGCTGGCCCACTTCGTCGGTCATGCTGGCGAGCAGCGTGTTGCGCTGGTCGAGCGTGAGCTCGTTGCGCTGCACGGCATCGCCCAGCAGGATCTTGATGTTCACCTCGTGATCGGAGGTGTCCACGCCGGCCGAGTTGTCGATGAAGTCGGTGTTGAGCAGCACGCCGTGCTGCGCAGCCTCGATGCGACCCTTCTGGGTGAAGCCCAGGTTGCCGCCCTCGCCGATCACCTTGCAACGCAGTTCCGCACCGTTGACGCGCAGCGCGTTGTTGGCGCGGTCGCCCACGTCGGCATGGGTTTCAGCCGTCGACTTCACGTACGTGCCAATACCGCCGTTCCACAGCAGGTCGACCGGTGCCTTCAGGATCGCGCTGAGCAGTTCGTTCGGCGTCAGCTGCGTCACTTCCGGCTTGAGGCCGAGCACCACGCGCACTTCCGGCGAAATCGGAATCGACTTCAGCGTACGCGGATACACGCCGCCA
Organism: Dyella sp. C11; assembly: GCF_003121485.1. Lineage (GTDB taxonomy): Bacteria > Pseudomonadota > Gammaproteobacteria > Xanthomonadales > Rhodanobacteraceae > Dyella. The sequence goes on along the minus strand of NZ_QAVX01000012.1, from coordinate 10,006 downwards.
CCCGCGGAGATGAGCGTCTTGTTGTAATCGTCCCAGCTCGAACGCGGCAGCTTGAACATGCGTTCGCGTTCAACGAACGAGCGTTCGATGTCCGGCGTCGGGTCGAGGAAGATGTGGCGATGGTCGAACGCCGCGACCAGCTTGATGTGACGCGACAACAGCATGCCGTTGCCGAACACGTCGCCGGACATGTCGCCGATGCCGGCACAGGTGAAGTCCTGCGACTGGCTGTCACGGCCCAGCGCGCGGAAGTGGCGCTTGACCGACTCCCATGCACCCTTCGCGGTGATGCCCATGCCCTTGTGGTCGTAACCGTTCGAGCCGCCCGACGCGAACGCGTCGCCCAGCCAGAAACCGTGCTCGACCGAAATGGCGTTGGCGATGTCGGAGAACGTGGCCGTGCCCTTGTCGGCAGCAACAACCAGGTACGGATCGTCGTTGTCATGGCGCACCACGTCGTGCGGCGGCACCACCTTGCCTTCGATCAGGTTGTCGGTGATGTCCAGCAGGCCGCTGATGAACATGCGGTAGCACGCAATGCCCTCGGCCAGCTGCGCGTCGCGATCGCCGTTGACGGGCGGACGCTTCACGTAGAAACCGCCCTTCGAGCCCACCGGCACGATCACGGTGTTCTTCACCATCTGCGCCTTCACCAGGCCCAGCACTTCGGTGCGGAAGTCCTCGCGACGATCCGACCAGCGCAGGCCACCGCGCGCCACCGAACCGAAGCGCAGGTGGATGCCTTCCACGCGCGGCGCGCACACGAAGATTTCGCGGTACGGCACCGGCTTCGGAAGATCGGGCACGTTGTGCGAATCGAACTTGAAGCTGATGTAGCTGCGGTACTGGTCGTTCCACTGCTGGAAGAAGCTGGTGCGCAGCGTGCCGCGGATCAGCGCGATGAAGCTGCGCAGGATGCGATCGTCGTCGAGGCTGGACACGGTTTCCAGCAGCGTGCCGATGGCTTCCTCGATCACATTGATCTGTTCGTCGCGCGGCTTGGACAGCGCAGCGACCAGGCCATCCACCAGCGCCGGATGCGCATGGCGCAGCGACTCGGGGATCAGCACTTGCATTTCGCCACGCAGCAGATCGCCGGCGCGCTTCAGTTCGTCGGCCGAGAGCGTTTCGCGACGCGGATCGAACTTGGCGAGGAACAGTTCCACCAGCAGGCCGGCGATGGCCGGGTAGCGGTTGAACGCATCTTCCATGTACGACTGCGAGAAGGCGACGCCTGTCTGCAGCAGGTACTTGCAGTAGCCGCGCAGCATGGCGACCTGGCGCCAGCTCAGCTTGGCGCCGAGCACCAGGCGGTTGAAGCCGTCGTTCTCGGCATTGCCACGCCAGATCTGCTCGAAGGCATCTTCGAACAGCGTACCCACCTGTTCCACGCTGAAAGCGAGGCTGCCGGCGGTCTGCACTTCGAAGTCCTGGATGTACAGCGTGGTGCCACCGACGTTGATGTCGTACAGGTGCTCGGTGAGCACGCGCAGGCCGAGGTTCTCCAGCTGCGGCAGCACTTCGGACAGCGCGATGTCACCACCGCTGCGGTACACCTTGAAACGCAGTTCTTCCGGGCGTGCAGCCGGGTGATAGAACGACATGCGCACCGCATCGTCGCCCTTGAGCTGTGACAGCTGGTGCACGTCCTGGGCCGCGGCAATGGCAGAGACGTCTTCCATGTAGCCGGCGGGCATGGCCTTGGCGTAACGGTTGGCCAGCACCACGCCATCGTGATCGCCCAAGGCGTTCACCAGTTCGTCGCGGACGTCGTCGTGCCAGTTGCGCACGATGGTGGCCACGCCCTTCTCCAGCGCAGCAACGTCGTACTGCACCTGGTCGCCGATCTTCGGACGGATCACCACGTGCAGGCGCACCAGCGCCGCTTCGCCCATCAGCACGGACGAATCGAGGCTTTCGCCGCGCATGGCGTCCTTCAGCAGCGACTCGATGCGTTCGCGCACCGAGGTGTTGAAGCGTTCGCGCGGCACGTAAACCATGCAGGTGACGAAACGGCCGTAGCGGTCGCGGCGCACAAACAGGCGCGTACGAGCGCGCTGGCGCAGCTCCAGCGTGCCCATCGCGGTGTTGTAGAGCTCTTCGTCGCTGCTCTGGAACAGCTCGTCGCGCGGCAGCGTCTCCAGGATGTGGCGCAGCGCCTTGCCCGAATGCGAATCGCGCTTGAGGCCCGAGCGCTCCATCACGTATTCGAACTTCTGGCGCACCAGCGGCACGTCCTGCGGACGCGCCATGTAGGCGTTGGAGGAGAACAGGCCCAGGAAACGCTGCTCGGCCACCGGCTTGCCGTTGGCGTCGAACTTCAGCACGCCCACGTAATCCATGTAGCCCGGACGATGCGCGTGCGAGCGCGCGTTCGTCTTGGTGAGGATGATGGCGTCGGTGGAACCGGACTGCGGCAGGTCGCTGGCGACCAGCGAGCGCAGCGAACGCGGCGCCAGCGAGCGCTCGCTCTTGTGCAGGATGCCCATGCCCGAACCTTCGTTCGCGCGCAGTACCTCTTCGCCATCGGCTTCGGTCACTTCGTATTCGCGGTAACCGAGGAAGGTGAAGTTGTCGTCGGCCAGCCAGCGGAGGAATTCCGTGGCTTCCGTCACCGAGGCGCTGTCGATCGGCAGCTGGCGCGACGGCAGGTCGCCGGCGATGGCCAGCGCCTGGTCGCGCATCTTCTTCCAGTCGGCCACGACGACGCGCACGTCTTCCAGCGCGCCTTCGAGCCTGGTCTTGAGCTTGGCGAGCTCTTCGTCGTTGGCGACGCGATCCACTTCGAAATGCATCACCGATTCGGGCTGGCCATCGGCCGCACCGATCTTGAGCAACTTGCCGGCGGCGTCGCGCGACACCTCAACCACCGGATGGATCACGGCGTGGATCTGCAGGTGTTCGGCCGCGACCATGGTCACGGTATCGACCAGGAAGGGCATGTCGTCGGTGACGACTTCGATGTAGCTGCGGCCGGCGTGGCCCGTTTCCGGGTTCACCACGCGTACCGAGGCATGGCCCGGCTGGCGCTGCTGCATGAAATTGAGCAGGTCCGCGATCAACGCGGCCCATTCGCGGGAGGTGTGCAGTTCAAGATCGCCATCGGCGATGCGCGCGAAGAAAGCGCTGATAAAAAATTGCGCCTCATCAAGGCGCTGGGTAGGGAATCCGCTTTGCTTCAGTTCTTCGAGGACAACAGTGGGGAATGAGCTGTTGCTGGCCGCACGAATCGCGTTCATGGCATCTACTGTTTTGGGGAGACGGTATGAGGCAAAAAAAGCCTTAAAAGAATACGCCTCGCGTGAAACCTTATCCACCTTTGCGAAAGGCGAACTTCAGCTTGCAGCAGGCCATGACGCCCGTGCAGCAAAGATCCCGCAGGTGCGCTTTCGCGACGTTTGCATGACAGCCCGAGCAGTGGCGGCACGCGCACTCACGGCATGAAACACGTGCAGTGTTCGTGCGTTGCCTGCACGGTGCGCGTGTTCCAGCCATGGGCCACGGGCGGCAATACCAGCGCGTATGTCATGCCGCCGACATGTTGGAAACGTTGCAGCGCAACAGATCAAATGAAGCAACTTCGCATGATCGATGGCGCGTTCGGGCGACGTCCTGCAGCTCGCTGGGCTGTTGTCAGCAAGTGCGCCTGGGATGCAACCGAACCATCGGCACACGCTTTTGCCCCGCGGCGCTGGCACCATCCGCGGCGCCCACGAGCGGCGTCATCGACGCCGACACCCTTCCTTCACGGAATTCAGCCAAAATTAGTCCCCAGGGTTTGTGATGGGGTACTGGACTTCCCGCTTGGCCGCGCTCGCGAAACGCGTCGTGGCGGCTTTGGCGGCCCGCCCTGCTCAAAAAGGGTGTCTCTACAAATTGTAAACTGTACGGTATAGTCCAAGCCCGTCTGCCTGAACGAGCCTCGACTTACCCGGGCCCCGCCTCACCTTCGCTCCCCTCACCGGGACAAGGACCCGCGGGGTTGTTGTGTGCTCGACGCAGCCTGAATTTGCCGTCGCCGGAGTGGCGGCGGCGCGCTACATCCCCCGACCACATTAAAAAGAATGGAGCCCACATGAAGTCCACGTCATTGCGCACATCCCTGCTGTGCCTTGGCCTGCTCTCTCTGGCCGCCTGTGGCAAAGGCAAGGACCAAGGTGCGGCGCAGCCGCCCCCGCCGGAAGTTGGCGTGGTGAAAGCGCAGCCGCAGAACACGCCGCTGACCAAGGATCTGGTGGGCCGTGTCTCGGCTTACCGCAGTGCCGACGTGCGCGCCCGCGTGTCGGGCGTGCTGCTCAAGCGCGTGTACCAGGAAGGTACCGACGTGAAGCAGGGCCAGGTGCTGTTTGAAGTCGACCCGGCCGTGTACCAGGCCGCGCTCGACTCGGCCAAGGCCAACCTGGCAGCCGGCCAGGCGACCTACGTGAACTATCACAAGGTGGCCGAGCGCTATCGCCAGCTGCGTCCGCAGAACTACATCTCGCAGTCGGACCTCGACGCCGCCGAAGCCAACGAGCGCAGCAGCGCCGCCACGGTAAAGCAGCTTGAAGCCGCCGTCGAGAACGCGAAGATCAGCCTCAGCTACACGCGCGTGGTGTCGCCCATCGACGGCCGCGCCGGCCAGCAGCAGGTTACCGAAGGTGCCATCGTCGGCGCCGGCGCCGCCGATACGGGCTCCAGCTCCACCTTGCTGACCACGGTCGACCAGCTCGATCCGCTGTACGTGAACTTCACCGTCAGCTCGGCCGACCTGGACCGCCTGCGCGCTGCGCAGTCCAAGGGCAACGTGTCGCTGTCGGACCAGGCCAAGACCACCGTCAAGGTCACCCTGCCCGATGGCAGCAAGTACGACCAGGACGGCACGCTGGATTTCTCCGGCGCCACGGTCGATCCGACCACGGGTGCGGTGAACCTTCGCGCCTTGCTGCCCAACCCGGACAAGCGCCTGCTGCCGGGCACCTACATCACCCTCACCGCCAACCTGGGCGAACAGCACAACGTCTTCGTGATCCCGCAGCAGGGCATCCAGCGCGACGTGGTGGGCGCCTATGCGCTGGTGGTTGGCCAGGACGGCAACGTGGTGCGCAAGAACGTGGTCACCACCGACATGGCGGGCGGCAACTGGATCGTCACCAACGGCCTGGCTTCCGGCGATCAGGTGATCGTGTCGGGTGTGCAGACAGTGCAGCCGGGCAAGCCGGCCAAGGCCGGTCCGTGGCAGCCGAACGCGCAGCCCGGCGCACAGGGACAGCCGGCAGCCGGTCACGCCGACGCTGCTGCCGGTAAGCAGTAAGGGAGTCGACGCACATGCCGAGTTTCTTTATTGACCGCCCCATCTTCGCGTGGGTGGTAGCCATCCTGATCACGCTGGTTGGCACCATCTCCGTGTTGAACATGGGTATCGAGTCGTATCCGAACATCGCACCTCCCCAGGTGGTGGTGTCGGCCACGTATCCCGGCGCCAACGCCGACACGATGGAAAAGAACGTCACCCAGGTGATCGAGCAGCAGCTCACCGGTATCGATCACCTGCTGTACTTCAGCTCCTCGTCCAACTCCAACGGTACGTCCACCATCACGCTGAGCTTTGAAACCGGTACCGATCCGGACATCGCCCAGGTGCAGGTGCAGAACAAGGTGCAGCTGGCCCAGCCGCGCCTGCCTACCGCCGTGACCCAGCAGGGCGTGGTGGTGGCCAAGAGCAACCCGGACTTCCTGATGTTCGTGTCGCTGGTGTCCAGCAATCCGGACATCGACGGCAACCGCCTGGCCGACGTCATCGCGTCGCAGGTGGCCGATCAGGTGGGCCGCATTCCCGGTGTCGGTGCCACGCGCCTGATCGGTGCCGAATACGGCGTGCGCATCTGGCTCAACCCGGACAAGCTGCAGGGTTACGGCCTCTCGGCCAGCTCGGTGTACAACGCGGTCGCCGCGCAGAACGTGCAGTTCGCTGCCGGTTCGCTGGGTGCCGATCCGTCGCCGAAGGACCAGGCGTTCACCGCCACGGTGTCGGCGGAAGGTCGTTTCTCCTCGCCGCAGGAGTTCGGCAACATCATCCTGCGCGCCAACAGCGACGGCACGGTGATCAAGCTCAATGACGTGGCCCGCATCGACTTCGGTCCGCAGAGCTACGGCCTGGGCGCCACGTGGAACGGCCAGCAGGTCGGCGGCCTTGGTGTGCAGCTGCTGCCCGGCGCCAACGCGCTGGACGTGGCCGATGCCGTGAAGGCCAAGATGGCCGAGCTGGCCAAGGACTTCCCGGAAGGCGTCACCTGGTTTGCGCCGTACGACACCACGCCGTTCGTGAAGATCTCCATCAAGGAAGTGGTGCACACGCTGGTGGAGGCCATCATCCTGGTCTTCCTGGTGATGCTGATCTTCCTGCAGAACTTCCGCGCCACGGTCATCCCGACCCTGGTGATTCCGGTGGCGCTGCTGGGTACCTTCATCGGCCTGGTCGCACTCGGCTTCACCATCAACCAGCTGACCTTGTTCGGCATGGTGCTGGCCATCGGTATCGTGGTGGACGACGCGATCGTGGTGATCGAAAACGTCGAACGCATCATGACGGAGGAACACCTCTCGCCGAAGGAGGCCACGCGCAAGGCGATGGGCCAGATCACCGGCGCCGTGGTGGCCATTACCGTGGTGCTCGCGGCGGTGTTCGTGCCGTCCGCCTTGCAGCCCGGTGCCTCGGGCGTGATCTACAAGCAGTTCGCGCTGACCATCGCCGTGTCGATGGGCTTCTCGGCGTTCCTCGCGCTGTCGTTTACACCGGCCCTGTGCGCCACGCTGCTGCAGCCGACGCACGAGCACAAGAAGAACATCGTCTACCGCAAGTTCAACGAGCTGTTCGACAAGGTCACCCACACCTACAGCGGCCACATCGGCAGCGCGACGCGTCACTCGCCGCGCTGGATGATCGTGTTCGTGATCATCGTGGTGATCGCCGGCTTCCTGTACACCAGGCTGCCCACCAGCTTCGTGCCCAGTGAAGACCAGGGCTTTGCCCTGGCCATCGTGAACCTGCCGCCCGGTGCCACCCTGCACCGCACGCAGGAAGTGATGGCCGAGATGCGCGAAAACCTGAAGAAGAGCCCATTCCAGGAAGACGTGGTGGGCATGTACCAGATCAGCGGCTTCAGCTTCATCGGCCAAAGTGAAAGTACGGGCATGGCCTTCATCAAGCTCAAGGACTGGGACGAGCGGTCGATTACCGCCGACGACCTGATCCTGAAGTTGAATGGCGTGTTCCACGGCATTCGCGATGCGCAGATCTTCGTGGTGAACCTGCCCACCATCCGCGGCCTCAGCCAGTTCGGCGGTATCGACATGTATCTGCAGGCCCGCGCGGGCCAGACGCATGGCGAGCTGATGCAGGCGATGGCCACGGTGGTTGGCAAGGCGAAGGACAACCACGCGCTGTTCGGCGTGCGTCCCAACTCGCTGCCTGATGCCCCGCAGTGGGACATGGTGGTGGACCGCGTGCAGGCACAGTCGATGGGCCTGTCGGTAAGCGATGTCTACACCGCCATCCAGCTCACGCTGGCGCCGGTGTACGTCAACGACTTCGTCTATGGCGGCCGCGTGAAGCGCGTCTACCTGCAGGCGGACCAGGCCTATCGCATGGGTCCGGAAGCGCTGTCGCACATCTACACGCCGAGCAGCCTGGCAACCAACACGTCGAGCACGGGTAGTTCGTCCACCTCGTCGTATGCCAATACGGTCAACCCGTACAACATGATCCCCATCTCCAGCGTGGTGCAGACGAAGTGGGACATGGGCTCGCCTGCCCTCACCCGCTACAACGGCTACGCCGCGGTGGAAATCGTGGGTAACGAAGCACCGGGCTTCTCCACCGGCCAGGCCATGGGTGCCCTGCAGGGCATCGTGGATGGCGATCTGCCGAAGGGCTTCGGCGCGGACTGGACGGGTCAGTCGTACCAGGAAATCCTGGCCGGCAACTCGGCCACGCTGTTGCTGGTGCTGTCCATCGTGATCGTGTTCCTGTGCCTTGCCGCCCTGTACGAAAGCTGGTCGATTCCGGTGGCCGTGCTGCTGGTGGTGCCGCTGGGCCTGCTGGGTACGGTGGTGTTCTGCATGTTGCGCGGCCTGCCGAACGACATGTACTTCAAGATCGGCCTGATCACGGTGATCGGCCTGGCGGCGAAGAACGCGATCCTGATCGTGGAATTCGCGGTGGAACAGCAGCAGGACGGCAAGTCGCTGTTCGATGCGGTGATCACCGCTTCCCGCCAGCGACTGCGCCCCATCCTGATGACCTCCATGGCGTTCATCCTGGGTGTGTTCCCGCTGTTCATCTCCACTGGCGCAGGTGCGAACTCCCGTCACTCCATCGGTACGGGCGTGATCGGCGGCATGATCTTCGCCACGTTCCTGGGTCTGCTGCTGATCCCGGTGTTCTACGTGACGGTGCGTCGCCTGCTCGGCGACAAGCTGGACGAGGCTTCCACCACGATCCGCCAGGCACATGGCCAGCCGGCCACCGATACACCGACCGGCGGCAATCCTTCGCCGCAGGGCGGCGGTGGTGGTCAGGGCCACATGCAGCCGTTCGATTCGGACCCGCGCCGCGGCGCGTAAACGAACCGAGCCAGTGTTCGACGAAAGCCCCGGTCGCAAGACCGGGGCTTTTCGTTAGGCATCCTGCGTTCCCGAAAAACACGCGCCCACCTGCGTCCCATAATGGCGGGATAGTCTCCCTGCCCTCCCGCACGCATGCGCTCCTTCGTCGCCTGGCTTGAACGCGTTGATCCCGGCACGCACCGCCGCATCAAGGGTCTGCGCCTGGTCACGGCCTATGGCATTGCCGCCGCACTCGGTGCGTTACACGACGTGACGCAGCGATTCGGCACCAGCGTCTCGGTGGGCGTGCTGGCGGCCAGCTTCGCGCTGTGGGCCAGCGTGTCCGAAGCGCGCCACACGCGTCCGGAATCCAGCCGCGATCTGGCACTGCTCTGCGCGGCGGCCACGGTGGGTGCGCTCGTGCAGGCGCTGCTGTCGCCATCGCTGTTCGTGCTAGGTCGCGGCGCCCCGGAATTCGTGCTGCTTATCGGTGCGTTTCTCGCCAGTTATCTCAAGCGCTATGGCGTCACCGGCGCAGGTGTGGGTTCGCAGTTCTACATCGGCCAGGTGTTTGCGTTGACCATGAAGATCGACGCTTCTGCTTGGCCGGCCATTCTGGTGGCGGGATGCATCGCCTCGGTGGCCTGCATCGTGCCGCGACTCCTGTCCGGTCCTGCCGAAAAACCTGCCGAACTGGCCGCGCTGTCGCCCGTGGGCCTGCCCGGCCGCTGGAATCTCTCGGCGCCTTTCATCATGGGCATGCAGGCGGCCATCGCCTCGCTGGTGGTGGTGTCACTCAATGCCTGGTTCCACATGCCCGAATCGGTATGGGCGGTGACGGCCTGCGTCTACGTGGTAGCTGGCAGCGCCATCGGCACGGCCGCGCGCGTACGCCAACGCATCATCGGCACCTTGATCGGCGTGCCGCTGGGACTGGCCTGCCTGCCGCTGGCCGAACATGCACCGCTGGTGATCTGGACCCTCGCCGCGGTGGCGATGGTGATCTATGCCATGGCCCTGCCCGAACGCTACGACATCGCCTGCGCGGCGTTCGCGTTTACGTTGGTGGTAACGCTGGCTGCTTCAGGCGAACACTCGGTGATGTTCCTGAGTGCGCGCATCTGGCAGACGTTGCTGGGCGGTGTGCTGGGTTTGCTGGCAGCGCGATTGATTTTGCCGCTGAGGGCCGTGGAAGAGCGGGCGGCGAGTGAGGGCTCCTAGTCCAAGGCGTTTCGATCTACCTCGCCGTCATTCCCGCGAAGGCGGGAGGCGCTTTTCAACGGCCGAAGGGCCGGTCATCCAGCGCCTTTGATTTGGCGTGCGAAAGTCACTGGATTCCCGCCTTCGCGGGAATGACGGGTAGGAAGTCTTTCGCAAGCATCCGGGCGCCACGAAACCCTCAACCCCTCAACCCCTTAAC
>NZ_QAVX01000011.1 GCF_003121485.1 Dyella sp. C11 | reverse complement strand
CTTCTTCGGTGTCGGAGAAGTAGGGGGTTTGTTGCTCGATGCTCGTCACGGTTACGCGCTACCCGTTACCCGTTACCCGTTACCCATTGAGCATTCGCGAGGGTTGCTCAGTGCAATCTCCGTCATGTTCGCGATGGCGTCTCTATTCCTCACCGGCGTTCTCGCTATGACTTCTCGCGCCCTCATCGTCATTCTTGCGACGACGATCCTATCCCTCACTACTATCCTTGCAATGACGTTTGTTCCCCTCACCGTCATTCCCGCGAAGGCGGGAATCCAGTGACTTTGCTTTTGGCCTTTTCGCTGGGTTGAAACCGCTCCGCGACCTGGCTCGCCTGCCGCGGGCTTCCGACGATCTGCCGATCGCCGGGTCACTTTCTCTTGCATGCCCAAGAGAAAGTAACCAAAGAGAAGGGCCCCCCGGATGACGCGCCTTCCGGGCTTTCAGCCCTCCAGGTACGCGTGCGGGTTACGGGGTTTGTCGACAGGGCATCCTGCCCTGACGACAAACTGGCTCGCATCCATGCGAGCCACCCTGCGGGCTGTTCCTTCACCCACACGCCGCTGTCATACGGGGCCCGAAGAGCTGAGAGCCAAAGCGGAGAGCGAAGAGCCAGGGCAAGGGGCGAGGAGCGAGGGGCGAAAAGCAGCCATTCGCAACGGTCATGTTTTCTCGCACAGCACATCACTTCTCCCTCTCCCCTCCGGGGAGAGGGCCGGGGTGAGGGGCGGGTGCTTGAGAAGACGTGGCCAGATCGAGCTTTGGCCTTGCTCTTTACGGAAGATGGCGTGTGAAGGTGAAGAAACGCGTGCGCTCTCGCAAGCATCAACAAATCGAAGCTACAGGCGAAGCCCGCTACGACGCCGAATACTTCACCTGCCCGGTGCGACTCATCGCCGCCGCCTCCAGAATCTGCCCAAGCCGCTGGATATTCTCATCCCACTTGAACCGGCTCGCGTGCGCAGCGATGCGTTCCCCATCCCACACCTTGCCCAGCACATCGATCAACGCACCGCCGAGTCCGATGCGGTCATGGGCCTCCACCAACATGCCTGCATGTTCCGGCAGCACTTCCGGAATACCACCCACGCGCGTCGCCACCACCGGTGTGCCGCAGGCCATCGCTTCCAGCACGACGTTGGGCACGCCTTCGTTATGGCTTGGCAGGCAGAGCAAGTCGGCAGCACGGAACCAGTCGCCGAGTGCGTAGTGCTCGACCGGGCCAACTAGCCGCACGCGATCCTGGCAGCCGAGTGCGGCGGCGCGTTGCAGCAGTGGCTCTCGGCATGGGCCGGAGCCGATGAAAAGCAGGTTGGCATCGGGATGGGTCTGCAATACGCGGGGAAACGCTTCGAGCAGGTCCAGGCAGCCTTTGGTGTCTTTCAGGTTGCCCACGTAGAGCAGGATGCGTTCGTCCTGCGGCAGGGAAAGTTTTTCGCGTGCGGCGCTGAGCGAGCCGGGCCCGAACAAGTTCGGTTCGACGCCGTTGTAGATCACGTGCACGCGCGAACGATCCACGCCAAGCGCGACGGCCTTGTCGGCCAATGCCTGGCTTACCGCCACCACGCCTTGGGCACCGAGAAGCGCCTGGCGAATCTGAGGGCGAAGCAGCGGTTGTTCGGCTTTCACGTTAAGGTCGGTGCCGTGCACTTTCACGACGTAGGGAATGCCCAGGTGGCGCGCGACCCAGCTGGCGGCTGCGGCGTCGGGGTAGCCCCAGCTCAATAGCATGCAGTCGTAGTGCGTATGCCGCAGGCGCCGGAATTTTTGGAAGAGCAGGGAGACCAGCCAGCTCGCGGCGTGCAGGGAGCGGCCGATGACTGGCGGGTAGAAGAAAACGAAATGATCGGTGGTGACGTTGTTCGCGGTGAAATCTTTGCGCGGGCGTCCAAAGCGTTCGCGGAAATCCACGGCGGTGATCACGTCCACGTCGTGCTCACGGCCAAGCCGCTCGAACTGCTGCCGATTGAACGGGCTGCGCAGCGGGTCCCACGGCGACGGAAACAGGTTGGTGAGCACCAGCACCTTCAGGCGCATGTAACGCACTCCCTGGCCTGGTAAAGGTGTTCGTAACGGTCGGCCATGGCTTCGAGTGATCCGTAGGTTTCAACCCACGCACGCGCTGCCCGTCCATAAGCCAGCGCGCGCTGGGGTTCGCGCATCAGCAACAGCATGGCTTCGGCGAGCGCATCCGGGTCGCCAGCAGGTACCAGCTGGCCTGATTGGCCGCTCTGGATGATCTCGCCGTTGCCGCCGACGTCGGTGGCGATGATGGGGAGTGCCACCGCACACGCTTCCAGCAGCGCCATCGAATAGCCTTCGCTGGCCGAGGACAGCACGAATACGTCCAAACCCTGCAGCAATTCGCGAACGTCGTTGCGATCGCCCAGGAAATGCACGGCGCTTCGCATGCCTTCTTCAGTGGCGCAACGCTCCAGGTCGGCGCGCAGTTCGCCGTCGCCGATCAGCACGAGTCTGGCGTTGCGGTGCTGCTCCTGCACCTGACGAAAGGCGCGGATCAGGCCTGCCTGGTCCTTGGTCCAGTTGAGGCGCCCGACGTTGCCGATGATGAAGGCGTTGTCTTCCACGCCCAGTATCTGCAGCAGGCGATGGCGCATTTCGCGGGACGCTGGCGTAAAGCGTTCCACCGCGATGCCGTTGGGCACCACGCGCGTCATGGGTTCGGGCAGCATGCCGCGCGATACACCGTTGCGTCGTGCGGCCTCGCATACGGTGACCACCAGGTCGGTGCGCGCCAGTGCGCGTCGGTACAGCCATTCCTTGCGCCCGGTGCGCTGGCCGGCGCCCATGCCGTGCCGGGTGTTCAGCACGCGCAGCACTTCCAGTCCGCAGGATGCGAGCACGGCCTGGTAGTGCGCGACGGCATTGTGCGTGTGAAGCACGTCGGTATCGTGTCGGTCGATGGCCCAGCGGGCGCGGGCCAGTGCACGCAAATCGATGCCGCGGCCTTTGTTGCAGGCGACCACCGGAATGCCCGCTGCGTCGAGTTCGTGCGCAAGCGCGCCGGTTTCATACAGGCACACCACCTGGCACTGATGGCCTTGCTGCTGTTGCAGCTGCACCAGGTCGAGCACCATGCGCTCCAGGCCGCCGCGATTCAGGTTTTCAACGACATGCGTAATGTTCATGCCAGTTCCGAAAGCGTGACGCGTCGCTTGCCGCTGCGGGTCAGCGGAATGTCATCGACGAAACGGTAGTCGAGCTCCACGCTGTCGCCCAGCACCTTGGCGGTCTCGCGACGGATGTACGCAATCGACGCATCGTCGAAGCCGTCGCGCCGCACGATGGAAAGTTCCAGGCGATCCAGCTGACGCTGCACCAGCTGGAACTGCGCCAGTCCCGGCACGTCCTTGAGCATGTGCGGGAAGAATTCACCGGGAAGAATGCGGCCGTCCGGCGTGCGAATGGCGTCGAGTACACGGCCATCCACGCGTTCAAGCAGGGGCAGGCCGCGCCCGCATGGGCAGCTGTGTGCACTCGATGGCGTGGCGAGATCCCCGTTGACGTAACGGATGAATGGCATGCCGTAGTTGGAAAGATCAGTGACAGTGACTTCGCCCGGCCCTCGCTGTACCGGTTTGCCGGTTTCGTCCAGCAACTCCACAACCAGATGGTCCTCATTCACGTGCAAACCATGGTGATGCGCGCACTCCGTCGCGATAAGCATGAATTCGCGGCAGCCATAGGTGTTGTACACCGGGCTGCCAAACGCCTTGCCGATCACCTCCCGCTGATGCGGATGAAGCGCTTCCGCCGCGCCAATGACGGCAGCCGGCTGATGCACTTTCCGTCGGGTCTCCACCATCCATGTCGCCAGGCGGGCGAGCGGGTTGACGTAACCGACAATGACGGATGGACGATAGCGGTCGATGGCATCCGCGTAGTCGGCCATGTTCGACTCGGTCATCTCGAAGCTGTTGAGCACGCGCCGCGCGAATACGGCGTTGTAGACGTTGTCCTTGAACTGGTGCACCCGGCCTGGCGTTCCCACCGCGCCAGCCCACAGGTAGAGCGTGCGGCGTCCCGGTCGCGCGCCCGCCCAGCCGTAGCCGCGCCACATCACTGCCATGCGCCGCTCGTAGCTCTCGTGCGTGTAGCCCAGTTCCAGTGGCTCGCCGGTGGAACCGCCAGTGCGCTTGAACAGCAGGCGGTCGCGCCATGACGATGCCTGCAGATCCTCGAAGTTTTCGCGGATGTCGGCTTTGGTGAGTACCGGCAAGCGGGTGTAGTCGTCGAGGCTGCGGATGTCGTCGGGCTGGATGCCCAATTCGCGCCAGCGACGCCGGTAGTAAGGCACTTCGCGATAGCAGTGTTCGATCAGCGTTTTCAGGCGCTGGAACTGCAGCTCGGCGATGGCTTGGGGCGAATACCATTGGTCGCGTTCGTACGCTGCCAGCCAGTTCAGTGTGTCGCGGCGACGCAGGCCACTCTCATAGGCCGGATACAACACGCGGCGGAATGTCTGCTCATACCAGTCGCTCATGGCCAGAGCTCCGTCAGAAGCGATGCGTTGCAGGGGAGAACTCGCGTCATCCCGACGTCCTCAGCAGGATGGTCACCAGCACGAACAGGCCGGCGATGCTGCCGATGGCCGCCGGCACCCAGCGTATGCCGTTTTCGGACATGCTGAAGGAGGGCAGGCCGCCGATGCGCTCGCGCGCGCCAAGATAAAAGCCGGTAACGATGGCCAGCACCACGTACAACACGATCATGTAGCTGCGGCTGAGGAAGAACGCGCAGGTGAACATGCCGCACAGGGAGAGCAGCAGGGTCAATGCCATGGGGCGCTCGATGATCCACGCGGCGTGCTTCTCCGGTTCGACCTCGGCGTCGGGCTTCAAGCGAAGCACGGCGGCGACCATCCAGAACGTGTAGCCCACCATGGCAAGCCACAGCACGTAGCCGACGAAGCCTGTTTCCGCCAGCACCAGCACGAAGGAGTTGTGCGCGGTGAGCTGGTTGTAGTCAGTGAAATTGCCGGGACCCACGCCGAAGATCGGATGCTCCTTGAACATCTGCAGTCCTTCGTACCAGGCGTCCACGCGGCCGCTGGCGGATTCTTCGCCGGCGTCCAGTTCCTGCATGCGCGACGAAAGCATCTTCATCACTGTCAGGCCGGCGACGCCAAGAATGCCGGCCACCACCATGCCGCGGCGATACCAGATGTAACCGCCGATCACCATCAGCACGCCCAGCATGGCGCCGCGCGAGTTGGTGAGGTACACGCCGTAAAGCACGGTGAGAATGCATGCCAGCCAGAACATCTTGCCGATGAACCGTGCACGCTTGAACAGCAGCACGCCCATGGGAAACACCGACACGAACAGCATGCCAAGGTCATTCGGGTCGTTGAAGATGCCCACGTACTGGATGCGGCCGTCTTCACCGATGGGAATGCCTGTCCAGCCAATGCCGCTGCGGTGCTGGCCAATGCCGTGCAGTGAGAGCACGGTGGCGCACATCACCATTACCGACATGAGCAATAGGATGCGCTTCTGCGTGGTGCACGTGGTGGCGATCATGAAGAAGGTGAGCACCACAGGGCCGAACTGCCCGAGCTCGTTCTTGATGCCACCGAACCAGCCGTTGACCACCTCCGACACCATCAGGACGACCAGAAAGGCCGGCAGGATGATGAACTGCGGCGCGCGTGGCGTGCGCGTTCCCGAAGCCATCCACGAGGCAAACGCCAGCACCAGCACCACCGGCAACACCGGCAGGTTCATCAGTGCCGGAACGTATTCCTGTGGCCTGATGATGGTCAGGACCACGTAGAGAAGAATCAGTGCGAACATAAGGAAGACTGTCTATGTGTCTTGTCAGCGCGGGGCGCTTCGCTTTTCGTCAAATGCCCTGTCCACTCACCGTCATTCCCGCGAAGGCGGGAATCCAGCGCCTTTTCTGTGAGCATAAAGTCACCGGATTCCTGCCTTCGCAGGGATGACGGTGAGGGGCGATCGACATTTACGGGGGCGATACAGGACTCCACGCGATCGTTCGAAAGCCATGAGGACTGCACGGAGATCATTGACTGATTCCTGCTTCTTCAATCGCCGCCAGTCGTGCCGGCGTCTGGTAACCAATGATGCCCGGCATGGTCAGCAGCGCGGCGAACCATGCCTTGCCGTAGTAGCGCTCCACGGCGATGCGATACAGCGAATAGCGGTTGTTGGCGGGCTGCAGGTTGGTGCCGCTGATGTAACTGCAGGCGAGGTCGAAACCCGCATCACGGGTGACTTCGATCACCTGCTTGTCGAAGGCACGGTTGCTGCCCACGGGGTAGGACATCAGCAGCGGCATGGGGCCGAGTTCGCGCAGCAGGGCGTTGCGCGAATCGAATACCTCGCGCTCAAGCTCCTCGCGCGGCAACTTCGAGAGCATCCAGTGGTTCACGCCGTGCGAGCCAATTTCCAGGCCGGCCGAGCGCATTTCGCGCAGCTGGTCCCAGGTCATCGGGCGACAGTCTTCCGGCCGCGCGTGCTCGGAGGGCATGTTCCATTCCCCTTCCAGTCGGCGCGTCATGGCGGTCTGTTCCAGCGCGCTGATCTCTTTCATGCTGTCCAGCACATGCGTGGCCAGCGCGCGGCGTTCATCGCGCGTGGCCGGCATGGGTACGTCGATGCCCAGCTCTGGAAGCTGCAATCGCGGCGTATCCGCCAGCAGGATCATGTGCACCAGCCAGTCGTAGGCGTAAGGGCGCCCGCTGTCGATATGGCCGGTGGAAATGAAGAACGTCGCCGGTACGCCAAGCTCCTTCAGGATGGGATAGGCGATGCGGTAGTTGTCGTCGTAGCCATCGTCGAAGGTGACGACCACCGCGTCAGGCGGCAGGGCGTCGCCCGCATTGATCGCGGCGGCCACGTCGGAGAGGCGCATGGGGCGATAGCGCTCCTTCACCAGCGTCATCTGTTCACGGAACTCTTCAGGCGTGGTGCTGATCAACTCCATGTCGAAGTCGTAGTGCGCCGGGTCCGGCACCGGCATGATGCGGTGATACGCAAGAATGCGCAGATCCTTCTGCCACCATGCGCGCATCTTTTGCAGCGGATTGAGCAGGCCGGTGTTGTAGCAAAGCTCGCCCAGCCGTTCGCGTATGCCGGTGGCCTTTGCTTCTTGCGTCACCATAAGTGCTCACCCCGGCTGCGCGCGTAGGCGATGGATGCCTGCACCGCGTAAAGATTGAGATAGAAGAACGCCACCATCAGCCGTACCGGCAGCCAGCGCCCCGCATTGGGCTGCGCCCGCTCCATCGGCACCACACCGATGCATAGCAACAGCACCACGAGCACAGCGCCATAGGCCATGTGGTGGCGTGCGAGATAGGCCGAAGACAAGAGGATGCCCAGCAGCAGCCAGGGCGCCAGCAGTCGCAGCAGCTTGTGGCTGACGAACTGGAACCACAGCGGGTTGCGCGAGGGCGACAGCAGCCAGGGCGCCACGTCCATCAGCTGGAAGCAGCCCACCATCGCGCGCAGGCGGCGTGGCTGCTCCTCCACGGGCGCCTGGGCCGTCTCGCCCCACACCACGGCGCGCGGCTCAAACACCACGCGACGGCCGGAGGCGGCCACGTCCATGGGCACCAGCACGTCGTCCAGCAGGGTGTCGGGTGGCAGCGGCTTGAACAGTTCGGTGCGGACGGCATACAGCGCCGCGCATACGCCAATGGTCGAACCACCGCAGCTTTCCTGGTGGCGGAGGAACTTCTCGTAGCGCCAGTAGGCGTTCACGCCGTGGGCGAACGTGCTGCTCACGTTCTCCAGTTCCAGGCTGCCGCTGACCGCGCCCACGCGCGGATCGCCCAGGTTGCCCACCAGTTCGCGCAGGGCCAGTGGGGAAAGCTTGTGTTGCACATCGGTCATCAGCAGCACTTCGCCACGCGCCGTGGACACCGCATCGTTCAGGCACAGCGCCTTGCCGCGAGAGACGGGGAATTCGAGCACGCGCACGCGGGCATCGTGCGCATGGCGCACCAAAGCCGCCGTGCGGTCCTTGCAGCCGTCGCAGGCCACGATGATCTCGATGTATTCCGGCGGGTAATCCAGAGCCCGCAGGTTCTTGAGCTTGGCGCGGATGTGCCGCACGCCGTCGCGCACTACGATGATGATGGACACCGTGGGCAGGATGGGCTGCTTGCGCACTGGACGCTGCGCCACCCGCGCCCAAAGCCACATGAGCAGCGGATAGCCGACGAAAATGTAGAACAGCAGCCAGAAACTGACCCTGCACAGCAGCAGTGCCATCGTCGTCATGCCGGCTCCCCTGGTTCCCCTGCCACGGCTTGCTCCTCGAAGAGGTGGTCCCGCAAATGTCCCCCTTTCACCGGTCATTCCGGCCTGCGCCGGAACGACGGTGGTCAACGCATGACCTCCCGGGCAGGACCCTGGTCATGCGTTCAATGCCTGCCAAACAGATTTCGCAAACGGCCACCCAGCGAGGCCGCCTTGGGAGGCTCGGTGAGGTCGCCTTCCGGCAAGGCTGCTGCCAGCGTGGCCAGCGGACTGGTCGCCACGTCCAGCAGGTTGAGCTTCACGCCGGTTTCCTTGCGCACCTGCGTCACCATTTCGATGGCCAGCAACGAATGGCCACCGATATCGAAGAAGTTGTCGCTGGCACGCACATCGTCGGCGCCTACCAGACGACACCACACCTGGCCGAGATAGCGCTCGCGCGCGTCGTCGCTGGCACTGACGCCGGGCTCGGCATCGGTGGCCGCCACGGTGGCGGTGAGTACCGGTGGCGGCAATGCCTTGCGGTCGGTCTTGCCGTTGGGCGTGCGGGGCAGCGCGGCCAGTCGCACCATGTGCTGAGGCTGCATGTAACTGGGCAGCCGGGAGGCAAGCTGTGCGCGCAGTTTCGGCCACAGGCTGTCCTCATCTTCCGAACAAACCGCGTACAAGACGAGGCGCTCATCGTGGGGTGCCACTTCGCGCAGCACGACCACGCAATCGAGCACGCCCGGTTCGGTGCGCGCCACGGCTTCGATTTCGCCGGGCTCGATGCGATAGCCGCGCAGCTTCACCTGGAAATCCAGCCGCCCCAAATGTTCCAGCGTGCCGTTGGCCAGCCAGCGTGCGCGGTCGCCCGTGCGGTAGAAGCGGGCACCGGGCGCAAACGGATCGGCAGGGAAGCGTTCGGCGGTGAGTTCCTCGCGATGCAGATAGCCCAGCGCCACGCCCGTGCCACCGATGCACAACTCGCCCGGCACGCCGATGGGACAGTGCTGCCCGTGTTCGTCCAGCACATGGATGGTCGTATTGGCGATGGGCGTACCGATGGAGATGCCGCGCTCCGGGTGCTCCACGCGCCAGCAGGTGGACCACACCGTGGTTTCGGTGGGGCCGTACATGTTCCACAGCTCACAGCCGCGAGCCAGCAACTGTTGCGCCAGGTCGGACGACAGCGGCTCGCCACCGCACAGGGCATGGAAGCCATGTGGCGGCTGCCATGAGGTCTGCAGCAGCAGGCGCCAGGTCACTGGCGTCGCCTGCATCATGGTGGCGGCGTTGGACGCGAGCAGCGACTCCAGCGCGTCGCCATCCATCGATTCCTCGCGCGTGGCAAGCAGCACTTCACCGCCCACGCTCAACGGCCCGAACAGCTCCAGCACGGCGATGTCGAACGACAACGTGGTCACGGCGAGCAGTCGATCGTCCGAGCACAGGCCGGGACGTTGTGCCATGCCGGCCAGGAAATTCACCACGGCGCGATGCGGGACGGCCACGCCTTTCGGGCGGCCGGTGGAGCCGGAGGTGTAGATGACATACGCCACGGATTCGCCAGACAGCGACGCATCGGCCGGCACCCGTGTGTCGGGGAGCGCATCGAGTTCGTCTGCGGCTTCATCCAGCAACAGTCGTGCGGTGCCTTCGCTGTCGATGCGATTGGCGATGGCCGTTTCGGTCACCAGTACGGCCAGATTCGCGTCCTGCGCCATGTAAGACAGGCGATCGGCCGGGAATTCCGGATCGAGCGGCACATAGCCCGCCCCCGTCTTCAGCACGGCAAGCACCGTGGCCACCATGTCGATGCCACGCTGTAGCGACACGCCGATGAGCTTGCCGTGTGCCGCGCCACGCTCGCGCAGCGCATGCGCGATGCGGTTGGCGCGCGAATCCAGTTCGCGATAGCTGAGCGTGACGTCGCGGCAACGAATGGCCTGACGTTCCGGCGCGCGATCGCACTGCTGCTCGAACAACTGCTGCAGGCGAAGGTCGGGAACGTCGAGCTGGGTGTGATTCCAGTCGGCGAGCAGCGCGTCCTGCTGCGAAGGCAGCAGATCCAGCCGCGCCACGCTGCGCGCCGGGTCGACGAGCGCAGAAGCGAGCAACGCTTCATAGCAATCGCGGAAACGCGCGGCCGTGGCTGGATCGAAAATATCGGTGTTGTAGGTGATGCCGCCCAGCAGGCCCGACTCCTGCTCCAGGAACCACAGGCCGATGTCATCGGCTGCGCCGCGCTGGAACACCGGCAGGTGCTCGTGCGACAGCTCGCCCCACGACACGATGCGACGGCGGGCATCCTGGAACGAGAACATGGCCTGCGAGATCGGTGGTCGGCTTTCGTCGCGCGCCAGTCCCAGCGAGAACACCAGCTGCTCGAAGGGAACGTCCGGATGCGCGAATGCATCCAGCACCACCTGGCGCACTTGTCGAAGCACCTCGCGGAACGAGGCATCCGGATCGACAGCGACGCGCAGCGGCAACGCGTTGACGAACAGGCCCATGACGTTTTCGGTTTCGACGCGGTCACGACCGCGCACCGGCGTGGCCACGATCAGGTCGCGCTGGCCACTGAGGCGATGCAGCAGCACGTAGTACGTCGCCAACAGCACCATGAAGGGTGTGGCTTCCTCGCGCTGGGCAAGCGCATGCAGGGCGGCAGCGCGTTCGGCCGGAATGCGCACCCATTCGGTGGCGCCCGCACCTGACATGCGTGCAGGGCGCTGGCGATCCGCCGGCAGCTCAAGCGGTTCAAGATGGCCTTCGAGGGTCTTCAGCCAGTGCGATAGCTGCTGTTGCACCTTGTCGCTGCGCATCCAGTCGCGGTGCCATGCGGCGAAGTCGCCGTAATCGACGGCCAGCGGCGGCAGTCCTTCATCCTTGCCGGCGACGCGTGCCACGTAGGCGCGCGACAGGTCTTCGTAAAGCAGGTCGAACGACCAGCCGTCCCACACGATGTGATGAGCCATGAAGAAGAACACGTGATCGTTCTCGCCCATGCGGAACAACCGCGCGCGGTAGAGCGGCGGCTGGGCGAGGTCGAACGGCTCGGCAATGGCAAGGTCCATGATCTCTTTCAGCGCCTGCATGCGTGCATCGGCAGGCAGCTGCGAGAGATCTTCCAGCGGAAGCTCGGGCAGCAGGTCCGCGTGGATGCGCTGCACGCCACCGTTTTCAGTCGTTTCGATGGACGTACGCAGGGCGGGCTGGCGCTGCACAACGTCACGCAACGCCTGGCGGAAGGCGCCGACATCCATCGGGCCGCGCAGGCGGTGGGCCGACGGCGTGTTGTAGACCACGCGTCCCGGGTGCAGTTGTTCGAGATACCACAGGCGCTGCTGCATGGAGGACAGCGGTGCGATCGTGCGGTCGGCCAGGCGCGGAATATCGGCAGCGTTGCCGGCATCGGCCGGTGCGCGATGTTCGTCGATGGCGCTGGCGAGGCCCTCGATGGTCGGTGCGTCGAAAAGCGTGCGGAACGACATGGCGATGCCGAATTCGCGGTTCAGGCGCGCCGTCAATTGTGCGGCGAGCAGCGAATGGCCGCCCAACGCGAAGAAGTTGTCGCGAACGTCGAGGCCGGGCAATGCCAGCACGGCTTCCATCGCCGCCGCCACGCGCATTTCGGTGTCCGTTTGCGGCGCGCGGCGATCACGCCGCGCTTCCGCTGCGTGCTGTACCGGCGCAGGCAGCGACTTGCGATCGATCTTGCCGTTGGGCAGCAGCGGGATAGCCTCCATGGCCACGAAATGCTGCGGCACCATGTAATCCGGCAAACGCTGGCGCAGGGGCGGGCACAGATCCACCGTGGCCAGGTCCACGCCTTCGGCGGCTACCACGTAAGCCACCAGGCGCACGTCGCCCGGGCGATCCTCGCGCGCCATCACCACGGCACGAGTCACGTCAGGCAGGTCGCCGAGCGCGGTTTCGATTTCACCCAGTTCGATGCGATAGCCGCGAATCTTCACCTGGAAGTCCAGGCGGCCCAGGTGTTCCAGCTCGCCCTTGGCCAACCAGCGGCCGCGGTCGCCGGTGCGGTACATGGTGGCCTGCACGTCGCCGCTGAACGGATCGGGCAGGAAGCGTTCGGCGTTGAGCTCCGGGCGATGCAGATAGCCCAGCGTCACGCCATCGCCACCGATATAGATCTCGCCGGGCATGCCCAGCGGGCAGGGTGCGCCGTGCTCGTCGAGCACGTGCACCGTGGTGTTGGCGATGGGACGTCCGATGGTGATGCCGCCACGTGGATCATGCGCGCGCCACAGCGTGGACCACACCGTTGTTTCGGTGGGACCGTAGGCGTTCCACAGTTCGCTGCAACGGGCGAGCAGCGATTCGGCGAGATCCAGCGGCAGCGGTTCGCCGCCGGCGATGGCCTTGAAACCCTTGCGGCCCTCCCAGCCCGATTCCAGCAGCACGCGCCAGCCGGCCGGCGTGGCCTGCATCATCGTGGCATCGCTGCGCTCCACCAGTTGGCGCAGCGCGGTGCCGTCACGCACGTCGTCATGCGTCGCCAGCACGATGGCAGCGCCCACGCTCAGCGGCAGCATCAGTTCGAGGAAGGCAATGTCGAAGGAGAGGGTGGTAACGGCGACGAGGCGGTCGTCCTCGCGGATGCCGGGTTCCCGCTGCATGCTGCTGATGAAGTTGGACGTCGCGCGATGCGGCACGCGCACGCCCTTGGGCTTGCCCGTGGAGCCGGAGGTGTAGATCACGTAGGCGACGGATTCCGGCGTGGCTGACCGTTCGTCGCGCGGCACACGTGCAGCACTGGCGCCATCGATGTCGGCAGCGTCGCGCTTGAGCGACAGCACCTTGCCGGCCGGGAAGTCGAAGATGGTCGAGGCTTCGTCGTCCACGACCAGCGCGGCGAGCGCGGCATCCTCGGCCATAAATGCCAGGCGTTCGGACGGAAAGCCAGGGTCCAGCGGAACATAGCCCGCGCCGGACTTCAGCACGCCAAGCAGCGCTGCAATCATGTCTGCACTGCGCGCAAGCGACAGGCCTACCAGTTGTCCCTGACCCACGCCACGTGCGCGCAGTACGTTCGCGATGCGATTGGCGCGTGCATCCAGCTGCGCATAAGTCAGCGGCGCATCGCCAGCTATGGCGATGCGATCGGGCACGCGATCGGCCTGGACTTCAAGGTATTCGTGCGCCAGCCGTTCGGCGGGATACGCCGAGCGCATCGGCTGCAAGGACATCATGGCCGCTTGCGCGGAAGGCGACAGCAGGCCCAATGCGCTACCGGCGGCATCGGGCGTCGCCACCGCGTTGCGCAGCAATGTGGCGTAGGCATCCAGCCACGACTGGATGGTGGCCGGCTCGAACAGGTCGCTGTTGTACTGGCATTCCAGGCGAATGCCGGAGGGCAGCTGCACGGCGTTGACGAACAGCTCGAAGTTTTCGAACACGCGCGGATTGCCGGCGAATTCGAACGCCAGGCCGGGGAAGCTCACTGTGCGCTCGTCCAGCGCCTGGTCGAGATTGAACAGCACGCTCGCCAGTGGCAGGCGGCCCGGATCACGTGGCAGCGCGAGGCGTGCCAGCAGGCTGCCCAGCGTGTACTGGGCATGGTCGAACGCATCGAGCAGGTCGCCGCGAACCTGTTTCAGGCTGTCGGCGAACGGTGCACGCGTATCCAGCATCACACGCAGGGGCAGCACGTTGACGCAATGACCCACCAGATCCTGCTGGCCGCCAGCGGCCTGGCCGGCGGAGGGAATGCCGATCACCACATCGTCCTGACCGCTGAGGCGCTGCAGCAGCAGGCCAAAACCGGCGAGCAACGTGGCGTACAGGCTGGCGCCACTCTTCGCGCCCATGCGCTTGACGTCGCCGATCAGCGAAGCATCCAGCAGCAGGTCTTCACGCCTTGAATGGAACGTTCGCTGGCGCGGGCGTGGATGATCGGTAGGCAGATCCAGCGATGGTGTCGCGTTGGCAAAACGCGCCAGCCAATACGCTTCGGATGCCTTGCCGGCAGCGCTTTGCGCATGTTCGGCTTCGGCAAGGGCGTAATCGGCGAAGCAATCCGGCGGTGGCAAATCTTCGCCCTGGCCCATCTGCTGCGCATACAGCGCGGCAAGGTCGCGCACGATCACCCCGAATGACCAGCCATCGCAGACGATGTGATGCGCGGTGAAGACGAGCAAATGCTCCTGCGATGAAAGGCGCAGCAATTCGGCGCGTACCAGCGGGCCGGCATCGAGATCGAACGGCTCGCTCACCACGCGGTGCAGCGTCGCGTCGATTTCGGCTTCCTGTTCGTCCGGACCCAGCCACGAGAGTTCACGCAGCGGGCAGGGCAGATCCTGCTGATCGGCGATACACAACTCGCTGCCTTCACTGGCGAAGGTGGCGCGCAGGGTCTCGTGGCGATCCACCAGCTGTTGCAGCGCCGTTTGCAGCGCCTCGACATTCAGCTCGCCGTGCAGGCGAAGCGATACCGATTCGTTGTAGGCCAGCGACGCTTCCGGCTCCAGCGTGGAGGCCAGCCACACTTCGCGCTGCGGCGCGGTGGAGGGCAATACGCGTGCAAGCGTTGCGCCGGCAAAGGGATCGTAGTCGACGGCTACCGCGCCGGCATCGGGAATCTGGGCCGGGTCGTTCGGGATCATGCGTTCACCCTCATGTACTTGCCGGGCGCGTCGGGGTTGGGTACGAACCACGCCGGGTTGCCGTGCTGGTCCTTGCCCAGTCGCGCACCGACCACGGGCGGGCGATTCGCATCGATGGCCAGCGCATCCACGTTCTTGTTGCGCGGCAGGAATTCGGCTTCCTGCATCTCAAGTACGGATTCCTTGTAAGCCTTGGCGATGGCCTGGAAATCCTGCTCGCTGTGCGAGGTGGTGAAGAAGCAGGGGAAGTTGTCCAGCAGGTGGATGCCGCGGCTGCGGATCATGGCGAACAGCAGGTCCTGCAACGGATGGTCTTCGGTGAAATTGGTCTTCCACACCGAGGCGAAGTGCACCAGCTGGATCGGCGCGCCCACGCTGGCACAGAACGCGTTGAGTTCATCCATCAGCAGGCTGGTGCGTGCATTCAGGCGCTCCTGCAGCGCTGCGCCGTTCTGCTTGAGATGGTTGAGCACGGCATGCGCGGCAGCCAGCGCAAGCGGATGGCGCACGAACGTGCCGGCGAAATAGGTGACGCCCACGGTGGGAATCGACGCGTCGCCATATTGCCAGCCGCCGCCGTCCAGGGCGTCCATGAACTGGCGTTTGCCGGCGATGACACCGATGGGGAAGCCACCGCCGACCACCTTGCCGTACGAAGCCAGGTCGGCATCGATGCCCAGCACGTGCTGTGCGCCGCGCGGATGCGAACGGAAGCCGGTGACCACTTCGTCGAAGATCAGCAGGGAACCGGAATCGGCGGTGATGGCGCGCAGCTCCTTGAGGAAATCGCGCGGCTGGAAATCCGGGCGACGGCTCTGCACCGGTTCCACCAGTACGGCGGCGATGCTCGATGCGCGTTCGCGGATGATCTGCAGCGTTTCCGGCGTGCCGTAATCGAGTACCAGCACGTTTTCCGAGGTATTGCGCAGGATGCCCGGCGCGGCCGGCACGGACTTGAGCTTCTTGGAGCCGCGCACGATCACTTCATCGAAAATACCGTGGTACGAACCCGTGAAGATCACCAGCGTGTCGCGGCCGGTGACGGTGCGGGCAATGCGCACGCAGCCCATCACCGCTTCCGAACCCGTGTTGCACAGCGCGGCGCGATCGAAGCCCGTCAGCTCGCACACCTGCTCGGCAACTTCACCCGCCAGCGGGTGCTGCGGGCCGATTTCGTAACCGGCATCCAGCTGGCGACGCACGGCGTCGAGCACGAAATCGGGCTGCCAGCCGAACAGGTTCATGCCGAAGCCGTTCAGTGCGTCGATGTATTCGTTGCCGTCCAGGTCCCATACCTTGGAACCCTTCGAACGGTTCACCACGATCTGGTAGATCATTTCCTTCAACAGCGGACGGAAACCGTTCACCACGCGCGGATCGGCAAGGTGCGCGCGGTGACGCTGCGTGTATTCCTTCGACGCGCGCGTGCGGTCGATGTAGCGGCGCATGAACGCATCGAGGCGTGCGTGCTGGCGGTCGGTCAGGTCGGTCTGCGTGGAGTGGATGCGCGCGATGGCGCCGAAGGCCTTCTTCACATCGTAAGTGGTGTGGGCGAGCGCGGCATCCTCGTCCTGCGTCGGCGCCGTTGCGCTGGCCTGCGCGACAACCGGGGCGGGTGCCACCGGCACGACCGGTGCAGGCTGCGCGGGAGCGACGGCGGCGGCAGGTGCAGGCATGGCGGGCGCCGCCATGGTGGCGCCGGCAAGCAGCGCCAGTTGCTGCTGCATGATCAGCATCTGCTGCTGGATCAGGTCCT
The DNA here is from genome assembly GCF_003121485.1 of Dyella sp. C11. GTDB lineage: Bacteria > Pseudomonadota > Gammaproteobacteria > Xanthomonadales > Rhodanobacteraceae > Dyella. The sequence goes on along the minus strand of NZ_QAVX01000011.1, from coordinate 131,623 downwards.
GCACCACGTTGCCGGTGGCAGCGACCTGCATGACCGGCGCGACGATGGCGGCGGGAGCCACCGACGCGCCGGTTGCAGCGGGAAGAACGGGAGAGGCCGGCGTGGCAGGCGCGGCATCCGGCGGAAGCATCTGGTCGATGTGCATGGCGAGGCGCTCGAATGAGGAAAACGACTCCATCAGTTCGCGGAACGTGATCTTCAGCGCGAAGGTTTTCTGCAGCTGCAGCGCCACCTGGGTGAGCGACAGCGAATCCAGTCCCAGCTCCACGAAACCGGCCGCGGGGTCGACGCCCTGCAATTCCGTGCCCGACACGTCCTCGAACAAATCGGTGAGCTGGGCAAGCAGGCGGGCATGACGGGCCGAGCCGGCGCTGGCGCCGGAAACGTTGACATCCATGGTGGGCTCCACAACGGGTACGGGCGAAGGATTGGCAAAGGGAACGACGTTGTCGGGTGTGGGTGCAGATGCGATGGCGGCCAACGAGGCCGCCTCCACCCAGTGACGCTTGCGTTCGAACGGATACGTGGGCAGGCGAACGCGACGGCGATTCGCGCGGCGGTCCAGCGAGCACACGGCGACGGGGAGCCCGGCGCACCACAGCTCGCCCATCGCAGCGACCCAGGCGGCGCCTTCCACGGCTTCACCATCGGCGACGCTGGAAACGATGTGGTGCTTGCGGCTTTGCGGATGCTGGCGCGCCAGCGTGGTGAGTGCGTTGCGCGGCCCCACTTCGATGAACACGCGAGGTGTGTCGCCGAGTTGGCTCAGCAGTGCGGGCGAGAAACGCACCGTGCCACGCAGGTGACGCGTCCAATAGTCGGGAGAAGTCGCCTCGGCATCGCTCAACGGCTCGCCGGTCAGCGTGGAAATGATGGTGATGGTCGGCGTGGAAAGCGTCACGCTGGCTACTTCCGCACGGAAAGGTTCCAGCACCGGGTCCATCATCGCGGAATGGAAGGCGTGCGAGGTCTGCAAGACGCGGCAGGCGACGCCGTCGGCTTCCAGCTGCAGGCGGAAGGCTTCCACCTGTTCACTTGGGCCGCTGACGACGCTGGCGTTCGGGCTGTTCTCGGCGGCCAGTTGCAATGTGCCGGGCAGGCGTGCACGCACCGCATCGGCGGCCATGCGCACGGACAGCATCGCGCCGGCCGGCATTGACTGCATCAGGCGACCCCGGCGTGCGATAAGGCGTGCGCCGTCGGCGAGGCTCATGACGCCAGCGATGACGGCGGCGACAAATTCACCGACGCTGTGGCCGATCATGGCGGCGGGCGTGATGTCCATCGAAAGCCAAAGCTTCGCCAAGGCATATTCGATGGCGAACGTGGCCGGTTGCGTCAGCGAGGTTTCGCGCAGCGCTGCGGCATCGCTGTCGAACAGGCGCTCGCGCAGGTCGAAGCCCAGTTCACCGCGCAACGCTTCGGCGCAATCGTCGATGGCCGCGCGGAACGTCGGTTCAGCCTCGTACAGGGCCTTGCCCATGCCGGCGTATTGCGAGCCCTGTCCCGGGAACAGGAAAACCACTTCCGGCGCGGGCTTGGTGGATTCGCGTGAGGCGTTGAGTTCACGCAGGCGCGCGATGGCCTCGTCCGTGCTGGATGCCACCACGCACGCGCGGTGCGCAAACGCCTTGCGCCCGTGCAGCAGGGTGCTACTGGCGTCGGCGAGGTTGGTGGCCGGACAGGCCGCGAGATGATCGGCAAGGCGCGCGGCGTACGCCGTCACCGCGGCCGGCGTGCGGCCGGAAAGGAACAGCAGTTGCGGCCCCTGCGCCGCGTCCGACGGCGCCTGCAAGGGGGCTTGCTCCATGATCACATGGGCATTCGTGCCACCCACGCCGAACGAGCTCACGCCCGCGCGCAGCGGTTCGCCGCTTTCGGGCCACGGGCGCAGCGTGGCGTTCACCACGAAGGGCGAGTGGGCGAAGTCGATCTTCGGGTTGGTCGCCTGCACGTGCAGTGACGGTGGCAGCGTGCGTTCGCGCAGCGACAGCGCCGTCTTGATCACGCCCGTGGCGCCCGCGGCGATCACGGTATGGCCCACGTTGCTCTTCACCGAGCCGATGGCGCAGTAGCCGCAATCGTCGGTGTGCTGGCGGAACGCAGTGGTCAGGCCTTCGATCTCGATAGGATCGCCCAGCGGCGTCGCCGTGCCGTGCGCCTCCACATAGGAAATGGAGCGTGCGTCCACGCCGGCATCCGCGAGCGCCATGGCGACCACCGCTGCCTGGCCTTCGCTGCTGGGGGCTGTGAAGCTGGCCTTGCCACCGCCGTCGTTGTTGATGCCGACGCCGCGGATCAGCGCGATGACGTCGTCGCCATCGCGCTGCGCATCCGACCAGCGCTTGAGCAGCACCACGGCGGCACCATCGCTGAAGACGGTGCCTTGCGCGTTGGCGTCGAAGGTGCGCGTGTGGCCGTCCGGCGACAGCATCGAACCTTCCTGCGTGACGTAGCCGCTGCGAGGCGGGCAAGTGACGGACACGCCGCCGGCAATCGCCATGTCGCACTGGCCGGCACGCAGGGCGGATACCGCCTGGCAGATCGCCACCAGCGAGGTGGAGCACGCCGTGCTCACGTTCACGGCGGGGCCGGTGAGGTTGAGCTTGTGGGCCACCCGCGTGGCGAAGAAGTCCTTCTCGTTGGCCAGCGACACCAGGAAGGCGCCGAGCTTGTCGACCAGGTCCTGGCGATGATTCAGGTGATGCAGGAAATACGTGGCGTGATACATGCCGCCGAACACGCCCACGGGTGTTTCATGGCGATCGGGCGTGTAGCCGCCGCGCTCCAGGCATTCCCAGCACAGCTCAAGGAACAGGCGCTGCTGCGGGTCCATCAACTCCGCTTCGCGCGGCGACATGCCGAAGAACGGTGCGTCGAAATCTTCGATGCCGTCGATGATGCCGCGCGCCGCCACATAGGACGGGTCGTTCCGCATTGCCGCAGGAATGGAGGCGTCGAGCTGTTCGGCGGTAAAGCGGGTGATCGATTCACGGCCTTCGCACAGGTTCGCCCAGAATGCTTCCACGTCCGCGGCGCCGGGAAAGCGGCCGGCCGCAGCGACGATGGCAATCGGCTCGCCGGTATCGCCTTGCCGGCCACGCGCCATGCGCGGTGCGAGCACGGATTTGGCCACGCGACCTTCGATCAGCGCCGCCAGCGCCGTCGGCGTGGGCTCGGCGAAGAAGGCCGGAATGGTCGGTGCCGTGGAGATGGCGCTGTGCACCCGCTCCATCAGGCGCACGGCGAGCAATGAATTGCCGCCGAGATCGAAGAAGTGATCGGCGCGGCCGACCTGGTCGATCTCCAGCACGTCGGAAAACAGCGCGCATAGCTGTTGTTCCAGCTCACCCACGGGCGGCACATAGCGATCGGCCAGCTCCGGGCGACCACGACCGGGCGCGGGCAGGGCGCGACGATCCAGTTTGCCGTTGGTCGTCACCGGCAGGCTGTCCATGCGCACGAAGGCGACTGGCACCATGTATTCGGGCAGGGTCTGCGCCAGTTGGGCACGCAGCGTGCGCGCGGTGACGGCGGCGTCTTCCGCCACGAAATAGGCGACCAGCCGCTTCTGTCCGGGCTGGTCTTCGCGTGCCAGCACCGCACTGGCGCGCACGCCGGGCAGCGCCTGCAGGGCAGCTTCGATTTCGCCGATTTCGATGCGATAGCCGCGAATCTTTACCTGGCCGTCGATGCGGCCGATGAAATCGATCACGCCTTCGGGCAGCCAGCGCACCAGGTCGCCGGTGCGATACAACCGGCGGCCATCGCCTGCGAAAGGATCAGGAACGAAGCGCGCCGCGGTGAGTTCTTCACGCGCCATGTAACCGCGCGCCACACCTTCACCACCGATATACAACTCGCCGATCACGCCGGGCGGCACGGGCTCGCCGCGCGCGTTCACCACATAGAGCGTGGTGTCCGCGATGGGGCGACCAATGGGAATCGCGCGCAGCGATGCATCCAGCGGATGGGGAATGCGATACGTGGTGGCGAACGTGGTGCACTCGGTGGGGCCGTAGCCGTTGATGAGCGTGGTGCCCGGCAACAGCGCCTGCGCCTTGCGCATGTGCGCCACGGAAAGCGCTTCGCCGCCGGTGAGGATCTGTTCAAGCCCGCGCAGGTTGCTTGCATCTTCGTCGATGATGGCGTTGAACAGCGCCGCGGTGAGCCATGCAATGCGGGCGTCGTGGGCACGGAGCGTAGCGGCCAGGCCAGCGCCGCTCGGCACGCGCTCGCCGTGCACGACACAGGTACCGCCATTGAGCAGCGCGCCCCAGATCTCGAACGTGGCGGCGTCGAAACCCAGCGGTGCAGCGTGCAGGATGCGCGGGTTCTCGCCGAAATCCACGTAACGCACATCGCGCACGAGTCGGATGATGGAGCGGTGGCGAATCTCTGCGCCCTTGGGTGTACCGGTGGAGCCGGAGGTGTACATCACGTAGGCCAGCGCATCGCCATCGACGCGAGGCAGCAAGGCATCGGTAGTTGACGCGAGCAGCGCGTCCAGATCCAGCGCGGGCGCGTTCACACCTTCGGGAGCTGCGATGCCTTCCATGACGATGATCGCCGCTGCCTTGGCATCCGTCAGGACGAACGACAGGCGTTCGGCGGGCAGCGTTCGGTCCAGTGGAAGATACGCCGCACCCGCCTTGAGAATGCCAAGAATGGCGACGATGGCGATGGGCGAACGGTCCAGCAGCAGACCCACCGTGTCGCCAGTCTTCACGCCCGCCTGAATCAGGCCGGCGGCCACGCGATGGCTCAGCTGATCCAGTTCCGCATAGCTGAGCGAACCCTGCGGGCCATCGAGTGCCGTGGCATCGGCGTGCGAGGCAACCATGGTGGCGAAGAGGCCGTGCACCGTGTCGCCCGGCTGGCGAGGCATGGCTGTGTCGTTCCAGCTGGAGAGCACGCGCGTCAGCGTCTCCTCGTCCAGCGCGCGAATGGCATCGACCGCATCGGCATGGGCGATGCCGCGCAACACGTGGACCAGGGCGTGGGCGAGCGTGAGCAGCATGGTTTCGTCGAAGACGCTGCTGTCTGCGTCCAGCTGCAGGTGCGTGGCGTCGTCCGAGACCGACCAGCGCAGCGGGAGCGATACGTGAGCGGGCGCATCGTCCATCCACGCGCCGATGGCGCTTGGCGCTGCCGTTTCCGCGGCCGACGGCGTGGCATGTGCCAGCAGCCAGGCATCGACGGTGCCTTCGCCGGGCATCTTGTGGAAGATGGTGCCGTGTGCCGTTGCCAGCACGACTTCGGCCTGACCGGTCAGGCGTGATTCCAGCGCCGCGAGCGCTGCGCGGCGCAGCCAGACGGGGGGAAGATCCAGACGATAGGCGCGGGCGTCGATGCCGCGCATCACGTCCGCATCGATGGCCATCACGAGCCGCTGCATGTCGCCCGCACCCGCGGTCGCGGTGTGGCGGATCAGCACGTCAAGCAACGACAGGTCGCTCCCGGCGAGTGAGGTTTGCGCGATGTGGTTGTGATTCATGGGCGGTTACCTGCGCGTGTCATTGCGCAATCGATCAAGTGGCAATGGCATAGGCCGCGCTATCGGTGCTGGGGCGCTTGCCGAGCGAGCGACGCAGCCATTCGCGCGAGTTGATGGCAGAGCGGAAGCCCGCGTGGAGAAGCGAGTCGATGACGGGGCGCTGGCCCACCGCCGCCGGTTCGATGCCCCAGGCACGCAGGCGTTCGTGCACGGCGTGGAGCAGGCTGTCGCGACGGGTGGCGTCGGTGTAGTAGGTGAAGCTGATGGTGATGGACGCGTTGTCGCCGTTCTCCACCATGTGCGGGCTGGTGGACGGCATGTAGGCACCTTGCCCGGGTTCGAGATGGAACACGGTGGCGCGCTCACGCAGTTCCTCGGCCCACTGCAGGCGGTCGCGCTCGTGGCAGGCGTGGAAACGGTCGCGTGCTTTCTCGCTGGCTGCCACGGTGTCGCGGTGATCCCACACGTAGATGGTCTTGCGGCCACTCACCTGCAGGATGAAGTTGTGTTCCTTGTCGAAATGGAACGGCGTCACCGTGTTGGGAGAGGTGATGAAGATCCAGCCACCGCGGTAGCACATGCCCGGATCGACGCGGTCGATGGCGGGCTTGATGTCGTTCAACACGTCGTCGACAAGCGTGCGGTAAACCTCGTCGGTCTGCACGTTCAACAGCGACATCCAGGCCCTGGCCTTTTCGATCTGCTCGAGCGTGCTGGCGGCCGACATGCGATTGGGGTGCAGCTTGGGTGCGGTATTGAACGGCGTGCCCGGCGTGGCGTCGTTGCTGTGCGTACGCACGCGACCGCGCGCTTCAAGCCGCTTGCTCAGGTTCATCAGCGCGGGAAGTTTCAGGAGCGGGTGACTCATGAGCCCGTGGCGAACACCCTGGATGCGCCACGGGTCAAAGTGATCCCAGTCCACCTCGATGAGACGGCCAGCTTCGGCGTTCATGGTTTCATCCCCCTGAACAAGCGTGGTTCGCATGGCAGCGACGTCTTATCCGTCCGGTGGCCGACGATCGCTGTTTCAGCAGCGCGAGTCGTCGCCGACCCGTTCGCGTCTTGATGGCGCCATCCCCCGGAGCCGCGTTCCAATGGGTTGCCGTGCAACCTCGGTGATACATCGGAACGTGGTTAGTCTCCGTCTCGGCCGTTTTTGTGTGAATACGCCCTAAGCAGCAGAAAGCCGCAACGAATTACGTGCGGCAGCGCCGACGAAATAGGCTGTTAGGGGTAGCTGCGGCGCGCTGTCATGACAGCCAGTCGCAGGGCGCGGGGACGCGCCGGGAAAAGTGATACAGGGATGTAACAGGTGCGCGATGCGCGCGCCGTCAGGGCGCCTGGAAAGCGAACAGCCAGAGGATGGCGCCCTGCGCGGGCGTGCCGTTCCATGTCACTGAATAAGTGCCGGCCTGCGACACTTCCTTGATGGCCACGGCGCATTGCACGCCACTGTTCGGCGGCAGCTGCAGGTAGCTGTCGATCACCTTGAAGCCATCGCCGGGAACAGCGGACATGGAGTAGATATAGGCATCGCCCAGCCATACCGCCACCAGGGTTGCCGGACCGGTGGTGGTCACGGTGCCGCTGGTAAGCAGCGTGCTCGTGCTGTCCGGGCTGCCCACCATGCCTTGCCACGCGCGTGCCAGCTTGTTGGCGGCGCGCGCCGCCACGCCAGGCGTGGGGTAGTTCTGCGCGACATCCTGCAGTTTGCCGGCGTGTGCAATTTCGATGAATGGTATGGAGATTTCGCCATTCGGCGAGCCTGCTTTCACCACCTGCACGGTGTGATGCTTGCCGCCGCGCGCGCCGATCGCAATATAGGCACGCGCATTGAATCGCCCGTCGTAGCCGTTGTAGACCACGGGTTCGCCCACGCGTTTCCATGTGTTGGCGAAGCTGTCGGTGGGTTCGGCGTCGTTGTCGGCATGGCCGGCAACAAGCACGAGCAGCGAACTTCCGGTGTCCTGCGTGTGCATCGACGAAGTCACGGCCGGCGAGCTGCCGTCACCTTCCGATTGGGTAAGAAGGGTATGCGAACCAAGCGTGGGTGGTGTCTGCTGCATAGCCGGCACGACGTCGAAGATGGAGGCGGCCGCGCAGGCGGGCAGGGCGAAGGCAAGCAGCGCGGCAAGCGGCATAAGTCGCGAGGCTGGGTTGCGGCAAGTGGGCAAGGAGAAACCGAGGCGCATGGGTGCATTCTCCTGTCGCATTGGCGCGATATTGTGATTCGGGTTGGGTCGTGTCAAGCTCGTTTGGACCGCCAAATGGACGGCCAAACGATGTAGCACTCTCCGCTGGCGAGGCGTTCGTGCCGACCTGGCGCCGTAAAGGTTCGACGTCATGGTTGGGGGCGGTGGTGGCGCACGAAACCGATTTTCTCGATCTCTACCGGCGGCTCGGGCTGAATCCCGGATGCGGCCTGGAAGAGCTCAAGCAGGCGTACCGGCGCCATGTCGCCGCGCTGCATCCTGACCGCCAGCAGGGGCGTCCCGTGGATGTGCGTGCGGCGTCCCGCTTGCAGCGACTCACCGCACAGTACGGCGCCGCGATGGATTTTCACCGACGCTACGGACGCCTTCCTGGTGCGCCGAATACGGGGTCGGCTGCCGTGCCTTCCGAGGGGCGTGCCATGTCTGACGTGGTGCGCGAAATGCCCGATCCGTTTGCCTCCCGACGCGGCAGCACCAGCAGTAACTATCAGTCACAGGCGGGCAGTACGGAAGCCGCTGGATCGTCTCGCTCGCACGGGCGATTGGCCGTTGTGCTGGTCATCTTGGCGCTGGGCACGCTCGGCTGGGCCTGGCATGCGGCTTCGTTGTCGTCATTGGCCACATCCGACGAAGGCGACGTCTCCGCGCAGGCCGGCACAGGCAGCGTGTCACACGAGGCGACGGCCGATCCGGTGATGCTGCATGCGGGCATGTCGCCCGACGACGTGCGCGCCGTGGAAGGCGAGCCGCTGGCCGTGCATGGCGAACTCTGGGAGTACGGTCCGTCGTGGATTCGCTTCGACCACGATGAGGTGGTGGAGTGGCACAGCTCACCATTGCGGCCGCTGCATACCGAGGCACGATCTGCGCGTTGATGCACGACTGCACCGGTCGCCAGGCGGCTGCCGCTGGTTGCCTGAAGGTAGGTCAGGCTACCGCGCGCGCTTCCACCACCCGGCGGCCGGTGCAGTCAGTGTCTCTTAGCGTGCGCCGCGTCCGAACAACACCACTTCCACGGTCTGGATAAGAATCAGCATGTCCAGCATGAGGTTGTGGTTTTTCACGTAGAACAGGTCGTACTTGAGCTTTTCGGCGGCTTCCTCGACGGTGGCGCCGTAGGGGTAGCTCAGCTGCGCCCAGCCGGCGAGCCCCGGTTTCAGGGAGTGTCGCAGGCTGTAGTAGCGGATCTGCGTTGCCAGGTCGGCGACGAACTGGGGACGCTCGGGCCGGGGCCCCACGATGCTCATGTCGCCCTTCAGCACGTTCCACAGTTGCGGCAACTCGTCGATGCGCAGCTTGCGGCTGATGCGGCCGACGCGCGTCACGCGATCGTCGTTCTTCGACGCCCAGCGCGCCACGCCATCGCGTTCGGCATCGGTACGCATGCTGCGGAATTTCATCAGCTGGAAAGTGGCGCCATGCGCGCCAACGCGTTCCTGCCGATAGAGGATGGGTTGGCCGATGCCCGACTCGATGGTGATGGCAAGTGCTTCCAGCAGCATCAGCGGCCAGCACAGCACCAGCAGCAGTGATGCCGCGCCGATATCGAAGCAGCGCTTGCTGAGCTGGCGCAGCGGTGTGCCGTTGAAACCGCCGGAGAACACCAGCCATGACGGGTCCAGGAAGGTGATCTGCAGGCGGCCGGACTCGCGCTCGAAGAACGAGGTGAGGTCGGTGATGGTAATGCCGATCTGGCGGCATTCGAGCAGGTCATCCATGGGCAGGTGGCCGCGACGGTCGTCCACGCCCACCACCACTTCGTCAATCTGTTCGCGCTGCACCAGCGCGTGCAAGGGCAGCATGGTGCGGATCAGGTGTTCTTCGGGCACCGCTATTGTTTCGTTCGCGTGCGGTATGTAGCCCACCACGCAGAAGCCGCGACGGTCGGTGCGGCGACGCATCTGGTTGTGGATCTGCGCCGCGCGGTTGCCGGCGCCAAGTATCAGTACGCGGCGCTTCAGCGCCTCCACTTCCACCAGCTGGAGGAACAGCATGCGCAGGCCGAGCACCAGCAGGAAGCCGATGATCAGTGCGATGGCCAGCACGCCTCGGCCGACATAGGCCTGCGGTACCACGTAGTAACCGACCACCAGCAGGATGCCGCCGAGCACGAATGCCACGAACTGGCGTGCCACTAGCCCGAAACGCGTCATGCGGATATGTGCCTGGTACTGCCCGAGTGCCACCATGCCGATGATGATGATGACGGCGAAAACCAGCGAGCGCTCGGGCAGGTGCACCGTGAACTCGGCGAGTTCGTCCGGGCTGCGACCGTAGCGGATATAGGTGGCAAGGGTGAGCGACATCGCCAGCAACAGCAGCTCGCAGAAGCCGAGCAGTGCTAGCCAACGCATGGATTGCCGGCGCAGAAAACGTAGCATCCGATCCCCCTACTTCCCCAAGATGAGGCCATGTCCCATGGCGTAAATGAGGCTATCGCGCGTGCTCCGTGTGTGTCGATGCTACTTACGGAAGACCGGCGGCACAGCCTGTTCGGCTGTCTCAGGGGTGTTACATCTGGCCATGTGCGCAGGTGGAAAGGGCGATCGATGTAACCGTAAAAACGACGCGCGCGGAGGACTGTTCCAGATCGGGTCTGGACGTCCATTTGCGTGAAGTTATCGGTCGCCTTTTCGGGCAGCGATACGCGATGGGCGACGGAGGGACGACGCCGGGAAGGCGCTCAGACGTGGTGGAACGTATGGCCGGCCACGTCCTCGGAAAGTGCCACCGCGCCCAGCCAGCCCACCGGCATGGTGAGCGGGTGTACACGACAGGGCGGCTTGCATGCGGCGTCGGGCGGTGCGGCGACAGGCACGCCAACCGCGGCCTGGATGCTTGCCGGCGCCACGCGAAGACCCACGCCAAACGCCTTGAGCAGGGCTTCCTTGCGGGTCCACAGCTCAAGCAATGCACGCGTACGCGCTTCGCCATCGAGCAGGGATATGGCCGTCGTTTCGCCGGCCGTGCAGAGCACGCCGGCGATGTCCTGCAGGTTCGTCCGCGCGGGGAATCCTTCGATATCCACGCCAACGGCGGCACCGCGCGCCATGGCAATGGCGACCATGGTTCCGCTGTGGCTGAGGCTGGTGGACATGCCCGTGCCAGGCAGTTGGGGTTGCCCTTCGGGCGAACGCGAGAAGGCGATCTGCGCCGGATCGGCGTGCAACGCCAGGCCAAGCGATACACGCCAGAAGGCATGGGCGATGACATAGGTGTCATGGTCCAGCGCGTGACGGAAGCGTGCTGCCCGGCTTGTCTCCGACGACGACAACATGGAGGCTGCTTCATGCCGCAAGGGCCACCACGGCGCGCTGTCGAACACGATCACGCGGGCTTCGTTACCCGTGGGTGGGATGAATCCACAGGCCCGCAATGCCGCAGCCGCACGGTGGGTAAAGCGGGATGAATTCGCTTGCGTCAGCATGGCCGCGTGCATTCCGTCGCCTCGCGCAGGGGTCAGAGAAAACCGGCCGTCAGCAACATGCGCAGCTCATCGGCCAGGCGCAGGCTGAGGGCCACGATGGTGAAGGTCGGGAACGCCCAGCCGCCCGTGGGGAAGACCGAGCTGCCCGCAATGTGCAGGTTGTCCATGCCGTGCACGCGGCAATCCCGGTCGACCACGCCCTTGGTGGGATCGTCGGACATGCGCGTGGTGCCGATGTGGTGCGCCGTGCCGTGGATTTCCGGCTTGCGGCTTTCATCGGCCAGCCAGGGCGAAAGCTCGAAGCGGCCTTGGCACGAGCGCGCGAGCTCGTCGCCGAACAGCTTGGCTGACGTGCGGTAGGTGTGATGGTCCAGCGGCGTCAGGCGCCAGTCGACGCACACCTTGCGCTGGCCGAAGAAGATGTCGGTTTCGTCGCTCAGGGTGACGCGGCTTTCCGGATTGGGTGCCTGCTCGAAATAGCCGACCAGCTCGACGTGGCTGTTCTTCACGGCGGGCCGGTCGGCCAGCTTGTGCACGAATGCCTTGGCGATATCGCCCATGCCGAGGCCAAGCTTCAGGGCGGTAAGGCTGATGCTGCTCGGCGCGGCGATCACTTCGCCGGCAGGTGCATTGCGCAGGGCTTCGGACAGCCGCGCTTCCAGCAGCGCGTTTTCGTCCTGAACGGTCTTGCGCATGGCCGTGCGCAATTCGCGCAAGGCCCGGATGCCGCGTGGCAGCGGCGCCTCCACGCCAAAAGGATGGACGCGGCCGTTGAGGATGCGCTGCGAGCGCTGGTATTCGTGCGACAGCGCGATCTCCGGAAACGACGATGGGGCATTTTTCCCGCGAAGGCGCTCGTACGGTCGCGTGACGCGATCGGAGTCGTCGGAGGTCAGCGTGCCCAGCGTGCCGCTGGGATGGTCCATGAAATAGCGGCCGACCACATCGTGCGCGTTGCCGAGGCCACCGGGGACGACCGAATCCGACAGCAGCATCAGGCGGGCATTCTCGATGCCACCGGAGGCAAGCACGTAGTGGCGCGCATGGACCTTGTTGCGATGGCCGCCCAGCGAGCCAATAGTGGCCTCCTGTACGTGGACGCCGTCGGAGGTCGGCGCCAGTTCCAGCAGGTTGGCGTGCAGCAGCACCTTGACGTTGGGAGCCCTGTCCAGCGCGTCGCGATAGGCCTCGCCAAACAGGATGCCGCAACGCGCGAACAGCGGGTTGATCAGCTTGTCCTCGTCGAATGGCAGCACGCCGCGTGCGGTGGGCGCAGTAAATGTGCCTTCGGTGAAGTCGATGTCGCCGAGCTGGCAGAACGAGCGGGCGCGTCCGTAGTAGGGCTCAAGGTCGGCGTAGCCGATGGGCCAGCCGCTGTCGGGTACCCAGTCGCGCGGCGTGAGGTCATCCGTGCTGAGCGGGATGCAGCCGCCGCCCCACAGATTGCAGCTGCCGCCGAACACGCGCATCCGCGAGGTGCCGGGATCGAAATCCACGTGGCCGCTGGAGCTGCCTTCGTACAGCCTCTGGTTGCGCTCTTCACCTGACAGGCCACCGCTTTCCAGCAGGCAGACCCGGATGGACGTGCCGATGAAGCTGTGCGCGATGGCGATGCCCGCGGCGCCTGCGCCGACGATGCACAGATCTACCTCCACATCCTCGGGATGCGTGCCATTCAAGTAGTCGATGATCACACCAACCCCCTAGGGATCCACGTTGTTGACTGTTATTCGTGGATCCGGTCTGTGGCGTATCGCGCAGTCATTCCGGACTGGTGGCGGCCTTAGTCGATCACACGCGGTAGTACTCGCGATACCAGCGTACAAAGTTGGCCACGCCCGTTTCTACCGAGACCTGAGGCCTATAGCCAACGGTCTGTATCAGGTCCGTTACATCGGCTTCCGTGTCCGGCACGTCGCCCGGCTGCAGCGGAAGCATCTCCATGATGGCCTTGCGTCCCAGGCACGATTCGAGCACTTCGATGTACTGGAGCAGCTCCACCGGACGTTCGTTGCCGATGTTGAACAGGCGATACGGCGCTACGCCGCTTGTTGCCGGATCGGGTTGATTGCTGTCCCAGCGCTCGTCGATGGGTGGCACCTTGTCGAGCGTGCGGATCACGCCTTCGACGATGTCGTCCACATAAGTGAAGCTTCGCTTGTGCTTGCCGTGGTTGAACACGCGTATCGGCTCGCCCGCAAGAATGGCGCGCGTGAAAAGAAACAGCGCCATGTCGGGGCGGCCCCACGGGCCATATACGGTGAAGAAGCGCAGCCCCGTGCACGGAATGCCGTACAGGTGCGCGTAGCTGTGCGCCATCTGTTCGTTGGCTTTCTTGGTTGCGGCATAAAGCGTCAACGGATGTTCGGCGGATTTGTGCTCAGAGAACGGCATGGCCGTGTTGGCACCGTATACCGAGCTGGTTGAGGCGAACACCAGGTGCTCCACGCCGTGGTGGCGGCAGCCTTCCAGCACGTGCAGGAAACCTGTCACGTTGCTGCTGGTATACACATGCGGATTCTGTGCGGCGTAGCGTACGCCAGCCTGCGCAGCGAGATGCACGACGCGCTGCGGCCGGTGTTCCGAGAAGGCCTTTTCCATCGCCGCACGGTCAGCCAGATCGGCCTGGATATGCGTATAGCCGGGCTTGTCAGTAAGACGCGCAAGGCGCGCCTTCTTCAATGTGACGTCGTAGTAGTCGTTGAGGTTGTCCAGCCCCACCACTTCGTCGCCGCGTTCGAGCAAACGCTGGGCGACGTGGGAACCGATGAAACCCGCCGTACCTGTAACCAGCACTTTCATGGCACGTTCCTTCAGAGTCGACCGTCGACCGCTTCGCGCGGCAACACATATTTGACGTCGTAAACCACCGACGAGGGTTTGCCGAATGCGCGGATGCCATCGGCGCCAAGCGCTGCGAACTGGCGATGACCCACGGCAATGATCACGGCGTCGTACTCGCCGTTGTTCGGCTCGCCGATGGGCGTCAGTGCGTATTCGTGTTCGGCTTCGGCGTGATCTACCCACGGGTCATGCACGTCGACCTGGGCGTTGTATCCGCGCAGCGCCTGCACGATGTCGACCACGCGCGTGTTGCGAAGGTCGGGGCAGTTTTCCTTGAACGCCAGGCCGAGCACGAGCACGCGCGCCTTCACCGGATTGATGCCCTTGCGCACCATCAGCCGGATGACTTCGCTGGCCACGTACGGCCCCATGCTGTCGTTGGTGCGGCGGCCCGCAAGAATCACGTCCGGGTGGTGGCCGACTTCCTGCGCCTTGTGCGTGAGGTAATAGGGGTCCACGCTGATGCAGTGGCCGCCGACCAGGCCGGGACGGAACGGCAGGAAATTCCATTTGGTGCCGGCCGCCTGCAACACTTCAAGCGTGTCGATGCCCAGCTTGTTGAACAGGATGGACAGGTCGTTTACCAGCGCAATGTTGAGATCGCGCTGCGTGTTCTCGATGACCTTGGCCGCCTCGGCCACTTTCAGCGAGCTGGCCCGGTGCGTGCCTGCGGTGATGATCGAGCCATAAAGACGGTCCACAAAGTCTGCCGTTTCCGGCGTGGAGCCGGAGGTAACCTTGAGGATGCTGGTGACCCGATGCTGCTTGTCGCCGGGGTTGATGCGCTCGGGGCTGTAGCCGGCGAAGAAGTCCTTGTTGAAGGTGAGGCCCGAACCTTTCTCCAGCAGCGGCACGCAGACTTCTTCCGTGCACCCCGGATACACCGTCGACTCGTACACCACGATGTCGCCGCGCTTGAGTACCTTGGCCAGCGTTTCGCTGGCGCGAATCAGTGGCGTCAGGTCGGGGCGCTTGGCCGAGTCGATGGGTGTGGGCACGGTGACGATATAGACGTTACGGTCGGCCAGGTCCGAAAGCTGCGAACCGAAGCGAAGTCGCCTGGCCTCGGCAAGTTCGTCCTTGCTCACTTCCAGCGTGTGGTCGACGCCCGAGGCGAGGTCGTCAATGCGACGCTGGTTGATGTCGAAGCCAATCGTGTCGTAGTGCTTGCCGAATTCAACGGCGAGCGGCAGTCCAACGTAGCCGAGTCCAATAATGGCGAGCTTGGTATCTTCCAGATTCTGCATGCCGTTCTTCCGCTGTCTGATGGCGAGGCGTGGATTCGACCCGCAGGGTATCCGATGGATACCTGATGGAGAACGAACGAGCATGCCCCTGATGAGCGCGCGTGTGCTGCGATGCACATCCGCAAACTCGCGTGCGCGGGAAAAGGCTAGCAGGGTCTTGCGGTTTTTCCGCTAGGCCAGAGGATGCTTGTCGGATGGCGTATGCCAGGGTTGTGACGGTTGCCCCGACACGCATCCGAGCCACGCTGGTCATGGATGGGTCCCCATACCCGCGACCATCTGCCGAACCGAGGCGAATCGCACTTTTTGCAATGCGTCAGGGAATGACATGCTTTTCTGATACGGTCGGTGTGTTGGCGTGCTGGTGAGGCCTGGGCAGTGATTTCTTTCGCCTGCCTTGTCCGGTGACCGCCAACGCTGGATGGCGACCGTTGGTGTGATCGTGGCTATGGCACAAACAGTGAAAGAGCGGGACGAATTTCCGCAGCTGCTGAGGTTTGATCCCTCGCGCGCCTTCGCGATGCTGCGCGTGCAGGCGCTGGCCGGCGACCGTGCCTCGCAACTCGCGCTGGGGCAGATGCATCTTGCGGGCATTGGTTGCGAGCGCGATGGCGTCGAGGCGCGCCACTGGTTCCAGCGGGCGGCCCACCAGGGCGACGCCATGGCCATGAACATGCTCGGCCGTTGCCTGGAGCAAGGCTGGGGCGGCGAGCCAGACCCTGAGCTCGCGGCGGTCTGGTACCGGGAGTCTGCCGATCATGGCTGTGACTGGGGCATGTTCCACTACGGGCACATGCTGGCTGATGGCCGCGGTGTGAAGGTGGATCGCACCAATGCGTTCCATTGGTTCACCCAGGCAGCCAACGCAGGCCATGGACGTGCCATGCATGTCCTGGGGGAGTACTACGAAAACGGTTGGGAAACGGCGGCTGACGCGCAGCGTGCTGGCGAGCTGTACCGCCGTTCGGCGGAGAAAGGCGATTACCGTGGCCAGTGCAGCTGGGCGTCGGTACTGACAGGGCAGGGACGCATCGACGAGGCTTGCGATGTGTTGCGTCGCGTATTGGCCGGTGCGCCCACGCACTTCGTGGAATCGCTGCGCGAGGATCTGCGACGCTCGGGTCACGCCCAGTTGCGCGACCTGGCACTGGCTGCCGGGGAGTAAAGACGCACCCACGCGAGGTGGGTGCGCCGTGTCTGGCTCAGGGCGGGTTATGCCCAGCCGTTATCGTCGAAGCCGCCGTCGTTGCTGTCGTCGAAGTCATTCGACGGCGAGAAATCGTTGGAGGCAAAATCGTCGCGGTTGCGGTTGTCGTCGAAGTTCCGGTTCTCGTCGAAGCGATCGCGGCCGTCGTCGTTGTACGTATTGTTCTCCGTGATGTTCTCGATCACGGGGGGCTGGCCGCCGCCACCGAAGAACCCGCCGCCGCCGTGATGGCCGCCCAGCAGGTGCGCGATGCCAACGAACAGGATCATGCCGCCCGCCACGCCGGCAGCCGTGGTGGCTGCCTGCGACAGAAAGCTGGGGGCAACCGCTGGCGCGGCCTGTGCCGGAGCCCCGCCGAACAGGCGATCACGCCAGCTCGGGGCGGTCTGTTGCGGCATGGGTTGTTGGGGCATGGCTTGCTGCGGCGGTACCGGCGGAGGCACGGCGCCCCAGGCGGACTGCTGGCCACCGAGGAAACTGCCACCGCCCTGTTGGTTGGCCACTTGAGCCTGCAATTGCGCAATCTGTGCCTTGGCACCTTCAAGCGCCTGCTGCTGAAGCAGGCTGCGTTGCACGAGCAGATAAAGCGCATCCGGCTGCATGGACAGCCGCTGGTGAATCAGTGCATCGGCTTGCGGGTCTTTCGCCACACTGCCAGCGGCGGCAAGGCGCTGGAGAAAATCATCGAGTAGTTGCTGTTCCTGCGGTGTCATGACAAACGAATCTCCGTGGACGACGAGTGGCGATCACTGTGGCAGCCGTTTTCTCCGGCGCTCAGTGCCGGAAGTGTGACCTTCACGGGTGACATCAAGGGGCATGCCGCTGTCGTTTTCCTTGCAGTCAGCGATAGCGCAAACTCTTTCGACGTGTGTGGCGTGTGCCTCGACAGCATCTGCTGACGGAAGGTGTCAGCAGCGCGCTTTGCGCCTGGTCGGAAGCGATAGGTTTCGCAAGCTTCTGCAGGCATCATGGAAAGACGTTCCGCCGCGACTTTCTCCATGTCCCCACGTTCTTCCATTGGCCCGGTCACGCTGGCGATCGGCGTGCTGCTGATCAGCATGGTGTCCTACCAGTGCGGCGCATCCCTCGCCAAGCACCTGTTTCCCGCCGTGGGCGCGCAGGGTGCAACAGCGTACCGACTGGGTTTGAGTGCGCTGATTCTGCTGCTGTGGCGTCGCCCCTGGCGTCGACTGGGGCAACAACCCAACTGGCGCGCGCTGTGGGCCTACGGCTTGTCGATGGGTGCGATGAACCTGGTGTTCTACATGTCGTTGCGCACCATTCCGCTGGGCATCGCCGTAGCGCTCGAGTTCACCGGGCCGCTGGCGCTGGCGCTGTTCGGTTCACGGCGCCTGCTGGATTTCCTGTGGATCGCCCTGGTCGTGGTCGGACTGGCACTGCTGCTGCCCTTGCATGGCGAAGTGCATTCGCTCGACCCGGTCGGTGTGATGTACGCGCTTGCCGCAGGCCTGGGTTGGGCGCTGTACATCGTGTTCGGCAAGAAGGCCGGCGATGCGCATGGCGCCGATGCCGTGACATGGGGCACGTCGATGGGCGCCTTGCTGGTGATTCCTTTCGGCGTCGCCCATGCAGGCAGTGCATTGCTGTCCACGTCTCTGTTGCCCTATGCACTGGGCGTGGCGCTGCTGAGTTCCGCGTTGCCGTATTCGCTGGAGATGATCGCGCTCACGCGCTTGCCGGCACGCACCTTCAGCACGCTGCTCAGCCTGGAGCCGGCCATTGCCGCCGTGGCGGGCGTGGTGCTCTTGAGCGAGCAGCTGACCACGCTTCAATGGCTGGCCATCGTGGCCATCATCGTGGCGGCGGCCGGAACGGCCTTGAGCGTGCAGCGACCTTCCGTGGTCGAGCCGCCACTGGCCAACTGATCGGCGAAAGCCCAAAAACAAAACAGCGCTCGATGCCGGGGCATGAGCGCTGTCTTGTTTCAAGAACTTTGGTGGAGCCAGGGAGGAGCGAACTCCCGACCTCGTCATTGCGAACGACGCGCTCTCCCAGCTGAGCTATGGCCCCACACGAGCCAACGATGTTACCAGCGACTTCCCGCGTTCGCCAAGCCCCCGCCGGTCTTCAGGGCAGCAGCTTGCTCAAGGGTTCCGCGAGGATGGCGCGACGCCAGCCTTCCAGGAATTCCGGCCACTGGGCCGTCACCACGTATTCTTCCAGCACTTTGCGAGGGCACAGCAGGCCGGGCGGAAGGTCGAGCTCGGTGGCCTGCTTGTCGACGCAATCCTTCATGGCGGCCAGGGCGCGTTTTGCTTCGCCTTGTGGTGCTTCGGGAATGGTATCGGTGCCGGCGATTTCGTCGGCATCCACCGCGCGCTGCAGAACGTCGAGCAATTCAACGCGTTGCGGGGAACGCAGCGCGCGCTGGCCACGCGTGCGGGCGTCGAGTTCGCCGGCAGAGCGCGGAGGCTGCTGCACCAGACTCATGACGGCCGCATCTTCCAGCAGCCACGGGCGAGGGCGATCGAGCGTGCGCGCCGACTGGTCGCGCCACAACAGCACGCGACGGAGCAGGGCGCGCTGTTCGGGACGCCAATCGGACGCACTGCGGAACGTGCGTTGCGGTTGCGCATCGCCCCCGCGATAGCACGCACGCTGCTTGAGTCGTTCGCAATCTTCGGCATGCCAGGCGGCGCGGTCGCGCTGCGCGAGTCGCTCCGCCAGTTGCTCGTGCACGGTCTTGAGGTACACCACATCCAGCGTGGCGTATGCACGTTGCGACTCGGTCAACGGGCGCTGCAGCCAATCCGATCGCGTTTCGCCCTTGTCGAGTTCCGCGCCAGCCAATTCGGCCACCAGTGCGCGATAGCTGATGCCCAGGCCCATGCCGACGAAAGCGGCGGCAATCTGGGTATCAAACAACGTGCGGGGGCCATGCGGCAAAAACGGCGAGAGCGCTTCGAGGACTTCGCTGGCGCTGTGCATCACCGTGACCGCATCGCCTTGCCCGATCAGCGGCTGCAGCGCGTCGCCGATGTCGAAGGCGACGGGGTCGACCAAGGCGTACTGTCCGTTCCAGCCCAGCTGGACCAGCGCAAGCTGGGGATAGAACGTGTTCCGGCGCATGAATTCCGTATCGAAACCCAGCGCGGCATCGCCCGGCAGCGTGGCAAGCCAGGCGTGCAGGTCGTCACGGTGCTGGATCCAGGCAGCGTGGGGCGCGAGGGTGGTTTCTTCTTGCATGCGTCTTCCCGTCGACACAGGACACGCATCTGCGCATTGTCCTGACATCGGTTTGTGCCTATGGTTTAGATCGCCCACCATAGCAGGCCGCCTCAGGGACGCCCAACATGCCGAGCAAGGAAACCGTACGACGACAGCGAGCCCTCGGCGGAGCCTTGGGTGTCGTCGTGTTGGCGCTGGCACTCGTCTACCACTTCTTTCCGCGCGTGTTCCATGTCGAGCCATCGGCGACGTCGTCACGCCGGGCCATGAACCTGGGGCCGGCGCAGGCCGTCGTGCCGGGCGCACCCGCGCGCCTGCCCGAGCCGTCGGAAGTGGATGCCGGGCCGCCCTTGACGCTTGCGCCCACCGATGTCGTGGTGGCCCGTTTGAGCAAGAAGAACACCAATCTTCCCGAACAGCTGAGCGCGGACACACCTGAAGTGGAGGCGCTGATCACGCGTGCCGACAAGGCATTGAAGGCAGGGCAGCTGGCAGGCGACCAGAACAGCGCGGCGTCGCTGTACGAGCAGGCGTTGAAGTTGAAGCCCGACAGCCGTCGCGCGGCACAGGGTTTGTTCGAGGTCCGTGTGCGGTTGGTGGCGGAAATCAACCAGGACGTTGCCGTGGGTGACGCCGATTCCGCAGGCGAGTTGCTCGACGCGCTCAAGGCCATTCCCGACGCCGGCGACGACGTCAATCAGCTGCAAATCAAAATGAAGACGCTGGCCCAGGTGCGCCCGTTGCTCGCCAAGGCCGCGGCGCTGTTGCAGCAGGGCAACGCCGACCAGCCGGCCGGCAACAACGCGCTGGAACTTTATCGCCAGGTGCAGCAGCTGGACCCGGACAATGCCGTTGCGGCCCAGGGCACGTTGCAGGTGCAACGTGCCGTGCTTGATCGCGCGCTGGCCGCGGTCGCGCAGAATGACTTCAAGGCCGCCGATCAGGCCCTGGCCGAAGCCGCGCAGGTGGCGCCCGACTCGCCGGCGCTTCGCGACGTGCACACCCGTGTCGACAGCATGCGGCAGGCGCGTTCCACCGGCCTCCTGGCGCAGGCGCGCTCGGCGTTGGATGCCGGCAATCTTCCGATGGCACAGCAGCTGGCGGAGCAGGCCAAGGTGATCACGCCGGACCTGGCGGGTCTCAATGACTTCAGTGAGCGCCTCGTCAATGCGCGCCTCTATGCGAACTACAAGCCGGGGCAGGTCTTCACGGATCGATTCGCGGACATTCCGGGACAGACACCCTCGATGGTCGTCATTCCCACGGGCACGTTCCAGATGGGCGCGCCTGACGGCGAGGCGGGGCGTGAAGACGCCGAAACGCCGCAGCACGAGGTAACCATCGGCAAGGGTTTCGCGCTCTCGCGCACCGCCATCACCGTGGCGCAGTTCCGCGAATTCGTCCGCGCCAGTGGCTATCAGCCCGACTCGGTCAAGATGGGCGGCGCCAGCGTGTACGACGAGGCCACGGGCGCCATGCGCGACGACACCAGCGCAAGCTGGCAGGACGACTACGCCGGCAAGAATGCGGATGGCCGGCTCCCTGTCGTCAACGTGTCCTGGGCCGACGCCAAGGCTTACGTGGACTGGCTCAGCCAGCGCACCGGCAAGACGTATCGCCTGCCGAGCGAGGCGGAATTCGAATACGCGCTGCGCGGTGGCACCACGACACGTTACTGGTGGGGTGATGGCACGCCGGCGAGCAAGGTGGAGAATCTCACCGGTGCTGGAGATCGCTCGCCGAGCGGTCGTCGATGGAGCAATGCGTTCCAGGGCTACCGCGACGGTTACTGGGGGCCGGCCCCGGCCGGGAATTTCGCGCCGAATGCGTTCGGGTTGTATGACATCGACGGCAACGTATCGGAGTGGGTGCAGGACTGCTGGCACGACAGCTACCTTCGCGCGCCCCGCGATGGTTCGGCCTGGGTCAACCCGGGTTGCGGGTCTCGGGTGGTCCGTGGCGGTTCGTGGGGCAGCTCACCGGAACAGGTACGTTCGGCCTACCGCCAGGGTGTGGATGCCAGCGTACGCAGTGGTCGCGTGGGCTTTCGCGTTTTGCGCGAGCTGTAGTGGTTTCCTGACAGGTCGCAAATATGTCGAGACGCTTCGGTTTGCCCTGTTGTGACCCGCTTGTGCTGCGGCCGTCACGAACCGTAAAATGTCCTGCTTTCGTGTAAGGGAATCATCGACTTAGGGCGGTGTGCCCGGAAGCTTGCGGGGCGGGGTTCAAGGTTTTTTGACCTAGTGATTCCGTTGGAAATCCGTGGCTTACGGACACTTCCTCTTGGTTGTTCTGATGCGAAAGTGGCGGAATTGGTAGACGCACTGGATTTAGGTTCCAGCGGGTAACCCCGTGAGGGTTCGAGTCCCTCCTTTCGCACCATCCCTTGGGTTTTCTTTATTTGCAGGCGGCCCCGAGCCGCCAGGCGCCTTTGACGGGCGCCCTTACCGGTACACCAGGAGACGTCATGCAGGTTTCGGTTGAAAACGTCGGCAAGCTCGAGCGCAAGCTCACGGTGAAGTTTCCCGCAGAGCGCTTCGAATCGCAGGTGAGCGCCCGCATCGCCGAAATGGGTCGCACCGTGCGCCTCAAGGGCTTCCGTCCGGGCAAGGTGCCGACCGCGGTGATCCAGCAGCGCTTCGGCGACCAGGTTCGCGGCGAAGTGTTGTCCGACCTCATCGGCAGCACGCTGCGCGAAGCCGTCAACCAGGAAAACCTTCGTCCGATCGCCAACCCGGCCATCGATACCACCGGTCGTCCGGAAAACGGCGAGATCGCCTACACCGCGACCTTCGAAGTGATGCCGGAATTCCCGGAAATCGACGTTGCCAAGATCGAAGTCAGCCGCCCGGTTGCGGAAGTCACCGACGCCGACATCGAAAAGATGATCGAGACCCTGCGCCTGCAGCGTCGCAGCTTCGACCCGGTTGAGCGTGCCTCGACCGAGGGCGATTTCGTGATGTTCGAATACTCGGCACAGGCCGGCGACTACCGCTTCCCGACCGAAGGTCTGGAGCGCGCTGGCAGCGTGCTGGGTTCGGGCACCCTGTTCAAGGCGCTGGACGAAGTGCTGACCGGCCGCAAGGCTGACGAAGAATTCGACGCCGACGTCGAGTTCCCGGCCGATTTCCGCAACGAAGGCCTGGCTGGCAAGACGGCCCAGTGCCACTTCAAGATCATCAAGGTGCAGGAACCGAAGCTGCCGGAAGTCGATGCCGACTTCGCCCAGCTGTTCGGTATCACCGACGGTGACCTGGAGAAGTTCCGCAAGGAAGTGCGCGCCAACCTCGAGCGTGAACTGAAGGCGACGCTGATGGCCCGCCTGAAGTCCGAAGTGGCCGAGAAGCTGGCCGATGCGCACCCGGATATCGACGTGCCGAACGTGATGGTGCAGTCCGAGGCCCATGCGCTGGCCCAGAACAGCATCCCGCGTGGCCAGCAGGTGCCGCCGCAGCTGATCGAGGCCGCCACGCCGGTGGCCCGCAAGCGCGTCATCGCCGGTCTGCTGATGGGTGAGATTGCCCGCAAGCAGGAGCTGGTCATCGACCGCAGCCGCGTGGCCGAGCAGCTGGCTGCCATCGCCTCGACCTACGAGGAGCCGGAGAAGGTTGTTGAACTTTACAACCGCGACCCCCAATTGATGTCCGGGCTGCAGAATCGCGTCATGGAAGATCAGGTGGCAGAGTGGGTTGCCGATCACGCGGCGACCACCGTGCAGAACCTGGGCTTCGACGAGGTGATGCGCCCGGTCAACGCCTGAGGCATTCTTCAGGCGAATCAACCGGAGAGCGACAAGCATGGCTATGGACCCGATCCAAAACCTCAACCTGGTACCGATGGTCGTCGAGCAGACCGCTCGCGGCGAACGTTCGTACGACATCTATTCGCGCCTCCTCAAGGAGCGCGTGATCTTCCTCGTCGGCGAAGTGAACGATCAGGTGGCTAACCTGCTGGTCGCGCAGATGCTTTTCCTTGAGTCGGAAAACCCGGACAAGGACATCCATCTTTACATCAACAGCCCGGGCGGTGCCGTCACCGCCGGGTTGGCGATCTACGACACCATGCAGTTCATCAAGCCCGATGTCAGCACCATGTGCATCGGCCAGGCCTGCAGCGCCGCGTCGCTGCTGCTCATGGCCGGCGCCAAGGGCAAGCGTTACTCGCTGCCGAACTCGCGCGTGATGATTCACCAGCCGTCGGGCGGTGCCCGCGGCCAGGCGACCGACATCGAGATCCAGGCCCAGGAAATCCTGTACCTGCGCCGCCGCCTGAACGATATCTACGTTCAGCATACGGGTCAGCCGCTGGACAAGATCGAGCGGGACATGGAGCGCGACCGCTTCATGAGCGCCGAGGCCGCCCAGGAATACGGCCTGATCGACCAGGTGCTCGACCGTCGTGCCGTCGAATCGGTGAAATCCGCCTGATTTCAGGCACCTGGTATCAGGTTTGCAGGCTGTTCCGCGTCTCGCTGCAGACGCGGAACGCTGTGCTATTCTCAAACCGCAATCGATTCAAGAGCAGGATCCAGGCATGAGCGACGACCGTCAGGGCCGTTCAAACGACAGCGGCAAGATTCTCTACTGCTCCTTCTGCGGCAAGAGCCAGCATGAAGTGCGCAAGCTGATCGCGGGTCCCTCCGTGTTCATCTGCGATGAGTGCGTAGAGCTGTGCAACGACATCATCCGCGAAGAGCTTGAGGAAAAGGCCGCCTCCGGGCGCAGCCAGCTGCCCAAGCCCCGCGAAATCATGGAAACCCTTGACCAGTACGTGGTCGGTCAGACGCGCGCCAAGAAGGCGCTCGCCGTGGCCGTGTACAACCACTACAAGCGCATGGAGTCGCGTCAGAAGAGCGACGAAGTCGAACTGGGCAAGTCCAACATCCTCCTGATCGGCCCGACCGGCTCGGGCAAGACGCTGCTGGCCGAAACGCTGGCGCGCCTGCTCAACGTGCCGTTCACCATCGCCGACGCCACCACGCTGACCGAAGCGGGCTACGTGGGCGAGGATGTGGAAAACATCATTCAGAAGCTGCTGCAGAAGTGCGACTACGACGTCGACAAGGCGCAGTCGGGCATCGTCTACATCGACGAAATCGACAAGATTTCGCGCAAGAGCGAAAACCCGTCGATCACGCGCGACGTGTCCGGCGAAGGCGTGCAGCAGGCGCTGCTGAAGCTCATCGAAGGCACGCTGGCCTCGGTGCCGCCGCAGGGCGGTCGCAAGCATCCGCAGCAGGAATTCCTGCAGGTGGACACCAAGAACATCCTCTTCATCTGTGGCGGTGCATTCGCCGGCCTGGAGAAGGTGATCCAGCAGCGCTCCGAAACCGTGGGCATCGGCTTCTCGGCCGAAGTGCGCAGCAAGGAACGCAAGGAAAACCTCGGCAAGCTGCTCGCCGATGTGGAACCGTCGGATCTGGTGCGTTACGGCCTGATTCCCGAGTTCGTTGGCCGTTTGCCAGTGGTTGCCACGCTGGATGAACTCGACGAGCCCGCGCTGGTGAAGATCCTCACCGAGCCGAAGAATGCCGTCACCAAGCAGTTCAAGAAACTGTTCGAAATGGAAGGCGTGGAGTTGGAGTTCCGACCGGAAGCCCTCCAGGCGATTGCCCGCAAGGCGCTGAAGCGCAAGACGGGTGCTCGTGGTCTGCGCACCATTCTCGAACAGGTGCTGTTGGATACCATGTACGAACTGCCGTCGCTTGAGCACGTCAGCAAGGTCGTGGTCGATGATGCCGTCATCGAAGGTCAGGCTGAGCCCTACCTGATCTATCGCGGCAACCTCAAGCAGCCGCGCGCAGCGGGTGAGGGCGGCGACGCCGCCTGATCATTTTAAGCGCGAAACGTAACGTGAATGGCCCCGGCAGAAATGCCGGGGCCATTTTGTTTGCGTGGCGGCTCATGCACTTGTGTGCAAGGGCGTTCGCCACCACTTGACGTACAGATGCACCCGGCGCAGTGTCGGTGCAAAGACGTATTTCATCACGAGAGATTCTCTTCGATGGCAAAGACCGCCCCCAACCCTCAGGTCGCCGGAGCCACGCTGGATGCACTGCCAGTGTTGCCGCTGCGCGACGTGGTGGTTTATCCCCATATGGTCATTCCGCTGTTCGTCGGACGCGACAAGTCCATGCGCGCGCTGGAGCGTGCCATGGAGGGCGAGCGCCAGATTCTGCTGGTCGCACAGAAAAGCCCGGACATCGACGATCCGAAGATCAGCGATCTTCATGACATCGGCACGCTTGCTGGCGTGCTGCAATTGTTGAAGCTGCCTGACGGCACCGTGAAGGTGCTGGTGGAAGGGCAGTCGCGCGTACAGATCGAGAACTACGACGAAGACGGCGGCATGCTGACGGCCACGTCGCGCGTCATCGAGCCCGTGTACAGCAACAAGGAGCGTGAGCTCGACGTCGTGTCGCGCACGCTTGTGTCGCTGTTCGAGCAGCTGGTGAAGCAAAGCCGCAAGCTGCCGCCGGAAGTCCTGGCCACCTTGTCAGGCATCGACGACCCCTCTCGCGTGGCGGATTCGATTGCGGCACATCTTTCGGTGCGCATGGCGGACAAGCAGAAAGTGCTTGAAACCTCGGACGTCGGGCAGCGCCTTGAGCTGCTCATCGGCCTGGTCGATGGCGAGATGGATCTGCAGCAGGTGGAGAAGCGCATCCGCGGCCGCGTGAAGTCGCAGATGGAGAAGAGCCAGCGCGAGTACTACCTCAACGAACAGATGAAGGCCATCCAGAAGGAGCTCGGTGAGAGCGAGGATGGCCCGAACGAAATCGAAGAGCTGCAGAAGAAAATCGAAAACGCCGGCATGCCCAAGCCGGTGCTGGCGAAGGCTCGCCAGGAGTTCGGCAAGCTGCGGCAGATGTCGCCCATGTCGGCCGAAGCCACCGTGGTGCGCAACTATCTCGATTGGCTTGTGGGCGTGCCCTGGAAGAAGAAGAGCAAGGTCCGCAAGGACCTCCAGCTTGCACAGGAAGTACTCGACGCCGATCACTTTGGCTTGGAGAAGGTCAAGGAGCGCATCCTTGAATACCTCGCCGTGCAGCAGCGTGTGAACACGATGCGCGGCCCGATCCTGTGCCTCGTGGGTCCGCCGGGCGTGGGCAAGACCTCGCTGGGCCAGTCCATTGCCAAGGCGACGAACCGCAAGTTCGTCCGCATGAGCCTGGGCGGCGTGCGTGACGAAGCCGAGATCCGCGGCCATCGCCGTACCTACATCGGTTCGATGCCGGGTCGCATCGTGCAAAACCTCAACAAGGTGGGCACGAAGAACCCGCTGTTCGTCCTCGACGAAATCGACAAGATGTCGATGGACTTCCGTGGCGACCCGTCATCGGCACTGCTCGAAGTGCTCGATCCCGAGCAGAACCACACGTTCAACGATCACTACCTCGAAGTCGATCTCGACCTGTCCGAGGTGATGTGGATCGCCACCGCGAACTCGCTGAATATCCCGGGTCCGCTGCTGGATCGCATGGAAGTCATCCGCATTCCGGGTTACACCGAGGATGAGAAGCTTGGCATTGCCCAGCGTTACCTGTTGCCCAAGCAGCTGAAGGCCAATGGCCTCAAGCCCGAGGAGCTCAGCGTTGACGAGGAGGCGGTGCGGGATATCGTGCGTTACTACACGCGCGAATCGGGCGTTCGCAACCTTGAGCGTGAGATCTCCAAGATCTGCCGCAAGGTGGTGAAGGAGCTTGCGCTGGGCGAGGTCAAGAAGGCCGCCAAGGCGGCGTCGAAGAAGTCGGTTGCGGCCGTAAAGACGTCCAAAACGAAGAGCGCCGCTCCGGGTCGCGTCAAGGTGAATTCGGAGAACCTGGAGCACTACCTGGGTGTGCGTCGCTTCGATTTCGGTCGCAAGGAATTGCAGAACGAAGTCGGCCTGGTCACCGGCCTGGCCTGGACCCAGGTGGGCGGCGATCTGCTCAGCATCGAAGCGTCCATTGTCCCCGGCAAGGGACGGTTGGTGCACACCGGCCAGCTGGGCGACGTGATGAAGGAATCGATCCAGGCGGCGTTGTCGGTGGTGCGTGCTCGCGCCGAACGCCTGGGAATCGAGGCGGACTTCCACGAGAAGTACGACATCCATATCCACGTGCCGGAAGGCGCGACGCCGAAGGATGGTCCGAGCGCGGGTATTGCCATGTGCACGGCGCTGGTCTCTGCGCTTACCAAGGTACCAGTGCGCTCCGAGGTCGCGATGACGGGTGAGATCACCTTGCGCGGCCGCGTGCTGCCCATCGGTGGTCTCAAGGAGAAGCTGCTGGCAGCCCATCGCGGCGGCATCACCACCGTGATCATTCCGGACGAAAACAAGAAGGACCTGGCGGACATTCCGGACAACATCACCGCGTCGCTGGATATCCATCCGGTGCGCTGGATCGATGAGGTGCTGGACATTGCGCTGGAGCGCGCACTGCAGCCGCGTCAGGCTGGCGACGGAGACAAGCCCAAGGCGGATGCCCCGCGCGAGGAGTCGCAGGACGAATCCAAGGAGTCGTACACGCGGCCTCACTGACCCGTGACAGGCGTCACCGAAAACGGGCGGGCAACCGCCCGTTTTCGTGTCTGGATCACACTAAAAAATGTCATGGCTGCATAGCGTTTCAGCACACACTTTGCAAGCGTTTACGAAGCATGCTGAACCGCGCGAACCCTTGGTATTGCTTGTCATTGCGGACTCTTGGTGGCCGCTGGTATAAAGGCGACACCGCAGCCTGACGCCAAGCAAGGTGCGCAGTGATGCGGGGTTGCTTGGTGATGTCCCGTGCTAGTCACAAGGTGACGTCGCCTGGTCCCAGAATGACCACGCGGGCTGCATAACCGTTTAAGGGAGTGTCTCAATGAATAAAACCGATCTGATCAATGCCATTGCCGAGAAGGCCGAACTCACCAAGGCTGACGCCGGCCGTGCTCTCGAAGCTTTCTTCGAGACCGTGCAGAAGGCGCTGAAGAAGGGTGAGGACGTGTCGGTGGTCGGCTTTGGTACGTTCACCGTGCGCAAGCGCGCTGCCCGCACCGGCCGCAATCCGCGCACCAACGAGACGATCAAGATCAAGGCCTCGAAGGTTCCGGCATTCAAGGCTGGCAAGACCCTGAAGGATGCCCTAAACTAAGCGGCTACTTGCTTGGTTTCGGGTGCTTAGCTCAGCGGTAGAGCGTCGCCCTTACAAGGCGAGGGTCGTAGGTTCGATCCCTACAGCACCCACCAGAAATACGTGGAGCGGTAGTTCAGTCGGTTAGAATGCTGGCCTGTCACGCCGGAGGTCGCGGGTTCGAGTCCCGTCCGCTCCGCCACAGTTCGCAAGGGCGCCCGTGTGGCGCCCTTGCCATTTGAGTACCCCGCACTTTGGTGCACCGAACAACGAGAGCCCGGGAACACTTCCATGCTGCAGGCACTGCGTACCAAGCTTCACGGATGGCCGTCCATCGTCATTCTGGGCATTTGCGTCTTCGCTATCTCGTTTTTCGGCATCGAGTCGTATTTCGCCTCGCACACCGAAACGTATGTCGCGATGGTTGGCAAGCACGAAATCAGCCAGCGCGATTTTCAGGACCGCATGAACGAGGCACGCCGTGACGCCATGGCGCGCATGGGCGAGCAGTTCGATGCCGCCGAGTTCGAAAAGCCTGAAACCAAGCGCCAGATTCTCGACCAGCTGGTCAACGAGCAGCTGCTGCGCCAGGCAAACGACGATCTTGGCCTCAAGGTTTCCAGCACCGAGCTGCGCGACCGCATTGCGAGCCAGCAGGCTTTCCAGGTCAACGGCCAGTTCGATCCGGCCACGTACCGCGCCATCCTGGCCGCGCAGAACATGACGCCCGCGACGTTCGAGAGCAGCCAGCGCGCCTCGCTTGAGCCGGGCTTGCTGCCGCGCGCGATCATCGCGAGCTCGGTGATTACCGATGCCGACATGGACCGCTACCTGGGCCTGCTGTACCAGCGTCGCGACCTTCGCTGGTTCGCCGTGCCGCGACCGACGCTGACCGATACCGAAGTGACGGACGCGCAGCTCGATGCCTACTACAAGGAGCATCAGGCGGACTTCATGAACCCGGAGCAGGTGTCGCTCAAGTACATCGAAGTCAATGGCGCCGATCTGAAGATCGATGCACAGCCGAGCGAAGACGAGCTCAAGAAGCGCTACGAAGATCAGAAGCAGCGTTTCGTGCAGCCCGAACAGCGCCTGGTGTCCCATATCCTGGTGAACGTGCCCAAGAACGCCACGCCGGATCAGCAGAAGGCTGCGCTGGCCAAGGCCGAAAAAATTGCCGGTGAGGCAACCCCGGAGAATTTTGCCAAGCTCGCCGAGCAGGATTCGGACGACTTGGGCTCCAAGCGTTCGGGTGGTGACCTGGGTTGGCTGGAGAAGGGCGTGACCAACGCCGCTTTCGACTCGGCCCTGTTCTCGCTGCAGAAGGGCCAGGTTTCCAAGCCCGTGCTGTCAGACGAGGGTTATCACGTGCTGTGGCTGCGCGACGTGCGCAGCGGCGACGCCAAGCCGTTCGCTGAAGTGCGCGACCAGATCGCCAAGGATTACCTGTCGACCGAGCGCGATCGCCAGTACAACGAACTGGCCGGCAAGCTGACCGACCAGACCTACCAGAACCCCTCGACGCTCGACCAGGCTGCGCAGGCACTCAACCTGCCGATCAAGACGACGGCCCTGTTCGCTCGCAAGGGCGGTGAAGGTATTACTGCCGATCCCAAGACGGTGCAAGCTGCGTTCTCGGACGACGTACTCGTGCAGGGCAACAACTCCGGCCTGATCGACCTGGGCTCGGATCACGCCATCGTGGTGCGCGTGGACAAGCACGTGCCGGCGGCGGTGCGTCCGCTGGCCGAGGTTCGCGATCAGGTGCGCCAGAAGATCCTGGACGAGCGCATCGCCGCCGAAGAACAGAAGCGCGCCGATGCCTTGTTGGCCCGCCTGCAGAAGGGCGAGGACATGCAGGCTGTGGCTGCGTCCGCAGGCGGCACCGCACAAGTGGTGACCAATGCCGTTCGCATGCAGCAGGGCGTGGCGCCGGAAGTGCTGACTCAGGCCTTCCTGCTGCCGCATCCGGCGGCCGGCAAGCCGGAATTTGCCCGCGTGTCGCTGCAGGATGGCAACTACGCGCTGGTGGGCGTCGACAAGGTGCAGGATGGCGACCTGAGCAAGGTCACGCCGGACCAGCGGAACACGTTGCGTGATCAGATGGCGCAGGCGTACGGCATTCTTGCCACGCAGGGCTATCTCGATACGCTCAAGGCCAAGACTGAAATCAAGATTGCTGCCGACCGCATGTAAGCGCGATCGAACAGAATGAAAAAAAGGCGGCCCGCAAGGCCGCCTTTTTTTGTTGCCAATCAGTTGAACGTCAAGAACAGTGAGTGGGATGGTCGCGCGAAGGGTCAGCCCGGCGCGCTGACTTTCAGGACCTGACCCGGCTTCACGCCTGGACCTGCCAGATGGTTCCACTGCTCCAACTGCTTGATGTCCACTGAGTAGCGCTTGGCGATGGACCAGAGGCTCTCACCCGACTTCACCGTGTGCGTGCGACGGCTCGCTTTCGAGTCGGCTGCATCGTCATCGTTGCTGGTTGCCGCGCTGAGCGCTGCGCTCAATGGTGGCAGTGTGGCGGTACCTGGCACGTTCTGAGCGCCGGTATTGCCTTCGGCGAGCAGCGAGCTTCGGAACTGCTGCGCCTTGCCACTCGGCAGCAAGACGTACGGTGATGCACTCGCATCGATCACACCATTGCGAGAGCCCGCATTGTTGTCCTTCAGCTCATCCGTCGACATGCCGGCATGACTGGCGGCGCTGGCCATGGGCATCGAGTTGTCGATGCTGACGGCGACCAGGCGTTGCTCGGATGGCAGCGTCGGCAGGCTGACGTTGAAACGATCCGGCTCACGGATGACGCACGCGATGGCAAGCAATTTGACCAGGTGTTCCCGCGTCACCGGTTTCACCGGCATCTTCGGAATCACCGGTTCGTCGGGCGGCGTGCCGTGTTGGCTCACCGTGCGCTTGATGCCGAACTCACCGGCGTTGAATGCGTAGTCGACCAGGCGCCAGTCACCCAGATCGTCGTGGTAACGGCTCAGCAACGTCATGATGGCGTCGGTGGCTGCGGGGACGTCCAGTCGGCCGTCGAAATTCTTGTCGACGCGAATGCCCATGGCGTTGGCCGTCGACGGCATGATCTGCCACATGCCGGCCGGCATGCCCTTGCCACCGGAGACAGGGCGATACTGGCTTTCCACCCAGGGTATGAGCGCGAATTCGCCCGCCACGTTGTGACGCGCGGCGATCTGCTGCACGTAGGCGAGCCTGGGGGCTGCCGCGGCGATCTGGTCTTCAAAGCGCTGCGGGTTGCTGGTGTAGCGGCGCGCCCACAGGGTGATGCCCGGGTCTGCGTCGCAATCGGCCATCGCAAAGCTGTTGCGCAGGTTCTGCCAGATGTTGCCGTCGTCCGCTGCGCTGACAGCGGCCGGTGTCGTCGTGGCATGGATGTTGGCGTGCGGCGCCTGCGCTTGTGGCGTGGGCGCAGACGCTGGCGGCTGTGCGGGTTTTTGGGCTGGGCCCGAAGCGCACGCAGCGAGAAAGACTGACGTGGCGAGGGGCAGGGGACGCAGGCGTCGTATCGTTTTCATCCGGCGAATACGTCCTTGTTGGCCCGCAGCGCGGCGAAGCGGGCGACGCGATCACCCGTGACGCCTCGCTCGCTCGCCCAGGCAACGACAGCGTCGCTGTCTACGCGCAGGAACGGATTTGTCGCCTGCTCGGTGGCCAATGGAACGGGAAGACTGGGGCGATCGTTTGCGCGCAGTTGCGCTACTTCGACCTGCCGTGCGGCAAGGGCTGCGTTGGCCGGTTCGACGGTGTGTGCAAAGCGTCCATTGGCCGCGGTGTATTCATGAGCACAGCACACCAGCGTATTGCCGGGTAGGGAGGACAACCGATCGAGCGATGCCAACATCTGCGCTGGCGTGCCTTCGAACAGTCGACCGCAGCCCATGCTGAAGAGCGTGTCGCCGCAAAGCAGTACGCCTTCACCGGCATACGCGATATGCGTGGTGGTATGGCCCGGCACGGCGATCACGTCGAAGCGCGAGGCGGGTATGTCCAGTTGAACAAGGTCGCCGTCGTCGACGCGATGCGTTGCGTGCGCGATGCGCTCGTCGTGCGGCGCATAGACGGGCACGCGGTGACGCGTAAGCAGTGCCTCGACACCGCCGACATGATCGTGATGGTGGTGTGTAAGCAGAATGGCGCACAACGTCAGATGACGTTGTTGAAGCGCGGCTTCGACCGGAGCGGCGTCGCCCGGGTCCACGACAATGGCGCGGCCATCATCGTCATGCAGCAACCAGATGTAATTATCGGCAAGCGCCGGTAACGGTACGACGTGCAAGGAGTCGTCCTCCAGGGTTTCGTATCGACTGACGCAGGCCCGTCCATGGCTTGCGCGAAGTGGCTGACTATAAAGCCCCTCTCCCGCTCACTCGTTAGTGAGACGTTAATCATCGGCGGGGAAGTTCAGACTTGCGGTGTCATCGGCGGTTGCACTGTCAACCAGGACACGTTGGCGCCGGCCGCAAGTAAACTGTGCCTATCGATACGACTGGCCGGCCCTCCATGTCTCAGCGTGATCAAGACATTTACAGCAGTGCCCCGTTGCGCAATCTGCTGGCGGACGAGACGGCGGTGTTGGCGCCCGGATTGCAGCGATGCAGCGGCAGTCGCGCCCTGATGGTCAGTGCGGCGGCTGGCGACACGCCGCCCGTGCTGCCCCTGCTGGGCAACTGGACGCGCCTCAGCGTGGCTACGCAACGCTACGAAGGCGACCTGCAGGCCAGGGTCGACGAATCGCTGCCGTTCCTGGACGAGGTTTTCGATCTGGTCCTGCTGCGCCATGCGCTCGAAGTTTCCGGTTCGCCGCAGGACATGCTGGAAGAATCCGCGCGCGTGCTCGCACCCGGTGGCGTGCTTGCGCTTACCGGGTTGCATCCCTTCAGTGCCTGGCTTCCCTGGATGATGTGGCGCACGCGTGGATCGGCTCCCACCATGCACTCGCCGATTCTGCTCGAGCGCTGGGTTCGCCGCAGCGAGCTCGATATCGAACGGATCGAGCGCGTGGGGCGAGCGTGGCCGGGTAGTCGCGTTGCGATGGACCATGCCCATCCTTTCGGTGGAGGCTACATGCTGATTGCGCGCAAGCGCCGTCGCGTCGCTACACCCATACGACTGAAACCCAAGACATTGCCTGCCACCGTGAACGTCGGTCTCGCACCTGGCGCGCGCCGTAATGCGGCGCCCTGATTTTTTTCTTACCTTATCGATGGTGACAATGACCGAAGTGGAAGCTTTTACCGACGGCGCCTGCCTGGGCAATCCCGGGCCGGGTGGATGGGCCGCACTGCTGCGCGCGAAGGGAACCGAGCGCATGGTCTCGGGTGGTGAGCCAGCCACCACCAATAATCGGATGGAACTGATGGCGGCCATCGGCGCGCTTGAGGCGTTGACGCGACCATGCAAGGTGGCGTTGACCACCGACTCGCGCTACGTCATGCAGGGCATCGAGGAATGGGTGCCCAAGTGGCGCGCCAATGGCTGGAAAACCGCGGACAAGAAGCCTGTGAAAAACCAGGATCTGTGGGAACGCCTGTCCACGGCGACACAGACCCATCAGGTGCGCTGGCAATGGGTGAAGGGCCACAACGGCCATGTGGAAAACGAGCGCGTGGATGTCGCCGCTCGTGAGCAGGCAGAGCATTACAGGAGCAACGCATGAGGCAAATCGTGCTGGATACCGAGACCACCGGTCTCGAAGTCCGTCAGGGTCATCGCCTGATTGAAATCGCTTGTGTGGAGATGATCGAGCGCCGTCCCACGGGGCGTTACTATCAGACCTACCTGAACCCCGATCGCGCCATCGACGAAGGCGCACGACAGGTCACGGGCATCGAGGACGAGTTCCTGCTCGACAAGCCGCGCTTCGCGGATGTGGTCGAGGAATTCCTTGCCTTCATCGGTGACTCCGAACTGATCATCCATAACGCAACGTTCGACGTCGGCTTCATCAACGGCGAACTTGCACGGCTGGGTGAATCGTTTGGCC
Source organism: Dyella sp. C11 (assembly GCF_003121485.1). Taxonomy (GTDB): domain Bacteria; phylum Pseudomonadota; class Gammaproteobacteria; order Xanthomonadales; family Rhodanobacteraceae; genus Dyella. Next base: position 96,886 of record NZ_QAVX01000011.1, on the reverse strand, counting down.
GTCTGGAAGATCGCTGCAGCGTGCTTGATACGCTGATGATGGCGCGCGAGCGCTATCCCGGACAGCGCAACAGCCTGGACGCGCTGTGCAAGCGCCTGGGTGTGGACAATTCCGCGCGCGACCTGCACGGCGGCCTGATCGACGCGCAGCTGCTGGCGGATGTCTATCTGGCCATGACTTCAGGTCAGGTTGTGCTGGATCTGGGTTTCGAAGGAGCGCAGGAGCAAGGCGCGGCCGTGACGATGGCGCCCATCGTGCTCGATCGACGTCCTCGTGTGTTGCATGCGAGTGCCGATGAAACCGCCGCTCACGAAAAGCGGCTTGATTCGCTGGACAAGAGTGCCGGTGGTACGTCGGTCTGGCGCCGCGAAGAAGCGCCTGCCGTCCATTGATGCGTGCGCCCGCGTCAGTTGATGCGGGCGAGTATGGCCGTTACGTTGTCGCTGCCGCCACCTTCCAGCGCGGCGAGCAGCAAATGTTCGGTGCTTTCCTGGGCAGAAAGATCCTGGCGCGACACGATGCCGGCAATCACGGTATCGGTCACTTCTTCGGTGAGCCCGTCGCTGCAGAGCAGGAAGCACATGCCGTGCTCGAGCTTTCCGCGTGCCATGCCGATATGCAATTGCTCCGCGGCCGTAATGCCTAATGCCTGGGTAATGACGTTCCGTTGAGGGTGTCGCGCGGCTTGCGCGGCATCCAGCGTGCCAGCGGCCACAAGCTCCTGCACCAGCGAGTGATCGTGGCTCACCTGACGCAACGTCTTCTGCCACACGTACACGCGGCTGTCGCCTACCCACACCACTTCGTAGCTGTCTGCATGCAGGCGCAAGGCGGCGATGGTGGTGCCCATGGGGCGCGCGTCGCGAAATCCACGACTGTGCTGGATCAGGCGCTCGTCTGCCGCGCGAACGGCTTCGACCAGGCTGTGGCCGCGCGTCACCAGGTCGGCAATGGCATCACGGACCAATGCCGAAGCCACCTCGCCATGCTGGTGTCCACCCATGCCATCGGCCACGAGAAAAAGCCCGAGCGAGGCATCGGCGTAGTAGGTGTCTTCATTTCGCGCGCGGCGCAAGCCGACGTGCGTTCCGTGTCCGAACTCGATCATGGGATGCCTGGTGTGGCGACGCGATGCGAGCATGACGGATAGGGGATGAATGCGTAAAGAAGGTTGTGGAATGGTGGGCGGAGTTTGAAAGCAAAAAGCTCGCTGCGTGCAGGGTGGGATTGTCGGGTCCATCCTTGGACCCGACCCCTTCGCGCTGGCGCGCTACGGGGCCAGCCTTCGGCTGTCCAAAATTGCTCCAGGCAATTTTGTCGAACCCGGGTGGGTTCTTATCCAGCCGTCGCAGCCAGAAATGCAAAACGCCCCACTAGGGGGCGTTTTGCATTTCTGGCGGAGAGGGTGGGATTCGAACCCACGGTACGCTTACACGTACGCCTGATTTCGAGTCAGGTACATTCGACCACTCTGCCACCTCTCCAAAGATGGTGCGTGTGGTCCACGCGAGCCGGTAATCTTACGTGGTGATGGCGATGCTGGCAATGGGGTTGGTGCAAATTTCTTTGCTTCACTGCAGTGAAGCGCCCCAGCGATCTGCCCTGGGCCGGTAGTGGTTGGCGGGGTCCAGCGACATCGCCACGCGGGTGGCCCGTCCCACGATCTCCTTTCGCGGGAAGAAGCCGAAATAGCGGGAATCGGCGCTGTTGTCACGATTGTCGCCGAGCAGCAGGTAGTGGCCTGACGGCACGGTCACCGGGCCGAAATCGGTGGTGTGTCCTTGCGCGGCCATGGACCAGCGGACGACGTGGCTGGTCGAGCCGGTGTCTTCGAATGCGTAGAGGGCGGGATCTTCCCGGTCATCGCGGATGCCGCTCACCGTGGTGGCCCGATAGCCGGCAGCCTTGCCGTTCACGTAGAGGTGGTTTTGCACGAGTGCCACCTGGTCGCCCGGCACGCCGATGACTCGTTTTACCAGCCGCTCGCCGGCGGCATCGGAGTCCAGCACCACGATGTCGCCGCGTTGCGGATCGGCGCGATGGACCAGGGATACATGGGTGAACGGAATGCGCAGATCGTAAGCGGCCTTGTCCACCACGATGCGGTCGCCGATCTCGATGGTCGGTTGCATGGAGCCGGTTGGCACCACGTTCCAGTCCGCGACAGCGCTGCGGAACATGAACATGCAAAGCATGAAGGTGAGGAAGCCTTTGTTCTCGATCACCAGCTTGGCGAGTTGGCGCATGGTCGTTCTCCATTCCCCGGTCCCAAGGGATGACCACGGTTCGTCGCTGAAGGTTCCGTGCCGAAAACACAGCAAGCCGTGAAACGCGCGAGCGGACCCTGAAGGCGAAGCTGCGAGCCACACCGTTCGAGGAGACACGCATGAGTCCCGTGATCGTCATTGCCTTTGCGTGGGGATGGGTGGCACCCGCGGAGCCTCCCGCCGAGTCCGTCGTGCGTGCCATGTTCGATGCCTTCAACCGCCATGATGCGGAGGCCATGGCAACGCTCTACGCGGATGACGCGCGGCTTCTGTCCTCGGATTTCTGCAGTCCTCGAACCGGGCGTGCCGATGTGCTCCGAACGTACCGTGCATTGTTTGAGGCCTATCCCGATATTCACGACGACATCGAGGACATCGTCGTCCAGGACGATCGTGTCACTGTTCGTTTCGTGGCGAGAAGCGGGCAGGGCATTTCGGCCATGGCGTTGCCGATAACCACATGGGTCATCGTGCGACAGGGTTTGATCCGGTTGGACGAGAGCACGTTCGATACGGCTGGTCGACCGTGTTCGCCCTGATGGTTCATATACGCGGTGTCACGCTTCGCGCGCGCAAATAAAAAGGGCGGTGTCGCCACCGCCCTTTTCGCTACTGCTACGGCAACGCTCAGGCTGCCTTGCGCTTGGCCAGGCGCAGCCAGGTATCGACCACGGTATCCGGATTGAGCGACACCGATTCGATGCCCTGATCCATCAGCCATTCGGCGAGATCCGGGTGGTCCGACGGACCCTGGCCGCAGATGCCCACGTACTTGCCCTTCTCGCGTGCCGTCTTGATGGCAAGGGCGAGCAGCTTCTTCACCGCCGGGTCGCGCTCGTCGAACAGGTTGGCGACGATGCTGGAATCGCGGTCAAGGCCCAGCGTGAGCTGCGTGAGGTCGTTGGAGCCGATGGAGAAGCCATCGAAGATCTCCAGGAACTCATCGGCGAGCAGCGCGTTGGACGGCACTTCGCACATCATGATGACCTTGAGGTCGTTCTCGCGCTGCTTGAGGCCGTTCTTGGCCAGCACCTCGATGACCTTGCGGCCTTCGCCCAGCGTGCGCACGAACGGAATCATCACCCACACATTGTCCAGGCCCATCACTTCGCGCACGCGCTTGACGGCCTTGCACTCCAGGCCGAACGACTCGGCGAAGCCCGGGTCGACGTAACGGCTGGCGCCGCGGTAGCCGATCATCGGGTTCTCTTCGTGCGGCTCGTAGCGCGAACCACCGATAAGACCGGCGTACTCGTTCGACTTGAAGTCCGACAGGCGCACGATCACCGGCTTCGGATACACCGACGCCGCGATGGTCGCGATGCCTTCGGCAAGGCGATCGACGTAGAACGACACCGGATCGGCGTAGCCGGCCATGCGTTCGTCGATCTTCTTCTTGGTCTCGGCATCCTGCTTGCCGTATTCCAGCAGTGCCTTGGGATGCACGCCGATGTGGCTGGCGATGATCATTTCCAGGCGCGCCAGGCCGATGCCGGCGTTCGGCAGCATGCCGAAGTCGAAAGCACGCTCCGGGTTGGCCACGTTCATCATGATCTTGAGCGGGGCTTCGGGCATGTCGCCCAGGTCGGCCGTCACGCGATCGAACTTGAGTTGACCTTCATAGATCATGCCGGTGTCACCCTCGGCGCACGACACGGTGACTTCCGCGCCGTCCGGGATCAGGTCCAGCGCATTGCCCGTACCCACGACGGCAGGCACGCCCAGCTCGCGCGCGATGATGGCGGCGTGACAGGTGCGGCCGCCACGGTTGGTGACGATGGCCGCCGCGCGCTTCATCACGGGTTCCCAATCGGGATCGGTCATGTCGGCGATCAGCACGTCGCCGGCCTGCACCTTGTTCATGTCGGCGAGCGAGCGAATGACGCGCGCCTTGCCCGAGCCGATCTTCTGGCCGATGGCGCGGCCTTCGGCGAGTACCTTGCCCTTCTCGTTGAGGTGGAAGCGCTCCAGTTGCGTGGCGTGGGCACGCGACTTCACCGTCTCCGGGCGGGCCTGCACGATGTAGAGCTTGCCGGTATTGCCGTCCTTCGCCCACTCGATGTCCATCGGGCGGTCGTAATGCTTCTCGATGACCAGCGCCTGCTTGGCCAGTTCCTGCACGTCCTCGTCGGTGATGCAGAACTTGTTGCGGAGATCAGCCGGCGTTTCCTCGATGCGCACGCGCTCGCCGGGCTTGTCCGAATAGACCATGCGCTGCTGCTTGGCGCCGAGGCTGCGACGGAGCACGGCCGGCTTGCCCGCCTTCAGCGTGGGCTTGAACACGTAGAACTCATCGGGGTTCACCGCACCCTGCACAACCATTTCGCCGAGACCGTACGAGCCGGTGACGAACACCACGTCGCGGAAGCCCGATTCGGTGTCCAGCGTGAACAGCACGCCCGAGGCGCCCACGTCCGAGCGCACCATCAGCTGCACGCCAGCGGAGAGGAACACGTCTTCGTGCTTGAAACCCTGGTGAACGCGGTAGGCAATGGCGCGGTCGTTGTAGAGCGAGGCGAAGACTTCCTTCACCTTGTGCAGCACGTCCTCGATGCCCACCACGTTGAGGAAGGTTTCCTGCTGGCCGGCGAACGATGCGTCGGGCAGGTCTTCCGCGGTGGCGGAGGAGCGCACGGCTACGGCGATGTTGTCGGCGCCGGCGTCCTTGCAGAGCTTGGCGTAGGCATCGCGGATCGCCTTGTCCAGATCAGCCGGCAGTGGCGTCTCGGTGACCCACTCGCGGATTTCCTTGCCGGCGGCCGTCAGCGCCATCACGTCATCGACGTCCAGGGAAGCGAGACGCTCCTGGATGCGCTTGGCGACGCCGCTCTTGTCGAGGTATTCCTGGAACGCGTCAGCGGTGGTGGCGAAACCACCGGGCACGGACACGCCGAGTTTGGCGAGATTGCCGATCATCTCGCCGAGCGACGCATTCTTGCCGCCGACCTTGCCCAGGTCGGTCATGCGCAGCGTGTCGAGCCAAAGCACCAGATCGTTCAAGGGAGTCTCCTCAGAGCTCTTAGGTTTCAGAAGTGGGCTTGTTCCGAGTTCTTGCAGAAATCGGGTTACAAAGAACTGGTATTGTCCGCTGCCGATGGTGCGGAGCACAAGAAGACCATTCGGGCCAAAACAAGCGCCAACTCAATACCAGTCAGCTGTGAGTCAAGCAAAGACAGGCTTTTCACCTTGCGCTAAGGTGTGGGGCAGAAACCACCAGTGACTTTGGATCAGCCATGCAGCGAACCGTTTTCTACATCTCCGATTCCACTGGTATTACCGCCGAGACAATCGGCAACAGCATCCTCGCGCAATTTGAGGGCGTGCAGTTCGACAAGCACCGGTTGCCCTTCATCGATGATGCCCAGAAGGCCGAGGCGGCGGCGCTGCGCATCAAGACCCGATATGCGCAAACGGGCGAGCGTCCCATCGTGGTCAACACCATGGCCTCGCGCGAACTGTGCGAAATCGTGGCGGAGAGCGGCGGTTTGATGCTGGATGTGTTTGCGCCCTTCATCGGGCCGCTGGAAGAGGAGTTGGGTGCCAAGCGTTCCGGTGCGGTGAACCGATCCCACGGTCTGGTGGATTTCGACAAATACGAAGCGCGCATCAACGCGACCAACTACGCGCTGTCCCATGACGATGGCATCGATGTGGATTACGCGCAGGCCGACCTGATCCTGGTGGGTGTGTCCCGCTCGGGCAAGACGCCAACCTGCCTTTACATGGCCTTGCATTACGGGGTGAGCGCCGCCAATTACCCCTTGACCGACGACGACCTGGACAAGCTGGAACTGCCGGCGCGACTGCGCCCCTACAAGGATCGGCTGTTCGGTCTCACCATCGAACCGCAACGGCTGGCGCAGATTCGCGAGCAGCGACGCGCAGGCAGTCGCTACGCCACGCTGGAGCAATGTCGCTGGGAGCTGTCGCAGGCCGAAAAGCTGATGCGCCGGGAAAACATTCCCAATCTGAATACCACGCATGTCTCCATCGAGGAGATTGCGAGCAAGATCTTCGACCGCTTCGGTATCGAGCGGACCATGTTCTAACGGAGTCGTTACCGCCCATGAGTGCCGTACTGGACAGTCGCCAAGCCTTGTTGCCGGGACGCTTTGGCTTCCTGATGGGGCTTTATGCCGAGAACTATCACCGGCTGGTAAGGCTGTTTTCGCCGCAGGACCTGGCGCCGGGGTTCTACCTGTCCAGCGTGGATGACGGCCTGGATGTGCGCCTGCAGGTGCAGGAAAAGCATCCCTACACGCTGGAGCTGGAGCTCACCTACAACTTCGTCGATGCGCACACCGGCCAGCCTTCGCCATCGGCGCAGCTGCGGGTCTATACCGATGCCCACGTGGCCGAGGCGCTGCATTGCCACCCGGGCCGGCATCTTTGGCAGGTCCTCGGCCCGTTTCCGCCGGCACACACCGTGCTGCAGCATCGGTTGCGCATGAATGGCTTCCTGTCGCGCTGGCTGGAATACCTGGCGGAGCAGGGGCATTCGAAGGGAACGCTGGAGCGTCTGGAAGACCATCGCTCGCCGGACGAGGCCCTTTGAGGAGCCTGGCAGCCTGAAGGACTGATTCAGCTTCAGGCTTGAGTGGAATTTCAGGCAACAAAAAACCCGCCAGCTGGCGGGTTCTTCGTAAGTGGCGGAGCGGACGGGACTCGAACCCGCGACCTCCGGCGTGACAGGCCAGCATTCTAACCGACTGAACTACCGCTCCACATTCTTACTGCAACCAGAACCACACATTTAGACTTCATCCTTGACCACTCTTACTGCTACACCGAAACCGGTTTTGCCGTTAGAGTGGCGTCCCCACGGGGATTCGAACCCCGGTCGCCACCGTGAAAGGGTGATGTCCTAGGCCTCTAGACGATGGGGACGTATCTAAATTTGGTGGAGCCAGGCGGGATCGAACCGCCGACCTCCTGCATGCCATGCAGGCGCTCTCCCAGCTGAGCTATGGCCCCGAAGTGCCTCTGGAAGCCCGAAAGAATAGATAGGGATCGCGATTTCGTCAAGCGTTCGATGTGAATTTTTTTCAACTTTTTTTCACGAACGAATGACAACAAGCAGTTAGGTGATGCGTGCCGAGGAACGGGCGCGCCAGAAAATCACTTTTTTGCTCAGCGAATGATCAACGTGTTCGTGCAGGGCTGTGCATCGCAAGAACGATTGCTAGTCTTGGGACACGTCCCTACGGATTTCATTGATGCACGATCTGCACTTTATCCAAGACCTCGCGACGGTGATGTTGATCGCGGGTCTGACAACGGTGATCTTCCAGCGGCTGCGTCAGCCGGTCGTACTTGGATACATCATCGCGGGCGTGCTGGTTGGTCCTTATACGTTTCCCGTGGTTTTCATCCACGACGAGCAGACCATCCGCACGCTTTCCGAACTGGGCATGATCCTGCTGTTGTTCGCGTTGGGCCTGGAATTCAGCCTTAAAAAGCTTCGTGAGGTGGGTGGCGCGGCGCTGGTGGCGGCAGTCTGCGAAATCGTGCTGATGTTGTGGCTGGGCTACGAGATCGGCCGTTTCTTCGGTTGGAGTTCCATGGATGCGCTGTTCCTCGGCGCCATGCTTTCCATGTCCTCGACCACCATCATCATGAAGGCGCTGGACGATCTGGGATTGAAGCGCGAACGCTTCGCGCAGCTGATGTTCGGCATCCTGATCATTGAAGACGTGATCGCCATCGTGCTGATGGCCTTGCTCACCGGCATCGCGAGTACCGGCGGTCTCGAAGCCAGCGAAGCCATGGCGGCCGTGGGGCGCCTGACACTCTTCATGGCGGTGTCGCTGGTGGTGGGGTTGCTGCTGGTGCCGCGCGTCGTCGACTACATCGCGCGCGTCAGCCGGGATGATGTGCTGCTCGTCGCCGTGCTGGGCCTGTGCTTCGGTTTCTGCCTGCTCGTGACGGAGATGGGTTACAGCATTGCGCTAGGCGCCTTCATGATCGGTGCGATCGTGGGCGAATCGGAGAGCGTGGTACGTATCGAGCGCATCATTGGTCCTGTGCGCGACATGTTCAGTGCGATCTTCTTTGTCGCGATCGGCATGCTGATCGACCCGGCGATGCTGAAGCAGTACTGGCTGCCGATTCTGGTGGTCACCATCGTGGTGGTGCTGGGCAAGGTCATTACCTGCAGCTTCGGCACCTTTGTGGCGGGCAACGATGGCAGGACATCGCTACGTGTAGGCATGGGTCTGGCGCAGATCGGCGAGTTCTCGTTCGTGATCGCCTCGCTGGGCCTCACCTTGAAGGTGACCAGCGGCTTCCTTTATCCGGTCGCGGTGGCAGTGTCGGCCATCACCACCTTCCTCACGCCGTATCTCATTCGTGCTTCCGATCCGTTGGCCTCGACGTTGTCGCGCCGATTGCCGTCCGGGTTGACCGGCCTGCTGGGCGCGTACACCGACTGGATGGGTAACCTGAGCTTGAGCGGGCAGGGTGCGATGGTGGCAAAGATGATCCGGCGCCTCGTGTGGCACGTCATCATCAACATGATGCTGGTCGTTGCGGCGTTCCTGATCATGTCCTACCTGTATCGCCTAGGCTTCTTCCATTGGGACTTCCTGGCGGACAGTCCACAAGTGAAGCGCAGCCTGGCGTGGTCGATCGCTGCCTTGATCTCGCTGCCGATGATCGTGGCGGCTTATCGCAAGGCATCGGCGCTCGGCATGTTGCTGGCGGAGCTGAGCATTCCGGAACGTATTGGTGGCGCCTACAACATGCGTATCCGCAGCGTGCTCGCACGATGCATTCCGCTCTTCACCATGTGGATGCTTGGATTGCTGGTGGCGGCGCTCGCCTCCACCATCCTGCCGCCGCGCGAGGTGGCCATTGTTCTGGTGCTCGTGCTGCTGGTGCTGGCGTGGCTGCTTTGGCGCGGATTGGTGCAGGTCCATGCCCGGGCACAGGCGGCGCTGCGCGACACGCTGGACAAGCCGGGACGCTCCGATGACGGGCATGGCTGATCACTGCAGGGCGGGGCTGGCGGGCGTGTTGTGCAGGATTCGTAAAAACCCGCGGATTCAGGCCGGTTTGTGAACTTTTAATCACGACTGACGGTCACACGCCCACTATCGTTGCCAAGACTCAACAAGCACCGCACAATGCGGGGCCTGCCTCCATCGGGGGGGCGTAGTCCGGTAGCGCCGGCATATCCAATACGAGGGAGTTCTACATGAAGCATTTTCTGCGTCCCACGCTGACGGCGGCCGCGCTCGCTGTTGCTCTGGGCATGACCGTTGGCGTGCACGCACAGGCTGCGAAGCCCGCCGCCGCCCCGGCTACGGCCGCTCCGGCTGCGGTCGACAAGACCAAGGCCAGCTACGTCGTTGGTTGGGATCTGGCCAGCTCGCTGCCGCCGCTCGTCCGCTCGGAAGTGGATCCGGCCACTGTTGCTCGTGCGCTGCAGTCCGCGCTGTCGGGCCAGAAGCCGACCATGAGCGAAGCCGAAGCCAAGCAGGTTCGTGACGCATTCGTGGCCAATCTGCAGGCCAAGGCCAAGGCCGAGTACACCCAGGTTGCCGGCAAGAACAAGGCTGAAGGCGACGCTTTCCTTGCCAAGAACAAGACGGCTCCGGGCGTGAAGACCACGGCTTCGGGCCTGCAGTACCAGGTGATCAGCCAGGGTACGGGCGCTCGTCCGGGTCCGAACGACACCGTGCAGGTCAACTACGTCGGTTCGTTCGTCAATGGCGAAGTGTTCGACGATTCGTCCAAGCATGACCCGGCAGGCCCCGCCTCGATCCCGGTTGCTGGCGTGATCCCGGGCTTCCGCGAAGGCATGCAGCTGATGCAGGTCGGCGGTCACTACAAGCTCTTCATCCCGTCGAACATCGCTTACGGTGCCCAGCCGCAGAACGGCTTCCCGCCGAACGCGACGATCATCTTCGACGTGACCCTGGTCAAGACCGGCCCGACGCCGGCGGGCGATCAGGCTGGCGGCGCGAAGTAATCGTTCGAAGCTGCTCTTTCGAGCATCCACGGGGCGCGAAGCAATTCGCGCCCCGTATCTTTTTGGAGTGCGACGCAGGTCTCACTTCGAGTCGTGACGCGCCGGGCCTGCTAGAATCCCGGGTCTGCTTCCAGGAGTTTCCGCGACAATGAAGGTCACCATTTTCGGCACCGGTTATGTAGGTCTTGTCACCGGCGCCTGCCTGGCTGAAATGGGCAACACCGTGGTCTGCGTCGATATCGACGCGGGCAAGGTCGAGCGCCTGAAAAACGGCGACATCCCCATTTACGAGCCGGGCCTGGAGCCCATCGTCAAGCGCAACCATGCCAGTGGCCAGCTCGACTTCACCACTGATCCGGCGCCGGGCATTGCGCACGGGCAGGTGGTGTTCATCGCGGTCGGCACGCCGCCCGACGAGGATGGCAGTGCCGATCTCAAGTACGTGCTGGGCGTGGCACGGACCATTGGCCAGCACATGGACCGCTATACGGTCGTGGTGAACAAGTCGACCGTGCCGGTAGGTACCGCTGACCGTGTCCGCGACGCCATTGCCGGCGAATTGTCTGCGCGTGGCGTGTCGGTGGAATTCGACGTGGTGTCCAACCCCGAATTCCTGAAGGAAGGCGATGCAGTGGAAGACTGCCTGCGTCCCGACCGCATCATCATCGGCAGCTCCAGCGAGCGTGCGATTGGCGTGCTGCGCAAGCTGTACGCGCCGTTCAATCGCAACCACGATCGCACCGTGGTGATGGACGAGCGTTCGGCCGAGCTGACCAAGTACGCCGCGAACGCCATGCTCGCGACCAAGATCAGTTTCATGAATGAAATCGCCAACATCGCGGAGCGCGTAGGCGCCGACGTCGAGTTGGTGCGCCAGGGCATCGGTTCCGATCCGCGTATCGGCTATCACTTCATCTATCCGGGCGCCGGTTACGGTGGTTCGTGCTTCCCGAAGGACGTGCAGGCGCTGGAGCGCACGGCGCGCGGCGTGGGCTACGAGGCACGCCTGCTTGGTGCCGTGGAGTCGGTGAACCACGACCAGAAGACCAAGCTGTTCGAGCTGATCTCGCGTCACTTTGGCGGCGACCTGGCTGGCAAGACGATTGCGCTGTGGGGTTTGGCGTTCAAGCCCAACACCGACGACATGCGAGAGGCGTCGAGCCGTCATCTGATGGAAGCCTTGTGGAAGGCGGGCGCCAAGGTGCGCGCGTTCGATCCCGAGGCAAGCCATGAAACGCATCGCATCTATGGCGATCGTGACGACCTGGCACTGTGCGACGGCGCCTACCATGCGCTGGAAGGCGCCGATGTATTGGCCATCGTCACCGAATGGAAAGCGTTCCGCAGCCCGGACTTCGCGCGTATCCGCAGCATGTTGGCCGAGCCAGCCGTTTTCGATGGCCGCAATCTGTACGATCCCGCGGCGGTCGAGGAAGCGGGCCTGGCGTATTACGGCATCGGGCGCGGCCGCAGCCTGAGGCAGTAAACATGTCGGACGAAACCCTGCAGCAGCGATTGACGGAACTCGAAGTGCGGCTCACCTTTGTCGATGACACGGTGAACGCGCTGGCTTCCGCCGATGCCGAGCTGTCGGTGCGCCTGGCGATGCTGGAGGACGTGATCCGCGGGTTGCGCAGCGAGTTGTCCTCGTTGCGTTCCTCGCAGGGGCACGATCCGCACAGCGAGCCACCGCCGCCGCACTACTGATATCAGTTCCTCCGCAACCGTATTACGCAAGCGAGTTCCAGCCATGGCCGATTCCCTGCGCGATCAGCTGCTCAAGAGCGGCATCGTCAAACAGGTCCGTGAAGAGAAGCGTCCGTCGACGCCTCAAGGTGGCAAGTCCTTTCCCCAGAAGAAGGGTGGTGCGCCGTTCAAGGGCGGCAAGCCCGCTCATCATGCTCAGGGCAAGCCGCAAGGCAAGCCTTCGGCGGGCAGGAGCCAGGAAGAAATCGACCTGGCCAAGGCTTATGCCATTCGTGCGCAGACCGAAGCGAACGAGCGCAAGCGTGCCGAGCAGGCTGCCGCTGAAGAGGCGCGCGTTCGTCGCGAACGCAAGCAGAAAATCCAGCAGCTGCTGGATGGCAAGACCTTGAACAAGGCCGATGTCGAGCACGTTCGCCACTTCGAGTACGGCGGCAAGATTCGACGCGTGCACGTGGATGCCGATCAGCTCAAGGCCATCAATGAAGGCGAGCTGGGCGTGGTGCAGCAGCAAGGTCGCTATCTGGTGGTGACGCGCGAGCTCGCCGAGCAGGTGAAGGCCATCGATGCCCACCAGATTGCGTTGCTGGTCGAGCCGGGCAGCACGGGCAGTGTGGGCGAAGATGGCGTGCCCGACGACCTGATGTGGTGATCAGTATCGTTTAGTGCAGACACAAAAAAACGCCCGGCTGGTCCGGGCGTTTTTTTGTTGCGGGTCGAATCAGATCTCGGCAGAACCGGCATCCTGATCGCCACCCGTGGGCAGTTCGAAACCCGTCTTCGCCAGCGTGGGCAGATCCCAGCCGTTTTTCGGCGCAAAGCGTTCGCCGTAGCGTTGTGCGAGGCGTTCCAGCTTGCCCTTGACCACGGCGGCGCCTTCACTCCGCACGTACTGGATCGGACCGCCACGGAACGGCGCAAAACCGGTGCCGAAGATCACGCCGGCATCGAGCAGCTCCGCATCGTCCACCACGCCATCGGCGAGACATGCCACGGCTTCGTTGACCATGGGAAGGATCATGCGGTCCTGCAGGTCCGGCGGCACGGTGTAGTCGGGGTCCACTTCCGGCTTCTGCGGCTTGCCGTCCTGCCACACATAAATGCCTTGGCCGTCTTTCTTGCCGCGCTTGCCGGCAGCGAGCTTGTCTTCCAGCCCTGGCGGCAATTCCAGGCCAAGGAAAGGCGCGAGTTCCTTGCCAACCGAGGCGCACACGTCCAGGCCCACGGTATCGGCCAGTTCGATCGGCCCCATCGGCATGCCGAATTTCTTCGCCTCCTTGTCGAGCACGGGGCCGGGCACGCCTTCGCTGTACAGGCGCATGGCCTCGAGCAGGTACGGCATCAGAATGCGATTGACCAGGAAGCCCGGCGTTCCCTTCACCGCCACCGGCAGCTTGCCGATGGCCTTGCAGAAGGCGAGCGCACGCTTTTCGGCGTCCGCATCGAGCTGGTCGTGGCGAACCACTTCCACCAGCGGCATCTGCGCCACCGGATTGAAGAAGTGCAGGCCAAGGAATCGCTGCGGTGCCTTCAGGCCAACGCGCAATTCGTCCAGCGGAATGCTCGACGTGTTGGTGGCCAGCAATTCGTTGGACTGGAACTGCGGCTCGATGGTCGCGTACAGCGCCTTCTTGGCTTCGGCGTTTTCGAAGATCGCCTCGATGGCGAGATCTGCCGTGGCGACGCCCTTGCCCTCGACGTCGGCGCGCAGGCGGCGAACGGTGGCTTCCACCTTGTCCGCGCTCTTGAGCTTCTTTTCGTAGAGCTGACGCGCGCGATCCAGCGCCGGCTGGATGAACTTCAACTCGCGATCCTGCAGCGTGACCTCGAAGCCCTTGAACGCGGCCCAGGCGGCAATGTCGCCACCCATGACGCCGGCACCCACGACATGCACGTGCTTGATGCCGTGATCGATGCCGCTGCCCTGGCTCTTCAGGCGTTCCTGCAGGAAGAAGATGCGAATAAGGTTTTGCGCGGTCGACGTCTCTGCCAGCTTGGCTACCGAGCGCGCCTCGAGCTTCAGCCGCTGCTGGATGCTGGGGCCGCCGCGCTTCCACACATCGATCAGGGCAAACGGCGCCGGGTAGTGTTCCTTGCGTACCTTGGCTGCGGTCTGCTTGATGACCATGGGCGCGATGACCTGCCGCGCCAGCCACGTGTTGGTGGCCCATGCCTTGGCGCGTTGCGCGAACGGGCGCGCATGCGGGCGGCGCAGCAGGGCGCGGGCCTCGGCGAGCAGTTCAGCCGGCGGCGCCAGTCGATCCACCACGCCAAGCGACAGGGCGCGCTTGGCCGACAACGCCTTGCCGGTGAGCATGACGGGCAGTGCTTCCGGGGCACCGATCAACCGTGGCAGGCGTGCCGTGCCGCCCCAGCCCGGGTGAATGCCGAGCATGACTTCAGGGAGGCCGATGCGGGTCTTTTCGTCGTCCGCGGCAATGCGCTGGCGGCAGGCGAGGATCAGCTCCGTGCCGCCGCCCATGCAGGCACCGTGGATGGCCGCGACCGTGGGGCAGGGCAGGCGTGCCAGCGACTCGTAAACACGCTGGCCGTTCTCGATGTTCTCCAGCACCGTGCCCTGTTGGGCATAGGTGACGAATTCCTTGATGTCTGCGCCGACGGCAAAACCGAACGGCTTGGCGGAATGGATGAGCACACCCGTGGGCTTTTCGATCGCCAGTCGCTCGACGATCTGGCCCAGTTCGTCCAGCACCTCGCGGGAGATGGCGTTGACGTTGCTGCCAGCGCGGTCAAGCGACAGGGTGACAATGCCGCTGTCATCCAGGCTCGTCTTCCAATGATTGAAGCGCAATCCTTCGAACATGGGGGTATGCAGGGTGGCCACGAAGCCTTGCACCATACCCTCCCGTAGCGAGGATTGCGAGACGGCCCCAGGCCGTTCCGGGCGGGATGAACATCCTGTAAAAACGCGAGCTGTGCGCTGCCGCATGAAACGCGCCATCGTTTCCGGCGAGGCTTGCCTCCTCCCTAGGCGAAGCGCCCCGGAACACGTAATTTAGGTCGGAATGAATACGTCCATTGCCACCCCTGCCAGTAACACCGCCCAGGCCGGCGCAGAGATTCTCGAGCGCATCCTGGCGGCTCGGGGCAACCTGATCGCGCTCGATGGCGGCGAGGAGGTGGGCGTGGTATCGCAGCTGCGGCCGCTGGTGCGGCGTAGCGGCCAGGCGGTGTACCTGTGGAATCCCGAGCTCGGGCTGGGCAACCTGCGCGAGGAACATGTGGGGTTGCCGGGCTCGCAGCGCCTCAACATTGCCTTGCGTTACATGCTTCAGAGCAATCACTTCGGCATCTACCTGCTTCAGCGCCTGCCGCTGCCGCTGCCCATGGCCGATGCCACGCTGCTGCGCCAGCTGGCGCGCGCCACGACCGGACACGTGCGGCGCGTGGTCATTCTCGATCCACCCGAATCGCTGGCGTCGAGCTTCAGTGACGTCATGGTGCGCCTGAGCTGCCAGGCCAAGCCTGCGCAGCGGCCGCGCCTGCGCGATGGCCGGTGGATGCTCTGACATGACGAGTTCAACAGGCATTCTGGTCGTTGCGGCGCAACGCGAACTCCGTCGGGCCCTGTTCGACACCTTTGATGGTGACGGCCACTTCATCGTGCATTCCGCGCGTGATGCCACGCACGCGGGCATCCTGCTGGAAGGGCGTGCGCCCCTTGCGTTGATTGTCATCGTGTTCGAGGGCGACGGCCGCGAGGGCATGGCGGGTATCGAAGTGTTGAGCGGCGTGCCTGCCTGCGCGGGTGCGCCCATCCTGGCGGTGCTGGACGACAACGCCGTACTCAAGCCGAATGTCTTGCCGGCAGGCATTGCCGATTGGCTCTACGCGTCCCAGATCGAGCACGAGCTGCTGTCGCGCTGGCAGCGCCTGCACCGCATGGGTGCCCGCCAGGACGTCAATGGAAGCGCTGTAGCCACCGGTGGCGATGGCGATTACCGCTTTGCCTTCGACGAGGTCGACGACGAGTGGCTGGTGGTCGACCCGGCGCGCGGGCATTTGATCGACTACAGCCCGGCGCTGGTACGTCACAGTGGCCTGGGTGATCACGAATTGCGCGGGCGCCCGATCAAGGACGTGCTCGTCTGCAAGGAAACGACCGTCGAGCAGGTGATCGCCGAAGGCTCCCGTCAATGGCACGCAGGACGACGCCGTTCGTCGCGTGGAGCCGACACGGGCGAGGTGAGTGCCCGGGCGGTTCGGCATGGTGGTCGTGATGCCGTGGCCTTGCTGTTTCGCAGTGACCGCGCAAGTGTGCGCGCGGAAATAGCGTTGGCCTTGCTGACGCGCATGTTTGCATCGGGCAGCGGTGACGAGGGTATCGCCGAGGCGGCGCGGCTGCTGTTCGAGGACATGGGACTGGATTACGTCGCGGTGTGGTCGGCCCGCCCTGATGAAGGCGGTGCGCCCGTGCAGCTCGTGCAGTACTGGCGTGGCGACGAGCAGCTGTGGCCAGGGCCGCATTTGCAAAGCTCGTTGCGTCTCGTGTTGTCCGGCCAGGCCATGCTGCACCAGGCCGACGCTGCGCGACTGGCGCCCATGGACCCGCTGCTGGCCCAGCTGGGTCTGGCCGGATTTGCCGGGTGGCCCTTGCAGGACGAGCGGCGCACGGTGCTGGGCGCCCTGCTTATCGGCACGCGGCAACCGCTCCCTTCACTGGCGATCGTGCAGCCGGTGCTGCGCTGCGCGGCATCGCGTTTTGCGCACGCACTCGAGCTGCGTCACACGCGTGAGCAGGGTCGCGCCGAAGGTCTGCTCGATGCACTGACAGGGCTGCCGAACCGGCTGCTGTTCAACGATCGTCTCGACACCGTCATTCGCGAAGCCAACCGCACCGGCGAGTGCTTCGCGTTGCTGTTCGTCGACCTCGATCGTTTCAAGACCATCAACGACACGCTTGGCCACGCGGTCGGTGACCAGGTACTGCTCACCACCACGCAGCGGTTGCGCGGCAGCGTACGCGCATCCGATACCGTGGCGCGTTACGCCGGTGATGAATTCGTGGTGATCCTGCGCCACATCGTCAAGAACGAAGACGTGTTGCGCATTGCCGAGAAAATCGTGCAGGTGATGGGTGCGCCGCTGCGCATCGATGACGGCACCGAGCTGCAGGTCACGGCCTCCATCGGCGTAAGCTTCTTTCCGGACGATGCGCCGGACGCGGACATCCTGCTCAAGCACGCCGACGAGGCGATGTATGCAGCCAAGAGCCTGGGCCGCAACAACTATCAGATTTTCGAAGGCAGCGCCGAGCAGTCGCAGCAGCAGAATCTCGCCCTGAAATCGGGCTTGCGCCACGCCGAACACAAGGGCGAGTTGCGCGTGTTCTATCAGCCGCAAGTCGATGCCGTCACCGAAGACATTGTCGGCATGGAAGCGCTGGTGCGCTGGGAGCATCCCGAACTGGGCTTCATCGGACCCGGCTTCTTCATCCCGTTGGCGGAAGAAACCGGGCTGATCGTTTCCATCGGTGAGTGGGTGCTGCGCACCGCCTGCCGGCATGCTCAGGAATGGGAGCGTCGCTTCGGACTGGGGTTGCGCCTGGGCGTGAATCTTTCGGCCGTGCAGTTGATGCAGCCCAACCTGCTGGAAGTGGTTGCCGCGGCGCTCGACGAAAGCGGCCTGGAGGCGAACCTGCTGGAAATGGAGATCACCGAAAGCATCAGCATCAAGGCGGCCCCCAACCTGGTGGAGAACCTTCAGGGCCTGCATCGGCTGGGCGTGCGCATCGCCATCGACGATTTCGGCACGGGCGCCGCGTCGCTGGATTACCTGCGCAAGCTGCCGGCCGACCGCATCAAGGTCGACCAGAGTTTCGTCAGGAACATCGGCGTCGATCCGGACGACGAGGCCATCGTGCGAGCCACCATCGAGATGGCGCACCGCCTCAAGCGCGGCGTGGTGGCCGAGGGCGTGGAAACCGAGCAGCACATGGAGTTCCTGCGCGCCAATCATTGCGACGAGCTGCAGGGCTTCCTGTTCTGCCGCCCGTTGCCGCAGCCGGCCTTCGAAAAGCTGCTCCTGGAGCGCCAGCGCCTCCTTGAGGGCGTGGGCGAAACCGCCGC
The DNA here is from genome assembly GCF_003121485.1 of Dyella sp. C11. GTDB lineage: Bacteria > Pseudomonadota > Gammaproteobacteria > Xanthomonadales > Rhodanobacteraceae > Dyella. The sequence goes on along the minus strand of NZ_QAVX01000011.1, from coordinate 78,854 downwards.
CTGACTTGCGCGGGCCGCAAAGGCCCCCATACTTCTCATGCAGGCCCGGGATATGCCCATGGGCCGCGCACCTGGGGCGAGGGTGGATTGTTGGTCGTGGCAGTGCGCCGCTGGCGCCGCCATGCGTTTCCATGCCAGGGACGCCGATGGCGTACCTGTCGTTTCGAGGTGGTGGTTGTCTGAACTAGAACGCCGAGTTCTTGTCTGATCAGTCCGCTTCCATCCTCAAGACACCCCAAGGGCGCGTGGCAGCATCGACGAAGGAGAGGGCCCGGATGGGCGAAAATGAACTGGACAGTGCGCTGGTCGAGCGCGTCCAACAGGGGGACAAACGGGCCTTCGATCTCCTGGTGCGCAAGTACCAGCACAAGGTCGTCGGCCTGATTTCCCGTTATGTGAAGAACCACGCCGAATGTGAAGACGTGGCGCAGGAAGCGTTCATTCGCGCCTGGCGCGCCATCGGCTCATTCCGCGGCGACAGTGCTTTCTATACTTGGCTGTACAAGATTGCCGTGAATACCGCCAAGAACCATCTGGTGGCTATGGGGCGCCGTCCGCCAGCCGACGATATCGCCATCGATGACGCCGCTTTCGTGCCCGGCGCGGACCGCATGCACGAGAGCGCCACGCCCGAGCGCGAACTCATGCGGCAAGAAATTGAACAAACCGTGTTTTCCACTGTCCAAGCCTTGCCTGAGGAATTGCGGACGGCAATTACCCTGCGTGAAGTGGATGGCCTGAGCTACGAAGAAATCGCCGAGGCGATGGGCTGTCCGATTGGCACGGTGCGTTCACGAATTTTTCGGGCACGTGAAGCTATCGATGAAAAATTGCGGCCACTGCTGTCAGACCGCGAGGGCAAAAACCCATGACTGACAATCAACGCGAAAACCTTTCTGCCGGCATGGACGGCGAGCTGTCGAAGGAGGAGCTGCGCTTCCTCCTGCGTCGGCTCGACCATGATGCGTCGCTCCAGCAGGCCTGGTCGCGTTACCACGTGGCCCGCGACGGTTTGCGTCGCGAGCTTTCCCCGCTCGCCTCGGAAGACTTCGCCTCCCGCGTCATGCTGGTCGTCGAGCGCGACGGTGCCTCCCAACAGGGCAAGCGCCGTCACTGGCTGCACTGGTCCGCTGGTGGCGCCATTGCCGCGGGCGTGGCAGTCGCCGCGCTGATGGTGGCCCAGCCTGCCGGACAGGGCGGTGATCGCCTTTCGCCGCAGGTGGCTTCTGCTCCTTCCGCTGCGATGGAAAACACCACGGCACAGGCAACACGTTCGGATGCGCCGGCCGTGGCGCCTCCCTGGTTGAACGTGTACTCCGATGCACCGTACAAAATGAGCCAGCAGGCTTCGGCCACGCTGGATGGTGATACGGGCACGCCGCTGTACTCGAACAGCCTCAATCCTTACCGCGTGGCGCGTTATCCCGCGGTCCGGAATGGTGAAGGCAGCTACCTGCTGCTGATTCATCCCGACCAGCAGCAAGCCAGCCAGGCTGCCGGTCCGCAATAACCCAGGGCCGCGCCAGTCGCGCGCGGCTCGCATTCCCCGCTTACTTGCCATACCCGCCCGAAAGGCGGATCGGTGTGGTGTGCCTGAAACCCGAAGGAGAAGTGCATGAATCGACTTGCTCTACGTACGCTGTCGTGTGCCGTCGTCATGAGTTTGGCGTTGGTGGGCGGTGTGCAGGCCCAAAACGCGGCTCCTGCGATGTCGGGCTTGCCCGATTTCACGGGCATCGTGCAGAAGAACGCGCCTGCGGTCGTGCACGTCGAGGCCAAGTACAGCGGCAAGAGCAAGAAGCAGTCGGCTTCGCGGCAGGGTTCGCGTGGCATGCCCGGCATGCCGCCGGACGACGACGATGATCCGTCGGCAGACATGTTCCGCCGCTTCTTCGGCATGCCGGCCATGCCGTCGCCGGAAGATCAGGCGCGCACCTCGCTGGGTTCGGGTTTCATCATCTCTGCCGACGGCTACGTGCTGACCAACAACCATGTGGTTGATGGCGCGGACACGGTCACGGTTCGCCTGCAGGATCGCCGCGTGCTGACTGCCAAGGTGGTCGGAAGCGATCCGCAATACGACATCGCCTTGCTCAAGGTGGACGCCAAGGGCGGTCTGCCCGCCGTCACCATCGGTGATTCGCGCGCCCTGAAGGCAGGCCAGTGGGTGCTGGCCATCGGCTCACCGTTCGGTTTCGACTACACGGTGACGCAAGGCATCGTGAGTGCCGTAGGCCGAAACCTGGGCAGCCAGGACCAGCCCTATACCTCGTTCATCCAGACCGACGTGCCGATCAATCGCGGCAACTCGGGCGGCCCCCTGTTCGACCTGCAGGGCCGCGTGGTGGGCGTGAATTCGCAGATCTATTCCAACACCGGTGGCTACCAGGGCGTGGCGTTCTCCATTCCGATCGACGTGGCCATGAACGTGGTCAAGCAGATCAAGGAAAAGGGTTACGTGTCGCGTGGGCAGCTTGGCGTGATGGTCCAGCAGGTCACCGATGACATGGTGAAGGCCTTGAAGCTCGACACCGCCAATGGCGCCGCCGTGACTCAGGTGAGCAAGGGCAGTGCGGCCGACAAGGCGGGCATTCGCCCTGGTGATGTCATCCTTTCTTACAACGGGCAGGCCATTAATCAGAGTGCGGATCTGCCGCCACTGGTAGGTCAGACGGCGCCCGGCACGAAGGCCACGATCGAGATCCTTCGTGACGGCAAGAAGGAGAGCGTGCCCGTCACGGTTTCTGAAATGCCGCGCGACAAGAACGCAGCACTGGCTTCCGCCGGCAACGACCAGCCCGCAGTGAAGACGGGCGCCAGCGCACTCGGCCTGTCCGTTCAGGATCTGGACGGCAGTGATCGCGAGCAACTGGGCCTGAAGACGGGCGAGGGCGTGGGCATCAACAATGTCACCGGATCGGTTGCCGCACGTGCCGGCTTGCAACCTGGTGACGTGATCCTGATGGTCAACCAGAAGAAGGTGGGCAGTGTCGCTGCCTTCCACGACGCCACCAAGGATGCCAAGCCTGGCGATACCGTGCTTTTGCTGGTCAGACATGGCGACCAAAGCGGTTTTGTCGGGCTGACCGTGCCCGGCGGCAAGGACGACTGAGGCCAGGCTGCGCGGCGAATGGCAGAGCCGCGTCGCCTGGTTTCGTTGTAACCCGGCTGTCAGACAGCCAGGTTGACCGGAGGGTGGGCGCTTGGGCCACCGCTCTCCGGGGCAGGAGGGATCGCGTGACGCCTCGCAACGGGGCGTTCCGATCTCGCCAGCCCCTGCGCTGGATGCCCGAAGCCCTCTCATTCCGTGCGATAATGCCGGGTTCGTATGACCAGCCCGGTCATGCGCTGCCTGCGCGCCGCGCAAAGCAGTAACGCCGCTAGCGTGCTCCATGGAACTGATCCGAAACTTCTCCATCATCGCCCATATCGATCACGGCAAATCCACGCTGGCTGACCGCATCATCCAGATCTGCGGTGGACTGACCGAGCGCGAGATGGAAGCGCAAGTGCTCGACAACAATCCCATCGAGCGCGAGCGCGGCATCACCATCAAGGCGCAGTCCGTGTCGCTGCCGTACAAGGCGCGCGACGGCAAGACCTATCAGCTCAACTTCATCGACACGCCGGGTCACGTCGACTTCTCCTACGAAGTCAGCCGTTCGCTTGCGGCGTGCGAGGGCGCGCTGCTCGTCGTCGATGCTGCGCAGGGCGTGGAAGCCCAGTCCGTCGCCAACTGCTACACGGCGGTGGAAATGGGGCTGGAAGTGGTCCCCGTGCTCAACAAGATCGACCTGCCCACCGCAGACCCTGAAAAGGTGAAGGGTGAAATCGAGGCGGTGATCGGCATCGATGCCGACGACGCCGTGGCGGTCAGCGCCAAGACCGGCCAGAACGTGGTGGAAGTGCTCGAAGCCATCGTGGCTCGCATTCCGCCGCCGAAGGTGGGTGACACCGATCGCCTGCAGGCGCTGATCATCGACTCGTGGTTCGACAACTACCTTGGCGTGGTGTCGCTGGTGCGCGTGGTGCAGGGCGAGATCAAGCCGGGCGACAAGCTGCTGGTGATGTCCACCGGTCGTGCGCACGAAGTGAGCGAAGTGGGCGTGTTCACGCCCAAGCGCAAGAAGCTCGACAAGCTGTCGCCGGGCGAAGTGGGCTGGATCACGGCGTCCATCAAGGACGTGCACGGCGCGCCGGTCGGCGACACGCTGACGCTCGCTGCCAAGCCTGCCGACAAGCCGCTGTCCGGCTTCCAGACCATGCAGCCGCGCGTGTTCGCCGGCCTGTTCCCGGTGTCCGCCGACGACTACCCGGCGCTGCGCGAAGCACTCGACAAGCTGCGCCTGAACGATGCCGCGCTGTTCTTCGAGCCGGAGAGTTCGGAAGCGATGGGCTTCGGCTTCCGCTGCGGCTTCCTCGGCATGCTGCACATGGAAATCGTGCAGGAGCGCCTGGAGCGCGAGTACGACCTCGACCTCATCACGACCGCGCCGACCGTGGTCTATGAAGTGTTGAAGAGCGACGGCTCCATCCTAATGCTGGACAACCCGGCCAAGCTGCCGCCTGCGCATCTGATGGAGGAAATTCGCGAGCCGATCATTGTCGCGAATATCCTCACGCCGCCGGATTACATCGGCAACATCATCACGCTGTGCGAAGAAAAGCGCGGTGTGCAGCGTTCCATCCAGTACCTGGCCACGCAGGTCCAGATCACGTACGAAATGCCGCTGGCTGAAGTGGTGCTCGATTTCTTCGACCGCCTGAAGTCCGTGTCGCGTGGTTATGCCTCGATGGACTACCACTTCGATCGTTTCGAAGTGGGCCCGTTCGTGCGCGTGGACGTGCTGATCAATGGCGACCGCGTGGATGCGCTGAGCCTGATCGTGCACCGTATCCACGCCGAGCGCCGCGGTCGCGACCTGGTGGAACGCATGAAGGACCTGATCCCGCGCCAGCAGTTCGACGTGGCCATTCAGGCAGCCATTGGCGCGCAGATCGTTGCCCGCTCCACTGTGAAAGCCCTGCGCAAGAACGTGCTGGCGAAGTGCTACGGCGGCGACGTGAGCCGAAAGAAGAAGCTTCTGGAGAAGCAGAAGGAAGGCAAGAAGCGCATGAAGCAGGTCGGTCGTGTGGAGATCCCGCAGGAAGCGTTCCTTGCCGTACTGAAGGTGGATAAGTAAAGCTGGAGTGGAAGGAAAGGGTGCCAGGTTGTCCGGTGACGTCCTGGTCCCTGAGTTTTCCGCGTAACACCCCCGTCCCCCGCTCCTGAGGAGCTGTCAATGGATTTTGATTTTTCGGCGATTCTGCTTGGCCTGACTGTGCTGTTCGGCGTGGTGTGGGCATTGGACCGCCTGTTCTTCTACAAGGCACGCAAGGCCAAGGCCGACTCGGCCGGGCAGGAAGTGCGCGAGCCGGTGCTGGTCGACTGGTCGCGTTCGCTGTTTCCGGTGGTGCTGGTCGTGCTGGTGCTCCGCTCTTTCGTGGCCGAGCCGTTCCGCATTCCGTCGGGCTCGATGATGCCGACGTTGGATGTGGGCGATTTCATCCTGGTCAACAAGTTCTCCTACGGCCTGCGCCTGCCGGCCTTCAACAACAAGTTCGTGAGCCTGGGCGAGCCCAAGCGCGGCGACGTGGTGGTATTCCGCTTCCCGGGCTACCTCTGCGAAGACGGCGGCAAGCTGGTGCGCAGCGGCGACCAGAGCTGCTCCGACCCGCATGCACCGGTGCCCAACCAGAACTGGATCAAGCGTGTCATCGGCATGCCGGGCGACCGCGTCGAGATGCACGGCGACCAGCTGATCGTGAACGGCGAGCCGGTGGCGGCCGACCTGGTCGGTCCCTATGAAGGCGACCCCAAGCGCGCCGAGTCGCGCCTGATGCTGGAAATGGGCGCCACGGTGTGGAACGAGCACCTGCCGAACGGCGAGGGTGGCGTGGTGAACCATCTCACGGCCCGCATGCCCAATTACACGGTCCCGCCGCCGCTGCCCAATCCGCACGTGCCGCTGGTGGTGCCGCAGGGCTGCTACCTGGCCATGGGCGACAACCGCTACAACAGTACGGACAGCCGCTGGTGGGGCTGCCTGCCGGAGCAGAACCTGGCCGGCAAGGCATTCCTGATCTGGCTGAGCTGGACGGGGTCTGGCATCGCGTTCCATCGCATGGGCACGATCATTCACTAAAAGCGTGACGGGCATGGTCGTGTGACCGGGTGACGTCCCTGGCGGCTTGCGGCGACAATGAGCGCGCCGACGCCGCCAACCGGGCGCGCCGGTGGCGCTTGGCCATCAGGCCGGCATTACGCCGCAAGGCGACATAGCGAGGGGACTATGAAAACAAGACAGACGGGCGTCACACTGATCGGCTTTCTCATCATGCTGCTCGTGTTGGGTTTTTTCGCCTTCATGGTGATGAAGCTGTTCCCGGCCTACACCGAGTACATGGGTGTCACCAAGGCCATGAACCAGCTCACCTCCGAAAGCGGAAGCAAGAGCCCGCAGGAGATCCGCAACGATCTCATGAAGAAGTTCGATTTCCAGTACGTGAGCGATGACACCATCACGCCGCAGGACATCAACATTTCGCGCAGCGGCAACGCCACCCTGGTCAATGTGAGTTACGACAAGCGCATTCCCTTCTTGTACAACATCGACTTCCTGGTGCACTTCGAAAAGAGCGTGACCATGCAAGGCGCCAGTGGTTGATCGCAGGCCCATGATTTGACCAAGCTCGACTACCGTTTTCGTGATCCCTCATTCGCTCAGCTGGCGCTGACTCATCGCAGCGCCGGCAAGCCCAACAATGAGCGGATGGAGTTCCTCGGCGACGCCCTGCTGGGCGTCATGGTGGCCGAACTGCTGTACGAGGCTCATCCCAATGCCAGTGAGGGCGAGCTTTCCAGGCTGCGCGCGCAACTGGTCAACGGACAGGCCCTGGCGGTGCTTGCGCGTGACCTGGAACTGGGCGACGAGCTCAAGCTGGGATCGGGCGAACTCAAGAGCGGCGGTTTTCGCCGCGAATCCATCCTCGCCGATGCTTTCGAGGCACTGGTGGCGGCCGTGTACCTGGACGCGGGCTTCGAGGCCTGTCGTGGTGTGGTCCGGGCGATTTTTGAACCCCTGATCGCGGCCATCCCGCGGTCGTCCAAGGACGCCAAGACCCGCCTGCAGGAGCTTCTGCAGGCGCGCGGCTGGTCCTTGCCGCAGAACGATCTGATCGACAGCCACGGCGAAGACCACGCCAAGACCTTCGACGTCTCGTGCGAAATCAACGAGCCGGCGCCGATTCGCGCCGAAGGTCGGGGCTCCAGCCGCCGCGCCGCCGAACAGGACGCCGCCGAAACCGTGCTGCGTCGATTGCAGGAACTGAACTCATGAACGACAACGACGAATTCGAACTCGACCTCGGTGCGCCCGCCGAGCTTCCCCACGCCGACTTCCGCTGCGGCACGGTGGCGCTGGCCGGACGTCCCAATGTGGGCAAGTCCACGCTGCTGAATGCGCTGATCGGGTTCCGCCTGTCCATCGTGAGCCCGCGCCCGCAGACGACGCGTCACCGCATTCTGGGCATCGCCACCAGTGAAGCCGGACAGATCATGTACGTCGACACGCCAGGCCTGCATCGCGGCGCCAAGCGCGCCATGAACCGCAGCCTGAACCGCGCGGCGCGCTCGGCCATCAGCGAAGTGGACCTGGTGGTGCAGGTGATCGAAGCCGGGCGCTGGACCGATGAAGACGAGGCGTTGTACGACGCGCTGGTCGAGCAGAAGGTGCCGCGCCTGCTGGTGATCAACAAGGTCGACCTGACCAAGGAAAAGTCGACCATGCTCCCCTTCGTGGCGGAGCTGATGACGCGACACAGCTTTGACGATGTCTATTACGTCAGCGCGCTCAAGGAAAAGGGCCTGAAGGATCTGGAGGCGGGCATTCTCAAGCGCCTTCCGGTACAGCCGCCAGTGTTCGGCGAAGACGAAATCACCGATCGCAGCGAGCGTTTCCTTGCTGCCGAAATGGTGCGCGAACAGCTGATGCTGCGCCTGGATCAGGAGCTGCCCTACGCCACCACGGTGGAGATCGAGCAGTTCAAGGATCGCGAAGACGGCGTGGCCGAAATCCACGCGGTGATCTGGGTGGAACGCGACGGGCAGAAGGCCATCGTGATCGGCAACGGCGGCGCCCAGCTCAAGGCCATCGGCACGTCGGCACGCCGCCATATGGAACGCGCTTTCGAGCGCAAGGTGTTCCTGCGCCTGTGGGTGAAGGTGCGCGAAGGCTGGGTGGACGACGAAACCATGCTGAAGAAGTTCGGCTACACCGATTGAGCCTTGTCGTGCCTGGCGCGGGACACTTGCGCATGGCCCGCCCGCGGAATGACGCGCCAGTGGCTCTCTTGCCAGCCCGCATGGCTTAGCTCGAAGCTTCCGTCATGCGCATCGAGCAGCAACCGGCTTACGTACTCCATTCGCGACCTTATCGCGAAACATCGCTGTTGCTCGAATGCCTGACCAGGGATCACGGGCGTCTCGGCGTGGTCGCCCGAGGTGTCAGGCGCGAGCGGGCGCGCCTGCAGCGTGCGCAGCTGGAGCCGTTTAAGTTGCTGTCGTTGAACCTGTTGCAACGTGGCGAACTGGCCACGCTGCAATCGGCCGAGGGGGCGGGCATGCCGTTGCGCCTCATTGGCGACGCCGGTCTTGCCGGGCTCTATCTCAACGAGCTGATCGTGCGGCTCACCGCCAGGCAAGATCCGCTTCCGGATCTTTTCGATGCCTATGCACGCACGCTGCCCCGACTTGCAGGCGGCGAGCCCTTGGCATGGAGCCTGCGGCGCTTCGAGCGCGATCTGCTGGAGGCGGCAGGCTACGGTTTGCAGCTGGCTTTCGAGGCCGAGTCGGGCGAGCCGGTCGATCCCGACCAGGGCTATCGCTACGTGGTGGAGCAGGGGCCGTCACCGTGTCGGCCGGGTACGCCGCACGCGTTGCGGGGTTCGGATCTGCTGGCCTTGATGGATGACACCATGCCCGACACAGCCGGACTGTCCGCCTTGCGCGTGATGATGCGCGAGGTGATTCGCTTTCATCTTGGCGGCGGTGAGTTGCGAGCGTGGCATGTGCTCGGTGCGGCGATGTCACGTCGCTGAGCATGCGATGGCGTCAGTCGTTGCCTTCGGCACCGAGGGCGTCGATGGTGGCCAGCAGCGAGCGACGAAAGCGCGACAGCGGTGCCAGTGAGCCGGCGTGGCCGAGTTTGAGATGACGTTGCAGAAGGGTGGCCTGTACGCCAAGCGCGGCGGCGCCGCAGAAGCCACACGAAGAGCGAAGTCGATGCAGGCGGTCGGCGAACGCCGCCGTGTCACTCCGCAGCGCATCCAGGTCCTGGTAGAAGCAGGCCAGCTCCACGCGCAAAAGCGTGCGCATGGCCTTCACCACGTCGGCATCGCCCATGGTGGCGAGGGCCTGTGCATCATCAAGCCAAGGCAGCGCAGACACACCCGCCTGAACCAGCGAGAGGATGCGCCGCAGGTCCGCCACGTTGCAGGGTTTCTGCAGTACCTCGCTGAATTCGGCGGCCAGCAAGCGCTCTCGTTCGGCGACGTCCATTTCGGCGCTCGTGGCTACGGCGGTGCAATCCGTGGAATGCGCCGTGGCGTCACCGCGGAGTCTGGCCAGCACCTCGACGGCACCGGCGCCAGGCATGCGACAGTCCAGCAGCAGCAGGTCAAACGCTTGCTGGGGCGCCATGGTGATGGCGGAAGGGCCGTCATGGCAGGCGTCGGCTTCCAGGCCGAGGCTGCGCAACGCCTCCACGAGAAAAAAGCGGCTGCTCGGGTCGTCATCCGCCACCAGGGCGCGAATGGCGGTGGGCGCTCCCCGAGCCTGCGAAACGTCGCTGGAAAGCGTGTGTTGCATGACTTGTCCGTGTCGTTCATCTGAATTTGGCAGAATGGCGCGTCATGCGTGTCACATCAAGCCACCTGCTGCTCGGTTTTTGCCTCCTGCTTTGGGCGGGCCTGTCCTCGTCGGCGCGCGCCGATGTGGCATTGGCTGCGAAGGCGGGGAGCGTGCCCGGGCTGAAAATGCAGGGTGTGCAGTCGCAGATCGGCGAGGACGGCCAGGGCGGCCTGAAGCTCAGCCTGAAGGCGGCCAAGGCGGACGTTCCGGCGATGGGCTGGAAGCGCATCGGCGTGCAGCTGGACGGTGTCCTGCAGCGGGACACGCACTTGCGATGGCTGTTTGATGGCACGGCGCAGTTGGCGGGCGCGCCGGGTGGTGCGCTCGGCAACGCCAAGGTATCCATGGTGATCGACGAGGCAGCCAACACGCTGGAAATCGATATCACCCAGGGCGCTATTCAAGGCAGCACGGCCTTGCCGCTGGATCAGCCCACTCATGCGCAGATCAGCCTGAAGAGCGTGCCGCTGGCATGGCTGCAGGGTCTGTTGAGCACCGTGTGGTCCGGGCGCGTTACGGGCGGCAAGCTCGATGCCGACATGGCGCTCGACCTGCAGGACAAGGGGCTCCAGGCATCGGGGCAGTTTGCGCTGAGTGGTGGCGGGTTCGATACGCCCGGTGGCGCGCTGGCCGGGCAGGCGGTGAACGGCAATGGCCGGCTCAATCTCGACACCACCAGTGGCCCGTCGCGCATCGATCTGGACGCCAGCTTGCGTGGCGGGGAATTGCTGCTGGGGCCGATCTTCGCGCACCTGCCCGATCATTCCGTCCAGCTGAGCCTGTCGGCGGCCACGCGCAACGGTGCGGTCGACTTCAGCCGCCTGCGCGTGGCGGATGCCGATGCGCTGCAGCTCGATGGCGCCATGGCATTCAATGCCAAGGGTGAATTGCAGCAACTGAAACTTGACCGCCTGCAGTCGCGTTTCCCGGCGGCCTACCAGCGCTATGGACAGGCGTGGCTGGCCACGCTCGGCTTGCGTGATGTCCGCGTGGATGGGCAGCTCAGCGGGAATCTCGACCTGGGCGCGGATGGCCTTCGCAGCTTTGCCTTCGACACGGACGGCCTGGACTTTGCCGACGCCGAGGGCCGCCTTGCTGTAAAGGGCCTGCGTGGCGGCCTGGATTGGAATGCCAGCGCCGATCGACCCGCGACCGCGCTGAGCTGGCAGGCCTTGCAGGTCTACCGCATGCCCAACGGCGCCACGCAGATGCGGTGGCAGAGCCGCGGCGGTGCGCTGAGCCTGCAACACGCCGTGGATGTGCCCTTGCTCAATGGCCGCGTGCATGTCGGTGACCTGGAATGGCGTCCGGCCGCGGCCAAGGGGCGTCGACTGGAAACGTCGCTGGCATTCGCGGGCATCGACATGGCGGCGTTCTCGCGTGCCATGGGCTGGCCCGAATTCCCGGGAACACTCGGCGGCGCCATTCCGGCGCTGCGCTGGGTGGATGACCGCTTCGAGCTCGAAGGTGGCCTGTCCGTCAATGTGTTCGATGGTTTCGTCGACATCACGCGGCTGAGCCTGCAAGGTCCGTTTGGCCCCAGCCCCGTGCTGACCGGCGATGTGCAGCTGCGGCAGCTCGATCTGGCGGCGATCACCAGCGTGTTCGACTTCGGCAACATCACTGGCCGTATGGACGGCTCCGTCAATGAATTGCGCCTGGTCAACTGGAACCCGGTGGCATTCAAGGCCAGCCTGTTGGCCGGCAGCGGCGGTCGTATCAGCCAGCGCGCCGTGAACAATCTCACTGCGGTGGGTGGTGGCGGTATGGCGGCGGGTTTGCAGGGTGCCGTGCTCAAGCTTTTCAAGACGTTTGGTTACAAGCGTATTGGTCTCAATTGCACGTTGCAGGCGTCGGTATGCCATATGGGCGGGCTCGACAGCGATGCCGACGGCTACACTATTGTCGAAGGCAGCGGGTTGCCTCGCCTGCAAGTCATCGGTCACCAGGCACAGGTCGACTGGCCGACGCTCGTTCGCCGCCTGAAGTCCGCCATTGAAGGCAACGGACCGGAAGTCCACTAGAGCGATCCCGCCTGATCGTGCGGACGCTCGGCACCATCCCCATCCCCGAAGGAGTCGATCATGCGCAAGCTTGTCTATGGATTGCTGACCACGCTGTTGGTGGCGATGGTGGGGTGCGTCACCATCAACGTGTACTTCCCCGAGGCGGCGGCACAGAAGGCTGCCGATCAGTTCATTGGTACCGTGCTGGACAACACCACGCCAGCGACCACGCCGAAAGACGACCAGCCGGCGCAGCCAGTGAAGAAAAGCAGCCAGCCGTCCGCCATGCTGCTCGATCTGCTGATTCCGGCTGCCTATGCCGCCGACACGCCGAACCTGCGTATCCAGACGGCGACCACCGAGGCCATTCATGGCCGCATGCAGGCCCGTTTCCGCGACACGCTCACGCCGCTGTTCGACAGCGGCGTGGTGGGTTTCACCCAGGATGGCCTGGTGGCGGTGCGTGACGCCGGCAAGGTTCCGCTGGATCAGCGCGCCGGCGTGAACGCTGCCGTCGCCGATGAAAATCGGGACCGCAACGCGCTGTACCGCGAGGTGGCCAATGCCAACAACCATCCGGAGTGGGAGGCGCAGATCCGCTCCACGTTCGCCAAGGGCTGGATCGAGCGGGCGCGACAGGGCTGGTATTATCAGGACTCCTCGGGCGCCTGGAAGCAGAAGTACCCACTCGCCCGCCTGCCGCCCGTCTCTTGTCCCGCCATCATGCGGGCCTGGAGATCGGCTTCAGCCCGATCTCTGCGCCCGGGTCCCTGATCCGGGCGCGCGCGTTTCTGGAAGAAGCTTTTCACGATGAACGAATTCGAAGCCACCATTACCGACCTTAGCCACGAAGGCAAAGGCGTCACCCGCATCGACGGCAAGGCCGTGTTTGTCAGCGGCGCGTTGCTGGGCGAAGACGTCAAGCTGCGCCTTCGCAAGCGCCACCGTCATTACGACGAGGCCGAAGTGGTGGAGTTGCTGACGCGCTCGCCGCACCGCGTCGAGCCGCGTTGCCGTCATTTCGGCCAGTGCGGTGGTTGTTCCCTGCAGCACTTGGATGCGGCCTCGCAGATCGAGGTGAAGCAGCGCGTGCTCAAGGACAACTTCGAGCGCATCGGCAAGGTGGCGCCGGACATCTGGCTGCCGCCGCTTACCGATGAGCCGTGGGGCTATCGACGCAAGGGTCGCCTGTCGGTGCGCTCGGTGGCGAAGAAGGGGCGCGTCCTCGTGGGCTTCCGTGAAGAGAGCAACCCGCGTTTTGTCGCCGACATCACCCAATGTGAAGTGGTGCATCCGGCCCTGGGTCCCAAGATCGGCTTGCTCGCCGAGCTTGTGAGCAGCATGGATGCCGCGTCCGACATTCCGCAGATTGAATTTGCTGCCGGCGATGATGTGGTCGCGCTGGTGTTTCGCCACATGGTGCCGCTCACCGGGCGCGATCAGGCGCTGCTGGTCGAGTTCGGCAAGCAGCACGGTTTTGCCATCTATCTGCAGCCGGGCGGCGTGACCAGCGTGCATCCGCTGTGGCCGGAAGCGCCGCGGCTGGCGTTCCGCATTCCCAGCGACAACGCGGCAATCGAGGATGTGGAGCTGGAATTTCGTCCGCTCGATTTCGTGCAGGTCAACGCGGGCATGAATCGCCGCATGATGGCGCGCGCTATGGAGTTGCTCGATCCGCAACCGACGGATCGCGTGCTCGACCTGTTCTGCGGGCTGGGCAATTTCACCTTGCCCATCGGGCGTCGCGTGGCCGAAGTGGTCGGTGTGGAAGGCGAGCACGACCTGGTCGAGCGTGCGGCCGAGAACGCAGCGCGCAACGGCATTACGAACGCGCGTTTTGAAGTGGCCAATCTTTTCGAGGACCAGCGTCACGCCCATTGGGCTCGCCAGCCATGGGACAAGTTGTTGCTCGATCCGCCGCGCGCCGGCGCGGACAAGGTGCTGGAATATCTGCCGCACAAGGAAACGAGCCGCATCGTGTACGTGTCGTGCCATCCCGGCTCGCTGGCGCGCGATGCCGGCATTCTCGTGCAGAAGCACGGGTTCCGCTTGAGCGCGGCGGGCGTGATGGATATGTTCCCGCATACCGCGCACGTGGAGTCGATTGCACTGTTCGAGCGCTGATCCATCGCAGGCCCTTGGGCCTTCACCGCACCGTCACATATCCCCCCAATCATCGGTCGCAGCATGGGCATCGAAATCGAACGCAAATTCCTTTTGAGCGGCGACGGCTGGCGTGATGCCGTGTCCGAGAGCGAGCGCATTGCGCAGGGTTACCTGGTCAGTGCGCAGGCCTTGCACGACGGCACGGCGCGAGCGTCGGTGCGCATACGTCGCACGGGTGAGCGCGCATGGCTCAACATCAAGTCGGCGCAGCTGGGCATCGAGCGCGCGGAATTCGAATACCCCGTATCCATCGCCGATGCCGAGCAGATGCTGGCCGAGCTGTGCGATGGCGTGGTGGAAAAAATCCGCCATCACGTGATCGTCGACGGCACACTGTTCGAAATCGACGAATTCTTCGGCGCCAATGCCGGCCTCGTCGTGGCGGAGGTTGAGCTGCCGTCGCAGGACGCCGCTTTCCCCAGGCCAAGCTGGCTGGGGCGCGAAGTCAGTCATTTGCCGCGCTACTACAACGTCAATCTCATTGCTCATCCCTATGCGCAGTGGACGCAGGATGAGCGACAGGCCGCAGGAGAATCGCAGCCATGCTGATGATCGGGCTGGCGGGTACGACATTGGCGACGTCCGAGCACGCATGGCTCAAGGCGCCTGGCGTGTCGGGCGTGGTGTTGTTCGCCCGCAACTTCAGTTCGCGCGATCAGCTGATGGCGCTGGTGGATGCCATCCGTGACGTGGGCGGCGACGACATGTTGATCGCGGTGGATCAGGAAGGCGGCCCCGTCCAGCGTTTCCGTGACGGCTTCACGCGCCTTCCGCCGCTGTCGGCCGTGGGTGCGGTGTACGACCGCGATCCCGAAGATGCGATTCGCCTGGCGGAAGAGCACGCCTGGGTGATGTCCAGCGAACTGCGCGCCTGCGACGTGGACTTCAGTTTTGCGCCGGTGGTCGATCTGGCGCGCGGCAACGCGGCCATTGGCACGCGCGCGTTCCATGCCGATCCGGCGATTGCCGCCGAGCTGGCGCAAGCCTATGTGCGAGGCATGCATCTGGGCGGCATGGCGGCGGTGCTCAAGCATTTTCCAGGTCATGGTTCGGTTGCGGTGGATACGCACAAGGCCACGGCCATCGATCCGCGTCCGCTGGATGTCATTCGACGGGATGATCTGGTGCCTTTCGTCGAAGGCATGTCGGCACATGCCGAAGCCGTGATGGTGGCGCATGTGATCTATCCCGAGGTCGACGCCCAACCCGCCGGGTTCTCCTCGCGCTGGATCAAGGACATTCTGCGCAGCGAGCTCGGCTTCAACGGCGCTGTCATCAGCGACGACATCAGCATGGCGGCGGCTGGCGCTGCGGGTGGTGCAGCGGCACGTGTCGGTGCACACCTCGACGCGGGTTGCGATCTGGTGCTCGCCTGTTTTCCCGACGTGGTGGACGAAGCCATTGCCGCCGTGCAGGGAAGGGCGGCGACATCACCGGAGCGCATCAGTGCCCTGCGTGGCGCGGTGGCCTCTACCTGGGACAGCCTCAACGACAACCCACAGCGCGGTCGTTTCATCGCGCGCGTCACGGCGCTCAACGCCGTGGAAGGACAAACACCGGCATGACTTCATCTACTCCCTCTTTGGCCACTGCGCTCGCCCAGGCCGATCTGCTGTTCGATCGCGCGACGCTCGAATCGGTCATCGCCACCATGGGGCGCGACATCGACGCCGCACTGGACGGTGAGCGTGCGGTCTTCCTCACCGTCATGAATGGTGCGCTGATTTTTGCCGGCCACCTGGCGCTCGCCATTCGCACCGACGTCGAGTTCGATTACGTGCACGCCACGCGCTATCGCGGCGCCACGTCGGGCAGTGAGTTGCATTGGCTGCGCGAGCCGGCGGTGGACCTGGCCGGACGCACCGTGTTGCTGGTGGATGACATTCTCGACGAGGGCCACACGTTGAAGGCCGTGCGCGACGACTGCATGCGCCGTGGCGCGCGCCGCGTGCTGGTGGCCAGCCTTTGCACCAAGCAGCACGATCGCCTCGTGGAAGGTATCCAGGCCGACTTCAACGGCGTGGAACTGCCGGACCGTTACGTGTTCGGCTTCGGCATGGATTACCACGAGCAGGGACGCAACCTGCCTGGCATCTACGCACTGAAATAAGCAAGGTCCTGCTGCGCGCGGCCTCGGGCTGTCGCGCTTCATCGCAGGAAGACTTTTGAACGCAGACAGGAACACACCGTGAGCATCGACCTGGCCGTCATCGGCGGCAGCGGCTTGTACAACTTCCCCGGTCTCGAGAACGCCTCGCGACACACCGTCGATACGCCCTTCGGGCCCGCCTCGGGCGACGTGGTGATGGGTGACTTCGCCGGTCGCAAGCTGGCCTTCCTTGCCCGCCACGGCGAGAGCCACACCTTGCCGCCGCACCGGGTGAACTACCGCGCCAACCTGTGGGCGTTGCACTCACTGGGCGCGCGCCGGGTGATTGGCGTCAATGCGGTGGGTGGCATTCGTGCGGACATGGGGCCGCGCGTCATCGTGGTGCCCGATCAGGTCATCGACTACACCTACGATCGTTACACGAGTTTTTGCGACGTCGAAGGCGCCGAAGTTCGCCATATCGATTTCAGCGAGCCGTACACCGAGTCGCTGCGCCGTGCGCTGATCGCTGCGGCATCCAAGGCTGACATCGCTGTCATTGATGGCGGTTGCTACGGTGCAACACAGGGCCCGCGCCTGGAGACGCGCGCGGAGATCGCCCGCATGAAGCGTGATGGTTGCGACCTGGTCGGCATGACCGGCATGCCCGAGGCCGTACTGGCCCGCGAGCTGGATCTGGAATACGCGTGCCTTGCGCTGGTAGCCAACTTTGCCGCAGGCTGTGGCGACGAGGCAGAGATCAGCATCGAAGAAATCTTCGCCCACCTGGCGGCAGCCACGGCGGAAGTGCCTCGCATCCTTGGTGCACTGCTCAAAAGCTGAGCAGCCGGTACGGTTTTGATCGTGTCAAAGCAACGACCATATTGCGCTTTGCCATAAAACATGTTGATACTTCCGCTGTGCCAGGGGCGGCGGACCAAGGGGTCAAGGTGGTTCAGCGCTATCCGTGGTGCATCCAGTCCATGATTCAGAGGTTCACGCAATGCGTTTCGGGACGGTCAAGTGGTTCAACGATGCCAAGGGTTTCGGCTTCATCGCGCCCGAGGACGGTGGGGAGGACGTGTTCGTCCACTTTTCGGCGATCAACGCTAAGGGCTTTCGTAGCCTGCAGGAAGGTCAGCGCGTGAAGTTCGAAGTCACCACGGGGCCGAAGGGCGCCCAGGCTTCGGGCGTCGAGATCGCTGGTTGATTTCGGCGAACCGGCGCTTGCGCCGGTCATCGATGTAATAAGGAAGCCCCGCGTCGCAAGGCGCGGGGTTTCTTTTTTGTGGGGAGGGAAAGATGGCGGATCGTAGGGATTTTTTGAAGGCGTCCTTGCTGGGCGCCTCGGCGGTGGCATTGGCCGGTGGCTCGCATGCCTTGGCGGGCGCCGCGGCCGGCGCGAAGAAAGCGGTGGTCACGCCACGCGTGGTGTCGACCTGGGACTTCGGCGTGGCCGCCAACCAGGGCGCCTGGGCCGTGCTGTCGCAAGGTGGTCGCTCGCTGGATGCGGTGGAAGCCGGGGTGATGATCCCCGAAGCCGACCTCAAGAATCACAGCGTGGGCCGCGCCGGTTACCCCGATCGCGACGGTCACGTGTCGCTGGATGCCAGCATCATGGACGCCGACGGCAGCTGCGGTGCCGTGGCCGCGCTGGAGCACATCGCCCACCCGATCCAGGTGGCGCGCCGCGTCATGGAGCGCACGCCGCACGTGCTGCTGGTGGGTGATGGTGCACTGCAATTCGCCCTTGAGCAGGGCTTTCCGAAAGAAGAATTGTTGACCCCCGAATCCGACGCGGCCTGGAAAGAGTGGTTGAAGACCGCCCACTACCAGCCGTCCGCCAACAGCGAAGTGCGCGACTACGGCAAGACGGGCATGCCGGGTGGCAAAGACAATCACGACACCATCGGCATGCTGGCCATCGATGCCAATGGCCGGCTTGCGGGCGCATGCACCACCAGCGGCATGGCGTGGAAGATGCGCGGTCGCGTGGGTGACAGCCCGATCATTGGTGCAGGCCTGTATGTCGACGGCGAGGTGGGGGCGGCCACGTCCACGGGTGTGGGCGAAGAAGTGATCCGCAACGTCGGCAGCTTTCTCGTGGTGGAGTTGATGCGTCACGGACACTCCCCGCAGGAAGCCTGCCAGGAAGCCGTGATGCGCATCGTCAAGCGTCGGCCCGCGGCATCGAAGGATCTGCAGGTCGGCTTCCTCGCCATGAATCGTCACGGTGAAGTGGGCGCGTTCGCCATCCAATCCGGCTTCTCTTATGCCGTATGCGATGCGCAGAAGCAGGATGGCCTGGTGCCCTCGAAGAGCGGCTACGGATGACCCGACGCCTGCTCGAGGTGGCCGCCAATTCGGTGGCATCCGCACGGGCCGCGCAGGCGGGCGGTGCGGATCGCATCGAGTTGTGCACGGGCCTCGAGCTGGGTGGTTTGACGCCGTCGATGGCGCAAGTGGGCCGCGCACGCGAGCATCTGGATATCCCGCTGTATGTACTCATTCGCCCGCGCGCCGGCGATTTCCTCTACAGCGACGACGAACTGGAAACGATGCAGCGCGACATCGAAGCCTGTCTGACGCTGGGCTGCGATGGTGTGGTGTTCGGCGTACTGGATGCCGAGGGCGCCGTCGACGTGGCGCGCTGCCGCCCGCTGCTGGACGCAGCCGGCGGCATGGGCGTGACGTTCCATCGCGCCTTCGACATGGCGCGTGATGCCGGGCAGGCGCTTGAAGATGTGATCGCCCTGGGCGCGGAGCGCGTGCTCACCTCGGGCGCTGCGCCCAGTGTTCTGCAGGGCGCTGACACCATCCGGCAGCTGCTTCGCCAGGCGGCTGGCCGCATTGTCGTCATGTCCGGCGCGGGCATAAATGCGGCAAATGTGACGCAACTCGCTACGGCGACAGGTGCATTGGAATTCCACGCGTCGGCGAAGTCTGTGTTGCCTTCGGGCATGCATTGGACGAACCCTGCGTTGCCGGACATGGCCGCTGGCGAAATCCGCACGGACGAGGCCGAAGTGCGGGCACTGGCCCAGGCGCTGGGTCATCTGGACTGACGCCGGCGCGTCGTTGGCAATCCGGCTGGCGCCGCCTTAAGCTCGACCCGGCGGGTCATCCTCGCCCGGAGAGCCAACGGCATGCGCAAGCGGGACGTAGGGCACATCCAGCGATCGATTCCGTCCGTCGGCGGGGCTGCATGAGCGCGCCGCGCGACATGGCTGCGCCCGCCGTGCTGACTCTGGGGCGGCGTTCACGGCTGTGGTCCACGGCGGCTGTCATCGCGGCGGCGACCATCTTCGGGCTCAGCTACAGTCTGTCCGCGCCACTCATTGCGATGAGCCTGTCGGATCGCGGGCATTCCGGGACGTACATCGGCATCAATGCGGCCATGCATGCGCTGGGCGTATTGCTGATTGCACCGGTGATGCCGGCGCTCGCGGCGCGTTTTGGTGCGCGCTCGCTGGCGGCAGCGGCATTGGTGGTTACGGCGGTGATCCTGGCCGCTTTCACCCTGGTGCGGGACGAAACCTGGTGGTTTCCACTGCGCATCGTGCTTGGCATGGCGGCCGAAACCTTGTTCGTGATCTCCGAGACCTGGACCAATGTGCTGAGTACGGAGCAGGCGCGTGGCCGGACGATGGCCGTCTATACGGCTGCACTGTCGCTGGGCATGGTCATTGGACCGGCGTTGCTTTCGGTGCTTGGCGTGAACGCAGGCGCTTATCTTGCCGGCGCGGTCATCGCACTGGGTGCCGTTGTCCTGGTGCTTCCACCCTGGGTGGTTGCTCCGGCGCGGACGGAGCCCGAAAAGGCGCAACCCCTGCGTTACATGCGGCTTGCGCCGATCGCCATCGCGACCACGGTGCTCAACGCCGGCGTCGAGACGGCGGGGCTGTCCTTCATCTCGCTGTATGCCACGCAGCTGGGTTGGACCGAGGCGCGGGCGATGCAGTTGATCTCCGTGCTGATGTTTGGCGCCATCGTGTTGCAGCTGCCCATCGGCTGGCTGGCGGACAAGATGGACAAGCGACGGCTGGTGCTGGCATTGGCTTCCATTTCGGCGGTGACCGCGCTGTTCTGGCCATTCGCGCTGCGCGAGACGTGGCTGGCATTTTCCGTCGTGTTCGTCTGGGGCGGGCTGTTTGTGGGCATTTACACCGTGATGCTGGCCATGGTCGGCAGTCGCTTCCAGGGCAACGACCTGGTCGGCGTGTATGCCGTCATGGGGTTGGCCTGGGGCGTGGGTGCGCTGGTCGGACCCGCGCTGGCGGGCGTTGCCATGGGCGCGAATGCGTTGTTTGGTTTGCCGGGCGTGATTGCCTTGGGTTGTGCCGTGTTTGCCGGTTTCCTCGCGAAGTCGCGTAGCCAGACCTGACGCGCTAGTGCGGGTTGTTTTCCCCCGTGGATCGATGCATGGAGTCGTCACGTGGGTCAACTGGGTTTGCTTCTGCTGGGCAGTGATTTCATTCGGCGGCGATGGCCGATCCTCGCGCTGGGCGGCATCGTGTGGGCAGGCCTGGGCGTGGCGATCTTCATCGATGCGCTGGACGACGTGCTTTATTTCCCCGTTCACGTCTTCGGTTACCTGCTATTGGTCGAAGCCGTGGTGACATTGGCCGTGTCCTCGCCTCGATCCGGCACGCCTTCCGCGTTGCGCAAGGCGCGTGGCATTGGGTTCCTGATCCTGGGCCTGCTGATCATCGATCCGCATCACGCGGCCAGCGTGATATTGGCGATGGCCTTTGGCGTGGCGTTTCTCGTCGATGGCATCTTTCGCATCTGTGCCGCGGTGGTGGTGCGTTTTCGGGGCTGGCGGCTCTCGCTGTTCACGGGCCTGCTGGAGGTGGCGTTTGCCGTCTTCATGTTCGAACCCTATCCGACGTTCTACGACGGCACGGTGCCTTACTGCATCGGCATGGGTCTGTTTCTTTCGGGCTGCGGCTTGTTTCGCCACGCGTGGCGGCTCAAGAAACTGCCGGACCATGCGGTGCTTTCGTGGCTGCTGATGCGCGACGTTCCCATTGCCGATATCGGGTTCGTACCCGGGCCATCGGAAGAGGTGGTCGACGACCTGGTGGTCTACGTATGGACGCCCGCCGGCTCGGTGGAAGATGCCGTGCCGCATCCCGTGGTGAATCGCTACATCGCTGCGGTCGATGCCAAGGGCGTGATATCCACCGGCCATGCCGCGCTGGGATGTCCGCCGGACATCTATGTCAGCCACTCTCCGGCCGTCGAGATCGATCGTTCCACCGGTGACTTCACCGCCATGCTGCGGGCAACGGCGGCGAACAATGTGGCGGGCAAGTTCCAGCCCAGCTATGCGGAGGAGTCCGCGGGATGGTGCGAGTCGAACGCAGAAGTACGTTTCGACCGATACGATCGCCAGCGCCTTGCCGCGTTCTGGGCGCGCTATCGCCAGGACAACACCTACAACCTGACCAGTCGCAACTGCTCCAGCAGCGTCGCGCATTGCCTGGAAGCGGCGTTGGAAGGCTCGTCAGCCAGGCGCGGCTTCCTGCACACCATGATCAACCCCGAGCTATGGGTGGCCGCGCAACTGCGCAAGCGCGCAGAAGCCATGGCCTGGACGCCCGGCCTTGTGCTCGATTACGCGCGCGCTCTCAAGGCGGCCATTCACCCGACGCCGTTGGGCTGGTACACGTTGATTGCATCCACCAAGCGGTTCTGGCGCTATGCGCAGATGCTGCATCGACACGAGCGAGTGGATGGCATAACGGACAAGGCGGCCGGGGATACACCGCGCCGCCGTTCGGTCGAATAGAGCTCACGCCGTGAACTGCAACCTCGCCAGTTCCGCATAGAGCCCACCTTCCGCGAGCAGGCTCTGATGCGTGCCTTGCGCCACGATGCGGCCGCCGTCCATCACCACGATGCGGTCGGCGCGTTGCACGGTGGCGAGGCGGTGGGCGATGACGAGCGTGGTGCGTCCTTTTTCCAGTCGCTCCAGCGCCTGCTGGATGGCCGCTTCGGATTGGGCGTCGAGCGCGGAAGTGGCTTCGTCCAGCAAGAGCAGTGGTGCATCGCGAAGGATGGCGCGCGCAATGGCGATACGTTGGCGCTGGCCGCCGGAAAGGCGTACACCGCGTTCGCCCAGTTCCTCGTTGTAGCCCTTGGTCATCGCGCTGATGAAGTCGTGCGCTTCGGCGGCGCGAGCGGCTTCGCGCACTTCGTTGTCGTCGGCATCCTGGCGTCCGAAGCGGATGTTGTCCGCGGCCGTGCCGCCAAAGATCACGGTTTCCTGCGGCACCAGGGCGATGGTGCCGCGGAGTTCGGGTAGCGCCAGTGCGCGCAGGTCGACGCCATCGAGCGTGATGCGACCGGTTTGCGGATCGTAGAAGCGCAGCAGCAGCGCAAACACGGTGCTCTTGCCGGCGCCGGAGGGCCCTACCAGTGCAACGGTTTCTCCCGGGCGAATGCTCAGGTTGAAGTCGTGCAGCGCAGGGGCATCGGGGCGGGAAGGGTAGTGGAACTGGACACCCTCGAAGTTCAGCGCTCCCTGCACGGGTCGTGGCAGTCGAGCGGGCTGCGCAGGACTGGTGATGTCGGCGCGTTCCTCGAACAACTCGCTGATGCGTTCCGTGGCGCCCGCGGCGCGAAGTACGTCGCCCCACACTTCGGAAAGGCCGGCCAGCGAACCGGCGGCAAGAAAGGCGTAGATCACGAACTGGGCGAGGACGCCGACATCGAGCGTGCCAGCGAGCACGTCGCGCGCACCAGCCCACAACACCAAGGCAATCGCACCGAAGAACAGCACGATGACCGTGGCGGTGAGTATCGAGCGCATGCCGATGCGGCTGCGTGCCGTGCTGAGCGCACGAGCGATGGCGCCACCGTAGCGTTCGCTTTCGATCTCTTCGCGGGCATACGCCTTGACGGCAGGCGCGGCGTTGAGCGTTTCGTTGGCCACGGCGGCGGCGTCGGCAAGACGATCCTGGCTGGCGCGCGAAAGCTTCTGCACGCGACGGCCAAACACCAGGATGGGAAGCATGACGGCCGGAATGACCAGCGCGGTCAGGCCGGCCAGGCGCGGGCTGGTCCATACCATCATGGCGGTGGCGCCCAGCAGCATCACGGCGCTGCGCAGCGCCACGGAAATGCCGGAGCCGATCAGCGCCTGGATGACTTCGGTGTCGGTGCCCAGGCGCGAGATCAGTTCACCGACACGGCTGCGCTCGAAAAAGCCCACGTCCAGTCGTATCACGTGCGCATAAAGCTCGGCACGCAGCGACGCCAGCGAGCGCTCGCCCAGCAACGCGATGCAGTAGTAGCGGGCCGCCGTGGCAAAGGCCAGCACCAGCGCCACGCCGAACAGGCCGAGAAAGGTGCTGTTGATGGTCGCGAGGCTGGAATGGGCAAAGCCCTCGTCGATCATGTGCCGCACCGCCATGGGCAACACCAGCGTGGCGCTGGAGGAAATGGCGAGAAACACCAGCCAGCCGATGGCGAGGTTGCGATGGGGTTTGATGAACGGCCAGAGCCGTGCGAGGGCGCCGATGCGGCGGGTGGGGCGTGGCGTGGCGGCGGTGTCGCTCATGAAGTCTCGCGGGCAGTGAATGTCGGCTTCCGGCTATCCATGCCAACGTGGGGTGGATCGTGGGGCGATTCAATCCACGCGTTTGGCGGCATGGCGCCCGCGCGTGATGTCGATGACGCGCGCCTGGGCCTCGTCCACGCGCTGGGCGGGCAGCTGGATGTCCAGCATCACGCCTTCCGCGTCGAATTGTTCCTGCACGATGTCCGCATCGAGCTCGCGCAATCGCGCCTTGAGCAGGGCCATCTCCGGGAAGTCGCAGCGCACGGCCAATCGCGCCATGGCGATGATGGGGGCGCGGTCGGCGCGTCGCAGGCATTCCGCTGCCGCGCCGCCGTAGGCTCGCACCAGGCCGCCAGCGCCGAGCTTGATGCCGCCGTACCAGCGGGTTACCACCACGACGGCCTGGTCGATGCCTTGTCCCTCGATGGCTTGCAGGATCGGGCGACCGGCAGTGCCGCCCGGTTCGCCGTCGTCGTTGAAGCGATAGTCCTGCCCGATGCGATAAGCCCAGCAGTTGTGCGTCGCCGCGGGGTCGCTTACCTGTCGCAAAAAGGCGAGCGCCTGTTCGGGTGTCTGCACGGGTGCGGCCTGGGCAAGGAACCGGCTTTTCTTGATGTCCTCGACGTGCTGGCAAGGGGCGAGGAGGGTGTACAGCGGCTCACTCATGGTCAGGCAGTTGTGTCCGCAGGTCGTCGGGCAGCGGCACGTCCGGATGCGCCTTCTGGAAGGCGGCCAGTCGCTGCACGGCTTCGTCGTGGCGCTGCAAGGCGAAAAGCTCGCGGATCTTGGCCAGTTCCTGGTCGGGCGTATCTGCCGTGTCGGCGGCGGTGGCATCTCGCTGAGGCGCGGCGGCGGGCATCACCATCGCCTTCATGGCCATCCGGGGTTCGGCGCTCGTCACGCTTGAACGAGCGGCCTGCAATGCATAAGCCGGCGCGGCTGGCGCCGGCGCGGGGGCAGCGGCTTCGGTCATGGCGACGACCGGTGCCGATTCGGCAGCGGCCACGGGCGCTTGCCGAGCGGGAGCCGCGGGAGCCACCACCTTGGCCTTCATGGCCGATCGAATGTTTTCATGCGGCGTTTCGCGGGCGACGGCGAGAGAAGCGGGTGCCGGTGCGAGAGAGGGCGCGGCATCAAGGTTGCCGGTTGCAGGTGGGGCAGCCAGTACGGGTGGTGCCTGAGGCGCCGCGCTCGCGGCAACCGTCTGGCTAACAGAATGATGCGAAGCCGATGGTTGTTGGGCCATGCGCCACCCAAGGGCGCCCGCCACCACGATGACAGCCGTGCTCGCCACAGCGATGGGCCAGCGGGGCAGCGAGTGACGCGGGCGCACGGCGTCTGCGGCAGCACGCTTTATCGCGCTGTCCAGCGCGGGCGACGGTTCCTTTCGCGGCAGGCTGCGATAGAGCGCCTTCAGGTCGTCGTCGCCGGAGAGCATGTCGTTGTCGTCGTGCGTATTCATTCGGCCAACTGCTCACGCAAGCGGTTCATGGCATAGCGCAGTCGCGACTTGGCGGTTTCGCGTCCTACGCCGGTGACGTGTGCAATGTCCTCCACGCTCAGGTCGTTCTCCAGCCGCAACAGTACGGCAGTGCGTTGCTCGTCCGGCAATTGTTCGATGGCCATCTGCAGGCGACGTCGCCGTTCGAATTCCGACAGCACGTGCTCGGGTTGCTCGTGCTCCGGTGTGGCTGTTGTATCGAAAATGCGTTCGGCTTCCTCGCCGGTGGCTTGCGGTCGCTTGCGCCGGTAGCTGTCGATCAGCAGGTTATGCGCGATCTGCAGTAACCACGTGGTGAATTTCGCTTGTGGCGCATAGCGGGCACGCGAGGCAATGACGCGGCTCCAGGTTTCCTGAAACAGCTCGTCGGCCACCTGCGTGTCGCGCGAGGCGCGCAGCAGGAAGCGATAAAGCGTGCCGCGGTGGCGTGCATACAGTGCATCGAACGCAGCTGTCTTGCCTCGTGCGTAAGCGAGCATCAGCGTTGCATCATCGTCCACCGGAGCATCCATGGGCGGCGAGGTTAAGGCAAACGGACGTTCGAGGTAAGCACGGGCGTCGGTTGTGAGACCGCTGGAGTGTTTGGGGCGCGTACGTGCGAGCATGACCATGAAACGCGCCACACACCTTCATGGGGTTGATGGCGGGGCGGCCCATTCATGGAATCACGTCGCCCGGCTCGGGGTGGTGGAAATCTTCGGGGGCGCGTGATTGCGTGAGACGAAATACGCCTTCACGCACGTGACGCGGAAGCACCACGTCGAGCACGGTGGTCTGGTGCGGGCCGAAGATCGGGAAAAGATCGTCGCGGGCCAGCGTGGTGGCCAGGGCGTGATGCACGAGGCCACTCAGGTCCGTGGGCTCAATCGTCGCGCTGTAAGGTCGATGGCTGTCCATCGCGGGGCGCAACGTGCGACGGCTGCTGTCCGGATCGGCCACGCGGGGTACGCCGGCAAGCAATCCGTGGTTGAGGAAGAACGTGACCACGTTGCCGTCGCGACTGTTGGCCTGGCGATCGAGCATGAATCCCTGCGGCATCCAGTCGGGGTTCGGTGGCGTGCCGGCCTTGAACAGCAGCCGTGCGCCGTGAAGCGGCTCGCCGCCTTCATCCGCGAGGCGAATCACCAGCATGCTGCGCGGATCGTGGATATGTACGCGCGCCGGAAACGGCCCGACGGATTCCTTCTCCACGCGGTTCGCGTCGCGTTGTGCATTCTCCGCATCGAAGGCGTCGCACAGCTGCCTGTAGCCAGCGGCATCGCGCACCTTGAGGCAGCGCAGCAGCGCTTCCACGGTGGCGGGCGGCGAGGAGGCCATCACGCCCTGGTCGGTACCGGAATGCGATGCACCGGGAATCAGCTTGAATGCCGAGCGTGGCGCAGTGGTGACATTGAGCGCCAGCGCGTTGACGTCACCACCGCTTTCGCGTGTGAGCACGGCGTGCCGCGCGTTGAGGTTGGCCGCGGCCATGCGTACCACGCCATCGGACCCATCCTCGCCGGTGTAACTGTTGATGTGGTCATACAGCGAGCGATCCGGACGGTCACCGCTGAGTGCAAACAGATATTGGCCGCGCTCGGCCGGATCGTCGCCATGGATATGGTCGAGGTTGAGCGACAGCGATTCGCGGCTGCCCAGTTCCAGCCAGTCGAGGATGCGCTGCCCCGGTTCCACGCCGCCGGCCCACGCCTTCAATCGCCCCAGCACGCCTTTGCCGAGCTGGGCGAGCGCCGAGCCGAAATTCGCCGGCGCCAGCATCATCAGGTGGGTCAGGCGGATGGTGCTGAACGCGCCTGGCCGCTCACGCTGCGCGCGCAGCCATTCGCGCACCACCGGGCCGCCGGTGGAATGGGTGATGCAGGCGAAGCTGGCGTCCTGCAGATGCAGATCGCGCAAGGCGTGATCAAAGGCGCGCACCACGTCCGGCATGGTCACGGCGTCGTCGAAACTCACGTATTCGGACAGCCAGATATCCGCCGTTGTCAGCGGGATGCCTGCGGCGGAGGCCTGTGCCTGAAGCGACGAAGGCAGGCTGCCGTAGGTCGATGTGTTGGTGACGCTCCAGCCGTGCACGAAAACCAGGGTGGTCATGAACGGTTCCCCGCGACGTTCCATTGATCGCTCGGCGCAATGCCGGCGTGTCCATAGGGCGACGCATCGATGGCTTGTGCGCTATCGCCTCGACGTGTCGTAAGGCCCTAAGATGCCATGCCTTTCCATGGAGCAGGGAATCTGCATGCTGGCCGTTCTGTTCATTGTGCTTGTCCTGGCTCTCTGCCTGCGTCGCCTGCGCTGGCGCAAGACGTCGGCTGCGCTGATGGCGGTCTGCGTGCTGGTGTTCTTCGGCATCGGCTGCGGGCTGCTGCCGCGCCTGCTTTCGGAAAACCTGCAAGGTCGCTACGAGAGCGAGCCGGCCATCGCATGGGCGCCGCGCAACGCCATCATCCTGCTGGGTGCCGGCACGGCGGTCGAGGAAGGGCATCGCCTGCAGCCGTCCTTCTTCGTCAACGGGCGCGTGTTGCGTGCGGCGCAGCTCTATAGCGCCTGCAAGGCAGCCGGCAAGGAATGCCGTCTGGTCGTGAGTGGTGGCGACTCGCAGAGTCACGGTGAACCGGAAGCGGTGGTCTACGGGCGTGCGTTGCGCCAGCTTGGCATTCCCGAAGCGGACCTGTCGCTCGAATCGCGCAGCATGAGCACATGGCAGAACGCGCAGTTCAGTCGCCCGATCCTGGCGGAATACGCGCCGCAACACATCGTGCTGGTCACATCGGGCATCCATTTGAAGCGCTCGCTGATCTATTTCGCGCACTTCGGCATCGTGCCGCAGCCGGTGGCGGGTGACTGGGTCAATGCACGCTGGGAACTGGCGCCGGATTCGTGGAACTTCATGTTGATGGATGCCTCGCTGCACGAGGTTCTCGGCATCCTTCGCTACGACGTCTACAACGTGCTGGGCTGGAACGCGCCGAAGGCGCCGCCGCTCGGCGCATGACGACGGAGAGGCTGTTCATTTTCCAGCCAGCTACGCTGCTCCCAATCGCGTAGCCTTGCCGGGCTTACCTCGCCGGTCCTTCCCTATGCACCCCGATATGGCTTCCGAACCGCACTCACGTGCGGCGCTTCCGCTCGCCCCGAGTTTGGACCCGACGCTGATGGCGGCGCACATGCCGCGTCATTTCCGGCCGCTGGGGCGGCGGGTTCTCTGGATCTGTTTCCTCGCGATGACGCTGGGCTCGGTGGTGGCGCTGGTGGCGCGCCTGCTGACGGCGTTGATCGGGTTGGTGACCAATCTCGCGTTCTACGGACGCCTCAGTACCGATTTCAGCAGCCCGGCCGAAAATCATCTGGGCCTTTGGGTGATCGTGGTCCCCGTCATCGGCGGCCTGGTCGTGGGCGCGATGGCACGCTGGGGTTCGCGCGCCATTCGTGGCCACGGCATTCCCGAGGCAATGGAGCAGGTGTTACTCAACGAAAGCCGCATTGCGCCGCGCATCACCTGGTTGAAGCCGGTGTCTGCGGCCATCGCCATCGGCACGGGCGGTCCGTTCGGCGCCGAGGGACCGATCATCGCAACAGGCGGCGCGCGCGGGTCGCTGGTGGGACAGTGGCTTCACGTCACGGCGGACGAACGCAAGACGCTGCTCGCCGCGGGTGCCGCGGCTGGCATGGCGGCGGTATTTTCCGCGCCCATTTCCTCCGTACTGCTCGCCATCGAACTGCTGTTGTTCGAGCGCCGCGCGCGGTCGCTCATTCCGGTGGCGCTTGCCGCCGTGGTGGGCACCGCCGTGCGCTACGTGCTGGAGGGCAACGAACCCCTGTTTCCCATGCCTGCGATTGGCACGCCAACTCTCGTTGCCGTCGCCGCCTACGTTGCCATGGGTGCGCTGACGGGCGTGGTCAGTGTGGGAATCACCAAGCTCACTTATGCCATCGAGGATGGCTTCGAGAAGCTGCCCATCCACTGGATGTGGTGGCCGGCCATCGGCGGCTTGGTCGTCGGCGTGGTGGGGTATTTCATGCCTGCCACGCTGGGCGTGGGCTACAACAACATTGCCTCGGTGATTGCCGGGCAGATCGGGTTGGCGGGCATGCTTTCGCTCTGCCTGTTGAAACTGCTTTCGTGGTCCGTGGCGTTGGGTAGCGGTACATCCGGCGGCACGCTGGCGCCGTTGTTCACCATTGGCGGCGCGCTGGGTGGCGTACTGGGATGGCTCTGCACGATGTGGCTGCCGTGGCTGCAGGTGGATCCGCGCGTTGCTGCACTGGTGTGCATGGCTGCGATATTTGCCGGCGCATCGCGCGCGTTCCTCACCTCGGTGGTGTTTGCTTTCGAGACCACGCAGCAGCCGCACGGTCTGCTGCCACTGTTGGGTGCTTGCGCTGCGGCGTACCTCGTGTCCGGGCTGATGATGCGCAACACCATCATGACCGAGAAGATTGCGCGTCGCGGCGTGCGCGTTCCCTCCGAATACGCCGCGGATTACCTGGAGCGTATTTCCGTGGGCGAGGCGTGCAGCCGCAACGTGGTCAGTCTTCAGGCGTTGCAGTCGTTGACAGAGGTTCGTGCGTGGCTGGCAACAGAGCAGGCATCGTCAAAGCACCAGGGTTTTCCGGTGATGGACGGGCAGGGCCGTTTGCTGGGCGTAGTAACGCGACGCGACCTGCTGCGCACGGGCGTTTCAGCCGGTGCCACCGTGCAATCGCTGCTGGGGCGCGCACCACTCGTGGTGCGGGAAGATCACACGCTGCGCGAGGCCGCAGACCACATGGTGGAGGCGGACGTTGGTCGTCTTGTCGTGCTGGATCGCGATGCATGCAAGATGGTCGGTTTCCTGACGCGTGGCGATCTGCTCAGGGCACATGGCCAGCGTTTGCGTGAGGCGCGCAAGGCGAGTCGCCATTTTGGGTCCAAAGAAAAACCGGCCGCGTAAACGGCCGGTTTTCCGTGTTGCTCAACGGGCGATTGTGCTGCCCGGTGCGTATATCAGGCCGACTTCAGCGAAGCCATGTCGATCACGAAACGGTAGCGGACGTCGCTCTTCACCACGCGGTCGTACGCGGCGTTGATGTCCTTCATGTCGATCACTTCGATGTCGCTGACGATGTTGTGCTCCGCGCAGAAGTCCAGCATTTCCTGCGTTTCGCCGATGCCGCCAATGGCCGAGCCTGCGATGGAGCGACGGCCGAGGATCACCGACACGGCCTGCACCGGCGGCTCCAGCGGCTGCAGCTGGCCCACCAGGCACAGCGTGCCGTTGAGCGTCAGCGTGTTGAGGTACGGGTTCAGATCGTGCGGGTTCGGCACGGTGTCCAGGATGAAGTCGAACTGGCGAGCCACGGCGGCCATCTGCTTCTCGTCCGTGGACAGCACCACGTGATCGGCACCCAGGCGACGGGCTTCGTCTTCCTTGCCCGGCGAGCGGGTGAACAGGGTGACATCGGCGCCCATGGCCTTGGCGAACTTCAGGCCCATGTGACCGAGGCCGCCGAGGCCGATCACCGCCACCTTGCTGCCCTTGCCGACGTTCCAGTGGCGCAGCGGCGACCACGTGGTAATGCCTGCGCACAGCAGCGGCGCGGCAGCCTTCAGGTCGAGCTTGTCGGAAATGGACACCACGAACTTGTCCGACACCACGATGCGCTCGGAGTAGCCGCCGAACGTCGGACGGCCGTCGTGGCGATCGGTGCCGTTGTAGGTCCAGGTGGCGCCGTTCTCGCAGTACTGCTCAAGGCCGGCGTGGCACGAGCCGCAGTGCTGGCACGAATCGACAATGCAGCCGACGCCCACGGTGTCGCCCACCTTGAACTTGCTGACGTCGCTGCCGACGGCGCTGACGCGGCCCACGATTTCGTGGCCGGGCACCATCGGATACACGCTGCCGCCCCATTCGTTGCGGGCCTGGTGGATATCCGAATGGCACACGCCGCAATACAGGATGTCGATCACCACGTCGTCCGGACGAGGATCGCGGCGCTCGAACTGATGCGCGGCCAGCGGCGTGGTGGCGGACTGGGCGGCAAAGCCGCGGATGGAAAGCGTCATGACGAGACTCCTTGGGGGGAACGGAACAGCAAGGTGGCGGAGTATGGGCGCCCGGGGTGCGGCGCGGGTAGCCGAATCCTGCGAGATGATTGCCCGATCCTGCAAGGATGCCTGCCAAGGACTCGCCATGACGCGGAGGAACAGGCAAGCTTGTTCCGCACAAACCAGCGATAAGTCCATGAACGACAACGTTTCACCATCGACGCCTGCCGCCAGCACATCAAAAAATTGCGAGGAATTGACAGCGCTGGTTGAACGATTGGCCTCGCAGGAAGGCGTGCAGGGCACGGCGTGGCCGGGGCTGACCCTGTTTCGCGCCGGCTCCACGGGCGTGCCGACCTGCGCCATGTACGAACCCAGCCTTGGTTTGGCGCTGCAGGGCGCCAAGCAGATTCTGGTGGGCCAGCAATCGCTGTTGCACCAGCCGGCGTCGTATCTCGTGACATCGGTGGACGTGCCGGTTTCATCGCAAGTGGTTCGGGCCTCAAGCGAAGAACCGTGCCTGTGCCTGACGTTTCGCCTGGACCTGTTGCGCATCCGGGAGCTGCTTCCCGATGTGGAGTGGCAGCGAGGGGCGGGGGCGCTGGCGCCTGGCTTGTCCGTGAGCCCGCTCGATCATGATTTGCTCGATCCGTTGCTGCGCCTGGTGCGCCTGCTCGAATCGCCGCGTGACCTTGCGGTGCTTGGGCCGTTGATCGAACGCGAATTGCTGTATCGCCTGTTGACGGGCGAACAGGGCGCCCGGTTGGCATTGATCGCCACGTCCGGCAGCCAGAGTCACCAGGTGTCCCGCGCCATTGAATGGTTGCGTACGCATTTTGACGAGCCGCTGAGTATCGACGAGCTCGCCATGCGCGTGAACATGAGTGCATCGTCGCTGCATCACCACTTTCGCGCGATCACCGCCATGAGTCCGCTGCAATACCAGAAGCAACTGCGCCTGCACGAGGCGCGACGCCTGCTGCTTGCCGACCAGTGCGACGTGGCCACGGCAGCGCATCGCGTCGGTTACGAGAGCCCCTCGCAGTTCAGTCGGGAATACAGCCGCGCGTTCGGTGCGCCGCCGTTGCGCGACGTGGCGCGATTGAAACTGGCGGATGCGGATACGGCCGCCTGACGGCACTTGACGCTTGTCGCGCACCTTCCGAGGATGCGCGGCCACAGGAATGTCTGCGCAAGCGATGGGCCAGGGACCGCCATGAATCTCGCGTTGTTCGATTTCGATGGAACCATCACCACCCGGGAGATGTTCCGTCCTTTCATTGAATTCGCCGCCTCGCCGCGGCGCCTAGCCCTGGGTGGCGCCTTGCTCGCGCCCATGGTGGCCGGCTACAAGCTGGGATGGGTGGCGCCCAACCTCATGCGTCGTTGCGCAGTCCACGTCGGCCTCCGTGGCGTTTCGGAGGCTCATGCGCTTGATCGAGGTGCCGCGTTCGCGCGTGAGGTGCTCCCCGGCGTCGTTCGGCCGGAGGCGCTAGAGCGCATTCAATGGCACAAGGCGCAGGGCGACCGCGTGGTGGTGGTCTCCGGTGCGCTGGACGTCTATCTGTCCCACTGGTGCGGGCAGCACGCGCTGGAGCTGGTCTGTTCGCGCCTCGAAGTGCGGCATGGAACGCTTACCGGTCGCTATCGTGGTGCGCAATGCGTGAGCGCGGAGAAATCGCGTCGGGTGCGCGCCGAGTACGACGTGGCGGCATACCCGGTGATCTACGCCTACGGCGACACGCCGGAAGATCGCGATCTGCTGGGCATGGCGCACCGGCGCTACTACCAGTGGCAGGAAGTGGCCTGATGCACATGCGTGGCTTTTCACGTTCCGTGAATGGCCGCGGATCTTCAATGACGTTTCTACGCGAGGGGTTCGTCATGAAGACGATGGTCATGGGCGCGCTGTTGCTGGCATCGTGTGCCGTGTCGGCGGCAACCATGGACGATCCCGCATCACACGAAGTGTTGGCCGCCATGGCGCGGACGTCCACGTGGGGACATCCGGATGAGTTTGGCGAGTTCGTCGGCATGCGGTACTACGCCAGCGGCGACTACGCGAAGGCCATGAAGTATTTCGACATGGGTGCGCGTTATGCCGACAAGCTTTCTCAGTTGAGCATCGGGTTGATGTATCTCAACGGCGAAGGCGTGGAAAAGAATCCCGTCATGGCCTACGCATGGTTGTCGCTGGCCGCCGAGCGAAACTATCCACGCTACGTGGCTACCCGCGATGCTGTCGGGAAGCAGCTTGACGCCGGGCAACGCGCGCAGGCATCCGAAGTGCTCGCACAGTTGTCCTCCGAGTACGGCGATGAGGTGGCAAAGCGGAGGCTGGAGCGCGAACTCCGCCAGACCCGCACGACGATGACGGGTTCGCTGGTCGGCTACGGCAGCAGCTACACCGGATCGTTGACGTACGCGCAATTTGTCGCAAGTGCGGGTGCCAATGTGCTGGGCCGCATGGGCGCAAATGCCATGCCGCCCTGCGGTGCCAGGTCGATCGATGGCGCACCCATCACGGGTTGCGACAATCTCTTCGTCAGTTGGCGCTGGGACCCGAAGCAATACTTCGACGTGCGCGATGCCACGTGGATGGGCACGGTCACCGTAGGCGACCTGCAGCAGCAAGGCACAACGAATCACTGAGGTGGCATGGCCGGTTGCGGTGCATCTGTTGCATGCATGCAACAGGCTGCCGCGCAATGCGCTCGCATCGATCACACGCATGCGTGATAAATAACTACCCGAACGGGGGCATTGGCGAGCGCGTTGGACTCATAGCATATCCATGCGCCTCACCCATGGGGCACCGAACGGAGCTCGCCATGACAGCCATGCCGTTGCGCGCCTGCGGTGAACGACTAGGGAGATCGTTTCATCTGCGCCGGCCACCCGCACTCATCACTGAAACGCGCAATGGCCATGTGCTGGCCGTGACAGAGCTGCGGCTTGAGCAAGGCTGTGGGCTCACTGCACCCATCGGCCATGACGATGCCTACCTGGTTTGCCTGCATCTGCGCGAGCTTTCGGGCTTCGAGTTGTGGCAGGACGGCGTGCCGGTGGCGATGAATCCACCGCCCTGCCATGGCACGGTGGTGCTGGACCTTACGCGCAACCCTATCGCTTACGTGGGCGAGCCCATGCACGTGCTGGCGTTCTATGTGCCCCGCGCCGCACTGGCGGAAGCCTGCGGTGACGCGCATGTCGCGTGGGACGAGCGGCGCCTTGGCCACGATGTACCCATCGACGATGCCATCATCGCCAGCCTCGGGCAGGTCCTGCTACCACTGATGAATGGGCATGGCGAGTACGGGCAGCGTTTCGTGAATCATGTGCTGCATGCGTTGTGTAGTCATGTAGCGGCAACCTATGGCGGTCGCCGCGAAGTGGAGCGGATCGAGCGGGGTGGATTGGCGCCCTGGCAATACCGCTGCGCGACGGAGCTGATGAAACGGCATCTGGTGGAAGGCACGTCGTTGGCGGCACTTGCCGCAGAATGCCGTCTGTCCACCAGCGCTTTTGTTCGCGCTTTCAAGAAGAGCGCAGGCGTGTCACCCCATCAATGGCTGCTCGCACAGCGAGTCGATCGCGCCATTGAGCTGATGCGTGACCCCGGCACGCCCCTGGCCGACATCGCCATTGCGACCGGCTTTGCCGACCAGAGCCATTTCACGCGCATATTTGCCCGCAAGACCGGCGTGAGTCCGGGTGCCTGGCGGAACGCTCGCCAGGGACGACGTTCCCGCCCAATGATCGGCGCGAGCCCGGTGCGCGCCGAGGCGTGATCAGATGTCCAGGAAGCCTCGTTGCACGGCGGTGGTCACTGCATGTGTTCGATCCGAGGCATCCAGCTTGGCGAGGATGTTCTTCATGCGCGCCTTCACCGTGTCCTCGGAAATGTTGAGCATGCCGGCGATGGTGCGGTTGCTCTTGCCCTCGGCCACCAGGCGCAACACGCTCAATTCGCGGACGGTCAACGCCTCGCTGCCGCGGTAGGAAGCCACGTCGGCGGCCACCTCGGGCGCAATGACATGCCGTCCCACCGTGGCGCTGCGGATGGCGCGCAGGATGTCCGCGCGGCCGGCGGTCTTCAGCAGGTAGGAAGTCGCGCCCAGCGTAAGCGCCCGCGTGACACGGGCATCGCCTGGATACGTGGTCAGCACCACGATGCACGCGCCTGGAAATTCATCGCGGATCGCGGTGATCGCCTGCAGGCCATCCATGCGGGGCATCTGCAGGTCGAGCAGGGTGACGTCGGGGTGATGCTGGCGATACCGTGCCACGGCCTCGGTGCCCTCGGCGGCCTCTCCGATCACTGACATGCCCTGTTCGCTATCGATGGCCGCGCAAAGTCCGTCGCGCATCAAAGGGTGATCGTCGACCACCAGGACCCTGATGGTGTCGTCTGTGCTGGGCAACGTGGTCTTCCTCATGGGCTGGCAAAGCCGGCCGATGCATGGGCTGGCGTGGTTACGACTAAGGGAGGCGTTGAAGCGCCGCCGCAATACCCTAAAGTGTAAGCTCAGGCAGGAATGCTGCGGTATGTTTCCACCTGATTCGTTGACGCTGCCCTGCGCGAAGCGTCGTTTCCTTCCGTGTCACTGCCTTTCCGTTGATGGTTGATCGAACTTCGCGCATGGCAAAGTTTGGCTGGCGATGGTGTGCCCTCGTGCTGCTTGCATTGGGCGCCATGGCCAGCGCGCACGCGCAAGAATTCGAAGTGATGGAGCGGCGGGCGGACAGCCCGCTGGATCGGCCGCTCAGCGAGCTGCATCACACCGCTTACCCCGAGGCCGAAACATCCGTGGGCGCCATCGGCACGGCGGCCGAATCACCCGACGGCTTCCTGTGGCTCGGCGGTTCGTCCGGACTGTTGCGCTTCGACGGTGCGCATTTCGAAGCGCCGTATGCAGGACGGCTTCCGCAGCGGCAGATACTCGCGCTGTACAGCGATGCACAGGATGGCCTGTGGGTGGGTTATCGATTGGGCGGCCTGAGCCATGTGCAGGGCGATGCCGTCAACACCATCGAGGCAGGCGAGGGCATTCCCGACGGGTCGCTGTTCTCGATTCTTCGCGCGCCCGACGGCCGTCTGTGGATCGCCACGACCTCGGGCGTGGCGCGCCTGGTGGATGGGCGCTGGCAACCCGTGGGCGAGGCCGAAGGATACGGTGGCCATCAGCCCGAAAGCATGATGTTGAACCAGGGCGTGCTGTGGATTCTCGACGTCGCGGGTGCGTGGCACCTGGACCCGGGCACAACGCGTTTTCAGCGGATGGACCACGATCAGGCCTTGCAGCAGGGGCGCGAGCGACTGGGGCAACCGGTGCGCAGCTACCACGCCGATACGGATGGCAATGGCTTTGTGGATTCCTCCGGCGCGTTCTGGCTGGGCACCGACAAGGGCTTCGAGCGGCATCGCTGGTTGAAAGACGCGAATGGGCAGACCCATCGCATCACCGAGCGGTTTTCCCAGGTGGACGGCCTTACGTCCAACCGGGTGCATGAGTTCTTCGAGGATCGTTCCGGCAACGTGTGGGCACTGACGGATGGCGGTGTCGACCAGTTCCGGGCGTCCAAGTTGCGCCCCGTGACGTTCTCCGAGGTGCTGCAGTCACCGGCGGTTGAGCGCGGCGAGGGCAATCGCGTCGTCATTACCCGATTCTGGTTTCCGCCCGTGAGCACGGATGGGCACGCCCTCGACACGCTTGTCGGTCTGCCGGACACCGTCACCACGATGACGCGGGATCGCGATGGTGGCGTGTGGATGGCCGGCATTCGCGGGCTATCGGTGTATCGCCACGGCCGCGTTGAGTCCATCCCCTTGCCTGAGGACCTCAAGAGCGTGGGGACGCGTTTCCAGTCCTTGGCGTTTGACGATGAGGGGACGCTTTGGGTGTCGGCATCGGCGTTCGGTCTGTATCGATGGAAGGATGGCGACTGGAGCAAGGAAACAGGCAACGCGTTCCCCGTGGGTCCGCCTACGCGCATGCTCAATGACGGGCAGGGCAGCCTGTGGTTTGCCTATCCACACAATGTGCTGCTGAAAGTCGACTCCCATGGCATGACCCGATTCGGGTCAGCCCAGGGCCTGTCCGTGGGCAATCCGATGGCACTGGGCATGCGCGGTGGTCATGTATGGGTCGGTGGCGATGACGGCGTGCAAGGCCTTGAGGGTGGCCGCTTCGTCACCTGGAGTGGCGAGGGTGGCGAGCATTTTCGCGGCATCACGGGCATCGTGGAGACCGCCAGTGGCGACCTCTGGCTCAGTGGCCTGGATGGCGCCTATCGCATCGCGGCTGCGGACATGGCCGTGGCACGTGCGGGCGCGACGCGGGCAGTGCCTTTCCAGTATTTCGGCCATGACGATGGGCGCATTGGCTCGCCCGATCTCATGCGCCCGCTGCCGTCGCTGGTGGAGGGGGCCGATGGAAAACTGTGGTTCACCACCACCTCGTCGGTCGCGTGGCTGGACCCGCAGAAGATCATGCGAAATACCACGCCGCCCACCGTGGTGATCGACGACATCGCCAGTGGCGATTTTCATCATGCGGCACGCGGCGTCGTGCAATTGCCGGCGTTGACGCGCCGCGTGGAGTTTCGATACTCGGCGGCATCGCTGACCAATGCCCAGCGCACGCGTTTCTTTTATCGCCTGGAAGGCGTGGACGATGATTGGCAGGATGCCGGCCGTCGCCGCACGGCGTTCTATACCAACCTGGAACCGGGCAGCTATCGATTCCTTGTTCGGGCGATCAATGAAGACGGCGTGGTGAGCAAGGGCGACGCGCAGTTTGCGTTTGCCATCCTGCCAGCCTGGTACCAGACCACCGCCTTCAGGATCGTCTGCGTGCTCCTGATACTCGTGATGATGTGGCTGGCGTATCTGGCGCGGATGCGTAGCGCGCAGGAAACCCTGCGTGTCAGGCTGGAGGCGCTGCACGGGGAACGCGAGCGCATCGCGCGCGAGCTGCATGACACGCTTCTGCAGAGTGTGCAGGGCCTCTTGCTGCGCTTGCAGGTGTGGTCGGGCGATGAGTCGCTGCCGCCGCATCGCCGCCAGGAAATGCGCACGGCCACGGCGCATGCGCGCGAGATGATCATGGACGGCCGCGATCGTATCGTCACGCTGCGCCAGCACGATGCACCACCTGCCGATCTTGCCGACGCGTTGCGTATTGCAGGCAATGACTACGCATTCACCTTTCCCGCCATGTTCTTCCTCGACGAGGAAGGGAAGCCACTGCCCGTGCACGCGGACATCATGCGCGAAGTCATCGAGATTGGACGCGAGGCGTTGCGCAACGCCTTCGTGCACGCCGAGGGCAGCGAAGTGCGGGTGCATATCCGCCACTGGCGGCGCAGCCTGGAAGTCGTGGTGCGCGACAACGGCCGTGGCATCGACGAGGACGTACTGGCTGCCGGTGGCCGCGCCGGGCACTGGGGCATGGCGGGAATGCGCGAGCGAGCAGCGCGCATCGGTGCGCACCTGATGCACGTATGCCCGGCCGAAGGTGGTACGCGTGTGCGCCTGGTCGTGCCACGTCATCTGGCGCGGTGGCGGCCGCGGCGCAAGGCGCGAGGCGCTCGCGGCGCGATGCATTGACGCCCGCAGGCGGTGTGACCCAAAGGTCATTCTTGCGGGAAAGGTCGTGGGCGGGTGACAGTAGGCGGGTTGTCGATGGGGTGACACACTCGTTGCGTACCGGAGGGAATGGCCATGTCATCGCTCAAGCGGGATGCACGTATCGCAGGCTTGATCTATCTGGCGCTGACTTTGGTTGCGCCATTTCGACTCATCTATATCCCCGGCAAGCTTTTCGTCCATGGCGATCCCGCGGCGACGGTAGGCAACATCGCGACGCACGAACTGCTGTTCCGCTTCGGCATGTTCGGTGACCTGGTCACGGGCGTGATCAGCCTGTTCCTCACCTTTACCCTCTATCACCTGTTCAAGGGGGTGGACAAGAAACTGGCGGCACTGATGTTCGTGCTCGGTTTCATGGATACGCCACTGTATTTCTTCAACGTGCTCAACGACGCCGCGGCGCTTCTTGTCGTGCAGGGCAACGATCT
Source organism: Dyella sp. C11 (assembly GCF_003121485.1). Lineage (GTDB taxonomy): Bacteria > Pseudomonadota > Gammaproteobacteria > Xanthomonadales > Rhodanobacteraceae > Dyella. The sequence continues at coordinate 39,469 of NZ_QAVX01000011.1, read as the reverse complement.
GTTTGCTTCTTTTGAGCCGGCCCAGCGAAACGCATTGGCGGCGCTGTTCCTGCGCCTGCACGGGGAAATGATTTCCTGCGCGGAAATGTTCTGGGGCCTGTGGCTGTTTCCGCTGGCGCTGCTGGTGATTCGTTCGCGCTTCCTGCCGCGTTTCCTGGGCTACTGGTTGATCCTCAATGGTCTGGCCTACCTGGCGCTGTGCGTGTCAGGCGTGGTGTTTCCAGCCTATGAAGACATCATCGACAAGCTGGCCTTTCCGTTGCAGCTGGGCGAAGTCGCCTTCGTGCTGTGGCTGGTGATCATGGGTGCGCGGCCCAAGGGCGACGTCGTGGCCACGCCGGTGGCGTGACGCGGGGCGTTTGCCGGGGCGGTCGCAAGGTCCTGCCCCTGTCTTACGGCACTGGTGGCGTTTCGCCGCTTGCCTCATCTATGCCGTTTCGCCCGCGCGTTGCCGTGGGCCGATTCCCGTGGATCTTTGCGTGAGAGTGTCGATGAATCCTGTTCTGCCTGTTCGAGGTCGTGCCGCCCGCGTGGGGCGTGGTGCCGCGTGGTGTGCGGCGGTGTTTGCATTGGGCGTGGCGCTGTCTCCCTGGGCGGCGATGGCCGCTGAAGGCAAGGATGCCAAGCCAGCGGCCGAGGCTGCCGACAAGAAGTCCGATGGCGAGCTGCCCCCGCTGCCGGCGGACAAGACCATCAAGCAGAGCGTGCGCGTCGGTGGCCGCACGGTGTCCTACGAGGCCACGGTGGGCACCATTACCGTGCGCAACGACAAGGGCAAGAAGATCGCCGATGTCGTCTACACCGCTTATGTGGTCCCGGGCAGCGATCCGCATCGCCCGGTGACGTTCGCCTTCAACGGCGGCCCCGGCGCATCGTCGGTGTATCTCAACATGGGCGCCATCGGTCCCAAGCGCATCCAGTTCGGCGTGGACGGCGATGCGCCTTCCGATGCCGCGGTGACCAAGGACAACCCCAACACCTGGCTCGACATGAGCGACCTGGTGTTCATCGATCCGGTCGGCACCGGCTTCTCGCGCTCGCTGGAAGACGACGAGCAGACCAAGAAGGATTTCTATTCCACCGAGGCCGACATCAAGTACCTCTCGCGCGTGGTGTACGACTGGCTGGTGAAGAACGGCCGCCTGCGCGCACCCAAGTACGTGATGGGCGAAAGCTACGGCGGCTATCGCGCGCCGCGCATCGCTTATGAACTGCAGACGCGCATGGGCGTGGGCGTGAATGGCCTGGTGATGGTGTCGCCGTATCTCGATCCGGCCGCTATTGGCGACGGCGACGGGCTGTCCCCGTTGCCGTGGATGATCAACCTGCCGTCGATGACTGCCGCGCACCTGGAAAGCCAGGGCAGACTGACGCCGGCAGCCATGACGGATGTCGAGAACTACGTGCGCACGCAGTTCGTCACCGATTTCCTCGCAGGCCGTTCCGACCCGGGTGCCACGGGCCGCATCGTGCAGAAGGTTTCCGCGTACACCGGCCTCGATCCGGCGGTGGTGTCGCGCGTGGATGGTCGTGTCGACATCGGCACCTTCCTGCGCGAAGTGCATCGCAACGAGAAGAAGATCGGCAGCGTTTACGACTCCAACGTCACCGCGTTCGATCCGTTCCCTGGCTCGGCCGATCGCCAGTCCGGCGACCCGATCCTCGAAGCGCTGCTCGCACCGACCACCAGCGCCATGGTGGATTTCGTGACGCGTGAAGTGGGCTGGAAGACGGATGCGCATTACGAAGCGCTGTCCTACGCCGTCAACAAGGCCTGGGATCGTGGCAACGCCGATGACAAGCCGGTGGCTGACCTGCGCAAGGCGATCGGCAACGATCCGAACATGAAGGTGCTGATCGTGCACGGTTACAACGACCTGTCGTGCCCGTTCTTCACCTCGCGCCTGATCATCGACCAGATGCCGACGTTCGGCCAGGCACAGCGCGTGAAGCTCTCGGTGTATCCGGGCGGCCACATGTTCTACAGCCGTCCGGGCAGCGCCGAGTCGTTCAAGTCGGATGCGGCGGCACTGTACGGTTCCACCAAGTAAGCAGTCATTGCTGGATAGCAAAAGGCCGCGCTTCGAAAGAGGCGCGGCCTTTGTTTTGGACGGCTGGACGGCGTTACTGGATTTCGTCGGGCGAGCGCACGGTGAATCCGCGGGCCTTGAGCTTCGCCAGGTAGCCGTCGGACGAAAGCAGTTGATCGATCGACAGGATGGCCACGGTGCTGCGGTTGCGGACCATGGCTTGTTCGGCGGCATCCATCCATGCCGCCTCGATGCGCTGCGGCAAGTCCGGAATATTGAGCTGGTGTTCGAAATCGCCATTGATGGCTGCCACGATGCACGGCTCGTAGCGTTTCTGCGGCATCAGTTCCTGCAGGGTCTTCATGTCGCCGGTGGCCCATGCATTGGCGCGCTGGGTGAGCTTGGGCAGGTCGTTTTCCACCATGTGCATGGTTTCGTCCAGGCAGGCGATGCCCTGTTGCTGGTCCTGGTCGGCGGTCTTGGTGGGTGGAGCGTGGGTGATCAGCAACTCGTAGCGCACGCCGATCAGTCGCGTGCCGTGCTTGCGCGCCAGCCTTTCCACGATGCTTTCCAGGTCGACATCGTTGGTGAGGTCCTCGGCGGCCATGGCCTTTTCGTAGAGCTGCTGGGCGACGATGATGGGGCGCTGAAATTCCAGTGCATCGTCATCGCCAAGGTATTGGTGACGCAGTACGAGCCAGCGCTGGTACATATCCGGTGGCAGCAGGTGCTGCAGCGTGGCGCCGCCCGGATTGAGCTTGGCCGACGGCTGCAGCGCGAGGCGCGAAAACAGGCTGGGCGGCATCCTCAAACGGGCCGATGGCGCTTCCAGCAGCTCGGTGGAACGGCCCAGTGCCGCTTCAAGCTTGGTCCACTGCCACTCGGCATGTTTGGGCAGCGGCGACATGGTGCCGATGATCCACAGCACATGATCGCCGCGACGCACTTGCCACAGGGCCGGTCCGGGCTGTTCGCCACGGACGGTGATGGTCTGCAGATCCACCGCGCGCGCAGGTGCTGCCGGCGCGGGCGCCGTGCTGGATGAAACAGGTGCCTGTTGCGCAAGCGCAGAGGTGGTCAACAACAGCGCCGCAAGCCAAAGGGCGGTCTTTGCGTGCATCCGGCAAGCTCCTTGTAGGGACGCGACGGCTAAATCCCGCATGGGCGGGCGACATGATTGAACAATAGCCTGAGACGCGACGCTACAAGAGGCGCGTGAAGATGACCGCTCAACCGGCCCGCTGCTGCCGTTCGCCAGCGATCCCGGGCGCGCGCCGGGGCGCCCGCTCCGTCTAACGCTTAGAAGAGGTGGCGGAGGACAATATAGAGACCGCCGGCCAGCAGGATGGAGGCGGGCAGGGTCAGCACCCATGCCATCAGCAGGTTGCGCACGGTGGACCATTGCAGGCCCGAGCCATTCGCCGCCATGGTGCCGGCCACGCCGGAGGTAAGCACATGGGTGGTGCTGACTGGCAGGTGGTACATGTCGGCGGCCTGGATCAGGCTCATGGCCACCAGTTCGGCGGATGCGCCCTGCGCGTAGGTCAGGTGTTCCTTGCCGATCTTTTCGCCCACCGTCACCACGATGCGCTTCCAGCCCACCATGGTGCCCAGGCCCAGCGCGAGCGCCACGGCCACCTTCACCCACGGCGGAATGAACTGGATGGCCTGCGTGCCAAGGCCGCGCCAGCTGGTGAGCGTGGCGGTCTGCTCCTTGCTGAGGCCCGGTTCCGCCAGAACCAGCGGAATCGCCGCGTTGGCAAGGTAAATGTCATTGCGCACGTTGCCCATCTGCTCCGGCGGCACCGACTTCAGCGAGGGACGATCGCCCACCTGACGATTGATGTCGCCGATCAGCAGGGCCAGTGCCGGTGCGGTGGTGGCCTGCGCCGTGCGCTGCTGCACGGCGGCAGTGACGGTGGCGCGCGGGTCGCCGTCGAACGTCGCGTTGCCGGGCAGGCTGCTAAGCACGTGTTGCGCATCCACCGACACCTGGTGGAACGTCTTTACCTGGCCGCCGGAAACGGCGCCATTCAATGCATACGCCGTGGGCACCGTGCCGATCAGGATGAGCATGATCAGGCCCATGCCCTTCTGGCCGTCGTTGGAGCCGTGGCTGAAGCTCACGCCCGTGCAGGTCAGCACCAACAGGGCGCGGATGGGCCACGGCGGCGGCTTCTTGCCTTCTGGTGCGCGGTAAAGCGCGGGGATCTTCACCAGCGTTTTCAGCAGCAGCATCAAAAGACCGGCCAGCAGGAAACCGGCGATGGGGGAGAACACGAGGCCGCGGAACACGCCCATCGCGGCATCCCAGTTCACGCCGCTGGTGCCGGTGTGTTCCGAGATCAGCTGGTTGGCCAGGCCTACGCCGATGATCGAACCGATCAACGTGTGCGAGGAGGAATTGGGCAGGCCGAAATACCAGGTGCCAAGGTTCCACAGGATCGCCGCGATCAACAGAGCGAACACCATGGCAAAGCCGGCCTGCCCACCCACCTGCAGGATCAGTTCCACCGGCAGCAGCGACACCACGGTAAAGGCCACCGCGCCGGAAGAAAGCAGCACGCCGAGAAAGTTGAAGGCACCCGACCAGATCACTGCCAGGTTGGCCGGCATGGAGTTGGTGTAGATCACCGTGGCCACCGCGTTGGCGGTGTCATGAAAGCCGTTGACGAATTCGAAGGCCAGCGCAATCAGCAGTGCGACGCCCAGCAATACGAAGGGGCCAATGGACTGGGCACGGACGGCCGAAAGATCTTGCACGAGATGCAGGCCAGCGTAACCCGCGCCAATCAGCAGGATCACACCAAAGACAAGGGCAAAGATGCGACCGGATCCCGGGCGTGATGGTGCGGTGGAGACGACAGCGGCTTCGGTCTGCATGACATGCCCTCATGGTCGGTCTCGCGCAAGCTAAACACCCGCGCAAGACAGAAAGGTGACAAGCCAGGGGCGGTCCCAGGGGGCCTGCTACGGCTATGTAACAGGCCTTTGGGCTGGCGATTCCGGTGACGGAATCAGCGCTCGCGCATCACCATGAGACGCAGTTCTGTCATGTCCTCAATCGCCCAGCGTACTCCTTCGCGACCAATGCCGGACAGCTTCACGCCGCCATACGGCATGTTGTCCACGCGGAAGCTGGGGACGTCGTTCACTACCACGCCACCCTGGTCCAGTTCGTTCCAGGCGCGCATGGCGTTGGACAGGCTGTCGGTGAAGATGCCGGCCTGCAGGCCGTAATCAGAGTCGTTGACCATGGCGACCACGTCGTCGAAGGTCTTGAACGGTGCGAGCAGGGCGAACGGGCCGAAGGCTTCCATGCGGTTGGCCTTGGCGTCCGTGGGCACGTTTTCCATCAACGTGGCTTCCAGCATGGCGCCGCTGCGCTTGCCGCCGCACAACACCTTGCCGCCACCCTTGCGTGCATCTTCGATCCAGCCGTGCAGGCGTTCGGCGGCGGCTTCGTCGATCATGGGGCCGAGGAAGGTGTCCTTCTTCTTGGGGTCACCTGCCTTGAGCTTCTTCACCGCGCTGACCAGGCGCTTCTTCAGTTCGTCGTACAGCGACTCGTGCACATAAATACGTTGCACGCTGATGCAGCTTTGGCCCGATTGATAAAACGCGCCGAACACCAGGCGATCGATCACGTAATCCAGCTTCGGTGCCTGGTCGGCATCGATGATGCACGCTGCGTTTCCACCCAGCTCCAGTGTCACCTTCTTGTGGCCGGCACGCGTCTTCAAGTCCCAGCCAATCTGGCTGCCGGTAAACGACAGCAGCTTGAAGCGCGGATCTTCCACCAGTGGGTTGGCGTGCTTGCCATCGAGCGTGAGCACGGAGAACGCGCCCTTGGGCAGGTCGGTTTCGGCCAGCACCTCGCCGATGATCAATGCGCCAATCGGCGTGCGCTCGGCGGGCTTCAGTACGAACGGGCAGCCCGCGGCGATAGCTGGTGCCACCTTGTGGGCGACAAGGTTCAACGGAAAGTTGAACGGCGTGATGAACGACACGGGGCCCAGCGGCACGCGCTTGGTGTAGCCATGATAGCCGTCCAATCGCTTGGCGATTTCCAGGTTGATGGTTTCACCGTTGGTGCGCACCGCTTCCTCGGCGGCGATGGTGAAGGTTTCGATCAGGCGCGTGACTTCGCCATCCGAATCCTTGATGGGCTTGCCCGCCTCCACGCACAGCGCATAGGCCAGTTCTTCGCGACGCTCCTTGAAGCGCTCGGCGCAATGCTGCAGCACCTGCTGCCTTGCCCAGGGCTTGAATTCGCGCATGGGAACGGTGGCTTTCACCGCGGCGGCAATGGCCTTTTCGGTGGCCTTCGCATCGGGCACGGCCACCTTGGTGGCTACCTTGCCGCTGAACTTGTCCAGCACGTCCATGGTTTCCTTGGACGTCTGTGGCTGGTTGGCAAGGTAGTAGGGGTAACTCTTGGCAAGCATGGATGGCTCCGGGCGTAAGCGGTCAGACGGCTGCACTGAGCCGCGGTATCTCTTCGTTGAGGATGCGGTGGTTATCGGAATAGTCGATGGCCAGATCGATCAGATGCACGCCGCCGGCATTGAATGCGCGTTCCAGCGTGGGCAGGAATTCATCGGCGCTGCCAGGGCGGTGCCCGTGCGCGCCGTGCGCTTCGGCGAACTTCACGAAATCAGGGTTGCCGAACACCATGCCGAAGTCGGCATAGCCCATTTCGGCCTGCTTCCATCGGATCATGCCGTAGGCATCGTCGTGCAACAGCAGGATCACCAGATCCAGCTTCAGGCGCACGGCGGTCTCCAGCTCCTGCGCGTTCATCATGAAGCCACCGTCGCCGCAGATGGCCAGCACCTTGCGCTCGGGGTAGACCATCTTCGCCGCCATGGCGGAGGGAAGGCCTGCGCCCATGGTGGCGAGCGCGTTGTCCAGTAGCACGGTGTTGGCCTGGCGTGCGCGGTAGTAGCGCGCATACCAGATCTTGTACATGCCGTTGTCCAGGCACAGCACGCCGTCGTCGGGCATGAAGCGGCGCGTGTCGTCCACGATGCGCACGGGGTGCATCGGGAAGCGATCATCGCGCGCGTGGAACTTCAGTTGCTCGTGAAAGGCGTTGCGCACGCGATCGAAATAGCTGAAGTTCCAGTGCGCCTGCGCTTGCAGCGCATCGGTCAGGCGCTCGATGGTATGGGCGATGTCGCCCACCACTTCGATCTGCGGAAAGTACACGGCGTCCACTTCCGCGCTGGAGAAGTTGATGTGGATGACCGTGCGTCGTCCCTTGCGCATGAGGAAGGGCGGTTTCTCCACCACGTCATGGCCTGCATTGATGATCACGTCCGCCGCGTCGATCGCGCGATGCACGAAGTCGCCATCGGAGAGTGCTGCATTGCCGAGCCACAGCGGGTGATCCTCGTCGATGACGCCTTTGCCCATTTGCGTGGTGAAGAACGGGATGCCGAGTTTGTCGACGAAATCGCGCAGCGCCACGGTGGTGCGTTGCCGGTTGGCGGCGGCGCCGATCATGAGGATGGGATGCCTGGCGCGGCTGATGGCCTCGGCGGCCTGCACCAGCGCGGCGTCGTCCGGTGCGGGGCGTCGCGCGTATTCGGTGGGCAGCAGGATGGCTTCTTCCACCGTATCGCGCGCAATGTCTTCCGGTAGCTCCAGGTGCACGGCGCCGGGGCGTTCTTCCTCCGCACGACGGAACGCCTCGCGAATGCGGGCCGGGATGGTGGAGGCCGACACGATCTGCCGCGTGTACTTCGTCAGCGGCTGCATCATGTCGACCACGTCGACCAGCTGGAACAGGCCCTGCTTGTGTTCGCGTATGGGCTTCTGCCCGGTGATCATCAGCATGGGCATCGCGCCGAGCTGCGCGTAAGCGGCGGCGGTGACCAGATTGGTGGCGCCGGGCCCCAGGGTGGAAAGCGCCACGCCGGCTTCGCCGGTGAGCCGTCCCCAAGTGGCCGCCATGAAGCCGGCGGCCTGTTCGTGGCGGGTCACGATGAGTTCGATGGGGGAGTCGCGCAGCGCTTCGACAAAGTCCAGGTTTTCTTCGCCTGGTACGCCGAAAATGCGATGCACGCCTTCGGCTTCCAGAGCCTTTACGAACAGTTGCGCTGCCTTCATGCCTGGCTCCTCGCAGGTAAGCTTGCAGCATGCGATAGGCATCGTTCACGCCGCGTGAGCTGCGATGCCCCTGCGTCGCACTAGCTCTTCGGCGAGGAACGCTTGGGGGTTACCACCAGCGGCAGCTCGCCATCGGCGAGGCGGGCACGCAGCGGCGTGCCTTCATCGACACCTTGCGCGGAGCGCACGACCTTGCCGTTGGCATCGAACAGGATTGAGTAGCCGCGTTCCAGGGTGGCGAGCGGACTGATGGCGTGCAGCGCACGACCCGTTTGCTGCAAGGTAAGGCGGTCGCGTTCCACCTTGCGCTCGATGGTGTTGCGCAGGCGCTGGTTCAATTCGGCAAGCTGGCGTTTCAGCAGCATCAACCGCAAGCGCGGGTGTTGTGCAACGAGTCGCGCATGGGCGCGTTCGAGTTGGCTGCGTCGCTGTTGCGTCTGTTCGCGCTGCACGCCGAGCAATCGACGCTGAAGATGCGTCAGGCGTTCGCGGTCGCGTGTCAGGCGAGCTTGCGGGCGTTGGGCCTGCAGCCGTGCGAACAGATGATCCACGCGCTGGATGCGGGCCTGCAGGCGTCGCTGCTCCAGTGTCACCAGTCGTTGTTGAAGTTGGTGCAAGTGACGACGAAGGGCTGCGGCGTCCGGTACCAGGAGTTCGGCTGCAGCGGAGGGTGTGGGTGCGCGCAGGTCCGCGACAAAATCCGCGATGCTGAAATCGATCTCATGGCCCACGGCCGATACCACGGGCACCGCGCTTGCGTGGATGGCTCGCGCCACCTGTTCGTCGTTGAACGCCCAGAGATCTTCCAGCGAGCCACCGCCGCGCGTCAGCAGCAGCACGTCGTACCTGCCGCTGGCCGACGCCTTGCGCAACATCTGCACGATGGCCGGCGGCGCCTCGCGGCCTTGCACGGGTACGGGCAATACTTCGACTTCCGCCAGCGGCCAGCGGCGTTCCATCACGCTGAGCACGTCGCGGATAGCAGCGCCGGTGGCCGACGTGATCACGCCGATGCGTCGTGCATAGCGGGGCAGGGCACGCTTTCGCTCGGGATCGAACAGGCCTTCCGCTTCCAGTCGCGCCTTGAGCTGTTCGAATTCGCGCTGCAGCGCGCCTTCGCCCGCCGGCTCCATGTGTTCGGCCACCAGCTGGAATTCGCCGCGCGGTTCGTACAGACCCACACGGGCGCGGACGAGTACATGCATGCCGTCCGCCGGGCGGAACTTCAGCCAGGTGCTCTTGGGACGGAACATGGCGCAGCGCACCTGGGCGCCGGCGTCCTTCAGCGTGAAATAGATATGCCCCGAGGCAGGGCGCGCCACGTTGGACAGCTCACCTTCGATCCAGATCAGCGGCAGCGCGTCTTCCAGCAGATCCCGCACCAGTCGGTTGAGCGTACTGGGCGTCAGGATCTGGCGCGGCGGCGGACCGGCCTGGTCGTTGCTGTAGTCGTCGGGCGAGCGCATGAAGGACGGAGCCTATCATGAGATTCGTCGGTCGAATGCTGGGATTACATCTGCTTGGCCCATCAAGCGCAGTCACGACCTAAGGCATGACGGCTATCTGACTGTATTTATTGATTGATTGCCGCTCAGGCGGGATCGTCCAGCTCGTTCACCTGCTGTCGGAAGCGTTGGCGCAGTCGCCAGGCACGCGCACCGAAATTCAGCGCGAACCACGACGCCAGCACGGCGATAGGCCACCCGATGACGGCGGGCCAGAGGATGGCGACCACGGCGAGCGCCGCCAGGGCGACCGTGCCGATCACCAGTGGCATCGTCGCGGTGTCGCCAAGCACGCGGCGATCGGTGAGTGCTGCGCCTACCGTGTTGGCGATGCGCAGCGCACCTGCCGCCGCGCGGCCCGAGCTGCCGCCGACGTGGCGCGCGCGCTGCGGTGGCGGGGTGTTGCTTTGCACGTGGTCGGCATGGCGGCGCCAGCGGCCCGGGGCGAGCACGATCTCGGTGGCGTTCTCCAGGTCGCGTTCGTACTGCGCGGCCAGCTGGTTGGCGAAGCCTGTGTCTTCCACCGCCACATCGATCTCGCGATTGCTCAACCAGCTGGCGATGTTGAGGTTCGATGACCCGACACGCGCCCACAGTCCGTCGGCGACGGCCGTTTTCGCGTGGAGCATGGAGCCGTTCCACTCGAACACGCGGATGCCAGCCTTCAATAGGGGCCGGTAACCCGAGCGGGACATGCCCGCCACCGCCGGGATATCGCTGCTGCCAGGTACTAGCAGGCGCACATCCACGCCATCGCGCGAAGCGGCGGCCAGTGCCTGCACGTAGGGCGCCACGCCGATGAAATACGCATCGGTAAGCCACAGCGTCTTGCGTGCCATGGCGGCGATCAGTTGATCGAGCCGGTACATGCCTGCGGTGGCTGGTTGAGTCGCAATCACGCGCAGCGCGACCGTACCCGCTTCCTCCTGGGATGCCATGGCCGGCAAGGGCGGCAGCGGCGTACCAATGCTTCCCCAGCTTTCGACAAATGCCAGCTCCAGCTCGGCCACGGCGGGGCCATGCAGGGCGACACCGGTATCCCGCCAGGGCGCCACGTTGCGTGACGCATCGCCCAGCCACTTTTCGCTGATGCATACACCGGAAAGGAACCCGTGAGTTCCGTCGACCACCAATAGCTTGCGGTGGTCGCGACTCACCCAGCCAAACGGCTGCCCGAACTGCGGCGGGTTGAACGCGCGCACCTGGCCGCCAGCGGCACGCAAGGGTGCCCAGAAGCGGTCGCGGGATTGGCCCTTGCAGCCCAGCCAGTCGTACACCACCGCGACAAACACGCCACGCTGCGCGCATTCCACCAAGGCGGCACGAAATTCGCGGCCCACGTCGTCGTCGCGGATGATGTAGTTCTCCAGCAGCACGCGCTCGCGCGCACCCCGGATGGCTGCCAGCCATGCCTCGTAGTGGGCGGCGGCATCGATCAGCAGCTCAACGTGGTTGCCGGAAAGCAGCGGTGCGCCGGCGGCGCGGCTCAATGCCTGTTCGGCGAGAAGGCGGGCGTGGGTGGATGCGGCGGGTTGGCTCATGGCCTGAGTGTAGGACATGGCTTCGGGGCGTCTTCAAGCCGTATTCACTTGGGGCATGTCTCCAATACGCGGCATCGTCACGGTCATGCGGGCTCCATGTCACCTGAGCAATGTCACACCGACGCCGACACCTGCGCCCAGCAGATTGCCGAACGCATCGGCCCGGATCTGCGCGTGGCCGCGCCGCTTGGCTTGGGCAAGCCGCATGACCTGCTCAATGCGATCTACCGGCTGACCCGCGCCGACACGTCCCGTTCGCTCGCGCTTTATACGGCGCTGTCGCTGACACGGCCCCGGCCCGCACCGGGCCTGGAGGCGCGATTCGTTGGTCCGTTCGTAGAGCGCCATTTCGGCGTCGATGCGGTGGACCCCGAATACGCCATCGACCAGGCACGCAACCAGTTACCGTCGAACGTGGCGGTGCACGAGTTCTACATGCAGTCCGGCGCGTTGCTGCATTCGGGCAGTGCGCAGCGCAACTACATCAGCCAGAACTACACGCACGTGGCGCGCGACCTTGCCGTGCAGGACATCAACCTGCTCGTGCAGCTCGTGGCGCGTCGTGAAACGCCCGATGGCGTGCGTTACAGCCTTTCGTGCAACCCCGACCTTACCTTCGACTTCATCGACCGCGTGGTGCAGGCCGGCAAGCCCCGGCCACTGTGCGTGGCGGTGGTGCATCCGGACCTGCCGTACATCACCGGGCACGCCGAGGTGAAGAGCGATTACTTCGATGTCGAACTGCGCACGGAAAAGGCGCCGCCGTTGTTCGCCGTGCCCCGTCAGCCGATCGATGTGACCGAATACGCGCTAGGTATCCATGCCAGCGCGCTGGTGCGCGATGGCGGTTGCCTGCAGATCGGCATCGGCGCGTTGTCCGACGCGCTGGTTTACGGGTTGCGCTGGCGGCAGGAAGACAACACGCAGTGGCGTCGTGCGCTGGTCGCGCTGGACCCGCGCGGCGGAACGCATGCGCTGGCCGCGCGACTGGGTGGCCTGGCGCCACTTCGCGCGGGTCTCTACGGCGCCAGCGAAATGGTGATGGACGGCTTCATGCACCTGCAACGCGCAGGCATCCTCAAGCGTCGTGCGTGGGACAACATGGCGCTGGAGCGCGCCGCAGCCAGTGGCCGCATCTCCCCGGAAACCCCCGGCGGGCACTACCTTCGCGGCGCGTTCTTCCTGGGCTCGCACGAGCTGTACCGGTGGATTGGCGAGCTGGACGCTGCCGATCCGGACGCGCTGGACATGTGCCGTGTCTCCAACGTCAACCAGCTGTATGGCGATCACCAGATGCTGGCCACGTTGCAGCGGCGCGGCGCACGCTTCTTCAACACCTGCATGATGGCCACGCTGCTGGGCTCCGCCGTTTCCGATGGATTGGAGGACGGTGAGGTGGTGAGCGGCGTGGGTGGGCAATACAACTTCGTGGCAATGGCCCACGAGCTGGCGGACGGCCGATCCATCCTGTTGCTTCGTTCCACGCGGCAGGGGCGTGGTGGCGTCGAGACGAACATCCGCTGGAACTACGGGCACACCACCATTCCGCGCCATCTGCGCGACTTGTTTGTTACCGAATACGGCGTGGCCGATTTGCGCGGCAAGACCGACAGCGAATGCATCGAGGCGATGCTGTCCATTACCGATGCACGCTTCATCGATGCGCTGTGCGCGGAGGCCAAGTCGCACGGCAAGCTGGCCGCGGATTTCCAGGTGCCCGAGCGCTGGCGCAATAACCGGCCGGAGCAACTGCGGGAAGCATTGGCGCCCTGGCAATCCAAGGGGCAGCTGCCCGCGTTTCCGTTCGGCAGCGATTTCACCGAGGTGGAGCAACGACTGCTTCCGGCACTCAACTGGCTCAAGCAGCGTGGCACCAGCTGGCGGGGAAAGTCCGACATCCTCAAGGCCATGCTGGCGCCCGGCGATGCCGTGAGTGGTGAGGACGAGGCCTTGGCTCGCATGGATCTCACGCACCCGCACGGCATCCGCGACCGCCTGCTGCAGCGCCTGCTGAAAGCCGCGCTGCGCAGGACGAACGCGGTGTAGCGCCTCAGTGCAGCAGCAATGAGGCGCCCTGTTCGCGCAGGGCCGGCAAGTCGAGTACGTGCAGGCCTTCGCGATCCGCACGAACCCAGCCGCGCTGACGGAAGCGGCCCAGCAGACGGCTGACGGTTTCCGTGGTCAGGCGAAGATGGTTGCCGATGTCGGCACGCGACATGGGTAGCGGCAGGTAATCCGCGGGAAGGCCAAGCACCGCACGGCGATCGCGCAGGTCGACCAGGAATGCCGCGAAGCGCTCCTCCGCCATGTAGTTGCCGCTGCTCAGCTGCAGGCGCGAAATCCGCTGGCTTGCCGATTGCACCAGATGCCACGGCACGTCCGGCTGCTGCTGGGAGACCTGCCGTACGGCGGTATAGGGGAAACGGCAGAACTGCGTCTTGCCCAGTGCCACGACGGCGTTGTCGTGAATCTCGCGTTCCATCGCGTCCAGGCCAATCACTTCGCCCGGCAAGTGGAACGCCAGTACCTGTTCGCGCCCGGCCACATCCACGGCCACCGTCTTGGCCATGCCGGTCTGTACCGCGTAGAGCGCGCGGAACGGCGACATGGGGCGATACAGGTATTCGCCGGTACGCAGCGGGCCCACGCGTTCAGCTATATGACGCAATCCTGACAGTTCCGGGCGGTCATAGCCGCTGGCCTGGCAGACGGCCGCGTGACCGCAGCCGGCGCAGGAGGTGGAGGGCGCCATGCGCGGGGTGCCGTCCTGGCAGGAGGTGTGAAGCATGGGGAACTCCAGGGTCCATCGTGGGGATGGCTTCATGATCCTCGTTCAAGAAGCAGGAGTGGTTCCAATGTGCGGTTTTGCCGCATCGCGCGGCGCGGTGCGACGCGTGTTAGGGCGTGCAGGGCGCTTCGGGTATCCTTTCGTCCGTTGCCGTCCCTTCAAGCGCGATCCCCTCATGAGCGACACCACTTCTTCTCCGCGTCACGCCCATTCCGCCCCGCGCCGTCCCAGTGTCGGCGTCAAGATCGGCAAGATCACGGTGGGTGGCGGTGCACCCATCGTGGTGCAGTCGATGACCAATACGGATACGGAAGACCCGGCCAGTACTGCCAAGCAGATCGCCGAACTGGCGCGCGCCGGCTCGGAGCTGGTCCGCATTACCGTGAATACGCCGGCTGCCGCCGCCGCGGTGCCGCGCATCCGCGACAAGCTCGCCATGATGGGCGTGGACGTGCCGATCATTGGCGACTTCCACTACAACGGTCATCAGCTGCTGGAAGCGGAGCCTGCCTGCGCCGAGGCGCTGGCCAAGTACCGCATCAATCCGGGCAACGTCGGCTTTGGCAAGAAGAAGGACGCGCAGTTCGCCTCCATCATCGAGATGGCCCTGCGTTACGACAAGCCGGTGCGCATCGGTGCCAACTGGGGCTCGCTCGACCAGAGCATGGTCGCCACGCTGATGGACGAGAATGCCGGGCGAGCCGAACCGTGGGATGCGGCGCATGTTGCGCGTGAGGCATTGATCCGTTCCGCGCTGGATTCGGCCAGGCGCGCTGAAGATATCGGCCTGCCGCGCGATCGCATCATTCTGTCGTGCAAGGTGTCGGGCGTGCAGGAGCTGATCGCGGTGTATCGCGACATCGCCGACCGCTGCGACTACGCCTTGCATCTGGGCCTTACCGAGGCCGGCATGGGTTCCAAGGGCATCACCGCTTCTTCGGCGGCGCTTTCCGTGCTGCTGCAGGAAGGCATTGGCGACACCATCCGCATTTCGCTCACGCCCGAACCGGGTGCCTCGCGCACCGGCGAAGTCATCGTGGCGCAGGAGCTGTTGCAGACCATGGGCCTGCGCGCCTTCACGCCGCTTGTCACGGCCTGCCCCGGTTGCGGCCGCACCACCAGCGAGTTCTTCCAGGTGCTGGCGCGCACCGTGCAGGACCACGTACGCGAACAGATGCCGTTGTGGCGCGTGAAGTACGACGGCGTGGAGAACCTTACGCTGGCCGTGATGGGTTGCGTGGTGAACGGTCCAGGTGAATCCAAGCACGCCAACATCGGCATTTCGCTGCCGGGCAACGGCGAGGCGCCGTCGGCTCCCGTGTTCATCGATGGCCAGAAGGCCATGACCTTGCGTGGCGACAATATCGCCCACGAGTTCATCGGCATTCTCGACAACTACGTCGCGTCCAAATACACCAGTCGCGCGGGCTGATCCGGTCCGTGGCTGCCAGCGAGACGTTGATTCTCGATGCGTGGCAGGACAATGCGCAGGCGTGGGAACGCGCCGTGCGCGAAGGACGCATCGAAAGCCGCAGGCTGGTGACGGACCAGGCCATCGTTGACGCCGTGCTCGGACAATCGCCTCGCACGGTGATCGACCTGGGCTGCGGCGAAGGGTGGCTGGCTCGCGCACTCGCCGCCAACGGCGTGCAGGTGCTCGGCATCGACGCCATTCCTTCGTTGATCGACGCCGCCAGGATGCAGGGTGGAGGCGAGTTCCGCGTGGCGTCCTACGACGACGTGGCTGCTGGCAGGCTGGCGGAGCGTGCCGACGTGGTGGTCTGCAACTTCTCCCTGCTGGGTGGCGCATCCGTCGATGCGCTGCTGGCGGCCGTGCCCGGGTTGCTGGCGCCGGGCGGTGTGCTCGTCATCCAGACCCTTCACCCCCTCATGGCCGGCATCGAGCCCTATGCCGATGGCTGGCGGGAGGGCTCCTGGGTGGGCTGTGGCGAGGGCTTCAGCCAGCCGGCGCCCTGGTATTTCCGTACCCTCGGGAGCTGGGTGGGCGCCCTGCGGACCGCCGGTTTGGACGTCCAGTCGATCAAAGAACCCATTCACCCTCACACCGGACGCCCCGCCTCCGTTATCTTCTTGGCCGGGGCACGTCAGGGGGACGGGGATGAACAGGCATCGCGCCGTAGCGTTTCGCGCCACCGTACATAGCGACCACCGGCCGTGGCTGGTGCCGCTGCCGTTTGATCCAGTCAGCCAATGGTCCACGCCAGCGAGGCCGCTATGGAAATGCGGCCACGGTCATCGCGTGCGCGGCAGCGTCAATGGACGGGATTTCCGGGGTGCCGTCGTCGAGCGGTCCGGCACGTTCTGGTTGCAGCTCGAGGAATCGTACGCAGCGGCTGCCGGATTGGGGGCAGGGCAGTTCGTTGATGTATTGATCGAGCCGGAAGACGCCTGAACACGGCGACTGCCATCGCAGTACGCAGGGCGCAGGGCAGGTATGCTCTGGCCGCCTGTGCGTGGTGGGCGTGCAGTGGACGTCGATGGGAGGCGCGGTGACGGTCAAACCTCAAATTCGCATCGTTGCCATCTATGTATCGGTGGCGTTGCTGTGGGTGCTGTTCTCCGATCGGCTGCTGCTTTCCCTTCACCTGGACGAGCGAACGCTCAGCTTCTGGCACACCATCAAGGGTTGTTTTTATGTGGTGGTCACGGGCGCATTGCTGTATTGGCTGATCGGCCGCGTCGTGCGGCGCATGGATCGCCTCAATCACCTGCTGCTGAGCGGCAACGAACAATCGCTGCGTGCGCTGGTGTCCGCGATGGACGTGCGCCACAAGGAAACACGCGACCACTCCGAGCGGGTGATGCGCATGACCGTGGCGCTCGCCCGCCGTGTCGGCATGGAGGACGATGCGCTCCGTCATGTGCGGTTCGGCGCCTTGTTGCATGACATCGGCAAGCTGGCGCTGCCGGATTCGGTATTGATCAAGCCCGGTCCGCTGACACCGGACGAGATGACCTTGATGCGCACGCATCCGGCGTTGGGTCGCGACCTGTTGATGCGCACGGCGTTCCTGCGTCCGGCCATCGACATTCCCTATTCGCATCACGAGCGCTGGGACGGAACGGGTTATCCGCAGGGCCTCAAGGGTGAAGAGATTCCGCTGGCGGCACGCATCTTCAGCGTGGTGGATGTGTGGGATGCATTGAGCTTTCCGCGCGTGTACAAGCCGGCATGGCCGGAAATGGAAGTCGTCGATTACCTGCGCAATGCCGCGGGCGGTCAGCTTGACCCCAGTGTCGTGGGCTTGTTTCTTGAGCACTACGACGAGATCAAGGCGGTTGGGCTCGAGCAGCTGGCGGTGGATTGACGAGCGTTCGTGCTGTCTGCAGGGCTGCTTGACCGGTTAGTCTTGAGCCGTGCCGCGGAAAAGGATGCTCATGATCGAATTCCTCGATTACGTTGCCTTCGGGTTGCTGGGCCTGCTGCCCATCGCCAATCCACTGACAAGTGCCACGGTATTGCTGGCATTGACCGGGCGTTACCCCGACGCGGAACGCAACCGGCAGATCAACCGGGCCACCCTGTACGTCACCGTCGTGCTGCTGATCTGTTTCTACGCAGGCAATGCGGTGATCGGCGGCTTTGGCATTTCCATTCCGGGTTTGCGCCTGGCGGGCGGGTTGATCGTCAGCTACATCGGCTTCGGCATGCTGTTTCCTCCCGCGCGCGCCGCCGAAGACGAAGTGCAGGCGGAAATGGCGGGTGAGGAATCCAGCGCCCGGTTGCCGGATGTGTCGTTCATTCCGTTGACCATGCCGTGCACGACAGGGCCGGGCACCATTGCCTTCATCATCAGCGCGGCGTCGTCCATTCCCGATGGCAAGCTCACGCCCATGGTTCACGCCGTGGTGTTTACCACCATCGTGTTGTTTGCCGTGGTGTTCTGGCTTTGCCTTCGTGGCGCGACGCGCATCATGCGGTTCCTGGGCGAAACCGGCATCGATGCGATGGCGCGCCTGATGGGCTTCCTGCTGGTATGCATTGGCGTGCAGTTCGCCATCAATGGCGTGCACGATCTGCTGACCGCATGGGGCTTCATCACCACGATGGCGTGACGGTGCGTTTCCGCGAACGCCTAGCGGTCGGCAATGGAATCGGTCAGTTGTGCCAGGTGCGTGAACGACGACCAGTTGCCAAGCTGCCCCGGTAGCTGCGTGAGTTGGGCGACGGTGCGAAGGAACTGCGTACGCGGGTATTCCTGCGCGCCCAGTTGCAACAGGTGCGAATTCGTCACCTGGGCGTCGATCCACGGGAAGTCCCACAGCCGGAGCACTTTGGCGAGCGCCATGATGGCAACGCGTGAACCGCCGCTTTCGCGACTGAACATGGATTCGCCACAGAACAGGCGCCCCACGGCAATGCCGTAGATGCCGCCGACGAGGCGGTCCTGTTCCCACACTTCCACACTGTGCGCATAACCCATGGTGTGAAGCCGCGCATAGGCATCGATCATGGCTGGCACGATCCACGTGCCGCTTTGTCCGGGGCGTGGTGCTGCGCATGCCTCCACCACGTCGCGAAACGCGTGATCGATGGTGACGTGCCAATCCACCTGCGCCAGTCGTCGGCGCAGGCTGCGGTTGGGCACAAGCGCTTCCGTGTGGAACACGCAGCGCGGATCGGGTGACCACCACAGCAGCGGCTCGTCTTCGTTGAACCAGGGAAAGATGCCTTGCGCGTACGCCGCCAGCAGCCGGCGCGGCGACAGGTCGCCACCGAACGCCAGCAGGCCGTTCGGATCGTCCAGTGCCTTGCGCGGATCAGGAAAGTGCTCCGGCCTGGTCGCGTCGAGCAGGGGCAGTCGAATCATGGGGTGGGCGGGGTAAAGCGCATGCGGGAGTCGTGGTACATGCTACTGGCATGGCGATGTGGTTAGCATGCCCCTTCCTTCACAAACCGATGGATCAGGCATGCGGCGTCGCTTCTTGTGGTGTTTGGCACTTCTTGCACCGGCGGCCATGGCGTCGTCACCCGGTCTTGATCCGGCGTTGGCCAAGCGCATCGACAGTGATGCCGACATGGTGCTGCAACGTACGGGAACGCCCGGCGCGACCCTCGCGATCTACCGCGACGGCAACCTCGTCTATCAGCACGCTTATGGCCTGAGCGATCGCGAACGCAGGACGCCGGCCACGGTGTCGACGTATTACGAGATCGGCTCCATCACCAAGCAGTTCACTGCCGCGGCCATCCTTCAGCTGCAGGAGGCCGGAAAGCTCGACATCAACGCCACCCTGGCCACCTACCTGCCGGATGCGCCGCATGCCAAGGAGGTGACGCTGAAGCAGTTGCTGTCGCATACCAGCGGCATGCCGGAATATCTGGACGGGCCGGACGTGGAGCAGTGGGCGGTGAAGCCGGCCACGTTCGATCAGATCATGGCGCGCATCAAGGACAAGCCGCTTGATTTCCCGCCGGGCAGTCGCTGGTCGTACTCCAATAGCGGCTACGCGCTACTGGGGCGTGTGATCGAGGTGACGTCGCACGAGTCCTACCTCGGCTATGTGAAGACGCACCTGTTGGCCGCAGCAGGCATGGTCCATACCTATACCGTGGACGACGAATCCCATCTGGCGGGCATGGCGAAGGGCTATCGCCATGCGAACGGAAAGCTGGAACCCGCGCCCACCATCCACGCTACCGTCGGTTGGGCGGCGGGCGTCCTGGTCTCCACGGTGGATGACCTGGAACGCTGGAACGTCGCGCTTCGTGGCGGAAAGATTGTCCATGCCGCCGACTATGCGTTGATGACCAAGCCCGTGGACGGCAGCAATGACTACGGCCTGGGCCTGTTCGTCGACACGCTGGACGACCAGCCGCGCATTGGCCACACCGGCGGTTCGTTCGGGTTCACCACGTCGAACCAGTATTTCCCGAAGCAGGGCATCCAGGTCATCGCGTTCACCAACAACGGCGACAATCCGGAACCGGGCCAGATGCTGGTCACGGCCACGTTCGAGGCGTTGTATCCGGATATTGCCGCGGCGGCACGCAAGCCGGCGGCTGGTGAAGACGCCGCTGTCACCGCGACCGCGCGCAAGGCGTTCGCGCAAATGCAGAAAGGGAATGAAGACCCGGCGATGTTCGCTGGACGACTGAAGACAAAGATGGCCTCGGGTCTGTCCGAACGTCTGGCCAAGCAGGTGTCGCCGTTTGGCGAGCCTTCCTCTTTCATCTTCAAGGGGCGGCGCAAGGACAACGACAAGGCCTGGAACGACTACGTGATTCGTTTTGGCCCCGGCAACTACCTGGAGTTTGGCGTGGAGCTGGACAACGAGGGCCGGGTGACCGGCATTTCGCTGGGCTGAAGGATCAGGGCGACGACGTGTGCGCGTAGGGGCTGTGTTGCAGCAGGTCCTGCGCGTAGTCGTCCATGCCCTCGGCCTCGCGTGCCAGCGCGTGGCGCACCGCATCGCGGAAACTCGTGTTCACCAGGTAGTGGCGCGAATGCGTGCGTACGGGAAGGAATCCGCGAGCCAGCTTGTGCTCACCCTGCGCGCCTGGCTCGAAACGTTGAATGCCGCGGGCAATCGCGTGTTCGATGCCCTGGTAGTAGCACAGTTCGAAATGCAGCCCGGGTACGTCGACCTCCGCACCCCAGTAACGGCCGTACAGCGTGTCGCTGCTTTGCAGGAACAGGGCCATGGCGACGATAAGGCCATCGTGACGTGCAAGCGCCAGCTGTACGCCGTTGCCCAGGGTTTCGGCCAGCCCGAGAAACATCGAACGGGTCAGCGCGGCATGATTCCCCTTGGCGTCAAAGGTGGCTTCGTACAACGCGTGGACGCGTCGCCACTCATCCTTGTCGAGCGTGTTGCCGCTACGCATCTCGATGGATAGTCCGCTCTGTGCGACGTGCGTGCGTTCCTGTCGGATGTTTTTCCGCTTCTTGTGATTGAGCGCGGCAAGGAACTGGGTGAAGTCGGCATAGCCGCGGTTGTGCCAATGAAATTGCACATCCGATCGATCGAGCCATTCGCCTTCGAAGGCTGCAAGTTCGTCGTCGCGCAGAAAATTGGCGTGTACGGATGAGAGATTCATGCGCTCCGCGAAGGTGCGCATGGCAGTCGTCAACGCCTGCTGTCGTTCACTGGTGTGTGCATCGTTGCCGGCGAGCAGTCGCGGGCCGGGCACGGGCGAGTAGGGCACGGCATTGAGCAGTTTGGGGTAGTAGTCGCCACCCGCGCGCTCCCATGCGCTGGCCCAGCTCCAGTCGAAGACGAATTCGCCGTGCGAGTTGCCTTTCAGGTAGAGCGGTGCGGCGGCAACGAGCGTGCCGTCGTCGTAAAGCCCCAGGTGATGAGCCTGCCAGCCCCAATCCGGGCGAATGCAGCCGGTGCGTTCGAGCAGTGCAAGGAAGGCGTGCGAAACGAAGGGGTTGTCGTCGGGACGAAGCGCATCCCATGCTTCGGCAGGGATGCGTTCGATGCTGTCGTGGAAGCGGGCTTCGATCACGTCAATCCGCAAAGTTGCAACAAGATTTTCAGCCTGCCTCAGCCTTCATTCCCGTCATTCCGGCGCAGGCCGGAATGACGGTCAAGGGCGGGAGATCAAAAAAGCTCAGCTCGCCGGGCCCTGCTGATCCAGCCAGCGCTCTGCATCCAGCGCCGCCATGCAGCCGAAGCCAGCGGAAGTGATCGCCTGGCGATACACGTGGTCGGCCACGTCGCCCGCGGCGAACACGCCCGGCACGGAGGTCATGGTGGCCATGCCGCTCAGGCCGCTGCGGATCTTGATGTAGCCGTCGTGCATGTCCAGCTGGCCGTCGAAGATGCCGGTGTTGGGCGTGTGGCCGATGGCGACGAAGAAGCCCATCGCGGCGATGTCACGCGTCTCGCCGGTGTTCACGTCCTTCACGCGCACGCCGGTGACGCCGGAGTCGTCGCCCAGCACTTCGTCCACGCTGTGGTTCCACACCAGCTCGATCTTGCCGGCGGCGGCCTTGTCGAACAGCTTGTCCTGCATGATCTTCTCGGCGCGCAGCTTGTCGCGGCGATGCACCAGGTAAACCTTGCTGCAGATGTTGGACAGGTACAGCGCTTCCTCGCCGGCGGTGTTGCCGCCGCCGATCACCACCACTTCCTGGTCGCGGAAGAAGAAGCCGTCGCACGTGGCGCAGGCGGACACGCCCTTGCCCTTGAACTTCTCTTCGCTGGCGATGCCCAGGTACTTGGCGGTAGCGCCCGTGGTGATGATCAGCGCGTCACAGGTGTATTCACCCGAGTCACCCTTCAGGCGGAACGGGCGCTGCTTCAGGTCCACGCTGTGGATGTGGTCGAACACCATCTGCGTCTCGAAGCGCTCGGCATGCTGCGCCATGCGGTGCATCAGCTCCGGACCCTGCACGCCCTTGTCGTCACCCGGCCAGTTGTCCACTTCGGTGGTGGTCATCAGCTGGCCGCCCTGCTGCAGGCCGGTGATCATGGTCGGCTTGAGGTTGGCGCGCGCCGCGTAGACGGCAGCGGTGTAACCGGCGGGGCCGCTGCCCAGGATCAGCAGGCGGCTGTGCTTGGTGGATGCGTTCATGCGTTCCTTCTGTCCGCCCGGTGGGCGGTGGTGTTCGTGGTGAATGGAGTTCGATTCTGCCGGCTTCACCATGCTCTGCCGCATGGTCCGCCGGCTATCGCCGCTATATGGGGGCTGTCAGCTGGTTTTCAGCAGGAGCGGTCGTATCTCGTTGACTTTGCTGCAACTGCGCAAAGGTGGTCTGCTTGTTCACCGTTGCGGGAGTGTGAAAACGGCCTGCCCATCATGGTTATAATCCTTCGGCTTTGCTGGCGACTTGAACAGTCATTCGCTCCATCGCTTCCAGCGGTTTCCTACGGCTGAAAGGCGAAAACGGAGCGATGCGTCCGAACCCGGAAGGATGGGGAAGACGCCGGGACGATTCAAGGCTGTCGGCGCCGGATTTGCCGGGCCCGCGGGCCGGGCGTCGTTGCCACCTCAAGTTCCCCACAGGATCCACTCCCCATGCGTATCGGTATTCCTTCCGAAACCAAGACCCTTGAAGGTCGTGTTGCCCTCCTCCCCGCCGCTGCCGCCGACCTGGTGCGTCGTGGCCACGAGGTGTTCATCCAGTCCGGCGCTGGCGACAAGAGCGGCTTCTCCGATGAGGCCTACTCCAAGGTCGGTGTGAAGGTCGTGGCGGACGCCGCAGCCCTGTACGACGCCGGCGAGCTGATCGTGAAGGTGAAGGAGCCGATTGCTGGCGACCTCGCCCTGCTCAAGAAGCACCACCTGCTGTTCTGCTACCTGCACCTGGCTGCCGAGCCGGCGCTGACCAAGAGCCTGCTGGACATCGGCCTGACCGGCGTGGCGTTCGAGTCGGTGGAAGAGAACGGCGGCCTGCCGCTGCTGCTGCCGATGTCGGTTATCGCCGGCCGCATTGCCACGCAGATCGGCACCACGCTGCTGCATCGTCCGCAGGGTGGCAAGGGCAAGCTGCTGGGCGGCATGGCCTCCACGCCGCGCGGCAAGGTGGTGGTGCTGGGCGCCGGCGCTGCCGGTGGCAATGCTGCTGCCCTGGCTGCCGCTGCTGGCGCCAACGTGGTGGTGTTCGACAAGCGCCAGGATCGTCTGGCCGAAATGATGGCCATGGGCCCGAACGTCACCGCGCTGTACGCCTATGAGTCGACCGTGGCCGAAGAAGTCGCCACCGCCGACATCGTGGTCGGCGCCGTGCTGATCCCGAGCGCCAAGGCGCCGCGCGTGGTCACCGAGGAAATGGTCAAGACCATGGAGAAGGGCTCGGTGCTGGTGGATATCTCCATCGACCAGGGCGGCTGCTTCGAGACCTCGCGTCCGACCACCTGGAAGGAGCCGACCTACGATGTGCACGGCGTAACGCACTTCTGCGTCACGAATATGCCGGGTGCCGTGCCGCAGACCTCGTCGGTGGCCATTTCTGCCGCTATCCTGCCGTACGTGCAGCGTCTGGCCGCCGGCAACGAATGGCGCCAGTTCGAACCGCTGCGTGGGGGCATCAACGTCGACGGCGGCGAGCTGGTTCATCCGGCGCTCAAGGGCATGATTTAAGGTCTAGCCCTGCCGCTTCGGCGGATGTTGTACCGTCCGGCCGCCCTTTTGGCGGCCGGACTCACGCTTGAAGCTAGGGATAAGGACCACGTGCCGCGTACCGCGAACGTCAAGAAGGACAAGAAAGAGCGCGAAGGCCTCAGTGAAGAACTGAAGCGCCGTCTGCGCGAGGCCGGTGCGCTGCTGTTGCTGCCGCTGGCGCTTTATCTGCTGGTCTGCCTGTTCAGCTACAACGACCAGGACCCGAGCTGGGGCCACGCGGGCACGGTCGATCACGCGCGCAATTTCGGCGGCGAGATCGGCGCGAACATCGCCAACGTGCTGCGCTACATCTTCGGCCTGGTTTCCTATTTCTTCCCGCTGTTGCTGCTCTTCCTGGGCATCCAGGTGCTGCGCCATCGTGGCGAGCGCACCGTGCAGCCGTGGGAGCCTTCGTTGCGCCTGATCGGCTCGGTGTTCTTCTTCATCACCTTGCCGGCGCTGCTGTACCTCAACATCGATGAGCCCGTTCTGCCTCAGGGCGTGGGCGGCATCATCGGCATGTGGGTGGGTCGCGGCCTGTCGCATGCGCTGGGTGACAAGGGCGCGCCGCTGTTGCTGCTGGCCATGTTCCTGATTGCGGTAACGCTGGCCACGGGGCTGTCGTGGTTCAAGCTGGCCGATCTCACCGGGCAGGGCGTGCTGAAGCTCGCCGGCTGGTTTGGCGGCAAGCTGCGCGAGGCGCCGGAAGTGATGGCGGCACGCCAGGCCCGCGCCGAGCGCGAAGTGGTCAAGAAGACCGAGGCCGTGAAGCAGGCCAGGCGCGAACCCGTGCGCATCGAAACCGCGCCCGCGCCCGTCGTGAAAAGCGAGCGCGCCAAGCTTGAAACCCAGATTCCCTTGTTCACCGGCGCCTCCGCGCCGGGCGAATTGCCGCCACTCTCCTTGCTGGACGAGGCGCCGGAGCAGGGTCCGGGTTACTCGGAAGAAACGCTCGAAGTGCTCTCGCGCCAGGTCGAGCTGAAGCTCAAGGATTTCCGCATCGAGGCCAAGGTCGTGGGTGTGTATCCCGGCCCGGTCATCACCCGCTTCGAGCTGGAGCCCGCCGCCGGTGTGCGTGGCTCGCAGGTGTCGAGCCTGGACAAGGACATCGCGCGCGGCCTGTCCGTGGTCAGCGTGCGCGTGGTCGACGTGATTCCCGGCAAGAACGTCATCGGCCTGGAAATTCCCAATACGCGCAAGCAGATCGTCTACCTCTCTGAGATCCTGCGCTCGGACAAGTACGACGCCATGAAGTCGCCGCTGGCGCTCGCACTGGGCAAGGACATCGCCGGTCGTCCGGTGGTGGCCGATCTCGCGAAGATGCCGCACCTCCTGGTGGCTGGCACCACGGGCTCGGGCAAATCCGTTGCCGTGAATGCGATGGTGCTGAGCCTGCTGTACAAGGCTAGCGCCAAAGACGTGCGCATGATCATGATCGACCCGAAGATGCTGGAGCTTTCGGTCTACGAAGGCATTCCGCACCTGCTGGCGCCGGTCGTCACGGACATGAAGGAGGCCGCCAACGCCCTGCGTTGGTGTGTCGCCGAAATGGAGCGCCGCTACAAGCTCATGGCTGCCGTGGGCGTGCGCAACCTGGCCGGCTTCAACAAGAAGGTGAAGGACGCCGAGAATGCCGGCCAGCCGTTGCTGGACCCGTTGTTCCGTCCGAATCCCGAGATGCCGAACCTGGCGGCCGAGCCGCTGGAGCCGCTGCCGTACATCGTGATCATCATCGACGAGTTCGCCGACATGATGATGATCGTCGGC
Organism: Dyella sp. C11; assembly: GCF_003121485.1. GTDB lineage: Bacteria > Pseudomonadota > Gammaproteobacteria > Xanthomonadales > Rhodanobacteraceae > Dyella. Next base: position 13,646 of record NZ_QAVX01000011.1, on the reverse strand, counting down.
AAGAAGGTCGAAGAGTTGATCGCACGCCTTGCACAGAAGGCGCGCGCCGCCGGCGTGCACCTGGTGCTGGCGACGCAGCGTCCGTCGGTGGATGTGATCACCGGCCTGATCAAGGCCAACATCCCCACCCGCATCGCGTTCCAGGTGTCGAGCAAGATCGACTCGCGCACCATCCTCGACCAGTCCGGCGCCGAAGCGCTGCTGGGTCACGGCGACATGCTCTACCTGCCGCCCGGCACCGCCACGCCGGAGCGCGTGCACGGCGCCTTCGTCGACGACCATGAAGTGCATGGCGTGGTGAACTGGCTGAAGTCGCAGGGCGCCCCGCAGTACATCGAGGGCGTGCTGGAGGAAGTGCAGGCGACCAGCGACGGCAAGTTCATCAACGACTCCGGCCTGCCGCAGGAAGGCGAGGAGGGTGGCGATGCCGACGCGCAGCTTTACGACAAGGCGGTGCGCATCGTCACCGAATCCCGTCGCGCTTCGATTTCCGGCGTGCAGCGTCACCTGCGCATTGGCTACAACCGTGCGGCCCGCCTGATTGAGCAGATGGAGCAGGATGGCGTGGTGAGTGCGCCGCAACACAATGGCAACCGCGAAGTGCTGGCACCGCCGCCACCGAAGCATTGATTTTGACCGTCATTCCCGCGAAGGCGGGAATCCAGTGACTTTATGGCGCACGGCTGAACCGAAAGGCACTGGATTCCCGCCTTCGCGGGAATGACGATAAGTAGAGTGAGGCGGCCTGTGGCCACCGCTCCGCATGAATCCACCCGGCCTCACCCCTGAAGGCAACCATGAAACGCTTCCTCCTATTCACCGCCGCCACCGTCGCGCTCTCCATCAGTAGCCTCGCCATGGCTGCCGGCCCCGCGCGTACCAGGCTGGATACGTTCACCACCGGCCTGCACTCGCTCACCGGTAAGTTCACGCAGACGCTGAAGGACGCGAACGGCAATAGCGGCAAGGCCAGCAACGGCACGCTGGCGCTCGAAGCGCCGCGCCAGTTCCGCTGGGAAACGCTGGCGCCGTCCAAGCAGACCATCGTCGCCGACGGCAGTCGCGTGTGGCTCTACGATCCGGACCTGGAGCAGGTCACGGTGCGCGTGCAAAGTTCCGAGGAATCGCACAGTCCGCTCACCGTGCTCACCGACGTGAAGCAGATGGACAAGGACTTCAACACGGTCGAGCAGGGCGATCACGATGGCCTGAGCTGGCTGCGCCTGACCTCGAAGGCGAAAGACCCGCAGTTCGACTACGCCGACCTGGGTTTCGATGCGAACGGTCTGGCGCGCATGGTTTTCCGTGACCAGTTGGGTGCCGTCACGGATATTCGTTTCTCGGGGTGGCAGCGCAACGTGCCGATTCCGCCGGAGACCTTCAACTTCGTGCCTCCGCCGGGTGCCGACGTGATCGGCGACCTGCCGGTGATCCAGACGCAGCCGATCAAGAACTGATCGGCCCATGCTGCGCCAGCTGCCGCGCTGGGCCTGGGTAGGTGGTGGTCTGCTCGCGATGATCGCGGGCAGCATCAACACGGTGGGTTACCTGTGTTTCCGGCATCAGCCGGTCACCCATCTCACGGGCACGAGCACGGAACTGGGTATTGCGCTTGCCGGGCTCGATGCCGCCGAAATCCTGCATTGGGGTTTCGTGATTGGCGCCTTCCTGTTTGGCGCGATGGTCAGCGGTTTCATCGTGCAGCAGCGTACGTTGCAGCTGGGTCGGCGTTACGGCGTGGTGCTGATGCTGGAATCGCTGCTGCTGTTCGTGGCAACGCCGCTGATCCATCGCGAAAGCGATCTCGGCCTTTACTTCGCATCCATGGCCTGCGGGCTGCAGAACGCCATGGTCAGCACGTACAGCGGCGCCACGCTGCGTACCACGCATCTGTCGGGCATCTTTACGGATCTGGGCATTTATCTGGGCCAGCGTTTGCGCGGCCTCGACGTGGACATGTTGCGCATCCACGTCTGCCTGCTGGTGGCGACGTGTTTCATTGTTGGGGCGACGGCGGGCGCGCTGGGTTTTGCCGTCATCCAGGAGCGCGTCCTCTTGGTGCCGGCGACACTGACCGGCCTGGTCGGCTTGGGCTACGCCATCTATCGCCACCGACACTTCGGTTGATCGGGCGCCTCAGTGCGCGGCCACGCAGCGATTGCGGCCGCCATGCTTGGCTTCGTAGAGCGCACCGTCCGCACGTGTCAGCCATTGCGACAAGGTTTCGCCTGCGCGATAGGCGGCCACGCCGATGCTTACCGTGACCACGATGGCCTGGCCTTCATAGATCAGCGGATTTTCCACGAGCGCCACGCGAACGCGTTCGGCGACCAGCATGCCCTGGTCGAGCGGGCATTCCGGCAGGCAGGCCAGCATTTCTTCGCCGCCGTAGCGCCCGACGCAGTCGGACTCACGGCTCTGCTGCGTCATGATCTGGCACACGTGGCGAATCACGGCGTCGCCGGCAAGGTGGCCATGCGTGTCGTTGATGCGCTTGAAGCGATCCAGGTCCAGTAGCGCGATGCAGGCGTTGCCATCCGCGCTGAGCGCGCGGACTTCCTCGGCGAATTCCAGCACGCGACGGCGATTGCATGCGCCGGTCAGGGCGTCCGTGTTGGCGAGTTCATCGAGGCGCTTGTTGGCGACCAGCAGGTCCTGCGTGCGCAGGTCGATCTGGTGCTGCAGCTGCTTGGCCTGTCGACGCAGGTACAGGGTGCGCAACTGGATGATGCCGATGATCGCGGCCAGTAACAGCAGGCCCGCCACGATGAATGCGGCCACCGTTTCATACCAGCGCGGCTCGGCGCTCACGTCCACGGTGGACTCGATCAGGCGTGGCTGCATGCCGCGCGTCTGTGCGCGCAGGTGCAGCTTGTAGTCGCCGTGGGGCAGGTTGTTGTAGAGCGCGGTGGGCAGGCCGCCACGCGGAATCTCGATCCAGCTTTCGTCGAAGCCCTCCATGCGATAGCTGTAGCTGGTTTCGGCGGGAGCTTCGTAATCGAGCAGGGCGAAATCCACGCGCAGGCTGCGGTTGCGCGCCCGGATGGTCAGCGATTCGTCATTGCGCGGCAGTTTGCCGAAGGCCATCGGCAGGCCGTTGACCGCCGCATAGGTGATGGCCAGTGATGCATCGGGCCGATCCGGTGGCTGCCATTCCGGGCGTACCACGGTGAGCCCACCCAGTCCGCCGAACAGCAGTTCACCGCCCGGTGCGCGGGCGGCTGCCGCATAGATGTAGCTGGAAATGCGCAGGCCATCGCGCACGCTGAGGTTATGCACGGCGTGCGTGTTGGCGTCGATCATGGCCAGGCCGTTGGCCAGGCTCACCCAGGGATTGCCCAGGTCATCGGGCTGCACCGCGTTGATGTTTTCGCTGGCGAGGCCGTTGGCCGTGCCGATGGTGGTGAATCGGTAGGGGTCGCCTGCGCTGCGCGATTGCAGCATGGCAAGGCCACCGTAGGTGCCGATCCACAGCGTGCCCTGTGCATCCAGTGCAATGGAGCTCGCCAGGTTGTTGGGCAGGCTGGTGGTGTCGCCCGGGCGGTTCAGCAGGTTCTCGAATCCCTTGGTCTGCGTGGTGCTGGTGGCAATGCTGATGCCGCGACCCGTGACGTACCAGATATCGGCGCCGATATGGGCAATGCGCCGCACGGTGTCGCTGGCGAGGCTGCTGGCGTCGTTGGCGTCATGGCTGAAATGCGACAGTGCATGCGTTCGCGTGTCGTAACGATAAACGCCATCGTACGTGGCGATCTGCAGCCGTTGACCGTCCGGGAGCAGATGCAGCACCGGCTTGTCGTCCATCTCCGGCACGGCGGAATCGTGGATCGCGAACGTGTTCGGGTCGATCCACGCCAGCCCCTGCGTGCCGACCCAGATCGTGCCATCGGGCATTTCCGCGAAGGCCTGCACGTCGCGCCGCGTCTGCGAGCCGCCGAGTTCGAGATGACGAATCTGCGCATCCGCCAGATCGACCACATCGATACGGCCCGAGCTCATGCCCAGCCAGATGCGTTGCCGGCTGTCCACGAAAATGCCGCGCACATTCGTGTTGCCCAGCGAGCGAGCGTCGCTGCTCGAAGGCAGCAGTGCGAAGACCTTGCGAGCATTCGGGTTGTAGCGCGCGACACCCAGGTCGGTCGCCACCCACACGTTTCCTGAGGTGTCCTGCAGCAGCGCGCGCACGGAGTCGCCGGGCAGCGACGAGGGCATGGCCGTGTCGTGCGCAATGGCGTGCATGCTGTTGTTGGCCACATCGTAGGCCAGCACGCCGCCGCCATCGGTTGCGATCCAGAGGGTGTCGCCGGCCAGTTCAGTGAAGGCACGCACGGTGGCGCGCCGCGAACGGTCTTTCTGGTAGCCGGTGAAGCCGGGCAGGGCGTGCCAGTGGCCGGCATCGTCGCGGTACGCGGCACCCGATTGCGTACTGCCCACCCACAAGCGGCCTTCGCGATCTTCCAGCAGCGCCCAGATGCCGTCGTTCAACACGACATCGATGCCGTTTTCCTGGGGCGTGGATTCGGCACGCGTGAAAGTGGTTTCCTTGGCGCGGCGAACATACAGGCCGTTGTTGTTGCCAACCCACAGGTTGCCTTCGCGATCCTGCATCACCGTGAAGTTGCGCGGCGACATGCCATCCACCGGTGGAATGGTGGTGATGCGGTTGGTGCGAAGGTCCAGGTAATCCAGGCCGTGCTCGGTGGCGATCCACACACCGCGATCGCCGTCGGGCGACAGCGCGTAGATCTTGCGGTCGCTGGTGCCGCCGCGCCCCGTCGGATAGTTGTGAAAGGTGTTGGTGAGCGGGTTGAACCGACTCAGGCCGCCCGCGTTGGTGCCTACCAGCAGACTGCCGTCCGGCAAGGGCAGCAGGCAGCGCACGTAGGCATCCGGGATGTCGTTCTTGCCACCGGTGTTGCCGGTGAATACCTGCATGCGGTAGCCGTCGTAGCGCACCAGGCCCGACAGCGTGCCGATCCAGATCAGCCCGCGTGTGTCCTGCTCGACCGTGGTGGTAATGGAGTGCGGCAGGCCGTCGGTAACGCCCAGCCGGTCGAACCAGGGTGTGTCGAAAGGAGCCCAGGGATCGCTTTCGCGCGCCGATCCCGCGAAGGACGCCGCCAGCAGGCACAGGACGAGCAGAAACCGCCACGCGGCAAGGCGCCGACGGCCAGCGGCGAGTGGCATGCCTTCCCCGATCTGCGCGCTTGCTCGCCCCAGCCTTTGCGTCACTTGCAGACTCCGTCCCGCCCCGTGGCGCACATCATAGCCACGGCAGCGTGTGTGCAGTAACCGCAGCACCGGGCGCGCTGCGGTTGTGCCCGGTTTTCGGGCCGTCACAAAACAGCCGTGCTCAGTGAAATTGTCTAACACGGGCCTGGCCACCTACGATCCACCGCATGTCCTTGCGTTCTCCGTCACTGATGAATCGCCTGCGCCGCCATCGCGGCCTGTGGCTGTTGGTCGTGGCCGTCATGCTGATCAAGCTGGCCAGCGGTTCGCTGTGCCTGGCCGATGGCGGGGAACGTGACGTGGGTGTAGCGGGTGTCGCGGCCGTTGCCGGGGCAGCCCTGGTGGCTGCGCCCGCCAACCAGTCGGCTGGCGATGACTGCCTTCTTGGTGAGGGCGCGTCCTGCCATTGCGCCTGCGCACACAGTGCCACCTTGCCTGCGTCGGTTGCACTGGCCATCGGTAACGCCGTGACGGCCTTCGTGCCTCCTTCCTTTGAGGTGGGGCGCGTACCCGCCGTCACCGGCTCTCTGCTGCGCCCACCCATCGCCTGAAAACGCCATGCCGCGCGCCCTTGCGGGCGCATTCGTCGTGATTGTTTTCAGGAGATCGTCCCATGTTTTTCTTGCGTGCAGCCCTTGTCGGGGCTGCCTGTGTGTTTTGCATTGCCCGCGTCCAGGCCGTGCCGGTTGCCGCGCCGTCGTTGCGGCAAGCCGTGCAGGCCGTCTGGGAATCCAATCCCGAAGTCCAGGCTTCGCGTGCCGAGTGGGAGGCTGCCCAGGCCCGGGTGCGCGCCGCCGGTCAGCCGGTCTACAACCCGTCACTGACTCTGGACGCGGAGAATGCCGACGTTGATCGACGGACGGCAGGCGTGTCGTTGCCGCTGGATCTGTCAGGCAAGCGTCGCGCTCGTGTATCCCTCGCGGAGGCCGAATCGCGTAGCCGCGAGGCCTCGCTGGAGCTTTTGCGCCGCGATATCGCCTCGCGCTGGCTGAAGGGCTGGTCCGCCGCCGCGCTGGCGACGCGTCAACGCGAGCTCGGCGAGCAGCGCGTCACGCTCATGCGTCGCTTCGACGCCCTGGCGGCAGAGCGCCTTGCGGTCGGTGACATCAGCAGCCCCGAGCGGGATCTCGCCGCACTGGCTTTGGGAGAGGCGCAGATCCAGCAAGCGTCGCTGGTCGGCAACGAGGCGACCGCACTCTCCGCCTTGCAGTCGGTGGCAGGCGATGCCGTGAAGTCGGCCCCAGCGTTGCCGCTGGAGTTGCCGCCCGCTTCCGCGGACATCGAGCCGCGCCCGGTGGACAGCCAGCCCGTGTTGCTCAAGGCGCAGGCCGATGAAGCATCGGCGCAGGCAGCCATCGACGTCGCCCGGCGAGCCCGCGTTCCCGACCCCACCATCAGCGTGACGGGTGGGCGTGTGCGTACCGGCGCCGTGACCGATCAGGTGATCGGCCTGAGCGTTTCCGTGCCGCTGCCGGTGCTCAACAGCGGGCGTGCGGAAGTGGATGCCGCGCTTGCCGAAGCCGGCGCCGCCGCGGCATCGGTGCGTTCGCAACGGCAGGTGGCGCAGGCATCCCTGCGTGAAGCGCAATCGCGTTACGACGCCTTGCGCGCTGCCGGTCGTGCCTTCCGCGACGGTCGCGCCGCCGCGTTCGACGACCGGGCGATCTTGCTGGAGAAGCTCTGGCGTGCCGGCGAAATCAGCACGTCGGATTACCTGGTTCAGCTCAAGCAAAGCCTCGACACCGCGCTTTCCGCGCTTGCCCTCGAAAGCCAGGCCTGGCAGGCCTGGTTCGATTACCTCGCTTCCGCAGGTCGCCTGACCGATTGGCTGGAAGGCCGCACACAGGATGTCTCGCCATGAATCGCTTCATTCAACTCACTGCCTGCGTGTTGGTGCTGGTTTGCATCGCGTTGCCTGTCGCCGCGCAACAGGACGGCAACCCGCTGTCGCTGGATGCTGGCGCCGTTCAAGACGCCGGCATCGTCGTCTCCAAACTCGCCACACGCGAACTCGCTGATGAAATCAGGGCGCCCGGCGAAGTCAAGGTCGATGCTTACTCCACCGTATTGGTATCGCCACGCATCGAATCCATGGTGTTGTCGCGAAAGGTGAGGCTTGGTGACGTGGTGAAGGCCGGTCAGCCGCTGGTGGTGTTGTCCAGCGTGCAGGTCGCCGAAACGCAGGGCGCGCTCATCGTGGCCGAGCAGGACTGGCGTCGCGTGTCGTCGCTCGGCTCGCAGGCGGTTTCGGGGCGGCGCTATACGGAAGTGCAGGTGCAACGCGACCACGCGCGTGCGCGTCTGCGTGCCTATGGTTTGTCGGATGGCCAGATTCAGGGCGTGTTGCGCGCAGGTTCCGCCAAGGCGGATGGCAGTTACGAGTTGCTGGCACCTACCGACGGGCGGATCACCACCGATCAGTTCCTGGTGGGTGAGCGCGTGGATGCCGGTCGCCTGTTGTTTACGCTGGTGAAGGAGGATTCCGTCTGGGTCGAAGCGCGGATGCCGCCCGCGGACGCCGAGCGCACCGCCACGGGCGCGACGGCGCGCATCCTCATCCATGATCAGGAGCTGCCTGGCAAGGTCGTGCAGCGCTCGCATCAGACGGACGAAAAGACCCGCACTGTCGCCGTGCGTATCGCCGTGGACAACACGCGCGATCTGCTGCATCCCGGCGAACTGGTCGACGCGCGTGTTGCCGTGGGCGGACGCCAGGCGCTTGCCGTTCCCGCGGACGCCATTGTGTTGCTGCAAAACCAGTCGACGGTATTCGTCGCGCGGGGCAACAACGTGTTCGATCCCGTACCCGTGCAATTGGGCGAAAACCGCAACGGCTGGGTGGAAGTGCGCCAGGGCTTGAAGCCCGATGCGACCTACGTAAGCAAGGGTGCCTTCGCACTCAAGGCACGTCTGTTGCGCTCGCAACTGGGAGAAGAATGATGCTCACGCGTCTTGTCGAACTCTCGCTGCGCTACAAGTTGCTGGTGCTGATCCTGTTCGTCGTGGTGGGCGTGCTCGGCTATCAGGCCGTACGCAAGCTGCCCATCGATGCCTTCCCCGATGTCACGCCCGTGCAAGTGAATGTTTATACCGAGGCGCCCGGACTGGCAGCGGAAGACGTCGAGCAGATGCTCACGACGCCGGTGGAATCCTCGCTGGCGGGTTTGCCCAAAGTGGAGGAGGTGCGTTCGGTCAGCCTGTTCGGGCTGTCCTTCGTGTCGGTCTATTTCAGCGACGACATGGACATCTACTTCGCCCGCCAGCTGGTGAACGAGCGCCTGCAACAGGTGGGTGACCGCTTGCCTGCGGGTTATGGCAAACCGGAAATGGGTCCGAACACGTCCGGCCTTGGCCAGGTGTTCTGGTACACGGTGGAGCGTGCCGATAACGAAGGCCAGAACGCACCGAACGACCGCGACCTGCGCACGCTGCAGGACTGGACCATCCGCCTCATGCTTCGCACCGCGCCGGGCGTGGACGACGTCACGTCATGGGGAGGCCAGGAAAAGCAGTACCAGGTACGCATCGATCCGCTGAAGCTCATCGCGCACGGGCTGGGCTTCAAGGAAGTCATCGAGGCGCTGCAGACCAACAACGCGCAGGTTGGCGGCAATTTTGTCGACGTGGGTCGAGAGCAATATCTCGTGCGCGGCCTTGGCCTGGTGCAAAGCGCACACGACATCGGGCAGATCGTGCTGAAGACCGAAGATGGAACGCCCGTCTACGTGCGCGACGTGGCGACGGTGGAAGAGGCCGGCGCGCCACGCACGGGCGCTGTCACGCGGGACGGCAAGGAAGTGGTGATGGGGCAGGCGCTGGCACGTATCGGCGAGAACGCGAAAAGCGTGGTCGACGCGGTGAAGGGCAAGCTCGATACCGTGAGCCAGGCGTTACCCGAAGGCGTCATCGTCAAGCCGGTTTACGAACGCACCGACCTGGTGAACAAGGCGGTCGGCACGGCGGTGCGGGCATTGATCGAAGGGTCCCTTCTGGTGGCGATCGTGCTGTTTCTGTTCCTGGGTGAATTCCGCAGTGCGCTCGTGGTTGTCGTTGCGTTGCCGTTGGCCATGTTGATTGCCTTCATCTGCATGGAGCAGGCGGGGCTGTCGGCCAACCTGATGTCGCTGGCGGGTCTCGCCATCGGTATCGGCATGATGGTGGATGGCGCCGTGGTGATGGTGGAGAACGCCTTCCGCATCATGGCAGAGCGCAAGGCGCATGGCTTGCCGGTGGATCGCACCGCTGCCGTGCTCGCCGCCGCCAAGGAGGTGGCCAGTCCCATCGCCTTCGCCATCGTCATCGTCATCGTGGTGTTCCTGCCGCTGTTCAGCCTGCAAGGGCTGGAAGGCAAGATGTTCAAGCCGATGGCGTTCAACATCAGCTTTGCGATGGCGGGTTCGCTGCTGCTCGCACTCACGTTGATTCCCGTGCTGGCAGCGTTGGTACTCAAGCCCAAGGAAGAACGCGACACGCGGCTGGTGGCCTTCCTCAAGAAGCATTACGCCGCTGTGCTGGCCTGGTCGCTTCAGCGTCGAAAGTGGGTGCTGAGCATGGCGGGCGTGGCGCTCGTCTGCAGCCTTGCGTTGTTCCCGTTCCTGGGCAAGGAGTTCATGCCGAACCTGAAAGAGGGCGCCATCATGTGGCGCATTACCTCCATTCCCTCGGCGTCACTGGACGAGTCCATCGATGTCTCCCGACAGGTCGCTGATCGCATCAAGGCGAAATTCCCGGAAGTGGAAACCACGCTGGCCATGATCGGTCGCGCCGAGAAAGGCGAAACGGCGGACGTGAACTACATGGAGGTCTACACGCCGCTCAAGCCACGCGAGCAATGGCGCAAAGGCCAAACGCTGGAAAGCATCGAGGCGGACATGCAGCGTGAACTGTCCGAAGCGTTGCCGACGGCGGTGGTCAGTTACACGCAGCCCATCCAGATGCGCATCGAGGAACTGATCTCCGGCGTGCGCGCCACGCTGGCATTCAAGTTGTATGGCGATGACCTTGGCGAGCTGGATCGCCTCAGTGCGCGTATCAAGGATGTGCTCGGCACCGTGCCCGGCGTGGCCGATCTGGCGTTGGAAGCCAATCTCGGCAAGCCGCAGATCCGCATCAAGGTGGATCGCGATGCGTTGGCGCGTTACGGCCTCAACGCCGATGACGTGCTCACCGTGGTGCGCAACGGCATCGGTGGCGAGCCCGTCACTACGCTGATCGACGGCGTAAGGCGTTTCGACATCGCCGTGCGGCTGGGCGATGCGGACAAGCGTTCGCTGCAGGCTATCCAGCGCATCCCCATTCAGTCGCGTGGTGGCGCCATCGTGCAGTTGTCGCAGGTGGCCGAGGTGACAGAGGCAGAGGGTTATTCCTTTATACGCCGCGAACAGTTGCAGCGTTATGCCGTGATCCAGATGGATGTGCGCGGTCGCGATATCGATGGCTTCGTAAAGGAGGCCAGCGCCGCCATTGCGCAAAAAGTGCAGTTGCCTGCCGGCTACTACACGGAGTGGGGCGGGGCGTTCGAAAACCAGCAGCGTGCGTTGAAGCGGTTGTCGCTGATCGTGCCGGCGACCATCTTCTTCATCTTTATCCTGCTCTACACCGCGTTCAATTCGATGAAGTACGCCGCGTTGATTCTCGCCAACGTGCCGTTTGCCACCATCGGCGGTGTCGTGGCACTGGCGATCACGGGGCAGTATCTCTCTGTGCCATCGGCCATCGGTTTCATCGCGGTGTTCGGCGTGGCGATGTTGAACGGCATCGTGCTGGTCAGCTTTCTCAACGAACTGCGCGCCAAGGGCATGGGTGTGCGTGAATCCGTGTTGCGCGGCACCGCGTTGCGCCTGCGGCCGGTGCTGATGACGGCCAGCGTCGCCATCCTCGGCCTGGTGCCCATGCTGCTGTCCAGCGGCGTGGGCGCGGAAACGCAGCGACCGCTGGCCACCGTGGTGGTGGGTGGGCTGATTACCTCCACCTTGCTCACGCTGCTGTTGCTGCCCGTGCTTTACGACTGGATGGAGCAGCGCGCGGAGCGGCGCGGCCAGTCGGTGCATTCATCCGCCTGAACGCGGTGTCCCGGCCGGCCGGAGGGTGCCCTATCATGGGCACTTCCGAGCCGGCCGCGGCCTTTGCCGTGGCGCTGCATGGCTCGCTCAGAGATGTGATGTCCGCCATGTCCACGCTGTCTCCCACGCCCGGGCTGTTTGGCGAGCCCGAAGAACTCAAGCCCCTGGCCGAGCGCATGCGCCCGCGCGATCTCGACGAGATCGTGGGTCAGCAGCGCGTGATGGCGCCCGGCAAGGCGCTTCGCCGTGCGCTGGAAGCGGGGCGCGTGCATTCCATGATCCTGTGGGGGCCGCCCGGTTGCGGCAAGACCACGCTGGCCTTGCTGGTGGCGCGCTATGCGGACGCGGATTTTCGCGCCATTTCCGCGGTGCTTTCCGGCCTGCCGGATGTGCGCAAGGCCTTGGCCGAAGCCGAGGCGAATTTCGCGCAGGGACGTCGCACCGTGCTGTTCGTGGACGAGGTGCACCGCTTCAACAAGGCGCAGCAGGATGCCTTCCTGCCGCACATCGAGCGCGGCGTGATCATCTTCGTGGGTGCCACCACGGAAAACCCCTCATTCGAACTCAACTCCGCATTGCTCTCGCGCTGCCGCGTGCACGTGCTGGAGTCGGTGACACCGGACGACATCGTGGTGGCACTCAAGCGCGCGCTGGAAGACCACGAGCGCGGCCTGGGCGACATGCAGCTGCAAGTGGCGGACGAGTCGCTCAAGCTCATTGCGCAGGCGGCGGATGGCGACGTGCGCCGCGCGCTGACACTGCTGGAAATTGCCTCGGAGCTGGCCGAAGACCATCGCATCGACGAAACCACGCTCACCCAGGTGCTCGCCGATCGCACGCGCCGCTTCGACAAGAACGGCGAGCAGTTCTACGACCAGATCTCGGCGCTGCACAAATCCGTGCGGTCGTCCGATCCGGATGCCGCCGTGTACTGGCTTACGCGCATGCTCGATGGTGGCGTCGATCCGCTCTATCTCGCCCGTCGCATGACGCGCATGGCCGTGGAAGACGTGGGCCTGGCCGAGCCGCGCGCGTGGCGCATGGCGCTGGACGCATGGGACACCTACGAGCGCCTCGGCAGTCCCGAGGGCGAACTCGGTCTCGCGCAGCTCGCCATCTGGCTGGCTATCGCGCCCAAGAGCAACGCTGCCTACAAGGCCTACAACGCCGCGCGGGCCGTGGTGCAGCAAACCGGTACGCTGGACGTGCCCATGCACCTGCGCAACGCGCCCACCAAGTTGATGAAGGGCCTGGGTTACGGGCAGGGCTACCAGTACGACCACGACAGTGACGGCGGTGTCGCGCTCGACCAGCAATGCCTGCCCGATGCGCTCGACGGCACCGTGTTCTACGAGCCGGTGGAGCGCGGCCTGGAGCTGAAGCTGCGCGAAAAACTGCTGAGCCTGCGCGAAGCCCGTCGCGACGCACGAAGCCGTACTGGCCGAAAGTAAAGTTGCCGGCTGCCGTCTCAGGGGCATAGATTCACGGCACCGAAAGCCACACGGGAGTCGTCGTCATGCGAGTGCTCGTAGCAGCTCTGTTCGGCGGAATCGTGATGTTCCTCTGGGGCGCCGTGGCACACATGGCGCTGGGTCTGGGCAATGTGGGCATGCGGCAGCCCGTGGCGGAAGACACCGTGCTCGCCGCCCTGCATCCGGGCCTGGGCGATCAGGCCGGCGTCTTCATCCTGCCCTCGGTCGATCCGGCCAAGATGGGCGACAAGGCCACCATCGCGGCCTATTCGGCCAAGACCAAAGTGTCGCCGTACGCCTTCATGGTCTACATGCCGCAAGGCGAAGACCTCTCCGACATGAGCGGCCAGCTGCCGCGCCAATGGGCCTCGGACACGCTGTCCGCGCTCGCATTGGCCTTCGTCATGGGCCTGGCCGCCTTCAGCTTCATGACGCGGCTGAGCATTGCCTTGGCGGCCGCCGTGTTTGCATGGCTGAGCACCATGGTCCCTTACTGGAACTGGTATCGCTTCCCCACCAACTTCACCGTCGCCGCGTTGATCGAACAGGTCATCGGCTGGCTGCTGGCCGGCGCGGTAATGGCGTGGTGGCTGGGCAGGGATGGTCGGCGGGTGGGTTGATCGTCGCCTGTAGGGACGGTTTGGCGGGCCGAGTCGAGCACAGGGTGCGCTCCCACACAAGAGCTGCCGCAGCCCTGTGGGAGCGCACCCTGTGCGCGACTCGCCACCTCAATACCTCTCGAAACAGAGGCTTGTCGCGCACAAGTGCGCTCCTACAGGGTTTCGGAGTCGCCTGTGTGTGGGAGCGCACCCTGTGCGCGACTCGCCGCCGCTATACCTCCCGAAACAGGGGTTTGGTCGCGCACAAGTGCGCTCCTACA
>NZ_QAVX01000010.1 GCF_003121485.1 Dyella sp. C11 | reverse complement strand
CCACCCCCCTCCCCTGTGGGGAGCGGGAGCCAACGCGCCCCGGCTGACGTCACTTCCCCCCTCTCATCCATCCCCGACAGGCGGCCCCCCCTCACTTTCCGCTATTTTTCGATCCTTTACGCCAGCTGGCGCGACACGCCACCCCTTCGGGAGCCCGAGTGAGCATCAAATCCGACAAGTGGATCCGCCGCATGGCCGAGCAGCACGGCATGATCGAGCCGTTCGAGCCGGGTCAGGTCAAGACGCGCGACAACAGCAGGCTGGTGTCCTATGGCACCTCCAGCTATGGCTACGACGTGCGCTGCGCGCGCGAGTTCAAGATCTTCACCAACATCAACTCCACCATCGTCGATCCCAAGGCGTTCGATCCGACCAGCTTCGTCGACGTGGAAGCGGATGTCTGCATCATTCCTCCCAACTCCTTCGCGCTGGCGCGCACGGTCGAATACTTCCGCATTCCGCGCAAGGTGCTCACCATCTGCCTCGGCAAGAGCACGTACGCGCGTTGCGGCATCATCGTCAACGTGACGCCGCTGGAGCCGGAGTGGGAAGGCCACGTGACGCTGGAGTTCTCCAACACCACGCCGCTGCCCGCGAAAATCTATGCCAACGAAGGTGTGGCGCAGATGCTCTTCCTCGAATCCGACGAGGAATGCGAGACCAGCTACAAGGATCGTGGCGGCAAGTATCAGGGCCAGCAGGGCGTCACCTTGCCGCGCACCTGAACCCATCGTTCGCAGTCCCTTGCGACGTCCGTCACGTTCAGCTGAATGGTTGCCTTCCGGGCGCCATGCGTGAGACCGGGGCGGCGCTACACTCATACCGTTAACTTTCGATGCATTGCAGGAGATCCGCATGACCCGTTTTTCCACGCTGCTCACCCGCGCGGGTGCAGCCATCCTGCTGGGCAGCATGCTGGTGCTGGCCGGTTGCCACCGCGGCAGCTCCAAGGATGAAGTGCGCACCGCGGACATGAAGAGCCAGTTCGACGCGGTGATCCAGGCTTACAAGAGCGGCCAGTTCATCGTCGACGGCGCCGTGCTGTCTGCGCTGGATACCGGCAGCCACTTCGCTTACCTCAAGGACCAGGGCAAGCTGCCCAAGACGGTCCTGCTTGAGCCCAGCGACGACTCCAAGGTCCGCAAGCAGCACCTGCAGTACATGGCGCGCCTGCAGATCGACTACGGCTTCACCGTGTATTACGACGATGGCGGCACGCTGAAGAAGATCAGCGTGGTCGACACCAAGGCTCGCGACCTGGAAGACTACAAGGCACCGCCGAAGGCTGCCGATGCGCCTCCGCCGCAGCAGCACATGTAACTGGCGATCCAGACAAAAAGCCCGCGACCATCGCGGGCTTTTTGTTTGCGTTCAATGAGCCTGGTCGCTCAACCTGACAACGCGTCGTGCAGGCGTTGCCGCAACGACACCAGCTGTTCTTCCTCATAGGGCATCGCTGCACCGCTGCCCCAGACAGGTCCCGGCCACGCGGCGTCGCCTTCGCGTCGACCAACGACATGGATGTGCAACTGGCGGACGATGTTGCCGAGTGCTCCCAGGTTGAGCTTGTCGAAGGGAGCCAGCGAGCGGAGGGCTTCCGATGCCAGGGTGACTTCCCGCCACAGCATGGCCTGGTCACCCGGCAGGAGATCGCAGATTTCCGTCATGCCGGACATGCGGGGCACAAGAACCAGCCAGGGGAATCGCGCGTCGTTCATCAGCAACACGTCGCACAGCGACAGCGAGGCGACGTGTTTCGTGTCGTTCTGCAGGCGGGCATCAAGCGTGAAAGACGTATCGCTCATTCGCCGTGCGCCAGGTGCTTGTCGAAGAAGGCCAGCGTGCGTTCGTAGGCAAGTTTTGCGCTGGCCTCGTCGTACTGGTGGCCGACATCGCGATTGAAGGCGTGACCCGCTGGGTAGGTATGGACGTCCATGTGCGGGAGCATCTGGCGATGCTTTTCGACGGCTTCCGGTGGAATGCTCTTGTCCTGCTCGCCGAAATGGAACATCACGGGTGCGCGCAGCTTTTCGCCAAGGAAGGGCAGGTTGCGTGCGCCGTAATAGCTCACCGAGGGCAGGCCAAGTCGCAGCGCTGCAAGTAGTGCCACGGTGCCGCCCCAGCAGTAACCCACCGTGCCGATACGGCCCGACGAGGCAATGGCTTCGGCGGCGCTGGCGACATCTTCCACGGCTCTGTCGAGACCAAGCTCGGTGACCAGCTCCTTTCCCCGCGTCATGCCTTCTTCGTCGTAAGCGAGCTCGACGCCCGTCTCAAGATGGTCGAAGAATGCCGGTGCGATAGCCGTGTATCCCGCCTGGGCAAAGCCGTCCGCCACGCGGCGGATGTGATCGGTCACCCCGAAAATCTCCTGGATCACCACGACGCCGCCCTTGGGCTTGCCTTCCGGATGCACGAGATACGCGCTTATGCATTGCATCCGCGTGGTGTTGAGATTGATGGTCTGGCCCATGACTCGTGCTCCTGCGGCTGCAAAATCCCATTTTAGCCATTCAGGAAGTCAAGCCGGCGTCGCGCAAAGGTGTGGGATATAATGCTCTGTTTTCCGCATAGTTACGGTCACCACGCCATGTCGCAGGTCTCGCCCAAAGTCGGTTTCGTCAGTCTTGGTTGCCCCAAGGCGCTGGTGGATTCCGAACGCATCCTCACCCAGCTCAAGGTGGAGGGTTACGAGATCGTGCCCAGCTACGGCGCTGCCGATGCCGTGGTGGTGAATACCTGTGGCTTCATTGATGCCGCCGTGCAGGAGTCGCTGGATGCCATTGGCGAAGCGCTGCACGAGAACGGCAAGGTCATTGTTACCGGCTGCCTCGGCAAGCGATCGGAGCTCATTCGCGAAGCCTATCCGGACGTGCTGGCCATTACCGGTCCGCAGGATTACGCCAGCGTGATGCAGGCCGTGCATTCGGCGTTGCCGCCCAAGCGCAATCCGTTGCTCGACATTATCCCGGATACCGGCATCAAGCTGACGCCGAAGCATTACGCGTATCTCAAGATTTCCGAAGGCTGCAACCACCGTTGCAGCTTCTGCATCATCCCGTCGATGCGTGGCGACCTTGTGTCGCGTCCGGTGGACGAGGTGCTGCTGGAAGCCGAGCGCCTGGCGAAGGGCGGCGTGAAGGAGCTGCTGGTGATCTCGCAGGACACCAGCGCCTACGGCGTGGACGTGAAGTACGCCGAACGCCAGTGGCGCGACAAGAGCTATCGCACGCGCATGACCGAGCTGTGCGAAGGCTTGTCGGAGCTGGGTGTGTGGACGCGACTGCACTATGTCTACCCGTACCCGCACGTGGACGAAGTGATGCCGTTGATGGCGGAAGGAAAAATCCTTCCGTACCTGGACATTCCGTTCCAGCATGCGAGCCCGCGCATCCTCAAGCTGATGAAGCGCCCGGGCAACATCGACAAGACGCTGGAGCGCATCCGCAACTGGCGCAAGGTGGTGCCGGATCTGACCATCCGCAGTACGTTCATCGTCGGTTTCCCCGGCGAGACGGATGCCGAGTTCGAAGAGCTGCTCGACTTCCTGCGTGAAGCCGAACTCGACCGCGTTGGCGCGTTCGCCTATTCGCCGGTGGAGGGCGCCAAGGCGAACGAGCTGCCGGGCCAGGTCTCCGATGAACTGAAGGAAGATCGTCTTGAGCAGTTCATGGCGGTACAGGCGGAAATCTCCGCCGCCAAGCTGCAGCGCAAGATCGGCCGCACACTGAAGGTGCTGGTGGACGAGGCGGGCGCCAACGGCGCCGTGGCTCGTTCCGCTGCTGACGCGCCGGAAATCGACGGCGTGGTGCATATCGCCAACGGTCAGTTGCTCAAGCCGGGCCAGTTCGTGGATGTCGTCGTCGAAGACGCCGATGATCATGACTTGCACGCGCGCCTGGCTGGCTGATTCGCGGTGGCGTGATGCGTTACATCGCGCCTGCACGGGACAACGTGGAGCCCGGCGTGTTTTCCCGCTGGCCGTTGCGCGGCTGGCCGGAATACAACACATGGATGCAAGGCGAGCGTTGGCCATCCATCGATGAACTCAACGCGGCGCTGCCTGTGGGGCAGCGCGAGCGTTTCGTGGCGCAAACCACTTCCTTGCTGGATGACGGGCTTCACTACGAGCAACGCATCGCCGAGTGTGGCCGCATCGCCACGCGCGAGGCCAACTGGCACGACCTGTTCAATGCGTTCGCCTGGCTGCGTTATCCCTCGCTCAAGCGCGCGTTGAATGCGCGGCAGATGGAAGAGATCGCCATCATGGGGCCACGCGATCGTTCGCGTGCCCAATATGCGCTGACGCATTTCGACGAGGCGGGTGTCATCGTCACCCTGCGCGATCACGCGTTGCTCGCGCTCTGGGATGCCCACGACTGGTTCGACCTGTTCTGGCGCGAGCGATCAGCATGGTCAGATGGGCGAGCCGTGGTGCAGGTGTTTGGGCACGCATTGCTTGAACACGCGTTGTCGCCGGGAAAGTTGCTGGTGGGCAAGGCGCTGGTGTTTCTTGATGAACAAGACAGCGGCGACGTCGTCGCGCACTGCGCCCAGGCCATCCGCGATGGCGCTGCGCTGCAAGACCCGCTGGACCTGCGTCCGTTGCCGCTCTCCGGCTTGCCCGGCTGGCATGTGGACAGCGAAACCGAAGCGTTTCATCGTCACACCCCCTGCTACCAGCCACGCCGTGAAGGGCGTGCCTATCCGGTGCCGGTAGCGCTCCCGGCCGGCGTTACGAACCTGCAACAAATTGCGACAACGCCCCAATCGCGCTAAAACACCCCCAGCGGAGCACGGGGAGCGGGCATGGATATGGCTTGTCGGATGCGCTGTGGGCAGAGTCGGGCAGGGTGGCTTCGGGCCGTCTGGTTGGCCTGTCTACTGCTACCGATCCTGGCCACGCATGCTGACGAAGTCGTACCGCCGCCGGCAGGTACGCCCATTCACTTCGGCATTCTCCCCATCGGCAGCGCAGCCGAATCCCGCGAGCAGTGGCGTCCCCTGCTGGAAGACCTGGAACGTCGTCTCGGCCATCCGGTCACCACCGTGTCCGTCAGCAGCTATGCGGGACTTTCCGGCGCCATTGGCGACCAGCGCGTGGACATCGCCTTTCTGTCGGGGCGCCTCGCCATTGAAGCGGTCGAACACCAGCACATGAGCGTCGTCGCGCAATTCGTGCGCAACGACGGGGTGAAGGGCAACACCGCCATGCTGATCGTCCGCGCGGACAGCCCCATCCATTCGCTGAAAGACCTGCTCGGCAAGCCGGGACACTGGCGCTATGCGCGCGGGGAGACCTTGTCGGTCACCGGTTACGTGGCGCCTGAAGCGGAAGTGTTCGCGCCCCGGGGACTGAATTCCGATACGTTCTTCGCCAACGTGCGCGTCGGCAATCACCAGAACAACGCACTCGCGGTCGCCAATGGGGAAGTGGACGTGGCGGCCTGCAATAACCCGGACCTTGACCTGTTCCGGCGCAATTTCCCCGAGGAAGCAGGGCAGTTGCGCGTGATCTGGCGATCCACGCTGATTCCCTCCGGCGTGCTGGTGGTTCGCGATGGCCTGGCCGAGCCGTTGCGCACCCAGCTCATCGATTTCATGCGCGGCTATGGGCGGGCGCCGGGTGCGGCGGGGGAGCGTGAGCGCGCGAATCTTGCCCGGGGTCCTGACCTGGCCGGCTTTGCGGTGGCCGACAACGACGTGTTGCGGCCCTTCATCGACATGGAATTCCGGCTGATGCGCGAGCAGGCCGAGCACGGCCGCTGGGTGACGGATCAGGCGAAGGTCACGCGCCTCAAGCAGATCGATGTGGACTATCAGCACGCGCTGAAGCAACTTCTGCACGAATGAGGTGTCATTCAGACACCCTTGTGTACTGCCTTTTGCCGGCCTGACCGGCTCCGGAGATTGTCCATGTCTGTTTTCGACCGTTGCCTGTCCGCGTGCCGTGTGGCCGCTATCGCCCTGGTGCTCACCGTTGCGCCGCAGCTTCACGCACAGGCGGCGCCGCCGGGTCTGCCGGAGGCGGACAAGCAGCAGATCAAGGAATACACGCTGACGGATGACGTGTTTGGCCGTCTCGCCGCCGCCACGCGCGAGGCGCGCACCGCGGGCATCCAGCCGCAGGCGTCACCGGACGCCAGCAAGGTGCACAGCCTGAATGACCTTGCCAACCAGGCCATGGCGGCCGATCCACGCATTCCCGTGCTGGTGAAGAAATATGGCTTCACTCCACGCGAATTCATGCTCGCCAACATCGCGCTGATGAACGCCATCATGGCCGTGCAGGCGCGCAACGATCCCGCGTTGTCCGGCAATCTCAACCAGGCCTGGGTTAACGCGGACAACATCCGTTTCGTCGAGTCACACCAGAACGATGTGAAGGCGCTGATGAGCGGTCAGTAATCGACGGCGACGATGACGAAGCGGGTGCGGCCACCGGGCAGCTCCGCTTCGAATTCGTCGTCCAGTCGTGTTTTCAATACCGCGCGGGCCATGGGCGAATCGATGCTGATCCAGCCCAGCCGCGCGTCCGTTTCATCCGGTCCCACGATGCGATAGATCACGCTTTCGCCGGAATCGGTGTTCTCCAGCTCGATGCGGGCACCGAAGAACACGACCTCGCGGTCGGCGGGCGATCCCTCGGCCACCTTCAGCGAAGGAATGCGCTTGCTGAGATAACGCACGCGGCGATCGATCTCGCCAAGCTGCTTCTTGCGGTAGGTGTATTCGGCGTTCTCGGAACGATCGCCTTCGGCGGCCGCGGCTGCCAGCGCTTTCACCACTTCCGGTCGCAACGTGTGCCACAGGTGATCCAGCTCGGCCTTCAGCTTCTCGAAGCCCTCGCGGGTAATGATGGCGGTAGAAGAGGGCGAGGGTGGGCGCCAGCGGCTCATGCGGGAATCGTTCCGGTGCGTTGCAGGAGGCGTCGATTTTAGCGGGCTTGGGTGGCGCCTGCGCTTTTCTGCAGGCGTGACGCGAGTGCGACCAGGGCACGGTGCATGGGGTGCTCCGGCCACGCCGCGGCGAGCTTGCCGAGCAGTACCACGGCTTCCGCGCGCTGGCCAAGGCGTTCGGTCATCTGGTTCGCAGCAAGCAGCCCCATGCCCGGGCATTCAAGCGAACGTGGCCAACGACGCAGAAAACCCCGACAAAGCTTGAGCGATAGTTGCGTCATGCCTGCGCCGGCGGCCTGGTCGGCCAGCTCGACAACGATGTCGGGTGCGTCGGGGAAAAACTCGGCATCGATGTCCAGGCATTCGGTGAGCACGCCCAGTGCGCGTCGTGGCTCGCCCTGGGCCATGAGCGCCGCGATCCACAGGTGTCCGTGTTCGAGCAGGCCTTCCTTCAGGCCCTCTCTTTGCAGCAGGTCGCGATAGGCCTGGTGCAATGACGTGGGCGCACTGCGGCCCTGCATGCGTTCGACCAGCATGCCGATGGCGGCACGCCGATCGACGGTGGCCATCTCGCGCACGGCGATGAGCAGGCGCTCGTCCTCGTCCTGGCCGGCCTCGCGCATGAGGACGTCCGCTTCCGGTTGCAGGTCGAAGCGTTCGTGATGGCGGTGAATCATCACGCCCATCAGGTGCAGGTTGAATATGATCAGGTAGGTGTAGCCGAATGCGAACAGCGGCTGCGACAGGGTGTGAGCCATGCCGGCCTGCATCAGTGACGGCAGCATGATCAGCGCGCCGGTGATGACGTTGATCAGCACGGGAATGAAATATCCCGCGCCAAGTCGTCCTATCACGGCTTGCCATTTCAGGGGATTGAAGGCCGATGCGGTGTCGCCATCGAAGGCCAGCGACATGTCGATGGCGGGCAGTGTGAGCGCGAAGAACAGTACCGATGGCCAGAACATGGGCGGGTACAGGGCTTTGCATGCCACGCACAGGATGACGACAAGCATGTGCACCATCGTGAGCGACCAGCCCGCGGCGGCGTTCTCTTCCACGCCCACATCCGGTGGTTCCGCAAATCCGTTGGCGGTGTGCACCAGGCATGCTGCTGCGTAACGCCAGCGCGCCAGCCACAGCACGAAACTCAGGCCCGTGCCGATAACACCGGGCAGTAGGGTCAGGCACTGACCCACGGCCAATATCACGCAGACTGCCAGTGCTCCGCCGCGAAGTGGATACGTCAGGCCAGCGGCAAAGCGTTCGGAAAGCGGCACCTTGGACGACGTGGTTTGAATGCGTGGCATGCCGTCAGTGCATCGACGAATGGCATGTCATGAAGCCGTGGTTCTCAAGCCAGCCACCGCTGAAGTGACGGCAGAGCAGCCGTCCCGTGGAGCCGTTGGCATAAAGCAACATGAGTACCACCAGCACACCGACAAGAACGATCGCCACGACGCGTACATTGGACATCGGCTTCATGGCACTCAGCGCTTGCCGCCGAAGATGCTGCCCAATACACCGCGCACGATTTGCTGACCCAGCCGCGAGCCGACGGCACGACTGGCCGACTTGGCCATCGCCTCGATCATGCCCTGGCGACGGTTGGTGCCAAGCAGTGCATCGCGCACGCTGTCGGTCCAATCGGGACCTTCTTTCGCGGGAGCGCCTGCCGGGCTTTGCTTCGCGATCACCTGCGGATCGGCTGCTTTGTCGGAAGCGCGCCTGGCCAGGATTTCCGCCGCCGATTCACGATTGATCGCCGTGTCGTACTTGCCGCCTACCGGTGAGCGTTGGCGCACCGTCGCGCGCTCGGCATCGGTAATGGCGCCGATACGTGCCGTGGGCGTGCTGACCATGACGCGCTCGACCGGCGAGGGCACGCCACCATCGCGCAGCGTCGAGGCCAGCGCTTCGCCCACGGCCATCTGGGTGATGGCTTCGCTGACGTTGATCTTCGGGTTGGCCACGAAGGTTTCCGCCGCGGCTTTGACGGCTTTCTGGTCGCGCGGCGTGAATGCACGCAGCGCGTGCTGCACGCGGTTGCCGAGCTGGCCGAGGATATTGCCCGGCACGTCGTCCGGGTTCTGCGAGCAGAAGTAGACGCCCACGCCCTTGGAGCGAATCAGGCGAACCACTTGTTCCACGCGCTGCAGCAGTGCAGGCGGTGCATCATCGAACAACAAGTGCGCCTCGTCGAAGAAGAACACCAGCTTGGGTTGGTCCAGATCGCCCACTTCCGGCAATTGCTCGAACAGTTCCGACAGCAGCCACAACAGGAACGTGGAATACAGGCGCGGCTTGAGGATGAGCTGATCGGCGGCCAGCACGTTGATGACGCCGCGACCGCTCATGTCCTGGCGCATCAGGTCTGACAGCTCCAGCGCGGGCTCGCCGAAGAACTGGTCGGCGCCATCCTGTTCCAGCTTCAGCACGGCGCGCTGGATCGCTGCGATGCTCTGCGTGCTGATCAGGCCGTAATGCGTGGAAATATCCTTCGCGTTTTCGCTGGCGAAACCCAGCAGTGCGCGCAGGTCCGGCAGGTCGAGCAGCAGCCAGCCCTGGTCGTCGGCCACCTTGAAGATCACTTCGAGCACGCCTTCCTGCGTGTCGTTGAGCTCAAGGATGCGACCGAGCAGGGTAGGGCCCATCTCGCTGATGGTGGCGCGCACCGGATGACCGAGCTTGCCGTAGATATCCCAGAAGATCACCGGGTTCGCCTGCGGCTTCCAGTCGGTGAGCTTGAGCTTTTCCAGGCGCGCCTTGAGCTTGTCGCCGGGTTCCGCGGCGGCCATCGACAGACCGGCGAGATCGCCCTTCGCATCGGCGAGGAAGCAGGGCACGCCCAGCTTCGAAAAACCTTCGGCCAGCACCATCAGCGAGACCGATTTGCCCGTGCCGGTGGCGCCCGCAATCATGCCGTGCCGGTTGCCGTAGCGAGGGTCCAGGCTGACGCTGGTGCTGTCGTTGCGGCCGATGAGGATCTCAGTCATGGCGTTCCATCCGTTGGGTACGCGTTGATTGTAGCCAGCCCGCGTCTTCTTGCGTCTTCACATGAGCATGACGGTACAAGCCCTCACGCCGATGCGATTTTTCCGGTTGAGTCGATGCCATGACGCGCAGTAAGGTCGCCCTTTCGGTTTGGCAGTGACGTCGTCCATGGTTTTCCCCGCCGTTTCCCGTTCGCTCCGCCTCGCGCCGCTGGCCGGTGCCCTGCTCATGCTCGCCGCCTGCTCCAGTGGTGGCGGCACCAAACCCGGCACCGCCACGCCGCAGGCCAATCAGCTGTACGCGCAGCTGGACCAGGCCAGCAAGGGTTACGAAACGGCATTGGCGCAAGCGCGCGCGGGCAACACGCAGGCCTCGCAGCAGACGCTCACCACGGCGCTGGACCAGTTGAAGAATGCATCCGCGCATTGCCCCTCCACGCCGGGTTGCGATCCGCAACGTTTCTTCTCCGTCTTCGATCGCCTGTTGCGCCTGAAGGATGGCAACTTCGATCTGGGCGATGACATGGGCGCCAGCATGGGCGATGACCTGCCCGAAGGCAGCGACGCCGGCAAGACGGGCGCGGCCAGCCTGCCCGAGGCGCAGCGCAGCGTGACATTGCTGCGTGGCCAGCAGCTGTCGCAGCTGATCGCCATGAATGGCCCGGTGAAGGCCGCGCTGGAGATGTGGCTGACGCAATGGCGCGGCAACCTGATGGACGCCTACGTGAACTATCAGTTCCTGCGTTACCAGATGTGGCCTGAATACCAGAAGCAGGATCTGCCCGAGGCGTTGCTGTTCGGCATCCTCGCCAAGGAATCCGGCGGCAAGGTGCATGCGGTGTCGCGCTCGGGTGCCGCTGGCCCGCTGCAGTTCATGTACGCCACGGGCCTGCGTTTTGGGCTCAACACCGAGGACGGTTTCGACTCGCGCTTCGATCCCGCGGAATCCGCGCGAGCGAACGCGGAATACATGGACGAACAGCTCAAGGCGTTCAACAACAACCTGGAACTCACGCTTGCCGCCTACAACGGCGGTGAAGGCCGCATGCGCCGCCTGGTGGGCGACAACACGTCCGTGAGCCTGTACGACCCGACCATCTACAACCAGCTCTCGCAGGAAACGCGCGATTACGTGCCGTCCGTGCTGGCGGCAGCGTGGTTGTTCCTGCACCCGGAGAGCTACAACCTGCGCTTCCCGCACGTGGATGGTGCGCAGGGCAGCATCGTGCTGAAGCGTCCAGCATCGCTTACCGAGCTTACGGTGTGCCTTGGCTCCGCCGCCGGCATGCAGGATGGCTGGTTCCGCACGCTGCGCAATCTCAACCCGCGCCTCGATCCGCAGGTGAGCCAGCCGACCGGCGTTCGCATCATGGTGCCGAAGGTGCTGGAGAAGCCGTACGAGGCGCGTTGCACCAACGGTCCATGGCCGATTCTCGCGAACGACCTGCATACCGCCGTGATTCCGGTGGTGCCGCCGTCGCCGCCACCGCCGCCGGCCAGTTCGTCACGCAGTTCGTCGAGCTCGCGCACGCGCAACTACACGGTCAAGCGCGGCGACACGCTCACCAGCATCGTCAGCAAGGTGAGCTGTTCGTCGGTGCAGGAAGTGTCGGAGATGAACGACCTCAAGCATCACCAGATCAAGCCGGGACAGGTGCTCAAGCTGCCGACCTGTCGTTGACCGGACCCAGCCTGATACAAGAAACGAAAACGCCGCCCACAAGGCGGCGTTTTTTATTCGTCATTCCGGCGCAGGCCGGAGGCGTTTTTCAACGGCCGAAGGGCCGGTCATCCAGTAGCGATGGCGTTGGGCCATCGCGATGGACGTCAGCCGAATACTCAGAACTGCGTCGACTGGATTGCAGCTTGCGCCGCAATGACGGCGAAGAGATAAGCGGCTATTCGAAGGCTCGACCGATTAAGCGGCAGCCGGCGCCTGCATCCAGTCCCGCATCGGGTCGGCGCGGTGGTCTTCCTTCAACTCGCGCAGCAGGCGCATCAGGTCGCGGTGGTGCGGCTTGATGTTCTCGTGCGGCGTGTTCTTCGTTTCGTGGTACGCCACGGCCAACCACAAGGCGATGCCACGCATGGCGACCTCGGCGTTGTCCGAGCGTGCACGGGCGAGGCCGATGTCGGTGCCCTGGCCCCAGGGCAGGTAGCGCTCTTCGGGCGGCGTGCCGTACAGGTGCGGAAAGTCGGAGCGGCCGGCCTGGCCGATCTCGCGCAAGGCCATGGTGCCGAGGCGGGCGCGGCTGCGCTTGGGCAGGGCGTGGATCTGGCGCTCGATCTCGCGGAACTGCCTGGCGAGCTGGCGGCCGCGGTTCATGGCGATGAGTCGGGTGACGATGCGCATGGGCTTCCTCGGTCTGGCCTGGATATGGCGCTCGCACACGGCGCCGCCGGGCGAGGAGCATAGCCGCGCCCGGCGGGGGTGATGCGCCAAAAAGGTCACAAAACGACGAAACGCGTCACTCGCCGCGTCAAGATTTTGACGCAGCGACTCAGTGGGCCCGTTGCGTACCCAGGTGCTGGCCTACCTGCACGGGCTGTGCCGAGGCGAGCGCGTCCAGCTCGGTGGTGCCGTCCGGGAACAGCAGGATGACGGTGGAGCCCATGTTGAAGCGGGCCATTTCCGCGAAGCGGTCCAACGTAATGTTCTGGCCAGCGAAGGACTTGCGGCGGATGGACGACGCATAGGGCGGGATCACCAGCCCGTCCCACACGGTGGCCACACTGGAGACGAGGATGGCGCCGACCATCACCACCACGAAGGGTCCGTGCTCGCCGTCGAAGTGGCACACGAGGCGCTCGTTGCGCGCGAACAGGCGCGGAATGGCTTCCACCGCGAAGGGGGCCACGCTGAAGATGCGACCGGGCACGTGCACTGTTTCGCGCAGCGTTCCCTTCAGCGGCATGTGCACGCGGTGATAGTCGCGCGGGGACAGGTAGATGGTGGCGAACTGGCCGTTGCGGAACGGCACGGCGCTCGCCTCGTCGCCCAGCAGCTCGGCGGCGGTGTACTCCTGGCCCTTCGCCTGGAAGATGCGGCCGTCCACGATCTTGCCCATCTGGCTGATCTTGCCGTCCGCCGGGCAAAGCACGGCCTTCGGGTCCGGATCGGCACGGCGCGCATCGGCCCGCAGCTTGCGGGTGAAGAACGCATTGAAGTGCTGGTAGGCCAGCGGATCGGGCTGCGCCGCCTCGGCCATGTTGACCTGGTAGTTGCGCACGATCGTGGAGATCAGGAAGTTCTTCCACGGCTTGAACGTCCAGCGCGTGGCCCAGTAGACCACTCGCGACAGCGCGCGGTGGGGCAGGATGTATTGCAGGAGTACGTTGAAGGTCATCCGCCAAGTATGAATGAAGCGCGGGCCGATTACGCCCTGCGCTGCATCGTGGCCCTTTGCCGGCCTCCACGGTCCCAGCGGCTATACTGTGCGACCCCTCGACGCCCAAGTGCCCGCCGTGACCCACGAACTCGCCTCCATCATCGATTTCATCCGCTACGGCGCCAGCCGCTTTTCGGCGGCCGGGCTCACGTTCGGGCACAGCCACGACAACCCCATCGACGAAGCCACGCACCTGGTGCTGGCCAGCCTGCACCTGCCGCCGGATATTCCGCCGGCCTATGGCGCAGGCCGCCTGACGACGGAAGAGCGTGAGCGCGTGCTGGCGTTGATCGAGCGTCGCGTGAACGAGCGCCTGCCGGTGGCCTACCTGGTCGGTGAAACCTGGTTTGCCGGCCTGAAGTTCAAGAGCGACCGTCGCGCCCTGGTGCCGCGTTCGCCCATCGCCGAGCTGATCGAGTCGGGCTTCCAGCCATGGCTGGATCATCGCCATGTGGAGCGTGCGCTCGACCTTTGCACGGGCTCGGGCTGCATCGGCATCGCCATGGCGGAATACAACCCGGAATGGCAGGTCGACATCGTCGACATCAGTGACGACGCGCTGTCGCTGGCGCGCGAGAACATCGTGTTCCAGCACGTCGAAGGCCGCGTCGAGGCGGTGAAGTCGGATCTGTTCAACGGCCTGAAGGGACGTCGCTACGACCTCATCGTGTCGAACCCGCCATACGTCACAGAAGACGAATACGCCGCGCTGCCGGGCGAATACAGTCACGAGCCCAAGCTTGGCCTGACCTCCGGCGAAGACGGCCTGGACATCTGCGTGCGCATGCTCAATGAAGCCGCCGATTACCTTACCGAAGACGGCCTGATGATCGTCGAAGTGGGCGAGAGCGAGCGCCAGCTGGTCGAACTGCTGCCCGAAGTCCCGTTCGTGTGGATCGAGTTCAAGGTGGGCGCGATGGGCGTGTTCGCGCTGGAGCGTCGTGACCTGATCGAGCATGCGGACGCCATTCGCGCCGCTGCCGACGCACGCAAGGGCCGCTGAGTCGATGGAGCTGGCGACAGCGCGGTTGCGTCTCGATGCCTTGCGCGCGAGTGATGCGGCGGCGCTGTTTGCCTATCGCGCCGATCCCGATGTATCCCGGTATCAAGGCTGGCGTCCGGCTTCGCTGGATGAGGCTGAGAGTTTCATTCGCAACCAATCGCACGCAGCGGCGCCTTCGCACGGCCAGTGGTTCCAGCGCGCCATTCGTCGGCATGACGAAGATGCGCTGATCGGCGATCTTGGTTTCTGCCTGTCGGACGACGGCCAGGCGGAGTTCGGCATCACGCTGGCGCCTGGCGCGCAGGGCAACGGCTTTGCCCGTGAAGCGCTGCATAAGCTGTTCGATGAGCTGTTCGGCAGGCTAAACGTCCATCGCGTGCACGCCTCGGTCGATCCGCGCAACACGTCCAGCATGGCCTTGCTGAAGGCCCTGGGCATGCGCCAGGAAGCCCATTTCCGCGAGAGCCTGATTTTTCGCGGCGAATGGGTCGATGACGTGATTTTCGCCGTGCTGGCGCGCGAATGGCCGGAAATCGCCGGAATGGGCGCAGGAATTGCTGCGTCGCGGTAAGCTGTGACGGTTTTCCCGCAGACGACCGAGCCCTCGTGTCCAGCAACTCTTTCGGCAAACTCTTCACTGTCACCACGTTTGGCGAGAGCCACGGTCCGGCCATTGGCTGCGTGATTGATGGCTGCCCGCCGGGCTTGCCCATCGCGGTGGAGGAGTTCCGTGCCGACCTCGATCGTCGCGCCACCGGCAAAAGCCGTCACACCTCGCAGCGTCGTGAGGCGGACGAGGTGGAAATCCTCTCCGGCGTGTACGAGGGCAAGACCACGGGCACGCCCATCGCTTTGCTCATCCGCAACACCGATCAGCGCAGCAAGGACTACGGCAACATCGTCGAGACCTTCCGCCCCGGCCACGCCGATTACACCTATTGGCAGAAATACGGCATTCGCGACCCGCGCGGTGGTGGTCGTTCGTCAGCGCGCGAAACCACCATGCGCGTGGCCGCGGGCGTGATCGCCAAGAAATGGCTGGCCGAGCGTCACGGCGTGCGTGTGCGCGGCTACCTCGCGCAGATCGGCGACATCACGCCCGGCTCGTTCGACTGGAACGTGGTGGAGCAGAATCCGTTCTTCTGGCCGGACGCGCATGAAGTGGCCACGCTGGAGTCCTACATGGATGCGCTGCGCAAGTCCGGCGATTCCGTGGGTGCTCGCGTGAACGTGGTGGCCGACAACGTGCCGCCGGGTTGGGGCGAGCCGATCTACGGCAAGCTCGACGGCGACCTGGCGTCGGCGCTGATGTCCATCAATGCGGTAAAGGGCGTGGAGATCGGCGACGGCTTTGGTGTCGTCGAACAACACGGCAGCCAGCATCGCGATGAAATGTCGATGGACGGCTTTGCGTCCAATCATGCGGGCGGCATTCTCGGTGGCATCAGCACGGGGCAGCCCGTGGTGGCGTCCATCGCGCTCAAGCCGACCTCGAGCATCCTGATTCCCGGCCACAGCGTGAACCTGGCGGGTGAACCCGTCGATGTGGTGACCAAGGGTCGCCACGATCCCTGCGTCGGCATCCGCGCCACGCCCATTGCCGAGGCGATGATGGCGCTGGTGCTGATGGATCACGCGCTCCGCCATCGCGCCCAGTGCGGCGATGTCGGCGAAGTAAGTCCCCGCATTCCCTGATAACCGCCGGTCCGCCCGTCGGGCTGGCGCAAGACACGAAGTAGACGTTGATGACCGCCAAACCGAAAGTCTGGGTTTCCCGCCCGCTGTTTCCCGATGTGCTGGCCCGCCTCGCCGAATATTTCGATGTGGATGCGGAGGCCGTGGAGCGTCGCCACACGGCAGATGAGCTCAAGAACAAGCTGGCCGGTGTCGACGCTGCGCTGGTGGGCTTGGCCGATCGCATCGATGCGACGGTGCTGGAAGGCAATACGCGCCTGAAGATGGTGGCCAACCTGGGCGTGGGCTTCAACAACCTCGACCTGGATACGCTGACCCGCCACGGCATCCTGGCCAGCAATACGCCTGACGTGCTGACCGAGAGCGTGGCCGACTTTGCCTGGGCGCTGATGCTGGCGGCGGCCCGTCGCGTGGGTGCGTCCGAGCGTTGGCTGCGGGCGGGGCACTGGCCGGGCAGCAACCAGCGCTTCGACGACTGGCTGGGCCTGGACGTTCACGGCCGCACGCTGGGCATTCTTGGCATGGGCCGGATCGGGCAGGGCATTGCGCGACGCGCGGCCGGCTTCGACATGAACGTGCTCTATCACAACCGCTCGCGCCTGCCTGAGATGCTGGAACGCGAGTGCAAGGCCACCCTGGTGGGCAAGGACGAGCTGCTGCGACGGGCCGATTTCCTGGTGCTGGTGCTGCCGTTCACGCCCGAGAATCACCACGCCATCGGCGCGCCCGAACTGGCCCGGATGAAGCGCTCTGCCGTGTTGGTGAACATCGCCCGCGGCGGCATCGTGGACGACGCCGCGCTGGCGGCGGCGCTGCGCGAGGGCACCCTGGCCGCGGCCGGGCTGGACGTGTTCGAGGGCGAGCCGCAGGTGCATCCGGACCTGCTCGCGCTCGACAACGTGGTGCTGAGCCCGCACATTGCCAGCGCCAGCGAAGAAACCCGCCGCGCCATGGCCAACCTGGCAGCGGACAATGTGATCGCCGCCCTGGGCTTTGGCGAGGCGGCTGGCAACCCGCCGACGCCACTCAATCCGGCGGTATTGGCACGGTGGTCCGCACATAAAGCGTGATGACATTCACGCCCATGCGTGCCGCAGGTTGTTTTGCGCGCCGCCCCGGCTAGATTTCCGCTGATGCGGAGGCCGGAGCGGTTTTCCGACCCCTCCAACCGAAAAACGGGACATGAGCAAGAAGAGCAGCTACAAGGTGGCAATGGTCGGCGCAACGGGCGCCGTGGGTGAAACCCTGCTGGCCATCCTGGCCGAGCGTGATTTTCCCGTCAGCGAGCTTGTGCCGCTGGCGAGCGAGCGTTCGGCCGGTGAGAAAATCACCTTCGGCGGCAAACAGGTCACCGTACAAAACCTGGCCGACTACGACTTCACCGGTGTCGACATTGCGTTCTTCTCGGCCGGTGGCTCGGTGAGCCGCGAGCACGCGCCGCGCGCCGCCGCGGCAGGCGCCGTGGTGATCGACAACACCTCCGAATACCGCTACCAGGACGACATTCCGCTGGTGGTGAGCGAGGTGAATCCCCACGCCATCGCGCACTACACCACGCGCGGCATCATCGCCAACCCGAACTGCTCCACCATGCAGATGCTGGTGGCGCTGGCGCCGATCCATCGCGCGGTGGGCATCGAACGCATCAACGTGGCGACCTACCAGTCCGTCTCCGGTGCCGGCCGCAGCGGCATGGAGGAACTGGGCAAGCAGACCTCCGCGCTGCTCAGCTTCCAGGATGTGGAAACCAACAAATTCTCCAAGCAGATCGCGTTCAACGTGATTCCGCACATCGACGACTTCCAGCCCAACGGCTACACCAAGGAAGAAATGAAGATGGTGTGGGAGACGCGCAAGATCTTCGAAGACCGCACCATCCAGGTGAATCCCACCGCCGTGCGCGTGCCGGTGTTCTATGGCCACTCCGAGGCCGTGCACATCGAGACGCGCGAGAAGATCACCGCCGAGCAGGCGCGTGCGCTGCTGGAACAGGCCGAAGGCGTGGTGGTCATCGACGATCGCAAGCCGGGTGGCTATCCCACGCCGGTGACCGACGCTGCCGGCCAGGACCCTGTCTTCGTGGGCCGCATTCGCGAGGACATCTCGCACGAGCGCGGCCTGGACATGTGGATCGTGTCGGACAACATCCGAAAGGGCGCGGCGCTCAACGCCGTTCAAATCGCAGAACTTCTCATCAAGGATTATCTGTAATGAAGCATGTGCTGACCGGGTTGGTGATGTGTGCACTGGTGTTCGCTGTACCTGCCCGGGCGGCACAGCCGTCTGCAACACCGGCTTCGCAGGCCGCCGACCAGAAGCAGCTCGATCAGCAGATCGAGAAGCAGCAGGCGACCGTGAAGCAGCTGCAGGGCGACGTGGCGCGTGAAGAGGGCAAGTCCCACGACACCGACGCCAAGCTCAAGCAGCAGGACCAGGCCATTGCCGAGCTCCAGGCCCAGCTGAAGGCCCTGGGCGCGGCGCCCCAGCCGAAGGGGCATTGAGGTAGCAGGCGGTGACCGGGAGTCCATCCTGGTCGCCGTCCCACGAGAACAAGTTCCGGCAAGGTGCTGTAAATACTGATCAACGCTATTGTTGATTGGCTTGTATCTAACTAAAGTGACGCATCGTTCAGGTGCTGCCGTCATGCGGTGCACCGATAAGAAACGTCACGGGGTCGTTCGGGGGAAAACACGATGAATCGTTCGTTGAAGCTGTCGATGCTGTTGGCGCTTGCCCTCGGCAGCAGCCAGGCAGCCGCACTGGAACTGGGCCAGATCCAGGTGAAATCCGCCCTCGGGCAGCCGCTGCTGGCCGAAATCCCCGTCAACCCCGCCAGCCCGGAAGAGCTGCAGAACCTGACCGCCCGGCTGGCTTCCTCCGAAGACGCCGCCCAGGCCGGCGTGGCGGCAGGCCCGACCGTGCCGCTGCAGTTCGCCGTGGTGGACGGTGCCAACGGCAAGAAGGTGATCCGCATCACCAGCGCCGCTCCCGTCAACGATCCCTATCTGGACCTGCTGGTCGAAGTGAACAACGCCTCGGGCAAGAGCCTGCGCGAGTTCACCATCCTGCTCGATCCGCCGAACAGCGCCGCCAGCAGCGTGCCGACCACGCGCGCGCCGACGCAGTCCACCGGCAAGTCGTCGCGCCATGCGGCTGCCACGCCGCCGGCCGCCGCCAGCACCGAAACCACGGCCGCCGCACCGGCGCCTGCCGCCGAACCGAAGCCGGCCAAGCCCGCTCCGGCGCCGCGCGCTGCGGTCACCGGCTCCGTCACCGTGGAGCGTGGCCAGACGCTGTCGGCCATCGCCCATGAATCCGCGCCGCAGGGCGTGGACATGAACCAGATGCTGATCGCGCTGAAGACCGCCAACCCGGACGCCTTCTACCGCGACAACATCAACGCGCTGAAGAGCGGCGCCGTGCTGCGCGTGCCCTCCAAGGACGACGCCATGGCCATGGCCGTGGCCGCCGCTGCCGCCGAAGTGCATCGCCAGAACAGCGACTGGCGCTCGGGCGCTGCCCGCACGCCGACCACCGTGGCCGACGCCGGCACGCGCGCCAATGCATCCTCCGCACCGGCCACCGGTTCGACGGGTGGCGACCACCTTGCCATCGTTCCGTCGAAGGAAGGTTCCGACAACGCCGCGGGCCGTGGTGGCAGCAAGGCCGACAAGGCCGCCGCCGCGGCTGGCATGGCGGCGCTCCATCAGGATCTGCTGCGCAGCCAGGAAGCGCTCACCTCGCTGACCAAGCAGGGTGACGAGCTGAAGTCGCGCCTGAAAGACCTGGAAGACATCAACGGCAAGAACGAACGCCTGCTGTCGCTCAAGGACAACGAGATCGCCGAGCTGCAGAAGAAGCTCAGCGATGCCCGCAAGGCCTCCGGCCAGCCGGCAGCCGCAGCGACCGCAGCCATGGCTGCCGCCGCCAAGGCAGCTTCGGCGAAGACCGCCGAGCCCGAGACCGTGGTCAAGGCCAACGAGCCGGTTACTGCGCCCGCAGCTGCCGCCAGTGCGCCGGCGACCGCCGCCGTTACCCCGGCCGTGAGTGCCAGCGCCCCGGCGCATGCCAGCTCCGCACCGGTGGTTGCCGCCAAGCCGGCCCCGGCGAAGCCCGTTGCCATGCCAGTGACCAAGGCGGCTCCGGTGGCCGACGAAGAACCCTGGTTCATGCAGACGTGGGCATGGGGTGCCGGTGCAGCCGTCATCGTGCTCGGCCTGCTCGCTGCCATGCGTGGTCGCAACCGCAAGACCGCGGCGCCTGCCGCCGGCGCGGCCGGCGGTTCGTCGCTGGCAGATCGTTTCGGCACCATCCCCAACGATGGCGCCGGCAGCGCCGACCCGGACCAGGACGAGCTGCTCGACCAGCTTGCCGAACATCCGGATGACATCGGCCTGCACCTCGAACTGGTCAGCCTCTACTACAGCCGCCGCGACGTCGAACATTTCGAGGCTGCCGCTGAAGCCATGCATGCGCACGTTTCCGATCCGCAGCAGCCGGAATGGGTCGACGTGATGCACATGGGCGAGGACCTGGTGCCGGAGCATCCGCTGTTCTCCCATGGCGTGCCCCACGTGCACACTGGTGATGAGCACGAAGCGCTGGACCGTTTCGACCTCGACAGCTATGCGAACGATCACGACGGCATCCCGCCGATTCCGACGCCGGCCGTCTCGCACGCGCCCAAGGTCAGCGGCTACCACTTCGATTTCGACCTGACGCCACGCCCGAACCAGTCGTCCGCTGCCGCCCCGGATGCCCTGGTATCCAAGGAAGCGGAAGTGGAGCACGACGTCGAGGCATCGAGCTGGCACTTCGAAGAGCCGGAAGGCGAGGAAGTGACGGCGGAACAGCCGGCGCATCTTGATCATGGCAACAGCCACGGGCTGGAGCTCGAGCAGGGTCTTGGCCACGATTTGAGCCACGACCTGGGCGGCCATTTCACCGACGATCCGGTGGACACCAAGCTCGACCTGGCTCGCGCTTACCTGGACATGGGCGACCCGGATGGCGCGCACGCCATGCTGGAAGAGGTCATGCACGAAGGTACGCAGATGCAGAAGGACGTGGCCAAGCGCTTGCTCGAAAGCATCCGCTGATCCCGTTTTCCTGGGCATCTCCATCACACGGGCCGGCTTTTGCCGGCCCGTGTGCGTTTGGGGCCTGCTAACCTTTGCAGCTTCCGCTGGCTGCTTTTCCTGGTTTTCATGCGCATTGCTCTGGGTATCGAATACGACGGCACCGAGTTTTCCGGCTGGCAACGACTCAGCCATGGCGAAACCGTGCAGGGCGCGCTGGAGCGGGCGCTTTCCTTTGTGGCTGCCCATCCGGTGGAGGTGATCTGTGCCGGTCGCACCGATGCCGGCGTGCACGGGCGTTGCCAGGTGGTGCATTTCGACACCGAGGTGCAGCGCGACATGCGCAGCTGGGTGCTGGGTACCTGTTCCAATCTGCCGGGCACCGTGGCCGTGCTGTGGGCGCAGCCGGTCGAGCCAACGTTCCATGCGCGGTTTTCCGCGCGCAGCCGGCGTTATCGCTATCGCATCCTCAACCGCCAGGTGCGCGCAGCGCTGGATGCCCGCTACGTCACCTGGGAACGCTTGCCGCTCGATGCCGAACGCATGCACGAGGCGGCGCAGGCGCTGGTCGGTTTGCACGACTTCAGCGCCTTCCGCGCCATTTCCTGCCAGGCCGCGCACGCACGCCGCGAAGTGCTGGCGGTGAGTGTTCGACGTGAGGAGGAGCAGGTGATCATCGAGATAGAAGCCAATGCGTTCCTGCATCACATGGTGCGCAACATCGTGGGTTCGCTGCTGCCGATTGGTCGCAACGAGCAGCCCGTGAGCTGGATGCGCGAACTGCTGGAAGGTCGCAAGCGCGACGTGGCCGGGCCGACCGCGCCCGCGTCGGGGCTCACCTTCCTTGGCCCGCGCTACGAAGCGCAGTGGGGCCTGCCGGCCGAGGTGAGCCAATGACGCGCATCAAGTGCTGCGGCATGACTCGTACCGAGGACGCCTTGCTGGCGGCGCAGCTCGGTGCAGATGCCATCGGCGTGGTACTGACGGCGCGCAGCAAGCGTCGCGTGGATATCGCCAAGGCACGGGACATCGTGCGAGCGATGCCGCCATTCGTCACAACCGTGGCGTTGTTCATGGATGACGACGCGGCGCTCGTGCACGAGGTTATCGCTGCCGTTCAACCCGACGTGCTGCAATTTCACGGCAGCGAATCCGACGCATGGTGCGCGCAGTTCGGGCGGCGTTATCTCAAGGCCATCGCCATGGGCGAAGGGGCCGCAGCCTTGCCGGCATTGCGGGATTTTCCCGGCGCCAATGGCTTGTTGCTCGATGGCCACGGCCTGGGCGAGGCCGGTGGCAGCGGCAAGACCTTCGACTGGTCGCTGATGCCGAAAGACCTGGCGCAGCCGCTGATCCTGGCCGGTGGGCTCACACCCGCCAATGTCGCCGGCGCCGTTCGCATGGCACGGCCGTGGGGCGTGGATGTGGCCAGCGGCATCGAGTCGGCACCGGGTATCAAGGATTCACGCAAGCTGGCGGATTTCATCGAAGCCGTGCGTCGAGCCGATCAGGAATAGTCACAGCACTGACCCGTGTGTTTTCCACAGCCTGTGTGGACGCACATGGGAAAACGCTGTGAATAAGTGATCTATCTGCCTGATGGCAAAGGCATCGCGACGCGATGGCGCGTGAATGCTCACGTCGCGCTCTCGTCCTCCAGTGCGCACGGATGCACCGCCACCCGCACCCAGGCGTCGTTGTTTTCCACAGCGCATGTGAATGCACCTGGGAAAACGCTGTGGATAGGTGTGCTATCTCACTGATGATAAAAGCGCTGCGACGCGGTGATGCGTTATTGCGCAGTGCGTGCGCTGTGATGCATCCATCGCCTGTTCAACCACGAACAGACGTCAGCCCTGCTGATCGTTGAAGGCCGCCTTCAGCCATTCGGCCAGTTGTTCGGCGCGGGCGTCGGAAATTCGCGATGGCGTGGCAAGAATCCATTGCGCACGCACGTCCTGAAAACCCCAGGGCGCCACCAGTCGTCCGGACGCCAGGTCGTCAGCTACCAACGGCTCGGGCGCAATGGCGATGCCACGCCCCGCCACGGCCGCTTCGATCATGTGATACAGGTGCGGATAACCCTGTTCGAGCTTCAACCGCTTGAATGGCAGCCGCACGCTTTCGGCCCAGCTCGACCATGCGTCGGGGCGCGACAGCGTGTGCAGCAGGGATTGCTCCTGCAGCGTTACCGGGCGACTGCGCACGAGGCGATGCGCCTTGGCAAAGCCGGGACTGGCTACAGGCCCAATGCGTTCGCTAGCCAGCGGATAGACGCGCCATCCCGGTGGCCAGGGCGCTTCGCCCGCCATGATGGCGGCGTCCAGTCCGTCCAGCGATTCGTCGAAGGTGGTTTCCTGCGGGCGCAGGTGCAGATCCAGGTCGGGCAGTTCGGCCATCAGGCGTTCGAGACGCGGAATCATCCAGCGGGCAAGCAGGCTGACCGGGCAGCCCAGCACGAAGGGGGCGTGGGCCTTGCCGGCACGCAGTTCGTCGCAGGTTTCGCGAAGCTGGGCGAAGGCCGCCGTGCTGGTGTCGCGCAATCGCTGGCCGGCAGGTGTAAGCGCCAGGCCACGTCCCTGGCGCTGGAACAGCGACGTGCGCAGGTCCTCTTCCAGTGCGCGAATGTGGCGGCTCACCGCGCCGTGGGTAACGTGCAACTCCGTCGCGGCGCGGCTCACGCTACCCAGGCGGGCGGCGGCCTCGAAGGCGAGCAGGGCGTTGAGCGAAGGCAGGGCGCGCGGCATGGAATGTGTGAGTTTTCCTGACGGGTGCCGGCCATCATATCGCTTTTGGCCACAGGGGCTTTGGGGTACGTTGTGCGGCGTTTCCTGTGACTTTTCCCGAGTGTCGCCCATGAGCAAGATCGACTTCAGCGCCTACCCCGACGAACACGGGCGCTTTGGCAACTACGGTGGCAGCTATGGCGCCGAAACCCTGATGGCGCCACTGGCCGAACTCACCGAGGCCTACCTGCGCCTGCGCAAGGACCCCGAATTCATTGCCGAGCTGGATCGCGACCTGACGTACTACGTGGGCCGCCCCAGCCCCGTGTACTACGCCGAGCGCCTGAGCCAGCACGTGGGTGGCGCGCGCATCCTGCTGAAGCGCGAGGATTTGAACCATACCGGCGCGCACAAGATCAACAACACCATCGGCCAGGCGCTGGTGGCCAAGCGCATGGGCAAGCCGCGCATCATCGCGGAAACCGGCGCGGGCCAGCACGGCGTGGCCAGCGCCACGGTGGCTTCGCGTTTCGGTCTGAAGTGCGTGGTCTACATGGGCGCGGTGGATATCGAGCGCCAGAAGATCAACGTCTACCGCATGAAGCTGCTTGGCGCGGAAGTGGTGCCGGTGACCTCGGGCTCGAAGACCCTGAAGGACGCGCTCAACGAAGCGATGCGCGACTGGGTCACCAACGTGGCCGACACGTTCTACATCATCGGCACCGTGGCAGGCCCGCATCCGTATCCGCTGATGGTGCGTGACTTCAATGCCATCGTCGGTCGCGAGGCACGCGTGCAGGTGCAGGAACAGTTTGGTCGCTTGCCCGATGTCATCACCGCGTGCGTCGGCGGCGGCTCCAATGCCATCGGTTTGTTCCATGCGTTCCTCAACGACGAAGGCGTGCGCATCGTGGGTGCGGAAGCGGCGGGCGAGGGCATTGCCACGGGACATCACGCGGCATCGCTGGCGGCCGGTCGCCCGGGTGTGCTGCACGGCAATCGCACGTATGTGTTGTGCGACGACAACGGGCAGATCACCGAAACGCATTCCGTGTCAGCGGGGCTCGACTATCCGGGCGTGGGTCCGGAGCACGCGTTCCTGAAGGACGCCGGTCGCGCCGAGTACGTCGGTGTCACTGATGACGAAGCGCTGGAAGCCTTCCATTTGCTGGCGCGTACCGAAGGCATTCTCGCCGCGCTGGAATCCAGCCACGCCGTGGCGCAGGCGATCAAGCTGGCGCGCGAATATCCAAAGGATGGCCTGGTGCTATGCAACCTGTCCGGTCGCGGTGACAAGGACGTGCACACCATTGCTGCCCGCGAAGGAGTGCAGGTATGAGCCGCATCGATCGCCGCTTCGCCCAACTGAACTCCGCCGGCCGCACGGGCCTCATTCCGTTCGTCACGGCGGGTGATCCGTCGCCGCAGCACGCCGTGGCACTCATGCATGCGCTGGTCGACGCCGGTGCCGACGTGATCGAGCTGGGCGTGCCGTTTTCCGACCCCATGGCCGATGGCCCCGTGATCCAGCATGCGAGTGAGCGCGCCATTGAAAAGGGCGTGGGATTGCTCGATGTACTCGGCTGGGTGAAGCAGTTCCGCGCGCGCGATGCGGACACGCCCATCGTGCTGATGGGTTACCTCAATCCCATCGAGATCCACGGCTACGAACGCTTCGCTGGCGAAGCCGTGGAGGCCGGCGTGGATGGCGTGCTGCTGGTGGATTGCCCGCTGGAGGAATCCGCCGTGCTGGCGCCTTTGCGCAAGGCCGGGCTGCAGCAAATCCTGCTGGCGGCACCCACCACCGCACCCGCGCGTATGGTGCAGTTGTGCGGGTCGGCCGAGGGTTTCCTGTACTATGTCTCGTTCGCTGGCATTACCGGTGCGGCGCGATTGAGCACAGGCGACATCGCGACGCGCGTGGCCGATATCCGGTCCAGGTCGAAAGCGCCGGTGGCCGTTGGGTTTGGTGTACGCGATGCGCAATCGGCCAAGGCCATTGCGGATTTCGCGGATGCCGTGGTGATCGGCAGCGCGCTCGTGGAGCGCCTGGCCGGTGCGGAAAGTGTCGATGACATCACCGCGCGGGCGAAGGAGTTTCTGGCGCCCATCCGCGCCGCGCTGGATGCGCATTGAGGACACGTCGCGTTTCATGACGCGGCGTCGCGTCATGAACGTTTGAGGTGTTGCGATGAATTGGCTCCAGAAAATCATGACTCCCCGTGCCCGCACGGAAGCCACCGGTAACGCCGGCAAGGGCAAAGTGCCCGAAGGCGTCTGGGAGAAGTGCGGCGGTTGCGGCACGGTGCTTTACCGTCCGGAGCTGGAACGCAACCTGATGGTCTGCCCCAAGTGCGGACACCACCACAACATCGAGGCGCGCGCGCGCCTGGAAACGTTGCTGGATCCCAACTCCACCCAGGAACTGTGGGCCAGCATGGAGCCGAGCGATCCGCTCAAGTTCCGCGACACCAAGAAGTACCGCGATCGCATCATTGCTGCGCAGAAATCCACCGGCGAGAAAGATGCGCTGATCGCGATGAGCGGTCGCCTGAAGGGTCGCCCGCTGATGGCCGTGGCCTTCGAGTTCAGCTACATGGGCGGCTCGATGGGCTCGGTGGTCGGCGAGAAGTTCACGCGTGCGGCCGAACGCGCACTGGCCGATCGCAGTGCACTGGTGTGCTTCTCCGCTACCGGCGGTGCGCGCATGCAGGAGTCGCTGTTCTCGCTGATGCAGATGGCCAAGACGTCCGCGGCGCTGGCGCGCATGCGCGATGCCGGCGTGCCGTACATCAGCGTGCTGACGCACCCGACCACGGGTGGTGTGTCGGCAAGCCTTGGCATGCTGGGCGACATCAACGTGGCCGAGCCGAAGGCACTGATCGGTTTTGCCGGTCCGCGCGTGATCGAGCAGACCGTGCGCGAGACGTTGCCGGAAGGCTTCCAGCGCTCGGAATTCCTGGTCGAGCACGGCGCCATCGACTTGATCGTCGACCGCCGCGAAATGCGCGACAAGCTGGCTGACCTGCTGGGCATCATGATGAAGGCTCCGCAAGTCGCCTGATCGGAATTCGCACATGCATGATGAAGACAGCGCCTCCGGGCGCTGTTTTTTTATGCGCGAAGTTCTCCACAGCTCATGTGGATGCAGCTTGGAAAAGCTTGTGGATAGGTGTGCTATCCCACTGATGTCAAAGAGGGCGCGACGTGCTGGTGTGCAAATGCGCAACCGTCGTGCGTGGACATCACGCCCCGATTGAAATGGCACCGATGCGCATGCGATGAAATCAATGGCGCGTTCTTTCCGATGCGACGCTGCCTGTTTTCCACAGCACGTGTGGATTTCCCACGCATAACCCTGTGGACAAGCACGATATCGGCCTTTGTCGACAGACACTTGCTACGTGCTGCTGATTTACTGATCAGCACATCGATGTTTTCCACAGCGCTTGTGGATGCGAAAGGCGCAAACCTGTGGAAAAGTGCCCTAACGTTCTGTCGCGCAAGGTGATCGCGACATCGTGATCACTTCTTGCCCAGCGTTGCAGGCAAGTGCTCGCCCCATGTTTTCCACAGCCAATGTGGACGCGTGCGGGAAAAGCTTGTGGATAGGTGTTCTATCTCACTGATGTCAAAGCAACCACGACACGCTGCTGCACAAATGTGCAGCGCGTATCAGGCAAGCAGCGCGTGGAACGGCAGCAGCCACAGCGACAGCGCGCCGAGTGCGCCGCCGATGGCGGTGGCAGCAATGACATCGCTCGGATAGTGCAGCCCCAGGATCACGCGCGAAGCAGCCACCAATCCGGTGAACGCGAGCAGCAGCGGTGCAAGCAGCGGATACCAGGCAAGCGCGACGACGGTGAAGCTCACCGCCTGCAGTGTGTGCCCCGAGGGGAAGCTGAATTCGTCCAGCGGCGGCACATGCGCGATCACGCCGGGGCAGGCGCGGAACGGGCGAGGGCGACGCGTCCAGCGCTTGAGCAGGCGGTAAAGCAGCAGGGCGGTGAGGCCGGTGATCGCCATCTGCGACGCGGCAAACAGGCCGCGCCGTCCATCGACGAGCGCAAGCACGGCCATCAGCGAATACCAGAACACACCATCGCCAAGACGGCTGATGATGCCGAAAAAGACACCGACAGCGCGGCGTGTGCCCCAGCGATTCGCCGCCACGCACATGCGGCGGTCAATGGCGAAACGCGGGCCCGTGCGAAGGTCAGGCGTGTGCAGCGGCGGCATGGTGCTCATGCGTGTTCTCCTCGGCCAGTTTACGCAGCAGGTTTTCGAACTCGTTGATCACAGCGTCCGGTGAAAGGTTGGCGATGCTCGCGTGTGCGGCACGCCCCATGTGGCGGATCAGGCTGGCGTTGGACGCCAGCAGCACGGTGGAATCGATGAAGGCCTTTTCATTGCCGGCATCGATGCGATAACCGTTCTGGCCGGTGTGCAGGTGCTCGCGCGCCGCACCTTCTTCGTAGGCCACCACCGGCAGGCCGGAAGACAGCGCTTCGAGGATCACGTTGCCGAAGGTTTCGCTGAGGCTGGGAAACGGGAACAGATCCGCGCTGGCGTAGTGCTGTGCGAGCGCGTCGCCGCGCTGCATGCCGGCGAAGATGAAATCGGGATTGGCTTCCTGCAGCGCAGCGCGTGCCGGGCCATCGCCCACCCACACGTACTTCGCGTTCGGCACCTGCTGCTGCGCGGCGCGGAAGGCGCGCACGGCGAGATCAAGGTTCTTTTCCGGTGCGATGCGGCCCACATAGAGGATCACCGGCGTGTTGCCGTCCACGCCCCAGGATTCACGCATGGCCACGCTGCGATGGCGGGGATGAAACAGGCGCGTATCCACCGCACGGCGCAGCAGTTTTGCGGTGTCCACGCCCAGCGCGGTGAGCTCGGCGGCGAGTGCTTCCGTAGGCACCAGCGTTGCCGCCGCGCGCTGGTGGAAGTTGCGCAGATAGTTGCGCACCACGGGTGTGAGGAACCCGACGCCGTAGTGATCGGCATACGCATCGAAGCGTGTGTGGAAACCCGTGGCGGTAGGAATGCCCATGCGCCTGGCCGTGCGAACGGCCGACCAGCCCAGCGGGCCTTCGGTCGCCACGTAGATGACGTCCGGACGCAGCCGCGACCAGCGCTTGCGCAGCGCACCGCCGGCGGGAAGGCCGAAACGCAGGCCGGGATAGCGGGGAAGCGAGGCGCCACGTACTTCAAGCGTCACGATGCCGGGCTCGTCCTTGAAGGGTTGCTTCTGGCGGGGACGAATAAGGTCGACCGTGTGCCCGTGCGACGCGAGTCCGGCGGCGAGGCTATGAACGGTCAGTGCCACGCCGTTGATTTCGGGTGGATACGTTTCGCTGACAATGCCGATGCGCACTAGGACATACCGTTTGCTGGCCCGGCGTAGGTTCCTCCGGCGGCGTTGCGGGTCCGTGGCGTATGTATGACGCGTGCGTGACGGTGGTAACAGTCGCAGGCATGCCCAGGCGACTTGCACGCCTTCGCGGGTACACTCGGGAAACTTGT
Organism: Dyella sp. C11; assembly: GCF_003121485.1. GTDB lineage: Bacteria > Pseudomonadota > Gammaproteobacteria > Xanthomonadales > Rhodanobacteraceae > Dyella. The sequence continues at coordinate 122,793 of NZ_QAVX01000010.1, read as the reverse complement.
CATTGCGGAGAAACGTCGATGAAGCGCTTTCTGCTTGCTGTAGCACTCGCCGGCCTGACGGGCGGCGTCATGGCCGCCGATGCCCCGGGCCTGCCTGTCACCAAGGCACCGGCAGGCGCCGAGGTCTACATCATTTCACCCAAGGATGGCGCCATCGTCGGCCAGGAAGTCACCGTGCAGTTCGGCCTCAAGGGCATGGGCGTGGCACCGGCAGGCGTGAAGAAGGACGGCACCGGCCATCACCACCTGCTGGTGGACGTGAAGGACCTTCCGGCCGCCGGCCAGCCCATTCCGAAGGACGACCAGCACCTGCACTTCGGCAACGGCCAGACCGAAACCACGCTGAAGCTGGCGCCGGGCAAGCACACCCTGCAGCTCGAGCTGGCTGACGAGAACCACATCCCGTTCGATCCGGCGATCGTGTCCAAGCCGATCACCATTACCGTGAAGTGATATCGATGGGGCGCCGGGCCGACGCTCAGCGCCCCAGGAACACCGACACGCCCAGGCTGACCATCCACAGCTCGGCGTGTCCTGCAATGCGTGCACGCACGCCACCGTCGAGCTGTACGCGGCGATTCACCTGCCAGGCCACGCCGGTGCCTGCCTCGGTGCCGCTGCGCTCGCCGGTCTCATGCACCTGCGCGAGTTCCACATAACCCACCGTGGCCTTGTTGAGCACGTGACTTTCGTTGACGGCGAGCGTGGTCTGGCCGTCGCTGCCTTGCCGGGTCTGTTCCAGGTAGGCACCTACGCCGTCGTTGTCCGTGACCTGCCAGTTGAGGTCGAAGCCGAGCAGGTACTGGCGCTGGTCGTTGCGCACCTCGCGCGCGCCGTCGGTGAATTCCACGCTGCCAAGGAAGCCCCCCGTCACCTTGGCATCGGAGGGGTTGGGGGCAAACTTGAGGGCGAGGATCGTGTCGCCATGGCCCTGGCCCCATGTATCAAGACCCGGTCCGGTGGTGTGGATGGCGTTGAAGGGTGACGTGCCGAGCTGGGCTTCGAAAGGGCCGCCCAGGCCCACGCGTATCAGGCTGTCGGTGGTGTACTGGGATTGCATCTGGCCGCCGCCCAAGTTGTCGCGCGTCCAGGTGGGCAGGCCTTGTTCGATGGTCACGTCGCCAGGGCGCAGCACCACGGGCGTGAAGCCCAGTCCCGGGCGGTCGTAGCCGGGGTTGGTGTTGTCGTCGTCCGCCAGGGCAGGGCGCGCGCCGATGGCGCAGCCCAGTGCGGCCGCAAAAACGGCCCAGCGCAGCGCCGTGTGCGTCCTTGGTCGGTTCTTGCCACCGTATCGGCTAAAATTCCGCACTTCCTTATCGTCCCCGTTCAAGCAGCCCATGACCGTCCGCACCCGTTTCGCTCCCAGTCCCACCGGTTTCCTGCATATCGGCGGCGCCCGCACGGCGCTGTACTGCTGGCTGGAGGCGCGTCGCCGTGGCGGCGAATTCGTGCTGCGCATCGAGGACACCGACCGCGAGCGCTCCACCGAGGAAGCCGTGCAGGCCATCCTTGATGGCATGAACTGGCTTGGCCTCACGCACGACGAGGGTCCGGTTTACCAGACTGCGCGTCTTGAGCGCTACAAAGAAGTGGCCGACCAGCTGTTGAAGGCTGGCCTGGCGTACTACGCGTATGAGTCCAAGGAAGAGATCGAGGCGATGCGCGAGGCTGCGTATGCCAAGGGCGAAAAGCCCCGCTACAACGGCTATTACCGCGACCGCAACGAGCCCTACCGCGATGATCCGAACCGCGTCATGCGCTTCAAGAATCCGCTGGAAGGATCGGTGGTGTTCGACGACAAGGTGAAGGGACGCATCGAGTGGGCCAATGCCGAACTCGACGACCTGGTGATCTTCCGTTCCGATGGCTGGCCGACCTACAACTTCGCCGTGGTCGTGGACGACATCGACATGGGCATCACCGAAGTGATCCGCGGCGACGACCACGTGAACAACACGCCCCGCCAGATCAACATCTACAATGCACTCGGCAAGCCCGTGCCGGAGTTCGCGCACCTGCCGATGATCCTTGGCCCCGATGGCCAGAAGCTCAGCAAGCGCCACGGCGCGGTGAGCGTGATGCAGTACCGCGACGACGGCTTCCTGCCGCACGCGCTGCTCAACTATCTCGTGCGCCTTGGCTGGTCGCATGGCGACCAGGAAATCTTCTCCGAAGAGGAGATGGTCAAGCTGTTCGACGTGTCCGACGTCAACAAGGCGGCCTCGCGCTTCGACGTCACCAAGCTGTCGTGGCTCAACCAGCATTACCTCAAGACGGAAGAGCCCACGGTCATCGCACCGGAATTCGAGTGGCACCTCACGCAGGCCGGCATCGACTTCAGCAAGGGACCGAACCCGGCCGACGTCATCGTCGCGCTGCGCGATCGCGTGCAGACGCTGAAGGAAATGGCCGAGCGCGCCAAGATCTGGTACGGCCCGATCACCGAATGGGACGACAAGGCCGTCGCGAAGCATCTGCAGAACGACAGCGCCATCGCCGTGCTCGAAGAGGCCAAAGGCCTGATCGCGAATGTCGAGTGGAAGCCCGAACCGATCCACGGCGTGATCGAGCAGGTCGCCGCCAAGCTGGAGCTGGGCATGGGCAAGATCGCGCAGCCGCTGCGCGTGGCCATGACCGGCACGCAGGTGTCGCCGTCGATCGATCACACCATCTACCTGGCCGGCCGCGACGAGGCGCTCAAGCGCATCGACGACGCCATCGCCAAGGCGAAGGGCTGATCATTCCTTCCATGCGCGGCCACCACTGAACCGCCATGGACGAATTGCTCGCCAAGGCCACGCAAGGCGTCGATCCGGATTCGCCCGGCGCCTTCCTGCACATCTTCATGAACCTCATGGGGCTGGTGCCCTGGGGCGCATTGTTCTGGTGGAGCGTGTTCTTCCTGGCGGTTGGCGCGCTGGTGGGCTGGTGGCGCGGGCGCACGGTGGAAGGCATCGTGTGGGCCGCCGTGCTCGGGCCCATCGGCTGGATCGTCGTGTTCATGAAGCCGCGCCCCAGTGTGCCGCCACCGTTGCCGCGCCGGCGCTGAACAGATGCTTGCGATGGCTTGTCGCAGGCCTCACATAAGCGTCGGTGTATGATGGCTTCCGAGGTGAATCCGTTGAGCCATACCGCTGACAAATCGCACGCGCACCACCACCATGATCACGACGACGCGCAAAGCTTCGTTCGTGCGGTGGAGCATGCCAGCGAAGAACGTGGCTTGCGGCTCACCCCGTTGCGCAAGGAAGTGCTCGAACTGGTCGCCGCCGCGGGCAAGCCCGTGAAGGCGTACGACCTGCTCGACCAGCTGCGCGAACGCCATGGCAACGCCGCGCCACCCACGGTGTATCGCGCGCTCGACTTCCTGCTCGAGCACGGCTTCATCCACAAGCTGGAATCCATCAACGCGTTCGTCTCCTGCCATCACCCGGCCGAGGCGCACCAGGTGCCTTTCCTCATCTGCGACAACTGCTCCAGCGCGCAGGAAGTGTGCGACGAGCGCGTGGCCGAGCTGATTGAGGCCCAGGCCAAGTCGTTCGGATTCCGCCCCCAGGCGCAGACGCTGGAAGTGCACGGCCTCTGCAAGAACTGCCGCAACAGCTGACCGCCCGCCGATCTGAACGGCCCGGGCAGGGCAGGCTTGCGTTCGTGGCGTTATAATGTAACATGCGTCGAACTGGCCGCCCCGGCCTGGCATGTGCTCCGCTCCGCTCCGGTCCCCGATCCGATGGATGCTCCCCGACAGAACAAGAACCGCTGGTGGTCCCTGGCTGACAGGGTAGGCGCAACCGCGTCTTTCCTCTGCGCCATCCACTGCGCTGCGCTTCCCTTCGTGCTGGCATTGCTGCCGTTTTTCGGCCTGGGTTTTCTCGCCGATCACGCGTTCGAGCGCGGCTTTGTCATGTTCGCCTGCGCGCTGGCCCTGATCAGCCTGATCAGCGGCTATCGCCACCACCATCGTCCGTTGCCCCTGTTGCTCGCCTTGCCCGGGCTTGCGCTGCTCATCATTGGCGTCACCTTCGCCGAGAAGTATTCCGTGGGCCTGCACAGCGTGCTGGTGACATGCGGTGGCCTGCTTGTGGCGGGCGCGCATTTCGTCAACCTGCGCACGCACCGTGCGATGCACGTGCACGGCCCCCAGTGTGCGCACTGACATCGCGGCGATTGCCGTCGTGATTGTGTAACGGGCTGGGTGATTCCTAGCATTCGCGCCATGAGTTCCACGCACGCGCACTCCCACGATCATCACGGCCATGACCACGACCACGGTCATGCGCACGGCCACGACCATTCGCACGCCAACGTCAGCGGCAAGGAAAAGAAGCTGATTTTTGCCTTCGTGCTCACCACGCTGATGATGGTGGTGGAGATGGTCGGCGGTTTCTGGTCGGGTTCGCTCGCGCTGGTTGCCGACGGCGGCCACATGTTGATCGATGCGTTGGCGTTGCTGCTTGCCATCGCCGGCGCATGGTTTGCGCGCCGGCCGGCGGATGCCCGACGCACGTATGGCTATGGCCGCCTGGAAGTCCTGGCCGGTTTCGTCAATGCGCTCACCCAGTTCGTGCTGGTCGCCTTCATTGCGTATGAAGCGGTGACGCGGCTGTTCGAACCCACGCACATTCTTTCCGGGATGATGCTGGTCGTCGCGCTGGTCGGCCTGGTGGTGAACCTGCTGGTGCTGAGCACGCTGCACGGGCATGCCCACGATGACGTGAACCTCGCAGGTGCCACATTGCATGTGATCGGTGACCTGCTGGGTTCCGTCGCCGCCGTGGTGGCCGCATTGCTGGTGCGCTGGATGGGCTGGAACTGGGCCGACCCGGTGCTCTCGCTGCTGGTGTCGCTGCTGATACTCAACAGCGCGTGGCGCCTGTTGCGCCGTTCCTCGCACATTCTGCTGGAAGGCGTGCCCGAGGGCATGAATACCGATGATGTCGCGCAGGCGCTGCGCGGTGCGGATGCCTCCATCCGCGATGTGCACCACCTGCATGTGTGGCAGCTGGCTTCGGGCTCGCGCATGGCGACCTTGCACGCCGAGCTACACGACGGGGCGAGCAGCGGCACGGCGATCCGGGCGATCAACCAGCTGCTGGCGGAGCGTTTCAGCATCCAGCACGTCACGGTGCAGATCGAGTCCGAACCCTGCCCGGACGAGATGCGCGATTGCGCCGGGCCCGGTTGCCGCTGACTATTGCGCTTTGGGCGGTCGCTGATACGATGAACGGCCGTGTTCACCCCAACGAATCAAGGAGTTCCCCATGGGTAAGGGCGATCGTAGGACCCGTCGTGGCAAGACTTACCGTGGCAGCTACGGCAACAGCCGCTTGCACTCGCTGCAGCCGGCCGTCGCTGGCAAGTCGACCGTGACCAAGCCGGCTGCCGCCAAGAAGGCCGCGCCGAAGAAGAAGTCGGCCTAAGCCGCCTGACGCTTCGAAGAAAAACCCCGCTCCGGCGGGGTTTTTTTATGGATGGGATCAGCCTGCCGGGGATGACTCGGCGCCGCCGACAAACACCTTGCGCAGGGCATGCGTGCCGCCGATCCAGTAGCACAGCTCGGCCGGCTGGTTCAGGTTCCAGACGGCGAGATCCGCCCGCTTGCCGGCTTCCAGCGTGCCACGGTCAGTGAGACCCAAAGCCTTCGCTGCGTTGACGGTGACACCGCGCAACGCTTCCTCCGGTGTGAGACGGAACAGCGTGCACGCCATGCCGGCGGCCAGCCGCAGCGAAAGCAGCGGCGAGGTGCCCGGGTTGCAGTCGGTGGCTACGGCCATGGCCACGCCGTGCTCGCGCAATCCGGCGATGGGCGGAAGTTTCGTCTCGCGCAAAGCGTAGAACGCGCCGGGCAGCAACACGGCGACGGTGCCGGCAGCGGCCATGGCGCGAATGCCGTTGTCGCTGAGGTATTCCAGGTGATCGGCGGACAAACCGCCATGACGCGCCACCAGTGCCGCGCCATCGAGATCCGACAGCTGCTCGGCATGCAGCTTTACCGGCAAGCCCAGTTGCGCGGCCTTGTCGAACACGCGGCTCGTTTCGGCGTAGGTGAATCCGATGTTCTCGCAGAAGGCGTCCACCGCATCGACCAGCCCTTCGGCCGCCAGGGCGGGGAGCATCACGTCGCACACCAGGGTGACGTAGTCGTCGCAGTTGTCGCGGTATTCCGGCGGCAGTGCATGCAGGCCAAGGAACGTGGTGCGCACGGTGATGCCCAGCGCCTTGCCAAGTCGCCGCGCGACGCGAAGCATGCGGCGCTCGGTGTCCAGATCCAGCCCGTAGCCGGATTTGATTTCCAGCGTGGTGACGCCGTCGGCCATCAATGCGTGTGCGCGCGGCAAGGCTTGTGCGAACAACTCGTCTTCACCGGCGGCGCGCGTGGCTTTCACCGTGGAGACGATGCCACCGCCAGCGCGCGCGATCTCTTCGTAGGTCGCACCGTTTAGCCGCATGTCGAATTCATGCGCGCGATTGCCACCGAACACGAGATGCGTGTGGCAATCGACCAAACCCGGCGTCACGACGGCACCAGCCAGATCCTCGACGTGGGAAGCCAGCGACGCGGGATCGCCGGGCAAAGCATCCTGTGGCCCGACCCACGCGACAAGACCGTCATGCAGGGCGACGGCGCCACGTTCGATCAAGCCATACGGCGCATCGCCGGCAAACGTGGCGAGTGTGGCGTTGGTGAGCAGGTGATCCCAGCGTGGCGTCATGAAGGTCGATGATCAGGTGAGGAGGCAGCAGCATCCGGTGCATCGCTGGCCGGCGGAATCGGCGTGGCCGGATCTTCCACCATCGGGCGTTCGGCGACGGTTTCGTCGGCGTCGCCATGTTCGGCGGCGCGACGGGCGAGTTCGGCCTCATAGCCTTCGATGAGTTTGTCGCCCAGCGCGCGGTAAACAGGCTTGCGCGAGAGCAGGGCCGACATCGCGCGTGCCAGCAGGCAGGTGGCCATGATGGGCAACACCATCTGCTGGTTGTCGGTGAGCTCCATGGAAATCACGGTCGCCGTAAGCGGTGCCTGCGTGACGCCAGCCAGATAACCCGCCATCGCCAGCAGCACGACGGCCGACGTGTCGACACCGGGAAGCATGGCACTGAGGTTGTTGCCCAGACCCGCACCCACCGCCAGGGCAGGCGAGAAGATGCCACCGGGAATGCCCGCCCAATACGAAGCGATGTTGCCGAAGAACTTCAGCACGCCGACGCTCATGACGGTGTCGGAATGGCCTTGCAGGATGTCCTTGGCCTGCGCGTAACCCGTGCCGTAGAGGCCGGTGTGCGTGAGCTGGCTCAAGAGCACCAGCGCCAGGCCGCAAGCTGCGGCGAAGGCCACCGGCTGGCGCGCGCGCATTCGGCCCACGAAGCCGCGGAAACCCGTGTCACTCGGCAGAATCAGCCGCGCGAACAGGCCGCCGGCCAGCCCGCACACGATGCCGGTGGCCAGCACGGCCCACCATGCCTTGCCCAGCGGCAGGCCGATGTCGAAATGACCGAAGTACGCGTAGTTGCCAAGGATGCCCAGCGACACCAGGCCTGCGACGAAAACGGCGGTGAGCAGGATGCCGCTCATGCGGTGCTCGAACGAGCCGCTCATTTCCTCGATGGCGAACACGATGCCGGCGAGTGGCGTGTTGAACGCGGCAGCGAGGCCCGCTGCCGCGCCGGCCAGGATGAAGCGCCCAGCAGCGGCGGGTTCGGCGAAGCCGAAGCGGCGACCGAGCGTGTAGAGCAGGCCCGCACCCACGTGCACCGTGGGTCCTTCGCGTCCCACCGATGCACCGCCCAACAGCGCGGCGAGCGTCAACGCCATCTTGCCCACGGCGATGCGCAACGACAGCAGGCTTTGCCGGAAACCTTCGTCTTCAACCTTGAGTGCGGCAATGGCCTGAGGAATGCCCGAGCCACGCGTGGGCTTGAGCACGCCACTGGTGAGCCAGGCGAGCACGGCGAAGATGGTGGGCGTGATCAGGAACGCCCAGAAACGGTTGTGATCGACCACGCGACGAAACACATCCGACGCCCAGTCCGCCGCCTGGGCAAAGCCGATGGCAGCCAGGCCCACCAGCACCGCGCCGCCCCAGAACAGCACACGGCGGCGCCATTGCACGGGCGAGAACAGGTCCGAATCGGTCAGCTCCTGGAAACGTCCTGCCATCTTTTTCGCCGGGTTGGGATGCTCGTCTTGAGGACCACTCACGAGGAAGCCTCGGACTTGCGGGTCCAGCGCGTTTCGTAGAGATCGAAGCGACGGTCCTTGAGGTTCTGTACCGCGCCGGCGTTGCGTGCGCGTGCCAGGCTTTCAAGGTGAAGGTCGGCGAACAGCACGGTTTCGATGTTCGGCGTGGAGTCGGCCGCAATGCCGTCGCGCGCGAACGGGAAGTCGCTGGGCGTGAGGATGCAGCTCTGCCCGTATTGAATGTCGAAATTGTTCACGCCGGGAAGATTGCCCACGTTGCCGGAAAGTACGACGTAACACTGATTCTCGATGGCGCGCGCCTGCGAGCAGTAACGCACGCGCAGATAGCCTTCGCGCACGTCCGTGCAGAACGGCACGAACAGGATCAATGCGCCCTGGTCGGTGAGATGACGCGCGACTTCGGGGAATTCGGAGTCGTAGCAGATCATCACGCCGATGGGTCCGCAGTCGGTCTGGATGGTGGCTGCGGTGTCGCCACCGGTAATGCTCCACACCGTGCGCTCGCTGGGCGTGGGGTGGATCTTTTCCTGCTCGTGGATCGAACCGTCGCGCAGGCACACGTAGCAGACATTGTGGATGTCGCCGTTGGCCTGCTCGGTGGGATGCGAACCTGCGATGATGTTGATGTTGTAGTGCACCGCCAGCCGGCTGAAGAGTTCCTTCACCTGCGGCGTGTACTGGCTGAGCTTGCGGATGGATTCGACCGGCGAGAGTTCCTCGTTCTCGATCGACAGCAGCTGCAGCGTGATCAGCTCGGGGAAGGTGACGAAGTCCGCGTTGTAATCCGCCGCGATGTCGGTGAAGTACTCCACCTGCGTGGCGAATTCGTCAAAGGAACGGATGCGTCGCTGCTGGTATTGCACGGACGCCACGCGCACCAGGTCGGGCAAACGCTGCGTCGAGGGGATCGACGGAATGTCCGGATGATCCAGCAGTTGCGGATTGCGCCACACCAGGTGCGCGGCATAACCCAGCGATTCATAGTCCGAAGGCACATAGCCGCGCAGCAGGCCGATCACTTCGAATTCGTTGCTGAGCTGGAAGCTCAGCGTGGGATCGCGGCGCTTGCCTTCGGCCACCGCCTGCACATACGCATCAGCGCTGCCATAGCGGTGCAGGTTGCGCGCCAGTCCCGGCATGCGGCCGCCGAAGACGATGCCGCGCAGCTTCAGGTCGGTGCACACGCGCTTGCGCGCCTGGTACAGGCGCTGGCCGATGCGCATGTTGCGGTAGTCCGGGTGCACCACCACTTCCATGCCGTAGAGCCAGTTGCCGTCGCGGCGATGGCGCGAGGCCATGCCGCCGCCGGTAATCTGCATCCACGTATGCGGCGCCAGCGCGGCTGCCTCGTCGATGCGGAAGGTGGCGCAATAGCCGACGACCTTGCCTTCGTACTCCACCACGAACTGGCCTTCGGGAAAGTGCGTTTGCTGTGAGCGCAGCATTTCCGCCGAATGCCCCCACTCGGGGGTGTAGACGCGTGCGGTGAGGTCGACCAGTGCGGGCACATCGGCGGGCTTGGCCTGCCGGACCAGCAGCTTCGGAGTGTGTTCCTGATTTTTCTTGGCCATTTCCACATTATGCCGCACGGATGTGAACGGGGCGGCGTGGCGTTGGCTTCATGGCAACGCATGGCGGTTAAACTCGTGGCTTGTCCCCCAGGAGCCGCCCCATGGCTGCCACCATTCCCACCCGCTATACCGCCGACCGTCTGTGGACACCGCAAGGCTGGACGCAGGATGCACAGCTGGAAGTCGACGACGGGGGCGCGGTGCGAAACGTGGGGCAGGGCGAGGGCGAGCGCCTCGGTCGATGGGTGGTGCCAGGCATGCCCAACCTGCATTCGCATGCATTCCAGCGCGCGATGGCCGGTCTTGCCGAACGCAAGGGCAAAAGTGACGACAGCTTCTGGACCTGGCGCGAAACCATGTATGCATTCGCCGCCACCGTGGGGCCGGATGAATTGCAGGCCATTGCCGCGCAGCTCTACGTGGAGATGTTGAAGAGCGGCTACACGCAGGTGTGCGAATTCCACTACCTGCATCACCAGCCCGATGGCACGCCTTACGCCCAGCCGGAAGCCATGTCGCTTGCCCTGATCGAGGCAGCGCGCGAAACCGGTATCGCACTCACCCTGTTGCCGGTGCTGTACATGACGGGCGGCTTCGATGGGCGCCCGCTCACGCCGCGCCAGCGTCGCTTCGGGCACGACGTGGATGCGTACTTGCGTTTGCTTGAAACCTTGCGCGCGCACGAAGGCGACAAGCTGCGCGTGGGGATCGCCCTGCATTCGCTGCGTGCGGTGCCGGAGGACGCATTGCGCCAGGTGCTCGCCGTCGACGGACCGCGAGGCGGACCCATTCATATCCACATCGCCGAGCAGATCGGCGAAGTGCAGGATTGCCTCGCTACGCGTGGTGCCCGACCCGTGGAGTGGCTGTTCGATCACGCACCCGTGGACAAGCGCTGGACCCTGGTGCACGCCACGCATCTGAGCGAGAAGGAAGTGGCGCAGATCGCACGCAGTGGTGCCGTTGCCGGCCTGTGTCCCACCACGGAAGCGAACCTGGGTGATGGCCTGTTTCCGCTGGCGGATTTCATCGACGCGAACGGCACGCTGGGTATCGGTTCCGATTCCCACATTTCCGTATCGCCCGTGGAAGAGTTGCGCTGGCTCGAATACGGCCAGCGGCTATCCACGCGCCACCGAAACATTGCGTCCCGTCATCAGGGCGACAGCGTGGGCGAAACGCTGTGGCGCGCGGCATTGCGTGGCGGCGCTCAGGCATCGGGACTACCCATCGGCGAACTGCGTGCACAGTCACGGGCGGATTTGCTGGTGCTGGATGATCGCGCACCGCTGCTCGCCGCACGCGACGAGCGCTCGCTGATCGACAGCTTCCTGTTTGCCGGCAACGTTCCGTTGGTGCGCGATGTCATGGTGGGTGGCGAATGGGCGGTGCGCGGTTTCACGCACCGCGACGAAGACCGTATTGCCGCACGCTATCGCACCGTGATGGAAAAGCTCGCGCGGCAGCACTGAAGCGCAAGCGTGCCGTCAGCATGAATGGCAGCTGCGATTTGCATGAATCGCAGCCATCGGTTTCCGGCGATGTCGTCGACCAACATCCAGCGCCAGCGTTTTCCGGGTCAAGTCCACCCGAAGGAGAATGCCCATGCGTCGACTCATGCTGATCGGTCTCGGCCTCGCCGTCATGTTCAGCGCGAGCCTGTCACTCACTGGCTGCGTGGTGGTTGCACCGCGGCCGCACTATGCCGCACGCGTCTGGGTGCCGGCCTATTACAGCGGCGGCGTGTACGTATCCGGTCACTGGCATTCCTGATGCGTTGTCAGACGGTGACAGCGACAACGGTGCCCTGTGCAATGGCGCATAGCATTTCCGCGCCGTCCTCGTCGACGGCGATCACATCGCACAGGCACACCGCCTGACGCTTTCCCTTTCCCTTGGCGTGGGCTCGCGCGATCAGGCGCGAGCCTTTCGCCGGCCTGAGGTAATTGATCTTGTACTCGGACGTAAGCGCATCGCCACCCAGCGCGAGCCCGCCCGCGAACGTGATCGCGTTGTCGGCGAGATAACTCAACACGCCCCCGTGCACGAAGCCGTGCTGTTGCTTGAGATGATCGACGATGGCCAGGTGGATCTCCGCATGTCCGGGGCCGCATGCGGCGAGCGTCGCACCGATGAAGCGGCTGAAGGGCTGCGCGTCGAACACCTGCCGGGCAAAGGCCTGCATGTCGTCCATGGGAACTCCGTGCAAATCGATCAGGAAAGGCTGGCGATGTGCTGGCGCATGTGTTCGATGAAGACGCGCAGCTTGGGCGGAACCTGCAGCCTGCTGGGATAGTAGAGATAGATGCCGTCGAACGGCGGCAGCCAGTCGTCGAGCACGCGTTCCAGCCGTCCATCCGCCAGCGCGTCGGTCACCGAGATTTCCAGCATGTACATCAGGGCGATGCCATCGAGGGCGGCGCGGATGGACAGCGCCGGATCGTTGGTGGTGATGGGGCCGTCCACATCCAGCTCAAACCACTGGCCCTTTGACTTGCCGGTAGGTTGCGCAAACTCCCAGCGATAGATGGCGTGGCTGCCCAGCCGAAAGCGCACGCAGTCGTGGTGGGCCAGGTCGCGTGGCTCGCCGGGTCGTCCGTGGCGGGCGAAATAGGCCGGTGAGCCTGCCACCACGGCACGCTGTCGCCCGCCCAGCGGGATGGCCACCATGTCGCGCGCCAGTCGCTCGCCCAGCCGGATGCCGGCGTCGAAGCCTTCGGTGATGAGGTCCGTCAGCCGGTTTTCGACGTGAATGTCGAGCCGCACGTCGGGCCATGCCTGCATGAAGGAAGCAAGGCAGGGTGCAATCAGGTGATCCAGCACCATTTGCGGCAACGCGATGCGCAGGGTGCCGGCCGGGCGATCGCCGTGCTGGCGCATGGCCTCGATGGCCTCATCGATGTCGTTGAGTGCGGGCGAGATGCGTTCCAGGAACGTCTGGCCGGCTTCCGTCAGGCCAACCCGCCGCGTGGTGCGGTGGAGCAGGCGCACGCCCACGTGGTCCTCCAGCTGGCGCAGCGTCTGGCTGAGCGCGGAGGCGGTGACTTCCAGCTCCGCCGCAGCACGGGTAAAGCTCCCGTGGCGGGCAATCAGGCGAAAGGCACGCAGGGCGGTGGTGTGATCCATTGATTAGCCGTGCTTAATAAAGCATGCACAAGATGCGGATTTTTCCGAGTAATGGCAAGGAGCAGACTTCACCCATCCGCTCCACTCATCCATCTACGGGAGTTCGCCATGTCACTCGACACCTATTACACCCTCGGCCGTTCCGGCCTTCGCGTCAGCCGCCTTGCCCTGGGCACCATGACCTTTGGTGACAACTGGGGTTGGGGCGCAGCAGAGGACACCGCCCGCGCCATGTTCGACCGCTACCTGGAAGCCGGCGGCAACTTCATCGACACCGCCGATCTCTATACCGACGGCGCCAGCGAAGAACTGCTGGGCAAGTTCGTCGAAGCCAGCGGCACGCGCGACCGCGTGGTGCTGTCCACCAAGTTCACCTACAACGGCCAGCCCGGCAATCCCAACTCAGGCGGCAACGGCCGCAAGAACATCATGCGCGCGGTGGACGCGTCGCTGCGCCGGCTGCGCACGGACTACATCGACCTCTACATCCTGCACACGTGGGATCGCCTTACGCCGGCCGAAGAGGTGATGCGCACGTTCGATGACCTGGTTCGCGCGGGCAAGATCCGCTATGCCGGCCTGTCCGATGTGCCCGCGTGGTACGCCTCGCGCGCGCAGACCTTTGCCGAGGCGCACGCGCTCACGCCGCTGGTGAACCTGCAGTTGGAATACTCGCTGGCGGAGCGTCATATCGAGCATGAATTCGTGCCGATGGCGACCGAGCTGGGCATGGGCATCACGGCATGGAGCCCGTTGGCAATGGGCCTGCTGTCGGGCAAGTACAAGCCCAGCGAGACCGGTGGCGAAGGCGAGGGCCGCCTGCAGAAGATCGCCGGCATGCCTGGCTTTGACCGCTTCACCGAGCGCAACTGGACTATCGTCGCCGCACTCGAAGAGGTCGCCGTGGCGATGGGCAAGCCGATGGCGCAGGTGGCGCTCAACTGGGTGGCCACGCAGCCGGGCATCGCTTCCGTGATCATCGGTGCGAGCAAGCTGGTGCAGCTGGATGACAACCTGGCCGCGCTGGCTTTCGATATTCCCGCCGAGCTTCGCGCTCGCCTGGACCAGGCAAGCGCACTGGAGCCGACGTTCCCGTACTGGTTCTTCGGCGACGTGCAGCAGTCGCGCATTCATGGCGGCGTGGCGGTGGGCAGCAAGCCCAGCAGCTACGCGCCGCCGGTCTTCGTGCCTGCGCTGCAGCAGGCTGGCTTCAAGACCGACTGATCCATGTGGAAGGGAGCCCGCCCTGCCAACGACAGGTAAGGGCGGGGGCCTGCCGTCGCGGGCAGGGCGAGCTCCTGACCACCAAAAAAGAACGGCGCCGGCATGCAGGCCGGCGCCGTGTTTCTTGCCTGCGCCCGAAGGCGCCGTTGTTGCTTATGACGTCGTCCGAACTATTACTGGGCCGAGCTGGAGCCGGCCGGGTGCGTGGCCTTGAACTGTTCCCACTGCTGGTGACGGGCTTCACGCTGGGCCTTCAGCGTGGCCAGCTGGGACTGCTGCGCCGGGGTCAGGATGGCGTAGACCTGGGCGCGGATGGCGGCACGCTGTTGCACGCGGGCCGTCATCGCGGCGCCTTCGGCCTGGGCAAGGGCGGTAGCCGCAGCCTGGTAACCCGAAGCGTTCGGGGCCATCTGTTCGAAGGCTTCACGCTGCTGGTGCAGCGCCTCGCGCTGGGCCTTACCCTGCGAGAAGGAGGTCTGCATGATCTGCTTGATGCTGGCCTTCTGCGAATCGCTCAGGTTCAGCTTGCTGTACGCCTCAAACGCGCCGTGGCCATGACCGTGGCCGCCGTGCGGGCCGCCGTCTTGCGCGGAAGCGATGGCGAACGGAGCGAGGGCAACAGCGGAAGCGAGCACCAGAGCGAGAGAGATGTTCTTGCGCATGGGGATTACCTGTGTCGTTGTGGAGTGGTCTTGCGTGGTGCCTATTTGACGACAGCGCTATGTGTATGTTCTTTGCGGGAAGGTAAAGAAGGGTAAAGCCGGTGGAGACCGCCTTTGTGCCCCGATTGAATGGTCACCTCGCAAGAAATCATTCCCCCGCACATGCCCAGAATCCTCATTGTTGACGACGACCGCGCGCTGGCAGAGCTGCTGGCCGAATACCTGCAGCGCGAAGGCTTTGTGGTGGACGTGGCGCATGACAGCGACAGCGGCCTCGCCCAGCTTCACAATCCCTCCACACGACCGGACCTGCTCATCCTCGACGTGATGATGCCGGGCCGCGACGGCCTGGAAACCCTGCGCGAAGTGCGGCTCAAGCATCGCTTGCCGGTGATCATGCTGTCGGCCAAGGGAGAACCGGTGGATCGCGTGATCGGGCTGGAGCTGGGTGCCGATGACTACCTCACCAAACCCTGCCTGCCGCGCGAGCTGCTGGCCCGCGTGCGCGCGCAGTTGCGCCGCAATGCGCCGGTCAGCGCAGGCACCTTGCAGGTGGGTGTGTTGCGGCTGGAGCCCGGCGAACGTCGTGCTTATGTCGGGGAGCAGGAACTCACGCTCACCGGCGCGGAATTCCAGTTGCTGCTGGCATTGGCGCAACGCACGGGTGAACTGGTGGACAAGGCTACGTTGACGCGCATGGCGCTGGGGCGTGAACTGGAGCGCTTCGATCGCAGCATCGACGTTCATGTGAGCCGTCTGCGCCATAAGCTGGCGGAAGCCTCGCCACAGGCGCCGCGCATCGACTCCGTGCGTGGTGCGGGCTACAGCCTTGTGGCGGGTGGCGCGTGAGTCCCTTCAAGAGTTCGCTCTACTGGCGCGTGCTGATCAGCTTCTGCGCCGCCAACCTGCTGGCGCTGGGACTGGGCATCTTTCTCACGCAGAGCTTCATCGAATACAGCACGGCGGTGGAGATCAACTGGTCCGCGCTCGCGCAGGGGGCTGACCAGGCCTACGAAGCGGGTGGTTCCGCGTCGCTCACCGAGTGGTCGCTGCAGCAGCGCCGCGAAGGCATCGAGGCGACGCTGTATGAAAACGGCCAGGCGCTGTCGCCCATGCGCATGCCGCCGTCGGTGCAGGAATCGCTGCACACCTGGCTCGATGAAAAGCGCGACGTGGTGCTTCAGCCGTGGCCCAACCTTTATCTCGCCGTGCAGCAGGTGCAGGGCAGTGACGGTCATACACGCCAATTGGTGGCGCTGAGCCGCACGCATTCGCGACTGCGCCAGCAGACGCGACAGACCATCTTCCTCGCCATCCAGGGTGGCCTGTCGCTGCTGTTCATCGGCTTCGTCGGCTGGTGGGTAGCGCGCAGCGTGGCCAAGCCGGTGGAGGCAATCAGTCGCGCCACACGGCGCATGGCATCGGGGGAACTGTCCGCGCGTGTGGATCTGCCAGGACGGCGTGCACCTGAAGAACTGACCCAGCTCGCCAGCGATTTCGACGCGATGGCCGAACGCATCGGCGCGCTGATCGCGCACGATCGCAGCGTGCTGCAGGATCTCTCGCACGAATTGCGTTCGCCGCTCGCACGCCTGCATCTGATTCTCGACCTTGCCCAGCGCAGCGCGACGCCGGAAGAGGCTGCGCGTTACTTCCTGCAGGCCGAGCAGGAAATCGGCCGCCTCGACACCATGACCGGCGAGATGCTCGCGCTGTCGCGGCTGGAAGGCGGCATTCCCGGTGTGAATCGCGAGCCGGTGGACGTCGCCGAGCTGCTGCGCGAATGCGTGCGCCGCGCCGATGTGGAAGCAGGCGCGCGCCACATTGCGCTGAACCTCGCCGATGGCGGCGCGGCGATTGTCTCGGGCAACGCACTGTTGCTGGAGCGTGCATTCGACAACCTCATCGCCAACGCCATCAAGTTCAGTCCACAGGGCGGTCGCGTTGATCTCGCTGCGGAAACGACGGACGGCAAGGTCGATGTGTCGGTACGCGACAACGGTCCGGGTGTGCCCGAAGGCGAGCTGGGTTCACTGTTCCGCCCCTTGTTTCGCGGCACCAATGCGTCGCGCGCCGACGGTCACGGCCTTGGCCTGGCCATTGTGCAGCGTGTGGTGAAAGCGCACGGCGGCGACATCCACGCCGAGAATGCCGACGGCGGCGGCCTGCTCGTGCGTTTGCAGTTGCCGCTGGCGCCCCAGGGCTGATTGAGCCGGGCCATCGCCGCAGATGGCCTTCGAAAACGCCCGCGTGTCTGCGACACTCGATAGCCCGATGTCTTGAACAGGCTGCCTGGCATGCGCTCCAACGCTGTCGCCGCGGTGGGACTGGCGCTGTGCGCGGCGCTGTTCTTCACCATGACCTACGTGCTCAACCGCAGCCTTGTCGCTGGTGGGGGCCACTGGGCGTGGGCGGTGATTCTTCGCTACTTGATCACGTTGCCGTTGTTGACCGTGGCGTTGCCGTGGCAGGGCGGCCTTGGCGAGCTGCCGCAGGAACTGCGTCGTTATCCACGCACATGGCTGCTGTGGAGCGCCGTGGGCTTCGTCCTGTTCGGCCTGCCATTGACCTGGGCGGCGAATAGCGGGCCGTCGTGGCTGGTGGCAGGCAGCTTCCAGACCACGGTGTTGGCAGGACCGTTGCTGGCGCCCTTCATCTATCGCGACGCGCGCAGGCACCTGGCATGGCGCAGCGTGGCCATTGGCGTATTGATCGTGGCGGGCGTGTTTTCGCTGCAATGGGGCCACGCACAAGGGCAGTTGCGCACCAGCGACTGGCTGGCCATGGCGGCGGTGGTGTTTTCCGCGTTCATGTATCCCCTCGGCAATCGCATGGTGTTGTTGCACCTGGAGAGCAGTGGTGCGCGCATCGGGGCCACGCAGCGCGTGTTCGGCATGACGCTGTGCAGCTGGCCGCTGTGGCTGGTGCTGGCCGCGGTGACCTGGGGGAGGGTGGGGCCGCCGGGATGGCGCGAAATCCTGTTGGCGGGTGGTGTTGCGTTGTCGTCGGGCGTCATCGCCACGGTGCTGTTCTTCCGCGCCACCGACATGGTTCGCACCGAACCGACGGCCCTCGCCGCGGTGGAAGCCATGCAGGCCGCGGAACTGCTGTTTGCCACCGTGATTGGCGCGACCTTGCTGGGCGAATCCTGGCCGCACGGTTTTTCTGCGCTGGGCGCATTGATGATCGTGGTGGGCATTGCGCTGTTTGGCTGGGTAAGTGGCCGATCCGCAGCGGGACATGTGGAAGAAGTGCGCACGCTGCGCACCGACCGCGGCGCCTGACGCGCACTGCTGCCCCTTTCGGAACTTGCCCCTTTCCATCCCGTCGGGTTAAACACGCTGCTTCGGCGGCGCAAGAGCCGGCTTTTCGGCTATATGGGGGGGACATGGGGCATCGGAACAGTGCTGGGATCGTGGCGGGTGCGGTGCTGGGCGCGGCATTCGTCGGATATGCGCAAACGCCCCTCTCCCAACAACCGTTGCGCTGGAGCGCCGATGCGCTTGGCAACCATCGCTATCTCGTCAAGGTTGATGCGGCTGCGCCCGCCGTGCGCGTGGTGATTCCGTGGCGTCGCCGCGATGCCCACCCGGAAAACGTGGCAGTGGTTGTCGCCGCGCCCGACGGCGCCGCCGTCGCCAATGTGTTGCGCGGGCATATCGACCAGGCCAGCGGCGAGCTGGTGTTCGAAGCGAAGCCGGCCGGCACCTACGCGATCTACTACCAGCCCTATCTCAGCAAGGGACGCAGCAACTATCCCACCGTGACCTACGCCGCACCGAAAGACACGGCCGAGGCGAGCTGGGCGAAGAAGACAGGCGATGCGAAACACTGGTCGCACCTGCCGCAGGCAACCGTGCTGCGCTATGACGCCGTCGATGATTTCGACGCGTACACCGACATGGAGCGCACCGCAACGCCGGATGAAGTGCAGGCACTGCTGGCGAAGCATCCTTCCGACGCATGGCTGCTGTTCCCGGAAACGCGATCCAACCCCGTCCGCATGTTCGATGCGTTGCCTGAGCGTTGGGCAACGCGCGGCCCTGGCGGCGCGTTCAGCGATACGGCCCGGCGTGGCGAGTACCTGAGCTTCCAGATCGGCGCCTGGGCACCGCGTTCGCCGATCAACAATGTTCGCGTGAATTTCAGCGACCTCCACGCCGATGACGGTTCCACGCTGCCTGCCAGTGCGTTGACGTGCTTCAACCTCGGTGGCATCGGCTACGACGCCAAGCCCTTCACGACGCGCGTGGATGTGGCACAGGGCCGTGTGCAGCCATTGTGGATGGGGCTTGACGTGCCCGCTTCCGCGAAGCCCGGCGTGTATCGCGGCGAAGTGACGGTGTCGGCGGATAGCGTCGCCGCACAATCGATCCCCCTGGTGATCACGGTGGGCGACGGTGAAGCCGTTGCGCATGGGGACGACGATCCGTTCAAGCTCACACGCCTGCGCTGGCTCAACTCCACGCTCGCGCAGGATGATTCGGTGGTGAAGCCGCTTACGCCGATTGAAACGCGCGGCGACACGCTGGACATCCTTGGGCGCGAGATCAGGTTGGACAGCAGCGGTCTGCCGCGCCAGATCAGCAGTCGTTTTGACGAGCGCATGACGGGCTTCGCGCCGGCATGGAAACCCATGCTCACTGCGCCCATCCAGCTGATGGTCGAGGACGGCACCGGGTCGCACGCGCTTGCGGGTGCGCATGCTCCGCAAGTCCAGTCGGATGGCCCGGGCAAGGTTCACTGGCAGGTGGCGGCACAGGCCGGTGCGTTGCAGGGCAATGTGGACGCCAGCCTGGAGGCTGACGGCACCCTGGTCTATGCGGTGGCACTGACGGCCAGACAGGATGTGTCGTTGCGCGACATTCGCCTCTCCGTTCCCCTGCAGCGCGATGTCGCGCAATACCAGTTGGGTCTCGGGCGGCAAGGTGATCTCGCGCCGGCGGACTTCAGCTGGACGTGGAACGTGCAGAACAACCAGGACGGCGCGTGGGTGGGTTCGGTCAATGCAGGCCTGGAATTCCATCTGCGCGATGAAAACTATCGGCGTCCACTCAATACCAACTTCTATCACCAGCAACCCTTGCGCATGCCAGTGTCATGGGACAACGGTGGAAAAGGCGGCATCCATCTTCACGGCAGCGGCAAGGCGTATCTCATTGAGGCCTTCAGCGGCCCGCGTCAGATGAAAGCCGGCGAAACGCTGCACTACGACATCGTCATGCGCGTGACGCCGTTCAAGACCATCGATCCGGCGAAACATTTCGCCGAGCGCTTCTTCCACAAGTACGGCGATCTCGACGCCATCAAGGCCGATGGCGCGAATGTAGTGAATATCCATCACGCCACGCCGATCAATCCGTGGATCAACTACCCGTTCCTCGAACCGGCCGCCATGCGCGCTTATGTCGATGCCGCGCATCAGCGTGGCATGCGGGTGAAGATCTACGACACGGTACGTGAAGTCAGCGACCGCGCACCGGAACTGCCGATGCTCGAAAGCCTGGGTCACGAGGTGATCAGCGCGGGCAACGGTGGCGGCTTCTCGTGGTTGCAGGAGCACCTGGACGGTGACTACATCGCCGCGTGGCACGTGCCGGAAAACCGCGATGCTGCCGTCATCAACGCGGGGCAGAGTCGCTGGCACAACTACTATATCGAAGGGCTGGACTGGCTTGCGCGCAACGTGGGCATCGATGGCCTTTACCTCGATGACGTGGCCTACGACCGCACCACCATGAAGCGCGTGCGCAAGGTGCTGCAGGCGCATCGCCCCGATCCATTGATCGACCTGCACTCGGCAAGCCAGTACAACCCGCGCGACGGTTACATCAACAGCGTGCTGCTGTACATGGAGCTGTTCCCGTACATCGATCGACTCTGGTTTGGCGAGGAGTTCGATTACGAAAAGACTTCGCCCACGTATTGGCTCACCGAGATTTCCGGTATTCCCTATGGCCTGATGGGTGAAATGCTGGAACACGACGGCAACCCATGGCGCGGCATGCTGTTCGGCATGACCAATCGCCTCGGCTGGTCGCCGGGCAGTGATCCGCGCGGGCTGTGGACACTGTGGGATGCGTTCGGCATCGAACAGGCCGAGATGATCGGCTGGTGGGTGCACGACACCCCGGTGAAAACGAATCGCGACGACGTGCTCGCGACCAGCTACGTGCGCAAGGGCAGCAAGACGCTGATCGCGCTTGCCTCGTGGGCACCGGACAAGGTGGATGCCAGACTGATGATCGACTGGAAGGCACTTGGCCTGTCGCCCTCGAAAGTGACGTTGCATGCCCCGGCGATCGCGGGCTTCCAGCCGGAAGCCGTGTTCAAGCCAGGCGATGCCATTCCCGTGCAGCCCGGCAAGGGCTGGTTGATCGTGGTGGAGTAACGACGATGCGTGCAGGTTGGAACAAGGTTGCCCGATGGCTATGCGTGGGCGTGCTGGCTGCTTCATCGGTGGCGCATGCAGCATCGGAGCAGGCGCCGGCTCCCGAAAAACTTGTCCTGGAAGCGAAGGCGTTTGCGCCCGAATCGATCAAGGTCACGGTGTATCTGCCACCGGATTACGCGACATCGGGCAAACGCTATCCCGTGCTCTACGCCAATGACGGCCAGGACATGGAGGCGGTTGGTCTGCAGCCGACCCTGGATGCCCTGTACGCACGGCATGCCATCGCGCCGGTGATCGTGGTTGCCGTGGACATGCTGAAGGATCGCGCGTCCGGCTATGGCCTGTTCGACCGCGCCCGTCGACAGAGTGTGGTGGGCGGTTCGCGCATCGGGCCCATTGGGGCCAGGGCTTATGACTATGCCGCGTGGGTGGCGGGCGAACTCGTGCCGTATATCGACGCCCATTACCGCACGCAGCCCGATGCCAGGGGGCGTACCGTACTGGGCTGGTCGCTGGGTGCGCTCAATGCGTTCTGCCTCGGCTGGGAATACTCGGACGTCTTTGCGCAGGTCGGTGCGTTCTCGCCGTCGTTCTGGCTTGCTGCGGATCGCACTGATGCGAACACCGTGGAAAACACGCGACTGGCGCAGGCGATGGTGGACCGGGCAGGGCAACGCAAGCCGCTGCGGTTCTGGTTCGCTGTCGGCGGCCGCGAGGAGACCAACGACCGCAATCACAACGGCACCATCGATGCCGTCGAAGATGTGCAGGACTTGCTGACCGGTTTCACGGCGCCGGACGGCACGCATCGTCGTGGCCTTCGCGATCTCGGCTATCGCGTCGACATGGACTACGCGGCACATCCATCGCGCGATGACGACGTGGCTTACGAGCTTTTCCCCGATGGCGAACACAACCAGGCAACGTGGAAGCGGATGTTGCCGGTGTTTCTCGTGTGGGCTTACGGCTCGCCGTGACATCTCACGGCGGGCCCAGTCTCAGCCTGCGACAACCGCCGCGAACGGCACATGCGCCACGACGCAGTTTCGGCCCTGCGTCTTGGCGCGATAGAGCGCGGCATCCGCGCGCGCGATCAGGTCGTCGGCCGTATCGGCGGGGCCGGTAAGGCTGGAGACGCCCATGCTGATCGTGGTCTGCAAGCTGTTCCCGCGCGCGTGCACGTGCAGCGTTTCGATGGCGCGGCGAATGCGCTCGCCCACGGCCATGGCGTTGTCCAGCGTCGTGCCCGGCAACATGGCCACGAATTCCTCGCCACCGTAGCGCCCCAGGCTGTCGGTGGGCCTCAGTTCGTCGCCAATCGTTTCGGCCACGGCGCGCAGGCAGGCATCGCCGGTCTGGTGTCCATAGCGGTCATTGACGGACTTGAAGTGATCCATGTCCAGGAAGATGAGCGCCAGCGGCTGGTGCTGCAGGCGAGCGTGCAGCACGGCCTCCTGCAAGCGACGAACCAGGGCGCGCCGGTTAAGCACGCCGGTCAGCGCGTCGTGGTCTGCCAGATGATGCGCCATGTCGCGTTCGCGGCGTGCGCGTAGCGACAGGTCGGCCAGTCCAATGGTCACCACCACGCTGCAGAATGCCTGTGCAAACGGCAGTCCGTATTCCAGCCAGCGCGGCAGGTCGAGCGACAGCAGCACCTGGCTCAGCCTGAGCACGGTAAGCATGACCTGCGGAAGCCAGGCGACCAGGAAAAAACGCGCTTGTCGACCATGGCGCGTGGTGGCAAGAATCACCGTGCCAAGCGCCCACAACGACGACAGGATGAACCAGACGTTGTACGTGCTGGCCAGCAGATGCATGCGTTCGGCGAACGGAAAGCACAGCAATACCGCGATGACGGGGTAGGGCCAGCGAGCAAGGCTGAGCACGCGGGCAGGGCGCGGCGTGATGGTGCGCAACTCGCAGAATTCCAGGATGAAGGACAGCAGTAGGGGCGCACTGAGCACGGTGAACAGCCACGGTGCATGCGTACCCAGCGGGACCAGCAGCGACGCACCCGGCAATTCATACATCTCGCCGCTGATCAGCAGCTGGTTGAGCAGCTGGCAACCCGTATAGCCGATGAAGTAGAGAAGCACGCGATCGCGCAGCACCAGCCACAGGCAGAACGCCGCGAGGATCATGGTGAACTGCACGCTGGCGTAAAGCGTGACCAGGCGAACGTGCGTCAGGTCTTGCGCCTGATACGTCGCCATGTCGGTAAGGTCGGCGCGAATGCGGCGCGTGAAGCTGTCCGCGGCAATGCGCACGTAGATGGGTTGGTTCGCCTGCAGATCGTGCGGAAGTTCCAGTGCCAGGTGGTGACGGGAAAAGCGCGCCTGCTCATCCGTTTGTGCAAACCACAATTCGCGCGGGCGATAGCTTGGTGGCGCGAAGACGGTAATGCGGATGTACATGGCGCCGGTAAAGCTGAGCACCGGCGAGCTCGATTCATTCCAGTCGTGGTCGATGGAAAGGCGATACCAGCGTTGCGTTTCCACGGCGTTGGGTGTGTGCGTGGTCGGGCTGGGTGTGAAGCTGGCATCCATGCCACCGTGGATGACCTGCTCCGGCAGTGGCGCGGGCTTCAATGGCGCAAGCGCAGCCACCTGCAGCGTGGGCAGGCGGGAAGGCATGGGTGCAGCATGTGCGGTGAACGCAACGAACAACGCGCATATCCACGCGACGACCACCACGACGGGTTCGCGAAACGACATATCCCCCCTTGTCTGCCGGTCCCCTGTTACCGGCCATCGGGGGTGGTCCATCCTTCGGACGTCGCCCCGGCGCCTTTATGTATCACGTTCCCCTCGTGATATGGACTTTTTGTCAGGTCCGGGCGCCTTTTGGCCTTGCAACCCCTTTCCTGAGCGAGCCGCGGGTCGAACACAATCGCGGCAAGTCTTATGCTTGTACCCCTGCAGTATCGAGGCGTCAGCAACATGGCAAGGCGGGAAAGCGCGGAACCGGTGTCTCGTCCAGAACATCGGCGGGATACGGAAGAACTTGAGACGAGCGACTTCATCCGCCACGGCACGCCTGCCTTTCGCCGAACCAACATGGCGCTTTTCGCGGCAGGGCTGGCCACCTTCGGGTTGCTGTATTGCACGCAGCCGTTGATGCCTGAATTCAGCAGGGACTACGGCGTCAGTGCCGCGACGGCTGCGTTGTCGCTGTCGTTGACCACGGGTGTGCTCGCCTTTGCGATGCTGTTTGCCGGCGGCGTGTCCGACGCCTGGGGGCGCAAGACGGTGATGACCGCATCGCTGGTGTCCTCCGCGGTGATCGTGCTGCTTACGGCGCTGGTGCCGGACTGGCACATGTTGCTGATCTTGCGCACGCTGCTTGGCCTCACCCTGAGTGGCCTGCCCGCCGTGGCGATGACTTACCTCGGCGAAGAAATGCATCCCGATTCGATCGGGCTGGGCATGGGCCTTTACATCAGCGGCAATGCCATCGGTGGCATGGGCGGCCGACTGGTGGCCGGCGTGCTGGCGGAATTCGTGGGATGGCGCATTGGTGTTGCCACGGTGGGTGTGATCGGGCTGGTCTCGGGTCTCGTCTTCTGGCGAAGCCTGCCGCCGTCGCGCCATCACGTGCACCGGCCGTTTCATCTGGGTGCATTGATGCGCCGCTTCGGTGCGGCTCTGGGCGATGCCGGCCTGCCATGGCTGTTCGCCGAAGGCTTCCTGCTGCTCGGTGCCTTCGTCACGCTCTACAACTACATCGGTTATCGCCTGCTCGCGCCACCTTACGGGCTGAATCAGGCAGTGGTCGGCGCCATCTTCAGCGTGTATCTCATCGGAACCTTCAGCTCCGCGTGGATGGGCCACCTGGCGGGCAAGCTGGGGCGGCGCAAGGTGCTGTGGACGGCGTTCGCCCTGATGCTGCTGGGCCTGGCGCTCACGGTCACCAGGCCGCTGGTGTTGATCGTGCTCGGCATCGTGGCGGTGACGTTCGGGTTCTTTGGCGGCCACTCCATCGCCAGCAGCTGGGTGGGCCGCCGCGCGGGCAACAACAAGGCGCAGGCGTCGTCGCTTTATCTCTTCTCGTACTACATGGGTTCCAGCCTGGCGGGTGCGGCGGGCGGCCTGTTCTACGCCTCGCACGGCTGGAACGGCGTGGCGACGTTCGTCGGCGTGCTGCTGGTCGCCGGCTTGCTGATCGCGTTGCGCCTGTATCGCCTGGCGCCGCTGGTCAGTCCGGCGAAGCCGGAAACCGAACCGCCGATTCCCCAATAGGGTCCATGATGAAAATCGATTCGCTCGACCACCTCGTGCTCACCGTGGCCGATGTCACGGCAACCAGCGCGTTCTACGTGCGCGTGCTCGGCATGCAGGAAGTGACATTTGGCGAAGGCCGCAAGGCGCTGGTGTTTGGCGCGCAAAAGATCAACCTGCATCCGCACGGGAACGAATTCGATCCGAAGGCGCGACACCCCACGCCAGGTTCGGCAGACGTATGCCTGCTGACGTCATCCACGCTCGCCGAGGTGATCTCGCATCTTGAAAGGCAGGGCGTCGATATCGAGGAGGGCCCGGTCAAGCGCACGGGTGCGCGCGGGCCGATCGAGTCGGTCTATTTCCGCGACCCGGACGGCAACCTGATCGAAGTCAGTCGGTACATCGACTGACCTGCGTCGCAGGAGCGCGTTGCACGCTCCTGCGGCAGGCGAGACGCCTTACTGCGCGTCCGGCTTCAGCATGTCCTTCACGGCGTTGTAGTCACCATCGTTCTGCGCCGCCGGTACATCCAGCAGGTGCGTCATCAGCGGATAGACGTCCACGTTCGGGAACGACGGCACCTGCGCGCCTTCGCGGAAAGCGGGGCCATGCGCGATGAACAGGGCCTGCATCTGCGGCGCCTGATTGTCGTAGCCGTGGTCGCCTTGCGACTGCTTCTTTTTCTTCGCCAGGTAATCGCTGGTGGAAATGCGCCAGCCCACATCGGCCAGGCAAAGCAGCTGCGGCACGCGCGGGTTGCTGCCGTAGGCGAAGCGTTCCGGCACGCGGGTCTTGTCCCAGCACGTCATGTGTTTCTGCGGCTTTTCCAGCGAGGCTTCGATGCGGGCGAAGTCGTAGCCCGGCTTGGGGTTGAAGCCCGCGAGCACGCCGGTAGCCACTACATCCACATGCTTGATCGGGATGAGCTTGTCCACCACCACGACATTGCGTGACGGCGCCGGCGCCATGCCGTGATCGGCCAGCACGATCATGTTGATGCGGTCGAGCAGGCCGCGCTTTTTCAGGCCGTCGACCAGGCGCGCAAGAGCGGCGTCGGTGTGGGAGATGGCTTCGTTGACCTGCGGCGAATCGGGGCCGAAGTCGTGGCCGGCGTGATCCACTTCGTCAAAGTACAAGGTGATGAACTTGGGCCGCTCGGCCACCGGAAGATCCAGCCACGACAGCACCTGGTCGACGCGCTCCGTCGCCGTGACATTGCCGTCGTACGGCTTCCAGAAACGCGGATGTTCGCCGTGGATGTCGGCCTCGGAGCCGGGCCAGAACATGGTGGCGCTGGTCATGCCGTTCTTCTGCACGGTTTCCCACAGCGGCGTGCCTTCACTCCACCAGCGGCCGTTGCTCACCGCATCGCGATTGCCGAGCGAGAACTTGCCAAGCACCGGATCGCTCATCGTGTTGTTGACGATGCCATGGTGATCAGGGCGCAAGCCGGTGACGATGGTGTAGTGGTTGGGGAAGGTCAGCGACGGAAACGACGGCTGCATGCCATCGGTGGCATGCACGCCATGGTCGGCCAGCGACTGCAGCGTGGGGCTGAGGCCACGCGAGAGATAGTCGGTGCGATAGCCGTCGATGGAAATCAGCAACAGCGGCGCGGGGGCCGCCTTGATGGTTGCTGCCTTCGGTGCCGAAGGCGCGGATGACGCCGTGTTCGTGGACGTGTGCGAGGGTGTGGCACAACCTGCTGCTACCGCGATGAGCGTGCAGAGCAGCGGGCGAAACAAGATCTTCATACGCAATGGCTTAGTATCGATACAAAGGCCGTATGATCGCCCAGGCGTATGACCATTACACGTCTTTTCTTTTACGCGACGCTCGTCGCTTGCATGGCATCGCCCGTCATCGCGGGCGCGCAGAGCGTGCCTGCCAGCGCATCCAGAAGTGTAAAAGCGGATCGCGCTGTCGTTGCGACGCCCGCTTCGCAAATCCATGCGTCTTCATCGCACGACACTGCGAAGGCACCTTCGGCGTCGAAGGGCAGCAAGCCGGCGCCCGCTCGCGAGAACTACACGCTTTCGCACGGGGCGCATCGCCTCGACTCCTACCAGAACGCCGTCACGCCGCCACCGGTGGCCACGGATCGCTGATGAACCTGCGCAAGTTGCCAGCGCGCGTAGTCAGCGTGCGCGGGCGATATCTGCCGGCACGCCGAACAGATCACCTTCGTTGACCTGGCTTTCCAGCGACAGCAGGAAACGCTTGGTCGGCAAGCCTCCGCCGAAACCGGTCAAGCTGCCGTTGGCGCCGATGACGCGATGGCAGGGCAGGATGATGGGCAGCGGATTTCGTCCGTTGGCCGCACCCACCGCACGCATGGCTTGGGGGTGATCGATGCGTCGTGCGAGCTCGCCATAGCTGATGGTGGTGCCATACGGAATGCGTGCCAGCTCCCACCACACCTGTTGCTGAAACGGCGTGCCATGCGGACGCAGCGTCAGGTCGAAGTGCTGGCGTTCGCCCGCGAAGTATTCATCGAGTTGTCGCCTGGCCTCGGCCAGCGGTTCGCGTGAACGCACCCAGTTCTCGTCCGGCGTGCGCTGCTGGCGGCCGGTGGAAAACCACACTTCGCGCAGGCCTGTGTCGTCCGCCACCAGCATCAATGTGCCGATGGGGGTGGGCATGTTGTCGTACCAGAGGGTTTCGCTGGACATCACGCTGCCTTCGTGTTGGTCGGCTTGGCGGCGTCCGAGGCGCTGCGCCACAGATGCATCACGGAATACGCCCGCCACGGACGCCACGCTTCCGCCAGTGATGTCAGCGCTCTCGTCGACAGCTCCGGACCATCACCTGCCGCTGCGCGACGCAGGATCAGATCGGCGGCAGGGAAGGCATCGGGATGACTGAGCGCGCGCATCGCCATGTAGTGCGCGGTCCATTCGCCGATACCCGGAAGCGTCACCCAGCGTTCGACGAATTCATCCAGCGGTTGTTCGCTGCGGAAATCGATGCGTCCATCGAGCAGGGCCTGCGCCACGCCACGCACGGTGGCTGCACGTGCAGTGGTAAGGCCTACGGCGCGCAGGTCGGCGTCGACCAGCGCTTCCGGCCCGGGAAACAGTCGCTCAAGTCCCGGAATAGGCGATACCACCGGCGTGCCAAAGCGCTGCACGATGCGTATCGCAAGCGTGCGCGCGGCAGCCACGCTCACCTGCTGTCCAAGAATGGCGCGTACCGCGATTTCAAAACCGTCCCAGCCACCCGGCAGCCGCAACCCTGGCCGCTTGCGCAGCAACGGTCGCAACACGGGGCTTTCCTTCAGCGCATCGCCGATGGAACGCGGATTCGCATCCAGATCGAACATGCGTCGCAGCTTGCCGACCACGCCGAGCATCTGCGCCGGTTGCGGGCAATGCAGTTCCAGTCGCAACGCGTGGTCGCCTTTGGGCCATGCGCTCAGGCGCAGCCAGCCCGGCGCATCGGGTGCGCCGAACACACGCGCGTAGCTGTGCTCATCCACATGCTCCACCCCGGGCAGGGCGCGCCCACGCAGGAACGCAAGGATGGCTTCGAAATCGTAAGGCGGCCGGTAGCCGAGCCGCAGCGTGATGGCATCCGGTGTGGCTGCGCTGGGATGGCGACGCAAGTCGCGCGGCGCCATGCGGTTGGCTTGAAGGAACGCGGCATTGAAGCGGCGCAGGCTGCGAAAACCGGACGCCAGCGCCACATCCGTCACTGGCATCGTCGTTTCGGTGAGCAGCTGCTTGGCAAACAGAAGACGGCGCGTGGTGTGCACGCTGATCGGCGGCGCACCGAGGCGATCCACGAACACGCGACGCAATTGGCGTGCACCAAGGCCCACGCGTTCGGCCATGTCGTCCACGGACAGCTCATCGAAAACGCCGCTGTCCATCAGCTTCAGCGTGCGGGCAATCACGTGATCGCCGCGCTGCCACGCATCGTTGCCGGGAGCGAGTTCCGGACGGCAGCGCAGGCAGGGACGAAAACCTGCCGCTTCCGCCGCCGCCGCGCTTTCGTAGTAGCGAACGTTTTCAGGCTTCGGCGGTGGCGCCGGGCATACCGGCCGGCAATAGATGCGCGTGCTGGTGACCGCCGTGAAAAACAGCCCGTCGAAGCGGGCGTCGCGGCTCAGGCGCGCCTGCTCGCAGGTCTTGTCGTCCGGGATCAGCTGGTCGTGGATGGATGTCATGGGACAAGGCTAGCACCGCGTTCCCGGGCTGACTCGCCGTTTTCGGACATCAATACCCGTCGGGCTTTCCGTGCATGGTCGCAAGCGAGGCGAGATCGGAAGAGCATTGTGTTCGCCGCCCCGCTTCAAAGTCCGACACATCCTTCGCCGTCGCGGGGCGACCTTCATCGCCGCCATCGAACATCACGCGCCACGTTCCATCGGTGCCGCGATGCCATACGGTGCTGAACGCGATCAGCGTGTAGTGCGGGTTCGCGTTCGGCGCGAGGTTTTCGAGCAGCGCAGGTCCGCTGGACAGCACGATGTTCGGGTCGCCCGCCTGGATCACGATCGCCGGATACCAGCGTACGCGCAGGCGTTTGCCTTCGATCAAGGGTTTCCATTGCTCCACGATGGTGGCCCGGCCGCGCTGCGGATGCGGCGTGTTCGCTGCAAAAACGGCGTCGGTCTCGATGTGCTGGGCGAACGCTGCCGCGTCGTGTTGCTCCACCGCGTGGGCGAACGAGAGCTCTCGTTGCCAGACGGCGCAGCGCGGCGTATCCGGCGCGGGCGTTTGCGCATGGCTGGCCGACGCAGCGGCGGAGGCGGCGAGCAGAACCAGGGAACGCAGCATGGGCATGTCTCCGTGGCGGGGGCTCAAGCATGTCCTTGCGGCGCTGGCGCACAACAGTGCCGGAAGGCCGCCCGGCCGGGCTTTGCCGCAGTGCGGTTTGCGGGCGTCGTCGCGCCTCGCCACAATCGGGTTTTCCCCTGGCTGTGACGCTTCCCATGACCGCTCCCACCCTTATCGACACCACCCGCACCATCCGCGCGCCGCGCGGCGCTGAGCTGACCTGCAAGAGCTGGCTCACCGAAGCGCCGTACCGCATGTTGCAGAACAACCTCGACCCGGAAGTGGCCGAGAACCCGGCCGAGCTGGTTGTTTACGGCGGCATTGGTCGTGCGGCGCGCAACTGGGAATGTTTCGACGCGATCCTGCGGGCGCTGCGCGAGCTCAACGACAACGAGACGTTGCTGATCCAGTCCGGCAAGCCGGTGGGCGTGTTCCCGACCCATGCCGATGCGCCGCGCGTGTTGCTGGCCAATTCCAACCTGGTGCCGGCGTGGTCCAACTGGGAGCACTTCAACGAGCTCGATAAGAAGGGCTTGATGATGTACGGCCAGATGACGGCCGGCTCGTGGATCTACATCGGTTCGCAGGGCATCGTGCAGGGCACGTACGAGACGTTCGTGGAAATGGGGCGCCAGCACTACAACGGCAGCCTGAAGGGCAAATGGATTCTCACCGCCGGCTTGGGCGGCATGGGCGGCGCGCAGCCATTGGCGGCCACGCTGGCGGGCGCCTGTTCGCTCAATATCGAATGCCAGCAGAAGAGCATCGATTTCCGCCTGAAGACGCGTTACGTCGACGAGCAGGCCACCGACCTGGACGACGCGCTCGCACGCATTGCCAAGTACACGGCTGCCGGCGAAGCCAAGTCCATCGCGCTGCTCGGCAACGCCGCGGAAGTGCTGCCGGAACTCGTGCGTCGCGGCGTGCGCCCCGATGCCGTCACCGACCAGACCAGCGCGCACGATCCGGTCAACGGTTACCTGCCGCTGGGCTGGACGGTGGACGAGTGGTTCGAGCGTCGCAAGAGCGATCCGGCCGGCACGGCAAAGGCTGCCAAGCAGTCGATGAAGCAGCATGTGGAAGCCATGCTCGCGTTCCATGCGCAGGGCATTCCCACCTTCGACTACGGCAACAACATCCGCCAGATGGCGAAGGACGAAGGCCTGGCGAATGCCTTTGCGTTCCCGGGTTTCGTGCCCGCGTTCGTGCGTCCGCTGTTCTGCCGCGGCGTGGGTCCGTTCCGCTGGGTGGCGCTCTCGGGCGATCCGGAAGACATCTACAAGACCGACCAGAAGGTGAAGGAGCTGATCCCCGACGATCCGCACCTGCACCGCTGGCTGGACATGGCCAGGGAGCGCATCAGCTTCCAGGGCCTGCCGGCGCGCATCTGCTGGGTGGGCCTGGGGCTGCGCCACAAGCTGGGCCTGGCGTTCAACGAAATGGTGCGCAACGGTGAATTGAAGGCACCGGTGGTGATCGGTCGCGATCACCTCGATTCCGGCTCCGTTGCCAGCCCCAACCGCGAAACCGAAGCTATGCGTGATGGTTCGGATGCGGTCAGCGACTGGCCGCTGCTCAACGCCATGCTCAACGTGGCCGGCGGTGCCACGTGGGTGTCGCTGCACCACGGCGGTGGCGTGGGCATGGGTTACTCGCAGCACTCGGGCGTGGTCATCGTATGCGATGGCAGCGAAGCGGCCGACAAGCGCATCGCGCGCGTGCTGTGGAACGATCCGGGCACGGGCGTGATGCGTCATGCCGACGCCGGCTACGAGATCGCCATCGAGTGTGCGAAAGAGCAGGGGCTGAACCTGCCCATGCTGTAACGCGTGACGGAGCCTGGCGCGCTGCGCCGGGCTCCGGTTGTCCGCAGCCGGGCAGGTGGCTGCCCCGGGATTGCCACATGCCGCTGCAAGAGTGTCCGGCGGTTACCGACACGCAGGGATTCCCCATGTTTCTCCCGCAAGCACGCCGCGCACTGGGCGCGGCCGTTTTCGCCATCGCGTGCCTCGGTGCATGGCCCATGTCTTCGATGGCTGGCCCGGCAGTGCCCGGCGATTCACTTCAGCAAGCATTGGATGCACTGGCGCAACGTGCCCAGCCGGCGACGCTCGGCGTGGCGGTGCTGGACTTGTCCACGGGAGCATCCGCGCATGTGAATGCGGGCCGCGACTTTCCCATGATGAGCATGTTCAAGGCGCCGGTGGCCGCTGCGGTGTTGTCGCGCATCGATGACGGGTCGATGTCGCTGAAGCAGTCGGTAACCATCACACGCGACCAGGTGCAGGGCGGCTCGGCCATTCCTTCGGTCGGTGCGCATTTTCGCGGCGAGCGTATGACGTTCACCGTCGAACAGCTTTTGAAAGCGGCGGTGACTGAAAGCGACAACACGGCCGTCAACGCATTGATACGCGCCGTGGGTGGCGCTTCGGTAGTCACGGGTTATCTGCATGCGCACGGCATCAACGGCATGCGGGTGGACATGGACGAGGCCGGCGTGGCGCAGGTGTTCGAAGGCTTGAGGCCGGGCGAAACACCGCCTGCCTGCGAAAGTGCCGAAGCGGCGCGGCAACGTTATCGTCGGGGTTACGAGGCGTTCCTGGCCGATCCGCGCAATCGTTCCACGCCGGAAGCCGCCATCGATTTCCTGCACAAGCTGGTGAAACAGGAGTTGCTGTCACCCGCTTCAACGCAACGCCTGCTGGCGATGATGGCGGCGCAAACCATTCCCAACCGGCTTCGCGCGGGGCTTCCTGCGAATGTCCGTTTCGCCGACAAGACCGGTACTTCGGCGTCGTTCGAGGATCGCCGTGGCGCATTCAACGACATCGGCATCATCACCTGGCCCAACGGACACACGGTGCTGGTCGCGGCCTTCCTGATGGACTCGCCCATGACGGACAAGGCGCGCGACGCGCTGTTTGCCGACCTTGCGCGTAACGTGGTGAGCCATACGCAGCCCTGATCCCCGGTCGGGCCGTTGGTGGTGCCGCACGCCCGCGGCGCGCATCATGTCGCCACATCCCACGAGGAGTGCGACATGCCGGTCGAACTGAAGATGTTGGGTTGGTCGACAGTACTGGGCCTGGTTTACCTGTGCTTTGCCGCGGTGCTGATGACTGGACAGCGAGGCATGGCCTGGAATGCCAGCAACCGCGACGGCGCGTGTACACCGCTGACGGGCATGGCCGCGCGCGCCGAGCGTGCCCAGCGGAATTTCCTGGAAACGTTTGCCTTCTTCGCTGCCGCGGTACTTGCCGTATTGGTGGGGCAGTGCACCAACAGCACCACCGCGCTCGGAGCGGAGCTGTATTTCTGGGCTCGCCTGGTCTACCTGCCGGTCTACGCGATCGGCATTCCCTATGTGCGCACGCTGGTGTGGATGGCGTCGGTGGCCGGTTTGATCATGGTGTTGTCCGGCCTCATCGGCGCCCACTGAGCCGGTTTCAAACTCCTGGGCGGGCAGGTTGCCATGGCTCGCGTGGACGTCCATTTGTCCTGTCCTGATGAGGAGCGGGCCTGGCCCGGGGCGTCAAAAGTCCGACGTCCGCCAATATTTTGTCGCCATTTTTATGGCAGGCAGGCCCGCCGGGAACGTCATATAACTTTTGTTTTCTTCAGTCATGTCAATGCCTTGTGCCCGTCTTCGCGAACGGGTCTGAGGCGGAGCGTTCGCAAGGCATCTCCAGCGTGACCACACTGCAGGTCCGGCGCAGCGTGCGCCGGACCGCCGGCAGGGTCCGGCGGAATTCCCTGATTGACTGGAGAAACTGCATGAACACCAACACTGTACGCACCGGCTCGCTGACCGAACTGTCCAGCTACCCGAAATGGGCACGTGACATGATCGAGGCCTGCGAACCCGCCCGCCGGAGCGTCCGCGATCACGTGATGTGGGACATGATGGCCGATGGCAGCATCGACCTCTCCACCATGCGCAACTTCATGGTGGGCACGTGGTCGCTGATCGAGCAATTCCCCTCCTTCATGGCGTTGAATTTGCTCAAGACGCGTTATGGACGCAGTGCCGGCGACAACATGGCCCGGCGCTGGCTGGTACGTAACATTCGTGTCGAGCAGAACCACGCGGAGTACTGGCTGGACTGGGCCGAGGGTGCAGGCGTGTCACGTGAAGAAATCATCGACGGCATGCCACCGCGCGGTACGCAGACGGCGGCGGAGTGGTGCCACGACGTGTGCGGCCGCGACACGCTGGCCGCCGGCATCGCTGCCACCAACTACGCCATCGAAGGCGTCACGGGCGAATGGTCCCAGAAGGTGTTTGACAGCGTGGCCTATGCCAACAGCCTGCCGGCGACTGGCCGCAAGTCGACCCTTCGGTGGCTTCAGCTTCACGCCGCCTATGACGATACTCATCCCTGGGAGGCGCTGGAGATCGTTTGTACCCTTATGGGTAGCCAGCCGGCCCCGGAGGAAGTGGAGCATGTGCGCGAGTGCATCGAACGCAGCTACGTGAGCCTGCACTACGGCCTCGAGCGCTGCCTGATGCGCCACCCGGTCGGCGAAATGGAAGAGCAGGCCGCGTAAAGGAGGTCTTGTCGTCGACACGGTGACGGGACGCGATGTAGCTTTATGGAGTGGTCGTGTAAAAGGACGCCATGGATTTGATCCGTAGCACCTCGCCAAGACCGCTGTCCCGACGCTTGAGGCCACTGGCCTATGGGCTGGTGGCTGTCATCGGCTTGATTCTCATGCTTACCTGGGGAGCCCTCCAGGTCCAGGTCACTCTCGCCGGTTTTCTCAACGGCGAGAGTGTCTGGAGCAAGGCCCAGAAGCAGGCGGTGGTCGACCTGCTCGGCTATGCGCAGACCGGCGACCCCGCACGCTTGGCCGCTTACCGCAAAAACTACGAGCTGCTTCGTTCCGACGGCTGGGCGCGCGACGCCATTGCCTCGGGTCATTACGACAGCGGCCAGATTCACCAGGCCTTTCAGCGCGGCAAGATCCTGTCGCAGGCCGAACCCGGCATGATCTTCATGCTGCGCTGCTGCACGGCGGCACCCCACATGGGCGAAGCCGTGAAGCTGTGGCGCGAGGCGGACCGTCCGCTGACCCAGCTCGACGGCGTGGCCACCGAGCTGCGCGATGCCTACGGCCGCGGCCAGCCCGATCGCCCATGGCTGCAATGGCAACTGGACCGCATCAACGGCCTCAATTCCGAGCTGGAACCGCTGACCAACGGCTTCTCGCTGGAAGTGGCGCAGGGCGCCATCTGGCTGGGCAAGGTGCTGTTTGCCGCCGTATTCCTGACGGCGTTCGTGGCTTCGCTGATCTGGTTGCGCATGGCGCAACGCATCCTGACCAGCATCCGTGGCACGGAAGAACGCTACAGCCTGCTGTTCAATAGCGCCGCCGACGCCATTCTCATGGTGGACGAGGAAAGCGGTCGCATCCTTGAGGCCAACCGCACCGCCGCGCGCTGGATCGGTCGCGAACTGGACGACCTCACCGGCAAGGAAATCGCGGATTTCTTCGCGCCGTTGCTGCATCGCGCCGATGGCGCCGTTACCGGCGAACTGCGCGGGCCAGGCGACGAGCTGCGTCCCGTCGAAATGCGCAGCAGCGTCACGCATTGGGGTACGCGCAGCGTGCGCCAGTCGATCCTGCGCGACATCACTGAACGCGTGAACCTGGAACAGCAGCGACGCATTGCTTCCGAAGCGCTGGCCGGCATTGCCGAAGGCGTGATCATTGCCGACGCCGAGCGACGCGTGACGCGCGTGAACGCTGCGCACATCCGCATGACCGGCTTCACCGTGCAGGCCTTGCAGGGCGTGCGCTTCGACGACCTGCGCAACATGGCCGACGGATCGCCATTGCCTGCGTCTGTGTGGGACGTGATCGAGGCGGAGGGCAACTGGGTCGGCGAAGTGCGCAGCCGGCGCCTGGATGGCACCAGTTATCCCGAGCTGTTGAGCATCAGTGCCATCCGCAACCCGGAAGGCCTGGTGCAGCACTACGTGGCCGTCATCAACAACATCAGCGCGGCCAAGGCGAACGAGCAGCGCCTGCAATACATGGCCGCGCACGACACGCTGACCGGCCTGGCCAACCGCGCCGAGTTCGAGCGTCGCTGCGTGCAGGCCGTGACGGTCGCCGAGCGCGAGCGCGGCATGGCGGCGGTAATCTTCATCGACCTGGACGCGTTCAAGGCGGTGAACGACAGCTACACGCACGCCATCGGCGATCACCTGCTGGTGAAGGTGGCCGAGCGTATCGCCTACGAACTGGGCGACCACGGCGTGGCGGGGCGCATCGGCGGCGACGAATTCACCGTGCTGGTGCCGGACCTGCATTCGCGCGAACAGGCCAGCGCGCTGGCCGGCCGGTTGCTCACCACGTTGTCGGCACCGTTTGCCGTGGGTGATTACGAACTGGCGCTCAGCGCGAGCATCGGCATTGCCTGTTTTCCGCTGGACGGCACCGATGTGCCCACCCTCATCACCAATGCCGACGCGGCCATGTACGCGGCCAAGACGGAAGAGCGCAACGCGTTCCGCTTCTACTCGCCGCGCATGCAGGCGGATGCACGTCGCCGCATTGCGCTCGCGTCCGAACTGCGCAAGGCGCTGGCCGAGTCCGAGTTCCGCCTGATGTACCAGCCCACCATCGAAATGCGCACCGGTCGCATCGTGGCGGTGGAAGCGCTGCTGCGCTGGCATCACCCGCTGCGCGGACTGATTTCGCCGGGCGAGTTCATTCCCATGGCGGAAAAGCTGGGTCTGATCCGCCGCATCGACCAGTGGGTGCTCAATGCTGCGTGCGAGCAGATGTCCTTGTGGGACAAGGCGGGCCTGCCGCCGTTGCGCATGGCGGTGAACGTGTCCGCCAACTGGTTCGGGCAGGCCAACTTCGTCGACGAGATACGCGCGCTGCTGGAATCACGCCGCCTGGCGCCGGAACGCCTGATGCTGGAAATCACCGAAGGCGCCATCCTGCGCCTGGGCGAGGAAATGGAGCGCGTGCTGCACGCATTGCACGCGCTGGGCGTGGGTGTGGCCATCGACGATTTCGGCACCGGCTATTCGTCGATGAGCTACCTGAAATTGCGCGCCATCGACTATCTGAAGATCGACCAGAGCTTTGTCGCCGGCCTGCCCGAAGACAGCAGCGACGGCGCCATCGTGGAAGCCATGCTTACGCTGTGCCGCCGACTGGACATCAGCCCGATTGCCGAAGGCATCGAAACGGAAGAACAACACCGCTTCCTGTTGCGCGCCGGTTGCACCGAAGCGCAGGGTTTCCTCTATTCGCGACCCGTGGAGCCGGAAGTCATCGCGCAGCTGATCGCACCCGATCGCCGCCAGAACTCCCACTTGCGGCTGGTGCCTCCCGAGGCTTCCTAGCGGGTGCCTTCGAGGTGTGGCGCACCGCATGCAACACGGTGCGCCACAGGGGCGATCAACGGGCTCGCAACAACCTCATGCCAGCCTGCGGCTGGCTGATTCCTCGTACCGATAGCGCACCGCACGATTCGCGCCAGCCGTGATGGTCGGCCTCGCACGCATCGATGATTCGCCCGTCCCTGCATGCCGTCCCTGATGTGTTGCATGCAGAGTCACACGCCGCCGTCCGTGGACAACGTGGTTGTCACCTAAGCGGGTCGAAAGTGCGGGTGGCGCGGTGCCGTGCGGGTGCCGTGTCAGGTTCGCCCTATGCGA
Organism: Dyella sp. C11; assembly: GCF_003121485.1. Classification (GTDB taxonomy): domain Bacteria; phylum Pseudomonadota; class Gammaproteobacteria; order Xanthomonadales; family Rhodanobacteraceae; genus Dyella. The sequence goes on along the minus strand of NZ_QAVX01000010.1, from coordinate 84,933 downwards.
ACTGTCGGGGATGAAAGCGAGGTAGCCGTCTTGCAGGAAAGACGCGCGTGCGCGTGCCGTATGATCCGGCGTAGCCATGATCAACTCCTTGTTAGTTGTTGATGGTCAGCGGGTCGTATGGGGTTCCAGCCCATGCGACCCGCGCTACTCACAGCATTGCTGCTGGCCGCTCGCAAACCCCGTCCGAAGACCCTGCGAGCAGCACGACCACCATAACAAGCTTGCGACCACGACTATGTAGGGTTTCGTGCAGCATTCCTTGTGGAAATGCATACACACGAAGTCATCGCAGGCATGTCGCTCAGTGCAGCGTCACGCTTACCACTTCGCGATCGGGCTGATACAGCGTCGGGAACTGCTGCTTGAGGTGCACCACCTTCGGTGCATCGTTGATCACGATGTAAGGCTCGTCAGGATGACGCTTGGCGTAGTCCTGGTGATAGGACTCGGCCGGGTAGAAACCCTTGAGCGGCACCACCTGCGTCACGATGGGATCGGCAAACGCGTGCGCGGCGCTCAGTTGCGCGATGTACGCGGTGGCGATGCGCTTCTGGTCGTCGTTGCCGTAGAAGATCACACCGCGGTATTGCGTGCCCGCATCGGGGCCCTGGCGATTGAGCTGGGTGGGGTCGGTGGCGACGGAGAAGTACACCTTCAGCAACTGGCCATAGCTGACCTTGGTGGGGTCGTAGACGATCTTCACGGACTCGGCATGGCCGGTGTCGCCGTCGCTGACGCGATCGTAATCGGCCGTGCGGGCGTCGCCGCCGGAATAACCGGCCCATACTTTCTTTACGCCCTTCACGTGCTCGAACACGTCCTGCAAGCCCCAGAAACAGCCGCCAGCCAGCACGGCAACCTGGTCGCCCTGAGGCAGTGCGGCGTCCACGGTGGGGTCGGGAAGCGGGGCGCCGTCGTTGCCGGCGCTGGCGAGTGTGCAGGCGCCCAGGCCCGTCATGAGCATGGCGCTGGCGATAAGGGCAGGGAATAGCTTGAAGCGGCGGATGCGCATACGGAAACGCTCCATCGGTAGGGTGACCTGGCCACCACGGTGTGGCGGCTTCTGCCTATGTATTCGCCGCCGGGCTGCGTGGGGTTACCTCCATCCTGCCAGCCGGCGCGGGGCCGCGCGCGAAGGCCGCGGCAAGGCGGTGTTATGGTTCGGCCTTCCGGGCCGGGGGCTTTGCCATGTCACACACGCTCGATCTCGACGGTTACCTGCAGCGCATCGGTTTCGTCGGCGACCCCAGGGCCGACGTGGCGACGCTGCGGGCACTGGCCGTGGCCCATATTGCGGCCATTCCGTTCGAAAACCTGGACCCGCTGACGGGCACGCCGGTATCGCTGGATCTGGCGGCCATCGAAAACAAGCTGGTGAAGAACCATCGCGGCGGTTACTGCTTCGAGCAGAACGGCTTGTTCCTCGCTGTGCTCAGGGCCATCGGTTTCGATGTGACGGGGCTTATTGCCCGCGTGTTGTGGAACCAGCCGGAAGACGCGGAATCGGCACAGACGCACATGCTGCTGCGCGTGGAAGTGGGGGGCGAAAGCTGGCTGGCCGATGTGGGGTTTGGCAGCATGGCGCTGGGTGGCGCATTGCGCCTGGTCGTGGACGAAGCGCAGCCCACGTCATTGGAACCGTTTCGTCTTGTCTCGGATGGTGTGCAATGGCGTACGCAGGCGCTGGTGCGCGACGAGTGGCGCACGCTCTACCGGTTTCGCCTTCAGCCCGCTGAAGCGATCGATTACGTGGTCGGCAACCACTTCACCTCGACCTATCCCGAATCCCATTTCCGTCACGGACTGATCGTGGCGCGAACGCTGGCGGATCGACGCATGGGCCTGCGCAATCGGGAATTCGTAGTGCATACGCTGGGGGAGGAGTCCGTGCGCCGCACCTTGCAGCACACGGACGAGATCAAGCGCGTGATCGAAGAACAGTTCGGCATCCGGCTGCCAGCATCGTCCTTGCTGGATGCCAAGCTCGACGCGTTGCCGATGCCTGAAACGAGCTGATCAGTCCAGCCCGCGCACGTGGATGACAAAGTCTTCCAGTTGCACCACCTGGCCGACGTGGATCTTGCAGGTCTTGCGCAGCTCCTGTTCGCCATCGACGTAGACGATGCCGCTGGCCACGATGGCCTTGCCTGCGCCGCCGCTGTCGCACAACCCCACCAGCTTCAGCAGCTGATTGAGTTCCACGTATTCGCGGTCCAGTTCGATTTCCAGTTCTTGCATGTCGGTATGGGTGCTCAGGCTTCAGTGTCGTCGAAGGCGCTTTCGGGCAGCGCGATGAATACGAAAAACGGGGCGTCGGCTTCCTGCCAGTAGTCCACGGCTTCTTCCAGGATGTCGAGCAGCGTGTCGAAGTCGTCTTCGTTGCGCTCGCGCATGTCTTCGGCGCGGTCGAACAGCAGGATGTAGCCGCTGGCTTTCAGCCACGAAAGGTCGCGCATGCTGTCGGCCAGCGCATCCCAGTTGCGGCCGAAGTCGGCCGGCAGTTGCAGCGCCTGGGTCAGGCGGTCGAACAGCGCTTCGTGGTCGGTGTAGTCGGCAAGGCTGACGCGGCACACGCGCAGGCCCTGCATGCCGGCGGCTTCCGCCAACGGTTCGAGGTCTTCGCTGGTGACGAAGAAAATGCCGCCATCGTCGGCAGCGCCGAAGTCGAGATCAAATTGCGCGCTCATCGGGATACCTCGAAGGAACGGAACGTACGGTAGTGGTCATCGGTGTAGTAATAGATCTGCGGCGGCGTACCACCGGTAATGATGCGGCGTGCGCCACGGTAGTCGAGCCCCGGCGTATCCACCGTGTACTCGTGGTAGTAGCCCTCGGGCTTGGCCGGCAGGCGGCCTTCGCGATTCTGGAACACCACGCCGTCTTGGCGATGTTCGAATGGTCCGCCGCTGGCGATGCGACGCAGGATATCCGCGGCTTCGGGCGGCAGGAACGAAGGCAGGGTGCCCGCATCCGCCGTGCGCGGCGTTGAAATTCCGGGTGCCGTGGCAGCGGGCCCTGGTGTGGGTTCCGAGGTATGCCGCCCCCACAAGAACGCGGCGACGGCCAGCACGACCAGCAGAAGAACAGGTTTGAGTGCACGCATCGCGAATGCCTCGCCAAAGTGTTGCGAGTTTAGGGCTTCGGCAGCGCGCTGGCACGCCAGCGTCAGCCGGCGTCGTCGACCCGCTGCTGCAACGCCATGGCAGCGGCGGGATTGCGTTCCTTGGCGCTGCTGATGAAGTAGATGAAGACGTCGCGTGGCGATGCGGTTTTCAGCGTGGGCGCCACGTGCGGCAGTTCCGGCAGATCGTTACCGTCGGCCCAGGCGCGGGCGCGCGTCGTCCACGCAGCCAGGTCGTCCGGTGCGTAGCCGCTTTCGATGTGCGATTCGCTGCGCATCAGTCGCGCGTACGCGAAATCGCCGGTCAGGTCGGCCAGCGAGGGGTACTGCGGCGAATCGGTGAATACGGTCGGAATGCGGTAGGAGCGCGCAAGCTCCACGTAGCCTTCGTCGAGAAAGCTGCGGTGTCGCACTTCCAAAACATGGCGCATGGGCTGGCCATTGAGTTCGCGCGGCAGCAGATCGAGGAACGCAGCCAGGTCGTTGGCATCGAACACGCGCGATGGCGTGAACTGCCACAGCACCGGCCCCAGCCGATCGCCGAATTCAGCCAGGCCGCCAAACACGAAACCATCGATGCCGCGGCCTGCATCGGCCAGGCGCTTGGTCTCGGTGACATAGCGCGGTGCCTTCAGCGAGAACACGAAGCCGTCCGGCGTTTCGGACGCCCATTTCGCGTAGGTTGCCGGTTTCTGCGCACCGTAGTAAGTGCCATTGATCTCGATGGCGCGCAGGTGGCGGCTCGCGTATTCCAGCTCGCGTCGCTGCACCAGGCCGGACGGATAGAAGTTGTTGCGCCACGGCGCGAAATTCCAGCCGCCAATGCCCACGCGTACACGTGATGCCGGACCTTGGGCAGGGGCGGACGAGAACAGGTCGCTGGGCATGGGGAAGGCCTCGCAAAAGGACCGGCATGATGCCACGGCGAAGGTGAAGGAACGCGTGCGAACCGTGCCAATGTGGGAGCTCACTCTGTGCGCGACTCGGGCCCCCGCAGTCGCGCACAGGGTGCGCTCCCACAGTCATGGGTCCAGTGGCAGGTGATTGAGATAGGGACCGCGGGCGGCCATGAATGCCGTGGGCGTCATGCCGGCGAAATCGCGAAATTCATGCACAAGATGCGCCTGGTCGCCGTAGCCGCCATCGATGGCAACGGCGCTCCAGTTCACTGACGATGAGCGATACACGGCATCCACCACGTAACGAAAACGCATCAGTCGCGCATAGCGTTTGGGACCCATGCCCACCTGTCGGCGGAACAGGCGTCCGAAGCGATATTCGGAAAGTCCGGTGTCACGCACCAGTCGGCCGATACGCGCCACCTGCGGCCTGGCGCCCATGTCCGCCAGCGCGTAGAGCACTTCGGGCGCAAGCTGCGGCATGCGCATGTGCGCGAGCAGCCATTGTTCAAGCAGGGCCAGCCGTCGATGCGGGCAGGGCGTGTCAAGCAACCGCTCGCGAAGTTGGTGGGCACTGCTGCCGAAGATGTCTTCCAGCCCGATGTCACGATCCACCAGTGCTTCGTGATCTTCCCCAGTGAAGGCGTGCGCGCCGCCGGGACGAAACACCACGCCCAGCACGCGCACCTGCTCGGAGGTATCGATGATCTGGCTGCGCAGGCACGGGCCGCCGATGACCGATGCGGCCGAGCGCACGCAACGCCGTTCGACATCGTCGCTGTAGACGCGCGTTTCGTTCTCGTGAAGGTTGATGATCAGCGCCGCGCCCGGTACCGGCAGCACGCGTTCAAGGTGATGGGATGCCGGTGGCATGTCCCAATCCCACAGGCGGGACACGAGCGCATCGAGGGGTGGCGCGGGCTGGAGAACGTGGAAACCCATCGGCTGACTCCGGGTGACATCCGGAGTCTAGGCCGATGGCATACGCCTGTCAGGTTTTCTGGCCGGGAAATATCGTGGTCGACGGCGCAGGTGCCGTGGAAGGGTCGGGATGCATGCTGCGCACCACCATGTCCTGCGGCGTGGTGAGCGGAAGATCGGCCTTGCGCAGGCGGTCGATGATCTCGAACAGCAGGTCGCTCTTCACCGTGCCGGCGTCGCGCGGATTGCTCACATAGGCCGTGCACACGAACATCATCGAACCCGAATCGATGCTGTCGAGGATCACGCTCGGCGACGGCGCATTCAGCGTCACCGTGTGGTTGCGCAGGATGTCGAAGATGATCTGCCTGACCTTGCTGGCATCCGTGCTCAGCGGCATCGGCAGGCGGATCTGCACGCGACCTTGCGCGTTGGCCAGCGTCACGTTGCGCACGTTCTGCGTGATCAATTGCGAGTTGGGCACGATGACGATGGAGCGGTCGCCCTGCTGGATTTCCGTGGCACGCACATTGATGCGCTTGATGTCGCCTTCCACGCCGCTCAGGCTCACCCAATCGCCGACCTTCACAGGACGCTCGGCCAGCAGGATCAGGCCGGAGATGAAGTTCTGCACGATCGCCTGCAGGCCGAAACCGATACCCACCGACAGGGCACTGGCGACCCAAGCAATGCTCTGCACGTCCACGTTGAGCGCGCCGAGCACCAGCAGGAACACCATGATGCCGCCGACGTAGCCCAGCAGCGTGACAATGGACATCTGCATGCCCTTGTCCAGCGACGTCTTGGGCAGCAGCTTGTTGCTCAGCCACAGCTTGATCTGGCGAACGATGATGCCGCCCACCACCAGCGCCATCAGGGCGCGGGCAATGCTGGTCGGGTTGATCTTCAGCGAACCCAGTTCGAGCGCAGTGAAGAAATGCGTGCCGCGATCCACCAGCTCGGTGGGGCCGGCGCCATAGGGTGCGAGGATCAACGGGATGGCGAACAGCAACAGCAGTGCACGGCCGACGCCCGAAAGAATGGTGGCGCTCTGTTCAAGGCGGGCCGGATCGACGCCGAAGTTCTGTTGCAGACGCTGGCCCGTATGCGAATCGGGCGTGATCAACGATTCGCAGAGATCGTTGATCAGGTGCATCAGCACATAGAGCGCGGAAATGAGGAAGCCAGCGCGGATCATCTGGCGGGCCACATAGAAGCCGGCCGAGATATAGCCCGTCACCACGGCCAGCAACGTGGCCAGCATGGCGAGCGATGCGCACAGGACCACCATGCCGACCCACAACGGACGCTTGGCCGGGGTTTCGCCGCTGGCAAGCATGGCGCGCCGCGCGCGGCTCATCAGCACCAGCGCGTAGGCGACCAGGCCGCCGATCACGGTGGCGACCAGCGCATTGGCGGCCATGGTCGTGGCCAGGCTGGCACCGATGCTGTTGGTGACGCGTTCGATCACGCCCAGCAGCAAGGCGCTGTAAGCCATCAGCGTGGGGAACGGCCACAGGCGCTTGGCCAGGTCGTCGGAGATCGGCGGCAAACGCCAGGAGGGGTGTCGCACCATCAACAGCGCGCGCCCCAGGCCCGCCATGGTGGCGATGATCACCATCAACCGGACCAGCGGATGCACCAGGTCGTCCAGGTCCTGGTCGAACACGCCGTTCCAGTTGAACGCCAGATAGAGCAGCCAGGCGGAAACGCCGTAGATGAACGTCGTGCCTACCGTCACCAGCACGGCCATGACGCTGCGGCGCAAGTGACCCGACGGCAGGTAGCGCGCCGCCTTGTCCAGCATCTGGTGTTCGAGTACGCGACGACCGCCTGCCAGCAACGCGATGGCAGCCAGCAGGCAGCCGATGAAGGGAACGCGATTGTCGGGTTGCCATGCCTGCGCGGCGGCGCCCTTGATCGATTGCCACAACGCGCTGAAGGCGGCGCGATCCGCCGGTGCGTTCTGCGCGAGTCGACTCCAGAACGTCGGACTCAGCGGCGATGCGCTGCGTTGACTTAGCTGGGTCTGGAACAGGTTGCGGCGCATCGCGGTGATGCTCGTCACCTGTTGCTGGGCTTCCTTGCTGATCAGCTTGGCCTGCGTCACCTGGCCGGTGAGGTCGGTCTGATCCTTGAGCAGTTGCTTGCGCTGGCTTGCGACTTCCGGTGCTTCAGCCGGTGCGCCTTTTTCCGGTGCGGGGCCGAGCACATCGATCTTCGCCTTCAGCGCATCGGCTTGCGGCGTGAGGCTTGCGGTGAGTGCGTCGGCCTGCTGTTGCACCGATTGCGCCTTGGTGCGCGCGGTGGAGAGCATTTCATCGGTCAGCTGTTTGCTGGCGAGCGTCTGCTTGATCTGGTCGAGCTGCGCATTCAGCTGGTCGGGCGTGGCCAGTGGCGCCTGCTGGCTCTGGCCGTTGTTTTGCGCGTCCTGCGCGAATACGGAAGTGACGCCGCCCATGGCGACAACGAGGATCAACAGCAGGCGAAAAAGAATAGGCATGCGGGGCATGATCCGGACCGACCCTGAACGGGTCAATGAATAAATGCCTTGACGCGCCCTTCAGCGGCGCGCATTCACGCTTTCGTGATGACGATATCCATCGATATGGCTCGCGCCGTGCCGCCGTGGGACGGCGATGTAGCCAAGGCGCGCAGGCTTCAAACGGAACTGGCGGCTCAACTTCGGCTGGTGGACGACTATCCGCCGTTGCACCACGTGGCCGGCGTGGATGTGGGTTTCGAAGACAACGGCGCGGTGACGCGTGCAGCAGCGGTGCTTTTGGATGCCAGGACGCTGGCGCCCATCGCCGAGGTCGTATCGCGACAACCTACGCGCATGCCGTATATCCCCGGGCTGCTTTCGTTTCGCGAATTGCCCGCCTTGCTGCAAGCGCTCTCGGAACTGCCGAAGACACCGGACATGGTGTTCGTGGACGGGCAGGGCGTGGCACATCCGCGACGGCTTGGCATTGCCGCGCACCTGGGCGTGGTTACCGGCTTGCCGACGGTAGGCGTGGCCAAATCCATTCTCGTGGGCGTGCACCAGGAAGTGGGGCCGCATCGTGGCGATCGCCAGCCGCTGGAATACAAGGGCGAGGTGATCGGCTGCGTGCTTCGCAGCAAGGACAAGGTTCGACCGCTGATCGTGTCGCCGGGATATCGCGTGAGCATGTCGACCGCGCCCGAACTGGTGATGGCGTTCGGGACAACATATCGCTTGCCGGAACCGACGCGCCTGGCCGACAAGCTGGCATCGCGTCGGTGAGTGGATCGGTTCAGGAGCCTCGCTCGGGCACCAGTCGAAAGCCGAAAGCGGCTGCCAATCGGGTGACCGCAGCCAGGGCATCCAGGTTTCGCGAGGTGGACTCGACGGACGTGCCCAGTCGCCAGCGCGCTCGTGCATGCGCGACCGGACGCGAACTGGCCAGCCCGTGCTGTTCCAGTTCGCGCAGGAAACGGTAGACCGTGCCCAGGCTGGTACGTGGTTCGAGCGATTGCGCGCGTTGCAGGACGGCCACCGCATCGCATTCGTCGCCCGCGGCTTCCAGTACCTGCCAGATCGCCACGCGAGGTGGCGTCGCGCGCAAGCCCACCTGCGCCAGCAGTTGATGCACATCGGCCGGCGCGGTGGGCATGGCCTCAGGCATCCTTGCGGCCCTTGACGATCTCGTCCGCAGCCTTCTGGATGATGTCGCGGATGCGCTTCACTTCGTCCGCATTCCACGGACCGCCATGCATGAACAGCGCGCGCTTGAGGTTGTGCATTGCTTCACGCAGGGCCATGGGTGCAGCCGCGCGGGCGAACATCTTCGCGGTCTGTTCCATGCGCGACATCACCGCGTCCACCGTCTCCTTGTTCTCGGCGAGGAAAGCGTTGCCGGCATCGGTGATGGTGTAGAGCTTCTTGCCGTCGTCGTTCTGCACGCTGGCGTGGCCCAGCTCTTCCAGCAGGGTGAGCGTGGGGTAGACCGCACCGGGGCTGGGGGCGTAGGCGCCATCGAACATCTCCTCGATGGTGCGGATGAGTTCATAGCCGTGGCGCGGCTGCTCGGCGATCAGGGCCAGCAGGATCAGCTTGAGGTCCCCGTGGCCGAACACGCGTCCGCCGCGGAAGCGCCCGCCCATGCCGCCGAAGCCGCCGCCTTCACCCTCGTCGTCGCCGAAACCGCGGCCAAAACCGCGTCCACGGCCACGGCCGATGGCCTCGCGCATCCAGGCCTCGCGGCCTTCGAAACCGTCCCGGCAATGGCCGTGGCGGCCGTGGTGGGAATGGTGGTGATCAAAGAAATGACGAAATCCCATGACTAACTCCGATATATCGTAAGTAACAGTCTTAAGATATATCGTGAGTTTTCGGGATTGCAAGTGCCCGGCGAGTTTTTCGTTCTCTTGTGGGAGCGCACCCTGTGCGCGACGGGCAGGGCGCGGCGTCGAGGTTTCACCCGTCGCGCACAGGGTGCGCTCCCACAGGAAGGCCTTTGCTTACCTTGAAACTGCCTTCGCATGCCTTCACCCCAAAGACATCGCACCCGCTACCCTGCGCACCCCTCCCAAGGACGACCCCCATGCTCTTCCGCTGGTTCGAGTCGCTGATCGACGCGTTCAAGGAACCCGTCGACGGCATGCCGCCGCAGTCGGTGTGGCGCTTCTATGTGTTCTACCTGCGCCAGGTGTGGCCGGTGTTTGCGGCTGCGCTGGTGGTGGGGTTTGGCGTGGCGCTGGTGGAGGTGTCGCTGTTTGGCTTTATCGGCAGCATCGTGGACATGGCCAAGGGTGCGCCGGCGGCCGATTTCTTCCGCGTGCATGGCAACGAGCTGTTGTGGATGGGCTTCGTGGCGCTGATCGCACGCCCCGTGCTGATTGGCCTGCACGATCTGCTGGTGAACCAGGCCATCGTGCCGAACCTGACCAATCGCATCCGCTGGCAGAACCATCGCTACGTCATTCGCCAGAGCCTGGGCTTCTTCCAGAACGACTACGCCGGCCGCATCGCCAACCGCATCATGCAGACCTCGGGCGCGCTGCGTGAATCGGCCGTGCAGATCGTGGATGCCATCTGGTACGTGGCCATCTACACCGGCAGCGCCATCGTGATGTTCGCCAAGGCGGATGTCTGGCTGGCCGTGCCGTTGATCGTGTGGCTGGTGCTGTATGTCGCCACGTTGCGTTACTTCGTGCCGCGTACCAAGGAGCGCTCGTGGAAGCAGTCCGAGGCGCGCTCGCGGCTGATGGGCCGCATCGTCGACGGCTACAGCAACATCCTCACGCTCAAGCTGTTCGCGCATACGCAGCGGGAGGAACAATACGTCGCCGATGCGATGGGCGAGCAGATCCAGCGCATGCGTTCCATGACGCGCCTGACCACCGCTCTGGACGCCACCATCACCACGCTCAATGGTTTCCTGATTGTCGGCACGTCGGCGCTGGCGTTGTGGCTGTGGAGCCAGGGCAAGGTGACGGTGGGTGCCATTGCGCTCAGCACCGGCCTGGTCATCCGCATCAACAACATGTCCGGCTGGATCATGTGGGTGATCAACGGCATCTTCGAGAACGTGGGCACCGTGCAGGACGGCATCGAGACGATTTCCAAGCCACGCACCGTGCAGGACCGCGAAGGCGCCATGCCGTTGGAAGTCGCCGAAGGCGGTGTGCGCTTTGACGACATCCATTTCCATTACGGCAAGAAGGGCGGGGTGATTTCCGGCCTCAACCTGACGGTGCGCGGCGGCGAGAAAATCGGCGTGGTAGGGCCGTCGGGCGCGGGCAAATCCACGCTGGTGAACGTGTTGCTGCGCCTGTATGACCTGGAAGGCGGCCGCATTCTCATCGATGGGCAGGACATTGCGCAGGTAGCGCAGGAAAGCCTGCGGGCGCAGATCGGCGTGGTCACGCAAGATACCTCGCTGTTGCATCGATCCATCCGCGACAACCTGCTGTACGGCCGCCCCGACGCCAGCGAGGCGCAGGTGATCGAGGCCGTACGCAAGGCGCGTGCGGAGGAATTCATCCCGCAACTGGTGGATGGCGAAGGTCGTGTCGGTTTCGACGCCCACGTGGGCGAGCGCGGCGTGAAGCTCAGCGGCGGGCAGCGCCAGCGCATCGCCATTGCGCGCGTGCTGCTGAAGGACGCGCCCATCCTGATCCTTGATGAAGCCACCTCGGCGCTGGATTCGGATGCGGAGGCGGCGATCCAGGACAGCCTGGAAGTGCTGATGCGCGGCAAGACGGTCATCGCCATCGCGCATCGCCTCTCCACCATCGCGCGGATGGATCGCCTGGTGGTGATGGACAAGGGCGAGATCGTTGAAACAGGCACGCACGCGGAATTGATTGCCCGAGGCGGTTTGTACGCGCGTCTGTGGCAACGACAGACCGGTGGTTTCGTCGCTGCGGAAGATCCTGCGGAAGACAGCGCGCTGGCCTGATGCCTGCATGGCCGATGCGTGCCGCATCAGTCGTTGCCATGGCTCAGAATACTCGTGCTGCGATTGAAGCTTTATTTGCTGTCCATTTCACGGCCCAGGCCGCAGCATCGTCTTCCCCGCCCCATCCCGGAGTCGCGACATGCCTACCGAACGCGCCTTGGCACGCGCGCGCAAGGACAAGCGCGAAGGCAAATCGGCCAGTACGCAGGCCGGAGAGTTTGTGCGTGAGGAAATCGAGCGCATTCGCGACGGCGTGCATGGCGCGCGATCTCCCGAGCAGGCCATCGCCATCGGGTTGTCGCACGCGCGTCGCGCCGGCATAGCCATTCCGGAAAAGCAGGGCGGCAAGGTCGTGCGCAAGAAACCGGCTTCGAAGAAAACATCGGCCAGCAAGGTCGCCACGGCGCGTCGAAGTCGCGCAGCCCTGAATGCGCTCAAGCGCGAGGGCACAGCTTCAGTATCGACCGCGGCGCTTTCCGAGCATGCACGGGAAGTTGCGGCAGAACGTTCGCCCGCTGAACGTTCCGCGGTGGCGCGCAAGGCCGTGCGGACGAAGGGGCCGGCCAAGCGCAAGGCATCGGCCAAGAAGGCGGCACGCACTCGCGCCACCAATCGGGCTACCGGCGCGGCTCGCGCCGCACGCACGCGCACCATGCGCGCACGCGGGCGTGGCGGCTGATCAGCGGTCGAACACCAGAAGTGTGGATGTTGCCGAACCGTAGAGCTTGCCTGCGGCGTCGATAAGACTCGCCTCGGCAAAGGCCACCCGGCGGCCGATGGTGCGCACGCGACCTTCGGCGCGCACGCGGCCGGTGTCACGCGTCATCGCCTTGTGGAACACGATTTTCAGTTCCAGCGACGTGTAGGCCTGCTCCGCCGTAAGCTTGGAATGCACGGCGCAACCGCAGGCGGAGTCGAGCAGGGTGGCGAAATAGCCGCCGTGCACGATGCCCATGGGGTTGTAGGCATGCGCACCAGGCATGCCCTCGAACGCCGCGAAGCCGTCGCCGACATCCACCAGGTCGAAATCCAGCGAGTCGCCAATGCCGGGCCGCTGTCCCGAGGCGATGAACGCGCGCAGCTGCTCAAGCCCATTCAGGCCGTGACCGATCTCGGTGATCATGCTCACGAGGCAGACTCCAGTCCCAGGCGCGCTTTCAGCGCATGACTTGAATCGGCGAGGATGGCGTCGGAGCGCTTCGCGTCGGGTTCGATGCGGGCAAGCGACAACGCACCCACCAGTTCCGACACCGTGGAACGCGCCAAGGCCTGCGGATCGGCGTAACCCATGGCGTCGAGCCGCTCAGCCATGGCATCACTCAGGCGTCGTGCGCCGTCGGCGAAGAGTGCGCGCGTTTCCTCGGGAAGGCGCGGCAGGTCCGATGCCAGTGCAGCCATGGGACAGCCGGCGCCACGCGTATCGCGATGCTTCTTGGACAGGTAAAAATCGATGTACGCGGAAAGCCCTGCGGCGGGCTCGCGGCCTTCCATCTCGTGCTTCAGGCGCGCCCGCGACTGCTCGAACATCTGCTCGATGGCAGCGGCCACCAGTTCATCCTTCGATTTGAAGTGCGCGTAGAAACCACCGTGGGTGAGGCCGGCCTCCGCCATCACGCTGGCCACGCCGATGCGATCCGGGCCTTCCTCGCGGATGGCCTTGGCGGCGACTTCCAGCACTTTGCTGCGGGTTTTCTGTTTGTGTTCGGCGTCGTAGCGCATGACGGCTCCACGTAATTCGTATGATATCAATCATACTATTGACAGCCGGCATCGCAAGTGCGTAGTGCCATGGCGATGCCGGCTGTTCATGCGTGTGAAACCGTCGGGCGCCTAGACCTGAGGCGGTATCGACGAAGACGGCGGTTCAACGACTTCCACGACAACCGGCGCAACGGCGGGTGCGAGCGGTTTGCGGGGAAACGTCATGCTCGCCAGCACGTCATCGCGACGGATCAGGCCGTGATACAGCGCGGCGCCCATATGTCCCAGCACGGTCAGAAACAGCAGGTACGCCAGATAGCGATGTGTGAGACGCAACCAGGCGAAGGCTTCGAAGTTCGCGGACATCAGCGGTGGCAGATGCAGCGAGCCACCCAGTGAAATGGGGTAGCCGCCTGCGGACAGCATGGCCCAGCCCACCAGGGGCAAGGCAAGCATCAAGCCGTAAAGCAACCAGTGAGAGGCATGGGCCATGAACTGCATCAGTGGTGGCATGCCCGCCGGCAGCGGCGGCGGAGGATGGCGCCAGCGCACGCCAAGGCGGATAAGCGCCAACACGAAGATGGTGGCACCCAGCGGCTTGTGGATGGCCAGCAACCATTCGTGTTTCTCGGAGACGGTGGACACCATGCCCACGCCGATAAACAGCATCGTCAGGATCAACACGGCCATGAGCCAGTGCAGCAGGCGCGCCAGCGGATGAAAAGCGTTGGAGGTATTCATCACGGGTGCTCCGAAGGCGAAGTGGCGCGTGCCGTGCCAGGGACATGGGCTTCCTCGCTGGTGCGTCGCAGGTACGACACCGCATAGGCGGATGAGCGTGCGGGCAGCAGCGGGTCGTCGGAGATCTCGATGCCCGGCGGCAAGATGGTCGGGTCGTAATTCACGTCGCGGCACGGGCCGCTGTCCTGCGGCTGTTCGCTCTCGATCACGAGGGTACCCGCATCGACCGTGGGACGGTCGGCTGGCCACACCTTCGTGGCATCGTTGGTCGGGTCGCCCGGTTCGCCAAGCGTGACGATCAGATGCCAGCGCAGCGGACCTTTCGCCATGCGTTGCTCGATGTCCTGGGCGAGATAGTTGGGATCACCCGCCTGCGGACCGGTGCCGGCGTCGTCCGGTGCCTCCGGCGTTACTTTCCAGCGCACCGGATGGCGCTTGCCGCTGGCATCGACGAAATAGAAAGCGTTGAGCGCTTCGTACGTCTCGGTGACGAAACTGGCCGACGGTTTGGCCGTCTTTATCCAGCTGAGGAAAGCAGCGGTTTCCGGGTGCGCCGCGAAAAACGCGCCCGCGCGTTTCGGATCGGGTTTGCCGGTGGCCGGGTCCGGGCGCGTGGCCACCACCTGATCGTAAAACGCTTGCGGCGTCGCCACGGGAAACACCGGCATGCTGTTCATGCCGGTGCGCCACTGCTGGCCGTTGGGCAGTGAAAAGCGCAACGCAAAGCTGCGAATGGGAACGCTGCTGTCAGGCGCGTAAGGGTTGCCGCCGGGCAGGGCGAAGCGCCCCACGACGGGCGTGCGACCCGGCGCGAATACGCTCGAACTGGAATACGCAGACGCAGCACCATTGCCTTCGAAATAACCCGACACGCACACGCCTTTGGCGTGATTGCGTCGATAACCGGGGAACACGCCGCTATTGGCCTGCAGCGCATTCACGATGCCGCGCGAGCTCAGGCGCTGCGGCGTAAGCCATCCCGCGACATAGGCAAAGGCGAGCGCGAGCGCTGCCACGGCGAGGCCGATCACCGCCCACCTCCCAAGCAGGTTCGACGGCGGCTGAAGGGACGGGTCGGTCATACGGCACTCCCTGAGTGGCAGATTGGATGTTCTGACTTCGTCCGGCGGCCCCTGGGGGTTACACCGCGCCCTGCACGCGTCCCCACGCGTGATCAGCATAGGCCGGTGCGGGGTGAAGACGACGCCTTTACGCAACGCTTGACTCTAGACCTTGATCAAAGGTCTAGACTTGTGGCCATGACTACCTCCGACACCTCCATGACCATCGGTGCTGTCGCTCGCCGCGTCGGCGTCGCCATCGACACCATCCGCTATTACGAGCGCGAGGGTTTGCTGCCCGAGCCGCTGCGGCGAGCGTCCGGCTATCGCACGTACGACGAAGGCGCCGTGCGACAGCTGCGTTTTATCCGGCGCGCGAAGGACCTGGGTTTCACGCTGGAGGAAATTCGCGACCTGCTGGCGCTGTCCGCGGATCGCAAGCGCGGCGTGAAAGCGGTGAAGCAGCGTGCCGAAGAACGCCTTGCGGCCATCGATGAGCGCATCGCCGAGCTCACGCGCGTGCGCAACGGCCTGGAGCAACTCATCGATGCATGCCCGGGGCACGGTTCGCCGGCGCAGTGCCCGATCCTGAAGGCGCTTACTGATCAGGAGGACCAGGCATGAGCGAGGAAAAGCACGCCTGTTGCAGCGCCAAGGAAGCGCAACCGGCAGCCGTGGAGGCGACGTCGTGCTGTGGTGGTGGCAATTCGGCGACGCATGATCATCACCATCACGCGGGCGCCCACGATCATCACGCGCCTTTGCACCACGACGCATCGGCCGTGAAAGATCCGGTGTGCGGCATGACGGTTGACCCGGCCACGGCGAAACACACGGCGCAACACGAAGGGCAGTCGTTCTACTTCTGCGCAGCGCGCTGCAAGGAAAAATTCCTCGCCGATCCGATGCGCTACCTCAGCCCCGCCGTCGAGGAACCTGTCGTCGCGGGCGCCATCTACACCTGCCCGATGCATCCCGAGATCCAGCAGGTTGGGCCGGGCCATTGCCCCAAGTGCGGCATGGCGCTGGAGCCGATGATGCCGAGCCTGGACGAAGACGACGGCCATGAACTGCGCGCCATGTCGCGTCGCCTCGGCCTGCTTGCCGTACTGACGGCACCGGTCTTCGTGCTGGCCATGGGGCCGCATCTTTTCGGCTGGCATCTGCCGGCACCGTGGCACGTTGTGGCGGCCTGGGTGGAAGCCGTGCTGGCCACCATCGTGGTGATTTGGGGCGGCGCGCCGTTTTTCGCGCGCGGCGGGCATTCGCTCAGGCCGTGGTCACCGAACATGTACACACTGATCGCGCTGGGCACCGGCGTGGCCTGGTTGTACAGCGCCATCGCCTTCCTCGTGCCCGGGTGGTTCCCCGCCGGCTTCCGCGACATGCACGGTCGCGTGGGCGTGTATTTCGAATCCGCCGCTGTCATCGTCACGCTGGTAACGCTGGGCGATTTCCTTGAACTGCGTGCGCGTCGCCGCACGGGCGCGGCGCTGAAGGCGTTGCTGGGGCTGGCACCGAAGACCGCGCATCGCATCGACGCGGATGGCAGCGAACACGATGTGCCGCTTGAATCCGTGCATGCCGGCGACAACTTGCGTGTGCGGCCCGGCGAAAAGGTACCGGTGGATGGCGTGGTGCTGGAAGGCAGCAGCCATGTCGACGAATCCATGCTCACCGGCGAGCCGCTGCCAAACCGCAAGGCCAAGGGCGATCACGTGACCGGCGGCACCGTGAACCAGGACGGCGCGCTGCTGATGCGCGCGGAAAAAGTGGGCGCGCAGACCATGCTCGCGCAAATCGTTTCGCTGGTGGCGCAAGCCCAGCGCAGCAAGGCGCCCTTGCAACGCGTGGCCGATCGCATCGCCGCGTGGTTTGTCCCCGCAGTGGTGGCGGTGGCCGTGCTGGCGTTCGCGCTGTGGGCATGGCTGGGGCCTGATCCCAGACTCGCCTACGCGCTGATCTCGGCCGTCTCCGTGCTGATCATCGCGTGCCCGTGCGCGCTCGGTCTCGCCACGCCCATTTCGATCATGGTGGCCAGCGGTCGTGCCGCGCAGAACGGCGTGTTGTTCCGCGATGCCGCAGCTATCGAATCGTTGCGCGACATCGACATGCTCGTTGTCGACAAGACCGGCACGTTGACCGAGGGCAAGCCCACGCTCAAGACCGTCGTGAGTCTGGGCGATGTGCCGGGTGAGCAGTTGCTGGCGATGGCCGCGGCGCTGGAACGGCTCAGCGAGCATCCGCTGGCGCGGGCCATCCTCGATGGCGCGAAAACACAGGACATCGCGGTGCCGCTGGCTTCGCACTTTCGCACCGTCACGGGGGCGGGCGTGGAAGGCGAGGTCGATGGGCATGCGGTAACGCTTGGCAATCATCGCCTGCTGTCCAACGCTGGCGTTTCGCTCGACGATGGCGTGGCCGCGCGCGCCGACGCGTTGCGTGGCGAAGGCGCCACCGTGATGTTCCTCACGGTGGACGGTGCGCTCGCAGGGCTCATCGCCGTGGCCGACCGCATCAAGCCGAGCACGCCACAGGCGCTGGCCGAACTGCGCGCACAAGGGCTGCGCATCGTCATGCTGACCGGCGACAACCTTGCCACCGCAGGAGCCGTTGCCAGCGTGCTCGACATCGACGAGGTGCACGCCGACATGTCGCCTGCCGACAAGGCCGAGGTGATCCAGCGATTGCAGGCGCAAGGGCACCGCGTTGCGATGGCGGGCGATGGCATCAACGATGCCCCCGCGCTGGCCGTCGCCCATGTCGGCATCGCCATGGGTGGCGGCACCGACATCGCCATGGAAAGTGCGCAGGTGACGCTGGTGAAGGGGGAACTGCAGGCGATCCTGCGGGCGCTGGTGCTTTCCCGTGCCACGGTTCGCAACATCCGGCAGAACCTGTTCTTCGCCTTCGTCTACAACGCCGTGGGCGTGCCGCTGGCCGCCGGCCTGCTGTATCCGCTGCTCGGCATCATGCTGTCCCCGATGGTGGCGGCGCTGGCGATGAGCCTGTCGTCGGTATCCGTGGTCGGCAATGCACTGCGACTGCGCCGAACGCCCTTGTGATGGTTGTCACCCGCGATGCCTGACGCCGTGCCCTGCCTCGACAACGGGGCAGGGCGGATGATTTGCCTGCACCGATGGGGTGCGGGAGGACGTCATCATGAACACCATCATCAACGACGCACGCAGCACCCTCGAAAAGCACATGCCCCTGCTGCTGGGCCTGCTTATCGCCTTGTTGGCCGGCCGCATGCTGAAGAAGATGTTCTGGACCATGTTCGGCATGTACTGGGCGCTCAAGGCCACCGGCATCCACTTCTGATGCCGGTCGCGCTCAAACGGGCCTGCAGCGGGTGATCACGGCGGCACCATTGCTTTAAGCTGTGCGCCCCGTTTCCCCGGAGGCCGCCATGTCCGCCAGCGTTGCCCTTGTTGCCCGTTACTACGACGCGTTCAATCGCGGGGACTGGGAAGGCATGCTTGATTGCCTTGCCGATGACGTGGCCCACGACATCAACCAGGGCCATCGCGAAACGGGCCGCGACACGTTCCGCGCGTTCCTGCAACGCATGAAGCGCAGCTACCGGGAAGAACTCCGCGATGTCGTGCTGATGGCAAGCACCGACGGTTCGCGCGCCGCGGCCGAGTACGTGGTGCACGGCCAGTACCTTGCCGATGACGAAGGTCTGCCGCCGGCCCATGGCCAGCGCTACGTGCTGCCGGGTGGCGCGTTCTTCGACATCCGCGACGGTCGCATCGCACGCATCAGCAACTACTACAACCTGCAGGACTGGATCGCCCAGGTGTCCGGAAGCTGAGCGTGAGCGTGCGCATCCTCACCAGCGTGGGCGAAGCCGTCAGGCCGCATCTGGACGCGTTGGCCCGTCTTCGCATCGCGGTGTTCCGCGACTACCCGTATCTCTACGACGGCGACATGGCGTACGAGCAACGCTACCTCGAAGCGTATGCGTGCTCGCGCCGCAGCGTGTTCGTGCTGGCGCTGGACGGTGACCATGTCGTGGGCTGTTCCACCGGCATTCCCCTGGTCGACGAAACGCCCGCCATCCAGCAGCCGTTCGTGCAGCGCGGCATGGTGCTGGGTGAGGTCTTCTATTTCGGTGAATCCGTGCTGTTGCCGGCGTATCGCGGGCAAGGCATCGGCCATCGCTTCTTCGATGCGCGCGAGCATCATGCGCAGTCGCTGCACGGCTATCGCTGGACGGCTTTTTGCGCCGTGGAGCGTGCATTGGACGATCCTCGCCGGCCCGACGACTACCGGCCCAACGACGCGTTCTGGATCAAGCGCGGCTACCAGCGCCAGGACAACATGTTCTGCACGCTGGACTGGACCGAAACCGGCGCCGACCAACCCACGCCCCATCACCTGCGTTTCTGGCTGCGTCCGCTGGATGCCTGAGCACCTTTGCCCATGACCCGTACTCTCGACGAATGGTTGACCTACCAGGAACGCGTGAACGTGCGCAGCATCGAGCTTGGCCTCGATCGCGTACGCGACGTGTGGCAGCGCATGGGCGCGCCGGCGATCGCCCGTCGCGTCATCACCGTGGGCGGCACCAACGGCAAGGGTTCCACCGTGGCCATGCTCGAGGCCATGCTCACGGCAATGGGCCAGCGCGTGGGCTGCTACACCTCCCCGCATCTACTGCACTACAACGAGCGCATCCGCATCGATGGCCGCGACGCGAGCGATGAGATGCTGGTGGCCAGCTTCGAACGCATCGAGGCGGCGCGTGGGGATATCCCGCTCACGTACTTCGAATTCGGCACGCTGGCCGCACTCGATCTTTTCGCACGAGCGGCGCTGGATGTCGCCGTGCTGGAAGTGGGGCTGGGCGGACGCCTCGATGCGGTGAACATCATCGACGCCGATGTGGCGGTGATCACCACGGTCGATCTTGATCACATGGACTGGCTGGGGCCGGATCGCGACACCATTGGTGTGGAGAAGGCCGGCATTGCGCGGGCAGGGCGCCCGGCCATTGTGGGTGAATCCGAGCCACCCGGCGGCTTGCTGCAGGCGCTGGTGCGCATCGGTGCCAGCATGGAGCGCGCCGGCATGGACTTCAGCGTTGAGCGCGAGCCTGCCGGCTGGCAATGGCGCCATCGCGACGGGCTGACCCTTTCGCTGCCCGATCCGGCGCTCACCGCTCCCGTGCAGTACGCGAATGCAGCCGCATCCATCGCGGCGCTGCATGCGTTGCAGCGGATCGATCCCGTATTGGCAGGCCGCGATCTGGCGACGGCCGCGGCCACCGGCGTGGCCACCGCACGCGTGGCAGCCCGCCTCCAGGTGTTGGGCGGCGATCCCATGCTCGTGGTCGATGTGGGTCACAACCCGCAGGCGGCGCGCGCCCTGGCCGAATGGCTGGACGCGCGCCCCGACATGCCCGTGCACGCCGTGTACGGCGCGCTTGCCGACAAGGATGTGTCGGGCGTGATCCGGGCCCTGGGTTCTCGCATTGCGCATTGGCACCTGGCAGGACTCGAACGCGATACGCCGCGTGGCTTGCCGGCCCAGGCGCTCGCCGAACGGCTGGTGGAGGCGCTGCCGGACGCACGCTTCGACATCCACGCCGACGTACCGGCTGCGCTCAAGGCCGCGAAAAACGCGGCGAATGCCGGCGAATGCGTGCTCGCCTTCGGTTCCTTTTTCGTCGCCTCGGCCGTACTTGCTGAATCGACTGGACCCGAAGCGGCCTGAGCGGCGGCCCGGACAGGTATAATCGCGCCCGTTCTCGCACCCCCTGTTTGGAGCCCGTCTTGAAAACACGTCTGCTGGGAGCTGCCGTTCTCATCGCGCTGGCTGTGCTTATCGTGCCGATGTTCATCTCCAGCAATCCGCCGACCACGAGTGGCGACGAATCGGTAAGCCTGGCGATTCCGCCGGCACCGGATCGCGACCTGCAGACCAAGACCATGAGCCTGACGCCGGGTGCGTCGCCGTCATCCACGGCGGCACCGGCGCCCAAGCCGGCCGTACCCACGCCGACCGCCAGTGCGGCGCCGGTGGGTTCCACCGATCAGCTTGCCACGGTGAATATCGGTTCCAATCGTCCCAAGGACGTGGAAACCGACCCCACCGCGGGCCAGAAGCCTGAACCCACCACGGTGACGCGCCCCGGCTCCAGCGCCGCGCAGCCGATGATTCCGGTTCAGGGCAAGGGCGCGGCTAGCGTGACGGGCAGCGCCACCACCACGGCAGCTGCGACCAAGCCGACCGCCGGCACGCCGGCCGTTCCGGCGCAGGCCGAACCGGCGGCAGCACCTGCCACGGCAGCCCACGGTGCGTACTCGATCAATCTCAGCGCCTATGCGTCGGAATCCAGTGCGCAGAACCTGATCACCCGCGTGCGTGGCCTGGGTTATCCGGCCAATGGCCGCGCCATCAACCAGGGTGGCAAGGCGCTGACCATGGTGACTGCGGGACCGTTTGAATCCCGCGCCGCGGCGGAAGCCGCCCGCCTGAAGATCACGCAGACCATTCCGGGTGCCCCGGCGCGCCTGGAAAGCTCGGCTTCCACGCCGACGCAGGACGACGCGCCTGCCGCGAAGCCCGCTGCCGCCGCGGCCAATACCGCCGCCTCGTCGTCGCGCGCCGGTGGCTGGGCCGTTCAGGTGGCTGCCATGGGCAGCCAGGGCGATGCCAATGCGCTGCGCGACAAGCTGCGCGCCAACGGCTTCGATGGCTACGTGGACACCGTGAACGCCAACGGCAAGCAGCTGTGGCGCGTGCGGGCCGGCCCGCAGACGCAGCGCGCCGATGCCGTGCGCATCCGCGACCAGATCAAGAGCAAGCTGGGCGTGGACGGCAACGTCGTCACCGCTCCGTGAACTTCAACCTGAACCTTTCACGGTGCTGACCCGGGGAATTGGGCCGACTACATCATTCTTGCCGTCCTGGGCGTCTCGGTCTTGATCGGGCTGTGGCGTGGCCTCATTTCCGAGGTGTTGGCACTGGCCATCTGGATTGCCGCGTTCTGGGTGGCCTGGACATTCGGCCCCAGCGTGGCGGGTTATTTCGAACACAGCATCTCGCTGCCTTCGGCGCGGATTCTGGTGGGTTACGGCATTTGCTTCATCGTCGTGCTGATCCTGGGTGCGCTGCTGCGCTTCCTGGTGAGCAAGCTGGTGGAAGGCACTGGGTTGTCCGGTACCGACCGCCTGCTGGGCATGGTGTTCGGTTTCGTGCGCGGCGTGCTGCTGGTGACGCTTGCCGTGTTCCTGCTCGGGTTCACCGCGTTCACGCGGGACCCGTGGTGGCACGATTCGGTGTTATTGCCGCAGTTCAAGGGAATGGCTGCGTGGCTGGGTGAGCGCGTGCCGGACAACGTCCGCCACTACCTCAATCCGCAGCCTCTGCTGGACCATTTACCCGCCTTGCCGGCGGGCGTGCCGGGCGCTTCCCCAGCGACTGGACACGAAACCCATCCCGCGGCCGCTACCACGACCGCCTCGGCAACGACTTACTAATTACAGGCTTTCAACCATGTGCGGAATCATCGGCATCGTCGGCACCAGTGAGGTCGCCGCGTCCCTCTATGACGGTTTGACCGTGTTGCAGCACCGTGGGCAGGACGCTGCCGGCATCGCCACGGTGGACGGCTCGCGCCTGCGCCTGCACAAGGGCAACGGCCTCGTGCGTGACGTGTTCAGCCAGGGCCCGATGAGCGGCCTGCGCGGTCGCATCGGTATCGGCCATTGCCGTTATCCCACGGCCGGTTCGGAAGGCTCGACCGAGGCCCAGCCGTTCTACGTGAACTCGCCCTACGGCATTGCGTTCGCGCACAACGGCAACCTGGTGAACACCGAGCAGCTGCGTCGCGAAATGTTCGAAGACGACCGCCGCCACATCAACACCGATTCCGATTCCGAGGTGCTGCTCAACGTGCTGGCGCACGAGCTGCAGATCCAGGACCGCATGGCGTTGACGCCGGACCACATCTTCAAGGCCGTCGCCGGCGTGCACCAGCGTGCGCGTGGCGGTTATGCCTGCATCGCGCTGGTGCTGGGCTATGGCCTGCTGGCGTTCCGCGATCCCAACGGCATCCGCCCGCTGGTGCTGGGCGAGCGTGTCACGCCGGAAGGCCGCGAATACGCCGTGGCCTCCGAGTCGGTGGCGCTGGATATCCTCGGCTTCAAGCGCCTGCGCGACGTGGAGCCGGGCGAGGCGGTGATCATCACCGACGACGGCCAGCTGTTCTCACGCCATTGCGCCGAAGGTGCCACGCATGCGCCGTGCATCTTCGAATACGTGTACCTGGCTCGTCCCGATTCGATGATCGAGAACGTGTCGGTCTACAAGGCGCGCCTGCGCATGGGCCAGAAGCTGGCGGAAAAGATCCTGCGCGAGCGTCCGGACCACGGCATCGATGCGGTGATTCCGATTCCCGATACCGCGCGCACCGCCGCGTCGGCGCTTGCCGAAGCGCTGGGCGTGCCGTTCCGCGAGGGCTTCGTCAAGAATCGCTACATCGGTCGCACCTTCATCATGCCGGGGCAGGGTGAGCGCGTGAAATCCGTGCGTCGCAAGCTCAATCCGGTGGAGCTGGAATTCCGCAAGAAGAACGTGCTGCTGGTGGACGACTCCATCGTGCGTGGCACCACCTCGCGCCAGATCATCCAGATGGCACGCGATGCGGGCGCCAAGAACGTGTTCTTCGCTTCCGCCGCGCCGCCGGTGCGCTACCCGAACGTGTACGGCATCGACATGCCGGCCGCCTCGGAACTGGTCGCCGCCGGCCACACCGAGAAGGAAGTGCAGCAGATGCTCGGCGCCGATTGGCTGATCTACCAGGATCTGCAGGATCTGGTGTGGGCGGTGCAGGACGGCAACGAGAACCTGAAGAATTTCGACACCTCGTGCTTCTCCGGCGAGTACGTCACCGGGCTGGATCAGCAGTATCTGCAGCAGATCGAAATGCTGCGCTCGGACGACGCCAAGGCCTCCCGCCGCAGCGCCTGATGCTCTAGCTCCCTCTCCCCTCCGGGGAGAGGGCTGGGGTGAGGGGCGGGTGCTCGCCGAACTCTCCCATGACGACCAACCTCCACACCGCCGCCAAGCGCTGCCTCGACGCTACAGACCCGGCGGAAAAGCTGCGCCTGACCCACGCTGCGTGGAACGCCTTCCTGGCAGGCGAGTTGCAGCCCGATCCATCATCGCCGGCACCCGAACCCATCACCGCACCGGGTCGCCCCGAGCTCCCACGCCTCGTGCCACAGCGCCAGGTACCGCATCGCGGCCTTGGCAGCGCTGAAGGCCGCGCGGCGCTGGTGCACGCCGTGGCGCATATCGAATTCAACGCCATCAATCTCGCGTGGGATGCGGTTTACCGTTTTCGCGACAAGCCGCGCGACTATTACCGCGACTGGGCCAGCTGCGCGCACGACGAGGCGCGCCATTTCGCGATGCTGTCCGAACGCCTTGCCGAACTTGGTCATGCGTACGGCGATTTCGACGCGCACAACGGCCTGTGGGAAATGGCCGAGAAAACCGCGCACCACGACACCGCACGCATGGCGCTGGTGCCGCGCGTGCTCGAAGCACGTGGCCTGGACGTCACCCCCGGCATGATTGATCGACTGCTTTCGGTAGGCGACGAGCGCACGGTGGAGATCCTGCGCGTAATCCTGCGTGAGGAAGTGGCGCACGTCGCCGCCGGCACGCGCTGGTTCCACCATTGCTGTGAGCGCGACGGCGTCGATGCGCGCGACACCTTCCTCGATCTGCTTCGCGACTACATGGGCCGCAACTTGCGTGGGCCGTTCAATCGACCGGCCAGACTCGAAGCAGGATTCGACGAAGAAGAACTGGATCGCCTGACCGCGCTCGCACTGCAGTCCTGAATATCGGGCTTCTGTTGCGCCTGGGGCGAAGAGCCCGGAAATCAGGCCATAAAAAAGCCGGCGCTAGGCCGGCTTTTTCATCGAATTTTGGTCGGGGTGACATGATTCGAACATGCGACTTCTACGTCCCGAACGTAGCGCTCTACCAGGCTGAGCTACACCCCGTGGGAGCCGCGTATCTTAATGACAGCCCGGGGCCTTGGCAACAGTTTGTGAAAAAAATTCTTCACGAATGTGTATGCGACTGTCGCAGCACGGATGAGGAGGGCCTGAGGGCGGCCTTCTGCTAACCTATGCGGCTCTGTCGGACATGTCGCCAACGGGCGGTTGGCCGGCTTCTTTACACCGCTTCATACCGCTTAGCAGAGGACTTCATGGCGCTTACCCAGGCCCGCACCATGCCCGGCGTGCTCGAGCTGCTGCCGCTCGACCAGATCGCGTTCCAGCGCATGCTCGACGTGATCCGCCGCAATTACGAGCGCTTTGGCTTCCTGCCGGTGGAAACGCCGGTGATGGAATTCTCCGACGTCCTGCTGACCAAGACCGGTGGCGAAACCGAGCGTCAGGTGTACTTCGTGCAGTCCACCGGCGCGCTGAACAACGCCGAGAAGGGCGATGGCGTGCCCGAACTGGCGTTGCGCTTCGACCTTACCGTGCCGCTGGCGCGCTACGTGGCCGAGCACGAGCACGATCTGTCGTTTCCGTTCCGTCGCTACCAGATGCAGCGCGTGTATCGCGGCGAGCGCGCCCAGCGCGGCCGCTTCCGCGAGTTCTACCAGTGCGACATCGATGTGATCGGCAAGGACAGCCTGTCGGTGCGCTACGACGCCGAGCTGCCCGCGGTCATCTATAGCGTGTTCCGCGAACTCAACATCGGCGCGTTCACCATCCAGCTCAACAACCGCAAGCTGATGCGCGGTTTCTTCGAAAGCCTGGGTGTTGTCGACAGCGAACAGCAGACGCTGGTGCTGCGCGAAGTGGACAAGCTGGACAAGCGCGGCGCCGATTACGTGCGCGATACGCTCATGGCCGAGCCGTTTGGCCTGAGTGCCGAAACCGCGCAGAAGATCCTGGACTTCGTGCAGGTGCGCTCCACCTCGCTGCAGGATGCCTACAGCAAGCTCGACGCGCTGGGCGCCGGTCCGGAAGCGATGGAGCAGGGCCGCGCGGAACTGAAGGAAGTGCTGGGCCTGATCCATGCCTTCGGCGTGCCCGAGTCGCATTACGCACTGAATCTCTCGATTGCGCGCGGCCTGGACTACTACACGGGCACCGTCTACGAAACCACGCTCAACGATCACCCGCAGATCGGCTCGATCTGCTCGGGCGGTCGCTACGAGAACCTGGCCGGCCAGTACACCAAGTCGCACCTGCCGGGCGTGGGCATTTCCATCGGCCTGACGCGTCTTTACTGGCAGCTTCGCGATGCCGGCCTGATCGGCACCGCGCGCAGCACGGTCGACGTGCTGGTGACGCAGATGGACCCGGCGCAGTTGCCGGCCTACCTGGAAGTGGCCAGCGAACTGCGCGGTGCCGGCATCTCCACGGAAGTGGTGCTGGAAGGCGGCAAGCTGGGCAAGCAGTTCAAGTACGCCGACCGCGCGGGCATCCGCTTCGTCATCGTGCTGGGTGAGGACGAGCTCGCCAAGGGCGTCGTCACCGTGAAGGACCTGCGTCGCGAGGACCAGTTCGAAGTGTCGCGCGCGGAACTCATCAAGACGCTTCGCGTCGAACTGGCGCAGGCCGACATCGGCGCCTGAGCGACGATTCGCTGCATCCCCGCCGCCGCCGAATAGTGCGGCGGTTGCACCACACAACTTGATCTGACATGGCCCGTCCGGGCTGGAGCCAAGCATGACTGCAAAGACCATTCTCCTGGACGGCAACAGCCTCACACGCGAGCAGCTCGTGGCCGTGGCCCGCCAGGGGCTGCGCGTGGAGCTGGACGAAACGCAGCTCAAGCGCGTGCAGCGCGCCGCCGATTTTCTTGCGGACAAGGTGAGCTGCGGCGAACCCACCTATGGCGTCACCACCGGCTTCGGCAGCAATGCCGACAAACTGCTGGGCGCGCACCGTCTGCGCGATGAGTTGCCGGGAGGTAACCCCGACAAGCCGGGAGGCACGCTGCTGGAAGAACTGCAGCACAACCTGATCACCACGCACGCCGTGTGCGTCGGCAAGCCGTTCGCGCCGGATGTGGTGCGCGCGATGCTCGTCATTCGCATCAACACGCTCATGCGTGGCCACTCGGGCATTCGCGTGGAGACGCTGAAGGCGCTCACGGCGATGCTCAACGCCGGCATCGTGCCGGTAGTGCCCGAGAAGGGCTCGGTGGGCGCCAGTGGCGATCTTGCGCCGCTCTCGCATCTGGCCATCGTGCTGCTGGGTGGCGGCGAAGCGTTCTATCAGGGCGAGCGCCTGCCGGGCGCCGATGCGCTGAAGCGCGCCGGACTTGCGCCGATCCGTCTCTCCTTCAAGGAAGGTCTGGCGCTCAACAATGGCACGGCGCAGATGCTGGCGACGGGCACGCTGGCGCTGGACGACCTGGAACACCTGCTGGAACTGGCGGACCTTGCCGCGGCGATGACGCTCGATGCGTTCGCTGGCCGCAGCGGCGCGCTGCGTCCGGAAGTGCACGCGTTGCGTCCGCATCCAGGTCAGGTTGATGCCGCAGCGCACGTGCGTGAGCTGCTCGTCGGCAGCACGCTGGTGGATATTCCCTATCACCTGGTGCCGCGCTTCAAGCAGTGGACGGCCGAAGCCTGGGCTGATCCGTCGGACCAGGCCCTGACGTTCGACATCGGCTGGGATTGGGTGCCTGCCAACCAGCGTCACGGTCGCGAGGCGTTCTATGCGCGCTTCCTGCCGTTCAAGGGTGGCAAGAAGCACCAGCCGCAGGATGCCTACTGCCTGCGCTGCATGCCGCAGGTGCACGGCGCCGTGCGCGATGCATGGGCACAGGCTTGCCGCGTGATCGACATCGAACTCAACTCGGTCACCGACAATCCGCTGATCTTCCCGGATGCCGAAGACGCGCAATTCATCGAAGAGCAGGTGATCTCCGCCGGCCACTTCCACGGCATGCCGTTGGCGCGGGCAATGAGCTACGGGAAGGCCGCCATTCCGGTGCGGGCCTCCATTTCCGAGCGTCGCCTCAACAAGCTGGTGGAGCCTTCGACCAACGATCGCCTGCCTGCCTTCCTTACCGGCAACGAAGACGGCACCGATTCGGGCTTCATGATCGTGCAGTACACCGCCGCGGCATTGGTGAACGACCTCGCCACGCGCGCGCATCCGGCCAGCGTGTATTCGGTGCCGACCAGCGCAAATGCGGAAGACCACGTGTCCATGGGCGCAAATGAAGCCCGTCACGTGCTCGACATGATGGAAGACCTGGGCTACGTGATTGCACTGGAGCTCTACACGGCAGCGCAGGCACTGGATTTCCGCCAGGCCATGCTCAATGCAGCGAGCCGCCTCGCATCGCGCGGCGACTGGCAGGCATTGGCCGGCAAGGTGTCGAATGCACCGCGCGAAGATCACGCGCACTACGCGCAGTTCGTCGAGGAAGTGAAGCAGCTCACCACGGCGCTGGCCAACGTGGGTGATTTCCACGCAGGCGAGGCCGTGCGAAAGGCGCACGAATCGTTGCGCAAGCACATCGGCTTCATGGCGCGCGATCGCGCTATGGATGGCGACGTGCGCACCGTCTGCGAGTTGGTGAGGCAGCGGGTATTTGCGAAGTAACCGAAAAGGGCCGCGAAAGCGGCCCTTTTACTTTGAGAGAATGGGGCTAGATCGAGTCGCCCACAGGGTGGGCTCCCACAGAAAAAGCTGCGAAGCGCGGTGAGCGGCTGACGAAGTAATGAAAAGGGGTCTCGAAAGCGACCCTTTTCTTTGAGTGGTTCTGCCAGCTAGAGGCCCCAGCGGCGTGTCGCCGTTTGTGCGGGAGCTCATCCTGTGGGCGACTCAATCCGGCGAACGGCTTGCCCGCCAAAGCTTCCGTGCCACCCATGCCAGCCACAGCAGTATCAGAACGATCAGCGCTTTCTGCGTCAGGCCGGGCGGCAGGCCTTTCCATAGTGCCAGCACCCACATCTGCACGAAGGCGAGCCACGCCAGCACGATGCCCGCGCGTTGATGCGTGTGCTCATTGCGCCGCAAGCGCATCGACAGCAACACCATGCCGGTAACCAGGCACAGGAAGGTGGTTTGCGCCGCTTCTCCATGGATCAGGCGCGCCAGGTCTTCCTGTGGCGTGTGCTCGTAGAGCACCGTAAGGGCAACGACGGGCAGCGCCATGGCGGCAACCAGAAACAGCGCGCTGGGCAGCATGCTTCGGCGCTCTGTTGTCGTGGTGTTGTACGCGAGCCACGCAAGGCAGGCCAAGGCACTGGCCATCAGGTAGTACGCGCTGCGCAACCCGATGCCGCCCGGGCCTCGCAAGTACGCACTCAAGGGTGCGAGCACGGGATCGAGATCCGTTCGCGTCCACTGCAAGGCGCACGCCGTCGTCGCAAACACGACGACGGCGAACATGATCCATGCCGACATCAGTACACGAGTTGGACTGCGCGGCACGGAATTCATCGACATCCTTCAGTCGGCGGCGGGCGCGGGTGCGGTGTGATGACGATCGCTCAGCGGAACTTCCGGCAGCAGCATGATCAACACGAAGGCGCACGCCACGATGCAGGCGCCCACCGTGAAGGTCGATGCGATGGCATGGCGATAGACCATCATCGCGGCGTCGGTGACGTGATGCAGCAGCGGACTCGCCATGGCGCCGCCTTCCGCTGACATGGCGCCCGCCGGGGCTTGCGCCTCACCGCCGCGCAACTGCCACGCGAGGATGGCGCCCGAACCCGCCACGCCGATCAGGCCGCCCAGCGAGCGGAAGAACGTAAGTGTCGCCGTGCCGACGCCGCGGTGGATGGGAGCCAGCGCACTCTGCACGGCGATGGTGACGTTGGGCATCACCAGGCCAAGACCCAGGCCCAGCACGAAGATCGAGGGCTCGATGATGTACAGGCTCTGCGATGTCGCCGCACTCCAGGCGAGCACGCCAAACGCTACGGTCGCCACGGCAAGTCCTGCCACCACGGTGGGCTTGTAGCGACCTGCGCGCATCAGCACGCGGCCGTTGAACAACGCGGTAAGCGCAATGCCGAGCATCATCGGCCCTGTCAGCAGGCCCGAGCGTGCCGGACTCACGCCCATCACCAGCTGGAAGAACAGCGGGAAGAACAGGCTGGCGCCCATCAAGCCCATGAAGGTCAGCGCCATGACGATGCTGGCGACGACAAACAGGCGGTTGTGAAACAGATCCAGCGGCAACACCGGCTCGGGCTCATGCTTCACGTGACGCACGAACAGCACACCTGTGACCAGCGCGAATGCCGCGAGCGACACGATAGGCATGGACGTCCACGCCCATTGTCCACCGCCCAGCGTCAGCACCAGCAGCAGCGCCACGGTGCTTACCGTCATCAGCAGCGAACCCAGGTAGTCGATGCGTCGCGCATGCAGCGGTGTGTACTGGCGCAGCGTCTTGCCGATGATCACCACCGCCACGGCACCCACGGGAAGGTTGATCAGGAAGATCCAGTGCCACGACAACATGTCGGTGATGATGCCGCCGATCACCGGACCCACCACGCTGCACAGGGCGAAAATGCCAGCCACCACGCCTTGGCGTTTGCCACGCTGCGTGGGCGGCACCATGTCGCCAATGATGATTTGCGCCAGCGGAAGCAAGCCACCGGCGCCCGCGCCCTGGATCGCGCGAAACACGATCAGTTCCACCAGATTGCGCGCCGCGCCGCACAGCACCGAGCCAAGCAGGAACGCGAAGATCGCGAAGTACAGCACCGGCTTGCGACCGTACTGATCGCTCAACTTGCCGTACAGCGGCATGGTGGCGGTGGACGCGAGCACATACGCCGTCACCACCCACGACAGATGGCTCATGCCACCCAGGTCGCTGACGATGCGGGGCAGGGCAGTCGCGACGATGCTCTGGTCGATGGCACCCAGCGCCAGCACGATCACCAGGCCCGCGAAGACGCGCCCGATTTCCTTTTCCGTGGGTGGGTGGATGGCGTGTGCCGTACTACTGAGGGTGGCGCTGGGGCTGCTCATGCGTCGAGATCGCCTAATTCAATGTCATTCAAAGCAGGGATGGCTGCGCTCAAGGCAGCACGGGATTCGGGGGAAAGCTGACTCAGCGCGCGGACCAACTGGTCAGTGCGGCGCTTGCGCCGGGACTCGACGTACGCATGCCCTTCGGGCGTCACCACAAGCCCGACGCGTCGTCGGTCGCCCTCGTTGGGCTCGGTACGCTCGACAAGTCCTGCGGCCACCATGCTGTTCACGTGTCCCGTCATCGTGGGACTTCGCAATCCTTCCAGCTGCGCCAGCTCGCCAACACCGATGCCGGGGTTTTCAAGGATGGTGACCAGCAGGGGGATGTGCAGCGGCGAAACCATGTCGTCGTCGGCGTGACGCCGAAGCTGCCGGAACAGGCGGCGAAGAGAGCCGCGAAGTTGTTCGGCGAGTTCGCGGGCTTCGGTGTCGGGGGCGGGGCGGGTCATGGGTGGTTGATAGGTAGGCTACCTATCTAGTTTATACCGATTGTTGGGGATCGGTGGGATCAAAGGGTTTGAGATTCGAGTGAAGCCCGGAAGTAACTAAGGCTAACCAAGGCAGGAGCCCGGCGATCGACCCGCGACGCGATGTGCAGCAAAGCTGCACGAGCCGTCCGCTCGCTCTTGATCTTGGGCCCCCTGTGCGGGCGGTGAGGGGTGGACGAGCAGGCCCCGCAGGGGTGCCTGGCAGGACGCCAGGCACTTTTCGCCCGGGCAGGAGCCCGGTCGAAAAGCCCGGCCGCCCCTCACGAACTGGCCGGCAGGGCCGGCCAGCGCCAAGTGGGGGTGCCTTTTCTTTTGGTTACTTTTCTTTGGGCAAGCAAAGAAAAGTAACCCGCCCTCCGGCAGGAGGGCGGAAGCCCGCCGCAGGCGAGCCAGGTCGCGGTATGCCCTCATAAAAGCCAACAATCGCAAGGCGACAATTCTGCGCAAAGTGACTGGATCCCGGCCTGCGCCGGGATGACGGCCAAATCAGACCGCGGCAGCAGTTTGGAAACCCGCGGCAAGCGAGCCAGGTCGCGGAGGCGCTTCAGTTGGGCGAAAGCGCAACGTCACTGGATGACCAGCCCTTCGGCCGTCGAAAAGCGCCTCCAGCTCTCGCTGGGATGACGGCCAAGCAAGACTGCGGCAGCAGTTCGGAAACCCGCCTCACGGGAGCCAGATCGCCCCAAGCCGTCGATCAGGCAAAGCGTTCCACTTTTGAGTGAGAGCGCAAGAAATCACCCCAAAAACCCAAATCCCATCACCGGTTGCCCCAACCTTGAACGGCGCGTATCATCCTCTCCACTGTATTAATGCATTAGTACATTATGAAGCGCCGATCAATCGACCCCGAAACCCCCGCCGAGTCCGCCGAACTCAGCCTTTGCGAAGCACTGCTCTCGCTCAAGAACGCCGAAGAGATGTCCGCGTTCCTGCACGACCTGTGCACGCCGGCCGAGCTGGAAGTCATGGTGGAGCGCTGGCGGGTGGTGCCGTACCTGCTCGATGGCACGTCGTATCGCGAAATCCACGAACGCACGGCCGTGAGCATCACCACCATCGGGCGCGTTGCGCGTTATCTCAACCAGGGCAGCGGCGGTTATCTGGCCGCCGCTGCCCGTGCCGCGCGTCGTCGCGCGGCCACCAAGAAGGCCAAGGCATGAAACCGCGCGATCGACTGCGCATTGCGATGCAGAAATCCGGTCGGCTCACCGAGCCGGCACTCGAATTGCTCAACCGTTGCGGGCTCACCTTTCGCCAGAGTCGCGACAAGCTCTTCTGTTTCGGTGAAGGCGAGCCTGTCGATCTGTTGCTGGTGCGCGACGACGACATCCCCGGGCTGATTGCGCAAGGTGTGTGCGACCTCGGCATCGTGGGGCGCAATGTGCTCAGCGAATACCAGCTGACAGGCGGTCTCGATGGCCCGGAGCTGGCCGAATGGCGTCCGCTGGGTTTCGGGCGTTGCCGTTTGTCGGTGGCCGTGCCGCAGGAGCTCGACTATCGCGATGCATCGCAACTGCAAGGTCAGCGCATCGCCACGTCGTACCCGGGATTGTTGGGCCAGTGGCTGCGCGAACGCGGCGTGGCTGCAGGCGTGGTGACGTTGGCCGGCTCGGTGGAAATCGCGCCGAGGCTGGGCACGGCCGATGCCATCTGCGATCTGGTACAGAGCGGCGGCACGCTGGTCGCCAACCAGTTGCGCGAAGCCGACGTGCTGCTGGAAAGCGAAGCCGTGCTCGCGGGCCCGAAGACGCTGCCCACCGACGAACGCGGCGACATGATCGATCTGCTGCTCAAGCGTCTCGACGGCGTGATCCAGGTACGCGAGTCGCGCCTGTTGCTGTTGCAGACCTCGCGCGGCGCACTCGATGCCGTCATTCGGTTGTTGCCGGGCGGACCGCAACCGACCTTGCTGCCGGTGGCAGGTCAGCCAGACCAGTTGATGCTGCAGGCGTTGTGCGCCGGCGAAGTGAGCTGGCGCCAGCTGGAAGAGATCAAGAAGGCCGGTGCGCGCGAAATGTTCGTGCTGCCGGTGGAGAAGATGCTTGCGTAATGCAGGCCCGAAGAACGAGTCGAACGAATGAACCGCCTTGACTGGAATGCTTTGGACACACAAGGACGCCGCGCGGCATTGGCGCGTCCCGCCCAATCGCGCGCCGAAAGCCTGCGCACGGGTGTCGAACAGATCATCGCCCGCGTGCGCGCGGACGGCGACACCGCCTTGCGCGAGCTCACGCTTCGCCTTGATCGCAGCACGCTTCATGCGATCGAAGTATCGGACAAGGAATGGCGTGAAGCCGAAACGCGCCTGTCGCTGGAATTGAAAGCCGCCATCGAGGAAGCAGCGTCACGCATCGAGGCCTTCCACCGCGCAGCGGCGCCACAACCGGTAACGCTCGATACGGCAAATGGTGTGCGCGTCGAGCGCATGTTGCGCCCGATCCAACGTGTGGGTCTTTACGTACCAGCGGGCAGCGCGCCATTGCCTTCCACCGCGCTGATGTTGGGCGTGCCCGCGCGCATTGCCGGCTGCACGGAAGTTGTGCTGTGTTCGCCGGTGCGTCCCGATGGTCGCTGTGATGACGCCGTGCTGTACGCCGCTCGCATCACGGGCGTGCACCGCGTATTCAAGCTCGGCGGTGCGCAGGCCATTGCGGCCATGGCATATGGCACCGAGTCCGTACCCAGCTGCGACAAGCTGTTTGGTCCCGGCAATTCGTGGGTCACGGAGGCAAAGCTGCAGGTGTCGGCCGATCCCGAAGGCGCCGCCATCGACATGCCCGCGGGCCCTTCCGAAGTGCTGGTGATTGCCGATGACAGCGCGAACCCGGCTTTCATTGCCGCTGATCTGCTTTCGCAGGCGGAACACGGACCGGATTCGCAGGTGATCCTGCTGAGCCCGTCCTCGGCGGTGCTCGATGCCGTGGAAGCGGAAGTGGAAAGCCAGTGCGCCGCATTGCCCCGCGCGGATATCGCCAGCCAGGCGCTCTCGCAGAGTCGTTTGATTGCGGTGTCATCACTGGAACAGGCTATCGAGGTCAGCAATCGCTACGCACCCGAACACTTGATTGTGCAGGTGAGCGAGCCACGCGCATGGCTCGGCGCCATTGAAAGTGCGGGTTCCGTGTTCCTTGGTGCGTGGACGCCCGAATCCGTGGGTGACTATTGCAGCGGCAGCAATCACGTGTTGCCCACCTACGGTTACGCGCGCAGTTACAGCGGCGTTTCCGTCGCCAGCTTCCAGAAGCAGATTACCGTGCAGGAACTGTCTCCCGATGGCTTGCGAGCGATTGGACCCTGCACGGCCACACTCGCTGCCGCCGAACAGCTGGAAGCCCACCGTCGCGCGGTGACGCTGCGGCTGGCAGCGCTGGAGGATGCAGCATGAGCGTGCTGGATCTGGCCCGCGCCGAGATTCGCGCACTGCAGCCGTATTCGTCCGCACGCATGGAAGCGAACGGTGGCCGCGTGATGCTCAACGCCAACGAATCTGCATGGGCTCCGCCTGGCGGCGATGCGCTGGCGTGCAACCGCTATCCCGATCCGCAGCCGGCGGCCTTGGTGGATGCGCTGGCGCGGTTGTACGGCGTGCGTTCGTCTCAACTTCTGGTGGGGCGCGGCAGCGACGAGGCGATCGATTTGCTGGTGCGCGCGTTCTGCCGTGCGGGCGAGGACGCGATTGCCATCCAGCCGCC
Organism: Dyella sp. C11; assembly: GCF_003121485.1. Classification (GTDB taxonomy): domain Bacteria; phylum Pseudomonadota; class Gammaproteobacteria; order Xanthomonadales; family Rhodanobacteraceae; genus Dyella. The sequence goes on along the minus strand of NZ_QAVX01000010.1, from coordinate 49,871 downwards.
GACGTTCGGCATGTATGCGGTCAGTGCGCATATTCAGAATGCCGCCGTGATCACCGTTCCACTGCGAAAGGACTTCACGCTCGACGTCGAATCCCTGCTTGCGGCGATCACGCCGGCGGTGAAGCTGGTGTTCGTGTGCACGCCCAACAATCCCACCGGACAGCTGGTTCCGCGCCGCGACGTCGAGCGATTGGCGCAGGCGCTGACGGATCGCGCGCTGCTGGTGGTCGATGAGGCGTATATCGAGTTCTCCGACGCGCCCAGCGCGACATCGCTGGTGAACCAGTACGAGAATCTCGCCGTGCTGCGCACCTTGTCCAAGGCATGGGCACTCGCCGGGGCGCGCATTGGCACGCTCGTGGCGAACGATGATGTGATTGCGTTGCTCAGGCGCATCATGGCGCCGTATCCGTTGCCGCGGCCGTGCGTGGCGCTGGCACTGGAGGCGTTGTGCGATGCGGGGCAGGCATCGGCTCGCGCACATGTCACCGTGGTGCGTGGGGAGCGCGAACGCGTGGCTCGGGAATTGATGAATGCGCCAGGCGTGAAGGAAGTGCTTCCCTCGCACGCGAACTTCCTCGCGGTCCGCTTCGACGATGCTGGTGCCACCTATCAGCGCCTGCTCGGTGCGGGCATCGTGGTGCGCGACATCCATCGCTACCCGCAACTGGGCGACGCATTGCGCATCACCATCGGCACGCCGGAGGAAAACGATCGCGTGCTGAACGTACTTGCCAGCTCGTCCAGGGAAGGGCGGGAATTCACCAGCGGAACAGCAGTGGGTAAACAGGCATGAGCCGCAAGATTCTCTTTATTGATCGCGACGGTTGCCTGATCGAAGAGCCGGAAGACTTCCAGATTGACAGCTACGAAAAGCTCGCGCTGCTGCCTGGCGTCATTGCCGCGTTGCAGCGCTTCGTGGCGGCGGGATACGAACTGGTGATGGTCACGAACCAGGATGGCCTGGGAACGGACAGTTTCCCCGAGGCGGATTTCATTGGGCCGCACGAGCTGCTCATGCGCATCCTGTCCTCGCAAGGCATCCCCATTCGCGAAGTGCTCATTGATCGCAGTTTCCTGCATGAGCGCAAGGACACGCGCAAGCCGGGCGTTGGCATGATGCGTCACTACCTGGCCGACGACGGCTGGAGTCGCGCGGCGTCCGCCATGGTGGGCGATCGCGAGACCGACCTGCAGTTTGCCGCCAACATGGGTGTGCGCGGCTTTCGCGTAGGTCCGCACGGCATGGGTTGGGGCGAAGTCGCACACCAGTTGCTGGATGCGCCGCGCATGGCCACGGTGGAACGAAACACGCGCGAAACGCGAATCAGCGTGAGCGTGAACCTGGATAAAGCCGTAGATCCGCAGATCCACACGGGCCTTGGCTTTTTCGATCACATGCTGGAGCAGATCGGCAAGCACGGCGGTTTTGCGCTGGCGTTGCGCTGCGACGGCGATACGCATATCGATGAACACCACACCATCGAGGATTGCGCACTTGCCCTGGGTCAGGCGCTGCGGCAGGCGCTGGGCGACAAGCGTGGCATCGGGCGATACGGTTTCGTGCTGCCCATGGACGAGTCGCAGGCAAGCGCCGCGCTCGATCTTTCCGGTCGCCCGTATTTCGTGTTCGAAGGTGAGTTTCCGCGCGAGCGCGTCGGCGATATTCCCACCGAACTGGTGCCGCACTTTTTCCGCTCGCTGTGCGAAACGCTGGGCGCCAATCTGCACCTGAGCGTGCGCGGCGAGAACGCGCATCACATGGTGGAGGGCTGTTTCAAGGTGGTGGCGCGCGCGCTGCGGCAAGCTATTCGCCGCGAAGGCAGCGAATTGCCCAGCACCAAGGGCGCGCTCTGATGGGCGTCGTGCTGGTCGATGCGGGTGGCACCAACATCGGATCAGTGCGTTATGCGCTGCAACGCCTGGGCGTGGACGCGGCGCTCACGTCCGATGCCGAGACCATTCGATCCGCCGACAAGGTGATCTTGCCCGGTGTGGGCGCGGCAGGTCCCGGCATGGCGCGTCTGCGCGAACTCGGACTCGAAGCGCTGATGCGGTCGCTTACACAGCCCGTGCTCGGCGTTTGCCTGGGCATGCAGCTTTTGTGCGAGCGTTCGGAAGAAGGTGACGTGGCGTGCCTTGGCCTGATTCCCGCGACGGTGCGCCGCTTCGAGGAGCAACCCGGCCTGCGTGTGCCGCACATGGGCTGGAATCAATTGCAGCGCCGCCGTGAGCATCGCCTTCTTGAAGGATTGGTCGATGGCGACTGGGCCTACTTTGTGCACAGTTACGCCGTTCCCTTGGGCGATCACGCCCTCGCGACCACGGACTTTGGCGGCGAGTTTGCTTCCGTCATCGCGCGTGACAACTTTCACGGCATGCAATTTCATCCCGAGCGCTCGGCCAAGGTTGGCGCGCGCCTGCTGAAGAATTTCCTTGAACTATGACCTTTACTGTCATTCCCGCCATCGACTTGCGCGCCGGCCGCGTGGTGCGCCTGAAGCAAGGCGACTACGCGCAGCAAACCACGTACGACGTTGACCCGCGCGCACTCGCTCGCGACTACGCGCAGGCAGGGGCGCGCTGGCTGCATCTGGTGGATCTCGACGGTGCGCGCGGTGGCAGCCTGGAAAACCTTGCGGTAATCGAAGCGATCGCAAGCGACGGCATGCACATTCAGGCAGGCGGTGGTGTGCGCGCGGAGGCGGATGTGCAACGCCTGTTCGATGCCGGCGTGTCGCGCGTGGTGCTGGGCAGCCTGGCCATTCGCGAACCCGTGATGGTGGAGGGCTGGTTGGCATCGCTTGGCGTGGATCGTTTCACGATTGCGCTGGATACGCTTCAACGCGATGGCGCTTGGACGCTTCCCAGTGCGGGCTGGACGGAAACGGAATCGGGCACGCTGGACGATCTGGCGCCGTGGTATGCGGAACGGGGCGCCAAGCACCTGCTGTGCACGGATATCGATCGCGACGGCATGCTCGCAGGCTTCAATCTTGATCTGTACCGGTACCTTTCGACCGCGGTGCCTTCGATGGCCGTGCAGGCGTCAGGCGGCGTGCGCTCGCTGGAGGATATCCGGGCAGCGCGTGATGCCGGCGCACGCGGCGTCATTCTAGGACGCGCCCTACTGGAAGGTCGCTTCAGCCTGAAGGATGCCCTGGCATGCTGAGTCGGCGCCTGGTTCCCTGCCTGGACGTGCGCGATGGCAAGGTCGTGAAGGGCGTGCGCTTCCGCGATCACGTGGTGATGGGCGAGATCGTGGATCTTGCATTGCGTTATCGCGATGAAGGTGCTGACGAACTGGTGTTCTACGACATCACGGCGAGCCCGGAAGGCCGCAGTGTGGATCGCGGCTGGGTTGAGCGCGTGGCACGCGAGATCGACATTCCCTTCTGCGTGGCCGGTGGCATTCGAAGCGTGGAAGACGCACGCGCCGTGCTGCATGCTGGCGCGGACAAGATTTCGGTCAATTCGCCCGCACTCGAACGTCCCAGTCTTATCGACGAGCTGGCTGCTGCGTTCGGCGTGCAGTGTGTGGTGGTCGGCGTGGACAGCCTGCGCGACGCCGATGGCGAATGGCGCGTGCGCCAATACACCGGCGATCCCACGCGCACGCAGGCGCTTGCGCGGCGCACGCTGGACTGGATCGTCGAAGCACAACAGCGCGGCGCCGGAGAAATCGTGCTCAATTGCATGGGCAGCGATGGCGTACGACAGGGCTACGACCTCGAGCAGCTGGCCGTCGTGCGCGCGCTATGCAACGTGCCGCTGATCGCATCGGGTGGCGCCGGTGCGCCGGAACATTTTTGCGATGCGTTCCTCGAGGCGGATGTCGATGGCGCGCTCGCGGCCAGCGTGTTCCATTCCGGTGCCATTGCCATTCCCGCGCTCAAGCAGTCACTCGCTGGCTGGGGCGTCGAGGTAAGAACCTGAGTCTTCTGTTGCAACATTGCCGGTGTCCACGATGAAAGCCTCCCAACTCGATCCAACGCAACTTGACTGGGCCAAGGGTGACGGCCTGCTGCCCGTCGTCGTCCAGCATTGGCTGACTGGCGAAGTGTTGATGCTCGGCTACATGAATGCCGAGGCGCTGGCCGTCACGCAGGCAAGCGGGCATGTCACGTTTTTCAGTCGCAGCAAGCAGCGTTTGTGGACGAAGGGCGAGACCTCGGGGAACGTGCTCTCATTCAAGTCCGCACGCATGGACTGCGATGCCGACACGCTGTTGGTATGGGCCGACCCTCATGGGCCGACGTGTCATACCGGTACGCACAGCTGCTTTGGCGATGACGTCAAGCCGCCGCTGGGTTTCCTTGCCGAACTGGATGCGCTGGTCACACAACGCCACGCCGAGCGCCCCGAAGGCAGTTACACCACCCAGCTTTTCGAAGGCGGCATTCGCCGGATGGCGCAAAAGGTGGGCGAGGAGGGCGTGGAGACGGCGCTCGCTGCGGTGGCGCAGGATGACCTCGCCCTGCTGGGCGAGGCCGCCGACCTGATCTTCCACCTTACCGTGGCCTTGCGCGCGCGTGGACTCGGATTGACCGATGTGGCCGCGGTGCTTGCGCAGCGTCATGCAAAACGGGCCGCGTCATAACCTCCAGGGAATGAGCTGCGCCTGAAGTGCACGGATGGCTAGCGCAGCCTTAACGGCTCCTGTGGTCTCTTGTTTCCCGGACAGGCCGACATGCCGGGGAAACATCATGCCGAACCGCTCCACGCCCACGTACGAACACGTCGTGCCGCCAGACGCAGCCGCGCCGGTTTGAGCGCACGCATGCCGTTGATGTGAAGACGGCTTTCACCTGGGACTTCTTTCAAAGGGACATCACGCGTTGTGACCTGCCGATGCAGATCGCGACAGCATCGTGCCTCATCGAGGATCGCGTTTATGGCGGATATCGCAGTGATTGGTGGTGGGGCGGCGGGTGCGGCGGCGTTTGGTGAGCTGCTCGCACGCTTCGATGGCGGCACGATCCACTGGATCGTGGGCCAGCATGCACCGGGACGAGGCGTGGCCTACGCCACCAGCGACGACCAGCACCTGCTCAATGTTCGTGCCTCGGCGATGGGTGTGTTCCAGGAGCATGCCGAAGATTTCATCCAGCATGCCTCGCGTCACCTGGGACAAGTGAAGGGCACGGACTTTCTGCCGCGACGTGTCTTCGGCGATTTCATCCAGGCACAGGTGGGCGTTCGCATCGATGCGGCGCGCCGTGCAGGCCGCAGTTTCCGCATTCACCCGGGCAGTGCACGCGAGATCGTGTCGCGAGGCGAACGTGGCTATGCGATACGTGTCGGCGCAGACCGCTGGCTCGAAGTGGAGCATGTCGTGCTCGCAGTGGGTGCGCTGTCACAGCGTCCCCTGCGCACGGTGTCGACGACGGCACTGGCCGGTGGCGCCTACGAACTCGATCCCTGGCGCCTGGATCGCCACCCGCAGGCGCCGCGTCGGGTGGTGGTGATCGGCACCGGGCTTACCGCCGTGGATACGCTGCTCTCCGCTGCCGTGAAATGGCCATATGCCGAGCTGGTGGCGGTGTCGCGCCACGGCCTGCTGCCCTTTACGCATTCGGCGCTGCCACTGGCGCCGTATGCGAAACAGGAAGAACTCAATCAGGCATTGCTCGCCTGCGACGACGCGGCAGCCATGTTCCGTCTCGTGCGCCGCGCCATGGACGACGCGGGTGACACCGACTGGCGCAGCATTATCGACGGCATGCGGCCGACCAACGCCAGGCTGTGGCAACACCTCACGCACGCGCGGCGCAAGCAGTTCCTGCGTCATGCGCGCTGGGTCTGGGAGGCTGCGCGCCATCGCATGGCGCCCGCCACGGGCGAGGCGATCTATCAGCTGCAGGAAGAGGGCCGCTTGCAGGTGCTGGCGGCGCGTGTGCTCGATGTGGATGGGAAGGCACCCTTGCAGGTGACACTGCGCGAACGCGCCACGCAATTGGTGAGCGTGCTCGAGGCGGATCTGGTGGTGCAGGCTACGGGGCTGGATACGGCCGTGGCCTATGGCGCACACGATTTGCTGTCCCAATTGTTGCGTGACGGCCTGGCCGTGGCCGATCCGCTACAGCTTGGCGTACTGGCGCAGCCTGATGGCCAGCTCACCGATGCCAACGGCAAGCCGCAACACGGACTTCACGCGGTAGGGTCACTGCTTCGCGGCAATCTGTGGGAATGCACGGCCATGCCGGAGATCCGGGCGGCCGCGCACCGGCTGGCGGTGCGGCTTTCACGGCCCGCTGCCGAAACGGTTCGCGAAAGCCTGGCCGACTAGCCAAAGGTGCAGATTTGCCCGGCGCGCGCTGATCCTGCGCAAGACCTGGCATGAGGTTATGACATAGGGTGATTTCGTCCGCCGGCGGGCCATGGTTAGTCTGCCGGTTCCCGTTCCGCAGGAGGCGTCATGAAGAAGATCATCCTCAGGTTGCTGGCGGCCTTGGGCGTGGCATGCGGCGGCGTGGTCTTCGCGAAGGATGTCTCGCTGCTCAACGTATCCTACGACCCCACCCGCGAGCTCTATCGCGACATCAACACGGCATTTGCCGCGCAGTGGAAATCGCAGCATGGCGACAACGTGACCATCCAGATGTCGCATGGCGGTTCGGGCAAGCAGGCGCGCTCCGTGGTGGAAGGACTTCCCGCGGACGTGGTGACACTCGCGCTGGCGTACGACATCGATGCCATCGCCGAACGCGGCCTGCTGGCCAAGGATTGGCAGAAGCGGTTACCCGACAACGCTTCGCCCTACACATCGACCATCGTGTTCCTTGTGCGCAAGGGCAATCCGAAAGGCATCAAGGATTGGCCCGATCTTGTTCGTTCCGGCGTGAAGGTGATTACGCCCAACCCGAAATCCTCCGGTGGCGCGCGCTGGAATTTCCTCGCGGCCTGGGGCTATGCCCTGAAGCAGCCGGGCGGCAACGAGGACAAGGCCAAAGCCTATGTCAGCGAGCTGTTCAAACATGTGCCCGTGCTCGACACCGGGGCGCGCGGCGCCACCAACACATTCGCGCAGCGTGGCATTGGCGACGTATTGATTGCCTGGGAAAACGAGGCCTTGCTTGCGCAGCGGCAGCTGGGCAACAACGCGTTCGAGATCGTGGTGCCGTCCATCACCATCCTGGCGGAGCCGCCGGTGGCCGTGGTGGATAGCAATGCAGACAAACATGGCACGCGCGACATCGCGCAGGCCTATGTGCAATTCCTGTATTCGCCGCAGGCGCAGGAGATTGCCGCGAAGAATTTCTATCGTCCGCGTTCCGCGGATATGGCCGCGCGTTACGCCAGCCAGTTTCCCGCGACCCACACCTTCACCATCCAGGAGGTATTCGGTGACTGGCACCAGGCGCAGGCGAAGTTCTTCAAGGATGGCGCCTTGTTCGATCAACTGGTCGAAGGCGAATAGCCCATGCGTCGGCGCGTGCTTCCCGGTTTTGGCATCAGCCTGGGGTATGCGCTGACCTATCTCGGCCTGATCGTGCTGCTGCCGTTGGCAGCGCTGGCGTGGAAGGCCACCGACATCGGATTCGAAGGACTGGTGCGCCTGCTGTCCGCACCCAGGACGCTGGCTGCGTTGCGCCTGAGCGTGGGTGGTGCGCTGGTTTCGGCGCTGATCAACGTGGTGATCGGCTTGCTGGTGAGCTGGGTCTTGGTGCGTTATCGGTTCCCGGGGCGTCGCCTGTTCGATGCGCTGGTGGATCTTCCGTTTGCACTGCCCACGGCGGTGGCGGGTATCGCACTCACCACACTCTACGCACCCAAGGGCTGGTTGGGGCGATGGCTGGAACCGCTGGGCATCCATGTGGCGTACACGCCACTGGGCGTGCTGGTGGCGATGATCTTCGTAGGGTTTCCATTCGTGGTGCGTACGCTTCAACCCGTGCTGGCATCGCTGGAACGCGATGTGGAAGAGGCCGCGGAAAGCCTGGGTGCGCAGCGTTGGCAGACGTTCTTCCGCGTGATCCTGCCCCTGCTGGCCCCCACCTTGCTTACGGGCTTTGCGCTGGCCCTGGCGCGGGCCGTGGGCGAGTACGGCTCGGTCATCTTCATCGCGGGCAACATGCCCAGGAAATCGGAAATCGCACCGCTGCTGATCGTGCAGAAGCTGGAGCAGTTCAACTACGCCGGTGCGGCTGCCCTGGGCGTCGCGTTGCTTTCGTTGTCGTTCGTGCTGCTGGTGCTGGTGGCGGTGCTGCAACGCTGGAGCAATCGCTGGACGGAGCAGGCGGCATGAATGCACACGCACGCACCCGTGCCATCGCATGGCCACGTCGTCTTGTGCACGTGGCGCTGATCGCGTTGGCGCTGGTGTTCCTCGTGATGTTCCTGGTGTTGCCTTTGGCGACGGTGTTTGTCGAGGCCTTTGACCAGGGCGTGAAACCGTATCTGGCAGCCATTGTTCAACCCGAAGCGCTGTCCGCCATTCGCCTCACCTTGCTGGTCGCGGTGATTGCCGTGCCCTTAAACCTGGTGTTCGGCGTGGCTGCCGCGTGGGCCATGACGCGTTTCGCGTTCCGGGGCAAGGCGTTGCTCGGTGCCATCATCGACCTGCCGTTTTCCGTCTCGCCGGTGGTGTCCGGTCTGGTGTACGTGCTGTTGTTCGGCGCGCAGGGTTGGTTCGGACCGTGGCTGGACCAGCATGGCATCAAGATCATCTTCGCCGTGCCCGGCCTGGTGCTGGCAACCATGTTTGTCACGCTGCCCTTTGTGGCGCGCGAACTCATTCCGCTGATGCAGGCGCAAGGCAGCGAGGAGGAAGAGGCCGCGCGTGTGCTTGGTGCCAGTGCGTGGCAAATGTTTTTCCGCGTCACCTTGCCCAACATCCGCTGGGCGCTGCTTTACGGCGTGCTGTTGTGCAACGCGCGCGCGATGGGCGAATTCGGCGCGGTCTCCGTGGTGTCCGGACATATTCGCGGATTGACCACCACCATGCCGCTGGAAGTGGAGATGCGATACAACGAATACGACTACGTGGGCGCGTTCGCCGTTGCCTCGCTGCTGGCCTTGCTCGCACTGCTCACGCTGGCGGTGAAGACGTTGCTGGAATGGCGCTATGGCGATGAAATTCCGCGCACGCGCCCGGTGGACACTAGGAAACGGCATGGCACTTGAACTGTCAGGGCTGTATCGCCGCTTCGCCGGATTCCAGGCGCTGGACAATGTGAGCCTGAGCATTGCGCCCGGCGAATTCCTCGCGTTGCTGGGACCTTCCGGTTCGGGCAAGACCACGTTGCTGCGCATTCTTGCAGGGCTCGACTATCCCGACAGCGGCAGCGCGCTGCATCAGGGAGAAGACTTTCTCGCGACGCCCGCACGTGAACGCCGTATCGGCATGGTGTTCCAGCACTACGCGCTGTTCCGCCACCTCACCGTGATCGAGAACATCGCATTCGGCCTGCGCGTGCGACCCTGGCGTTCGCGTCCATCGCGCACGGAGATCCGTGCACGGGTCGACCGGTTGTTGCGTCGCGTGCAACTGGAAGGCATGGGGGCGCGCTATCCGGCGCAACTCTCCGGCGGCCAGCGCCAGCGCGTGGCACTGGCTCGCGCGTTGGCCGTGGAGCCGGACATCCTGCTGCTGGACGAACCGTTCGGCGCGCTCGATGCGCAGGTTCGCGTGACGTTGCGTCGCTGGTTGCGCGAGCTTCACGAGGAACTGGAACTCACCACCATCTTCGTGACGCACGACCAGGAAGAGGCACTGGAGCTTGCCGACCGCGTGGCGGTGATGAACAACGGCCGCATCGAGCAGGTGGGCTCGCCTGAGGTGATCTACCAGCAACCTGCGACGCCGTTCGTGTGCGAGTTCATCGGCAAGGTGAACAAGTTCACCGTGCGAAGCGGCGGCGAGGGTTTCTCCGCCGGTGGCTGGGTGCTGGAAGACGCTCCCTGGCACGGACGCTTCACTTCGGCCGTGGCGTATGTGCGGCCCGAACAGCTGCGTCTGGCGGTGCCTTCGTCGTTGCCCGCATGGGAGGCGCGCTTGCGGCACATTTATCTCGCCGGTGGCGTGGCGCATCTGGATCTTCATGTCGCGTCGCTCGATCTGGCCATCGAGGCGGACGTGGCGACGGAAGATCTCTCGCGACTGGGTCTGCAGGCCGGCAACGTGCTGCGCGTGGCGCCGCGTAGCGCCGTGCTGTTTCCGCTGGATGCGCAGGGAACGCCGGTGAATGCCGAGCGATGGATTTGGCAGGCCCGCAGTCCGGTACCTGCCTGAGTTGACGCTGGCGCCTCAGTGGGAGGCGCTGGGACGATCGAGTACCGATGCCGGTGATGCGGGCTTGAACGCCACCACGGGGCCGGGCGTGATGTGCTTGCGCCACAACGCGAGCTGCTCGGCGATGCCGGAGCCCACGCTCATCTGCGGTTCCGAGGGCGTCAGCTTGTCGCGCGTTTCCCACTGCGAGATCTCGGCGGATGCCTGGCGGAAGGCTTCCATGAAATCCGGTGTGCGATTCAGGCCATCGACCAGCCAGGCGTGACCAAAGTAGGTGATGTCCGAGTCACTGCCGCAACCGAATGAGCTGCGATCCGAACGCGCCGCGGTAATCACCAGCGTGCCCGCACCTTGCAGTGACGGCACGAAGCCACCGGAGTAACAGGCGTTCACCACCACCACCTTCCACTTGAAGGGGCGCTTGGCGAGGATGTCGGAGAGATCGCCTGCACCAATCTGGTCGAGCGGCAGGGGATCCATGTCCACGAGCAGGTTGTGGTCTTCGTCGCCATGCGTGGTGAGGTAGAGCAGCAGGATGTCCTCGTCCGGCTTCATCAGGCTGGCGATGCCGTCGAGCGTTTCTTCCAGGTTGCTCCAGGAGGCGAGCGGATGCTTCTCCAGCGAACCGGGATTGTTCTCCAGCACCATCACGTGCGAATCCGGCCCGAAGCGCTGCGGAAACATGCGGGCTGCGTATTCCGCTTCATTGCGGAACACGTCTTCGCCACCGTCGGCACCGAACGCCACCACGTAGAGATTGGGACGACCCGGCGTGCGCGGGCCAAGTTCAGCCAATGCCTTGTGCACCATGGTGCGCTGCGAATACATCACCTGTTCGGGCGATGGGGCCTGCGCGGGCCAATTGTCGTTCGATGCGCTGTCGTCGTCCGTGGATGCCGTGCTGGCGGCCGCAGGCGCGCTCTCCGTCGCTGCCGGCGCCTGGTTTGCGGCGACGGCGATGGCCCCACGCGTCGCGTGATGGGACAGCCCCACCATGAGCAGTACACCGGCTGCAAAGGCGAGCAGGGCGGTCAGGGCAATACGCATGGCGGGAACCCGAAGGAAGCTCAGAGGACGATATCGTCGAACGAACGATACGCAGGGTGGCGAGGCGCTTCAGGCATGTCCAGGGGCTCGCGCAGCAGCCAGCCCGTGCGGAAGCCGGCCGCCTTCGCGGCGTCCAGTTCCTCGACGATGTCGGAAAGGAACAGCAGGTGCGCCGGCTGTTCGCCGATGGCCTCGGCAATGAGTTCGTAAGAGCGACGTTCGCGCTTCGGGCCCGTTTCCGTATCGAAATAACCGGAGAACAAAGGCTTCAGGTCGCCCGCTTCGCTGTAGCCGAAGAACAGCTTCTGCGCCGGTACCGAACCCGAGGAATAGACGTACAGGTGAAGGCCGTCGGCGCGCCACTGGTGCAGCTTGGCCGACACTTCGGGATAGAGGTGCGCCTGGTATTCGCCGCTTTCGTAGCCTTCCTGCCAGATCATGCCCTGCAGGGCTTTCAGCGCGGTGGACTTGCGGTCTTCCTCGATCCAGCGCAACAGCAGCTCAATGATGTCCTGACGCGGCGCCTCGACGATGCCGGCCTCTTCGGCGGCCTCGTGCAGCCAGAACTGGACCTCGGGCTTGTCGCCGTGCGTTTCGATGAAGGCGGGCAGACGCTTGTGGGCGAACGGGAACAGCACGTCCTTGACGAAGCTGATCGAGCTCGTGGTGCCTTCAATGTCGGTGACGATGGCGCGAATGACTGTCATGCGGGGAAGCTTGGCATACGGGGTACCCAAGCTTACCGGTGGCGGGCCCTCGCGGCGAGGGCTCGCCATGCGCTTCATGACCCGGTTCACCTGTCCCGCAGGCGGTGAGCCGGACTGTGCGTTCAGGCGGCCTTGGCGGACCCGTGCGGCACCATGCGGGGGAACTGCAAGGCAATGTCCTCGCCGGTGAACTGGGCCACCCAGCCTTCCTTGTTGGTGAACAGGCGAATGGCCACGAAATAGGGCGACTCGCTCATGTCGAACCAGTGCGGGGTGCCGTCCGGCACGCCGATCAGGTCGCCCTGTTCGCACAGCACGTCGTAAACCTTGCCGTCCACATGAAGGGTGAACTGGCCGGCGCCCGCCACGAAGAAGCGCACTTCGTCTTCGCTGTGGGTGTGTTCGCTGAGGAACTTCTGGCGGAGCGTGGCCCGATCCGGATGGTCGGGCTTGAGGCTGATCACGTCGACGGCCTGATAGCCCTCTTCGTTCATCAGGCGCTCGATGTCACCGCGATACGCGGCAATCACGTCTTCCTGGCTGGCGCCCGGTGCGATCGGCTGGTTGGCTTCCCATTGCTCGAAGCGCACGCCGATCTTCGACAGCTCACTGGAGATATCCGCGTGGTCGCTATGCACCGAGAGCGGGGCATCGGGGTGGGTGTCACTGAAAATGCGCAGACGGCTCATGCCGACAACCTCCGTAGATCCATTTCGCAAGCAAGCAGGAATTCCAGCGCCTCCAGGTGGCGGCGCGTTTCGGCCATGTCGCGGCCCCAGGTGTAGATGCCGTGGCCGTTGATGAGATACGCATGCAGCGGACGACCGCTGTCCAGCCATGCCTCGACCTGGGCGACCAGCTCCGGCATGTGCTGCGTGTTGGGGAACACCGGAATCGCCAGCTCGGCCTCGTGCGTGGTCTGGCCGGCAATGGCCTTCTGCAGTTCCCAGCCTTCCAGCTTCACGACGCCATCGCGTGCGAAGAACCGGGATGCCACGCTCTGCGTACGCGAGTGCGTGTGCAGCACCACGCCGATCTCCGGGAAGCGGCGGTAGATCTGCGTGTGCAGGTCGGTCTCGGCGCTTGGGCGCGCACTGGTGCCCACGGCTTTGCCGTGCATGTCGATCAACATGATGTCGTCGCGACCCAGCTTGCCCTTGTCGCGCCCGGAAATGGTGATCGCAGCGTGATCACCGTCCAGGCGCATCGAGAAATTGCTGCTGGTCGCCGGCGTCCAGCCTGCGTTGGCAAGTTCGCGCGCAGCATCGGCAATGGCGTCGGCGCGCTCGGCAAACAGCGCGGGCGAAATGGTGTCGGGAAGAACCTGGCTCATGATGTATGGACGTCCAAATGAGTAAGCACTATACCACGCCCGCTTTTTGCCAAAGGTCGAAAATGCGATCCATTCTCACGACTTATCGGCAGGGCGGGTAGTATCGCGCGCAGATTCGTCACGGGCGTGACGAAGATGAATGTTCCAGATGGAGGTTGGATCCATGTCGCACGAAAAAGATATCGAATCGCGCCGCCGCTTTCTCAAGGCTGCCGCTGGCACGGCCGTTGCGGCCGCGATGATCGGCACCTTGCCGCGCATGGCGCGTGCGGCCGACCTGCCTCACCTGGCCGATTCGGATCCGACCGCCAAGGCGCTGGGCTACGTCGAAGACGCCAGCAAGACGACCGATGCCAAGCACAAGGCCGGTGATGTGTGCTCCAACTGCCAGTTCTATTCCGGCGGCCCGACCGGCTACGGTCCGTGCCAGCTGTTCCCGGGCAAGGCGGTGAATGCGAAAGGTTGGTGCGTTTCGCATTCGCCGAAGAAAGCCTGAGCGTTCCAGGCATCAAAAACACGAAGGCCGGCTGCGATGCCGGCCTTTTCTTTTCTGACCATCTCGTCGTGATGCGCGCAACGCGCTTCTCGCGCGACGAATGTTTTGCATCACAAGGAAAACTCGAACCGAAGAACTTCGGTGAGAGAGAAGGTGCTGCCCAGACGCGTCAGGCCGAGGAGCTGACCCGCCTGACGCGCCGGGCGGCAATCCGGGGCCCACTGCCAAGTGATCAACCCACGGAGCACAGATGATACTCCTGGCCGGGCATTTTGGGGCCCGGGGGCGCCAAAATTTTCTCGAAAAAGTCTCGTTAAATTCTTTAATATCAATGACTTATTTGGATATTAAAGACTGGGCCTCACGAATGATCGCCCGAAGGCGACCATTCGTTCCCAGGGTGAGGGGTGTGCTGAAAAGGCGTTTTCGGCGACGTTGACGTCAGATCGCCGCCGAATGCCGATCAAGCCCCTTTGGGAGCCTTGTGAAGGCGGCTGTGACGGATGCCGTAGCCGAAGTAGATGGCCAGGCCGATGACCGTCCAGATGATCATCAAAAGCCAGTTGAACCAGCTCATGAAGGCCAGCAGGGCCAGGCAGCTGAGCACGCCGGCCGGGCAGATCACCCACGCCCAGGGCACCCGGAAGCCGCGGTGAAGTTGCGGCGCGGTGTAGCGAAGGATCAGTACGCCGGCACACACCGCAACGAAGGCGATCAGCGTGCCCATCGACGTGAGGTCGGCCAGCAGGTCGAGCGGGAACACGGCGGCGAGAACTGCGATGCCCAGGCCGGTGATCACCGTGTTGATATGCGGCGTGCGGTACTTCGGATGGATGCGGTTGAATACCGGCGGCAGCAGGCCGTCGCGCGACATGATCATGAAAATGCGCGGCTGCGCGATGATCATCACCAGGATCACGGACGACAGGCCGATCAGCGCGCCGATCTCCACCACCAGGCGCAGCCAGCCGAGCTGCGGATAATTCTTCACGGCCGTCACCACCGGCTCTGGCGTACCGAGCTGGGTGTAGGAGAGGAGGCCGGTGAGCACCGCTGCCATCGCCAGGTACAGCACGGTGCAGATGACCAGCGACACCAGCGTGCCGAAGGGCAGGTCGCGCTGCGGGTTCTTGCACTCCTGCGCCGCTGTCGATGTTGCTTCGAAGCCGATGTAGGCAAAGAACACCATCGCCGCGCCGCGCATGATGCCCGACCAGCCGTACTTGCCCGGACCTTCGTTGGCCGGAATGAACGGATGCCAGTTCGTCGGATCGATATAGCGATAGCCCGCCACCACCACGATGATGATCAGGCCCACCTTGAGGCCGACCATCAGCACGTTGAGGCCCGACGACTCCTTGATACCGACGTAGCACAGCGCGGTGAGCGCGAGCACGATAGCGACGGCCGGCAGATTCATCAGGTGGCCGGTGGCCACGAGATGACCATCGGTGAACGCCAATGGCGCTTCTGTCAGGGAGATGGGCAAGTGGATGCCGACACTGTCGAGCAGGCTGGTGAAATAGCCCGTCCAGCTTGCCGCGACCGCCGAGGCCGAGATGCCGTATTCCAGCACCATGTTCCAGCCGATGAACCACGCCACCAATTCACCCAGCGTGGCGTAGGCGTACGAATACGAGCTGCCGGAGATCGGAATCAGCGTGGCGAATTCGGCGTAGCACAACGCCGTAAAGCCGCTGCAGATGGCCGCAAGAATGAAAGAGATCAACACGGCCGGGCCGGCATGTTCTGCGGCGGCCTGTCCGGTAACCACGAAAATGCCGGTGCCGATGACGGCGCCGATGCCCAGCGCGGTAATGCCCCAGGGGCCTAACGTGCGGCGCAGGGTGGGGCCGTGCGACGGATCGTCGGCGTCGGAGAAGTCGGTCTTGCGGGCGAGTAACTGTTTGAGCATGCGTCGGCCTGGTGTTTCAAAACCAGAGGGCCGGCGCTGGGCCGGCCCTCCGTGTCAGGTTAGGAGTTTTGCTTGCGAAGCTTGCTATGGGAATACCCATAGAAGGCGTAGATGAGCATACCGAAGGTAGTCCAGCCCAGCATCAGCGGCCAGTTGGCGCGGAACGACTGCCAGAACAGGTACAGGCAGATCACCGAACCGAGCACGGCCACCAGCCAGACACCGGGCATGCCGCCCGGCACGCGGAACGCACGCGGCAGTTCCGGGCGCGTGTAGCGCAGGATCAGCACGCCGATGCACACCGTGGTGAACGCCAGCAGCGTGCCCATCGACACCAGTTCGCCGAGGATGCTCACGGGGAACAGGCCGGCGATCACCAGGGCGGACACGCCGGCCACGATCGTTGCCACGTGCGGCGTGCGGTGCTTGTTGTGCACGCGCGACATGCCCTTGGGAATCAGGCCGTCCTTCGCCATGCTGAAGAAGATGCGCGAAGTGCCCAGCAACATCACCAGGATCACCGACGAAAGGCCGGCCAGTGCGCCGAAGGACACGATCGCCTTCAACCAGTTGAGTTCCGGATGGAAGCTCAGCGCCGTGGCCACCGGTTCCGGCGTGCCCAGCAGGTGATACGGCGCGATGCCGGTCAGGGTCAGCGCCATGGCGATGTACAGCACAGTGCAGATCGCCAGCGAGCCGAGAATGCCGATGGGCATGTCGCGCTGCGGATTCTTCGCCTCGCCAGCGGCGGTGGACACCGCATCGAAGCCCACGTACGAGAAGAACACCAGCACGGCGGCGCGGAAAATGCCGCTGGTGCCGAAGCGGCCCGGGCCTTCTTCCGGCGGAATGAACGGATGCCAGTTGGACGGATCGATGAAGCGGAACGCAAAGATCAGGAACAGCGCGATCACCAGCACCTTGATGGTCACGATCAGCGAGTTGACGAAGGTCGACTGCGTGATGCCCACGTAGCACAGCCAGGTGAGTGCACTGACGATGAGCACGGCCGGCAGGTTGATCAGCGCGCCGGTGGTGACGATCTGATGCGTGTCGGTGAACTTCAGCGGCGCACTGGAAAGGTAGTCCGGCAACGCCAGTGACATCCCGGTCCAGTGGCCCAGGATGGAAAGGCATTCGTTGAAATAGCCGGACCAGCCTGCGGCAACCGTTGCGACGGCGAACAAGTATTCGAGGACAAGGTTCCAGCCGATGAACCAGGCGACGATTTCGCCCAGCGTGGCGTAGGAGTACGCATAGGCGCTGCCCGACACCGGAATCATCGCGGCGAATTCGGCGTAGCACAGGCCCGCGAGTGCGCAGGCGATGCCGGCGACGATGAAGCTGATGATGAGGGCGGGGCCGGCGTGTTCGGCAGCAGCCTGGCCCGTGATGACGATGATGCCGGCGCCGATTACTGCTCCGATGCCCAGCGTCAGCAGATGACGCGCGGTCAGTACGCGCTTGAGGCTGGCTTCGCCCTGGAGGCTGTCGTGCGGCAGTTCGCCCGCGTCGACGTGTGGCGACGCCTGAATCGGATGCGTCGCGAACAGGTTTTTCAGCATGTTTCTCCCCTACCGCCGGATCTGTCGTTTCTTAAGAGCTTCTTAAGAGCTTGGAGCGATGGCTTGCGCCATAGTTATTGCGCCGCTTCCCCTGCGACGACAGGGCACCATAGCCCAGTGCCCCTTGGCGGTACAAGCTGCATTGCGGTTGGCTTGGAGCGAGGCTGGAAACGGTGTCAGAGCCTGTCGCGTCTGGAATAATGCGCCCCTGCCGCGCCCCGCCTTGCGGCCTTTCTTTGCAGTGGACGAACCATGAGCACATTGCTCTCGCAGCTTCAGCATTACGGCCGGCAATGGCCCCATGAAAACGACGTCGCCCATTTCGTCGATGTCCTGGCGGAAGGCGACCGGGTGTTCTTTCGCGAAGCCCTGGAAGGGCACTTCACCGGATCGGCATGGCTGGTGAGCGCCGATGGCCAGCGCGTATTGCTGACGCACCACCGCAAGCTGGATCGCTGGCTGCAGCTGGGCGGTCACGCGGATGGTGACAACGACCTTGCCTCTGTCGCGCTGCGTGAGGCCGAAGAGGAATCGGGCCTGACCGGATTGAGCGTGGACGCCGAGCCGTTTGACCTGGATCGCCATCGCATTCCCGCGCGAGCGAACGAGCCGGAGCATTGGCACTACGACGTGCGCTATGTGGTGCGCGCGGGTGCGAGCGAAGCGTTCGAGGTCAGTGAGGAATCGCATGCGCTGGCGTGGCGATCCATTCGCGAGATTGCCGATGATCCGGCGAGCGACGAATCCTTGCGCCGCATGGCGGCCAAGTGGCTGCAGCGCGCCTGATTCGAGACGCAACCCTTACCTTTGTGGGAGCGCACCCTGTGCGCGACTATCACAGCTAGGATGACCGGGCAGTCGCGCACAGGGTGCGCTCCCACAGTGCAGCCAGGTTGCCGTCAGCTGTACTTTGCCGGCGCCGGATTCAGATGCCCGCATTCAACGCACGTGCGTGCATCAATGGAGCGATAAAAGCGTTCGAACACGGGCGGGAAATCGCGCTCGATGCTGTCGAGGGTGAAATATTCCTCGTACAGCTTGTGGTTGCATCGCTCGCAGTACCACATCAGGCCGTCTTTCTCGCCCGCGAGGCGGCGACGCTCGATCACCAGGCCGATGGAGTCGGGCATACGCTGCGGTGAGTGCGGCACGCAGGGCGGCAGATAGAACATCTGGCCGGCACGAATCGGGATGTCGCGCTGCTGGCCTTCGTCCTGCACCTTCAACACCATCTCGCCCTCGAGCTGGTAGAAGAATTCCGGGCCTTCGTCGTAGTGGTAGTCGGTGCGCGAGTTGGGACCGCCCACGATCATCACGATGAAGTCGCCATCCACGATGCACTTGTTGCCGACCGGCGGCTTGAGCAGGTGACGGTGTTCGTCGATCCAGCGTTGCAGGTCGATGGGCGGCGTAAGGGCCATGGGGCGGGCTTTCCGTGTCGGCAGTGCATGAAGATAGCGCTGCACATGGTTGCTAGGAAAGCTGCGGTGCGGGTGAAAACACAACCGAGGCTAGGTTGGCCCCTCACCCCAGCCCTCTCCCCGAAGGGGAGAGGGGGCTAAGAGCTTAGACTTCCAACGTGGCGAGGTCGCCCTTTTCTTCCAGCCAGGCCTTGCGGTCGCTGGCGCGCTTCTTGGCGAGCAGCATGTCCATCAGCTTGGTGGTGCCGTCGTCGGTATCCACGGTGAGCTGCACCAGGCGGCGAGTGTCCGGATGGATGGTGGACTCGCGCAGCTGGCCCGGATTCATTTCGCCCAGGCCCTTGAAGCGGGTAGTGCTGACGGCGCCCTTCATCTTTTCGCGCTGCACGCGTTCCAGCATGGCGTTCTTTTCGTTTTCGTCCAGGCAGTAGAACACCTGCTTGCCCACGTCCACGCGGAACAGCGGCGGCATGGCGACGAACACGTGGCCTTCGCGCACCAGCGCCGGGAAGTGCCGCAGGAACAGCGCGCTGAGCAAGGTGGCGATATGCAGGCCGTCCGAATCGGCGTCGGCCAGGATCACCACCTTGCCGTAGCGCAGGCCGGTCAGGTCGTCCTTGCCCGGATCGCAACCGATGGCGACGGCCAGGTTGTGCACTTCTTCGGAAGCGAGCACCGAGGTGGACTCGACTTCCCAGGTATTGAGGATCTTGCCGCGCAGCGGAAGGATCGCCTGGAATTCCTTGTCGCGTGCCTGCTTGGCGCTGCCGCCGGCCGAGTCACCTTCCACCAGGAAAAGCTCGGTGCGGGTGAGGTCGGTGGCGGTGCAGTCGGCGAGCTTCCCGGGCAGGGCCGGGCCTTGCGTGATCTTCTTGCGCACCACCTGCTTGGCGGCTTTCAGGCGCGCGCTGGCGCGTTCGATGGCGAGCTGCGCAATGCGCTCGCCCAGGTCGACGTGCTGGTTGAGCCACAGGCTGAAAGCATCATGGATCACGCCTTCCACCATGCCCGCGGCGTTGCGCGAGGAAAGGCGTTCTTTCGTCTGGCCGGCGAACTGCGGGTCCTGCAGCTTGGTCGACAGCACGAAAGCGAGGCGCTCCCACACGTCTTCCGGCGCCAGCTTCACGCCGCGCGGCAGCAGGTTGCGGATGTCGCAGAACTCGCGGATGGCATTGGTAAGGCCGGAGCGCAGGCCGTTGACGTGCGTGCCGCCTTGCGCCGTCGGAATAAGGTTGACGTAGCTTTCCTGCACCAGCTCGCCTTCCGGCAGCCAGGCCAGGGCGACATCGAGGCCGTCGGCCTCGCGCTGCACGTGATGCACGAACAACTCGGCCGGGATGGATTCGGCGCCGGAAAGTTCGTCGCGCAGGTAATCGCGCAGGCCGTCTTCGTAGTACCACTCGTTGACGTCGCCGGTGGCTTCGTCCACCAGCTTCACGCTGAGGCCGGCGCACAACACGGCCTTGGCACGCAACAGGTGGCGCAGCTTGCCCAGCGAGATCTTCGGCGAATCGAAGTACTTCGGATCGGCCCAGAAGCGCACGGTGGTGCCGGTCTTCTTCTTGGGCACCGAGCCGATGATTTCGAGTTCGCTGGCACGGTCGCCATTCTCGAATGCCATACGGTATTCGTTGCCGTCGCGGCGGATCGTGACTTCCACGCGATTGGACAACGCGTTCACCACCGACACGCCCACGCCGTGCAAGCCGCCGGAGAAGTTGTAGTTCTTGCCGGAGAATTTGCCGCCCGCGTGCAGGCGCGTGAGGATCAGCTCGACGCCGGGCACGCCTTCTTCTGGATGGATGTCCACCGGCATGCCGCGGCCGTCGTCCGTCACTTCCACCGAGCCATCGGTGTGGACGATGACTTCCAGCGTCTTGGCGTGGCCCGAGATGGCCTCGTCCACCGAGTTGTCGATGACTTCCTGCGCCAGATGGGTCGGGCGCGATGTATCCGTGTACATGCCGGGTCGGCGCTTGACCGGGTCAAGGCCAGAAAGGACTTCAATGTCGGCGGCGTTGTAGCGACTGCTCATGGGTAGGGTCGAAGCTCGGGAATCGGGGGAGGATGGCTGGGTGAGGTTGAGGGGTCAAGATGGCTGTGCGTACGCGTCGTTCGTGCCGGCCTTTGGCTCGTCATCCCGGCGCAGGCCGGGATCCAGCGCCTCGCTGCCAGGTTTCCGCCAAGCCTCGCATCGGCCGGCCTTCAACGAAAATCGCGCCGCGCCGTTACTGGATGACCGGCCCTTCGGCCGTTGAAAGGCGCCTCCGGCCTGCGCCGGGATGACGGTCAAAAGCAGGTGGATCAAGGCGGTCAATACCTTGTAGGAGCGCACTTGTGCGCGACCGCCCGTTGCGGACAGCGGTCACGTTGGGTCGCGCCCAGGTGCGCTCCTACATACAAAGGTGGCACCGGGCCATGTAAGTGGAACCGGGTCAGAGCGGGGCGCAGTGGCGTTCCAGCCACGCAAGGTCGGCGTCTTCCAGCAGCGGGGCCAGGGCCGCACGGACGGTGGCGTGGTAGTCGTCCAGCCAGGCCCGTTCCTCGGGGTTGAGCAGGCCCGGTTCCAGCGCGCGGCGGTCGAACGGGCACAGCGTCAGGGTCTCAAAGGCGTAGAACTCGCCGAATTCCGTCTTGTCCGCCTCGATCACCACGGCCAGGTTCTCGTGGCGGATGCCGTGGCGGCCGGGCTTGTACAGGCCTGGCTCGATGGACGTGATCATGCCGGGGTCCAGCGGCACCAGCGTGGCGCCGGAGGCGGGCGGGCGGATGCCGTGCGGGCCTTCGTGCACGTTCAGGAAGTAGCCGACGCCATGGCCGGTACCGTGGCCGTAATCCATGCCGCTGGCCCACAGTGGGGCCCGTGCCAGTGCATCCAGTTGCGGGCCGCTGGCGCCCTTGGGAAAGCGGGCGCGGCTGAGCGCGATCATGCCTTTCATGACCAGCGTGGCGTCGCGGCGCTGTTCGGCGGTGGTTTCGCCGAGGGCGAGCACGCGGGTGATGTCGGTGGTGCCGCCCAGGTACTGGCCACCGGAATCGATCAGCAGCAGGCCCTGGGGCTTCAGCGTGCTGTGCGCCTCCGGCGTGGCGCGGTAATGCGGCAACGCGCCGTTGGCCTGATAACCCGCAATGGTGGAAAAACTCTCGCCGATGAAATTGGGCTGGGTGGAGCGCTCTTCGCGAAGCAGGCTATCCACGTCCAGCTCGGTCTGGGTCATGCCCGCGCTGACGCGTTCTTCCAGGCGGCGGAAGGCGCGCGCCAGTGCAGCGCCGTCGCGACGCATCACGTCGCGGATGTTTTCCAGTTCCGCTTCGGTCTTGCGTGCCTTGAACAGCGTGGACGGATTGGCGGCCTCGATGCGCTGCGCCGTGCCGGGAACGGCCGATGCGATGGCGACCACGACGCGGTTGGCATCAAGCAGCAGCTTGTCCTGCGCGCCCAGCTCGGACAGTGCATCGGTCACGGTGGCGTAGTCGGCAACGCGGATCTGGTCAGCATTGAGCGCGGCAACCAGCGCATCGTTGAGCTTGCCCCGATCGACGAACAGCGTGGCGTGTCCCTCGGCCTGCACCAGCAGGTGGGCGAGAAACACCGGATTGCACTCCACATCGCTGCCACGCAGGTTGGTCAGCCATGCGATGTCGTCGAGGCTGGAAACCAGGTGGTGCGTGGCACCGAGCTTGCGCATCGCCGTGCGCAGGCGGTTGAGTTTGTCGCCGCGCGGCTGGGTGGCGTAGCGCGCCGGATGTTCGGTGACTGGCGCGGCGGGCAGTGCAGGGCGATCCGGCCAGATCTGCCCAGGCAAGTCCAGATCGGTCCGCAGATGCGCACCGATGCGTTCCAGTCGGCGCGCCAGCTGGCGGGCGCTGGCCAGCGGGAAGCTGTCGCCGGCAACGGCCAGCGTCTGGCCTTCACCCAGGTTGTCCAGCAACCAGTCGATGTGTTCCGGCGCGTGCGCCACGCGCTGCTTCATCAGCTCGATGCCGCTGCCGGCCAATTCCGCGGCGGCCTGGGCGAAATAGCGTCCATCCGTCCAGACGCCCGCATGGCTGGCCGTGACCACCAGCGTTCCCGCCGAGCCGGTGAATCCCGCCATCCATTCGCGGGCCTGCCAGTGCGCAGGCAAGTATTCGGAAAGATGGGGATCGGCGCTGGGAATCAGGCAGGCAGCGACATCGTGCTGCTGCATGGCTTGCCGCAGGGCGGCCAGTTTCGTGGGCGTGGTGTGGTCCATCGACGCATGGTAGCAGGGCGGTCGCGCATCGATTTTCGACAATTTTCTACCAAGGTCGACGATCAAAAGCGGGTGCGAGCACTTGCATTTTTTAGTCAAGTCGCCGCAGTCGTCTGCGCAAGAAAATTCAGCTGCGGCATTGTGTCTCAAAGCTGTATCAACGCGCAGGCAACATCGCTACCATGCCGCGTCCCCACGCTGCACCCCAGGTAGTCAGTGAACATGCAAGCCCTTTTTTCGCGCCTGCGCTACGCAGGCGTTGGCGCCGCCGTGTTGCTCAGCGGCTGCAACATGGAAGTCCTCATGCCCAAGGGCGATGTGGGTGCCCATGAAAAGTCCCTCATCCTGATCGCTCTCGGCCTGATGGCCATCGTGGCGATTCCGGTGATCGCGATGACGCTGTGGTTCCCCTGGCGCTATCGCCAGTCGAACAAGAAGGCTACCTACGCGCCGAACTGGTCGCACTCGAACAAGATCGAAGTGGTGGTGTGGACCATTCCGGCCATCATCGTCGCCATCCTGGCCGTGATCACCTGGACGAGCTCGCACGCGCTCGATCCGTACAAGCCGCTGGAATCGGAAGCCAAGCCAATCACCGTGCAAGTGGTGTCGATGGACTGGAAGTGGCTGTTCGTCTACCCGGAATACGGCGTGGCGTCGGTGAACGAGCTGGCTTTCCCGACCGACCGCCCGGTGAATTTCCAGATCACCTCCGATTCGGTGATGAACGCCTTCTTCATTCCGCAGCTGGGTAGCCAGATCTACGCCATGGCGGGCATGGAAACCAAGCTGCACCTGATCGCGCGCGAACCGGGCACGTACGCGGGCCTCTCGACCAACTTCAGTGGCGAGGGCTTCTCGGACATGCATTTCCAGGCTATCGCCACCTCCGAAGATGGCTTCAAGGACTGGATCGCCAAGGCCAAGGCCTCGCAGGCGAACCTGGATACCGACGGCTACAACGCGCTGGCCCAGCCCAGCGAGAAAACGCCGGTGACCTACTACGGCAACGTGGCGCCGAACCTGTTCGTCAACGTGGTCAACAAGCACATGGGCGAGATGTCGCATGACGCCGCCATGCACGGCGACATGATGCAGATGCATCACGACGCGCCGCAGGAAAGCATGCAGATGGACATGCACCCGCATCAGGACGGGGACGCGATGTCCTCGAACATCACCCCGGCCAAGGCAGAGAAGTAAGCCATGTTTGGAAAGCTCACCCTTGACGCGATCCCGTTTCACGAGCCGATCGTGATGGGCACGCTCGTCGCCGTCATCCTCGGTGGCCTGGCGACGCTCGCGCTGGTTACCAAGTTCCGTCTGTGGGGTTACCTGTGGAAGGAATGGTTCACCTCGGTGGACCACAAGAAGATCGGCATCATGTACATCATCGTGGCGCTGGTCATGCTGCTGCGTGGCTTCTCCGACGCCATCATGATGCGCGCGCAGCAGGCCATGGCCGCCGGTGAATCGGCCGGCTACCTGCCGCCGCACCACTTCGATCAGGTGTTCACCGCGCACGGTGTCATCATGATCTTCTTCGTGGCCATGCCGTTCATCACGGGCCTGATGAATATGGTGGTGCCGCTGCAGATCGGCGCGCGCGACGTGGCCTATCCGTTCCTGAACTCGCTCAGCTTCTGGCTGTTCATGTCGGGCGTGGTGCTGGTGATGGTGTCGCTGTTCGTCGGCGATTTCGCCGCCACCGGCTGGCTGGCCTATCCGCCGCTCTCGGGCATCAAGTACAGCCCGACCGTCGGCGTGGATTACTACATCTGGTCACTGCAGTTGTCGGGTCTCGGCACCACGCTGAGCGGCATCAACTTCATCGTCACCATCATGAAGATGCGTGCCCCCGGCATGACGCTGATGAAGATGCCGGTGTTCACCTGGACTGCGCTGGTCACCAACATCCTGATCGTGGCTGCGTTCCCGATCCTGACGGTGACGCTGGCGCTGCTCACGGCCGACCGTTACCTGGACATGCACTTCTTCACGAACGAGCTTGGCGGCAACGCCATGATGTACGTGAACATGATCTGGATCTGGGGTCACCCGGAGGTCTACATCCTGATCCTGCCGTGCTTCGGTGCGTACTCGGAAATTGTCGCTACCTTCTCGAAGAAGCCGCTGTTCGGCTACAAGTCGATGGTGTACGCCACCTCGTGCATCGGCGTGTTGAGTTTCGTGGTGTGGTTGCACCACTTCTTCACCATGGGCTCGGGCGCGAGCGTCAATGCCTTCTTCGGCATCACGACGATGATCATCTCGGTGCCCACCGGCGCCAAGCTGTTCAACTGGCTGTTCACCATGTATCGCGGCCGCGTGGAGTTCAACGTGCCGATGCTGTGGACGGTGGGCTTCATGGTCACCTTCGTCATCGGCGGCGTCACCGGCGTGCTGATGGCAGTGCCGGGTGCGGACTTCGTGCTGCACAACAGCGTGTTCCTGATCGCGCACTTCCACAACGTGATCATCGGCGGCGTGGTGTTCGGCGTGTTCGCGGCGATCAACTACTGGTTCCCGAAGGCCTTCGGCTTCCGCCTCAACGAGTTCTGGGGCAAGGCATCGTTCTGGTGCTGGCTGGTGGGTTTCTGGATGGCGTTCGCGCCGCTGTACGTGCTCGGCCTGAAGGGCATGACGCGTCGCATGAACCACTACGCCAATCCCGATTGGCAGCCGTTCCTGATCGTCGCTGCGCTCGGCGCCGCGGTGATCGCGGTGGGCATCCTGTGCACCCTGATCCAGTTCTACGTGAGCGTGCGCGACCGCAAGAAGCTCACCGATCCCAGCGGCGACCCGTGGGGTGGCCGCACCCTGGAGTGGGCCATCAGCTCGCCCGCGCCTTTCTACAACTTCGCCATCGTTCCCCAGATCAAAGAGCTCGACCAATTCTGGGAAGACAAACAAAACGGAGTCGCCTACGTGCAGCCTGCCAAGTACGAAGACATTCACATGCCCCGTAACACCGGCGTCGGTGTGGTGATGGGCGCGTTCGGTACGGTCCTGGGTTTTGCCCTGGTGTGGCACATCTGGTGGATGGCCGCCCTGGGCCTGGTCGGCATGGTTGCCGCCTTCATCGTCCGCGCCTACGACCGTGACATCGATTACTGGGTGCCGGCGGCCGAGGTCGAGAAGATCGAACGTTCGCGTCATGCCCAGCTCAAGCAGTTCCAGACCACGCAGGTGGCTCCGGTGGCCGCGCCGCAGCGTCAGAAGGTGGCGTAACCCATGAGCAGTCCTGCAGTAAGCGCCACCCACGGCGCGTTCGACGGCGCGTCCCACGACGGACACGACCATCACCACGACGATGGATCCAAGACCCTGCTGGGGTTCTGGATCTATCTGATGAGCGACTGCCTGATCTTCTCGGGCCTGTTCGCAGCCTTCGCCGTGCTGGGCAACAGCACGGCCGGCGGCCCCACCGCCAAGGAACTGTTCGAGCTGCCGTACGTGCTCGGCGAGACCATGCTGCTGCTGATCTCGTCGGTCACCTTCGGCATGGCCATGCTCAACATGCACGCCGGCAAGAAGGGCGGCGTGGTGGCGTGGCTCGCGGTCACGTTCCTGTTCGGTGCCGGCTTCATCGGCATGGAAGTGTATGAGTTCGCCAAGCTCGTCCATGAGGGCGCGGGCCCCAGCCACAGCGCGTTCCTGTCCAGCTACTTCACGCTGGTGGGCACGCACGGCCTGCACGTCACCTGCGGCCTGATCTGGCTGGTGGTGATGATGGATCAGATCCGCCGCTTCGGCCTGACCGACGCCACCCAGCGTCGCCTGTCGTGCCTGAGCCTGTTCTGGCACTTCCTGGACATCGTCTGGATCTGCGTCTTCACCTTTGTGTACCTGCGGGGAGCCATCTGATGTCCGGCAACCACCATTCCCACGACGCCCACCACGGCGCCGACCACGCGGACCACGGCACGACCAAGTCCTACATCGTCGGCTTCGTGCTGTCGGTGGCGCTGACCCTGGCCTCGTTCGGCGTGGTCATGAGCGGCAAGGTTCCGCACGACCTGATGATGCCCGGCGTGATCGTGTTCGGCGTGGCGCAGCTCATCGTCCAGCTGAAGTACTTCCTGCACATGGGGCTGTCCCCGGCCCAGCGCAGCAACTTCGCCATCATGCTGTTCACCCTGCTGATCCTGGCCATCGTGGTGGTCGGCTCGCTGTGGGTGATCCACAACATGAACGCGAACATGATGCACCCGACCTCGCAGATGGTGCCGGTGGAATAAGCCGGCTCATCAGGGTTCGCGACAGGGCGCCTTCGGGCGCCCTTGTTGTTTGGGGTGGGGCATTTCAGTCCGCTGGCCCGTCATTCCGGCGCAGGCCGGAATCCCGTGGCCGCAGGCTTCGGCTTTCGCGCCTTCGTTGGGCATCGGTGCCGGCCGCCGCGAAAACCGAACGTGGCCGGCACGGGATTCCGTGCCTGCGCCGGAATGACGGGCAAAGAGCGGAACCGGTCGCGCCATACAGGGACGACTGCGGCCCCAACTTGAACGCGCCAGTCATTTAGACCCCGCAAGCCCTCGCGGTGAAACCGATCTTCCTCTAAAATACAAATTTCCAGCACGGCTGCATCCCATGACCCCCCTGATTTTCGTCACCGGCCGTGTGGTGTCCTCTCTCGGCAAGGGCATCGCCGCGGCGTCGCTGGCTTCCATCCTGGAAGCGCGTGGCCTCTCGGTCACCATGATGAAGCTGGACCCGTACATCAACGTGGATCCCGGCACCATGAGTCCCTTCCAGCACGGCGAGGTCTACGTGACCGACGACGGCGCTGAGACCGACCTTGACCTGGGCCACTACGAGCGCTTCGTCAATACCCGCCTTACGGGCAAGAACTCCATCACCACGGGCAAGATCTACGAATCGGTGATCCGCAAGGAACGCCGCGGCGACTACCTGGGCGCCACCGTGCAGGTGATCCCGCACATCACCGACGAGATCAAGCACTGCATCCACGAAGCCACCCGCGGCTACGACGTGGCCATGGTGGAGATTGGCGGCACGGTGGGCGATATCGAATCGCTGCCGTTCCTTGAAGCCATTCGCCAGCTGCGCATCGAGCACGGCCCGGAAAAGGTGATGTTCATGCACCTGACCCTGGTGCCGTACATCAAGGCCGCCGGCGAAATCAAAACCAAGCCCACGCAGCACTCCGTGAAGGAGCTGCGCTCCATCGGTATCCAGCCGGACGTGCTGCTGTGCCGCTGCGAGCAGCCGCTGCCGGACGGGGAGCGTCGCAAGATCGCCCTGTTCACCAATGTTCCCGAGAACGCGGTGATCAGCGCGGCCGACGTGGACATCATCTACAAGCAGCCGCTGTGGCTGCACAAGCAGGGCCTCGACGAAATCGTCGTGAAGCGCCTGGGCTTGCAGGCCGGTCCGGCGGACCTGTCGTCGTGGCAGCGCACGGTCGATGCCGTGGAGCATCCGAAGGACGAGGTCAACGTGGCCATCGTCGGCAAGTACGTCGAGCACAAGGACGCCTACAAGTCCCTGGGCGAGGCGTTGCGCCATGGCGGCATCAAGCAGCTCACGCGCGTCAATCTCAACTGGGTTGATTCCGAGCAGGTGGAAGCCGACGGCGCCGCCAAGGTGCTGGGCAACGCCGACGCCATCCTGGTGCCGGGCGGCTTCGGCAAGCGCGGCTTCGAAGGCAAGGTGCTGGCGGCCAAGTACGCCCGCGAAAAGGGCGTGCCGTATTTCGGCATCTGCTACGGCATGCATGCGGCGGTGGTGGACTTTGCCCGTCACGTGGCCAACTTGCCCGAAGCCGATTCCAGCGAAAACGACCGCAACAGCCCCGATCCCGTCATCGCGCTGATCACCGAGTGGACTACTGCCACCGGCGAAGTCGAGACGCGCACCGAGCGCTCGGATCTGGGCGGCACCATGCGCCTGGGTGCGCAGGAATGCCGCCTCAAGTCCGGCACGCTCGCGCGTGAACTGTACGGCCAGGATGTGGTGCGCGAGCGCCATCGCCACCGTTACGAGTTCAACAACCGCTACCGCCAGACGTTTGAAGACCTGGGCCTGGTGATCTCCGGCAAGTCGATGGACGACCTGCTGGTCGAAATCGTCGAGCTGCCGCAGCAGAAGCACCCGTGGTTCCTCGGCTGCCAGGCGCATCCGGAATTCACCTCCACCCCGCGCGACGGCCACCCGCTGTTCATCGGCTTCGTGCAGGCCGCCCGCGAGTTCAAGGCGGTGCGCGAAGGCGAGCGTCTTGCGAAGGAGTCCGTCGCATGAAGTTGTGTGGCTTCGACATCGGCCTGGACAAGCCGCTGTTCCTGATCGCCGGACCCTGCGTGGTCGAATCCGAACAGCTGCAGATGGACACCGCCGGCAAGCTCAAGGAGATCACTTCCAAGCTCGGCATCAACTTCATCTTCAAGTCGAGCTTCGACAAGGCCAACCGTTCGTCGGGCACCAGCTTCCGTGGTCCCGGCATGGAAGCGGGCCTGAAGATTCTTGGTGAAGTGAAGCGCCAGCTCGGCGTGCCCGTGCTCACCGACGTGCACGAATACACGCCGATGAACGAAGTGGCGTCGGTGGTCGATGTGCTGCAGACGCCGGCCTTCCTGTGCCGCCAGACGGATTTCATCCAGAACGTGGCGCGCGCCGGCATTCCGGTGAACATCAAGAAGGGCCAGTTCCTGGCGCCGTGGGACATGAAGAACGTTGTCGAAAAGGCCAAGGCCGTCGGCAACGACAACATCATGGTCTGCGAACGTGGCGCCAGCTTCGGCTACAACAACCTGGTGTCCGACATGCGCTCGTTGAGCGTGATGCGCGACACCGGCTGCCCGGTGGTGTTCGACGCCACGCACTCGGTGCAGTTGCCGGGCGGCCAGGGCACCAGCTCGGGCGGTCAGCGCGAATTCGTGCCGGTGCTGGCGCGTGCGGCAGTGGCCGTGGGCGTGTCGGGCCTGTTTGCCGAAACGCACCCCGATCCTTCCAAGGCGTTGAGCGACGGCCCGAACGCGTGGCCGCTCGACAAGATGGAAGCGCTGCTGGAAACCCTGCTCGAACTCGACCAGGTGACCAAGCGGCACACCTTTCTGGAACACACGCTGTAAAAAGGCTCAAAAAAACCGTCATTCCAGCGAAAGCTGGAATCCAGTGCCTCTCGGCACCGTGCCAAGGCGCTGGATCCCGGCTTTCGCTGGGATGACGAGCAAGAAATCGGTCCGTGCCCAGTAGCGAGGGAGGCGCATCCCCCGCAAATCAGGCAGGATGTTTCCCCCTCGCTTCATTCACCTCATCAAGCTACGGACCCCATGAGCACAGAAATCCCCCGCATCCACGCACGTGAAATCCTCGATTCCCGCGGCAACCCCACGCTTGAAGCGGAAGTGACGCTTGCCGGCGGCGGCTTTGGCCGTGCGGCCGTGCCGAGCGGTGCATCGACGGGTTCGCGCGAAGCGGTGGAACTGCGCGACGGTGACAAGGCGCGCTATCTGGGCAAGGGCGTGAAGAACGCCGTGGGCAACGTCAACGGCGCCATCGCCAGCGCGCTGAAGGGTTTCGACGCGGCCAACCAGGGCGGCCTCGACGCCAAGCTGGTCAACCTCGACGGCACGCCGAACAAGGGCAAGCTGGGCGCCAATGCGCTGCTGGGCGTTTCCATGGCTGCCGCGCACGCCGTGGCTGCGCAGAACCATCAGCCGCTGTGGCAGTACCTGGCCAGCATCAATGGCACCACCGGCAAGCCCGGCGCGCTGCCGGTGCCGATGATGAACATCATCAACGGCGGTGCACATGCCGACAACAACGTCGACGTGCAGGAATTCATGGTGCTGCCGGTCGGCCTGCCGACCTTCGCCGAAGCGCTGCGCGCCGGCACGGAAATCTTCCACGCCCTCAAGAGCGTGCTGAAGGGCAAGGGCCTCAACACGGCGGTGGGCGACGAAGGCGGCTTTGCGCCGAACCTGCGTTCCAACATCGAAGCGCTGGATACCATCCTCGAAGCGATCAACAAGACCGGCTTCAAGGTGGGCAGCGAAATCCTGCTGGGCCTGGATGTGGCCAGCTCCGAGTTCTTCAAGGACGGCAAGTACGACCTGGAAGGCGAGGGCAAGGTCTACACGCCGGAACAGTGGGTGGACGTGCTGGCCAGCTGGGCCAAGCAGTACCCCATCGTCACCATCGAAGACGGCATGGGCGAGGGCGACTGGGACGGCTGGAAGCACCTCACCGACAAGCTTGGCCAGAACGTGCAGCTGGTGGGCGACGATCTGTTCGTCACCAACCCGACGATCTTCAAGGAAGGCATCGACAAGAAGATCGCCAATGCCATCCTGATCAAGGTCAACCAGATCGGCACGCTCAGCGAAACGCTGGAAGCCATCGCCATGGCCGATGCTGCCAAGTACGCCGCCATCGTGTCGCACCGCTCGGGCGAAACGGAAGACACCACCATCTCCGACATCGCCGTGGCCACCACGGCCACGCAGATCAAGACCGGTTCGCTGTGCCGTACCGACCGCGTGGCCAAGTACAACCAGCTGCTGCGCATTGAAGAAGCGCTGGGCTCGGCGGCCGTCTACGCCGGTCGCAACGCGTTCCCGAACCTGGCCAAGCTGCCGGGCTGACAGGAGCGCACCTAGCCCATGCTGCGTTGGGTCGCCCTGATCCTGGTCCTCGTGCTGATCGCCCTGCAGGTGAAACTGTGGGGCGGCAACGGTGGCGTGCACAGCGTGGAAACGCTGCGCGCCGCCGTGAAGAAGCAAGGCGAAGACAACGACAGGCTGACCCAGCGCAACCAGGCACTCGGCGCCGACGTCAGCGACCTCAAGCATGGCGAGCAAGCCGTCGAGGCCCGTGCACGCGCCGAGCTTGGCTTGATCAAGCCAGGCGAAACGTTCTACCAGGTCGTTGAAAAGCCGGGCGCCTCGCAGGCGCCTGCAGCTTCCACGTCAAGCAACGGCAGCCCATGAGCGCGACGCTCTGGTGCGTGGTGCCGGCGGCGGGGCGCGGCACGCGCGTAGGTGGAAGCATCCCCAAGCAATACCTGCCCCTGGCGGGTCGTCCGCTGATCCTGCACACGCTGGAACGGTTGGCTGCGCATCCTCGCATTGCCGGCCTGATGGTGGTGCTGGGCGAAGGCGACAGCCATTGGCCCCAGGTCGATCGTCTCTACGGCAAGCCCGTGCTCACCACGCTGGGCGGCGCGGAGCGTTGCGACTCGGTGCTCGCCGGCGTGCGTGCCTTGCCAGCGGACGTCACCGAAAACACTTTCGTGCTGGTGCACGACGCCGCGCGTCCTTGCGTGCGCGAGGCTGACATCACGCGGCTCATCGATATCGGTGCTCCTGCTGGTGGCGGCCTGCTGGGTGCGCCGCTGCGCGATACGCTGAAACGCGCCAGCGACAGTGGTCGAAGCGAGGTCACGGAACCGCGCGATCATCGCTGGCGTGCCTTCACGCCGCAGATGTTTCGCCGCGGCGAACTGGCGGCGGCGCTGCAGGCCGCGCATGCGGCCGGCATCACCGTCAGCGACGAAGCCATGGCGATGGAGCGCGCAGGGTTCGCGCCGTTGCTGGTGGAAGGCGCCGAAGACAATATCAAGGTCACCACGGCAACGGATTTCGCGCTCGCGGAATTCCTGTTGTCGCGAATGAAGTAAGAGCCCCGCGCGGGCATCGAGGAGTACCCATGATGCGGATCGGACAGGGCTTCGACGTCCATATTTTCGGCGAAGGCGACCACGTGATGCTGGGTGGCGTACGCGTGCCGCATACGCACGGCATCGTGGCCCACTCCGACGGCGACGTCGTTATCCATGCGCTGTGCGATGCCATTTTCGGCGCGCTGGCACTGGGCGATATCGGCCGGCACTTCCCGCCCAGCCAGGAACAATGGCGCAATGCCAATAGCCGCATCTTCCTTCGTCACGCCGCCAAGCTGATGCGCGAACAAGGCTATGCGCTGGGCAACGCCGACATCACCGTGATCTGCGAAGCGCCGAAAGTCGGACCGCACTCGCTGGCCATGCGCCAGGCCGTGGCCGACGAACTTGGCACCGAACTGGGCCGCATCAGCATCAAGGCCACCACGACCGAAAAGCTCGGCTTCACCGGGCGTGGCGAGGGCATTGCGGCGCAAGCCGTGGTGTTGCTGGTCCTGGCATGAGCGAGGCAGGGGCCCGCGGTTCGGCCTCGCGTCTGCACGATCAGCTGGACACCATCGGCGAGTTGCTCCGGCGTCTTCGTAGCCTTGGTCGATTGCCAGAGCCGGACACCGATCCGGCCTTTCGCGAGTCGCAAGTAGAGTTGCAGGCCTTGCTCGATGCCTTGCATCCGGCGGATATCGCGTACGTCCTCGAAGCGTTGCCGCTGGTCGATCGACTGGCGATATGGCATCGCGTGCGGTCCGATCGCGACGGCGAGATTCTGCTTGAAGTGTCCGATGCGGTGCGCGAATCGCTCATCGCGGACATGGACGAGCGCGAGATTCTCGCGGCTGTCGAACCGCTGGACGCGGATGAGCTCGCCGACCTGGTCGACGACCTGCCGACCGAAGTGCTGCCGGAACTCATGGCCAGCCTGGACGCGCAGCGGCGTGAACGGGTACAGGCGGCGCTGTCGTATCCGGAGGATCAGGTCGGCGCGTTGATGGATTTCGAGATGGTCACCATCCGTGACGACATCAGCCTCGAAACCGTGTTGCGCTATCTGCGCCGCTTCGACGAGTTGCCCGAACAGACCGACAAGCTGTTTGTCGTCAATCGCGACAACCTGCTCACGGGCGTGTTGCCGCTGCACTGGCTGCTGGTCAATTCGCCGGAGAAACAGGTGAGCGAGGTGATGGCGCCCGACGTCAACACCTTTCATCCCGATGACGACGCCTACGAAGTCGCGCAGGCGTTCGAACGCTACGACCTCGTCACGGCGCCCGTGGTGGACGGCAACGGGCACCTCATCGGCCGCATCACCATCGATGCGATGGTGGATGTGCTGCGCGAGGAAAGCGAAAGCGAGGCATTGAGCCGCGGTGGCCTGCGCGAAGAGGAAGACGTCTTTGCGTCGGTGTGGAAATCCATCCGCAACCGCTGGGCATGGCTGGCGATCAACCTGGTGACGGCATTCATCGCGTCGCGCGTCATCGGCCTGTTTGAGGGCTCCATCCAGCACCTCGTGGCGCTGGCCGCGCTCATGCCCATCGTCGCCGGCATCGGCGGCAATTCGGGCAACCAGACCATCACCATGATCGTGCGCGCGCTGGCGCTGGATCAGATCACGCCGGCCAGTGCGCGGCGGTTGTGGCGCAAGGAAATCGCTGTTGCCCTGATCAATGGCATTGTCTGGGGAAGCGTGATCGGCGCTGTGGCCTGGTTGCTGTACGACAACTTCCCGCTGGGCGTGGTGATGACGGCCGCGATGACGCTCAACCTTGTGCTCGCCGCGTTCTGCGGTGTCGCCATTCCCTTGATGATGATGCGCATGGGACGCGACCCCGCCCTCGGTTCCAGTGTCCTGATTACCGCCATGACCGATTCAGGCGGTTTCTTCATCTTTCTCGGTCTCGCCACGCTGTTCCTGATGTAATACGTGGTTGATGCACCCCTTTGTTGCCGGCGCTGCCGGTGGAGTCCCATGTCCGATCTTGAATTGCCCTATGCCTATGGCAACCCGTCCCTGACCGCCGTATTGCGCAGCACGCCCGAGGATTTCCAGGTTGAGGAAATTCTCGGCTACGACGCTGACGGCGAGGGTGAGCACGCCTTGCTGTGGGTGGAAAAGCGCGGCGCCAATACCGATTGGGTGGCACGCGAACTGGCGAAATTTGCGGGCATTCCCCCGCTCAACGTGGGCTACGCGGGCCTCAAGGATCGTCATGCGGTCACGCGCCAGACCTTTTCCGTGCAATTGGCAGGCAAGCCTGACCCCGACTGGACGACGCTTTCCGCAGAAGGTGTGAAAGTGCTGGCGGTGACGCGTCACAAGCGCAAGCTGAAGCGCGGTGCGTTGCGTGGCAATCGCTTCGTGATCACCCTGCGCCAGGTCGACGGCGACCGTGCCGTCACCGAGCAGGTACTCAAGCAGATTGCACTGCGCGGCGTGCCCAACTATTTCGGCGAGCAGCGTTTCGGCCGCGAGGGCAGCAACGTGGCGCAGGCACGCGCCATGTTTGCCGGTCGACGCGTGGATCGCGACAAGCGTCATTTCCTGCTGTCCGCGGCACGCTCGCACATCTTCAACGCCGTGCTCGCGGCGCGCATTGAACGCGATGCATGGGATTCGCCGATGGAAGGCGAGATCTGGTCGCTGGCCGGCTCCCGCTCGTGGTTCGGTCCCGAGCCGTTCGACGCCACGCTGTCGCAGCGACTGGCGACGGGTGACATTCATCCGTCGGGTCCGTTGTGGGGACGTGGCGAGACGCCGGCACAGGGAGAGGTGGCTTCGCTCGAAAACGCGATTGCCGCCGCCAATGCCGACCTGGCCGATGGTCTGGTGGCCGCCAAGATGGATCAGGAACGCCGCGCGCTGCGCATGATTCCGCAGAACCTCGCATGGCGTTGGCTGGAAGACGGTTCCCTGGAACTGAGCTTTGAGCTGCAAGCGGGAGCGTACGCAACCACGGTAGTGCGAGAGCTCGCCATCACGAGTTGAACTCCACTTCTCCCTCTCCCCTCCGGGGAGAGGGCCGGGGTGAGGGGAGGGTGCTCGCGGAAAGATTTGCCACAGAGCGAGGGAAGTCGCCCCATCAACGTAAGAAGCGCCGGATACGCATCACATCCACTAACGGCGCCGAACCACCTCACTGCCCCTTCAACAACACCACGACAGCCCCCGCCCCACCCTGCATCGGCCGCGCCGACGCAAACGCCACCACGTCGTCGCGACGACGAAGCAAGCGATCCGTCAGCACCTTCAGCACGGGTCCCGCCGCACGCGAACGCAAACCCTTGCCGTGCACGATGCGCACGCAGCGAATGCCATGGTGTTTTGCCTCGGCCAGAAAATCGGCAATGCACGCCTGCGCCGTCGCCGCGTTCATCTGGTGAAGGTCGATCTCGTCCTGGACGCTGAACTGGCCGCGCTTGAGTTGGCGCAGCAGCTTGGGTGGATAACCGTCCCTGAGATAGCTCAGCTCTTCGCCGACCTCCAGCAAGGTGGGGTCGAACGCCATGTCCAGCAGCTCGCCCGGTACGGCGGCCTCGTCGGCGTCAAGCATGTGCGGGTGTGGCTCGGGCTTGGGCGCAGCGGGTGCTGGCGCCACCGGATCGAACGGCGTCACGTCGCCGATGGCGTCCCGGAACAGGCGGGCATCGGCGTCGGAAACCGGGGAGGGCGGGCGTTGTTTCATGGCCTGAATCCTAATGCACCGGCGTCACGGCGGCGTCGCGTCCGGGTTGAGCCGGGCAGCTCGAATGGCCTGCAAAACCGCGGTCGGAAACGTGAGCCGGCGTGATGTGAAACCGCCGCGCCGGTCCGGTAGACTTCAGGCTTCACCCGGCGTGCGCTGCCTCTGCGGCGTCGCTGTGACAGGCTTTGAACGGATCATCATGCGAGTTCTTGTAAGCAACGACGATGGCGTGGATGCACCGGGCATCCGCGTGCTCGCCGAGCGCCTTGGCGCCGTCGGCCAGGTGACTGTAGTGGCGCCCGACCGCGACCGTTCCGGTGCCAGCAATTCCCTCACGCTGGATGCACCCATCCGCGCACTGCGCATGGACAACGGTTACTACCGTGTTGCCGGTACGCCCACCGACTGCGTCCATCTGGCGCTGGCCGGCATGCTGGATTACGAGCCGGACATGGTGGTTTCAGGCATCAACAATTCTGCCAACCTGGGTGACGATGTCATCTACTCGGGCACGGTGTCGGCGGCGATGGAAGGGCGTTTTCTCGGCCTTCCCGCCATCGCGGTGTCGTTGGTGAGCAAGGATCACAAGGGCGAGCACTACGATTCGGCGGCCAATGCCGTGCTGTTGCTGATGGAGCGCCTGCGGGTCGATCCGTTGCCGGCGGACACCATCCTCAACGTCAACGTGCCGGACCTGCCGTGGGATCAGATCCGGGGTTTCGAAGTCACGCGCCTGGGCAAGCGCCATCGTTCGGAGCCGTGCATCAAGCAGACCGATCCGCGCGGCAAGGAAATCTGGTGGATTGGCCCGGCGGGCGACGTCGATGACGCCGGCCCGGGTACGGACTTCAATGCCGTACGTCGCGGCTATGTGTCGGTGACGCCGATCCATGTCGATCTCCCCCGCTTCCAGGCGCTGGAAAAGGTCAGCAGCTGGGTAGGTGCGCTGAACCAGGGCGTGACGGGCGGCAAGTCGGCCGACGAGGCAGCGTGAGGGCATGAACGTGCATCCGTTGCCACCATCGGCATTGAAAGGCGAGGGCATGACCTCGCAGCGCGCGCGCGATCGCCTGGCGGTAAAGCTGAAGGAAGAAGGCATCCGCGACCAGCGCGTGATCGATGTGATCCGCAATACACCGCGTCATCACTTCATCGACCAGGCGCTGCATTCACGCGCCTACGAAAACACCGCACTGCCGATCGGCCACGGCCAGACCATTTCCCAGCCGTGGGTGGTGGCGCGCATGACCGAGGCGCTGCTCGAGTTCGGCACGCCGCAGAAGGTGCTGGAGATCGGCACCGGCTCGGGCTATCAGGCCGTGGTGCTCGCGCAGGTGGTGCCACAGGTGTTTACGGTCGAACGCATCGAAGAACTGCTGCGCCAGGCGCGACGCCGCTTTCGCCAGCTGGGTCTGGCGAACATCCGTTCGCGCCATGACGACGGCAAGCTGGGCTGGGCCGACGAAGCACCGTTCGACGCCATCATCCTGACGGCCGCCGGTGACGCGATTCCGCACGCGGTGCTCGATCAGCTAAGCCCGACGGGCGTGCTGGTGGCTCCGGTCGGTTCGCCCAGCAACCAGACACTGATTCGCATGCGCGGCGACGGGCAGGGCGATTTCATCCAGGAAGAACTGGCCGCGGTCAGTTTCGTCCCCCTGCTCGGCGGCATCGGCTGATGCGCCTCGTCCACCAAGGAAGTTAACGAGAATGCGCCTGTTCGGACCGCTTTACGCGCGTGCACTCACGTGGGCGCGCCACCCCAGGGCTGTGTACTACCTGTGCGGATTGAGCTTCGTCGAAGCCTTCATTTTTCCGATCATGCCGGAGGTGATGCTGGCGCCGATGATGCTCGGCAAGCGTCACAAGGCCTTCTTCTACGCCAACATCAGCCTGCTGTTCTCGTTGCTCGGCTCGCTGGTGGGTTACGCGCTGGGCCATTGGGCGTTCCACGCGCTGTCGCCGTTGCTCGATAGCCTGCATCTGCTTGCGCCCATCGAAAAGGGCGTGGACAACCTGCGCCTGCAAATGAACGAGCACTGGCTTGGTCTGATGCTCGTGCTGGCACTGGCCGCTTTGCAGCCGGTGGTGCCGATGAAGTTCGTCACGTGGGCGGCGGGCATTGTCGGTGTACCGATCATCCCGTTCCTGGTGTGCATGGCGGTGGGGCGTGGCAAGCGCGTGTGGCTGCTGGCCTTGCTTATTCGTATTTTCGGCGAGCGCGCCGAACGCATTCTGCACAAGCACATCGAGCGCATTGGCTGGGCTGCACTGGTGATATTGGCGGCGCTGGCAGCCTGGTGGGTCTTCTCGCGCTGAACGTTGTCCCGCAGGCTGACGCGTCGAACTGCCAGGTACGCATGAAAATAGAGCGGCGCCTCGTTATGCTGACCGACATGAATGGATATCTCCGGTCACTGTTGCTGACCCCCGTCATCCTGCTGGCTGCCTGTGGCACCCAGCGGTCCGTGGTTGTCGAACCTGCGGCAGGCAGCTCGCCGCGCGTCGTTGCGCCTGCGCAGCGACCGGCGCCGGGTGGCACCTATAAAGTGGTGAAGGGCGACACGCTGTATTCGATCGCGTTCCGCAATGGCGTGGATTTCCGCGATCTGGCGAGCTGGAACCACATCGATTCGCCGTACACGATCTGGCCGGGGCAGGACTTGCAGCTGCAATCGCCCGCCGCCGGTCGGCCGCCGGCAAGCGCGGCGATGCATACCGCACCTGTCGTGGCGACAACCAAGCCTCCTTCGTCGGCACATGTCGTAACGCCAGCGCCGGAATCGCAGCCGGGATTCCAGCCCGCAGCGACGTCTTCCGCGGATACGGCCTCGCCGGTGGCTTCGGCGCCGCCTGCAGTGGCCGCACCGGCTCACCCGGCAACATCCGCACCGGCGGCCGTCACCACGCCCGTGGTCCCGGTCGCGGGCGCCCCTGCCGCGACTGCCAGCAACACGCCCCCGCCGGCTCCGCCAACCCCTGCCGCGCCGGGCGCCACGCGCAGCAACGGTGGCGTGACCTGGCGCTGGCCGGCTGACGGCACGTTGATCAAGCGGTTCCAGTCCGGCGACGCCATTCCGGGCATCGAGATTGGCGGCAAGTCCGGCGATCCAGTGCGCGCTGCTGCCGACGGCGTCGTGGTGTACAGCGGCAATGGCCTGGTGGGCTACGGCGAACTGGTCATCGTGAAGCACAACGACAGCTACCTGTCGGCCTATGGCCACAACAGCAAGCGCCTGGTGAAGGAAGGCCAGCGCGTCACGGCAGGCCAGCAGATCGCGGAAATGGGTTCGACGGGCGCATCGCGCGACGAGCTGCAGTTCCAGATCCGCAAGGACGGCAACCCGGTCGACCCCATGGGTTACCTGCCGTCGCGTTGATCGATGGCGTCATCCCGTGTCGGGGTGACGCCTGGTGCCGTTCAGTGATTCGGCAGAATGAAGGCGCCCACCACGCGGCGACTTTCGCCAGCCAGCAGGTCGTAAGTGCGGGCAGCCGCAGCGTTGTCCATGACCTCCACGCCCACGCCCTTGCGCAGCAGGCCGGCCATGAAGGCGGGCGCGGGGAAGACCTGGCGTTCGCCAGTGCCAAGAAGAACGACTTCCGGCTTCAGTTCCAGAATGGCATCGACATGGCTGGCATCCAGCTCGGTCGAGGCGCCGACTGGCCAGTTCTCCACGACGCGATCAGGCGACAGCAGGAAGCTGGTGGTCAGCTCGCGGTCGACCACGACGATGCCACTGGCGCTCACGCGGCGCACGAACAGGTATTGGCCAGGATGGTCGAGCGACAGATCCATCGGCAGAGGCCCTTAGCGGGGCAGGGCGAGCTTGGGCTCGTCCTCGTTGCGACGGAACAGCACCACGATGTGGCCGATCTGCTGCACGCTTTCCGACTGGGTGCCCTCAACCAGGAAGTCGATCTGCTCCTGGCGCTCTTCCTTGTCCCCGCCCGAAAGCTTCACCTTGACCAGCTCGTGGTGGGACAGGGCGAGATCCAGTTCCTTGAGCACGGCCTCGGTCGCGCCCTTGGCGCCCATCATGATGACGGGGTGCAGATCATGCGCAAGGCTACGCAGGTAGCGGCGCTGCGAAGGGGAAAGTGCCATGCGTTCAGTCTCGGATTCACTGCGATAGGACCGCAAAGGTTATCATGCGGGCATCTCCCCCGTATTGTGGCCGTTGCCGACCCATGTCTCGCAGCAAAAGCAGTTCCCGCTGGCTGCGGGAACATTTCGATGATGTCTATGTGAAGAAGGCCCAGGCCGAGGGCCTGCGGTCGCGCGCCGTTTTCAAGCTGGAAGAGCTGATCGACAAGGATCGCTTGCTCAAGCCCAACATGCGCGTGGTCGACCTTGGCGCTGCCCCGGGCGGCTGGTCCCAGCTGGTTCGCCAGCGCCTGGGCGATACCGGCCATGTGGTCGCCATGGATATTCTCCCCATGCAGGGCATCGGCGGCGTCGACTTCCTCCAGGGCGATTTCCGCGAAGAGTCCGTCCTGCGGGAGCTGGAAGCCCGTCTACAGGGCCAGCAAGTCGATCTTGTGCTGTCTGATATGGCCCCCAATATGAGTGGTGTGGCCCTGGCCGATCAGATCCGGGCGATGGACCTGGCTGAGCTGGCGCTGGATTTCAGCCGGCAGTGGCTGAAGCCGGGTGGGTCGTTCCTGATCAAGCTGTTCCAGGGGACAGGCTTTGACGAATACATACGCAGCTTGCGCGCAGACTTCACCCGCGTAACGATGCGTAAACCTAAGGCCTCCCGCGCACGTTCGCGGGAGGTGTATGCATTGGCCGTAGGGCGAAAGGTCCGCGGCGGGCAATCGGGCGAGAACCGTGCATGAATGAAATGGCGAAAAACCTGCTGCTCTGGCTGATCATCGCAGTGGTCCTGCTGATGGTGTTCCAGAGCTTTAATCCGCACGGTGGTGCTTCCTCGGATCTGCCCTACAGCAGCTTCGTGCAAAGCGTGGACAACGGTAACGTGTCCTCCGCCACCATCAGCGCCGATCAGCCGGCCACCATCAGCGGCAAGCTGAAGGATGGCAGCTCGTTCCGCACGGTCGCGCCGGTCCTCGGCTGGTCCACCAACTCGGTGGTCAAGCAGATGCAGGACAAGGGCGTGGAGGTGCGCCAGGAGCCTTCCAACAACGGCTTCTCGCTGTTGGGGCTGTTGCTCAACTGGTTGCCCATCATCCTTATCGTTGGTGTCTTCATCTGGTTCATGCGGCAGATGCAGGCCGGCGCGGGTGGTCGCGGCGCCATGAGCTTTGGTCGCTCACGCGCCAAGCTGCAGGGTGAGGACCAGATCAAGGTCAACTTCAGCGACGTCGCCGGTTGCGACGAAGCGAAGGAAGAAGTCGGCGAACTGGTCGAATTCCTGCGTGACCCGGGCAAGTTCCAGAAGCTGGGTGGCAAGATTCCGCGCGGCGTGCTGATGGTGGGCCCGCCGGGTACCGGTAAGACGCTGCTGGCCAAGGCCATCGCTGGCGAAGCCAAGGTGCCGTTCTTCTCGATCTCCGGTTCGGACTTCGTGGAAATGTTCGTGGGCGTGGGCGCCAGCCGCGTGCGCGACATGTTCGAGCAGGCGAAGAAGCATGCACCGTGCATCATCTTCATCGACGAAATCGACGCCGTCGGCCGCCACCGTGGCGCCGGCCTGGGCGGCGGTCATGACGAGCGCGAGCAGACGCTGAACCAGCTGCTGGTGGAAATGGACGGTTTCGAAGGCACGGAAGGTGTCATCGTCATCGCCGCCACCAACCGCCCTGACGTGCTCGATCCCGCGCTGCTGCGTCCGGGTCGTTTTGATCGCCAGGTCGTGGTTGGCCTGCCGGACGTGAAGGGTCGCGAACAAATCCTCAAGGTGCATCTGCGCCGCGTGCCGACCGCACCGGACGTGGACGCCATGACCATTGCGCGTGGTACGCCGGGCTTCTCGGGTGCCGACCTGGCCAACCTGGTCAACGAAGCCGCGCTGTTCGCTGCACGCGAAAACGCCCGCGATGTGCGCATGATTCACATGGACAAGGCGCGCGACAAGATCCTGATGGGCACCGAGCGTCGCTCGATGGCCATGAGCGAAGACGAGAAGAAGCTGACGGCCTATCACGAAGCCGGTCACGCCATCGTCGGTCGCCTCGTGCCCGAGCACGATCCCGTCTACAAGGTCACCATCATCCCGCGCGGTCGTGCGCTGGGCGTGACCATGTACCTGCCCGAAGGCGACAAATACAGCATGAACCGCGTGGCGATCGAATCGCAGCTGTGCTCGCTGTACGGCGGTCGAGTTGCTGAAGCGCTGATCTTCGGCGAGGACAAGGTCACCACCGGTGCGTCGAACGATATCGAGCGCGCCACCAAGATGGCTCGCAACATGGCCACCAAGTGGGGCCTGTCCGACAAGCTGGGCCCGGTGACCTACGGTGAAGAAGAGGACGAAGTGTTCCTTGGCCGCGCCGTGACGCAGCACAAGAACGTCTCCAACGAGACGGCGCGCAAGATCGACGAAGAAGTGCGCGCTATCCTCGATCGCAACTACGCGCGTACCAAGCAGCTGCTGACCGACAACATCGACAAGCTGCATGTGATGGCCGACGCGTTGCTGCAATACGAAACCATTGATGCGCGACAGATCGACGACATCATGGCTGGCCGCGTGCCAGGGCCGCCGGCGGATTGGTCGAAGAACTCGAGCACGGGTTCCACGCCGCCGCCTCCGCCGCCGCGTGGCGATGCGGGTGCGAAGGTGGGCGATCCTGCAACGCAGAGTCGAGTCGCGGATCGCTGATACCGATGCGTTGATCAAGAAAAAGGCGGCCATGTGCCGCCTTTTTCTTTGCCGGAAATTCTCGTGCGCGAGTGCGGGCAACGAACATCAAGTGCGTGCGTTGAACCCTCGGATGTGCGTGATGGCAGCTTCGCGCTGCGATTGGTTTCCCGCATCGTTCGATCAACTGCAATTTCTTTGCAAGAAGGTCTAGCCGAATGTGAAACAGATGGCTAAACTAGCTGGCTCGGGTGCAGTGCACTCGTCGCCGAATGTGAAGAATCTCAGACGGCGATGAAAAAAAACTGAAAAAAAGTATTGACGCACTGCCCTCGAATCTGAATAATTCCGCTTCTGGCTTCGGCGCTTTCCACCTCGGTGGTTAAGCGAAGAGGCAAAAGTTAAAAACGCGCCCGTAGCTCAGTTGGATAGAGTACCAGGCTACGAACTTGGTGGTCGGGAGTTCGAATCTCTCCGGGCGCGCCATTTAACAGCAAGGTGTGATGTTCGCATCACGGCTTGCGCCGCAAGGCAGTGAATCGCCAAGTGGACCGGACGTAACGTTTAGTGTGTTCGGTGCTTTGATACGGATTGACTAGGCTAGGTGTCACCCGTAGCATTTCAAAGCTTCGGCCCGAGAAGGTTGAAGGTTTCGAAATCGGGGTATAGCTCAGCCTGGTAGAGCGCCAGCTTTGGGAGCTGGATGTCGGGGGTTCGAATCCCTCTGCCCCGACCATGCAGATGCTATGCACAATGTGCACAAGCGCCTGTAGCTCAACCGGATAGAGCATCGGCCTTCTAAGCCGACGGTTGCAGGTTCGATTCCTGTCGGGCGCGCCAGTTCAACAATGCGGTGGATGTAGCTCAGCTGGTTAGAGCATCGGATTGTGATTCCGAGGGTCGTGGGTTCGAGTCCCATCTTCCACCCCAGTTGATCAAGTAAGAAAAATCAGTTTCAGGGCCGTTAGCTCAGTTGGTAGAGCAGTTGACTCTTAATCAATTGGTCGAAAGTTCGAATCTTTCACGGCCCACCAATTGAAAAAGCGCTTAGAGAAATCTAAGCGCTTTTTCTTTGCCCGCTGTTTGGCCCGGATTTCCCATTGGGCTGTCTTTCGGTTTTGGATAGGCAGTACGTCAACGCGATTATCCTGCCTTCGCCGGCCCGTTGACGCCTCGCAGCCGGACGCAGCATTTGGGGCGGGCATTGCCTAAGTTGTATTGCCTCCTCACTGGATTGGCGAGAGCCTGAAACCGGGGGACATCGAGGGCAAGCCAATGGCGCAGCTTGCGTTGTCGGGGCTGCTTGATCGCCTGTACGACATGAGTCCGACGGCTGCCGACTGGCGGCCGTTCCTCAGTGCAGTGGGAGATGCCTTTCGCTCCCACGC
The DNA here is from genome assembly GCF_003121485.1 of Dyella sp. C11. Lineage (GTDB taxonomy): Bacteria > Pseudomonadota > Gammaproteobacteria > Xanthomonadales > Rhodanobacteraceae > Dyella. The sequence goes on along the minus strand of NZ_QAVX01000010.1, from coordinate 5,440 downwards.
CGTCGCCTTTCATTCCCATGACGTGTTGCACCAACAAGGTGTGATTGATAAGTCGGTGGGCGTCGATACGGATCTGGCCGTTCGCTTCAAGAACCTCGCGCACGAACATCCGTGGTACATCCATGGTGGCGAACAGTTGTTTCGTGAGGGGCTCGCTGACGACAAAGGTTTGCTTCCACCCCGAGCCTTGTATTCGTCGCGCTTCTATTCCGAGGTACTCAAACCCTTGGGAATCGAGCACGGCATGGCACTGTTGCTCAGGCATGACGGGCTGTCGCAAATGACGGTGCTGTCCATCAATCGCCAGAGCAAAGAGGGGTACTTCAAGCCGGCAGAGCGGCAGCAAGCTCAATCCTTGTTGCCGCACTTGCGTACCGCCTATTTGTTACAGCAACGCCTGGGATGGATGGAAACCTTGGCGCGTACTTTTCGCGCGTCGCTCGATCGTCTTGAAGATGGCGTGATCATCCTGGACCGACGCGGCGTCATTCGATTCGCCAACACGTCGGCCGAGCGACTCGAGGCCCGGGCGATTTATCAGCGCAGCCTGGATGGTCGGTTGAGTCTGCCCACTCGTGCTCAATCGAATCAATTGCACGCTTACGTGCGCACAGCGTCGATCGCATGCCCCCAGCCCTTTTCCATGCGAGTGCATGACCCTGTCGGGCGTTGGCAGGCCTCCCTGAAAGCCTGTCCCATTGATCAGGTGGCTGACGCGCAGTGGGGCGAGCCGGATGCCGGGATCATGCTGTTCATTTCGGAAACGCAGACTTGTGTGCTGTCGAACCACCGCGCGCACTGGCAGGAGCTTTGGGGTTTTACTTCGGCAGAAGCCTGTCTGGCCCAGCGATTAGCTGCGGGGAATTCATTGCAAGAAGCGGCTGAGGATTCCAGCGTCTCCCTCAATACAGTCAGAACGCACTTGCGTGCCTTGTTTGCCAAGACAAATACCAGGCGACAGTCTGATCTGGTGCGTGTGTTGATTCTTTCTCGGGGCTAAGCCGTCAACCATCTTCCACCTCTTGAGGTGAGCTGGGCGCTTTGACCAGTTCAACAAACGCCATCGTGTTCAGAGGGTCAGTCCAAAGCTTGCGGTCGGAGAGTTCGGTGATGCTGACGCCATGAGCCAAATCCAGTGTTTCGAACTTGGTTCGGAAGAGCAGGTGCCAATCCATGAAAGTTTCCATGTATCCGCAGTCTTCGATCTCCGGGACAAAATTGGCGTAGAGCAATCGTCCTCCAGGATTAAGGGCCTGGAACAAACGCACGATGAGAGGGCGTGCGACTTCATCGGGAAGGTAGTCGAATAGGCCTGCTGCATAAATGAGGTCGAAGTTTCTGAGGTCGATGCGACCTTTTAAGATCTCGCGCACGCCGGCATGGAGAATTTGAACTCCATAAGACCCGTAGTCGCGTTCTACCTGGTCAAGACTGAGTTTGTCCTGGTCCATGGCGACGATCTCAAGGTTGCGCTTCATGGCGAATGCCCGACACGAACTAAGTTCGCGCAAATGGCCGCATGCCAAAGCGAGAATTCTTGGTGAATCTACGTCTACCGCTGCCCTGTCGATGGCAATGGCGAGTTGGTCTCGCCGGTATCGAACCCCTTGGCAGGAGTGTGAGTTGGTGCTGTAGAGGTACAAGCGCTGTGCGGCTTGGCTGGGGCAGGGAGGGTTCGCAAACTGCGGGCCGTAGATGTAGTCCAGCATCACCGCATCCCCTGCGTAGCCGCGCGGCTTGTCATAGGTGCGCCAAGTGAAGGGATCGGAATGCATCAAGGCCTTGACGGGATGACGCATCACCGCGTCAGCAACCTCCTTGAATCGGCTCGGTCCCAGCTCGACGAAATAGTCACGAAGCGCTCGTACGTACCGTGTCATTTCCGAAGCGAAACTCGGGTGCTGCTCATTGGCTGCGTTCAATACTTTCGCGGCATAGGTATCAAGGATGGCTGCGGACATGGTCGGCCCCTCAATGTCGTGGTCGACACAATCTAGGTCGATTTGAGCAAAGAGGCCTCATTCATTTGGATGAGATCGTTCATGGCACGATGACCTGGAGGGGCATTCGGTCAATGCGCTTACTCGTACTGCATCTTCACCGTCATGCCTCCATCCACCACAAAGTGCTGCCCTGTAACAAACGACGACTGCGAAGACAGCAAATAGACGGCCAGGGCACCGATATCTTCCGGCGTGCCAACCCGGCCTGCCGGATGTTGCGCGTGATCGCGCTTGCTGAGCTTCGGCGCGGATCGCTCGGAAGGTTTGCGCCAGGCGTCGGTGGCGATCCAGCCTGGAAGAATGACGTTGCTGCGCACCTCGGGCCCGGCGCTGATGGCCAATGCATGCGTGAATGCGAGTAGCCCGCCTTTGGTGGCGGCATAGGCTTCCGAGTCTGGTTCTGATTGCAGTGCACGGGTGGAAGCGATGTTGACGATGGCGCCTTGGCGCTCGCGCAAATGCGGCAGTGCGTGTTTGCTGCAGAGGAAGGGTCCGGTGAGGTTGGTCGCGAGGTAGCGGTTCCAGTCTTCGAGTGCCAATTCACTCAATGGAGCGGCGTGCGGGTTGGCGATGCCGGCGTTGTTCACCAGGCCGTCGATATGGCCGAAGTGCTTTAGTGCAGCCGCCGTCCACCGCTTGATGCTGGTTTCACGGGATACGTCGAGCGTCGTGAACCCCGCGCGTTTTCCTGCGTTCCATTCCTCGATGCATGCGTTGCCGGCTTCCACATCGAGATCGCCGATGAAAACGTTGCCGCCCGCACCAAGCACGGCCTGCGCGATGCCACGGCCGATGCCTTGCGCGCCTCCGGTGACTAGAACCGTGCGCCCTTCCAAGGGCGTGGCATTGAAGGGAGTGATGGCGGGCGTCGTGGTCACGGGGTGTATTCCTCGATTCGTGGGTGAAGGCCTGGCTGTCTAGGCTGGACGGCTGGGCGTGATTGGCAAGTAGCGGTCGCGTGGTCGCGGTGCCCGGTGTCATCCATCGGCCAAACGGTCTAAATCCGCCGGAGCTGGCTTGGCGACCTGGCGATGACACAAGGCCTGTTCGTTGAGGGGTCGCCGGTTGCCGATGCCTTGCTGTCCGATGGCTTGCTGCGCGACGGCGGTTTTCCCTAAATCCATGTGCGGCAAGACATAGAACTAATGGTTTTGTCAAGTTTTCTGGGGGCGTGGATATACTCGAAGGCGACGCAGTTCACACTTTGTGGGCAGGGGGCTCGCCATGAAACTTCTTCCTGTGTTGTTTGCTGTTTGCGTATCTGCATTGCTGACCGCCTGCGCTACGGGCCGCGGTTCCACTGAAGCACCGAAGATCGACCCCACCGCCCAGGCGGTAACCACATACAAGATCGGTGTGGATGACCAGTTGCAGGTCACGGTCTGGCAGAACCAGGACCTCAGTGTGAGCGTGCCGGTAAGGCCGGACGGCAAGATCACGGTGCCACTGATTGGCGATGTGGTCGCCGGTGGCAAGACGCCGGAAGAGGTTGCCGCGGAGATCAAGGACAAATTACAGTCCTACGTTCGCGACCCGCAGGTCGCGGTGATCCTGACAGCCCTGCGCAGCCACGAATACCTTTCCCGCGTACGCGTGACGGGCGCCGTACGCACACCTGTATCGCTTCCTTATCGCCAGGGCATGACGGTGCTGGACGCCGTGCTTGCCGCGGGCGGTACGACCGAATTTGCCGCGCCTGATCGCACCGAGCTGTATCGCGAAGGCAAGGACGGCGTGACCACGCCTTATGCGGTACGCCTGGACAAGGTGCTGCAGAAGGGCGATCTCGCCACCAATTACCCGGTGCAGCCGGGGGATGTTGTCACCGTACCAATGCGGTCGTTCTAAGACCGCCAGCAGGGGAAGGGAGGGCGTCGCCATGAGCGGAGAACTCAGGCCGATGGCAAGCCTGGTGCCGGCGTTGATCAACGAAGCACGCCGTCGCCGTCTGGCATTGGGAGTTGCGTTTGCACTGATCGCGTTGGCTGCACTGACTGCCGGCATGTTGTGGCCGCGCAAGTACATGGCATCCACCACGATCCTTGCGCAGGAAAGCAGCATCATCACGCCGTTGATGGAAGGCGCGGCAGCGCCGACCGCCAACAAGAACCGCGCGAACATGGCGCGTGACGTGATCTTCAGCCGCAAGGTGATGGGCAAGATCCTCGAAGCGGGTGGCTGGATGGTCGATCATCCGACGCCGGTGGAGCAGGACCGCATTGCCGAGGGCATCAAGGCGCGCACCCTGGTGCAGATCACGCATGACAACCTGATCACCATCACCTACAGCGACAACAATGCCAAGCGCACCTACGAGGTGGCGCGCGCATTCGCGCAACTGTTCATCAGCGAAAGCCTGGCATCGAAGCAGCGCGAAAGTCGCGAAGCCTACGAATTCATCAATAGCCAGGTCGAGGCGTATCGCGCCAAGCTCACCGACGCCGAAGACAAGCTGAAGGCTTATCGCGACGCCAATGCCGATGCGCGTCCCGGCACCGAAGCCGACACGGCGGCACGCATCAGCCAGCTGCGCACGCAAATTGAATCGGCGCGCATGGACATGATGGAGCGCCGCTCGCAGGAAGGTTCGCTGGCATCGCAGCTGAGTGGCGAATCGGAAGTCAGCACGGTGCAGACCGCCGATGGCGTGCTGCAGGCCCAGCTGGGCGAGCAGCAGGCGCAACTCAACAAGCTGCTGCTGACGTATACGGACTCGTATCCAGATGTCGTGCGCCTGCGTCACCAGATCGAGGACCTGAAGAAGCAGCTGGCGGACTCCGACCAGCGCAAGCAGGCCGCGCAACTGGCAGGAACGCCGACGGCGCTGGACAACAACGTGTCCTTCAACCCGGCCTACCAGCAGATGAAGTCGCAGCTGGTGTCGGCGCGCGCGGCGAGTGCTGCCGCGGCGGCGCGCATGGGTGCGAGTGAATCCATGTTGCAGTCGGAATTGCAGCGCAGTGCCCGCATTGCCAATTCCGAAAACGTCGTTGCCGAATTGACGCGTGACTACAACGTCAACCGTGACGTGTACCAGGATCTGCTCAAGCGCCGTGAAAACGCCCGTGTGTCGATGAATCTCGATGCGGAGCAGCGCGGCCTGACCTTCCTGGTGCAGAACCCGGCGGTGATGCCGCTGGCGCCGTCGGGCCTGCGCTTCATGCATTTCGGCCTGGCAGGCATGGGCCTGTCGGTCTTCCTGCCACTGGGCCTGCTGTTCGCGCTGGTGTGGTTCGATCCGCGCGCACGCTCGGTATGGCAGGTGGAGCAGGCCATCGGTGGTCCGGTGCTGGCGTCCATTCCGTTCTATCCGACACCGAGCGATCGCCGTCGCGACCGCATGCGGAACATGACCTGACTCACTTACACAACTAACCCTCCCTCCCAACCTACCCGTGTCGAGGTCGGGGCTCGCGGGAAAAGTAAGAAAACTAGGG